>JAPKZD010000013.1 GCA_026393975.1 Candidatus Aminicenantota bacterium | reverse complement strand
GACTGGGGAAGTGAGCGCAGCTATATCCGGGAGGACAAGGCCCTTGGTTCCTTGGATAGGCTCCATGAGCTGATGGCTCAAGCGGCTAACTGAAGAGGGTTACGATGGCCCCGAAGTTGCGAACGTTAGTTGACACAACCGAAACCAGAACTGACGAATTGGAGGAACCCATGAGAAAGACACTGACAGGGGCCGTCGTTATTCTCCTCCTGCTTTCCCCGCTCCTGTTCTCCCAATCGCGTGACACGGGGGCCATCAGAGGCAAGGTCACCGACGAGCAGAAAAGCCCTCTGCCCGGGGCGACCATAACCCTGACCAGCCCGAATCTGATGGGGGCCAGGACGTATCTCACCGACGCCAACGGCGACTTCCGCTTCCCCGCCCTGCCCCCCGGCACCTATTCTCTCAAGGCCGAGCTTCCCGGCTTCGGGACCCACGTCCGGGAGACGATCCGTCTGACGACGACGCTGACCCTGGCGATCGACATCGTCCTCAAGCCGGCGGCCGTATCCGAGGAGATCACGGTCGTCGCCCAGTCGCCGACGATCGACGTCAAGTCCACGGAAACGGCGTCGGTCACGCTGTCCAGCGAGATCCTGCGGAACATCCCCTACAGCCAGTTCACGTCGGACATCGTCAACATGGCCCCGGCCGTCAACAACGACACGGCCTACGGGGCGTCGTCCGGCACCGGGGTTTCCTGGCAGATGGATGGTGTCGGCGTCGGGGACCCGGCCGGCGGGACATCCTGGGTCTTCCTCAACCACAACACCATCGAAGAAGCCAAGATCATGGGCATCGGCCTGCCCGCCGAATACGGGAACTTCACCGGCGTCATCTTCAACCTCATCACCAAGTCGGGCGGCAACAAGTTCTCCGGCCACGTCGAGTTCCTCTTCCAGGGCAAGCAGACCGACAAGCCGGCGGGGCTCTGGCAGACGGTCAACAACGGCGCCTACGCCGGGGACTTCCCGACCATCACCGCGCCCATCGATTCCATGATGGACGCGAACTTCCAGCTCGGCGGACCGATCATCAAGGACAAGCTCTGGTTCTACCTGGGCGCCCAGATGTTCAAGGAATGGTGGTACCCCACCGGCTTCCCCGAGGCGGATAAATACAACGAGCCGCGGGGGTTCATCAAGCTGACCTCCCAGTTCAGCCCGAAGACGAGCTTCAGCTTCTCCGTCGAACGCGACACCTATGAACGCTCGAACCGGGGGGCGTCGGCCACCGTCCTTCCCGAAGCGACGGTGATCCAAACGGGCCCCGAATGGGTCATGAACTTCAACCTCACTCAAATTCTTAGCACCAACACCTTTTTCGACGTCAAGGGCGCCTACTTCGACGGCACCTACAAGCTGGAGCCGAAGTCGGGCCGGGACGTCAGCGGCCACTTCTTCCAGAATGACAACCCCGAGATGCCGGGAAGCGGCAACCTCCGCCACTACAGCTCTGGCTACTTTGCCGACCACCCCCGGACGCGCTACCAGGTCAACGCCAGTTTCACCCATTACACCGAAGACTTCATCCAGGGCAGTCACGACTTCAAGTTCGGCGCGGAATTCGAGCGGTCCATCGTCCGCGACGTGTACGGTTATACCGGCGCGAACCACCGTTACTACGTCGATTACTGGTACCCCGAATACGGCTATAACGGGCCGTATCTCGCCTACGAGTACGCGGGGTATAACATCGACACCCGCTTCGTCCGCCTCGAAGCCTTCGCCCAGGACAATTGGCAGGTCTCGAAAAGGCTGAACATCAGCCTGGGCCTCCGTTTCAGCCAGAATTGGGGGACGGCCAAGGGCGCGCCGGGGACGCCGTGGAATACGAGCCGGATCGCGCCTCGCCTCGGCTTCACCTTCGACCTCTTCGGCGACAAGACGACGGTTCTCAAGGGCCACTACGGCCAGTTCACCGAGGGCATGTACTCCTATTTCTACGACCGTCTCAACACCGACTTCTCGGACAGGATCAACTATTACTGGGACGGAGAATGGGTGGAATACCAACGGACCGTCCACGGCACCTGGCAAATCGACCCCAAGCTCAAGCATCCCTACCTCAGCCAGTTCACCCTCGGCGTCGAACGGGAGCTGTTCAAGGACGCGTCGCTTTCCGTGACCTACGTCAACCGCCGCTGGATGAACCCGGTCGGGGCCTGGGACAACGCGGCCACGTGGGAAACCGTCTCCGTCTACAACGCCGCCCTCGACCAGACCTTCGACATCTACGAGCTGACCTCGGGCGACGCCCACGATTTCTGGATCGGCAATATCGACGTCCCGCGTAACGGCATCCCCACCGGCCTCTACCGGAAGTACTGGTGCCTGGAGGTCCTGTTCAACAAGCGCTTCTCCAACCGCTGGCAGCTCATGGCTTCCTATGTATACGGCCGGGCGTTCGGCAACCTCGACAACGGCGGGTCGGCCGACATCGGCTACGGCATCGGGTCGAGCGACAACTACGTCTACAACCCCAACTTCTTCATCAACGGCGAGGGGTATTCGACCAACGACCCGACCCACATGGTTAAGCTCCAGGGGTCCTACCTCCTGCCGCTCGGCATCAGCTTCAACGCCTACTTCCACGCCATCACGGGCGACGCCTGGACGACACGCGTCCGGACATCGAGGCTGGCCCAAGGGCGGGTGACCTTCTTCGCCGAACCGCGCGGGACCTACCACTATCCGATCGACACCCAGCTCGACCTGAGGCTCGAAAAGACGTTCAACCTGGTCACGAAATACCGGCTGGGCCTCATCCTCGACGTCTTCAACGTCTTCAACGCCAACACCATCAACTCCTGGGGAACCCGGGCGGGTTACGACTGGTATCTCGACGGTTCGCTCCCGTCGACCAACAGTCACGAGCTCTACGGCCTGACCCTGCCCAGACGGGCGAGGCTGGGCATCCGCCTGACGTTCTAGGTTTAAGCCCACAGCAGACGCACGGGGCGGCGGGCCTTCCCGCCGCCCTTTTTTCTGGGGACACAATACCGTGTCCCCCTTTTTCGTGCTAAGATAGTCCTCTCCGATGTCCAGAAGAAAGACTCTCGTCTTCGTCGCCGCGGGTCTGGCGCTCGCCGGCCTGCTGGCCTTCTTCCTTCTCCGGCCCCGGACGCCGAACTTCGGCCGCCTCCGGGGCGACAAGGACTGGAACGTCATCCTCATCACCGTGGACACGCTTCGCGCCGACAAGGTCGGCTGCTACGGCAATGCGAACGTCGCCACGCCAACCATGGACGCCTTCGCCGCCCGGGGCATCCGCTACGAGCGCTGCATCTCGCAGACTCCCCTGACCCTGCCCTCGCACACGACGATCATGACCGGCACCCTGCCCATTTTCCACGGCGTCCGCGACAACGGCGGCTTCGTCGTCCCCTCCGAGCTCGTGACCATGGCCGAGGTGTTCAAGGCCAAGGGGTACGACACGGCGGCCTTCGTCGCCGCCTACGTCCTCGACTCCAAGTGGGGGTTGAACCAGGGCTTCGACACCTATTTCGACAAGTTCGACCTGAGCCGTTTCGAAAAGATCTCTCTCGGCGAGGTTCAGCGGCCGGCGAACGAAGTCATCGACGAGGCCCTCGGCTGGCTCGAAAAGAAAAAGGCCGGGAAGTTCTTCGCCTGGATCCACCTCTACGACCCCCACACGCCCTACGCCCCGCCCGAACCCTTCAAGAGCCAATACGCTCAGAATCCCTATCTCGGTGAAATCTCTTATACGGATACCCAGCTCGCCCGGCTCTGGGATTTCCTCGGACGCAACGGGCTCCGCGACAACCTCTTCCTCGTCTTCGCCTCCGACCACGGCGAGAGCCTGGGCGAGCACGAGGAGACGACGCACGGTTTCTTCGTCTATCAGTCGGCCCTCCATGTACCGCTGATCATCGCCACGCCATTTCCGGAACTCCAAGGCCGGACCTCCTCGCAGACGGTCGGACTGGTCGACGTCATGCCCACGGTGTGCGAGATGGCCGGGATCCCCGTCCCCGCCGAGGTCCAGGGGAGAAGCCTCGTCCCGTCGTTCTTCTCGCCGGGGGCCGCCACGGACCGCCTGGCCTACTCGGAGACGTTCTATCCCCGCTACCATTACGGCTGGTCCGACCTTCGCAGCGTCCAGGACGGCCGCTTCAAGCTCATCCTCGCCCCGGTGCCCGAGCTCTACGACCTCGACCGGGACCCCGGGGAGGAAAAAAACCTTGTCTACCTCGAGAAGAAGGCCTTCGAGGACCTCTCCGCCCGGGCCGGAGTCCTCATGGAGGAGGCCGGCCGCAACGCCCTCGAGGTGGACTTGAAAAAAGTAGACGAGGAGACGCGGGAGAAGCTGGCCGCCCTCGGCTACGTCGGCTCGTTCACGGATTCCTCGAAGCTCAAGGGCCAGAAGCTGGCCAACCCCAGGGACAAGATCGGCGTCTTCAACGAGCTGTCGAAGGCCCGCGAGAGCGGACTCGGCGGGGATTCGGAAGAAGCCATCCGGACGATCCGGGCCATCATCGCCGAGGACCCGGCCATCACCGACGCCCACTTCGGGCTCGGCAACGTTCTCTATAAAGCCCGGCGGTTCGAGGAGGCGGTCGAATCCTTCAAGAAGGCCCTCAATCTCAAGCCCGACGACTCGTTCGCCGTCATCAACATCGCCAACTGCTACCAGGCCATGGGCCGCTTCGACGAGGCCGAGAAGTTCGTCCTCGACTACCAGGCCCGGGGATTCGAGGACTCCCAGCTCTTCTTCCTCCTGGGCACCCTCATGGTCAACCACAAAGAGCCGGAGAAGGCCGTCTCCTACTTCGAAAAGTGTCTGGCCGGAAACCCCCGATCGGCCTCGGCCCACAACGGCCTGGCGGCAATCTATCTCAACCGCTCCGGCGACGGCGACTTGGCCCGGGCCGAAGAGCATCTGAGCGCCGCCTCGGCCATCAACCCCACGCTCCAGAGCCTGCGCTATAACATCGCCCAGCTCCGCGAGAAGCAGAACCGCCTGGCCGAAGCCGCCGACCTCTACCTCCAGGAGATCGCGGACTCCCCCAAGAGCTTCAAGGCCCTCTTCAACCTATCCCGGGTCTACCGGCTCATGGAGCGGGAGGAGGATGAGTACGACGCCCTCCAAAAGACGATCGCGGCCAACCCGGAGTTTCCCATCGCTTATTTCTACCTCGCCCGGATCGAGCTCCGGCGCGGCCGGGACTTCGAGCAGGCCATAGCCCTGGTCAAGAAGGGGATCGAGCTCAAACCCGCGCCGGCCGATCTGCCGCTTGGCTATTTCCTCCTGGCCGATATCTACAATCGTACAGGCGACATTGTCCGGTCCGAAGAGTATGCCCGAAAGGGCCAAGCGGCCGTCGCCGCGGCGAAACGAAAATAAGGGGGGATTTCCCCCGGTCTCTTCTAGATCTCGAACTTCCGCTCGAGCAAAGCCCGGCTGCCGTCGCGGGGACAGCCGCGACGACGGCCGGAATGCCCCCCGCCGGGACGACTGCCGGAAGGCAGGTCAGATCTCGAACTTCCGCTCGAGCAAAGCCCGGCTGCCGTCGGTCGTGTTGGTCACGGTGATGTTCAGCGTATAGGATCCGGGCCCGAGGGCGGCGACGGCTTCCGCCGTGAATTCCTGGGCCAGCACCTCCTTCAGGCGGCTCTGGGGGACATCGATGGGGAAGACCTTCGTGAACGTCCAGGCCTCGGAGCCGGCGGCATCCAGGACTTTCATCGTCGCCTCGAGGGTCGTCTCGAACCTCGCGCCGCGGGACTTCAGCCAGATGTTCTTGTAGGGGATGACGAGGGTGAATCGCGTGCCTTCCCCGTCGGCCTTTTCGATCTTCACGTCGAGCCCCGGCAGGCCCGGCACGCGCCCCGCCGCCGGGCCTCGGGCCATTCTCTGCCTCGGTTCGTTCCACTCCTGTTGGGCCTGGTTGATCGCGGCGATCTGAGAGGCGCTCGAGGGGTCGAGCCTGTAGTCGTCGACCCAATGCTCGTCGACGAAGAACATGGTGAAGAACCCGTACCACCAGATCTCCGTGGGCACGCCGTAAAAGGTGACCCCGCGAGGATAGGTTTCCCGGTAGTCCGGAGGCCCGAGGGTGATATAGATCCGCCCGCGGTCCTGAAGCCAGCCGGGGGCGGCCCCTCCGGAGAACATGTGGTTCGACCGCTCGATCCGACTGAAATATTCCGTCTTATACTCGTTGTCCTCCGTCGCCGGCGTCGGGTCTCTCCTCTTCCAGAAATCCACGACGAAGGCCTCGCGGGCTCCCTCGGGGAGAGCAAGGAAGGCCCGCCTCTCTTCGGGGGTGATGATGTATCGGACCTTGGAGATGAAGTCCCGGCTCTTCGGGTCGAGCTGCTTCTCCAGCCGGGCCGATGCGCAAGAAACGAGAAGGAGAGACACCCCGAGCGAAAACGCCGCCAGCCTTTTCATCGGTTTCATGACCGATCCTTGATCTTGCCCTCGAGCTCGGCGACCTTCTTCTTCATCTCCTCCTGGGCCGGGTTGAGCTCGAGGGATTTCTTCCAGGCCGTCAGGGCCCCTTGGAAATCACCCGTCTTGACGTAGCACTCCCCGATCGAATTGAGGACGTTGAGGTTCGTCCCGAAGGAGGTCAGATATTCCTTGTAATAGCCGATGGCCTCGGCGTAGCGTCCGAGGGCCTGCGAGCTCTCGCCGAGGAACTGGCCGAATTCGTATTTCTTCTGGTCTCGGAAGAAGGGCGTGGCCACGTTCCGGACGCCCTCGTAGTCTTTGACCGCGAAGAGGGCGCGGCAGAAGTCGAGGGCGAAGGGGATGGAGTCCGGGGATCTGTGGAAGGCCTCCTCCAAGAGGGTCCGGGCTTTCCCCGTATCCCCGGCCTGGAGATACTGCATCCCGAGGACATTGGAAAAATAGGGGGCGCCCGCCGGGGGGAGCGGGGAATACAGGATCCAGGAGCGCGGCAGGGCCTGGCTGGGGCTGATAAAAAACGCGGCCTTGGATGAGACGACCTCTGCCTTGGCCCCGTCGACGAGCACGACGCTGGCCATGTAGTAAGCGGGAGGGAAGTTGGCCAGCGGGAATTCCTCGAGGATACGGAACGGTGCCCCGGCGTTCTCGAGGGTCTTGACCGTCGAAGCGACGACTTGGTCGTCCCGGGTGATCGTGACCGAAACGCGGCCGCTCCGCTTGAGCTCGGCGGTGAGTCCGCCGAGTTCGCAGTAGAGGGTGAGGGTATCACTGGCGACGAAATCGTTCCGCGGCGAGGGGACCAGCTGCGTTTCTCCGACCGTGAACGGCTTGATCTGGCCGGCGAACGCCGGGTTCCGGACGATCCGGTTGGCCAGGATCGGCGTGCTCAAGGTCAAGCTGCGGGCGGGCGGGATCTTCAGGGTCGCCTCGACAGAGGTGAACTCCTTGGAGGCCGTGTTTTTCCACAGGATGCTGAGCTTGTAGTCGCCTTCGATCAGCGGGAAGGCGTCCTGGAACGAGACCAGGCGGTCCTTGATCTTGGGAAACTGGTCGGCGCTGAGCTCCACGGGGATCAGCCGGTCGAACTGGTAGACGGTCTTGCCCTGGGCATCGGAGACGATGCCGTTGACGTTGAACGTCGTCCGGTAGATTCCCTCGAAATGTTCGATACTGAGCTTGGACGGCTCGATAAGGTAGTGGACGAAGGCCCGGCCGGCGTTATCCCGGTAGACCTGGACCAGGGCGTCGGATTCAATGTAATTGGCGGTGTATTCGACCTCGATCAGGTCCTTGTACTTGAGGAGTTTCTGGGCGTAAGCGTCCTTGACACTGTCGTAGGCCGATTTCGGGATCTTTTGACTGATGAGGATATCCGATGATTGGGAGGGGTTCATCCCCATGACGTACTCGCCGGGGATCAGGGACATCGAAACTTCGGCGATGAGCGGCTCGATCTCGCTGAGCTCCCTGAAGGCATGGAGGTAGTCCGTCATGTCTCCGTTGTAGAACGGCATGAGCTTCTGCGGGCCGTCCCGGACCGGGGAATAGAGGATATAATCGCCGGCGTCGTCCTTCTTGAAGAAAACGACGTTGAAAGAACTGGGGAGTCCGGCTCCCGTCATGCCGGAGTAAAACCAGATGATAAGGGGGTAAACGTTGCTCTGGTTCTCGTATTTCTCGATGGATTTCGGCTCGCCGAGAGTGACATAGATCCGGCCCATGTCCGAACGCCAGCCGCCGGCCTTGCGGCCGCGCCCGAACCAGAGGTTGGCGTATTCGATCCGGCGTTCATGCTCATCCTTGAACTCGTTCTGGGGAGTCGCCGGGTCGGTGTCCCGCGCCTTCCAGAAGGCCTCGATGAACATGTCCCTTTCCCGGTCCGTGGAGAGTTGGAGGAAGACGGCTTTTTCCTTGGGCCCGATGATGTAAACGACTTCTTCCTCGAGCCAGACGCGGAAGCGCTGGGGCAGGTCCTTGATCGCAACTTTTTGGCCGGCGGCCGGGAGGCCGGCCAGCAGGACGCCGCAAAGAAGGGCGATCGCTTTGAATTTCATGATCGAGTCCTTTCAGGTCCGACCCTCGACAATTCAGTTTACCCTCTCCGTCCGCCTTTTTCAAGGCGGCCTCCGGCGCGGCCGTCCCGGCGGCCGGAACGAACCCCGCCGGGACGACTGCTGGCAAAGAAAAGCACTAGGGCCAGACTGCCGCCGCGACGACTGCCGCCGCGACGACTGCTGGCAAAGAACAGCCTATGGCCAGGCTGCGCGAAAGGGCTTGCAATCGCCCGGCGCTTTTTCTAAACTGGTCCTTCAACATGAAGTTCGTCGCCGACCTTCACATCCATTCGAAATTCTCCCGGGCCACGTCGCGGAACATGGTCCTCGATTCCCTCGCGCCCTGGGCCAAAGTCAAGGGCATTTCGCTCCTGGCGACCGGGGATTTCACCCATCCCGAATGGCTCTTCCTGATGAAGGAAAAGCTCGAGCCGATGGGAAACGGTTTTCTCCGGCTCAAGAACGGGGCGGCCGCGCTCGAAGCCCCGCCGTTCAAGGGCCTCCCCGTCCTGTCGCGGGACATCGCGTTCATCCTGTCCTCGGAGCTGAGCTTCATCTACTCGAAAGGGGGCAAGGTCCGGAAGATCCACGTCATGCTGCTGGCCCCGGATTTCGAATCCGTCGAGAGGGTCAACAGCCGCCTCCAGGCGGTGGGGAACCTCGTCTCCGACGGCCGGCCCATCCTGGGCCTGGACGTCCGTCTCTTCTGCCGGATGGTCGCCGATACCGCTCCCCGCTGCGTCGTCATCCCCGCCCATATCTGGACGCCATGGTTCTCGCTGTTCGGGGCCAACTCGGGGTTCGACGCGATCGAGGAGTGCTTCGAGGAGATGACGCCGTCGATCTTCGCCCTGGAGACGGGCCTGTCCTCCGACCCGCCGATGAACAGGAGGCTCTCCGCCCTCGATCGCTTCACCCTCGTCTCCAACTCCGACGCCCACTCGCCTTCGAAGATCGGACGCGAGGCCAACGTCTTCGACACGGAATTCAGCTACCGCGGGCTCATCGACGCCCTGCGGACGAACGACCCGTCGAAATTCCTCTCCACCGTGGAGTTCTTCCCCGAGGAGGGCAAGTATCACTTCGACGGGCACCGCAAGTGCGGCATCGTTTCCTCGCCGCGAGAGAGCCTGAAGACGGCGGATCTCTGCCCCAAGTGCGGGAAACGCCTGACCATCGGCGTCCTCCATCGCGTCGAGGAGCTGGCCGACCGGGAGCCGGGAGAGGGGCGGCCGGGCGGGGTCCCCTTCAAGAACCTCATCCCGCTCAACGAGATCATCGCCGAAGCCGTGGGCAAGACGGCGGAGAGCCAGGGCGTCTGGGACCTCTACTTCCGCTTCATCCGGGAGTTCGGGGACGAGCACGCTATCCTGACCGAGGTCCCCGTGGCCGACCTCGCCCGCCTCTCCCCGGACAGGATCGCGGCCGCCGTCGACCGGGTGCGCAAGGGCCAGGTCCGAATCATCCCCGGGCACGACGGCGAGTACGGCGCGATCCGCATCTTCGGCGAGGAGGCCGAGGCGGATTCCTCCC
The DNA here is from genome assembly GCA_026393975.1 of Candidatus Aminicenantota bacterium. Taxonomy (GTDB): domain Bacteria; phylum Acidobacteriota; class Aminicenantia; order Aminicenantales; family Saccharicenantaceae; genus RBG-16-66-30. The sequence goes on along the minus strand of JAPKZD010000013.1, from coordinate 74,994 downwards.
CCTCCCAGCTCTCGTTGTTTTGATCCTTTTTTTTCCCCCCCGGGGTTGTCAAATCACGGCGCTGCCCAGGCAGTGATGGGAGCCATGCAGGGAGCGAACTCTTGGGAGCGACCAGCAGAATTGTGGCGGAGTACCCGGAGCTACAATTCTGGTAAATATCTGAAAAGAAATTTCTTTCCTGGACTTGCTTAAGATATTTCCTAGAAGTGCGGCTCCGGGCCGCTCCGCCGCACTTCTATCGGTCGCTCCCAAGAGTCCGCTCCCTGCCGCTCCTCCCATCGAATCCGGCCCGGGAAAGCGTTAAGAATCCCCGCGCGGACGGAGACGATACCCCGAGGCCGCATTTGACAAGCCCCCCCCCACCACCTATATTAGAGGCGGTACGAACCGGCCATGGAAATCGAAATGAAGGTCAAGGGTCTGGTGGTGGACCCTATCTCCAAGATGCCCATCGTCGTCCTGGAAAACCCCCGCAACGAGCAGATCCTGCCCATCTGGATCGGCGTTTTCGAGGCCAACGCCATCGCCCTGACCATCGAGAACGTCCCGACGCCGCGGCCGATGACCCACGACCTCCTCAAGAGCTTCCTCGAGAAGCTCGACATCTCCATCGAAAAGATCGTCGTCAACGACGTCCGGAACAACACCTTTTTCGCCCTGATCCACTGCCGCCGGGCCGAGCAGGCTATCATCATCGACTCCCGTCCCTCCGACGCCATCGCCCTGGCCCTGCGCATGAGCTCTCCCATCTTCGTCGAGGACGAGGTCGTCCGCAAGGCCAACGGGCTGAAGTTCGACGATAAGGTCGAATCCACCGAGAAGCTTCGGAAATGGCTCGAGAGCCTGCAGCCCGATGACTTCGGCAAGTACAAGATGTGATCAACCCATTTGATACCCCGGGCTGAAGCCCGGGATATGCTCAGGGTTGATACTGAGTACTACCCCCTGTTTTTTAAAACGGGGTGGGTGGTGTTGAACGTATCAGGTCCGGAGCCTGAAGAGAAGAGACACTCCCGCCAGCCCGAAGAGGAGGTTGGCCCCCCAAGCCCCGAGGAAAGGCGTCAGGACCTCGGCACTGCCGAGACTCCGGAAGACCGCGAACGTCCCCCAGTAGGCCATGGCCAGAACTACGCTCAGGCCGACGCCGACGAGGGCACCCTTTTTTCCCATCGAGAAGCCGAAGGGCAGAGCCAGAAGAGCCATGACCAGGCTGACCAGGGGAAGGGCCGTCTTCTCTCCGAGCTCGGCCCTGAGCCGGCCGACCCGGAAGCCCCTGCCCTCGATTTCGGCCGTGTATTTCCGGAGCTCGCCGAAGGTCATCTGCAGGGGCTCTTTCCAAACCTTGAGAAAAGCGCCCTTCTCCTCGTCGATAGCGAGCCGACCGCTTTCCACCCTGGCGAAAGACGGGCCAGCCGGCGCCGCGAAATCCCGGACCCAGCCTTCCCGATAAAAAAGCGCGCCCTTTTCGAAAGTTGCTTTCTCCGCGAAAAACCGCCGGGTGAGGGTCCAGCGGCCGGGGTCGATGTCGAAAACCGACATCCGGCTGAAGGTCGAGGAGCCGGGCTCGAAATAATCGTAATGGTAGATCCTGTCCCCAGCCCGGCCCAGGGCCCAGTGGCGGTTGAGATAGCTGTAGCTGCGGGGCGGCAGGTCCGTGATCCGGCTCCAGGCGTCCTCGGACCGGGCGTGCGCGGCCGGAACGACGCGTTCCTGGACGAGGAAAGCCAGGCCGCTCACCGCGGCCGACAGGACGAGGACCGGGAGGATCGTCCGGTAGACGCTGATGCCGCAGGCCTTCATGGCCGTCGCTTCGTTGAACTTGGCCAGCAGGCCGAGGGTAAGGAGCGTCGCCACCAGGACGGCGACGGGCAGGAGGTAGGCCAGGAATTCGGGGAGCTTGAACCAAACGTAGCGAACGAGGAGGCTGACCGGCTTGCCGTGCCGGAGGGTGTCGTTCAAGCGTTCGAAGAAGGTCGCCAGGAGGGTCGCGGCGGCGAGGGCGGAAAAAACGAGGGCCAGGAGGGCCAGGAATTTCCGCGAGACATACCTGTCCAGGACGCCGGGAAAGCGGACCGGGGAAAGACGGGTCACGGACCGGAGCCTGCGGGAGACGGCCTTCGGGGCATGCGGCCCGCTCTCTTCGCGGGTCCCCAAGAAGCCGGAGAGCCGGATCGGCGCGGACGGCCCCCGGTCCACCCTCAGGAAAAGGAACACCCCCGCGGCGGCCAGGACGATATCCGGAGCCCACATGCCTAGAAACGCGGAAACGCGTCCGTCCATGGCCATCTTCTCGCCCACCGTGAGCAGGATGTAGTAAAGGAGAATGATGACCAGGCCCAGCAAGAAGCCCCCCGTCCGGCCGGCCCGCCCGGTCATGACGCCCAGCGGCAGGCCGAGGAGGGCGAAAACGAGGCAGGCGAACGGCAGAGAGAATTTCTTGTGGATCTCGATCCAATGGGCCCGGACGTCCCGTCGTCCCGTGGCGGCGGAAGGGCCGGCCGCCAGGGCCTTGACGTCCCGGACGAGCTCGCCGATATCCTTCTCCCGGACCCTCTTCTCGCTCGAGACCGAGGCGAAAAGGCCTTCGACATCGACCTCCTCTTCCAGGCGCTCGAACGTGGTCAGGCTGTCCTTTTCCGGCTCGGAGAAGGACCCCGAATAAGCGAAACCGTCGGAGAGCTCCAGGACAGCCCGGCGCTTTTCCGGGAAGAGATGGATCGACCCTGTTCGGGCCAGGACCAGACGGGGATGGACCGGATCCTTGCTCATGGAGACGAAGACGTCGTGCCAGACCTTGTCCCTGTCGATATCCCGGACGAAGAAGACCATGTTGGGGATGGACTCGTTGAACTCCAACGGGTCGACCTTGAGCCGGACGCGGGCGAGAACGGTGTCGGTCATGGCCTGGACCCAGGCGTGGTTGGCCCGCGGCGCGACGAGAAGGGCGAGGGGCAAGGTCAGAAAAAATCCGCAGAGCCCAAAAATGAGCATGGGCTGGAGGAGCCGGCGGGGTCCGATCCCGAGCGACTGGAAGGCGACGACTTCGGAGTCGGCCGAAAGCCGGGCCAGCCCGCCGAGGATCCCCATCAGGACGGCCATCGGCAGGGCGAAGGCCAGGATGGACGGGATGAGCAGGGCGAGGATGCGGATCGCCTCGGCCGCCGGCACACCCTTGTCAATGAAGAGTTCGGCCAGGAGGAGGACCTGGTTCATCAGCAGGACGAACGTCACGAGGAGAAGGCCGACGAGGAAGGGCGGGACGACCTCGCGGAGGATGTAACGATCCAGGATCTTCGGCATGAACTCAGGCGGAAATATAGCATAAGAAGGGCTTAAATAAAAAAAGCCCCGGGCGGCGGACCGCCCGGGGCTTCCGGTTCATTCGCTTGACGCGATCAGTACATGTCGCCGGGGGGAGTTGGGTAGCCGGACTTCTTGTCTTCTTCTGGGAGTTCGGCGACGAGGCCTTCGGTGGTAAGCATCAGGCCGGCGATGGAGGCCGCGTTCTGGAGGGCGATCCGGACGACCTTGGTCGGGTCGAGGATGCCGCCCTTGATCATATCCTCGTACTTCTCGTTGAGGGCGTTGAAGCCCATGTCCTGCTTCATCTCCTTGACCTTTTCGACGACCACGGAGCCTTCGAACCCAGCGTTGGCCGCGATCTGGCGCAGGGGCTCTTCGATGGCCCTCTTAACGATGTTGGCGCCGATCTGGAGGTCGCCTTCGAGCTGGAGCTTATCGAGCGCTTTCTGGGCGCGGAGCAGGGCGACGCCGCCGCCGGGCACGATGCCTTCCTCGACGGCCGCCTTGGTGGCGTGCATGGCGTCTTCGACCCGGGCCTTCTTATCCTTGAGCTCGGTCTCGGTGGCCGCGCCGACCTTGATCAGGGCGACACCGCCGACCATCTTGGCCAGCCGCTCCTGGAGCTTTTCCCGGTCGTAGTCGGAGGTCGTATCCTCGATCTGGATCCGGATCTGCTTGATGCGGGCCTGGACGTCGCTCGGCTTGCCGTTGCCCTCGACGATCGTCGTGTTGTCCTTGTCGATGACGACCTTCTTCGCTTCGCCCAGCCAGTCCAAGCCGACCTTTTCGAGCTTGACGCCGATTTCCTCGGTGATGACCTGACCGCCGGTCAGCGTGGCGATGTCCTCGAGCATGGCCTTGCGGCGGTCGCCGAAGCCGGGGGCCTTGACGGCGCAGCACATGAAGGTGCCCTTGAGCTTGTTGACGACGAGGGTCGCCAGCGCTTCGCCCTCGACCTCTTCGGCCACGACGAGCAGGGGCCGGCCCTGGCGCGCCACGTTCTCGAGGAGGGGCAGGAAGTCCTTGAGGTTACTGATCTTCTTCTCGTGGAGGAGGATGAGGGGCTTCTCCAGGACGCATTCCATCCGCTCGGGGTCGGTGACGAAATAGGGGGACAGGTAGCCGCGGTCGAACTGCATGCCCTCGACGATCTCCATCGTGGTCTCCAGGCCCTTGGCCTCTTCGACCGTGATGACACCGTCCTTACCGACCTTGTCCATGGCCTCGGCGATGATCTTGCCGATGGACGGGTCGTTGTTGGCCGAGATGGCGCCGACCTGGGCGATCATCTCTCCGCTGACCTCGCGGCTTAACTTCTTGAGCTCTTCGACGACCGTCTCGACGGCCTTGTCGATGCCCTTCTTGATCAGGGTCGGGTTGGCCCCGGCCGTGACGTAGCGCAGGCCCTGGCCGTAGATGGCCTGGGCCAGCACGGTTGCGGTCGTCGTGCCGTCGCCGGCCACGTCCGACGTCTTGGACGCGACTTCCTTGACGAGCTGGGCGCCCATGTTCTCCCAAGAGTCCTTGAGTTCGATCTCCTTGGCGACGGTGACGCCGTCCTTGGTGCTCGTGGGGGAGCCGAATTTTTTGTCAAGGACGATGTTCTTGCCGCGGGGGCCGAGCGTCGCCTTGACGACATTGCTGAGGATGTTCACGCCCTTGAGAAGGGCATGCCTGGCGTCGTCTCCAGAAAGGATTTGTTTGGCCATTGTGTCTCCTTATTTCTCGATGACGGCGAGAATCTCTTCTTCGCGGACGATGATGTGCTCGACGCCATCGACCATCACTTCCGTGCCGCTGTACTTGCCGATGAGGACCCTATCGCCCTTCTTGACCGCGAGGGGGATGGTCTTTCCATCGTCATTGACCCGGCCCTTGCCGACTTCGATGATCTCGGCTTCCTGGGGCTTTTCCTTCGCCGTGTCCGGGATGATGATCCCGCCTCTCTTGACTTCCTGTTCCTCGAGTCTCTTGAGGAGCACTCTGTCGTACAGAGGATGAACTTTCATTAAAACCTCCTTGGTGATACCTGAAATTTAGCAGTCAATAAATGTGAGTGCTAATATTACACAAATCCCAGCGATTTGTCAAGGGGGAAGCGGATGAAATATTGGCAGTCTTGGCTATCGACTGCTAATATTTATTCTTGATCTTCAAGAGCTTGGCCCTGTTGTGGAGGGTGTTCCTGTGGAGGCCGAGGGCCTGGGCCATTTTGGTCTTGTTCCCTTCGTATTTTTTCGTCGCCTGCTCGAAGAAGATTTTCTCGAATTCCCGGAGAGCGTCCTTGAGGCTGATCTCTTTTTCTACCATGTCCTTGATGATCAGTTCCATCCGTTGGTGGAGGTTGAGCTCGCTAGATTTTCTGTCCATGTTTCCCTCCGCTCTCCCGGATTTCCTTGTAGGAGGAGTTGAACTTGGCCCTCAGGTCCTGGGGGATCATGTTGATCGCCGCCCGGGTGATGCCGAGGCAGACCGGGGCGAGGACGGACGTTTCCAGGGCCGGCTTGGCCACCTGGAACGTGAACAGGGCGAAGACGAGGATGCCGCAGATGAGGACCCCTTTGACCGCGCCGAAGATGCCGCCGAAGAACCTATTGACGAGGGCCAGCGGGCCTTTCATGGCCTTGGTGATGAGGTGGCCGAGAATGCCGCCCGCGATGAGGACGGCGACGAAGATGATGAGGAAGCCCAGAAAATTGCTGAGCAGTTTGTTCTTGACGAACGTGTCGAATATCGCCGCCGCCCCTTCGTAGTAGAGGCTGGCCAGGACGAGGCCGGCGATGACCGCGGCGAGGCCGATGACCTGCTTGACCAGGCCCTTGAAGATCCCGATGATCGCCGTCAGGATCAGGATGGCCAGAAGAACGATGTCGAGCCAGTTCATACCTTACCTCCCCTTCTCGCCTTCAGCCGCTCGACCATCCCGTAGTCCCCTTCCTGAAGCGCCCCGAAGGCCACGTGGGGCTTGATCCGGCCGTGGAAATCGGAGCCGGCCGTGGCCACGAGGTCGAGCTCCTCGGCCAGAGCGCGGTAGAAAGCGACCTGTTCGGCCGCGTGGTAGAACGTGTAGACCTCCATCCCGGCCAGGCCGTGCTCCTTGAGGACGCGGGCGTCCTCGGCCGTCGTCCGCTGGAAGTAGGCGCCGGGATGGGAGAGGACGGGGACGCCGCCCGTCTCCGGGGCCGCGGTCAGCACATCGAGAAGGCCGACGAAGCTCTTGGGGACGTAGGCCGGCTTGCCCTCGGCGAAATATTCCTTGTAGAACAGGTACGGCGCGTAAGGCCGGTTTTCTTTGCGGTAAAAGAACTCCAGGCCCGGGTTCGCCGCGTTCTCCGGGTTCTCGAGGAGGACCTGGGCGATCTTGACGCCGAGCGGGGGCGCTCCGTTCGTCTTCTCCCGGACCTCCTCCATGGTCAGGGCAAAGCCGAGGCCGCGTATTTTTCCGACGCGCTCCGCGGCCTCGTCCATCCGGCACCGCGTCTGGCCTTCGACGATCGCCGCGAGGGCCGGGCTCGTCCAGTCGACGAAGGGCAGGAGAAGGTGGAACTCGCGGCCGCCGAAGAGCGTCGTGATCTCGATGCCCGGGATGACTTCGACCCCAGCGATGCGGCCGAGTTCGACGGCTTCCGGGTAGGCGGCCACCGTGTCGTGGTCGGCGATCGAAATGGCCCGCATGCCGAAGTTCTTGGCGAAGCCGATCAGCTCGGCCGGCGAAAAATCGCCGTCGCAGCTCTTGTCCGAGTGGACGTGGAAATCGACCCGTCCGCTCATGCCAGGTCGTCGAGGCCGGTCAGGACCTTGTAGATTTCCAGGTATTTTTGGGACGTCTTGGCGACGATCTCCGCGGGGAGCTCCGGCGGAGGCGTGTTCTTGTCCCAGCCCGTCGTCTCCAGGTAATCGCGGACGAACTGCTTGTCCAGGCTGGGCTGGGACCGGCCCGCCTCATACATCGACAGGGGCCAGAATCGCGAGGAGTCGGGGGTGAAGATCTCGTCGATCAGGACGAGCTCGTCGCCGGAGAGGCCGAACTCGAATTTCGTGTCGGCGATGATGATGCCCTTGGAGACGGCGTAGAGGGCGGCCTTTTGGTAGAGCTCGAGGCTCGCCTTGCGAATCTTCTGGGCGAGCTCGGCGCCGATCTTCTTCTGGACGTCCTTGAAGGAGATGTTGATGTCGTGGCCATGCTCCGCCTTGGTCGAGGGCGTGAAGATGGGCTCCTCGAGGCGGTCGGACTCCTTGAGCCCCTTGGGGATCTTGAGGCCGCAGATCTTCCCGGACGTCTTGTATTCCTTCCAGCCGGAGCCGGAGAGGTAGCCACGGATGACACACTCGACGGGCATGGCCTGGGTCTTCTGGACGAGCATGGAGCGTTTCTCGAGGAGGCCCGCGAACGGGGCGAGGGCGGCGGGAAAGTCCTTGGTTTCGGTGGCCAGGAGATGGTTGGGACAGACCAGGGCGGCGAAATCGAACCAGAACTTCGACAGCTGGGTCAGGACCTTTCCCTTGTAGGGAATGAGGGACGGCAGGACCCAGTCGAAAGCGGAAATGCGGTCCGTGGCGACGATCAGGAGCTTGTCGCCCACCTCGTAGACGTTGCGGACCTTGCCTTTCTTGAAAAGGGACAGGCCGGCCAGTTCGATATCGCTGATTGGACGTTCCATCGTCTTCTCCTTTGAACCAGCCAAGGATAATGAAATCATTTTTAAAAAGCAAATCGGGCCTCGGGGATTGTCTTCGCTCGCTGCGGTGATTTTTCACGCCGGTCAGTGCGCCTGACTCGGCGCCAAAACAACTCGCTTGGCGTGCGCTACGCCAAGCTCAAACACGTTTTGGCGGTTTCCCCTGAAACTCCCCTCGCTCGGCACACTGACCAGCTAAATCACCGCTTATGCTCGCTCAGACAATCCCCTCAGCCCTTGGAGAAAGCGGCCGCCGCTACGGGGGCTCTGGACGGTTCCCTTCCCTGCCGCTCCCTCCGACGACACGCTCAGCCCCATTAATCAGCGGCCTCCTCCGAGTTAGCTTACCTGCCCCAACTTCTTTATAGCGGGAGCTGTTCGCGGTCCTCGCTTATGCTTTTCAGGAGAAGTCTAGGAACCCAAGCGGAAGCCGATGAAGTTGTACATCCGGCGGGAGTCGCCCGGGTTGCGGCGGTAGGAGAGAAGATGCGGTTCGCAGTGGGTGCAGGCGGAGCCGGAGTCGAGGATATTGTCATTTTTAAAACCCAGGCCGTCGAGGAGCCAGATGTTCGCGGCCCTGAGGTCGAGGAGCGATTTTCCGGGGCGCCCCGGGGCTTCGGCGAGAACGGCCGGGGGGAATCCCGCCCTCAGGAAGGACTTCCGGACCTCCGGCCCGACCTCGTAGCAAGCGGACCCAATGCAGGGGCCCAGGGCCGCCAGCATCGCCCCAGGTTCGGAGCCGTACGAGCGGACCATAGCTTGGACGGCCTTCTCCAAGATCCGCTTCTCCGTCCCCCGCCAGCCGCAGTGGACGGCGGCCGCGGCCCGGTTTTTCGCGTCCACGAGGAACACGGGCAGGCAGTCCGCGGTGCGGATGACGAGGAGGAGCCCGGGCGCGTTCGTCATCAGGGCGTCGCCCTCGAGCTTCCCGGCCGGAACCTCGTCCAGACGGTGGACGGTGTCCGAATGGACCTGACGCATGATCACCGGGCGCAGATCCAGGGACGCCGCGAAGGCCAGGAAATCGGCTTCGCTCCATCCGGCGCCGCCGAACCCGTGGACGAGCCCGGCGATTTCCGCCAGGCACAGGACGGTGGAATAGCCGGCCGGGTCGTCGGTCATGGGCCCAGTATTACCAGAAAGCCGGGGCAGGCTCAAGCGAGCGACGACGATCCCCGAGGCTCTATTGACTTTCCAGGGGCAATCCGGTATACATTTGCGGGACTTTCCCCAGTGAGGAGGTGAAAGTTTTTGGCATTTGTACAGCTTGACGAAGGTGAAAATCTGGAATCCGCCCTGCGCCGGTTCAAACGCAAGGTCCAGCAGGAAGCGATCATCAAGGAGATCAAGAAGCACTCCGTCTACTTCAAGCCTGGAGAAAAGCGGCGAATGAAGGACGCTCAGGCGCGGAAACGGATGAGACGACGCATCAAGAGAGATCGCGACATCGAGTACTGAGAACTTTCATCTCTTCGAAGTAATTCATCGTTCCGATCCGTCAGAAAAACTTAACCGAAGGCAGGTCCATCGCGAGAGAGGGGTAGCCACGGCGACATCAAAACCTGTCTGGCTTAAGGTCCGACTTCCGTCCCACGGAGACTTCTTCCGTGTCGCGGAGATCCTCAAGGCCGGACATCTCCACACCATCTGTGAGAGCGCCCGTTGTCCGAACATCGGCGCCTGCTGGGAGCGAAGAACGGCGACGTTCCTCGTCCTCGGCGACACGTGCACTCGGGACTGCGGCTTCTGCGCCGTGACCAAGGGACAGCCCCTCGCCCCCGACCCGGACGAGCCGGCCCGCGTCGCCGAGGCGATCGCCTCGATCGGACTGGCTTACGCCGTGATCACGTCGGTGACGCGGGACGACCTCCCCGACGGCGGGGCGGCCCATTTCGCAGCGGTCATCCGGGCCATCCGCGAGAAGAACCCGGGGACCCGGGTCGAGGCGCTCATCCCAGATTTCGGGGGCGATGCGGAGGCCCTCGGGAGCGTCCTCGAAGCCGCTCCCGACGTCCTCAACCACAACCTGGAGACGACGGAGGCCCTCTATCCGCAGATCCGCCGGCCCCGGGAAAACTACCGCCGCTCCCTGGGCGTCCTGGCGGCCGCCAAAAAACGGGGCGCCTTGACCAAATCGGGGTTGATGATCGGCCTCGGAGAGAGCGGGGAAGACATCCTGCGGACGTTCGCCGACCTGCGGCGCGCCGGCTGCGACCTGCTGACCGTCGGACAGTACCTCCAGCCGACGGTGGCCCACCCGCCGGTCGTGAAATATTACACGCCGGAGGAATTCGAGGAGTTCGCCGCGGCCGCCCGCCGGGCCGGCTTCCTGGAGGTCGTCTCCGGGCCCCTGGTCAGAAGCTCTTACGAGGCCGGACGGTTGTACGAAGCGGTTCAAAAAAAGGACGAACGACCATGCGCTACCTGATATTCACGGACATCCACGGCAACCTCGAAGCCTTCCACGCGGTCCTCAAGGCCGTCCAGAGGAAGCGGGTGGACCATTACGTCTTCCTGGGCGACCTCGTCGGATACGGCGCGTCCCCGAACGAGGTCATCCAGAAGATCCTGGCCCTCAAGCCCCTGTCCATCATCCGCGGCAACCACGACAAGGCCGTTTCGGGCCTCGATTCGGTCCAGACCTTCAATCCCATCGCCGCCTCGGCCATCTTCTGGACCAAAAAGACGATCGCCCGGAAGCACCTCGATTTTCTCGTCCGGCTGAAGCAGAGCCCGGAGGTTATCCAGAACTCCATCACCATCTGCCACGGCGCGCCCTTCGACGAAGACTACTATATCTTCGGGGAGTTCGACGCGGCCGAGGCCTTCTCCTACATCCAGACGCCCGTCTGTTTCTTCGGCCACACTCATTTCCCGTTCGTCTACAGCGAGAAGGACGGCAACGTCGAGGGCACCTTTCTCGAGGGGAACGCCAACGAGATCCGTCTCGAAAAAGGCGTCCGCTACCTCATCAACCCCGGTTCGGTGGGCCAGCCGCGCGACAGGAATCCCCGCGCCGCCTTTGCCATCTACGATTCCGAGGCACGTATCGTCAAATTCAGCCGTGTCGATTACGACATCGAAGAGGCGAAGAGGAAGATCATCGACGAGAAGCTCCCGCCCGCCCTGGCCGAACGGCTGAGCCTGGGCATCTGAGCGGCAGGGAGCGGACTCTAGGCAGCGACCGGCAGAATTGCGGCGGAGCGGCTCGTAGCCGCAATTCTGGTAAATATCTGAAACAAGTCTTAAGGTTTATCGCTACGCGGGGGACGAACTTCCTAGCCTCGCGTTCGCGTAACAGTAGACACACCCGTGGGGACAGGTCTGCGCGTAGCTTCCGATATCCTTCGACTCCGTGCAGAGGCAATCCGCCCGCTGACCGCGGTCTTTGCGCCGGGAGGCCGGTTCGCGTCCGGGATGGAGGGATTCGAGAAGCGCCGCGTCGATGCAGGCGGACGGCTTAAGGCCCGGAACCCCGGCGAGGGCAGGCTGACAGCAGGCAAAGAGGGACAGGCCGTGCGCCGTGGCGATCTCCGCGAGGGCCACGGCATGGGCCCTTTTTTCGCCGTCGGATGGGTCGACGAACGGAAAGCGCCGGGCCGCCGCCCGTCGTATCGCCTTCCCGTACCATTGGGCGAAGCTCGTCCGAATATCCCTGATGCCCAGCCCCGCGGCCGCTGCCGCGATCTCGGGAAAGAAGGGCAGATTGGAGCGGACGGCTCCCCCGTCCTCCCAGAAGAGAACGGGGTCGAACCTGACCGATACCCGCAGGGGATTACCTGCGAATGCGGTTAATTCAGGGAGCTGGGAGAGGGCCTCCCGTAGCACCGGCGCGCCGGGTTCGACGGCCGTCCCGCCGAGCCCCGTGACCGTGAAATGGAGATAGACCTGGTCGTAGGCCGCGAACAGGTCCTTCAGCCCGTGCTCGTTCCTGAGGAGGTTCGAAAAGTCCTTCGACCAGAGGACGATCGAGTGCACCGTATCGGGGGACAGGTCAACCTCGCGGGCGCGGCCCCGAGGGCCGAGGACGCGGGCCCGCCGGTCGCGGAGGGAAGCGGCCAGCCAATCCGGGAAAGACGCGACGAGGTCCGTGCGCCGGGAGGCGCTGATGACGGTTTTCAGGATGTCATTCCCGTTCGCGGAAGAGCCTGTCGCCGAGCGTCTCGCCGAGGAAGAACTTGAACAGGAAAAAGTAGATAACGGCGAAAACGGCGTAAAGCAGGAGCATGGAGCCCGACATCGACCCCAGGATGTCGAAGAGGGTCGCGCTCATGGAATTGGCGGCCAGCCAGAGGGCGACGAGCCAGAAAAGCCCGACGAAAAGGACATCGAAAGCCTTGGACTTTAAGAAAACCGAGAAGCTGAAGGGCGGCGGCGGCTCCGGCTCCTCGCCTTCCTCTTCGGCCTCGGCCTCGCGGCGCTCCGATTCGCGGACGGGACGGACGGCTTCCCTCTCGGGACGGTCGGGTCCGGCCGTCGGGAGCATTTTCTCCCGCGCCTCGCCCTCGGCCGGTTCTTCCTCCTCTTCTTCCTCTTCTTCTGCGGCACCCTGCTCGAAGGGAAGCGGGGACTGGCTCACGCGCTCGGGCAGCCCGATGGTCGAGTCCGAATCCTTCCGTCGCGGGAATATCTCGACCTCTTCTTCAAAGGCCGGCGCGGCAGTGTCCGCGACGCCCTTGTCCAAAACTCCGACCGGCCCCGTCTCGTCCGGGAACACGGGCGCGCCTTTCATCGTGCTGGCCCAGGGGGGGAGCGTTCCGCTCGGCTCCCGGGCCGTTTTCGGGGGAGGCTCGACTTCCGCCTCTTTTTTGGCCAGGACCTCGAGGAACTTGTCGATCTGCTCTTTGCCCAGTTCGACGGTCTTTCCGATCTCCTCGAGCTCCTGAGTGTCAAAAGTGACGGGTTGCGGCACGGTCTCTTCGCTCTTTTTCTCTTCAACGCTCTTGAGCTCGGCCGTTTCTTCTTTTTCTCCGGGTTCTTTCTCTGCTTCTTTCTTTTCGCCTTCTTCGTCAGCTTTCTCTTCTTCCTCTTCTTCGTCCTCGTCTTCTTCGTCTTCGTCTTCTTCGTCCTCGTCCTCATCCGGCGCCATGATTTCGGACGTTTTTTCTTTTCCCCCGGGTTCTTTGGGTTCGTCTTTAGCGGCCGCCTCGACCGCCTCGATCTCGTCGACCAGGATGACTTCCTCGGTGACGTCGTCCTCCTCGGCCCCTTCCGCGACGAGCTTGTCGAGGGCCAGTTCCCCAGCCTCCTCTTCGAGTTCTTCGTCGAGGTCCCGGTCCTCTTTGGGCTTGGATTCGCCCTCGGGCTCCTCGACCGTGTAATCCTTCTCTTCGGTGTCCGCGTCGATGATCTTCTCGCCCGGGATCTCCTCTTCGACGTCTACGTCCTCGGTGAAGAGCAACTGCGTCCCGCAATTGTTGCAGTACTTGACGTTTTCGTCGATGATGGCGTGGCAATAGGGACAGCGGGTGATGGCCATTAACCTTATTATCACGGGGAAAAGGGGCCGATGTCAATTGAAATGCGGGGCCGCTTCCCATAGACTATCGGCTGGAGTAAGCCCATGTCCAAGACGACTTTTCGGACCGCCTTGATCACCGGCGCCTCGGCCGGCCTGGGAGCGGAGTACGCCCGCCGGCTGGCCGCGGCGGGAACGAACCTCGTCCTCGTCGCCCGGCGCTTGGCCCGGCTCGACGACCTCGCTCGAGAGCTCCGGGAAAAGCACGCCGTGACGGTCGAAACCCTCCAGGCCGACCTGGCGACTTCCGACGGCATCGACCGCGTCGAGCACCGTCTCGCCGGGGACGAGACCCTCGACCTCCTCGTCAACAACGCCGGGTTCACGGGCGGGAAGTCCTTTGTCGAGAGGGATGCCGCCGTCCACATGGACATGGTCCAGGTTCATGTCGCCACGACCGTCCGGCTCAGCCGGGCGGTCCTCCCCGGGATGGTCTCCCGCGGCCGAGGCGCGATCATCAACGTCGCTTCGATCGCCGCTTGGTCCGCTTTCTCCGGGCCGATGTACAGCGGCACCAAAGCTTTCCTGGTGATGTTCTCGGAGAACCTCCAGTCCGAGCTCCTGGGGACCGGCGTCTGCGTCCAGGCCCTCTGCCCGGGAATGACTCATACGGAATTCCACGAAGTCGCGAATATTGACAAGGCTATCGTCCCCAAGCCCTTCTGGATGACGGCCGAAGAGGTCGTCCGCATCTCCCTCCGCCGTCTCGGGCGCGGTGTCGTCTGCGTCCCCGGCTGGAAGAACAAGGTCATCGCTTTCCTGATGCGCTGCCCGCTCACCGCGGCCGGGATTCGCGCCTTCAGCCGCCTCCCCGCCGTCCGCAAGCGTGCCAACCGCTGAGAGAGCCCCTGTCCTCCCTTCGCCAAGTTCTTCTCCCCGCATTTTTTACAGAATAACCATTGACACGTATCTAATTAGGGCTATAACATTTAGCCAAGCCAACAAAGGGACCCCTTTTGAGAGCGCGAATTTCTTCGGTCATCTACACAGGGACTCGTCCTGGGCCGACGGCCGCGGGTCCTCGGGTTATTTGGACATCATGTGAGTGATGTACTCGTAGGAGGGAGGCTAGTATGGACATCGCGAAATTTCTAGACATCGCCGTAGACCTCGAGACTCAGATCTCGCTGCTTTACGATACGATTGCCGAACGCTCCGGAGACCCGCCCATCGCCACACGGCTCAAAACGTTGGCGACCGAGGAGCTCAATCACGCCAACGTTCTCCGAAGGGGTAAGAAGTACTGCGAAGAACTCCCCGACCTCTTCACCGGATTCACGATGGACGACAACGAGGTCGGGGCTGGACTCGAGGAGGCCAAGAGATTCCACGCGTCGCTCAGTCACAGCAAGATCCCGCTCGTAGACCGGCTCAAGAAGATGCTCGAGTTCGAAGAGAAGTTCGAAAGGATTCACATGGGGGTATCGGTGAAGATCACGGAGCCTTCCCTGCAGAAGTTATTTGCCACCCTCATGAAGGGCGACCAGTCCCATGTCCTGGTGCTCAACGCGCTGATCGAATCGTTCGGCGAGAACGTCTAGAGGCGACTGGGACCAATAGTGAAATTGACGCGGGCTAATCGAATATACTCATGAGGAAAACCAATACTTAATCTGCTCGAGGAGCCTTTCCTATGGAAAAAACGAAGAAAATCGCCCTGGTCGCCCACGACAACCGGAAGCGCGACCTTAAGGAATGGGTCGAGTACAACTACCGGACGCTTTTACGCCACAATCTGATTTGCACAGGAACGACCGGCCGTTTGGTCGAGGAGACGATCGAGCGCAAGTTCGAACAGGACGGCATCGCCAGGGAGGCGCTGAAAATCAAGAACCTCAAGTCGGGTCCGTTAGGTGGTGACCTCCAGCTCGGAGGGATGATTGCCGAAGGCAAGATCGATTTTGTCATCTTCTTCTGGGATCCTATGGAGCCTTTTCCCCACGACGTCGATGTTAAAGCCCTGCTGCGGATGGCTGTTCTCTACAACATTCCCATAGCCTGCAATCGGTCGACAGCCGATTTCATGATCTCTTCACCCCTGATGAACGAGTCATATCGTCCGGTGACCAAGGACTATTCAGATTACCTCAACCGCAAACTCCCAAGCTGAGTGTCGTGACATCAAAACCTCCCCTGTCTCGCGCGTGGGCCCAAGCGGGCGCCGGAAATTGACAACCCTGCCGAATCGGATAAAATGAGGGGGCGTGGGCGATTAACTCAGCGGTAGAGTGCTACCTTCACACGGTAGAAGTCAGAGGTTCAAGTCCTCTATCGCCCACCACTCGCCCGACCTTTTTGAGGAGGGTCCCATGGACATCAAGGTCGTCCCCATCGATAAGCCGGAGGACATGAACTTCATCCTCGGCCAGGCCCACTTCATCAAGACGGTCGAGGACCTCCACGAGGCCATCGTCACGACCGCCCCGCACATGAGGTTCGGTATCGCTTTCTGCGAGTCGTCGGGCCTCGCCCTCGTCCGCCACTCCGGGAACGACGAGGCCTTGGTCGAGATCGCCAAGAAGAACACCCTGGCCATCGGCGCCGGCCACTCCTTCCTGATCTTCATGACCGGCGGCTTCCCGGTCAATATCCTCAATGCCGTCAAGGCCGTGCCCGAGGTCTGCCGGGTCTTCTGCGCTACGGCCAACCCGACCGAGGTCATCGTGGCCGAGACCGAACAGGGCCGGGGCATCCTGGGCGTCGTCGACGGCGTCAGGACCAAGGGCGTCGAGGGGCCGGATGGAATCCAGTGGCGCAAGGACTTCCTGCGCAAGATCGGTTACAAGTTCTGAGCCTCAAGCCCCAGCCGCGCCGGCCGCCCGGGGCGGCCGGCGCGGGAAATATGCCAAGGAGGTCGGGATGGAATCCTCAGCATTGAAACCGAGGCCGCCGCGCCTCCTGTCCCTGGACGCCCTTCGGGGCTTCGACATGTTCTGGATCATCGGCGGCGACGTCCTGTTCCGGGCCCTGGGCGAGGTCACGGGCTGGGGCTGGGCCCGATGGTGGGCGGCCCAGCTCGAGCACGCCGAGTGGGCCGGGTTCCACTTCTACGACCTCATTTTTCCGCTTTTCATGTTCATCTCGGGTGTCGCCATCCCGCTATCGCTCCTGGCCAAGGCGGAGACGGCCGCGGACAAGCGTCCCATCTATCTCAAGCTCGTCAAGCGGGCGCTCCTGCTCGTCGTCCTGGGCTTTTTCTACAACCACCTGACCGACCTCCAGTTCGCGACCCAGCGCTACGCCAGCGTCCTCGGGCAGATCGGCCTGGCCTATCTCTTCGCCGCGCTGATCATGCTCAACGTCCGGAGCCTCAAGGGCCGCCTGGCCGCCCTGGCCGGGATCCTGTTCGGGTACGCGGCCGTTCAGCTGCTGATACCCGTGCCGGGGATCGGCGCCGGGGTTCTGACGCCCACCGGCACGATCAACGGCTTTATCGACCGCCTGCTCCTGCCCGGGCGTCTCTACGACCGCGTCTTCGATCCGGAAGGGATCCTGTGCATCCTCTCGGCTACGTCCGTCACCCTGATGGGCGGCCTGGCCGGGCTCGTCCTCCGCTCGGAAAAATCGGGCGCGTACCGTAAAGCCCTCATTCTCGCCGGAAGCGGCGCGGGCCTCGCGACGGCCGGGTTCGTCCTCGGCCATTGGTATCCCATCATCAAGAAGGCCTGGACATCGACCTTCGACATCTACGCCGCCGGGCTCTCCTTCCTCCTCCTGGCCCTCTTCTACCTGGTCGTGGACGTCTGGAAGGTCCGGAAGTGGTCGTTCTTCTTCCGAGTCATCGGCGTGAACTCGATCACGATCTACCTGGGGACGCGGATCGTCGATTTCGGCTTCACGAGCAAGTTCCTGTTCGGGGGAGTCGCCCGGCTCGCCGGCGGGGCCGGGGTCCTCGTCCTCGGGGCGGGCGTCATCCTCGTCGAATGGCTCGTGCTATATTTCCTCTATAAGAAGAACGTTTTCCTGAGGGTCTGAAGCCCGCCCCCGGCGCGGCGGGAGCTCGCCGCCGTCTTCACTCGGCCGGCTCGGTGATCCCCGGGTAGTACTTGCGGACGAACCGCTCCTGGACCTTGAAGGACCAGTGGACGTCGCGGACATGGTTGGCCGCGTCCTGGCCCCGCCCCTTGCGCAGGAGGTCGATGAAGGCCTGGTGCTCGAGGATGGAGGACTCCTCCCACTCCTTGACGAACCCTTTCGGCCGGGGGAAGTCATAGAGACGCTTCTTGAGGTTGTTGACCAGCTTGACCAGGCTGTCGTTGCCGCAGAGGTCGAGGAACGTATTATGGAAGGCCAGGTTCCGTTCGTAGTAGAGGTCGAAATCGTTGGCCGCGATCGCGGCCTTCATGCCGTCGTTCAGCTTCTGCATGGCCTCGATGTCGGAGGCCTTGAGGTGGTCGAAGGCCTTGAGCATGGCCATGCTTTCGAGCGAGCCGATGATCTCATAGTAGTTCCGGATATCGCGTTTCGTGAGAGAATTGACGACGACCATCCGCCGCGGCAGGATGGTCACGAACTCCTCCATCTCCAGCTGGAGGAGGGCGTCGCGAAGGGGCGTCTTGCTAACGCCGAGCTTCTTCGAGGTCTCCTCCATGTCGATGGCCGACCCCGGCATGATCTCCCCTCGCCGCATCTGCTCGCGCAGGTACTCGTAGACCTGTTCTTTGAGGGACTTGATGTTGAGGATCGGCTTTCCGTCCATGATCGGAGTCCTTTCACGCGGCGCGTTTTAGCGGATTTAGGATATTGACATGCGCGCCCCAAGTCAACCCCCAGACTTCTCGGGATTAACCCTGAGCCGCGCTTCTCATCCCCCTTGAAGGGCGGGGCTTAGCGGCGGCGAACGGACCAATGGACCAGGATCAGCCGGCTCTGGTAGAATGAGCACCGAGGTGACGGCCATGGACCCCAGAACTCGGATGAGATACATCACAACGGAAGAGATCAAACAAATCCTGACCATGCCCGAGGCGATACGGGCGGTCAAGGAAGCCTTCATCCAGCTCTCCACGGGCCAAGCCAGGATCCCGGCTCGGACCAGCCTCGAGATCCCCGAGTTCCGGACGACGGCCCTGGTCATGCCCGCGTACCTGCCCCGGACGAAAAGGCTCGGCCTCAAGCTGATCTCGCTCTGCGAGGACAACCCGGCCAAGGGACTGCCCTTGGCCCAGGCCGTGGCCATCCTCATGGACGCCGAGCTCGGGACTCCGCTGGCGGTGATGGACGCGTCCTATCTCACCGCCGTCCGCACCGGTGCGGCCTCCGGCGCCGCCACGGAGGCCCTGGCCCGCCGGGACGCCAGGGTGGTCGCGATCTTCGGCGCAGGCGTTCAGGGAAGAACGCAGCTGGAGGCCGTCGCCGCCGTCCGTCCGATTCGGAAGGCCTTTGTTTTTGACCTCGACCCCCGGGCCGCCGCGGCCTACGCCAAAGAAATGGGGCGCAAGCTGTCCCTGGACGTGGAGCCCGCCTCCTCGCCCAAAGCCCTGCGGGAGGCGGACGTCATCTGCACGGCGACGACCTCCACAGTGCCGGTCTTCTCGGACGGGAACCTCAAGCCGGGCGTCCACATCAACGCCGTCGGCTCCTACAAGCCGCACGTCCGTGAGATCCCGGGCGAGACCATCCGGCGGGCCAGCGTCTACGTCGACCAGAGGCAGGCTTGCCTCGAGGAGGCCGGCGACCTGATCATCCCCCTCCGCGAGAAGCTCATCGACGAGAGCCACATCCGGGCGGAAATCGGCGAGGTCCTGGCCGGGCTCAAGCCGGGCCGAAGCTCCGACGACGAGGTCACCGTGTTCAAATCCGTGGGCAACGCCGCCCTGGACCTGGCCATGGCCAGCCTGGTTGTCGGCTGAGGGAAAACGATGGAATTCATAAGCATTTTCAACGACGTCCTCGGTCCGGTCATGCGCGGGCCGTCCAGCTCCCACACGGCCGGGTCCTATCACATCGGCCGCCTCGTCCGCTCCCTGCTCGGGGAAGACGCCGCGACGGCCGCGTTCACGTTCGACCCAGATGGCTCCTACGCCAAGACGTACCGTCAGCAGGGCGTCGACCTGGCCCTCGCCTCCGGCCTCCTCGGCTGGCCCATCACCGACGGCCGTTTCGCCCGGGCCCTGGCCGTCGCCCCCGAGCACGGCCTTAGGCTCCGTTTCCGGATCGCCCGGCTCGATAAGGCGGACCATCCGAACACCGTGCGGATGGAGCTCGTCTCGAAGAGCGGAAGAAGGCTTGAGGCCACGGCCAAGTCGGTCGGCGGCGGCATGATCGCGCTCACCGAGCTCGACGGCTGGCCAGTCCTTCTCGACGGCAAGAATCACGAGGTCATGGTCCTGGCCGGCGCGCGCCAGGCCCGGCCGGCCGAGAGGATCCTCGCCGCGGACGGCCAGCTCGCCGGCCGGCCGGTCCGCTTGACGAAGGGCGGGAAGGTCTTCCTCTCGTTCAAGAGGAAAGCGCCGATGAGCGCGGAGGCCGGGGCCATGCTCAGCCGGCTCCCGGGCGTCCACCGGATCTCCTCGGCCCCTCCCCTCTTCTATATCAAAAAGGGGGAGCCGCTTTTCCTGAGCGGCACGGAAATGGTCGAAGCGGCCCGGCGCAAGCGCCTCTCACTGGGGAGGATCGCCCTGGCCTACGAAGCCGGGCTCCTGGGCCTATCCGAAAAGGAGGTCGTCGGCGAGGTCCTGAGGCGCTACGGGATCATGCGGGATTCCGTCCGCCAGGGCCTGGCCGGCCGCGAGCTCGGGATGCGGCTCCTGAAGCCTTCGGCCGGGAGGATTTTCCGGTCCGAGGCCCGGGGGATCCTCGCGGTCGGCGGCCTCCATGCGCGGGCCGCGGCCCGGGCCCTGGCCGCCATGCACGTATCCAACAGCATGGGCATCGTCTGCGCCGCGCCGACCGGCGGGTCCGCGGGCGTCCTCCCCGGCGTCATCGTCACTCTGGCCGAGGAGAAAAGGCTTGATGACGAGAGAACGGCCCTGGCCCTTCTGGCCGCCTCCGCGATCGGACTCATCGTCGCCGGCCGGGCGACCTTCGCGGCCGAGGTCGCCGGCTGTCAGGTCGAGATCGGCGCGGCAGGAGCCATGGCCGCCGCGGCCGTGGTCGAAGCGGCAGGCGGGAGCGCGGGCCAGGCGGCGGACGCCGCGGCCATCTCGCTCCAGAACAGCATGGGCTCCGTCTGCGACCTGGTCCAGGGGATGTGCGAGATCCCCTGCCACACGCGCAACGCCGTGGCCGCGTCGAGCGCCTTCGTCTGCGCCGACCTCATACTCGGCGGCTACGCGAATCCCATCCCTCTCGACGAGACGATCGACGCGGTCTTCGCTTCGGGGAAGATGCTTCCCGCCGAGCTCCGATGCACGGCCCTGGGCGGGCTGGCGGTCACTCCCTCGGCCCTCGCCCTTGGCCGTCCACGCTAACTCACCTCGTCTTCTTTTTAGTTCTTCTCCCGAAATCGGGAAGCAAAGCGAGAGATGGCGGTAGATATCGCCAAGCTTACTCTCAGCGAGTCCCCGATCTCGGGAGAAGAACCTTCTTTTTCGGGGCTGGCGCCGGCGGGGCCTGGATCCGGCGGGTGTATTCGGTTTCCACGTTCTCGAAAAAGACACCCTGAAAGCGGCCCGGCTCGAGGGTCGGGAGACCGACCTCGATATCACAGGGCGAATCGGGCCTGAGCCGGGAAACGTCCGCGTAATGGCCAATGAAAGTCCTTTCCGGCGACTGGGGATAGATGCTATTGTAGGCTTTGCGGACCTCGACGGGCACGCCGTTGATCTTCAAGGTCACGTCCATGGCCTCCGTGCCCTCGGCGATGGGCAGGTGAAGGAGGAGGCGCCAGGGACCAAGCCAGGGGGCGCGGAGGTCGTCCTCGGTGTACGTGACCGGCCAGGCTTTTTTCCTCTCGGCGAGCTGGGCGAAGATCCGGGCCGGGACGGTGAACCTGGCCTTGAACGTCCCGCCGGTGAAGCCGGCCGGGACCTCGCCGATGCTCTGGGAGCGGCCGAAGGCCCGGCCGGCGAAACGAACGTTCGCCGTGACCCGGCCCTTGTCGGCCTTGAACGGATATGGGACGCCGTTGACGGACAGGGCGCGCACCCGGGCATCCCTGGGCAGAAGGACGAGAAGCCGACGGGTCGTCCCCACCTCCGCCGTGACGTCGGTCAGGACGAGCCGCCCCGCACTCAATGAAACCTCGCCCCGGACGTTGAACAGGACAGACTCCTCGATCTGGGCCGGAGCCGGGAAGACCTCGAAAACGGCGGCGTCGCGCCCGGAGAGGGGCAGAACGACCTCGCTCCCGTAGGCCCAAAGCCCCTCGGACGAAGCGATGAGCCGGCCCTCCTCCGGATAGAGCTCCTTGATCATGAACCGCTCACCATTGACGAGACCGATCGAGGCGTCAAGCTTGAAGCGGGCTTCCTTGCGGCCGGGATTGGGGTTGAAAAGAAAAACGATGCCGCGGTCCTCGATGATCGCGGCCGTCCCGTCGACGCGGCCGGCCATCGGCGGTCCGATGATCGGCCTCAGGGCGTGGAGGAAGCGGGCGTTCTCGTCGGTCCAATCGAGCCATTTCCGGAACCAGGCCTTATCGTTTTCGGAGAGGGCCGCGAATTCCTCGGCGTTCCGGGCGGGGATGAAGTTGACGACGTGGTGGAAGGGCGCCGTGGCGATCGAGGACAGGAGCGAGTATTTCCAGCCGAGATAATCCCAATCCTTCGGCCGGAAGCGGTCCCGGCGCATGACGCCCTTCTCGTCGGTGCGCTCCGATTGGTGGGTGATGAAGCCGGGCATGATCTCGGGCGGGGCGAAGCGTTCGACCCGGTAGGTCCAGGCGGCGAAGCGCTGGCGATTGGCCGAGACCCGGTCGGTATGGAGGTCGGGGAAGGCCTTGAAGCTTTCCGGCTGTTCGTCCGTAAGGGTCGGATGGGGATAGGACCCGGCGAGCCAGGTCCACGGCCCGAAGTTCTGGTATTGCTGGCGGCCGTCGACGACTACGTCGAAGGCCTCCCGGCGCAGGCTCTCCAGGATGCGGCGGCAGCCGTACCACTGGGCGTACTTGCTCGAGGCCTTGTCCTGGGCAATCCACCAGTGATCGAAGGAGAAGCCGGCGGCCCCCGTCTTACTCATGAAGCCCGTGAGCTTGTCCAGCCACCAGCCCTGGAAACTGCGCAGGCCCGTGTCCGCCCCGGGGCGGGCGCCGGCGGCGGCCGCCCCGGCCCAAGCGGTCCACTCCGGATTTTGGAGGAACGGCAGGGAGGGGTAGACGTAGGCCATGAGCTTGAGGTTCTTCGAGGCGGCATAGTCGAGCATGGACTTGAGCCCGGCAGGGACGTCATCGCGCTGCGGGTCCCACTCCCCTTTCCTGAGCTTCTGACCCAGTCCGAACCAGAGGACGTTCTCCCAACCCCAGGAGTCGGCGTTGTCCTCGAGCCGGGAGAGCGCGCTGTTGGCCGGGGTATAGAGCAGATGGGTGATGCCGAGCTCGGCCGCCCGGTCCATAATACGCTTGTATTCCTCGACGCCCTCGGGTGTCCCAACGTCGATCTGGTAGTCGTTCTCGCACCAGGGGATGTGGACGCGGACGCTGCGGCCGGGGTAATAAAGGAGGAACGCGCGGACGCAGCCGGTCAGGGCCTCGACCTCGTTGGCGTCGATCGTCGGCGACTCCTTGAGAAGCTTGTCGTAGTCGGCGACGAACTTCCACTCGGGGACGGCTTTCGCTGGAAAGCGCGTGCCGGCGAGCTCGTAGAGCCCCAGGCAGAGGCGGTCGGAGGCGAAGGCGCCGTAATCGCGGCTCCAATCCATGTCCGGGGCGTAGGAGACGGCGACGTCGCGGCCCTCGCGCGTCCAGGCCATGAATGGGTTCTGGAGCAGGAAGAAGACCCCCCAGGCGGGCGCGGCGGGAGGCCCGCCGGCGGCGGCGAACCGGCAAAGAGTCCCGAAGGAGCCGCCCGCGAGCTTAAGCTCGTCGGCGACGGGGAGGTCGAGCGAAGCGGCCAGCGGTTTGACCTCCTGGACGCGGAAGACGCGGCTTCGGGCCGAGGTGACGACGATCTGCTTCGTCAGGAAATCCCAGGCCGGCTTGAGCTCGTAGATGACGTCGAAGGTGTACGGGTCCCGGGTATAGCGATAGGCGATCTTGGCCGGGGTCATCTCGATCTCGGCCGAGCCGAGGCTGCCGATGTCGACGGCCGCGCCGTCGATCGTCACCGAGGATGGGTCGGCGGAGAACGTGAGCGTCCGGCCCGGCTTCGGCGCGGCGAGGGCGACGAGCCCGCGGTCGTTGAATTCGGCCCTGAGCCGGCCGTTGTCGAGGACCATGTCCTCGGCGGCGGCCGGGACCGCCGCGGGTAGGAATAAGGCGGCCAGGCTTAGGAAAACGAGGGCGGGCAGGGCGCTCTTCGCGGTCATGGGAGCCTCCTTGAGGGGCATAACGGGATTATAAACGAATCTCCCCCCGGATTGACAGGGGGCGGGCCCGATGTTACTAATGAGGCGCCTTCGGGAATTCGGGGCGTTCGCAGCCCTGCCGAAGCTTTTCAGGAGGTTCCATGAGAGTCCCTCGCAGGTCCGTTTCTAGCGTCATCCTCGTCGTTTGCGTCGTGCTGTCGTTGGCCGCGGCCGGCGGGCCCCAAGACAAAGCGGCGCTCACCGATACCATGTTCGCGGCGGCCTCGGTCAAACCGGCCGTCCCGGTCGAAGCCTATCCCTTCAGCCTGAAGAATGTCCAGCTTCTCGACGGCCCCTTCAAGACGGCCATGGAGCGCGACCTCGGTTACATGTTGAGCCTCGACAACGACCGCCTGCTCCACATGTTCCGGGTCACGGCGGGGCTCCCGTCCACGGCGGAGGCCTACGGCGGCTGGGAGAAGGCCGACGTCGAGCTCCGCGGCCACACGATCGGCCACTTTCTTTCCGCCTCGGCCCTGATGTTCGCCTCGACGGGCGATGCGCGGGTCAAAGCCAAGGCCGACGCCGTCGTCGCGGCCCTGGCTGAGTGTCAGAAGGCCTTCGGTCCTTCGGGCTACCTCAGCGCCTTCCCAGAAACATTCTTCGACCGCGTCGAGTCCGTCCGCAGCGTCTGGGCACCCTATTACACGCTCCACAAGATCATGGCCGGACTCGTCGACATGTTCGAGTATTGCGACAGCCGCCAGGCGCTCGAGGTCGTCGAGGGGATGGCCCGCTGGGTCAAGTCGCGGACCGACAAGTCCGACCGGGCCCACATGGAGCGCGTCCTCAACTTCACCGAACAGGGCGGGATGAACGAGGTCCTGGCCAACCTCTACGCGATCACGGGCAAGGCCGACTACTTGGCCACGGCCCGGCGCTTCGACGAGCGCAAATACACCGAGCCCCTGTCCCATTCCGTCGATAAGATGAAAGGCGAGCACGTCAACTCCTTCATCCCGAACATCATCGGCGCGGCCCGCGAGTACGAGATGACCGGCGAGCCCGTCCTCCGCGCCATCGCGACCTTCTTCTGGAACGAGGTCACCGGCGCCCGGAGTTTCGTCACGGGCGGGACAAGCGACAACGAGGCTTGGGAGTCCGACCCCTACCAGCTCTACGAGGAGCTCGGCCGCAACAGCCACGAGTCCTGCTGCACATACAACATGCTGAAGCTCACGCGCCACCTCTTCAGCTGGGAAGCGGCGGCGAAATACGCCGATTATTACGAGCGGGCCCTCTGGAACGGCATCCTCCCGACCCAGAACCCCAGCGACGCCATGATGATGTACTACGTCCCGATGCTGCCGGGCATGTTCAAGACGTTCATGAAGCCCTACGACTCGTTCTGGTGCTGTACGGGGACGGGGATGGAAAACCACGCCAAGTACGGCGACAGCATCTACTTCCAGGACGGCGGTGGCCTTTTCGTCAACCTGTTCATCGCCTCTGAGCTCGACTGGAAGGAAAAAGGCGTCAAGGTCCGTCAGGAGACGCGCTTCCCCGAAGAGCCGAAGACGACGCTCATAATCGGCGCGGCGAAACCGGTCGCGCTCGCCCTCCGCATCCGGGTACCGGGTTGGATCGCCGGCGTTTGCTCCGTCAAGATCAACGGAAAAAGGCACGAGGCTTCGGCTAGCCCGTCAAGCTACCTGACGATCGCGCGGACGTGGAAAAACGGCGACCGTATCGAGGTCGACCTGCCCATGAAGCTCCGGCTCGAGCGCCTGCCCGACCGGCCGGACGTCGCCGCCATCCTCTACGGGCCGATCGTCCTCGCCGGCGCTCTCGGTGGAGCCGAAGGACTGAGCGAGGACAAGGTCTACGGGAAATACGGCCCGGAAGGAGATCCCGTAGCCGTCCCCAAGTTCGACGTCAAGGACAATGTGCCTCTCGAAGCCTGGATCAAGCCCGTCGCCGGCAAACCCCTGACCTTCCGGACGGAGGGCGCCGGTAAGCCCAACGACGTCACGCTCGTCCCCTTCTACAAGCTCTTCGGAGAGCGCTACGCGATCTATTGGCAGTTGGCCGAGCCGCCCCGCCGGGCGAGGTAATCCGGCCCGTTAATCGACCTTCATATTGACGGACTTGGCGGGCCTCACGGCGGCGGCCGTGCGCGGCAGCCAGACCAGCATCTGCCCGGGGCCCCGATTGGCCCAGGCGTAATAAGGGACGGCGACGAAGGGCCGGCCGCTCTTTGACGCCGAGGCCGCATTCCCCGTGATGACGACGACGCCGTTGAGGAGGTCCGGCCGGAATTCCGCGCCGAGGGCCGCGCCGTCCGGGAGGAAAAAGTCAAAAACACCGCCGCCGTTGTCCACTCCCTCGGCGGCGAAGACGACCGGGCCGCGCTGGAGGGCGACACGGCCGCTGTCATCGGCCACGGAATCGTGGGCGACGACGCGGCGCACGGGCATGGGAAGTGAGAGCTCGAGGGTGTCCCCATTTTTCCAAGTCCGGCGGATGCGGGCATAGCCGTCACGAATATCCAGGGCCGCGGCTTTGCCGTTGACTTTCAGGGCCGGACGTTCGGCGCTCACATCGAGAAATCTATAGAGGTCGGTCGGCATGGCCTCGTTCCCGGCCCAGCCGGGGATGCGGAGGACCAGCTCGAACTCGCCGGGCAGCGCGGGAGAAACGATCAGCTTGACCGCGCCGTCCCAGGGATAGCGCGTTTCCTGGGTGAGCGTGACGGCCCGGCCGCCGAGGTCGATCGTCCCTTCCCCGGCGATGAACAGGTTGACGAAGACGGTGTCCTCTTTCGTCGCGTAAACGTAGCCCGGAAGCGAGGGCAGGAAGCGGGTCATGTTCGGCGGACAGCAGGCGACCTCGAACCAAGGACTACGCTCATAGCTGCCGGCCGACTCGAGCGGGTTCTGGTAGAAGAAACGGTCGCCGCTGAGGGAGACACCGGAGAGGAGCCCGTTGTAGAGGACGCGCTCGAAGACGTCCATGTATTTTGACTCGCCGTGGAGAAGGAAGAGGCGGTAGTTCCAGAGGGCGTTGCCGATGGCCGCGCACGTCTCGGTATACGCTTCGGCGTTCGGTAGTTCGTAAGCATCACCGAAGGCCTCGGACCCGCCGCGAGCCCCGACTCCGCCGGTCAGGTACTGTTTCTTGCCGGCGACGTTCTGCCAGAGCCGGTCGATGGCCGCGACGTATTCCGGATACCCGCCGAGGGCGGCGACGTCGGCCATGCCCGAGTACATGTACATGGCCCGGACGGCATGACCCACAGCCTCGTCCTGCTCGAGCACGGGCTTGTGGTTTTGAATGTACTCGTCGGAATCATAGACGGAAAAAGGGTCGCCCGGGGCGTGCTTTTCGCCGCCGAAATAATGACCGCGCTCGTCGAGGAAGAACTTGGCCAAGTCGAGATAGGCGCGGTTCCCGGTGGCCCGGAAGAGCTTAGAGAGGCCGATCTCGATCTCCTGGTGGCCGGGGAAGGCGCGACGCTGGCCGGGGCCCGGGCCAAAAGTGCGGAGGAGGAGGCCGGCGTTCTTCTCGGCGATGGCCAGGAACGAATGCTTGCCGGTGGCCTGGAAATGGGCCACGGCCGCCTCGTACATATGGCCGACGTTGAAGAGTTCGTGGCTGACACGGAGGTTCGACCAGCGCTCGGGGCCGGAGCCGGGAGCGGGATGGGCGGGGTCGTTCGTCCGTGCCGTGAACAGGTAGCCGTCGGGTTCCTGGGCCTGGCCGATGAGGGCGATGAGGTCGTCGAGGGTCTTCTCGAGGCCGGCGTCGGGGTAAAGGCGAAGGGTGTAGGCGGCCGCTTCCATGGCTTTGTAGACGTCGGAATCGTTGAAGCGCCGGCCCTTGTGGGGGCCGGTCATGAGGCGGGCGGCCTTGCGGAAATTGTCGACGCGGCCCGTCTCCTCGTTCATCCGGAGGGCGTAGGGGACGGAGACCGTGCGGTTCGTTTCGAGGCGCGGCGCCCAGAAGGAGTCGGTGAGCTTGACCTGGGTGAACGGGATGGGACGGATGGGGTAGTCGAGGGCGGCCGGCGCGGCGGGGCGGGCGCGGCAGCCGGAGAGGGCGAGGGCGAAGAGGACGATGAGGGCGGCCGAAAGGGATGGATGAGTTCTCGTTCTCATGGGACCTCCTGTATCGCGGGAGACAAAAAACGCGAACAGACAATATCACGACAAGACGATCGCAATCTAGAGGTCAGGCTGGTCAATAGCAATCTCACCACAGCGTTTTTGGGGCAAAAATGGGCCTCCTAAGCCCAAAACCAGGCCTCTTTTTTGCCTAATTTGTTATTTATCAATACATTATTGTAGCCAAGCAACGAATCAATTATAATCGCGGGCATGAGCGGACCGTGGCTCATCCTCGTCGGCGCCGCGGCGGGTGTATTCGCCGGACTGTTCGGAATAGGCGGCGGCATCATCATCGTCCCGGCGCTCATCCTGTTGTCCGGATTCCCTCTCGTCAAGGCGACGGGGACGTCGCTCGCGGCGATCCTCCTTCCCGTCGGCATCCTCGGCGTCGTCGCCTACTACAAGGCGCGCATCATCGACCTGCGGGCGTCGGCGTTCATAGCCGCCGGACTTCTGACGTCGGTCATCGTCGGGGCTTGGCTGGCCAACACACTCCCGGTCGACCTCATGCGGAAATTCTTCGCCGTGTTCTGTCTCTATGTCGGCTGGAACTTCATCGACCCGGTCCGGCGTGTCCAGCGCTTTCGCGGGCGTGCGGCCGCGGCCAAACCCGAGCCCGAGGCGAACCCACGGCCTTCCGCCTACGCGCTCGTCGGCATCGGCGCGCTGGCTGGAGTCATGGCCGGTATGTTCGGCATCGGCGGCGGCAACATCATCGTCCCGATGCTGACCCTGGTCCTTCACTATCCCGCCAAGCGGGCCATCGCCACATCTCTCGGGGCCATCCTCTTCCCCTTCGGCCTGCCCGGGGTTCTTTATTATTACAACGCCGGAACTCTCGACCTCACCGCCGCGGCCTGGATCGCTCTGGGCCTGTTTATGGGCACCGTCTTCGGCGCCTGCATCACCATCAGCCTGTCCTCGAGGACGGTCAAGCTCCTTTACGGGATCTTTCTCATTTTCGTCGCCGCCCGCTTCTTTTTCTTTTGAGCTATGTTCTTGTTTTAAAAAGCTTGCCCACCGCCCGGGCGACCTCATGGCCCTCGCCATCGAGGAGCGCGCTTTCGGCGAGAACGATGCGCCCCTGGTCCTCGACGAACCGGCCCCTGAGCGTATAGGCCACACAGGTCGAGGCCGGCTTCACGAAGCGGACCGTCATCTCGCCGGTAACACATTTGAGGCCCCTCGCCCCGGCGGCGTAGATCATGGCCTCGTCGAGGACGGTCGCCAAGAGCCCGCCGTGGACGATCTTCGCCCATCCCTGGAGATGCTCCGGAAATATCACATCAGCCGTCGACTCCCCGCGCTCCGAATCCGTCCGGATGCGGAGCTTCAGCCCGGCCGCGTTCTTCTCGCCGCAGACGAAGCATAAACGGTCATCACGGAATTCGTTGGCCATAGGCGACCGCTCCTGGATAGGTCATTTTCCCGCTCCCCGTTTAGCACATTTTCCAGCCGGCCGCAAGGAAGAGAGAACTTGTCCCATCCCGCTAATCCCGATATAATCGCTTTTCCACCGGTACCCTAGACGAAGAAGGAGGGCCGCCATGACCCAGACTGCGGAAAACGCGATCGTCCTCAACCTCTTCAAGGAATGCGACGCCCTGCTCCAGGGCCATTTCAAGCTGACCTCGGGCAAACACTCCGAGTGGTATTTCGAAAAGATCCGACTCATCGAGAAGCCGGCCGCCCTCGACAAGATCGTCGACCTCCTCGCCGCCAAGATCCGGCGCGAGGTGCCCGATTTCGATTACGTTGTCTCGCCCGCCTTCGGCGCCATCGCTATCGGCTTCCTGGCCGCCCTCAAGCTCGGCAAGAAGTTCGCCTTCACCCAGCGCGCCGACGAGAAAATGTCCATCCGCTCGGGCTTCTCGGGGCTCGACGTCTCGCGCGCCGTCATCGTCGAGGACATCCTGACGACGGGCGGCTCGATCCAGGAGGTCGTCGCCTGCCTGCGCGAGCGGCAGGTCGCGGTCGCCGGGATCTACGTCCTCGTCGATAGGAGCGCCGGCGCCGTCCCGGTCGAAGGGAAGCCCGTCGGCAGCCTCCTCGCCCTCAAGGTCGAGGCCTTCGAACCCGACGCCTGCCCGTTCTGCAAAAAGGGTCTGCCCATCACCAAGCCCGGTGCGTCCGATAAGAAGGCCTGACGTCTCGCGGTCAAAGGAGCCATCGCCTCTGGACCCGAGGCTTCATTTTCGGGCCCAAAAACACCGCTTTTAGGCCGTTTAAGGGCCGAAAAATGGCCCTAAGTCATTGATAATATTCTTTGTTTCTATGGTCTGACCCCATTAGGCTTCGGCCTTCTGGGCCTCGGGGACTTCAGCCGTTTTCTTCTTTTTCGCCAGCTTGTCGGAGACCACATAAAACGCCGGTACGACGACCAGGCTCAGAATGGTCGACAGGATCAGGCCGCCGATGACGGCGATGGCCATGGGCATCCGGATCTCGGATCCCGAGCCGATGCCGAGGGCCGGCGGGATGGCCGCCATCAAGGTCGCCGTGGCCGTCATCAAGATGGGCCTCAGCCGGATAGGCCCGGCTTTTTCCATCGCCTCCTTCGCCCCAAAACCCTTCGCCTTGAACGCGTTGGCGTAATCGACCAGGATGATGGAGTTCTTTTTGACAATGCCCATGAGCAGGAGCAGGCCGATCATGCTGAAGATGTTCAGGGACTGGCGCGTGACGAGCAGGGCGAAGGCCGCCCCGGCGACCGAGAGCGGCAGGATGGTGATGATCGTCACCGGGTCCTTGAACGAGTTGAACTGCGAGGCCAGGATCATATAGGCGATGAGGATGCCCAGGAACATCGCGAACAGCAGGCTGCCCATGGACTCGCGAAAGGCCATGCTCGATCCCCCCAGGACGACCCGGTTGCCGACCGGCATGGTCCGGCCGAGGCCCTCGATGATCCGCAGGGCTTCCGACTGGGAATGGCCCGGGGCGACGTTGGCGTAGATGGAGATCGCTCGCTCCCGGTCGCGCCGGGTGATGGCCTGGAGGGCGGCCTTCTCCTCAAAAATGACGAGCGAGGACAAGGGGACGAGCTCGCCGTTCCGGGCCCGGACGCGCAGGCGGGAGATATCCTCCGGCCGCGACCGCTGCCCGGCCATGAGCTTGAGCCGGACGTCGAGCCGGCGGCCGCCCGAGCTGTACTTGCCGACCCGGATGCCGCCGACGAGGGCGTTGATGGTCGTGGCCACGTCGTCGACGGAGACGCCGACGTCGGCGGACACGGCCCGGTCCGGCGAGACCTGCAGCTCGGGCATGCCGACCCGGTAGTCCGAATCGAGGTCGACGACGGCCCCGCTCGCGCCCAGGTCGTCCATGATCTTCTGGCTGAGCGGCACGAGCTGAGCCCAGTCGGCGCCGCGCACCGAGAACTCGATCGGAAAACCCCGCTGGGCGGTAAATCCCTGCTGAGAGGTGTCCTGGATGACGGCCCGCAGGCCGGGGATGGCATTGAGCTCGCGCCGGAGGATGGCCGAGAACGCGGCCTGGTCCATCTTCCGCTCTTTCGGCGGCACCAGAGTGACGTAGATCATGCCCGCATTGACGGCACTCCCGCCGCCCACGAAGCTGAACGTCTGGAGGACTTCGGGGTGGGAGCGGACGAGGTCCTCGGCCCTGATGAGTAGCGAATCGGTCTCGGTGATGTCCGAGCCGACAGCGGTCTGGATGCGGATCATGGCCCGGCTCTGGTCCTGGGAAGGGACGAACTCGCTCGGCAAGATCATGAAGACGACGATAGCGACGGCAAAGAGGATCGCGGCCAGCGCGAGCACGAGACCCGGCCGGCGGAGGCCCCGGTGGAGGGTCCGCCCGTACAACCCTTCCAGGCGGCTGAAGGCCCGGTCGACGGCCAGGCCGATCTTGTTCCGCCCCTCGCGCGAGGTTTTGAGGAACTGCGAGCAGCGGGCCGGGGCCAAGGTCACGGCCTCGATGTAGGACAGGAGGACGCACAGGCAGAGGGTGATGCCGAACTGGAGGAAATAGCGCCCGATGATGCCCTTCATGAAGACGACCGGGATGAAGATGGCCACGACGGCCAGGGTGGCGGCCAGGGCGGCGAAAGCGATCTCCTTGGTCCCGTCGAGCGCCGCCGCCACGAGGCCTTTGCCACCCTCGCGGTGGCGGAAGATATTCTCCATGACCATGATGGCGTCGTCGACCACAATGCCGACGGCCAGGGCCAGGCCGAGCAGGGTGAACGTGTTAAAGGTGAATCCGAGGAAGTAGATGATGGCCACCGTCCCAAGAAGGGACATGGGGATGGCCAGGATGACGTTGAGCGTGCTCGACAGCGACCCGAGGAAGAGCCAGCAGACGAAGGCCGTGAGCACGACCGAGAGGAGGAGCTCGAACTGGATCTCGTTGACCGATTCGCGAATGAACTCTGTGCTGTCGTTGGTGACGGCCACGGTCATGTCCGCGGGCAGGGTCTTGCGGTACTCGTCGATCGCCAGCCGGACCTGCTTGGCCACGGCCACAGCGTTGGCGCCGCGCTGCTTCTTGATGCCGATACCCTGGGCCGGGCCGCCGTCGACCCGGGCGATGCGCCGGACGTCCTCGAAGCCGTCTTCGACCAGGCCGACGTCGCTGAGGTAGATGGGACTTCCGCTGACCTCGCGGATGACGATCTTACGCAGGGTCTCGAGGTCCACGGCCTCACCCAGGACTCGGACGTTGACCTCGCGGCCCGGCGTCTCCAGCCGGCCGGCGGGCAGCTCGATGTGCTCACGCTGGAGGGCCGAGATGACGTCGCGGACCGTCAGGCCCTTCTCGTCCAGGCGGGCGGCGTCGAGCCAGATGCGGACGTTGCGCTCGAGCGTTCCCATGAGCGAGATCTCGCCGATGCCGGGGATCGTCTGGAGCTTTTCCTTGAGTCCGTAACGGACGTAATCGCTGAGGACCCGCTGGGGATAGGGGCCGCCCAGCCGGGCCATCATGATCGGCTGGTCCTCGGGATTGGACTTGGAGATGGTGGGCGGATCCATGTCCCGGGGCAGGCTGCGGGCTGCTTGCGAAACCTTGGCCTGGACGTCCTGGAGGGCCAGGTCGACGTCCCGGGAGAGCTCGATCTCGACGGTGATGTTGCAGGAACCCATGCGGGAGCTCGAGGTGATCGTCCGGATGCCCTCGATCTGGATGAGGGCCTCTTCGAGGGGTTCGACGACTTCGTTCTCCATGACCTCGGGCGCCGCGCCTTCCCACACGGCCGAAACGTTGATCGTGGGGAAGTCGACGTCCGGGAACTGGCTGATGCCGATCCGGCCGCCGGCCACGACGCCGAAGACGATCGTCGCGGCCATGAGCATCCAGGCCAGGACCGGCTTCTTGACGCAGACTTCAGTGATGTTCATGGAAGCGGTCCTTTACTTCTTGGCCGGAGGGGCTTTGGCTTCGACCGGCTTCTCCGACGGCGCGGGGACGGGGGCCGCGCTGGGCGCGCCGATCCGGACCGTCACGCCGTTCTGCAGGGCTTCGCCCCCGCGCACCACCAAGGACTCTCCGCCCTGGAGCCCGGAAAGGATCTCGACCCGCCCGTCGGGCGAGCGCATGCCGAGCGTCAAGATGCGCTCGACGGCCTTGTCGCCCTCGACGACAAAAGCGACGAAGCCGCGCTCGGTCGGCCGTACGGCGGAGATCGGGATGACCGGGGCCGCGGTGGACGAGGCCACAGGAACGTTGATCTCGGCGAAGGATCCGGGCCGAAGGGCCTTGTCGCCCGTATCGTTGATGTTGGCCGTGATGTCGACCAGGCGCGAGGCGGCATCGGCCGACTCGGCCACGTGGACGATCTTGGCCGTGAACTCGCGGCTGTCCTCCCGGACGCGGAAGTTGGCCTCCTGGCCGGGCTTGATCCGGACGGCATCGCGCTCGGGGACCCGGAACCGGAGGAGGAGCGGATCGCGCCGGACGAGCGTCGCCAGGACGGTCCCGGTCTCAACATACTGGCCGGTTTGCACGGTCCGGGTCTGGATGATGCCCGGAATGGGAGCCCGGACGAACGCGTCGTGAAGGTTGAGCTTGGCCTGGTTCAGGGCCGAACGCGTCTGGGCGACCTCGGAGGCCGCGGTCAGGACCTTGGTCCGCCAGGTTTCGACCTCTTCGCCGGGGATGAGCCCGGGGTTCTGGGTGATGACGCTCTCGCGCCGCTTCAGCCCGGCCTCGGCGTCGGCCTTCCCGGCCTCGGCCTTCTCGAACGTGGCCTGGGCCGATTCGACGGCCAGGCGGTAGCGTTCGGTCTCGATCTCGACGAGGACCTGCCCGGCCGTGGCGTACTCGCCCTCGCTGAAGAGAACGCGGTCCACGGCTCCGGCGACCCGAGCCGTGACCTGGACCTTCTCGAAGGCCTCGACGGAGCCGACGGCCGCGACCGAGTAAACCAGGTTCTGGGCCCGGACCTGCTCCACGTCGACGGGGAATTGCATCCGTCCCTGCGCTCTTTTGGCGGCGGGCGATCCGGCGCCGCTCTTCTTGCAGGCGCCGGCGAAGACGATGAACGCCGCGGCGGCGGCGATGACGATGAGTTTATTGGTCTTCAAATTGATCACGTGCGTGGCTCCTTCCCGAAGGGATCAAGGCCTATGGCCGCTTCGAGGTTGAGGAAAGCGACTCCCAGGCCATAGCGTTCCTGGACGAGGGCGACCTCGGCCTCGAAGAGGCTGACGATGGCGTCGGCGACTTGGAGCGCGGAGGCCAGACCCTGACGGTAGAGTTCGGTCGTTTCGGAGGCGTTCTTTCTGGCCACCTCCTGGGCAACGGAGGCCTGTTTGAGGGAGGCGCGTTGGTTGGCCAGGGAGACGAGGGCCTGCCGGACCTCGACATCGACGCGGCGGGTCGCCGCCTGGAGATCGAGATCGGCCAATTTGGCCAGGGCCTTCTGCTCCTTCCGCTGGCCGAACCGGGCCAAGCCGTCGAAGAGGGTCCAGCTCAGCGTCGCGCCGGCGGTCCAGTTCCAATTCCTGTTGTTGAAGCTGGGCTCGTTCGTGATGCTGTAACGGCCGCTGGCGCTGAGCGAGGGGAGCCAGCCGAGCATGGGCACCTTGGCCAGGGCGTGCTGGGCCGAGGCCAGCCAGCGGAGGGACCCGACGTCGAGCCGGCGGGCCAGCGCTTCGTCCACAAGGGCTTCAGTGTTCGCGGCCTCGGCGGAAGCCGCCTCGATCAGGAATTCAGGCACGACGAGCCGGCCGCGAACGGCGTCCGGCGCGTCGAGGAGATATCCAAGCTGGAGGGTGCTGGTTTCGACCTGTCCCTGGACCTGGGTGAGGCCGACCTCGGCTGTCGCATACTCGAGCTCGGCCCGGGTGACGTCGTTGATCGAGGTGAGGCCGGCCGCGAAGCGGGCCTTGGCCGCATCGAGGCTCTGCTTGGCGAAAGCGAAGCGCCGGGCCGAAGCCTCCTGGACCTGGGAGGTGCCGAGGGTCGACAGAAAGGCCTGGCTGACTTCGAAGGCCAGCTGCCGCCGGCTTTCGGCGGCGGCCGCCACGGCGGCGTTCCTCTGGGACCTCACGGCCGAAAAGCTGACCATGCTGGTCGCATCGAACAGGGTCAGGTTGAGGGCCAGGTTTTCCGCGAGGGCGTTGAACCGCGAAATGACGACTTCGGTGTCGCCGACGACCCGCCGGACCTCGTAGGCCCTTCGGGTGTAGCCGCTCGTCGAAGTGATCGAGGGGAGGAAGAAGGACCGCGCCTGGGCGACGCGCGCGTTGGCGGCGTTGACGTCCTCCTGCGTGGCCAGGGCTCTCTCGTTCCTCTCCAGGGCCAGCTTAACGGCCTCGTCGAGGGTCAGCGGCCGATCCTGGGCGGCTAAAAGAGGCGCCAAGGATAGAATCAGGCCGAGGGAACCCGCCGCGAGGCGCCTTGCCCGGCCCTGTCGTGGGTATTCTGCCATCGTATCATCTCCTGAAGTGAAGGGATCTCTCCGGGCGGACCCGGAAGCCCGGTTTAAACGCAAAACTATACCACACTATGTTTTGACGCCCAAAACCCCGCTTTCTTCCCTGAATTCTCAATTCCCTCGCGGCCGGATCATGTATTTTCCCACCCGCTCGGCCTCCGGCTACGTCTTGGTCCGCACCCGGCTCTATGCGGATCAGCTCGCGCCGGTCAGCTCTTTATCGAGTTCCCGGCGTTCGCGGAGCTGGATACGCTGGATCTCGCAGATATCGTCCGGGATTTTCCCCAGGGGAGAGCCTGAGAGGGCCGCGGCGATGGGGCATACGGCGCAGGTCTCGAATTCAGGGCAAAAAAGACAAGGACCAAGACGGGTGGAAAAATTGTCCAGCGAGAGCCGGGCATATTTCGCCGCTACCCTTGGGATGGCTTTTTTCAGGCTGACCGCCAGGTCATCTACCCGGCCGAAATAATACGACCGGTATTCGGCGGTCTTCTCCTTGCCGCGGAAGAACCCGGGGAATAAGAAACAGCCCCAAATCCCGCCATCAGGGGCGATGGCGAACCTGTCTTGCCCCCCCGCGCAGAAAAAAAAGCCTTTTCCCCGGGGACCCTTGAAATTGGCGATGCCGACGTTCCCCGTTTTCCGGAAATGTTCTATGGCGACCTCCCGCAGGGCTTTCATTTCCGCCCTCAGTCTTCTCAGGGAAACCTTGGACCAGCGCTCAATCGCCGAGATCGAGACTTGAACACTCGGAACTCCCAGGTCGAGGATGCTCCGGGCTGACTCGCTGAGATGTTGGACCGTGCCGGGCGTGGAGACGCTGTTGACCTCGAGTTGGATATCCGGGCAGGCCAGCAGTTTCTTGATGTTTCGGATGATTTTTACGGAACTCCCCTTCTGCCGGCAGGTTTCCTGGGCGGTTCCGTCGAAACTGATCTCTAAGGCAAAACGGTATTCATTAAAAAGCCGAATTGCTTCGGCCGTGATCAGGCTTCCGTTGGTCGTGAGCGAGTATCGCGGCCTAGAGCCGGATTCTCGGCCGAGCTTCTCGGCGAAATAGACAGCCTTCCTTATGAGGTCAAGGCACAGGAGCGGCTCCCCTCCGTAGAAATTGAGGGAATATTCGTTGCCCAATCGAGGCAAAAAAAAACAATAGCTTGCCGGAAGGTGGAAAAGCCCATCGTTTCATCGTTTTTAGCTTCGTAACAGTATCGGCAGCGGAAATTGCATCGATTCGTGAGAATAAAAGACAGGCCTCGGATTCTCATTTCACAGACGAGCTTATCGGACTGCTATTTGGACCGGAAAGGATCCGCTATGGCTCCCTCACGATCCCCTTGTCGACCGGGCAGAAAATCCCCCTATTCGGCTGCGGCTCTCCCGAGAACGTCCGGTCTAGATAATCAATGGCGCGCATCGCCCTGGTTTTAGCCTCCCCGGCCGGAAGCGATTTCAGAGCCTCTCGAAGGACTTTCGCGCACTTCAGGACATTAGGCGTGGCTCT
Organism: Candidatus Aminicenantota bacterium; assembly: GCA_026393975.1. Lineage (GTDB taxonomy): Bacteria > Acidobacteriota > Aminicenantia > Aminicenantales > Saccharicenantaceae > RBG-16-66-30. The sequence continues at coordinate 37,541 of JAPKZD010000013.1, read as the reverse complement.
AATTGTCTTGCTTTTTGCCATGAGTCTCTCCCTTGAAGTTAAAATTATTCTCAAAGACTTTATCATGCCTCATCTGAAGGAAGTTGTTATCGAGCTCGATATATTTTTTGTAAATATAATAATCTTTTTGATTTTTGGGATCATTCAGGAAAGCCTCGAGTGTTTTAGAGGCGAGGACTTTCTCGCCCAGTCCGGCCCAAATCGATGCCAACTTGAGCTCTTTCTCGAAATAGACAAATTCATCGGGCGATAAGAATTCGATCTCCTCCATGTTCTTTTTAGCCTTAGAGGCCTCGCCTTTTCCGGCGGAGATCATCGCCAAATAATATAGGGCGCCTATCTTGTACTCAAGAGAATCAGCCGTAAGTTGCTCAAAAACCGACCTGCTTCGATCGAAATCCCCCATGTAATAATAAATCTCCCCTCTCAGAAACTTGGACATGCGGGTTTCATCCACTTTTCCAAGAATATCGCATACTTCTAAAGCCTTAGCGAACTTCTTGTCGAGCAACAAGATGTTGGCATAGACAACGTTCCCAATGTCATAGGGATCCAGCCAAAAACTCCTCTCTTTGTATTCCAGGGCCATTTGGAAAGCCCCCATGTCCCCTTCTCTCCCGAACTTTCTATAATAAAAATAGCCGATGATCGAGTTAAGCCGGGGATTACTGCCGCATCTCTTGACTCCCTCCGCGACGAGCTTCTCAACCGAGGTCCAAACGTCTTCTGAGAAACCGGCTTCTTTGAGGATTTTTACCGTAATAAGAGCGCCATAGTATTCCGGCAAGTCAGGAGCAAGAGCTTGGGCTTTGGCAAGAAGCTCTTCGGCCTTATTGAGCCAGGAAATATTATATTGCCAGTTAAAGTTGACATAGTTCGCATAACAAGAAGCGAGTCCGATATAGGCTAGGGCAAACGTGGGGTCGATCTCTTTCGCTTGAGAGAACAGCTTTATCGCCAGCTCATTGGCCTCGGGCGTGAACCGCCCGGCATGATATTCTCCTTGGTGGTAAAGCTGCCAGGGGTCATCACTTCCCGAGTTAAGACGGCCGAGGATGAAATCGCCCTTGAGATAGCTGTCCAGGGCTCGGTAGTCCTTGGGATAAATACTATTCCTGGCCAAGGTCTCGCTGCTTATCTTCAGAACTCTGTGAATCGCCGCGCAAATGCTCGGCGGGATGGTCAATACTTTTTCGAGCGGTTCCAAGAACGGCGACGCCCAGATGATCGAACCTCCGTTTGTCCGGACAAGTTCGACAGAGACCTGGATCGTGGGATTCCCCTTCTTGACCTCTCCCCTTAAGACGTAATCAGCATCCAATCCATCACCGAGCTTTTCCACGTCGACGAAATTTTTGGGGGACCGGCGGAGGCTAAACGCTGGAATGACTCTCAGCTTATCTGGAACCGGGAGATTTTCAGCAATTGCGCGAGTGAGTACTTCGGAGAGATAATCATCGTTCTCCGACGAATCGAGACTTTTCAGCGGAGCGACGGCGACCGAAATGGTTCTTCCGCCGGAAGTAAACGGTTGCCACTTGGCGATGGCGACGATCGACAACAGGGCAAAAATGGAAATGCCCCCATAGATCAGCCGTCTTTTCGTATGAACGCCGTTCTTGGGCAGAACCTGATACCGCGTTTTTTCCTTCAGCCATTTATCGATTTCGTCCTTATAGGCGAAAACCTTCGACTTGGGAGATTTGTCGTTGATACGATGTACCGGCAGGCCGAGCTCTCTCGCCCAGCGATAGCACGTCCGGACTTCGCGATGGAGATATTGAGCGATTTGCTTCCAAGAATCGAGAATTTCCTCTCTCGGCGCTGAATCCTCCCTCCTAACCATGCCAATACTGTATCGCCGGCCGGGGGGGACTGTCAATAAACACGAAAAGCCACAAGGTTTATTTCTTAATTAATCCCTGGATGATCCCCAATAACACATTTGGCTTAAACGGCTTTTGCACATAAGAAACCGCGCCTAAGTCCATGCCCATTTTGATGTCCTGCGCCAGCGTACGACCCGTCAACATGATAATGGGAATTGCTTTATATTTGTCATCGGATCTAAGCGTTTGACAAACATGATACCCATCGATAATAGGCAACATGATATCCAATATTATTAAATCCGGATTTTCCTGATAAGTTTTGTCAAGGGCTTCCTGACCGTCAGAAGCAACGATAACACTGTATCCATTCTTTTCCAGCCTAGCCTGCAACAACTTGACAAGATGAGGTTCATCGTCGACGACTAATATTTTCTTAGCCATATACTCTATTCCTTCCCTTCTCGGCTTATTCACCTAAGACCTTCCTGATCCTCGGCAACAGATCTTCAGCCTTAAATGGTTTAGAGATAAAACCTACAGCCCCCATTTCTTTCACCTTCTGCTGTATTTCAATGCTGGGATAAGCCGTAATGACAATGACCGGGATCAAAGCTGTATTTGTGGAATTCCTTAAATCATCCATCACGCTGACACCGCTACCCGCAGGCATCTTCATATCTAAAAGAATTAAATCGGGTTTCTCGCTAAAGGCCTGGGCGACAGCCTGCAACGCATCATAAGCCACGGCTATCTCGTAGTTATTTGCCTTTAGCCGCGAGGCGAGAAGTAAAACAATCCGTTTATCATCGTCAACAATCAATATTTTCTTAGCCATGTTTATCAAGCCTTCCTTTCAGTCATTTTTCTATATTCTCTTGCAATTGCACTCCATTTAACAACTCTTCTTCTGTCTGAGCATCTTCGGGAAAACTGGCGATTCTTGAGTCAACCTCTACGTCTTTAACTAATCCTTCCTTGGATAAGTAATCGTCAAAACTTGATTTCAGTCTATCTGCTGTTGCCCATGCACATTTTTTATCGGTCTCCGGCAACACCACTAAAATTGCCCGGCTATCTTTAATACTAATATCCGATTTACGCCTGAGGTCAGTTTTGATGAGCTGCCCTAAACTGTGCACAATAGATGCGATTTTATCCTGGCCAGACTTTTCCCGTAAGGTATCATAATATTTGACTTCAAAAACGATAATGGATAAAGGTGCGCCCGCTTTAATCGCCTTTGCCAAACCGTTAGTGACATATTCCTTAAATAACTCCCTTGGGCTGTATTTGGGCAGGGTAAAACTGATCTTAGTTCCCTGGCCTAACTTACTTTCTGCCCAGATTAGTCCCCGATGTAATTCAATATTACCTTTAGAGATAGCCAATCCAAGGCCAGTGCCTTTTTCTGCGCACTCAAATTCCCGGCCAAATTGTTCAAATTTGTCAAATACTTTAAGCAGATCCTCATCTGAAATACCTATGCCAGTATCGGAAACGAAGCATTCTACGACATTTTCTTTATCAACGATGGAAATTTCTATATAACCAGCCGGAGTGAATTTAACGGCATTACTCATTAAATTCACGAATATCTGGATAATCCTGTCTTTATCTACGTAAAGCTCTATCTTATCCTTGGGGAAATTGTATTTTGCCACTAACCCTTTGCTTTGAAAAGCAAAGGCAAAGCTCGAACTCACTTCTTTAGCTAAAGACACGATGTCTACCAATTCTCTTTTGAGATCAATTTTGTGCGACTCAATTTTAGATATATCCAGAAGATTCTCGATGAGGCGCGCTAGTCGGTCAATCCCCTCGATAGACATGAATAAGAACTGTTTTTGCTCTTCATTGATTTCGCCGCAGACGCCGTCTAATACCTGCGAAATTGCCTCTCTGGTCACAGTTAAAGGTGAACGCAATTCATGCGAGACCGTGGAGACAAAATCAGATTTAAGCTGGTCGAGTTTCTGTAATTCTTTGTTTGCCTTTCCTATCTCCTTATTAGAAATATCCAAATCGCCCATGATATGCAACATGGCCCTCTGCATCCGGACTGATTTTTTGCCGCGCTCTTCAATTTCTGTTTTCTTCTCCTCCCACTCGCTTATGCTTGTCCTGATCTGGCGCATATCTCTGGCTACGCCTACAATGCCGATAATCTTGCCCTCTTGCTGAATCGCCGCACCACTAATATTTACGGGAATTCTCTTCCTCTGTTTGGTCAGAAAAGTTAAACCCATATTAAACGTCACGCCAGTGACGAATATATTTTGGAAGCATGTAAGCCGTTGACCTTCTTCTTGGAGAATAATTGTTTCCACCGGTTGGCCGATAAGTTCCTCTTCCTTGTAATCCAACATATCTAAGGCGGCTCTATTGACCGACCTTAGCGTAGCATCGGGATTAACCACGATCAGAGCATCCGTCATCGAGGACATGATGCCCTCGAAATATCCTTCTTGATCAAGATTCAAGTTTCTGGCTAGGCCATTAAAACTCATTTGCCTTTTAACTTTTCCTCCATCTCTTTTTCCTTCTTCTCCAGCTCTTCCATCTTTAATTCTCTTTCCACGGCAAAGTCGCTGAACCGCTCCAAGTTCTTCATCTTCTCTTCTAAATCACCTTGTATTTTTTTCCTTTCCGTGATGTCGCGGATATTGCATTGCATAACTTTTGCCCTGTCAACCAAAAAAACATCTGCGTGTATATTCTGGCCCTTTTTGGTTACGACTTCCACATCTTCGTAAAAAACAGCACCATCTTTTTCCAATTTAACCAACGTCTCTTGAAAATCCTTGTCGTCTTTGGTCACGCCGATTTCCCAGAGTTTCAAGTTTAAAAACTCCGGCTGGGAATAACCCAGCAATCCCTGGACAGATGCATTGGAATTAAGAATGTCAGCTTCGGTTTTATGAACAAGCAATAATCCATCCCGCGATGTTTCAAAGGCCCTGCGAAAACGCTCCTCGGAATCCTTTAATTCTTTTTGTAAACGCTTACGCTCGGTGATATCTTCAATAGCCAGAAGGATCAGCTCTTCATCTCCTTCTCCTTCGCTTTCGCCAATTGCCTTTGCCGTTATTATTGCTGCTATATGCTTAGGAACGCGCAACTGGCTGGCACTCAGGAGCATAACTCGCGGTCCAATGTGGCTAAATGTATGCTCAACTTCAAAATCTGTCACAACTCTATTTTTTGGTACAATTTCTTGTAATAGCTGAAGCAGCTTAGGAATATTCCATTGCCCATTACCTAAACTTGGAAGGGGCTGACCTATTGTCCCTTTGTCTGTAACCTTAAATGTCGTATAAAAAGCGTTGTTGGCAAAAATGATAATTAACCTCTTATCTAAAACAATAAATGGCTCCCTTAATGTAGAAATGATGCTATTGGCATACTCCAAGAGCACTTCAATCCCTGCCTCTCCCCTTTGCTTTTTACCTTTCATTTTTTCAAGCCCTCCTTAAAAATAAAAACCCAAGGCCTTGTGCTGCTCGGCACAAGACACTTGGGTTGAGCTGACTGGAAATCCCTTTTTCGAAGTGTGCGCATCCGCCAGCGTACAAAGCTCGGCACCAATGCCTCCCATCACGAAATGATGATAGTCCCGACCGCGGATTAGTGTCAAGACTTTTTTAGAACTAACAAACACGGTTTACGTCTAGGACTCTCTGATCACATATTGGTCTTCGGTAAGATTTTAAACGGCGCGATTCGGCATATTGACAAGGCCGCGAACAGCGGTATATATATTGCGAGAACAAATCAGGATCAATAGCGAGAGACGACTATGCGAGGATCTGATGAGGGCCCCAGTCGAAGCTTCGGCTGTACACAAGCGAGGCATCGGGATCGTTCCGCGGCTCTTCTATCGCTACCGCCGCATCGCTAAGTGGCTGTCCATTTTCCTGGCCGTTGCCGGGCCGGGGATCATCGTGATGGTGGCCGACAATGATGCCGGAGGGATCACGACCTACGCCGCCACCGGCGCCCGTTTCGGGTACGGCCTTCTCTGGTTCCTCGTCATCCTGGGCCCCGCCGCGTATTATGTCCAGGAAATGACCGTCCGTCTCGGCGCCGTCACCAAACGGGGACACGCCGAGGCCATTTTCGAGACGTTCGGCAAGTTCTGGGGTTGGTTTTCGCTGACCGACCTCGTCCTCGCGGACTGGCTGACCCTGATCACCGAATTCATCGGCATGACGGCGGCCCTGAGCATTTTTCACGTCCCACCCTTCGTGACCGTGATCGTTGTCTCCATCGTCATGGGCATCATGGTCCTGCAGGGCCGCTACTGGACATGGGAAAAGGTCGCCCTGTTCTTCTGCGGGCTCAACCTGATCTATATTCCGGCCGCGTTCATGGTCCACCCGTCCGTTTCCGAAGTCCTGCGCGGGGCTCTCGTCCCCGGCTTCCCCGGCGGATTCAACAACAACATCTTCTTCTTCCTGATGGCGAACATCGGCACGACCATCGCGCCCTGGATGATCTTCTTCCAGCAGAGCGCCGTGGTCGATAAGGGCATGGACGAAAAGGACATCCCGTTCGGCAAGGTCGACACCTTCGTCGGGGCCATGTGCACCGTGCTCGTGGCCGGCTTCGTCATTATCGTCACGGCCACGGTCCTCAAGGGCGTCCAGATCGACAGCGCCGCCCAAGCGTCCCAGGCGCTGATGGGGATCAACAAATACCTGGGGACTTTTCTGGCGATCGGCCTGTTCGACGCCGGGTTCCTGGGCGCCATCTGCATTTCGCTGGCCAGTTCCTGGGCCTTCGGCGAGATCTTCGGCTGGGCCCATTCCTTGAACAACAAAATCAAGGAAGCGCCCTGGTTCTACGGCAGCTATTTCATCCTGCTCCTCTCGGCGGGCACCGTGGTCCTGATCCCGGGCGCCCCCCTGGTGCTGATCACGCTCTTCGTCCAGGTCATCGCCGTGACCCTGCTGCCGGCCGCCCTGGTCTTTTTGATCCTCCTTCTCAACGACAGCGAGCTCATGGGGAAATACAAGAACACGCGCGCCCAGAACATCGTCAGCGTGTCGATCGTCGTCATCATCGTGCTCCTGTCCACGCTCTACGCGGTCAGCGCGCTATTCCCCAGGATTTTTCAATAACGGAAAGAGACGGGAGAGTCCCACGTGAGAAATTGGTTCAAGGGCCGCTTCAGCAAGATCCGCGAGATCAACCGGAAATACGGCAAGCCCCGCGTCAAGATGACCAAAGGCGTCAAAGTCGCATTGTTCCTGCTGAGGCTCTACCTGATCCTCCTGGTCGGGATCCTCGTCCTGAAATTCATCAGCATGGTGAAGAAGTGAAGGCGTCATGAACGACAAAGAGAAAAACCGGGGACCGGCGGAATTCTTTTTCATCAGCCAGCTCGTCGGCGACAAAATCGTCCAGGAGCCCAAGACCGTTTTGGGCCGGTTGCGGGACCTCGAGATCAAGCACGACGGCCCGTATCCCGAAGTCGTCAATTTGATCGTGAACCGCACGTTCGGCCGCCCCCCGCTCGCGGTCCCTTTCAGCTGCGTCAAGGCCATGGACAATCGTAAGATCGTCATCAACGTCCCGGAAGGCCTCGCGCTCAAGGAATTCAAGAGCGAACCCGAGAGGATCCTGATCAAGGACATGATCCTCGACAAGCGCATCATCGACACGGACGAATATGAGGTCGAAGTCGTCTACGACATCCACCTCCTCCACGCGGAAGGCCGGCTGATCGTCGTCCACGTGGACGTTGGCAAGCTGGGGATGCTACGCCGGCTCAGGATGCGCTGGCTGGCCAGGCTTCTCGGCGGCGCCTTCAAGGAGCCCCGGCTCCTGCCCTGGCAGTATGTCCAGTCCCTTCCCTCGGACATCGGCCGGTTCAAGGGCGACGTCAAGCTGAACATCTCCTGGGACAGGATCGCGGACATCCATCCGGCGGACCTGGCCGACATCCTCGAGGAACTGAGCGGCGAGGAGCGGATCTCCGTCTTCAACGCCCTGGATACCGAGACGGCCGCGGATGCGTTGGAAGAAACCGAGCCCCGGGTCCAGCGGCAGCTGGTGGCCTCTGTCCGGCGGGAAAGGATCATCGAGCTTCTGAACACCATGACTCCGGCCCAGATCGCCGACATCCTGGAGATCCTGCCCCGCCACGAGGCCGAGGCCTTCAAGGGTTCCCTGCCCCACGAGTGCAGCGCCAAGGTCAACGAACTCCTGAACAAGCACGAGATCAACTTGATGTCCCTCGCCACGAACAACTACGTGGCCCTGCCGGAGACAGCCACGGTCGACGACGCCCTGACGAAGTTCCGGGACAAATCGAAGCGCTACGATATCTTCATGTACGTCTATGTCGTCGCCCCGGACAGGACGCTCAAAGGCGTCATCGACATCCGGGAGCTGATCAAGGCCGGGCCCGAGGCAACGCTGGGTAGCCTGATGACGGAACAAGTCATCAGTCTTTCGCCTGAGGACACGACCTCCGACGCCGCGCGCGAGTTCGCCAAGTACGATTTCCGATCCCTGCCGCTTGTCGATCGCAAAGGGAAGCTCATCGGGGCTGTCCGCCACAAAGATATCCTCGCGGTCGAGGAATAGGGGGAAGGTCAGAACAAGAATTCGACGCCGGCGAAGAGCCGCTTTTCCAGGCCCTGGACGCGAGCCTCGAGAACCCGCCCCCATCGATGGATACCTTCGTATTTGACAAATAGCTCGATCGGAATCCGGGGCAACTTCCAGCCGGCGCCGAGGAGAGTGCGGGACCTGTTATCGTCGAGATGAGCGTTGTTCGTGATCTCGTTCTGGAACCTATCGAGGGTCTCGACGGAACTCCAGGCGCCGAAGCTGGCCAGGGCCTGGGCCCGGAAGTTTCCCCATTCCAGGTTCGTCTGTCCGGAGAGAGTCCCGCCGAAGGCATAGTAGTAACCATAATACGAGACGGTCGTCTTCATGCCCTCGATAGTGTCGTCGGGGGGAGTGTGGTGAAGTTCGGAATAGGCGTTGAGGGCGTAGGAATTGACCAGGCCGAAATCGAAGTAGGCTTCGGCCACGGTCCGGAGCTTCAGGCCGGGCCGGAACACCGTCCAATCCAGGACCGGGCCGGCCAGGTGCACGAGGGCCAGCTTGTCGGTAAAATTCCTCGGCCTTTCGAAGTGAAGGTCATAACCCTGTTTGACCGGCACGGGGTCGCTGTCATAGATGTCGAAGGGCCTTTTCTTGAAATATTCGAACGAGGACCCAAGCCCGACCGTCAGGCTGTATCCGCCGAAGCCGTTGTCGATCTTCTGCCGGAAATATCCCAAGGTCACCGCGCCCGTGGAAAAGTTCGTCTCATCGGCGTGCCCATTGCGCGTCGTATAATCCAGGCTGATGCGGCTGAAGTACGTGTCCTTGAGGGTTCGCCGGAAATCGCCGGGTTTTCCGTATTCCGGCAGCCCGAGAAGTCGGGTATGAAAGCCGAAATAGAGACCCGTCTCGGCCGGCTCGCCGGCCCCCGCGAGGCGCCTGGCCCCCAGAAACAGGGCGAAGTCGTGCCATCCCGGCTGCGCATAGTCCCTGGCGCCCGGCTTCTTGCGGTCCAGCCAATGATTGAACTTGACGACGGGATTGATGAAGCTCAGGGCCTGGGAGAAAATGCCGGACTGGTGGGCCAGGTAATGACCGATCTGGTACCACGGCTCCCCGGTCGAAAAGGCGCCGAGTGCCGTCGTGATCTGATCGTTGAGGGAGATGACTTCCCTCCATTCGACCACGGATTCCCAATACGTCGAAGCCGCCAACGCCGTCAGCCAGGAACTGATCCAGGACAGGTGGTTGGCCCGAGCGAATTGATAGTAAACCCCTCCGGCCAGGGAGTGGGTCCAGTTGAGCCTGAAGTTGTTCGAATCGAAGCGCCAGCCCTTAAGCAAGAAGACCCGGTTGAACTGGCTATGCACGGTGAGCGGAAATTGCCAATCTTCCGGGAAGGCGGCCCTGGTCCAGTAGCTGATGGTGGAATACGTCAAGAAGACGCCCAATTCGATCCAGGCGCGGCCGGGTCTTTTTTTGGACACAAGAGCGGAGACTTTTCCGCCGCTCGTCCCGGGCGCTTCCCGGGCGGCCGGGGCGACTAGGGAGAACGCGACGGAATCGGAGGCGGCCCCGGCTCCAGGGGATGAAGTTCGTGGCGAAAGGCTGAACGGAAAAAATCGCTCCGCGGTTGATGAGCCGGAGCCCGCGGCAGCCAAAGACACGCCCGGAGAGACAAGCCAGAGCCCCGCCAGCAAGGCCGCTGCGACCATCCTATTCCTACCGGACACCGGTGTTCCTTTCTCCCATTCTATTTCTTGCCTATTCAAGCTTGACCGTCTTGGTGAGCTTCCCGCCGTGCCGCGATTCGTAGCGGAGCGTGACATCGCCCTTCCCTTCGACCAGGAACTGGTGTTCGACCTTGCCGAAGCCGGGGACGACCAGGAACTGGAGCTCGGGCCGGTATTTCTTGTAGACGACCTGGTCGCGATAGGGGTCGAGGAGGAGGCCGCCGGCGACGACCTTGGCGCCGGCCCCGCCGACCTTGAGCATGTCCTTGGGATAGAGGTTGACCTTCTGGGCGAGATAGCTCATCGACGGCATGGCCTTGGGATTGGCCAGACGCGTCCGGATCCGAAAGAGGTTCCCCCCCAGCGCCTTGACGTCGGTCACCTCGAGGGCGACATCGGGCAGGTTCTTGGCCGAGAAGAGGACGGCCATGGCATTACGGTGGACGAGATCCTTGATCATGAAGGGCGCACCGAGGCGGGAGCTCAACTTGACCCAGCCCCCGATCTCGATGTCGCCGTAATCGGGGTGCTTGAAGGGCTTCCAGGGCTTGTAGAGCTCGCCCTGGACGACGTTGTCGCTGAACTTGATCCGCTCGCGATCGGAGACGCCCTCCGAGAAGATGCCCCGCACGGCCTCTTCCCGGGACGTTCCGGGCTCGGGCCGTTCCGAGACGCCCTTGAAAGCTTCCGACTCGCCCTGGAAGACCTCGGCGCAGTAGAAATAGGCCCCCATCGTCTGGGTGATCCATTCGCCGGAGTCGCCGTAGGTCGTGTAGAGGTCCTTCCAAGAGATCAGGTAGCGGTAGCCGGGGATGATCCGCTCGCCCTGCTTGCCGAGGTAGTCGTAGACCGCGACGTCCTGCGGCGGGTACTCGCCGAGCCCCTTGCGGCTGGGGCCGCGGAGGATCATGCCGCCGTTGTTGTGGAAGGACCAGGCGAAGGCGATGTTGGTTTTGGTCATCGTCCACTCGGCCAGGGCCTTGAGCCCGACCCCGGAGAACGGGTATTCCCCGGAGCCGCCCTGGACGTAGGACGGCGCCCAGTCGAAGCCCCAGTTGCGGTTGGGGTCGACGTAGCCCGGCCCGTCCTCATTGATCTGGCCGTCGCCGTCGTTGTCGATGCCCTCTTCGCCGAGCATCGTCCATTCGCCTTTCTCCCCCGGCTTGACGCGGACCATCAGCCGCGGGTCTTCGGGGTCGGTTTTGAACTGACCGAAGGGGTCCTTCTTGCGCATCGTGCAGATGTTGCCGTCGCCGTCGAGGTCGTCGGGGGGGTCTTCGTCGATGAGACCGTCCTTGTCGTCGTCCACGGGAATGCGCAGGCTGCGGTTGCTGTCCGGGGAGTTGGCGTCGGTCATGAAGTGGAATCGGCCGTCGACGTTGACGACGGGTACAACGTAGAAGCAGGTCTTGTCAACGAGACTCGTCATCTCCGGGTTCTTGCCGTAATTGCCGAGCATGTAGTCGACGAGGTAGAGCGAAATGTCCCCGCCTTGGATCTCGTTACCGTGCATGTTGCCGTCGACGTACATCCCGGGCTTGTCCAGGGCGGAGCCCGTCTTGGGGTTGTTGACGGTCAGGGCCATGATGGGCCGTCCCTCCTCGCTCTTGCCGACCGTCTCGAGCGTCGTCAGCTGAGGATAAGCCTTGTTGAGCGCCCGGAGGGCCTCGAAGATCTGGTCCAGCGAGTAATACTGGTCGAACCTTAGGGGAACGGTGATCTCGGATTTCTGCGCCGGGAGAGTCCCCGCGGCGAGCATGATCAAAAGAGCGAAACAGGCGAGCTTCTTCATTTTGCACCTCCCAGGTCGACAGTGCGGGAATCGCCCCAGGCGACCTGCGTCTCCGCCTTGACCTCGAGCTTGACGGGTTTCGCGGCCCGGACGATCCAGGTCACCAGCTGGGAGCCGCGGGCCGGAACGGCCGGGACGAGGCTCCTCTTTTTCCCCTGGACGATCTCAAAGCCCTGACCGCTGAGGGTGACAATGACAGGCAGGATGCGCTCGTCGCGACGGCCCATCGCCGTCGGGTAGGGCAGGTCGCCCGTGTTTTCGATCCAGACCTTGACTTCGTAGACGCCGGCGCCCAGCCGCTGGACCACAACATCGGCGATCTTGATGCGGGCCATCTTTTTGGCGATCTCGAGCGCCCAGGGTACCTGCCCTTTGAGCAACGCGTCGACCATTTTCGCCGGCGGCGTGTTGTCGGTGAAGGGCACCGCGCCGCCAATCTCGACGTCGCCGAGGGTCGAGTGCTTGAACGGCTTCCAGGCGACGAACCCCTTACCACCGAGCTCCTTATCGCTCCAAGCAAGGAGGGCCTTTTCCTTCGGGTCGGCCCCTTCTTCGCTCGGCTTCTTGGGCATCTGTTTCATCATCTCGGCCATTTTCTTGGTGTCCATCATGCCGCCCTTGAGCCCTTCGATGACCTGCTTGGCTTTGAACTGCTCGGGCGCGCCCGAGGCCTTGAGGAAGGCGTCGATCTTCTCCTCGCCCAGGGCGATGAACTCGTCGTTGGTCATCTTCTCGAGCTTCTCGGGCGTGATCTCGTCGGCCGCCTTCTCCTCCTTGACCTCGGGCAGGGTCCAGAAGTCCAGGGCGAAGGAGGGCAGGCCGAGGTGGTAGTAGGCATAGAGCTCGAGCGACCCGTCCTTGTCGGGCGCCGGGTCGAGGCGCTTGCCGTCGAGTTTCCCCGCCTTCAGGAACTCCTTGTATTTATCGGAGAGCTCCTTGTAGAACTTAAGGTCGTCGTCGAGGGGATTCACCGCCGCCCCGAGACCCAGGAACCCGGCGACCAATCCCTCGGTCACCTCCATGCCTGGCGGGACGAGCGGCCGGACCATATCCATGATCTCGGCGATGGTGTAGGTCCTATTCGGGTCGGCGTTGATGAACCCGGCCATGTTCTCGGGAACCTTGATCTGGTTGAGGTCGGCGTCCCCTTTCCGGCTGCTGCGGGGCGGGTTCAGGCAAAAATTCGCTTCGCCGAAAACGAAAGTCAGGCCGACCTCCCGGTGGACGTCGAAGAACTTGAGCAGGGCGAAGGTCTCCGCCTCGCTGCCCGGCCAGGGGCCGGAATTCGGGGCGTGGTAATTGAAGAGGTGGGGGAAGGAGGTGCCGATGTTGACACCGCCGGGCCCGTCCTCGTTGATCTGGCCGTCGCCGTCGTTGTCGAGGCCCTCGGGATAGAGCTTCCAGACGCCCTTCTCACCCTTGGACCCGTCGGCCTTCTTCATCAGGCGCGGCTCGCCGGGGACGGCGATCCAGGCACCCTCGGGATCCTTGACCCTCATCTGGGTGATGAGGCCGTCGCCGTCGAGATCGTCCGGCCCGTCCTCGTCGATCTGGTCGTCCTGGTCGTCGTTGCGGGGGGCGGCGTTGCGGGCGTCGCGGCGCTGGGGCTTGTCGAAATAGCCTGAGGCGGCGTCCGGGTTGCCGCAGGGCAGGATATACCAGGTCCGGTCGGAACGCAGGTCGGCTTTCTCGCAGATGAGTTTGGCCAGGTAGAGAGCCGCCTCGCCGGAGATGGGCACGGTTCCTTCCATGTTGGCCGCGATGAATACGGCGGGAAGACTTTTGGCGGTTTTCGCGGTCTCGGGGCCGACTTCGAGGAGGACGAGCTCGCGGCCGCCGGGGCTCTTGGCCAGGATGTGGACCTTGACGAAGCCGGGGTTGGCCCGGGCCAGGTCTTGGACCGCCGCGGCCAGTTCCTCGGGCTTATGGTAGCGGTCGAAGGTCAGGTCGGCCGCGGCCAGCGGGCCGAGCGCGAGACATAAAATGAAGGGGATCAGGAAGCTTGCGGGTCTGCGAAGGGTCACGTAACGGTACCTCCGGTGAGAGGACTTTGCCGGGCTGTCTTCGGCTCGGGTCCGATAGAAGCCCGGAGTCCGTCATTCTCGCAAATTCGCCCGGCACGGTCAACATCCAGCACGACCTTGAACAAAGAGCTGTCCGGGTGATAGAAAAACGGTAGTTCCAGAATACGGAGGGTGAGCATGTTCAAGAAAGCGGCGATGGCAGTCATCATTCTCGGGATCATCGTTCTGGCGGGGCTCGAGATCCCGGCCTGGGCGCAGCACCGCGGCACACCGTCGGTCCTGTCGATACGCGAGCGGGCGTTCTTTCTGGCCGGCCGGCAGACGTCGTTCCACCTAATTAAATAAGGGCCGACCGGCGCCTGCGAGTCCGCCCCCTCCCGCTTGACACCGCCTCCGCGGCCGGCTTTATACCGCCTAGAGCGATTTCGGCGCTTCTTTTGTTCTCTCGATCCTGATGTTGAGGCGGGTCTGGAAATACTCGACCGCCGAGAGGACGGAGTTTTCCAGGATGAGCCGTTCTTTGGCCAGTGACGATTCCGCCTCCGCGATGGCCCCCCGGAACTCGGCCGGAACGGCGGTGACGGACTTTAGGCTGGCGATAACTTCCTGTTTCTCAGCGGAAGTCAGCCCGGGCCCGGGCCCGGGCCGGACGACCAGGAAGAAAACCAGCGCGGAGGCCGCGACCACCAGGACCGCAGCGGCCGCGGGATAAGGATGGAGGACGAACCGGCGACGTAAAGGAGCGCGTGTCCCGCGTCCGGCCCCTTCGGCCGCCCAAGCGGCCGGGTCCCAAGGAGAGTCCGGGGCCTTGGCGAGGAACTCGGGAGTCTCCGTGGAGAGGCGGGCGGAAAGAGACGTGGTGAACCGGGCGTATTCCCGGCACGCTCCACACTGCGCCGCGTGGCGTTCGGCGAAGCGCGGCATTTTCTTCCCCCGGTCTTCCGCCCTCGATATCAGCCAGCGGGTTAGATTGCAGAACATCGTCTTTCTCCTTCGCCTCATCCGAGCAGCGTTTCCCTGACAGCCGCGGCCTTCGTCGTTGCCGCCGCCCGTCCCGGCGCAGGCCCTGCCCGCTTCATCAGGTTCGTCCGGGCGCGGTGAAGGAGAAGGCGCACGGCCAGCCGGCTCTTGCCGATGGACGCGGCGATCTCTTCGATGGTCAGGTCCTCGCCATAACGCAGCCAGAGGACGCGATACTGGTTCCGGCCTAGCGTCCGGGCCGCGTCCCAGAGGCCCGTTGACCGCGTCTCCCCGGCGGCCGCCCGGACAGCGGGATCCGCTGAAGCATCCGCGACTTCGGGGCCGAGCCTCCCCACCGCGATTTTTTTTCTGCGGTAGGAGCTGATGGCCAGCCGGTTGGCCGACGTATAAAGCCAGGTGGAAAACCGGAAAGCCGGGTCATAATTGTGGATGTTCCTGTAGAGCTTGAGGAACGTCTCTTGGACCAGGTCTTCGGCATCCTGGTCGCTCCCCAGGCGCGGCCGAAAATAGACGAAGAGCCGGCGCTTGTAGCGGAGCGCCAGCTCCTCGAAAGACCGGCGCGAGCCGGCCCGCGCCTCGCGGGCCAGCTCCTCGTCGGTCATCTTTTCGATCGGGCCGGGGTCGATCATGTTCTCCCCAAAAACCCGTTCCTCCGGAGTCCCTGCTCTCAGGTGTCCCGGTGACCTGAGAGCAGGGGTGCCCGGTCTGGAACTCAGTCGAACAAGTCCAGTCCTCGTCCGCGCGGAGCCAGGTTCGCGACCTCCCGCGATGGCATGTCGAGTTCCAGGCGGACGGTCTTCCCCTCCAGTTTAACCTGGAGACCCTCGACAAGGGAAGCCGGGATGCCCCCTGGGCCTTCCCCCTGTCCGAGCCGGACCATGGCGATGAGTCCCTGGGCGACATCGGCCATGTTCTTGGCGCTCTCCGGGGAATCCGCCGTGACCTGGACCCGGACCTGGAGGTTGTCCTGTTTTTCCTGGGCGAGGAAGAACATCATGCTGGCCTTCTCGACGAACTTGGACTGGTTGATCTCCTTGCCCAGCCCGGCCAGGTCCTCGACGACCCCGCTGAGGAAGGTGCCCGAGGAGACGTCCTTGAAGGCGGCGTTCAGCTTGGAAGAGGCGAAGCTTTTCGTTTTCCCCGCCGCCGTGTCCAGGACCTTCTCGACGGCTTCCCGGTTCTCGGAGAAGACGATCAAGCCGTCGTTGACGAAGGCGCCGAACTCGTCGCTGCCCGTCAAGTATAGCGTATAGGAACCGTAGGGAATTGCCTGATAGTCCTTGTCGAGGGCGAGCAGGGCCAGGAGGCCCGCTTTGTCGAACTTTCCCGTGACGGCGAAGACGGCCTGCTTGTCGCCGGACTCAAGCCCGAAAACCGTCAGGCCGGTGATGTCCTTGAACAGGTCGATCTTCAGCCATCGGCCGATGTCCCGGTTCTTGATCTGAAGCCGACCGTCCTTTTCCAGGTATTCGTAAAGCTTGGTGGCGACGAATTTTTCCATGTCCAGATGGGCCACCCAGCGGGCGCCCTCGGGGACGATGGACGTGGGCACGGTCCCGGGCCAGGCAGGGACGATGAGGATGAGGGCCGCCAGGGCCAGGGCCGCAATCAACAGAAGGGTTTTCTTGAACATCCGTGACTCCTTTGCGCATGATCTCTACGACCTGTAATACGTCGCGGCAACCCGGATGTTTCACCCCGTTTCGAAATAAATTCCCTCCGGCCGACAGCGTTTCAGACGGCCCGGGCTTTGCGGACAGCGGCCCGCCAGCCGGCGTAAAGCCTGTCGGCGACCGGCTTTCTCATCGCCGGCGTGAACTTCCGCTCGTCGACCGAAAGGCGCTCGATATCGGCCGTCGTCGCCCACAGGCCGGCGCCCAGGCCCGCGAGATAGGCGGCCCCGAGCGATGTCGTCTCCACGGTCTTCGGGCGGACAACCGGGATGCCGAGGATATCGGCCTGGAAACGGCAGAGAAAATCGTTGACCGAAGCGCCGCCGTCGACCCGGAGCTCGCGGATCTTCAGCCCCGAATCCTGCCTCATCGTCTCGATGACGTCGCGGGTCGAGTAAGCCATCGCTTCGACGGCGGCCCGGACGAGGTGGTTCCGGTTGGCGCCGCGGGTCAGTCCGACGATCGTGCCCCGCGCCTCGGCGTCCCAGTAGGGGGCTCCGAGCCCGACGAAGGCCGGGACGAAATAGACCCCGGCGTTGTCCTCGACCGCCCCGGCAGCGGCTTCCGATTCGGCGGCGGAGCCGATGAGACCGAGCTCGTCGCGCAGCCACTGGAGGGCCGCTCCGGCGACGAACACGGACCCTTCGAGGGCGTAGGCGGTTTTTCCGTCCGAGCCGCAGGCGACCGTCGTGATCAGGCCATGTTTCGATTCGACGGGCTTTCGGCCGGTATTGAGAAGGATGAAGGCGCCCGTGCCGTAGGTGTTTTTGATCGATCCGGGCCTGAATCCGGCCTGGCCGAAAAGAGCGGCCTGCTGGTCCCCAGCGACGCCCATGATCGGGATCCCGGCGGGGAGCCGGCCCAGGCGAACCGTCCGGCCGAATTCGCCCGAGGACGGCAGGACGCGAGGCAGGATACCGGCGGGGACGCCGAAAAGGCGCAAGAGGTCGTCGTCCCATTCGAGCCAGCGGATATTGAAGAGCATGGTCCGGGAGGCGTTGGTGAAATCGGTGGCGTGGCTCGCGCCTCCGGTGAGCTTCCAGAGGATCCAGGCGTCCGTCGTGCCGAAGGCGAGGCCGCCGCGCTCAGCCCGCTCACGCAGGCCGCCCCGGCCGAGGATCCACTCCGCCTTGGTGGCCGAAAAGTAGGCGTCGATCGGCAGGCCCGTTTTATTCCGGACGAGGCGGACAAGACCCTTCCGCGCGTTGAGTTCGCGGCAGCGGCCGGCCGTGCGGCGGCACTGCCAGACGATCGCGTTCCCGACGGGCCGGCCCGTTTTCCGGTCCCAGACGATCGTCGTCTCGCGCTGGTTGGTGATGCCGACGGCGGCGATCGTCCGGACGGGGACAGCGGCGAGGGTCTTCTGGATGGTCCGGTAAACGCTCCGCCAGATCTCCTCGGGATCGTGCTCGACCCATCCGGGGCGGGGGAAATATTGCGGGAACTCCTCGTAAGCCGCGGCGACGGCCCGGCCACGCCGGTCGAAGACGATGGCCCGGTTCCCGGTCGTGCCCTGGTCGATGGCGAGAACGTGGTCCACGTCAAGCCCTCGGGGCGACCCAGTCGAGAATGTCCTTGAAAACCTTCTCCCGGCCGAGGTCGATCGACAGCGCGTGGAGCATGTCCGGGTACTCAAGGAGGGTCTTGTCGGCGAGCGGGAGCTTCTGGAACATCTTCCGCCCGGCCCGTTCGTCGACGAGAAGGTCGGCGCCCGGGATGAGGAAGAGCGTGGGGACGGCGAGTTTTTTGGCGAGCCTCCGCGACCCGGCCTGCTCCGGCAAGAAATTGAACAGGCACTTCAGGCTGGCCACACGCAGCTCGTCCGGACTCGCGTTCATGACTTGGAGATACTCCGGGTCGCGGGTGACCATCTCCGAGGTGAAGGGCACGTCGACCATCAGGGTCGGGTTGAACAATAGTAACGAGACGAGTTTCAAGTAGGCGCTCAGCGGGAATTTCATCCTGTTCTTAAAGGCCGGAGCGATCAGGACCTGTCCGGCGAACTTGTCGGCGTTCCGGCAGGCCAAATTGAAGGCGAGAAGGCCGCCCAGGCTCTCGCCGAGCAGGAAGATTTTCTTTCCGGGGTTTTCCCGACGGGCGATATCGCCCAATTCCAGGATGTCCCGGTCCCAGACCCGGAAGGAGCCGATGTGGCCCCGGGGCCGTTCGGGCGTCCGGCCGAAGCCGCGGAGCTCGACGGCGTAAGAGGCGAAGCCGTGTTCGGCGAGGTGACCGGCCAGAAAGCCCCAACGGGCCGAATAGGCGCCGAGGCCATGGACGAGGAGAAAAACGGCCTTGGGGGAGGCGGGCTCGGGAGAGGCGGGCCACCGGCGAAAGAGAATGTTCGTTCCTTGAAGTTCAGGCATGGCCGGATTATAACAGAGCGGAGTCGTCCGGCGGAAGCGGGAATCCGCGGGCAACTGTCCGGGACACTTGAACGGGCGGGACTTTCTCTGTATGATAAGGGAAATCCAAGAACAAGGAGGCCTGGTGGCCAGAGGAAACAGAGCATTTAAGAGCGAAAAAAGAGGCAAAGAGTTGAGGCGCCTCAAAAAACAGGAAGAAAAGCGGTTGAGACGCCTGGGAAAATTGAACGCGCCCGATGCGGAATCCCAGGAACTGACGCCGGACGAGGCCCCGGCGGCGCCGCCCAGTCCGGACGATCCCGCCCGGGAAACGTCCTGAGACCGTTCTCGAACGGACGAGAACATCTCATTTCTCCCGGAAACCCCGCCCAGGGGTGTTCTCCGGTGCATGAAATCTCCGATACGAGCCCGATGACGTCCTCCGCCCACCCGGCGAGAGCCCGCCTCCGAGGCGCGGCATTGATTCTTGCGGTGATCCCGGTTCTCTGGGGGCAGGCTCCCGAACGGACGCTCTTCAAAGATTTTCCGCCCGACGACCCCTGCCGGGAGATCATCCAGACCGTCCTCGACTCGCCGCTCTACTCCATGCGCGGCGGATTTCCGGCCCGGGAGTGGACCGGAGCGGGCTACGGCGGCGCCTGGGAACGGGCCCGGCAGTATTTCCCCAACCAGACCTATTTCGTCCGGCCCGGCACGTTCTTCATGACCCACGGCTTTAGTTCCGACGGCCGGCTGTTCATGGAGGTTCACGAGTCGGCCTATCTTTCGCTCTGCGTCGAAAACCGGAAGACCTTCACGGATGGCTCGATCGTCGGCGAGGTCGGCCGGATGGCCGGCGCGGCCGACGGACGCGAGGCCGCCGCCTTCCAAGAAAAAATGGGGAAGCTCGAGAGGTATTTCCGCGACGAGGCGGCGAAGGCAAGCCTCCGGAGGGCGCTTGGCGATGGTCTCTACCTCCGGCTTCTCCGGGAGCTCCGCGAGGAAGACTACCACATGTTCGCCGGCGGGTTGATGCACGAGGGGATGCACGCCGGGATGGACGACGACGTCCTCGTGGCCCGGATCCAGGCCGAGTTCAGAGTCGGCCGGCTGCCCGTCCAATGGGACGAACTGCGGGCCTACATGGCCGAGGTCGGCTACCACCGGCCTTACTGCCGGTGGGCCGCCGGCGACATCGCGGCCGGATGGCGTCAGATCGAAGGCCTGCTCAAAGAGCTCGAAGCGTTGCGGAAGAAGCCGAAGCTTTTTCACGAGGCGGACAAGGCGAGGTTCGAAAGGGCCAAGGCCAAAATCGGGGCTCATCTGGCTCTCGTCCGGCTGCGGATGCGCGAGATCTGGCAGTCGACCCAGCGCATGCAGGGCCTCACCACGAGCGTCCGGAAGGATCACGTCAAACCCGACCCGCCCGCCGACATCGACGGCCTCATCACGGAACTCGCCGGTGACACGGCGGGCTTCGTCAAAGATGTCGGAGAGACCATCCAGCGGACCGAGCTCACGCTCCGCGCTCTCGAGGAAACCCTGGAGTCATGGGGGGCCTGGGCGGCGGGGCGCCGCCCCTTTCCGCCTCCCGTAACGGACTCGAACGCCGTCTTGAAGAGGGTCGGGGACACGCCGTGGCCGACCCCGCCCGGAGACGAGGTCGAGGCGCTCATGAAGAGAGCCGGGGAGGAGATCGCCAAGGTTCGGGGATCGCTCCCCTCCGGATGGTCCTGGCCGTAATTTTTCCCTTGACAAGCTCCTCCATGAATAATATATTCCTATGCGTTCATGTTGAATGATTTATTAAACTTAATTGAACGCAAAGGTATAGTATGAACAATGATGTGCTCACTCTCGACGACCTGGCCCGCAAGGTTGGCGTCCCCCCCGACCGCCTCGCCGCATGGACCAAGGCTAAGCTCCTCAAGCCGGACGGCTTCGGCAGCGGCAAGGCCCCCCTCTTCGCCGCCGGGAGCCTCGAGCGCGTCGCTCACATCCGGAGGCTCGCCGACCTCGGCTACGGGACCGAGGAGATCCTGAAGATCATCAAGAAGGTCGGCCTGCCCCATGACGGGCGCGGCCGTAAGCGGGCCCGGGACAAGGACCGCTTCCTCACGGTCGGGAACCTGGCCGAGCGCTCCAACGTCAGCCCGAGGACGATCAAGCACTGGGAGGACAAGGGCATCATCGAGCCCGACATGCGAACGGAGGGCGGCTTCCGGCTCTATTCGGAATCCTACGTTTTCCTCTGCAAGCTCATCCGCGACCTGCAGCTCTTCGGCTATACTCTCGATGAGGTCAAGGCGGTCTCGGACGACGTCCGGACTCTCCTGGCCATCGAGGCCGCCCCCAATTCCTTCCCCCGGGCCGAAGTGGAGAAAAAGCTCGAGGCCATGCTCGGGGCCATTCAGGGGCTTTTCGACAAGATGAAGCTCCTCGAGGAGGGCATCGAACGCTGGGAGGATCTCCTCAAGAAGAAGAGAAAGGACGTCCTGGCCATCCAGGCTAAAAATTGTAAACGGGGGAAAAAAACCAAGGAGGGAAGCGATGCCTAAAATCGTCTTCATCGAACCGCAGGCGCCGAACCTCCACATCTTCAGCCAGTTCCCCCTGCCCCGTTTGGGAACGCTCATTCTGGGGACGATGATGAAGAAGCGCGGCTGGGACGTCGAGGTCTACGTCGAGGATTTCCGGAAGATCGATTTCGACGTGGTCGCCTCGGCCGACCTCGTCGGCATCTCGACCATCACCTCGACCGCGCCCCGGGCCTACGCCATCGCCGACCGGGCCCGGGCGATGGGCGTCCCGGTGCTCATGGGCGGGCCCCATGTGACTTACCTCACCGAGGAGGCCCTGGAGCACGCCGATTTCGTCGTCCGGGGCGAAGGCGAGGCGGCCCTCGCGGCTTTCATCGACGCCCGGGAGCACAACAGCGGCTGGGCCGATGTCCCGAACCTTTCTTACAAGGACGCCGCGGGGAACGTCGTCCACAACCCGATGGCGCCCCGGGTTTCGGACCTCGACCGCATCCCCTTCCCCGACTTTACCCTTCTCCGGCCCGACGCGAAGGGCACGAAGCACATGTCGTCCATCCCCGTCCTGACGTCGCGGGGGTGTCCCTTCGACTGCTCCTTCTGCTCCGTGACCGGCATGTTCGGCCGGAAATACCGTTTCCGCTCGACCGAGAACATCATTGAGGAGCTCCGCCTCTACAACGCCCAGAAGACCCTCATTTTCTTCTACGACGACAATTTCGCGGCCGACCCGAAGCGGACCCACGACCTATGCGAGGCCATGATCCGCGAGAGGTTCAGGTTCAAGTGGACGACCCAGGTCCGGGCCGACATCGCCCGGGACCCGGATCTCGTCCGCCTCATGAAGAAGGCCGGTTGCCACACCGTCTACATCGGCTTCGAATCCGTCAACCCGGAGGCGCTCGAGGGCATGAAGAAAAAGCAGACCGTGGCCGAGATCGTCCGCGCCGTCAAGGTCTTCCGCCGTTGCCGGATCCACATCCACGGGATGTTCGTGCTCGGCTTCGACCAGGACGACTGGAAAACGGTCCGCAAGACGGTCCGGTTCGCCAAGAGGGCCCGCCTGACATCGACCCAGTTCCTCATCCTGACCCCCCTTCCCGGCTCCGCCTTTTACGACCGGATCACTTCGGAGAACCGGATCCGTTTCCACGACTGGGCCCTCTACGACGCCCATCACGCCGTCTTCCAGCCGGCGCGTTTCTCGCTCCCCGACCTCCAGAAAGCGCAGATCTTCGCCCACCGGAAGTTCTATTCGCTGAAGGAGACGGTCCGGAAAATCGCCGCCGGCCAGTGGCTCGGCGTCGCGATCGCCCACTACGCCCGGAACCTCAACCGGACCTGGAGGCGCCGCAACAAGACGTTCCTCCGGGCCGTCAAGCTCCTCAAGATCCGGCCCGGCTCCCGGGCCAGGGTTACCGTGGACTATCACGAGGACATCGACCTCGAATAGTCGGTAACCCGTTTACATCTCCTATCGTATTCAATAGAATAGGTTCGTCATTTTTTACGTCACTCTAGGGAGTCGCCCATGGATAATGTCCTGACCGTCAAGGGATTGAAAAAAACCTACGGAAAACAGATGGCTCTGGCGGGCATCGATTTCGAGGTCCGGCCGGGAGAGGTGTTCGCCCTGATCGGCCCGAACGGCGCCGGCAAGACGACCACGTTGAGGATCATCGCAACGCTTCTCACGCCCGGCGACGGAACGATCTCTTTCCTCAACCACGACTTCCGCAAGGAACCGGACCTCGTCCGGGAGAAGATCAGCTATCTTCCGGAGGAAGCCGGCGCCTACAAGAACATGAAGGGCCTGGACTACCTCCACTTCATGGCCAACTTCTACGCCCGGACGCCGGAGGAGGAGAAGGCGTTCGTCGACCGCGCCGTCGAGATCACGGAGCTCGGCGACCGGCTGAAGACCAAGGTCGGGACCTACAGCAAGGGCATGACCCGGAAGATCCTGCTGGCCCGGGCCCTGATGACCAAGCCCGTCCTGGCCATCCTCGACGAGCCGACCTCCGGCCTCGACGTCCTCAACGCCCTGGAGGTCCGGGAGATCGTCCGGCGCTACGTCAAAGAGGGGACGTCCGTGCTCCTCTCCTCCCACAACATGCTCGAGATCGAGTTCCTCTCCGACCGCGTGGCCTTGATCGACAAGGGCCGCATCCTCGATTCCGGGACGCCCGCCGAGTTGAAGGAAAGACATCAGGCTAAGAACATGGAAGAAGTCTTCAGGAGTTCCCTCCGATGAAAAAATTCCTCAACCTTCTCAAGAAAGAGATCAAGGAGCTGGTGAACGTCCAGCTGATCGTCTCCCTCGCATTCACGCTCCTGCTCTTCAACTTCGTCGGCCAGATGAGCCGCAAAGAGGTCCAGAAGGCCATCGGCGTCCAGACGATCTCCGCACTCGACCTGGACGGCTCCGCCTCTTCCCAGGCCATCCTCGCGGGGCTCGAGTCGGCCCGCTTCAAGATCGAACGGATCGAGGAAAAGACAAAGGAGCAGGCGATCGATATCGCCCGCGGCGGCGAGTCGAAGCTTCTCCTCGTCATCCCCTCCGGATTCGGGGATTCCCTCAAGGATTTCAAGCCGAGCCAAATCGAAACCTATTCCTACATGAGGAGCTTCTCCCTCATCGGCGCCCGGGGTTCGGCCATCGTCCGGGGCGTCATCTCCGCCCTCAACAACGTCCTCTCCGACAGTTTTCTCAAGGAAAAGCTCCCCGGCCTCGATCCGGCCAGCCTCAAGAACCCGATCAAGAGCAAGGACTTCGTCATCGTCCAAAAACGGATGGCCGAGGCTTCGGCCTCAGAGGTCGCCGGCATGGTCTCGTCCCAGTCCCTGCTCATCCCCGTCGTCCTGATGATGATCGTCATCTACTCCTCGCAGATGGTCATTTCGGCCGTGGCCATGGAGAAGCAGAACAAGACCCTGGAGACCCTGCTGACCGTGCCCATCCGCAGGACCTCGATCATCACCGCCAAGATGCTCGCGGCCGGGCTCGTTGGCCTCCTCTCGGCCGGCATCTACATGTTCGGTTTCAAAAGCTTCATGGGCGGCATCGGCGGCGACGAGCTCAAGGCGGCCGCGTCCCAGGGCGGCGCCGTCATGCGCCAGCTGGGGCTGTATTTCGACACGTCCGGCTATCTCATCCTCGGCGCGTCCCTCTTCCTGGCCATCCTGGTCGCCCTGGCCCTGGCCATGATCCTCGGTGTCCTGGCCGAGGACTTCCGCAGCGCCCAGAGCATGCTCATGCCGCTGATGTTCATGGTCATGATCCCCTATTTCATCTCCCTGTTCGCCGACATCAACACCGTCTCTCTGCCGATCAAGATCTTCATCCTGGCCATCCCCTTTTCCCATCCCTTCCTGGTGTCGCAGAATCTCTACCTCGGCAACTACGGCATGATCTTCGGCGGGCTCGCTTACATGCTCGTCGTCTTCACCGTGCTGGTCGTCTTCGCCGCCCGGATCTTCTCGTCGGACAAGATCCTGACCATGAAGCTGCGCATCGGCAAGAAAAGGACCGTCGTCGCCTGAGCGGTCGAGCCTTCCTTGACAGGCTCAATCCCGGGTGATCAGGATTTTCACCGGGCCGAGAAGGCCGGAGGGGAGCAAGGGCGAGTCCTTGGTGAAGTGCTTCCAGGTCGCGAACGTTAAACGGCCGGACGAGGGCCGCGGCTCTCCTTTCAGCAGCCAATCCGGCCAGCGAACGAGACGGCCTCCCCGGGCGTACTCGGCGTCGGCGGGCTCGCGCTCGTCACCGATCAATCGGTTCGGCCAGAGGTTGGCGACACGGATCTCCAGGAGATTCGCCTCGGCTTTGACCGCATCGGTGATATCCACGCGCCAGGGATCGCACCAGACGACGCCGAGGTCGCGCCCATTGAGCCGGACGCCGGCGATATTCTTGACGATCCCCAGGTCGAGCCAGAAGTGTTCGCCTTTGACCGGCGCGGACTGAGGCAGGTCGAAGGTTTTCCGATAGACGGCCGTTCCCGAATAATACTTGATCCCGTCCTCGGGCCTCTGGCTCCAGTCGGCGAGCGTCTCGAAGACGACCCGCTCCGGCCCGCCCCATTTCGGGTCAAAGGAAACTTCCCAGGGACCTCCGAGAGCCGCCGATTCGACGGGGACCGGGAAATTCACGCCGGAAGAGGACGCCGGGGCGGCCGCTTCATGGAATACGATGAAGAACGACTGGTACGGCGCGAAACGCAGGGACACGGACGCGCGCCCGTCCGCGATCGTGTACTTGGCCAGCCCGCGGCTCTTCCCGTCGATAGGGTCCCACAGCTCGGGACGCTTGCCGCTCACCCGGAAAACGACGGTCGCCTCGACGGCTTCGGCATCGGGATTAGACACGAAGTATATTTCGGTCTCGCCGTCCCGGCGATGCGTCCAGCGCAGGGGCACGTCGGAAGAAAAATCGGGCTGGACCGACATCTTTTCAAGCACGGCGCTGACGACGGCGTAATCGCCGTATTGCTCGGGCTCGTTGAGGGGCGGCGCCCCGACCTCCCAAGTCGTCCGGTTCGTAGCCGCGGGGCCGGGTGAGTTTCCACTCGCCGTCGCGGCTTGACCGTGATTTTTCTGTTCACGAACCCAGATGACGCGGCCGAGGCCCAAGGTGTGCTCGGTGACCTTGTCGCCGTCGCAGTCACCCCAGGCCTCGCCGGCCAGCCGCCCGACCTCGGCGTCGCACTCCGGATACCCGGCAAGGGACGGGGATTTCCGCGGCCGTGGCCCAATGACGGTGACGCCGGCCGCGACAAGGTCGCGGACTTTCCGCAACAAAGCCGGGGTTATCGTCTCCCGCTCCGGGAGGACGAGCACGCGGTAGCTCATGCCGTCGGGAAAGACGAGCCGACCGTCCTTGACCGCTGCGGCCGCGAGCAAAGTCTCCGGCGGACAGCCGTCGAAAGCGGCGCCGGCCGGGCCGGGCGGGTCACCGTAAAGCGCCGATGCCGGCGGCCGGAAAACGTGCGGCGCGCCCTCGGCGACGAGAAAGCAGACGTCGGCCACGGGCAGGCCCTGGCGGAGCAGGAACTGACAGCGGGCGAGATAGGCGTGGTAGGCGGGGACCATGTCCCACCAGGTTTGGGTCCGCTCCCAATGGACGCCGTAGGGACCCATGGTCATCCCCGGCCGCACGTCAAGCCCGGCCTGGTTCTGGTAGCGGTGGAAGACGATCCGGTTGACGCCGGCCGTGAAGGCCCAGTCGCCGAGCGCCTTCATCGAGGCCGGGTGGGCCCGCCAGGCCTCGGTATCGTCCGAAGTGAAGGCTTCGGCCGCGACGACGCGCTTTCCGCCGGCGTGGGCGATGCCGGCGGCCTCGAAGACGCTATGCGCCGTGTTGAAGCCGTGGAGCCAGAACTCCCCCATCGGGACATCGGCGGCCGTTCCGAGAGTCATGTCCGCACAGGGCGTCATGTCGTAGGGCTCGATGGACAGCCGAAAGCCGTCGCGGCGGCCGAGCTCCTTGAGCCGCAGAGCGTGGTTCTCGAGGACGAGTTCCTGGGCCGTCTGCCGCAAGTCCCAGAGGAACCTCTCGGAGACCTCCATGCTCGTCACCGGACGTCCCGTGATGGCGGGGAGAAAGGGCAGCAGGTCGTAGCCCCGGCGCTTCCGGAATTCCTCACGGAAAGCGCCCGTCCAGTTTTGCGCCCCCATCTCCCAGCTGTCGATGTGGAGCGTCGTCCAACCCGACCGCCCGTCCGTCCGGCGCGCGCCGATCTCGTGCAGGAGCGCACCGACGAAGGCGTCGTAATGGGCGTCGAGGGCGGCCGCGTCGAGCTTGTCGCACTCGAGCCCGAGGCCCGGGACCGGGGCGGGACGGGTGTTCGCACCCGTCGTCGTTCGGCCGAAACGGAGGATCGTCCAGCGGCCGGCGGGAACGCCCCAAACAAGGCGCCCTTCGGCCGTGAGCTTGTCGGTCAGATCGACGATCAGCGCGGGGTCGATAGCGGCGCCCATCGGGAGGACGGGAAAATCGGCCGGGGCGGGCAGGAACGGCTTGACGCCCGGTTGGGAGGAATAGGGCGCCCGGACATAGAGGGCCTTCTCGTCGATATCGGCAATGGAAGGTCCGGCGGCCGGAGCAGGGAATGCGAGTACGGCCACGTCGCGGTAAAAACCGTCCATCGTCTTCTTAATCTCCGGCGGCAGGCCGCCCTCGCCGAAAAAGGCCGGACGGCGCGCGGGACGGGGAAGAAGGGCGTCAAAGCGGGCCGGGCCGGCGGTTTCGACCGCGGCGGCGACGATGTGCTGCATGGACATTTCCGCCGTGACCCAGGGGCCGCCGGAGCCCGTCCAGCCCGGCCCGGCGTTGAGCGTGACCTCGAGGCCCAGACGTTCGGCCTCCCGGACGACGTGCTTAAACAGGCCGCGCCAGGCGGGGCTCATGAACTCGACCGGGCCCCGCGGTACGCCGACATTGACCTCGCAGATGACGACGCCGCCGAGGCCCGCGGCGCGCATCGCCTCGAGGTCGGCCGTGATCCCCTCCCGGGTCAGGTTGCCGTCCATCCACATCCAGTAGACCCAGGGCCGGGCCGAATCGGGCGGGTCGGCGAAGCCGGCCGCAAGGAGATCCCGGGGCTTTGAGCCGGACGGCCCTGGGCCGCAGGCCCAGAGGATCAAAGAAACAAGACCGAGCAGGGCGAGGGAAGACAAACGCCGATGCGACATGGGGCACTCTCCTGATCGTTCCCGTTCATAGTACACTCCCGGGCGGGGAAATCGGACCCGGCGGCTCAGCTTTTCTTGACCCAGGCGCCGTCTTCCTGCTGGATCCACCAGCCGGTTGAGGCGCTCTTGATCCAGCTCTCGGCGAAGATCTTCTGGATGCGCTCGATCTGGCTGGCCTCGATGTTGAGGGCCTTGGCCACTTCCGCGTAGAGCTTCAGCCGGTCGCCGTTATCATCCTTGACCAGGTTCCTCAGGGCCGCCTTGTCCTGGAGGTTGAGGCCGGCCTCGTCGCGGATCTCGACTAGGCCTTTGTTCGTCAGACCGACACGGCCCTCGGCGAAGGACGGCATCATGGCGGCGAGATGGTTGGCGATGGAGTCCTTGAGGGCGCGGATGGCCGGATTCGAGACGTTCGTCTCTTCCTGCGCGTAGGCGGCGGGGATGAAGGAGAAGAAAGCCGCCCTCGGCAGGGCGGAGATCTTCTTCACGGGCTCCTGGCCCGCCTTCTCCGCGGCCTTTTTCTGGATCTCGTCGACGATCTGCTCGGCGGCCTGCTTGACCGTCGCTTCGGGGAAGTAGATGTTGACCGTGATGCAGGCCAGGATGAAGACGAGGCCCACGGCCGCGACGCTGCCTACGGCGTATCTTTTTTTCATGTCGCAGTCCTCCTTACCTTGCGGAATTATTTTTGGGATCGGCCGACCCGTTTGAGCCGGTTCGTCATTTCCTTGAAGCTGATCACCTTGTCGGGCTCTCTATTAATGACACTTATACCAAAAAGCGACGGCTTCTTCACCAGGTATTCGATGCCGCCTTCATGGATCGTGCCGTTCAGGGTGAAGGTGTCGTTCCGGAGCGTGCTGACGAGGCCCAGCTTTTGATAACGGAACCCCCTGATGAAGCTCATCCAGAAGCCGCCCGTCCCGGCGGACGCCTGCTGGCCAGAGCTGAGCACCGTCAGATTGTCCACGGCCTTGAGGCTGAACGTCTGCGCCACCCCCTTGCGCGGCACGGACTCGAGACGGAATTCGAACCGTTCCGGCTGGCCGTAGGATATCACGAGGTTGCGGACTTCGCCGCTGACGATGCCGGTCACTTCCCCGAACGGGACCTCGTCGGTCAGCTTCTTTAGATCGAGGTCGAGGAGGTCGATGTTGAGCGAAATGGAGCGGTTCGCGGCGAACGGCTGACTCACGGCAAGGTCGCGGAGGATGACTTTGCCGCCGAAAACATCGGCCTCGCCCCTCCCGGAGATCGCGATTTCCCGGGAGCTGATGTCGAGGCGAGGGAACTCGGCCCGGATCCTGCCGGTCAGCTTGAACTGGGGAGAATCGATGGGGAAGCGAGCGATGTCGATTTCACGGAGGGCCAGGGAGCCGATACCCCGGAGGGCGCCGCTTGGCGCGTCGACGCGGAAGGTCGTCCGGCCGAGCTCGAGCCGGCCACCGAAAAGCTCCAAGGCGAGCGGCTCGATGGCGAAGGCGTTCGTTCCGACCCGGAGGGAGACGGCCACGGGCTTCAAGGTCAGGAAAGGGCTCTGGAGCTCGCCGATCCGGAGAAACCCCTCGTCGGGGAGCGGGCTCTCCGGGGAGCCCGGCCCGGCGCCTGGTGTCTCGTAGTGGACGGGAATCTCGGCGGCGACGCCGAGAAGCAGAGTTTTCGACGAGGGGAGTCCGAGGGCCGTGTCGGCGAGCGTCATTTTGCCCTCGACAGAGAGCGCATTGCCTTCCGCGCGGATGCGGACGTCCGCCCCGAGCGTTCCCTCGAGGCTTATCCGATTCTCCTGGGCGACACCGGCCTGGGTGTAAAGCGAATAGAGCGGCCCGAGGCTCAGGCGCGCCTCGGAACGAAGGTCGAACACGAGAGCGGGCCTTGTCATGACCGAGCCGGCGACGCTGACTTCCCCGATCGTCGGAAAGAAGAAACGCGCCGCGAGGCCTTCGACACCGCCCGAGCTAGGGTCGAACCGGCCGGCGACAGTCACTTTGAGAGGGTGCTTGTTCCAGGAGACATAGACCGCCTTCCACAACGATTCGCCCTGTTCGATGTCGAGGGCGCCGGTAAAAGAGATCCCCTTCGAAGCGCCATAGGCGCCTTCGACCTTCAGTACGGGATTGAGCCCTTCGCCGGCGATCGTGAACGAAGGGTCGTTGAACCGGGCCTGGGCGAGGGAAACGGTTCCCGAGAATCCCCAGCTTTGCCCCGATGCGGCCGGGCGGCGGGCCTCGATCGAGAGGTCGGCCGTGCCGTCGAGGTCCCAGCCGGCAAAGATCTCGGGGATGAACGGCGCGGCAAGACCGCGAAGGGCGGGAATGTCCAGGCCGCGGCTTTCGAGCTTGAGCTGAGCCGCGCCCGCTTTCCCCAACCCGTATCGCCCCGTCACGAAGAGCGGCGCGATATCGGGGAACCGGACTTCGAGCGAATTCAGGACCACGCTTTTTCGGCCGAAGTCCAGGCGCGCCTTTCCCGCGAGCGTGACCTTGCCGAATGAGATCTTCTTCCCCGCGGCGACGTCGAAATCGAGGCTCTTGAACGCGGCGTCGAGCCGGGAAATGTCCGCG
The DNA here is from genome assembly GCA_026393975.1 of Candidatus Aminicenantota bacterium. Lineage (GTDB taxonomy): Bacteria > Acidobacteriota > Aminicenantia > Aminicenantales > Saccharicenantaceae > RBG-16-66-30. The sequence continues at coordinate 6,812 of JAPKZD010000013.1, read as the reverse complement.
GCATCCTTTGTGACGGCCACGACGAAGTGAACCTCTGAACTCCCTACGGCGAGCTTGTCCAGGGCGATTTTTCCCAATGACGCGCGGATATCGGCCGAGAGCCGGGGATCTCGCGTCGAGCCGGACGCGTCGAGCCGGCCCGAGGCCCGGACATGAAGAGGAAGTCCGCCGACGACGTGTTCGAATTCGACGCCTTCGAGCGCGAGGGAGCCGGCGAGGCTGTCGTTAGTCTCTTGGCTAGTGCGGTAGATCCCGTACTTCCCCGAAACCTCGACCCGGCCCCGGAGCTTGGCGCTTTGGAACTCCGCGGGCAGATGGGGCCCGAGGAGGGCGGCCAAGTTCTCGAGCTTGTCGAGCCGGACTTTAGCCTCGCCCTCGAGGAAAACGCTGTGGCCGAATCTCCCCGCGGCCGTCCCGTCGAGGTCGAAGAGGCCGGGAACGGCGATTCTCAGCCGGGGGACGGCGAGCTCTTTCGCGTCCATATCGAGCTTGCACGTCGTCTCGATCGTGACGCCGGCGATCGACTGCTCAACCCCGGCAGTCGCGAGCCGCGTCGGGCCGAAATCGAACGCAGCGTCGAGGCCGAAGGGCGAAGCCAGGCGGAGCGTGCCCGACGAGCGCAGGCCACTCTCCAGGCGGAAGGCCCCCCCCTTGTCCTTGACGGCGATATCGCAGCGGCCGATGGAATAGGCGAGTTCGCCGATAGCGTCTGCCGTCGTCAGGGAGATATCGAAGTTCCCCAGGCTCGTCTCCCGGGAATCCATGGAGATGGACAAGCGGGCATTCACGACCGAGATCCGCTTGGCCCAGGCCAGGGTGTCCGAAGCTTGGAGGAGGATCGCCTCGATGTCCAACGGCTCTTCGGAAACGGCCTTTTGCTCCAGGCGGAAGACGAGGCCGTCGGCTTCGATCGTTTCGAGCGCCGGTTTCTTGCCGCGGACGAGCTTCTGGAAATCCCCCGCGGCCTCGAGATGGGCCAGAGAGACGCTCATCTTCTGGAAGGCGTTCTCCTGGCCGAAGTCGAGCGCGTCGACCGTGAGGCGGAAGGGAAAGAGCGAATAGTCGAGCTTGCCGATGCGGACCGTCATGCCCGTCGTTTTCGCGAGCCGGCTTCGGAGGAGGTTCCTGACGAGGGCCTTGTCGAAGATAAAAAGGAGCGCCGCGGCGACAACAAGGAGGGCGGCGAGGCCGAGGACGATGCCCGTTATCTTGAGAGTCGTCTTCAGCGCTTTCTTCATTATGCCGCACGACGATTATAACATTGTTTAGTCGGCCGATCTTTTATCGATCCGAGACGACGAGCGAGACGCGGCCGTCGAAATCGGTGACGACCACTTCCCGGCCGCTGAGGGGCGTCACCGTGTCAAGGAGCGCGACGCCGACCCTGTGCTTCCATTTAACGGCACCCGTCGCGGCGTCGAGGGCCAGAAGAAGGCCGTTTTTCGTCCCATAGAAAACGACGCCGTCTTTTTCGACGAGCATGGCCGAGTTGATGTCGTAGCCGAACCCAACGTTCGTCTCCCAGGCGGATTCTGGGCTGCCAGCGACCGTCGAAACGGCCGCGATGATGTCCTGGGTCGTCCGGACGTAAACGCGTTTTCCGTCTTCAGAAAGGCCGAGGGATTCGCGGACGGCCCAGCGGTCGGTGCGCCAAACCTCGCGCCCCGTGGCCAGCTCGAGGGCCGTTATCCGCCGGTCCGGGGCGACGGTGAAGACGCGTCCGTTGGCCGCGACGGGCCAGCAGGCGGCCGGAGAATAGAGCGGGCTCGACCGGTCGCCCTGCCACGTCCAGGCGAGCTGCCCGGTCTTCTCGTCGAGGGCGTAGAGGCGGCCGGCCCACGCGCCGAAGACGACCTTGCCGTCTGCGACGAGAGGCCGCGTCTCGACGAAGCCTTCGATCCCAGCATGACTCCAGACGGAATGGCCCGTGGCCAGATCGATGGCGCGGAAGACGTGGTCGCTCGAGCCGATGAAGACCACGCCATCGGCGATGCGGGGGCAGGCGACGACGGGCCTGGACGTCCCGACTTTCCAGGCGAGCCCACCGGTCGCGGCGTCCAGGGCATAGACCGCGCCGTCCGTCGACCCGAACACGACCCGGCCTGCGCCGACGTCCGGGGTCGAGTAAACCGGCCCTCCCGAATGGAACTCCCAGGCGACGCTCCCGTCCGCGACCCGAAGCGCGCGGACGGCGCCGGAGGCATCACCGACGATCACCGTTTCTCCGTAAACGGCGGCGGAGGAAGCGATCGTCCAGCCCGCATCATACTGCCAGCGACTACGGACATTCGGGTCGAGGCCGTTCACACTGAAGTCGGGCCGCGGTGGCGACCCGGCTTTCCCTTCCCCCCCGCCGGTTTCCCGCCCTTCCGCCGCCATGGGAACACGGCTCTTCTTCAGCTCGATCGTATGCCACGGCAGGAGCGTCTTGCTCCCGGTCCTTTCGGAGAACGTCATGGCTTTCGCGCCGATCTCGACGATTGTGTACCCGGATGCGACGTCTTTCGTGCCCAGGATCGAACGGCTCATGACGCCGGGGACGCCTTCGAAATCCATGGCCCGGTTGCTGTGGCCATGCCCAACCAGGACGGCGGCCGTGGGGACGATTTTGAGCATGTCGAGGACGACGTACCAGTTGGCGATGCTCTCGTCGATCGGGTAGTGGGTGACGAAGACGGTCGGCCTGTCCTTGGCGCCTTTCTCCGCGAGGAGCTTGTCCAGCCAGCGGACGTCCTGAGGCGCCCAATGGCCGTCGCCCATCCTCATGACGGGGCCCTGGGCGAGGCCGATGAAACGGAATCCGCCGCTCGCAAAAACGAAGCGGTCGCTTCCCCAGAGCCGCGGAAAATCCGTCGCGCCCGACTCCGACCACTTTGTATCGTGGTTGCCGGGGATGATGTGATACGGAAGGCGCAGGCCGTCGAGGATGGACTTGGCCTGGCGGAGTTCTTCGAACGACCCTATTTCGGTGACGTCGCCCGTCACCAAGACGAAGCTCAGGCCCTTGGCCGTGTTGATGTCGGCGACCGCGGCCCGAAGGTCGTCCGCGCCGCGGTCCGAGCCGACATGGGTGTCGCTCAGCCAGGCGAATCGGAGGGGTCCTCGGTCGCAGGAGGGTGTCGCCGCCGCGAGGAGGACGAGGACCGCGGAAAGGAAAACGGCGGCCGCCCTCAGGGATCTCATTCTCGCCATTCCATCTCTCATATGTCCGTTTCGTCCCCGCGCTCGTCCAAATCCTATTTCCGCTCCCCCACGATGTCAACCGGCTCTTACCATGGGATGGCCCGGCCCATCCCATCCGGGAGATCAGAAACCGACGCCGGATTGACTCACCCTTGCCCGGGGCGTAAACTTGGGCAAGCTCAATCCAGAGATATCAGGGAGGTACCAAGATGCCGGATAGCGCGTGGGATAGACGGGATTTCCTCAAATCGCTCCTCGCCGGATTGCCGCTCCTTACCTGGGATTGGAACGCCTTTCCCCGCGGCGGGCAGGAGAAGACGCCGCCGGGGACCTACGACGCCGTCGTCATCGGCGCCGGCCTGGGCGGCCTCAGCGCGGCCGCGGCCTTCGCCCGCCAGGGGTACAAAGTCCTTGTCCTCGAACAGCACAGCGTCCCCGGCGGCTACGCTTCCGCCTTCACGAGGCCGGGCGGCTTTACCTTCGACGTCTCCCTCCACTCGACGACGGTCGGCATCCGTAACGGCGTCGCCAACCTGATCGAAGGCTTCCCCGAGATCCAGGACGTCACTTTCGTCCCCCACAAGACCCTTTACCGAGCGATATACCCGGACTACGACATCCGGGCCCCACACCGGGACGTTCCCGGCTACGTCAAGACTCTGAAGGCAAACTTCCCGGACGAAGCAGAGGGTATCGACGGGATTTTTGCAGACATGAAGGGTCTTTCCGACGACGTCGGCAATCTTTCGCGCGCGGGCGGCCAGGTCGACATGTCCACGTTCCCCGCCAAGTTCCCGCATCTCTTCAAGAACTTCAGCCGGACCTGGGGGGCCATGGTCGACGACCGCCTCAAGAACCCGAAGCTCAAGGCCGTCATTTCGGGGCTCTGGGGCTACTTCGGGCTGCCGCCGTCCAAGCTCTCGCCCTACTACTACGCCATGCCCCTCATGGGCTATCTCGAGGGCGGCGGCTACTATCCCGTCGGCACGTCGCAGAAGATCAGCGATGCCTTCGCCGGCCTGATCAAGAAAAACGGCGGCGAGATCAAGCTCAACACGCGTGTCGAAAAGATCCTCACCCGGGACCACGCGGCCTACGGTATCAAGACCGCGGACGGCGCGGAATACCGCGGCCGGGCCGTCATCTCCAACGCCAACGCCGGGGACACGTTCTCCCGGATGATGGATGAGAAGGATTTTCTCAAGGACTATCTCGCGCGCATGGACAAGCTCTCCGTCAGCTATTCGACCTTCCTGGTCTGGCTGGGCCTCAAGACGGACCTCGTCCGCAAGGTCGGGCTCAAGGAATCCGAGATCTTCTATAACACGGGCTATGACATCGAGGCCGAATACAAGGCCGTCATGGCCGGAGGCCTGCCGGCCGATCCGGGTTTCAGCCTGACCGTCTACGACAACCTCTACCCCGACTGTTCGCCGAAGGGCAAGAACACGCTCAACATCTTCGCCGCCCAGGGCTTCGATTACTGGAAGAAGTTCGAGACCGATTATTTCTACGGCAACAAGGACGCCTACACGAAGGAAAAGATGCGCCTGGCCGACGTCCTCATCGACAAGGTGGAAAGAACGCTCCTGCCGGGGCTCCGCAAGGCCATCGAGGTCGTCGAAGTCGCGACCCCGCTGACGAACCTCCGCTTCACAAGTAACCCCCGGGGTGCGATCTACGGCTGGGACCAGACCGTCGACAACTCCGGGAACAGACGCTTCCCTCTGACGTCGCCCATCAAGAACCTTTACCTCTCGGGCGCCTGGACGTTCCCGGGCGGGGGGTACGGCGCCTGCATCCCCAGCGGCCTCATCTGCTTCAGCCGGGTAATGGCGGATTGGAAGAGAATTAAGGAATGACTATCCGGGACTAAGAACGAGAGGCGGAGGACAAACGACTTCCACGTCTTCGTCTCTCGCCGGATGGGGAAACCGGATCTTCCAGGAATGCAGGAGATACCCTATTTCGCCGGGAAGCGCGGCGTATTCATCATCTTCGCCGTCGGCACGGGGAATTCCCCCCGATTGATAAAGCGGGTCACCCACGAGAGGGAATCCGGCATAGCTGAGATGGATCCGGATCTGATGGGGACGTCCCGTGGGGATGGTCACTTCGAGGATCGTCGCGTTCTCGTCGGGGAGTCGACGGACCACCCGGACATGGCTTATCGACGGCCGGCCGTCGGGGCGGTACGCGTGGACGGTCGCCGGGCGCCGATACGGAACAGGCCCGATGGGCGCGTCAACCGTGAATGTGTCCGGCATTGTGGTTCCGGAGGCCAAGGCCAGATACACCTTGAGGATCCGCCGTTCCTTCATGGCGATCGTCAACAACCGCGCGGCCCGGGCGTTGCGGGTGAAAAGAATAGCCCCGGACGTGCCGCGTCCGAGTCGGTGAAGCGGCGAACACCCGGCGCCATAGCGTTGCCGCACCAGATAAAGCAGGGTGTTTTCCAAAAAAAAGCCCCCGGGAAGGACGGACAGTCCGGAGGGTTTCGCCAGCACCAAGACATCGTCATCTTCGAATAGGGTCCCGAAATCCCTCGGAGCTTCAGGTTCCTCCCAGGGAAGGCGATGGTAGATGAGGCGGTCGCCTCGGGTCAATATTTCGTCCGGCGATGCCGGCCGCCCATTGAGCGAGACCTGCCCCGCTCGGATCCGCTGCCGCCATGTTTCCTCGGTCGAGTGGGTGTAATGACGTGCATAGAAGGCCACGACTGAGGGACCTTCGTCCGACTTGAGAATACGATCGGGATAATTATAGCCGCTGTTTTTCATGATATCGTGCGGCGATGGCCGGCAAAACAACCAACGGGACGAATCTCCGCTCAGGCCTTGGACACGTATTCACCCGTGCGGGTGTCGACACGGATGACTTCCCCGGTCGACATGTACTCGGGGACCTGCACGACCAGCCCGGTCGACAGGGTGGCCGGCTTCGTCCGCGCCGTGACCGACCCGCCCTTCACGGACGGCTGGGTTTCGACGATCGCGAGATTGATGAAGGTCGGTATCTCCAGGCCGAGGACGCGGCCTTCGGAGCAGATCGATATCAGCCCTTCGAGGCCCTCGGTGAGATACGGCCACTCCTCCTCGATCTCGTCCTTCGTCAGCGTGAATTGGCTGTAGTCCTGCAGGTCCATGAAGGCGATGCTCGAAGCGTCGCCGTACAGGACCTGCACCGGCCGCCGCTCGAAATCGGCCTCGGCCAGGACGTCGTCGCCGCGCAGGGCCTGGTCGATTTTACGCTTCGACTTCAGGTTGCGGAAACGGATCTTGTACAGCGTCACCGCCCCGCGGGCCGAGGGCGACTGGACCTTGATCGTCTCGACGATATGCGGGTCGCCCTCGATCTTGACGACGTCGCCCTTCTTTAAATCGGATGCCCTGAACATGGGAACGCCTCGATCTCCTCGCCCATCGTAATCGCCCCTCTCGAGACGGGATGAGGACTATAGCGCCGGAAGGCCGCCCCTGTCAAGAACCTGGTCTCGTCCACTACATTAGTGACACGCTGGGCTGCGGATGAGTATTCAGCCAGCCCTGATAGTATTCGGCCGGCGTCAGATAATCAAGCGACTGATGGGGCCGGATATGGTTATAGATCTTATCCCACTCTTCTAGTTG
>JAPKZD010000025.1 GCA_026393975.1 Candidatus Aminicenantota bacterium | reverse complement strand
TGGGAGATCGTCCCCTGGCGGACCAGGGACCGGATGAACTCCGACCCCGGAATGACTGACCCGTAAATCGTTGATGACTTCGGATACATGGCGACTCCTATCATAGCCCAAGGTGTCACCTATGTATCTGAACGAGAGCAGAACCGCATTGACAGTCCCGAGAGCCGCGTGCTACATTCGGGCGATATGAGTTCGCCTGCTTTCGACTGCCAGGCCGATCCCCATCATGAAACATAACGACGTCTCCCGGATCCGGAGCGTCCGATGGCCGGCCGCCGTCGCCGCCGCGGCCTCGGTCATTCTACTCCTTTCCATTGTTCCCTCCCTCGTGACCATCGAAAATGATGTGCTTGCCGGCCTGCCCGCTTCCGACCCGATAATCGCCGATACCCGGTACGCCGTCCGCCAGCATGGCGTTCTCGATACGATCCTCCTCGACCTCAGTCTTCCGGGAGGCCGGACCGACCCCAACATTCTCGTTGCCGCCGCGGAACGAGTTGCCTCCTCCCTCGAAGGGAGCGGCCTATTTTTGACGGTAGGCGGGCGCGAATACGGGGAGAGTCTGGCCGGACTACTGCCGAACCTGGCCGGCCATCTTCCCTTTCTTTTCGATGAACGGGACCTCCGGGACCGGGTGGATGATCTCCTGCGGCCGGAGCGGATCCGGGAAGCCCTCCGGGCCGACGCCGCCCTCTTGCGGTCTTTAGAGGGGATTGGCCAGGCCGAACTCATCGCCCGCGATCCGCTCGGGCTGAGAAACCAAATCCTGTCCCGGTTGGGCTTCGTTCTGCCCAGCGCCGGGGCCCGGATCATACGAGGACAGATTCTCAGCATGGACCAACGCCACCTCCTGTTGCCAGCCCAGCCCTCGAGACCGGCAACCGATACGGTCTTCGCCGGCCGTCTCGGCGCAGCTATCTCCGCGGCCGAATCCGCTCTCCGCCGGGAATCTCCGGAAGCTGGCCGGGATGTCCGAGTCGTCTCTGTGGGGGCCTTCAGATCGACCCTGGATAACGAAAGGATCTCGCGGCAGGATGCCCGTCGGGCCGCCCTGATCTCTTTCCTGGGGATCGCTCTCCTCCTCATGCTCTGCTTCCCCCGGCCCTGGCTTGGATTGCTCTGCCTGGTTCCCGCCGTCGCCGGAACGGCCCTTGCCTTGCTCACGATCTCGCGGCTTCGCCAACCGCTGTCAATCCTTGCCTTGGGCTTCGGGGGGGCCCTCATCGGTATCGCCGTCGATCAGGGTATCGCCTACTTCACGTTCCTTGACCAGGAGGATAGGGCCGTTTCCGGATGGGAAGCCTCGACCTCCGTGTGGGTCGTCAGCCTGGTTGCCACGCTGACCACGGTTGGCTCTTTCCTGGCCCTTCAATTCTCCGGATTCCCCATCCTAAGACAGTTGGGGCTTTTCGCCGCCCTGGGCGTTTTCTTCGCCTTCCTCTTCGTCCACCTGGTCTTCCCGTTGATCTTCGCGACGGTACCGCCGGCAAGAAGCCGTAAGAAACGGGCGGCCCGGCTGACCCGCCTGACGACCGCCCTAGCTCTCGGCGGAGGGGGCGTCGCGGCGTCTTTGGCCCTGCTTCTTTTCGTGGTGATGATCGGGTTTGTCAGGCCGCGGTTCCAGGGAGACCTTCGTGCCCTCAACACCGTTTCCCCTGAGACGATCCGGGACGGACGCGCCGTTGAGGAAGTCTGGGGGAACGTCCTGGGCAACGTCTATGTCCTTCTCGAGGCGGATTCGCCGGCCGGCCTTCAGGCGCGTTCCGACCAGCTGTACGCATTCTTGCGCCGTCAGGAGGCCGGGGGTGCAATCGGGGCCGGGTTTACGCCTTCAATGATCTTTCCGGGCCGGGAGGCCGCCGCCGCCAACCTGGCGGCATGGCGGAATTTCTGGACTCCGGAACGGACCGCCGCCATCCGCGCCGGGATCCTCGACTCCCGGGCCGAATTCGGCTTTTCGAAACGGGCCTTCGAGCCGTTCTTCCGATCGATCGAGGATCCTTCTCCCCCCACCCTCGCCATCCCGCCGGCGCTGTATCCCCTGGTGGGGATCGTTCGCTCCCGGGACGGGACCAAATGGATGACCCTCAATCCCATCACCGCGGGACCGGCTTTCGATAACGAGACGTTCGCCCGCCGGGTCAAAGGCCTTCCCGGCGCGAGGATCCTCGATTACAAGCTATTCGCCGACCGGCTGGCCGCCCTCCTGGTCCAGGGATTCGGCCGCATGTTGCTCATATGCGTCGGAGGATTGGCCGTCGTCCTGTTCCTCTTCTTCTTCGAGGCGACGATCCCGCTTCTCGTGCTGGGACATACCGTATTCGCCCTGGTCTGCACGCTGGGCACGCAGAACATCCTCGGCCTGCCTATGAACATTCCGGGGTTGGCCCTGGCCATTTTCATCCCGGGCATGGGCAGCGACTTTGCCCTGTTCTTCGCTCGGAGTCACCAGCGCTATCTGGATGAGCGCCAGCCGTCCCCGGCCATTTTCCGCAACGCCGTTTTCCTCTCGGCGGTTTCGGCCATGATCGGCTTCGGCGGCCTGGCGGTGGGACGCCACGTCCTCTTGCGCAATATCGGGTTCACCGGCCTCCTGGCCATCGGCTACTCGGCTCTGGGGGCGTTCGCCCTGCTCCCGCCTGTGTTGCGCCGGATCTTTCGTCCGCGTCCTTGGCCGATCCCGGCCGGACGCCCAACGCCCGGGGCGGTCCGGGCTCGGGTCCTGCGGCGGTACCGCCATTTAGAGGTTTCTGTCCGCCTTTTCGCCCGCCTCAAACTCCGCTTCGATCCGATGTTCCCGCGGTTACGGGAATTCGCGCCGGCCCGGGGCACGGTCCTCGATATCGGCTGCGGGTACGGTGTGCCTGGATCTTGGCTTCTGGCTCAATCGACGGAGCTTCGCCTCGTCGGCCTGGAACCGAACCCGAGACGAGCCGCCGTCGCCCGACACGCGTTCGGGAATCGCGGTGAGGTCGTCCTCGGCGCCGCCCCGGCGGTTCCCGATATGACGATCGCCGCCGATGCCGCCCTTCTTATCGACGTCGTCCCTCATCTGTCGGACGAGGATCTCCGGAACACGCTCCGGGCCCTCTTCTCCCGCCTCAAGCCGGGCGGCCGGCTGATCCTCCGTGCCACGGTGCCTGGGAAGGAAGTGGGATCATGGCCGGTCCGGATCGAATACTGGAAATGGAAGGCGGCGGGCCGGAAGCCGTATCTCCGGACGGCGGAGGAGCTGCGGACGGCAGTCCTCGAGGCCGGATACGAGGTAGAACGCCTGGAACCCTGTACGCTCGGGCCGCGCGTGATCTGGATTCTCGCGACGCGCTGATGAGCGGCCAGGCCGTCGCAGAAAGATCTGAGGACACCTTCGACTGCTTTCGACCTCACAGCTCGCTCGGAGACTTGACGCCGCGGCAGTTCGCTGATAAGTTCACAAGAAGAATACAAGGCCAAAAAACTACACTTTTGGCTGGGCCAGTTTTTGGGTGAGGCTCCAGGGTTGTATAAGATGAAACGATATCGCTTACGTGAGATAGCAGATAATCTTTGGTTTCCCAGTATGTTTCGTAACTTCATGACGGATATTTTAGAATTTATTGTTGTAAAATATCGGATCTACGAATCCGCTATTCCCCTTATTAAAGAAGTTATGGAGCATATGAAGACCAACCAGATCATAGATTTGTGTTCCGGGAGCTCGGGACCTTGGAGTCAAATGCAGGTACAAGTGCAAGGACAAAAGGAACCTGTCTCTGTCACCCTAACCGACAAGTACCCTAATGTCCGCGCTTTTAAGAAAATAAAAGAGCTTTCCGGAAATAGAATACAGTATATATCTGAAGCCGTAGATGCCGCGAACGTCCCTCTTTATTTAAATGGAATGCGTACTATTTTCTCTGCCTTTCATCATTTTGAACCTGATGCGGCAAGAAAGATATTACAGGATACGGTGGATAGCCGTAGCGCTATTGGCATTTTTGAGTTTTCAGAAAGGCGCTTAGATAAAATCCCATTTGCTTTTTTCCTGCCTCTGTTTGTTTTTATTATTGCGCCATTTATCCGCCCAAGAACTTTTAAAAGGATTTTTTGGGTGAATATTATCCCAATTATTCCTTGCGTGTTTACTTGTGATGCGATGATTTCTTACTCAGCAACATATTCTCCCAAAGATTTAAAGGAGCTTGTTAAGAGCATTAGTTCTGAAGGATATGAATGGAAAATAGGCCAGATTCCTTCTAAATTGAGAACGATGAGGATAACTTATTTAATTGGTTTTCCTAAAGACTGAGTTATATCAGCAGAGCCATTGCCGCAGTAGGCTTATGAGGATCAGGTTTTTTCTTTTGTTTACACCTATGTAGCGGAACGCCTGGAACTCTGCGCGCTCGAGTCGCGCGTGATCTGGATTCTCGCGACGTGCTGACGAACCCCGTCGGGGATTCTTATCTGTGCCCGCCGCTTTCCGCAAGATATCGGGCATAGAAGCGGGCCACGAGCCGGTGGAAGAGCCATCGAAGATATCGTAACCCGTCCTTTCCCGCCAGTCCCGCGCCCAATAGTAAGAACAGTGTCGAGAAGCCGTAGGCCACAGGAGTGCCGATCGCGAAGATCTCGGGCCGATGCCGGCGAGCGGCCAGAATCCCCAACACGCTGACGAGCGGCCAACCCAGAATATAGCTCAATCCCATGACGGCCACCCCGACGTAGAACCGGGGTTTCGGCTTTTCCTTGGAGCCTTTTTCGATCGCGGCCTTTTCCAGGGCGTGCCGGACCCAACGGGTGCCGGCCAGCTTCCGCTTCCAGACGGTGATCATCGATTTCCCTTTCCCGGCTTTAAGACGCCGGCAGGAATCCCGCCCCGCGGAGGCTCCTCCGGGTTTCCGGACGGCGACGGAACGGATTCGAACACGGGCCGGCGGATCGTCTCGGACAATAACGCGGGCCGCAGGCCTTTTTGAGCCATCCTTTCCAGGACGCCTTCGACCGCGGCAAGCCAACTACGAGCCTGCCCTTCCGACCGCTTTGGGATCCCTTCGTGCATGAGCAGGATGTCTCCGGCGGCTAGGTTCCTGACGACCCGGTCTTTCAGCCGTTTGATCCGGCGGTTCCCGAAATCGGCCGGCCGGCGCCGGAAACAGACACAAATCATCCCGGCATCAACGAGCGCGCCGAAGAGCCAGGGGTTCGTGATCCCGACGGGGGGGCGAAAGACAAGCGGGCTGATGCCGAAGGGCCGAAGCACGTCCTGCGCGCGAGAGATCTCCCGGCGCAGCCGGGCCCGCCCTCGAAGCATCAGGAACACGTCATGATCATATGTGTGGTTACCGATCTCGTGGCCGCCGGCAAGGATCGCGCGGACAAGGTCCGGATGCCGTTCGGCCTTGGCCCCGATGACGAAAAACGTCGCCGGGGCTCCGTGCCGGAAGAGCAGGTCCAAGAGCATCGGGGTCGTGACCGGATCGGGCCCGTCGTCGAAGGTGAGGGCCACGACAGGTCGTGTTCGGCTCCCCCGTGTCAGAACCGGCAGGAAGAAGCCGAACCGGGGAACGAACGGGGCGATCAGGCAGGCCATGAAAAGGAGAGCGAACGGCAGGGCTGCCAGCCATGGATTGAAAATCAGCATCCCGGCGGATACTAAAGTCGCCGCGCCGGCGCAGATATGAAAAACGGAGAGGGGAAGCCGAAGAGGTGTCCTTTTCTCCGTACCGGGATCATCTCTCATCCTGGTTCCGGCCGTCCCCAATGCGTCTCGTCCTCCTCAATGGCGTCCATGACCCTCTCCAGGATCGTCTCCGGCGATGCTTCGGGCGCGAAGAGCAGGGGGCTTTTAAAAGTCACCGACAAGCCCGTCCCGATCTTCCGGAGCCTAAGCCCATCTTTGTCGAAGGCCCGGTCGAACCCGCGAGCCACGATAGGGACAACGATCGGACAGCATTGCTTGATGATGTGCGCGGTCCCCTTCCGTCCCGGCGCTCGCGCCTGGGTCGTGCCCTGGGGAAAGGTAATAACCCAGCCTTTCTCCAGTGCACGGACGATCTTCTCGGTATCGTAGGGATCCCGGTCCCTCTTCAAGTCCCGGTCGCCCATTCGCCAGGTTCTCTTGACCTCCACCGCCCCCGCCAGTCTCAGCAGGCGGGCCAGGGCGCCTGTCTTCATCGTCTCTTCGGCGGCCACGAAGGAACATCCAATAAAGGGGCTCAAAAGGTAATACGGGCAACCCAGCCGGTCGACTTTTCTCCACTTGACCGCGCAAAAAACATGAAGAAAAGCGATGACCTCGGCGAAATAGGTCGCATGATTGCTGATGAAAAGGACGTTCCGGGCGGGGAGCTCGGAAAGGCCGGCCGTGCCGGAGATCCTCATCGTATTGACGAGGGCCAATCCGGGGTAGGACAGGGCTCCGACCATGGTATGGATCACAGATCTGAGGATCGGGTTCGATTGCCACCAAGTGTCTGAGATGCTCACGGTTGCGCCTGAAAGAAAAGCCATTCTATCTAAATCGGCCCCGAGATACAATGTGCGATGGGGGCTTGGAAAGGACCTGCCAAAGCTGTTAAAATGGCCGCGGAGCCGGAATGAGATTCGCTGCCTCAGCAAAACCCGATGTCCTGATGATCGTCGTCGACTGTCTGCGTTCCGACCGCGTGTTCGGTCCGGGCCGCACCTGCCGGACACCTCGGATCGATGACTTCTCCCGGAGGGCCGTGGCTTTCCCTCGCATGTTCGTCGAAAATCCCATCACCTCGCCCTCGTTCGCTTCTTTCTTCACCGGATGCTACAGCCCGGCCCATGGCGTCTCCAGCCTCCTGGGCGTCCAGATGAACCCCGCATTGCCCACCCTGGCCAAGATCCTGGCGCGCGGCGGCTATCATACCCATGCCGAGGTCACCGGCCCTCTTCTCCCGATGCTCGGGATCGGGAAGGGATTCAAAGAATACATCCATCGGGGCCAGAATGCGTATGCGTCCACGCGCTGGGGAAGCCGGGTCCTCAGGAATCTCCGCGCCCGCCGATACGAGTCGCCCTGGTTCCTGCTCGTTCATCTCTGGGAGATCCACGAACCACGCCGGGTCCCCCCCGCTTTCAACTCGGCAGCGTGGGGCGCTTCGCTCTACGATCGGGCTTGGAGCGCCCTGGATGGATTCATCGGCGAATTGATCGATGCCGCGGGGCCGGACGCGCTGGTCGTTCTCACCGGCGACCACGGGGAGCGTGTCGGAGAAGAGATCCCCGACGGAACTCTCCTGCCTTACTTCACGGAAAAGCTCAGGATCCCGCGGCTCGATCATGAAGAGGATACCCGGGTCCAGGAAGATGTCGCCCTTTATAAGAAACGGGGCCACCAGCTCCATGACGCATCTCTCCGCCTGGACCGTATTACGCGTCTCGAAAACGGCCGGATTGCGCCCCGAGAGAGGCTGGCGATCATCCTGAATCTCCTCTGGGTCGCCCTCACACGCTTGAGAACACAGCGCTTTCGGCCCACCCCGGAGGGAATGCGGGAGATGTGGCGGCTGAAAAAAGAGGATTACCGCATCGGTCGGGCCGTGTGGCTGGGCGACAGCAGAGCCGCACAACTCCAAATGCTCCGGGTGACCTTGTCCCAATTCCATCTCCAACACGGCTACCATGTGTACGATTACCTGACCCGGATCCCGTTCCTCATCGCCGGCCCGGCCCTGGGGACGTCGCCGCGGCTCCAGGAGAGCACCGTGCGCCACATCGACGTCATGCCGACCCTGTGCGAGATCCTCGGTTTTGAGGTGCCGCCTTTTCCGGGGCTCGGGACCAGCTTCGCCCCGCTGCTCGGTACGGGCGCGGTCGAGGAACGTCCGCTCTATATGGAGGCGCGAGGCGGCGCCCAGGCCCCGCATGAGTTCTATATCAGGGGAATCCGGTCCGGAGGCTGGAAGCTTGCCTTCGCGCCCGTCGATCCCGAAGCTCCCACCGAGCTTTACGATCTTCGTGCGGACCCGGAGGAGCGCGTTAATTTGGCCCGGAGGAAGCCCGACATCGCTGTCCGGCTGAAAAAGGAAGCCAACGTTCTGGCCGAGGCTCTGCGATCCGCCGTTCCCGGGGAAGAGCCGTCGGCCGAGGACCAAACGGTCCTTGCCGAGACCCTCCGATCGCTCGGTTATCTGTAGGCCCCGGCCCGGCCCGATCGATCCCGCCGTTCTTCCTGGGTCCGCATGATCAGGGTCAAGGTTTCCAGGCAGGGGGTGGGGGACCCGACGGCCCGGCCGAAGTCGATGATCGGCTGGAAGACGTACTCGACCGGATTCCCGGCTTCGAGATCGACGGAGGACGAGGGCTTGTGGTCTCCGGCGCCGGCCAAATAGCGGAGGCATTCGGAGAAGAATTCTTCTCCGAAATCGTAGCCGACCCTGGCCGCCACGGCGATACTTTCCTCAAGGATCTTCTCGCAGAGGGCCCTCGTCTCGTCGAACTCCAGGGCTTCCTTCATGGTCAGCCCGGTCGGCCCGCAGACCGGCATCAAGGCCGCTGCCAGGATGGTCTTGATCCACTCGTATCTCTTGATATCGGGGACGGAGCGGGTTTCGAGTCCGGCCTCGGTCAGGACCTCTGCCAGACGGTGCGAAACGGGCTCGCTCTCGGGCGCCAGAGCGCCCACGTAGTTCGGCGGATTGAAGAAGGAGAGATGAACGGCGCCGTTTTCCTTGAGCATCCCGGCAAAATTGATGACGGCCCGGAAAACGTTCGGCCGCCCGAACCGGAGGGCGACCGGCTCTTCATTGTCCAATCCGTTTTGCATGATCAGGAACTTCGGGCCGGGCTCGATGATCCCGGAGAGTTCGTCCAACAAGGGGATCAAACTGAAGGATTTCACGCCCACGAAGATCCAATCCGGCCGGAAAGCCGCCAGGCCGGCCTTGGAAGCCTCCGCGAGCGAAGGCTGGACCGTGAACGGATCCGTCTTCCCGACGAGGGACAAACCCCTTTCCCGGACGGTCTCGATGCGATCGGTCTTCAGGTCGGTCAGGAAGACAACCTTCCCCGACCGGGTCAGGAACGCGGCGGAGATCGACCCCACCGGTCCCGCGCCGATGACGGCAATGCGCTCGAAACCAACCCCGTTTGTCTTGTGATCCATTTTTCTGTACGAGCCCTTAAGCTCCGTCGTCCGAATAATTCTAATGGATTGACCTCTTTTCGTCAAACCGCTGAAGCGGATCGCACCCGGATCCGAGCGTCGACGACGATCGCGCCCAGCCCTTCCCCGAGGGCCATGACGGGATTTAGATCGATTTCCCGGATCTCAGGAATTGCCGCGGCCATTCCCGCCACGCGCACCAGCATGTCTTCGAGAGCGGCGAGGTCCACCGGATCCGACCCTCGGAAGCCGGCCAGGACGGGGAAGCCTTGGATGGATCGGATCATATCCGCCGCTTCTTCGGGCGAGAGCGGCGCCAGCTTGAACCGGACGTCCTTGAGGGCTTCGACCCAGATCCCGCCCAGACCGAACGCTATGGTGGGCGCCAGCCCCCGGTTGGCCGTGGCTCCCATGATGACTTCCCGGCCTCCCTCGACCTGCCTCTGCACGAAGAAACGCGTTTCCTCACAGGGCCATCTTCCCGACATGCGGTCATAGGCGGCCTCGAGCTCACCGAGGTCCCGCAAGCCGAGGACGACCGCCTCCGATTCCGTCTTGTGGACGATCGCCGGGGAAGCCGCTTTCAACACCAGGGGGAATCCCGCCCGGGCGGCGGCCGAGGCCAAGCCGTCCCGTCCTCGAACGGGAATGGGCTCGACCGCTGCAATCCCGTAAAGACCGAGGAGCCGATGGGCATCCGTCGGGAACAGGAGCGAATCCCGGCCGCGGTAGCGCTCGAGCACATCGGCGACCCCTGCCGGAGGCCCGGGTTGCGGGACCGTCAGGGCAAGGTTTCGGGCCGCGAGCATCTGGTATTCCGTCAGGGCCGCCAGGGCTCTGGCCGCCGTCTCGGCATAATCGTAAACCGGAACGTTCCTCCCCCGGAGCGTCCGGACGACGTCGCCCGCCGGATCAAGAGTGATGACCTGGCTGACGACGGTTTTGCCCGATGCCGCGGCGACGTCGGCAAGCCGTTGCGAGATCGCAGCGCTATCGACGAAAGGCGCCGTGACGAAGACGAGGAGCAAGGAATCCACATTGGGATCGGCCAGCAGGACCTCCATGGCAGCACCGAAAGCTTCCGGGCCCGCCGTTGCCAGGACGTCCACCGGATTGGATAGGGACGCCTCCGAAGCCAAGACCCGGCTCAAGGCGGTCCGGGTTTCCGGACCGAGGTCCGCCGGCCGCAATCCTGCCGCCACGCATTCATCGATCGCTATGACCGCTGGTCCTCCCGTGTTGGTCAGCACGGCCACACGTCGGCCCTTGGGACAACGTTGCACGGAAAAAGCGGCGGCGGCCCCAATGATCTCCTCTTGGGTCCTGAAGCTGAGGACTCCGCTCTTATCGAAAACGGCCTCGGCCAGGTCATCCGGCTCGACGAGAACTCCCGTGTGGGACGCGGCCGCGCGCGTCCCTTCGGGAGTCCGGCCGGTCTTCAGGGCTAGGATGGGCTTGATGGCGGAGATCCGCGAGGCGACATCGAGAAATCCGGCCGGGTCCTTTAATGTTTCAATATGGAGCATGATTGCGCGGGTGCCGGGATCGCGACCGCAGTGATCGAGGAACTCGTTCAGTCCGAGGTCGGATTCGTTCCCATAGCTGGCGTATATCCGCAGCCCCAGGCCGGCGCGGAAAAGATGGAGCTTCAGGGTCTCTCCCACTCCCCCGCTTTGGGCCAGGATGGAGATATTCCCGGGGATCATGGGCACGAACGTGAAATTGGCGTAGACGGGAAACGAGGGATCGGACATCTGGATGCCCTGCGAGTTCGGCCCACAGAGACGCATTCCAAACGCCCGGGCGATCGACAGGATCCTGGCCTCCAAGGCCCGGCCCTCTTCGCCGGCCTCCTTGAAGCCGGCGGCGTGGATCACGGCAAACCGGACTCCCTTCCGTCCGCATTCCTCCAGGACCCCCGGGACCAACGCGCTTCGGACGGCGATGTTCACGAGGTCAACATCCCCGGGCACCTCCAGGATCGAGGGATACGTCCGAAAGGACCCGATCGCAGCGGCGCGTGGAGTGATCAGGTGGATTTGTCCCCGGTATCCGTGGTCCAGCAGGTTCTGAAGGATCCGGCGGCCGATGCTCAGCGGTTCACTCGAAACGCCGATGATGCCCACGGATCGCGGCCGGAACAGCAGATCAAGCATGTCGTCCGCTCCAGGCTTCCAGGGCGAAGATCGCCGCGCCTAACGCGCCCGTGAACTGGGCTCGCGGGGGAACGATGACAGGGCGGCCCAGACGGGTTTCGAACATGCGAATCAGGAAGGGATGATGGGCCGCCACTCCGCCGGTCAGGACCACGTCCCCCTCGAGAAGGTCCATTTCCATCGTCCGTTGGACGATGGATCCGAAGAGCCCCTTGACGATATCCGGCATCTCGACGCCTCGGCGGATTAAATGGAGGATCTCGGCGGCGGCGAACACGGTGCAGTAGCTCCCGATCTCGACATCCCTGGTCGAGCTCCGGGCGAGATCGTCAAATGTCTCCAGGCCGACGCGGAGCCGCAGGGCGGCCTCCTCCAGGAATGCGCCCGTCCCGGCGGCGCATTTCCGGTTCATCCTGAAGCCCATCCTTCGTCCCTGGCCATCGATCCGGATGATCTTGCAGTCCTGCCCCCCGATGTCGATGAGGGTATGGGGGCGGCGGACATCATGATAACTGCCCTTGGCGTGACAGCTGATCTCGGTCTTGGCGGCCGAAGCTTCCGTCCAGGCGGACCGGCCGAATCCGGTGGCGACGAGGCCGTCGAACGAGGGCCGTTTGAGCCCGGCCTCCCCAGCGGCGTCGTCGAGGGCGGCGGCGGCGGCATGCCTGAGGTCTGACCCCAGGACCCTGACGGCGTGCCCGGCGAACGATCCGTCCCCGTCCAGCAGAACGACCTTGACGGCCGAAGACCCGATATCCAGGCCGGCGAAGATCCTGCTTCCGCCCGGGGGACGATGTTCCGGCATTCAGCCCTCCTCCAGGCGTTCGATGAACGCCTCGATGGCGGTCCGCGTCTGGTCCTCGGAGTAGCAGCGAAGGTCGTTGACGTCGCCGTGAATGGTCAGCGTTGGGATTCCCGTCGCTTTCTCCAAGCGGCCGGGAAGGCCGTAGCGATTGTTGGAATTGTGGGGGCAGGTCTTGGCGTCATGAAAGATGAAGCCGTGGACGCCGTACGTTTCGGCCATGTCCCTCAGGTACCGCTCTTTAGCGTCCTCGTCCCAGGCGATGAACAACCCGGCCGAGGAGCGGGCCAAGTCCAGGAACGGATCGGCGAGGTCCCCGCTCTCGAAGATCCAGCTGTTGCAGTATGTGGACGCGACGATGTTTGTCCGCAGGCCGATGAAGAACTCGGCCAAGTCTCGCAATTTGCCCCAGATCGGCATGCCTTCCCAATAGAGGCGAAATCGCTCTCCTTCGACGGCTCCTTCACCTCGGGCGACGCGGCCTTCGACCTCCCGAAGCAGGACCCTGTAATAGGCGAGGACCTCTTCCGTACCCCTCAGGACGACTGCCGGCCCCATATGGACGGCGGCGTCGAAAAAACTCAACGGGGCGGGACGAACCCGGTTGGCTTCGAGGACTCGTTTCCACATCTCGCTTCCGTCCCGGGACAGGCTCATCACGGCTCTCAGCCGGTCGATGTCGAATCGGCGGCCAGCGATCTTCTCGAGCGGGGGGACGAGAGCCCGGATCTGCCCGGCGATGCCGGCCAGAAGCTCCGGGGTGATTGCAGCGATGTTGCGGGGCGTCGCCACGCCGAGAACGGGGACGGCGAATTCACGACCGTACCAGGAGAACCATTCCTGGACGTCGCGGCATTGAACGTTGTTGTACACGAGGACGTCCGGCCGGGGGACGGTGACGATCTCGGGATAAACCTTGGAGAGAGGCGTCTCCCGCCGCAAGTAAGCACCGATGTCGCTCGTGAGATAAGAGCAGATATCCGGTGAATATCCGGCCGCGTTGGCCACGGGAATAGTTTTCCTCGCCTCCCGCGTCGCCCCCAGCATGGCGGCATGGTTCTCCGGATAGAAAACGGCGTAGCCCAGGCTGAGCAGGAGCTCGGCCGGCCCGACGCTGGAACACCAGGCGATCTTAGGCCTCCCCTCGAGGGCCGCCCGGTTCAGGTCCCTGAAGTATCCGGCCATCAGCTCCCGCATGCGGGCGCTCGAGGCGAACGGTTTAAACGTGACGATCCTCCCGACGTCCATAGGATTCCCAAAGAATGTATTAGTTATCAGTTTCGAGCCGGTGCGTCAACCCGGGCTCTTTTCAACGGGATAACGGGATGAATATCAGAAGATACAGGCTCCACCGCGATTTGTACTCGGCCGGCAGTCCCCTGACGGCAAACGAGGCCACGCCTTGGATGTAGGACCTCCAGGGGCCAATCGTCCCGAAGTCGAATTCCAGGCCCTGAAAATCGAAAGGACGCCTCCCCGGCATGTTCTCCGTACATCTGGCGAAGCTGTAGAATCCGTCGATGCGGATCAGGTCGAACGCGGTGAATCCCAGGTTGAGGCCCAAGGACGCGATTTTGTCCAAGGACACCGTTCCGCTCGGGATGCCGCGGATCTTCGGGGACGACATGACCGAGGGCTGGTAACTGGAGAAGCGGTCCAGGTTCTGGCCGGCATAATACCCGAGGTCGACGCCGAACCGGACAAAACTGCTCAAATAGAATTGTTTTCCGAGCCGTCCGGAAGCCCTCAGGTAGGTCCTGACCGGCTTCTCCGGGCGCTCGGGCATGCCCCAGGACCGCCAGCCCAGGCGATCGTACCAGGAAAGGTCGAGGTTGGCTTCATAGCCTCCGCCTGTGAACATCAGGCCGAGATTGGGGTTCATAGTGACGCCGTTCCTCGGGAGCCTCATCGCGTCCGCGGTCGTCTTCGTCCGCAGGTAATGCTCGTACATCAGATATCCCGTCGCGGTTGCCGAGAACCAAAGCTTCGGCTGCCAGCGCAACCGGGCCCCCAAGGCTTCCGAGAAATAATAGAGCTCCTCGCTTTTGACGCCGGCCCCGTCTCGAAAGACACGGTCCCGCCTGGGGAGCGCCGAGAGATAAAGGTCCGCCCCCCACGTCAGGCTGGACGCGCCTTTCCGGGAGTAGTTCAGGGCTAAAATAGGGCCGGCCCAGAAGGTCGACATCTGACCCCGGCTGTGGAGGAAATCGCCATCTATGGCGCTGAGCCCAGCCATGGGTATGGGAAAACCAAAGGTCCCGTCATAGATCAGGCCCGTGATCAGGGACCAGACCTGGGTGCCGGGATTCTCCCGGATCCGGCGCTCGCCGGACTTGTCCTTGGCCAGCTCGCGCAATCCCGCAGCCGTTTCGGTCAGCATAGGCTGATCGCCTCGGAAGGCGGATTGGAGGGAGGCGTCATAGTCCGGACTGTTGCAGGAAAAATCCGAGAACCGATATTGCCGTTCCAACAGGAATTCGCGCCCGGCAGCAAGCATTTTTTGGCGGACGTCGCTCCGGACCAGGAGATCCCATGACCCGCCGTCCTTCCCGGTCACCTGTTCGTAGAACTGCTGTTCCGTCTGTCCAACGATGCTTCCGCTGCTCCGATCCTGGACGAGGAGCATCCGAGCCCGACGAAAAATGTCGGCGTCGATCCAGATGCGGCCGGAATAAAGCCGTTCGGAGGCATCCGGACGGGGCTTGAACGATACGACGTAACACTCACGGCCTCGGATTGTTTCCATCCCTTCCAATGTATAAACGTAGCTGTCCACGAGCTTGATCTCCAGGGGGCGGATCACGATCTTGTCCGGTTCGAGCTGGGGTAAGGGCAAGGTCTGCTTCTGGGACAGTTTGATGCCGTTGAGGTACTGAGATGTTTGCTCCCAGTATCGGGACCCGTCGTTCTTCCAAAAATACCGGAAATGCAGAGCGATGTCGAACCCCGATCCCAGACCCGGGGGCTGGAAATGCATGTCCATTTGGACCACGGCGGAGTATTGGCGGAGCCGGCGGCCCTGCTGAGCGTCATAACGCTGCCAGCGGGCGATGATCTCGGAAACGGAGAGGGCCGCTCGAGCACTGACGTCCACGGTTTTCCGGAACCGGAGATCGTAGGTCCGCGATCTCCGGGCTTGGAGCAGGAGAAAAGATCTGTCCCAGACGATGTTCGCCGTGCCCATCGCGACTCCCTGGGGTTGTTCATCGGTTAAGGGATCGAAGCCCCGGGCTTCGTATATCTCGCCCGTTCCGGAGACGAAACGCCAGGGTTCGGTTTTCGAGAGGGGGACCTCGACCCGGGCCAAGACCATGACGGTGTCGAAGGTTTCGTCGATAAAAACCGCTTGAGGCGGGCGGTTCCCTGCCTTGTCTTCCAGGCGGAAGAGGGGAAGTTCGTCGACCAGGATCGAGAGATCGGTCCTGATCTTGGATCGCAAGCGATCCCGGAGGGCCAGGAGTGAGGCAACCTTCTCCGGAGTCTCCGGCCACACGGCAAACACGTCGGCTCGAAACTTTACGGCCGCAACCATTGTTTCAAGATAGATCTCCTTCGCGGAGCGCCGGTCGTCCTTCCGTCCCAGCCACAGCGTCGGCCGGAGGATCTTGATATCGGAGAGGTGCTGGAGAGGTTGGCGCCAAGGTCCGTCGGTCTCCACCGTGTATCGGTCGACATGGGCGGCGATGGACAGGCCTAGTCGGTCCGCATCCCCGCACGGAAGGGCGATCTGAACGGCGTTGCCGCCGGCCTTTCGGGCGACGGAAATGGACGTTACGACAAGCTGTAAAAGATTGTCCGGGACGTCTTTTCCGGGTTCCAGGATGATCCCGGTCAGCGAGGGTCCGAGGCCACCGGTCACGTCGTCGGCAAGAAGTGCGACCCAGCCTTCAATATCTTTTTCCGTCAAGCCCGGGAGAGGTGCGGTGAGCGTCAAACGAAGCCAGGTCTGGCCGACTTCAGGGAAAAGCTCATGGACGAGTTTCAAAGCTTCGCGGGCCGGCTCCCAGGACGGCGGCTCTCCTGGCCCGACCGGGAGAGGCGGCAGCACAAAACCGTCCAAGGTGCTCCCCGCCGCCGCCAGAGATCTCAGTTCGTCGGCCCACCCCTCGACGGGTAAAGAGGAGACCACGGAGGGCAAGCCCTCCTGCGCAACGGCGCTTCCCGTCGCCAGGGCGAGCCCCAAAGCCAGAAGCGCGATGCGTCGGCTCATCGCCGGACCTCGCTTCTGCGGAAGGCCGTTTCGTCGACGGGCCGCATGTCCATGCGGACGAGAGTCACTTCCATTGTATAGCCCCACCTCCGGTTTTTAACGGCCAATCGATCCGGGACCGGGCCAAGCCATCCTTCGACGGCACGGGCGGAGAGGATGGAGATCTCAGAAACGGGCTTTCCGGCCGCCGAGACAAGGGTCATGGTCGCCGGGCCCTCCGTCGTTCTCCGGCCGGCGGGCGGAAGCTCCTCGTCCTCTCCGGAAGCGGACTTCCCGCGTGGAGCGAATGCCGCCTCGATCTCCCGCATGGCACCGTCGATCAGAGCCTTTCGCGGAAGTCCCGGGGGAGAAAGCAGGACTTCCGACCGGCCGTCCTCATGGATCAGGTCGAAGATCCGCCCTCCCAATTCCGAGAACCCGACGGCCCGCCAGCGATCGTTCGACACGGCCAGGTAGCCCAGAAAATCGAGGACGCGCCCCCAGACTTCCAGATGGACCCTAACGATCATGCGGTAGGACGACGGCAAAGCGGGCCAGCCTTCGGCCCCGCCGATCCGGATCGTCGGCGGGTGCGTCTGGACGTCCGGCAGGAAGCACCCGGGGCAGGATATGAGCACCAGGAGGACGATCAGCCGGACGAGCCGTCCGGTCCCGGTCATCGCTCTCCCTCGGTGAGAAGCCGGGGGGCGTCGGCGTCAAAGAGGCCGTCGGGCAAGAGGGGGTTGACGTCCAGGTCGAGGAAACGGATGACCGTGACGTCGTTTTCGCCTTCCCACAGGCTGATAGCCAAAACCACGTAGCTCCGGCTGTCGATCTCGAATTCGATCCTTGATAAGAAAGCGGCCAGGGATTCCGATTTCGGCCGGAGGACGAGGCGGGCCGTCGCCCCGCGGTACATTTGGACGTCGAAATCCTTCGTGGCGGGCTCGAGATCGCCTTTCAGCCAGCGTAAGATTTGGCTGAGCGCTTCGCCGGAGATCTGGCGGTCATCCGTCCGGGCCTTGACGGCCCGCCCGCCGATGATCTCGAATCGCTCCGTCCGGCCGTCTTCGAGAAGGAGCATGATCGAGGCGTAGGGATCGATGAATTCCCATCGGATCCGTCCCGGCTTCCGGTAATAGAAATAGCCTTCCATCTTAAGCACGTCGTCGAACAAGGCCAGCCGGCGCTCCTGGAGGAAGCGGGCTTTCAGCGTGTTGTGAGCCTGGCTCGACTGCGCCATCTGCTTAAGGAAGGCCCGACATTCGGCATCCGGCAAAAGGACCTCCGCTTGCCGGGTGCCGGCGGCGGAGAGCATCGCCAGGCACAGCCCCATCATCACCGTTCGTCGCCCGTGAAGATTCGTGTTCATGTTTCAGCCTTCGATGGAGATCATGGTGACGCGGTCCGGGCCGCTAACGCCTGCCACGGCGGCGGTCCTTAACGTCGGGACGGCGGCCTTTCCCGTGATCGCCAGAGCCGCGATCGCGAGTTCGATTCCCAGGCTTATGGCCAGCGAACCGTAGAGAGGGCTATGGGACGCGACCCGAAGGGATTTCGCCGCCAGTTCCCGGTATGCGATACTCTCGTCGGCCCGGCCCGAATCCGCACAGAACAGCCCGTCGGCTTGGCCGGCGCGTTCGGCGGCTTCGGCGGCGGTCAACCCTTCCTCGACGTCGACGAGACGGGCATACCCCTTCGCTTCAAGACCCAGGACCAGGGCGATGCATCCCGGCCGGGCGGTATAGGAGCAGCCTTGCGTAAAGGGCCGGACGCCGTCCGATCCCCCTCCCATCCGGCTGACGGCGTAGGTCATGACGGGCGACGTTTCCTCACCCAGGACGACGAGGACCCGGTCGACGCGTCCGGAGCGGATCCAATGACGGGCCGATAGGAGGGACCCCCCTACCGTATAGCCGAATGTCGTCAGGGTCCGCGCCGGGCCAATGATGCCCAAGGCCAACGAGATCTGGGCTGCGGCCAGATTGTGAACGGAGTTGGTAAAAGCCAGGGACGAGACCATTTGATCGCCGGCGTCGATAATGCCGTCCAAGTAGGCGAAGGTGCTGGTTTGGGGGCCGAACGCGGTGCCGAAGACGATCCCCGTGCGATCCGAACAAGCCTCCTCGGGAGCGACGCCGGCATCCCGCAACGCCAGGTAGGAGGCGAGCAGGGCCATTCGTCCGAGCGAATCGATGCGCCGGATCCGCGCCGGGGGGAGGAATCCGGTCAGGGAATCGGTGGGCACGCCGGCGTTCGGGAGGCCGCCCCCGCCGCCCAGGGCCTGCTCCAATGCCTCGACCCCCTGGCCGCAAACCAGGACGGGACCGAGGCCGAGGATCCGGACGTCGTTCATTCCATGGCCTCGAACAGGACGGCGGCATTCCCCCCGCCGAAAGCCAGAGAGGTGGAGACAGCGTATGTTTTAGGAATCTCAGTCGCCTCCCGGGTGGGGATGACGGCACAGGCAGGGTCCGCGTCCCGGAAACCGGCGGTGGCCGGCAGGGTCCCGGTCCGCAAGCCCTGGACCGTGAAAACCGCTTCCAGAGCCCCCGCCGCGCCGAGGGCGTGTCCCGTGTAACCCTTCGTCCCGACGACCCGGACACCCGATCCGAACAGCCGGGCCAAAGTCGTTCCCTCGACGACGTCATTGAGGACCGTGGCCGTCCCGTGAGCGTTGACAAAGCTGATGTCGGCAGGGTCGCGCCCGCTGAGGGCCTGGCGCAGGGCCCGCTCGAGTCCCGCTCCCCCGGGATGCGGAGCGGTCATATGATAAGCGTCCGCGGAACAGCCGTAGCCTCCGAGCCGGGCGAGCGGACGGACGCCGCGCCGCTCGGCGGAGGCTTGGGCTTCGATGATGAGAACGCCCGCTCCCTCGCCCAGGTTGAGTCCGTCCCGCCCGGCATCGAACGGACGGCAGGGACGCTCCGATGTATTGAGGAGCGAGGAAAAGCCCAGGTAGGGTACGCGGGACACTTCGTCCGTCCCCCCCGCGATGACGATTTCACAGAGCCCCTCCTCGATCCATTCCAAAGCCTGGCCGACCGCATCCGTACCGGAGGCGCAGGCGTTGTTGATCGTGCTCACCGGGCCCCTCAGGTCCAGGGCGCGGCTAACGTAAGGAGCCGGGTTGTGGTCCAGAAAACGGCGGATCGCCGCCAGGTCGGGCTCGGCGCCTTTCTTGAAGGCCCGATAAAATTCTTCATCGTTCAACGCGCATCCCACGGTCGTGCCCACAGAGACGCCGATCCGGCGTCCCCGCAGGGAATCGACCCGCAGGCCGGCCATGGCCAAGGCCTCGTCCAGGGCGGATAGGAAGAACTCGACGCAGAGCGTCCGGGGAAGTTCAGCCTCCGGGACGATCCGGGAACGGGCCCACGCGCCGGCCGATACCTCGAAGATGGGGCTTTGGCGTGCCGGAGCGGCCTGAAAACGGGACGGAGGACCGCACGACACGACGCCGGCCATCATGGAGGCCCAGGCGGATTCCAGGCCGGCGCCTCCCGCCGAGAGACATCCCAGTCCCGTGACGACAGGGCGATCGGAGATCATGTCGAAGGGGTTTTCCGGGACAGGAAATCCGCCAGGGAGTTGATGGAGGCGAAGGCGGCCATGGCCGTGCTCTGGTCGCCGATCTCGACCCCGAACTTCTTCTTTAGCAGGACCACGAGCTCGACGGCGTCCAATGAATCGAGGCCCAGCGCGCTCTCGCTTCCGAACAAAGGTCCGTCGTCGGAAATATCGTCCGGCGCGACGTTCGTCAGCTTGAGCTCAGCGATGATCATTTCTTTCAACTGCTGTTTCAGTTCCACGTTCATCTCCTCGGACTCCGATGCCTATTCCTCCCTAACGTCGCGACTCTCCTCCGCAGAACGCCCCCTTCAATCGGCCCAGAAATCAAAGAAATTAAACCACATGTAGGGGTGCTCCCCGATGTGATCCTCTAAAAGCCCTACGTATCGACGGAGGAGAAGCGATCGGGCCGCGTCCTTGTCCATGGCCAGCCAGTCATCCGTCATTCGGATCGTCACGGCCCGCAGGCGAAAGCGCATCGGGCCGGTCCGGCTTGTCAGGAGAACGGCAAGATCACTCTTCGTGCTCAGCGCCAGGTGGTAAGGCAGGAGAGGGAAAGAGGCGTCCTCCCCGAGAAAAGCGGCCTTTTCGCACGTCGCCGATCCGAAACCACGATCGCCCATGATCGCTACAATATTACCATGAGCCAGGGCGGAACTCAATTCGGGAATCCCTCCCAAGAAGCCGTCCGGAGAGATCACCCGCGGCCCGTCATCCCCGAACTCGGCCAGGCCCATGGATTCGGAGGACGGGTCTTGGCGGAGATGGAGATAGACGGTCCTTTTCATAAAGCCCAGGACGGAAATGGCGCGCTGCCAGATCCCGACGTGGCTGGTGATGAAGACCAGGCCGCGGCCCTCTCTGGCGATACGACTCAGGTCCTCGGCGTCGGGGAATTCGATCCGCAGGCTCTCCGGCCCCAGGATGCCGGCGGCGGCCTGATCGACCAGGCACGCCCCGAACTGGTAGTAATGCCTGTAGATCTGCCACAATCTTTGGAAGCACCCCTTCCTGGGGAACCTCCGGCGGATGTAAGGAGCCGCCGCCCGGACCGCGCTCGGCCGGAAGAGAACATAATAGCCGATGACCGGGACCAAGACCTTATATGCGGGCCCCATCCCAAGATGGCGAATCACCCAGCGGAATATCTGATGACCCGGCCGATTTCCGTATCGGGGCTCGCGTTTAGGCGGGCTCATGATCTCCGTCCAAGGCCCCTTTTTTAGGTTTGGAACCGGCCAGTATGATGAGAAAAACAAGGGTTCCTACCAGGAAGCCGATCCGGATACCCCCGGCGATGTAGTCCAAGAGTCGCCAAGGGAATTCCCTGCCTAGGATTCGGAACGCCGCTTCGATATCGGGAAAATCGGCTGGTCCGAGAAAACGGCCGGCGCGGACATAATGCCCCCATTCTACGGCCAATGGGGCGATTGCCGGCCACACCCAAGGCGATCCCAGCTTGTTGACGGCCAGCGCGATCCTCGAGTCGAGTCCGAAACGCGCTGCATAGAGGCGCACCGTCCGCGACATGATCCCGACGAGCGGCAGGGCCCCAAAAAAGCCCCCCAACCAGCCCGCCAAGGCCTTCTCGAACCCGGATTCTCCGTCTCTTGTTGGCTCGGCCAGGGCCCTCTTCAGGTACCTTAACCGGGTTTCCCGTCCCGGGCCATCCTTCCTTGGTCTGTCCGCTCTCTCGGGCGACTCGGAGCGTGGGAGGTCCCGGCGGACTCCCCGCCGTCGAAACGGGAAAGGCAGAAGATTCCTGATCACGAGACCGGTATACATGACCGTGATACGGAAATTGTCCATGAACGGGCGGAAATGGGAGACCCGGCCGGACAGCGGGAAATATTGAAGGGAGACGTCCACCCAGTCCAAGGGAACTCCGGTCCAAACCGCGCGGACGAGGATCTCGACTTCGAATTCGAAGTGGGCACCCAGGTACTTGAAGTCGGCCAGGGGATCCAGCGGATAGGCCCTGAATCCGCTCTGGGAATCCGGTGTCCGACCGCCCGAAGAGATGCGTATCCACATGTTGGACCAGCCCCGGCCAAAGCGGCTCTTGCCGGGGACGTCGCTCCGGAAGTTCCGGCGGCCGACGATCAGGCAATCCGGGGCCCGGCGGATCTTCTCGACAAAGCGTGCGATATCCTGTGGCGAATGCTGGCCGTCGGCGTCGAGAGTAACGACATGCGTGTATCCCCGAGTCCGGGCCCACCGCAGGGCCAGGCGCAGAGCCCGGCCCTTTCCCCCGTTGCGGGTCAGGTCGATGCGTTCAAGCGGCAGGCCTTTCAGGGAATCGGGCCCTCCGTCCGTGGACCCGTCATTGATCACAAGAAGCGGCCAACCCAGAGCCGTGATCTCCGACACCACGCTCGCCACGGTCCGGCCGTTGTTGTAGAAAGGGACAACGACCAGGATCCGAGGTTCTTCGCCGTTCATTCCGTTTCCCTCATGATCCCCGATAGTCGCGGCACAGTTCCAGGAACGAGCCGAGGTTCCCAATGAACCGCCGCCAGCTGTCGGGCGATTGCCAGATCATGGGGATGTAGCCGGCCAGAACGCGCCAGCGCCGATAGTAGCTCCTATAGATGTCTTTAAACATGTCGTCAAGGCGTTCGGCCGTCAAGCCGCGGGGGACGAATAGGGTATTCAGGCAGTTGGCCAGCGCCCAGTCCTCCCGAAACTCGCCGTCCTGTTCGAGGTCCGGGTAGCACGGCGCGCCCGGGAAAGGAGTGAACTTGGTCAGGTTGAAATCGTCCAGAGGAAGGCTGAGGATATACGCTCGTGTCCGCGCCAGGCTGGCCTCGGTCTCGCCGGGGAGGCCGATCATGAACAATCCCTTGACCCGTATCCCTTCTTCCCGGATGAGGCCGATGCGTTCCCGCATGGTCTCCAGGTCGGCCGGCTGATTGCGGTGTCTCCGCAGGATCTCCCAGTCGCCGCTTTCGATGCCCAGGCTGATCATCCAGCATCCCGCGCGTTTGAGGGCCCGGAGGAGCTCGCGGTCGAGGAGCTCGGCCCGCGAGGCGCAATTGAAACTCAAGCGCAGGCCGGACCGGGCCAGAGATTCGCAGAAGGCCAGGACGCGCGGGCGGTGGTTGGTCAGGTTATCGTCATAGAGGTTCAGGTGCCGGATCCCGAAGTGGTTGTGCAGGAAACGGAACCACTCGATGAGGTATTCGGAACTGTGATACCTGTAGGAACGTCCGAATACGGAACGGTCGCAATAACTGCACGCGTATGTACAGCCGCGGCTGGTCACCGCGATCGTCGCCGGAGCATGGGGATAGCTGAAAAGCGGCATCTTGTAATGTCCTGGAAACCCCGCGAGCTTGCCGTAGTCAGGGAACGGCAGGCAATCGAGATCGCGAATGCGCCCGGCCGTTCCGCTGGACGAGATCTTCCCGTCCGCCCGATAAAAGATCCCTCCGGTCCCGAACGGCGGCCGCCCGTCCTTGTCCAGGATCTCCCGCAGGGCCTCCTCTCCCTCCCCGGCCACGGCCAGGTCGATCTCGGGATAATCCTGCATCAGCCGCTCGGCCAACGAAGATACGTGCACGCCGCCGAAAATCGTCCGGATCCCCGGAACCGCCTTAACCATCCGCGCCAGGCGGACAGCGTCCGGGAAGCTCGACGTCGTGACCGAGAAGCCGACGAAATCCGGCCTTTCCGACGGGAGGCTCTCGAGGAATCGGGATTCCTCCCCGGGATAGGCATAGAAATCCTGGATCCGGGCCCGGTGCCCGTGCCGTTCGACCCATGCCGCCAGAGAACAAAGGCCGATCGGCGGCATGATATTGGCGATCCGGGACATATCCCTTCGTTGCGGCTCCCAGTTCATGCCGCAGGGTTGAACGAGGGTGATCCCACTCATGTCAACTCCAGGTACGCCGTCGGGCTTTGAGGACGAGATCCCATAACGGCCCTTTCAACCCGCGGCGGTGGAGGGCGGCGATGAGGGCTTCGCCGCCGGCCGGGGGATAGATCCGGCAGATATTTCCTCCGAACGACCGGCGGATCATCGCATCGACGTCTTCCCTCCGGAGGCCCGGAGAGAAGTAGAAAGTCTCCCGGAGACTGTCCCAGTCGTCGGCGATCAGGCCCTCCTCCCGGGCGATCCGCCAGACCTCGGTCCCCGGGATGATCCGGATGCCCAGAAAGGCAAAGACGACGCTGTGGCGAAGCCCGTCCAGGTTGGACAATCCCTTGGCCACTGAGGCTTCGGTCTCGCCGGGCCCGCCGAAAATGACGAAATGACCGTTGGCGATATCCTGGTCGGCAAACATGTTGTTGCTTTCCAGGACGGCTTCCCAGTCAAATCCCTTTTTCAATCCGGCCAGGGTGGCGTCCGTCCCGGCGTCGGTGCCCCATTCAACGCATTCCAAGCCCGAGCGTTTGAGCAGGGCGATGTCGTCCCGGCGCCATCCCCGGCGGGGGCGGAAAAAGCCGGTCCATTTCCCTTCCCATCCGCTCCGGGCGAGGCCTTCGGCGATCTTCAGAAAGCGGTCTTCCGGATCGTTGAAGACGGAATCCGTGAAATAGATGAAGCTGGCCTTGTCGCGGGCGACGAGCTCCAGGCACTCCTCGACGACGTCATCGGCTTCGCGGAATCGGAACGAGGGGCCCTCAAGGAGTGGATAAGAGCAATAGGCGCAGTCGAAAGGACATCCCCTCTTGGACTGCACGCCCATCAGGCCGCCGAATTGAAGATAATGCGCGACGAGCTTGGTTGGGCGGAGGGGCGCACCGAAGTCCGCCGGAGAGTTCGGCCTCCGGGACTGATACAGCCGGCCCCGGGGGGGGATCCGCCCGGCATCCAGTTCGGACAGGAGATCGACAAAGGCCGCCTCTCCTTCCCCCCGGATACCGTAATCCGCCCCGGTCCGGAGCATCAGGGCCTCGGAATACAGCGAGAACCCACTGCCGCCGAGGATAACCGGAGCGTCGGTGACTTTGCGGAGCGTCTGAACGAGTCCGGCGTAATAATCGACGTTCGAGGCGTAATCGGAACTGTCGCAATTGTCCGTGTTCCGGATGGAGATCCCGACGGCGTCGGGCCGCGCCGCCGCGATCTCCTCTCGTAATCCCTCCGGCCCGCCGAGCTGGATGTCCAGCTGGATGGCGTCATGTCCGGCGTCGGCGCACGCCCGGGCTATGTACCCCAGACCGATAGGGTAAATGGGGAACGGAAATCGGGTCGGATTCGCTGAAACGAGGACGGCCTTGGCCATCGCTCAGCCGTCCTTTCTCCGGCCCGGCAACGTCCGCTCCCGTCGCAGAACGCTGAGGTAAAGCCGGCCCATCTTCAATTCCTGCGATTCACCGGAGTAAAACGTGTCCCAGGCGTAGTCATACATTTTCCGGAGGTTTTCCGGAGTGATGCGCCGGGGCTGATAGACGACCCGGTCGCAGGTGTAGTCTTCGTAGCGGTCGCTGAGGATCCGTCCCTCGGAGGCCAGCTTGGCACGTATCGGCGACCGGGCGAACGGGGTCATAATCGTGAACTCCGCAAGATCCAGCTCGACTTCCAGGAGAAAGTCCACCAGGCGCTTGATGGCGTCGACGTCGTGATCGTCCGTTCCCAGGATGACCGTCGCCTCGACTCCGATGCCGTGGTCATGGTACCGCTTGATGCGGCGGCGGATGGTCTCCGAAGTGTCGAACACGGCCTGGTAGACGTACCAACAGCCGGCTTGGAAGGCCAGGTCGAGGATGCGGTCGTCCTCCTCGATCGGATGGCTGACCCATTTTTTGCCCAGGGGGATCATGGCCCGGAACAAGTCCTCCTCCCAGCGGCTGTCCTGGGCCAGAGAATTGTCGACGAGGAACAGCCGGTCATTTTCGATGGAGGCGATCTCCTCCACGACCTTGTCCAAGGGGCGCGGCCGGAACATCCGGCCGCCCAGATAGCCCGTGCAACATGGGAAACAATTGAACCGGCAGCCCCGCGACGCGTGGACCAGGTCCGCCATGCGGATGTTGCGATATACGTAAGCTTTCCGGTTTAGGATCTCACGCCTCGCCGTGCCCACAAGGGCGATATCGGGATACCGGTTCATGTAGTCATAGACGGGCTTGAGGGTCCCGTTTTCGACGTCCCGGACGACCTCTTCCATCCGCCCCTCGGCCTCGCCGAGGAAGACACCGTCGAAGAAAGTCCGGAGCTCCTCGTGGTGGAGCATGACGGCGATCCCGCCAGCCAGGACGCGGATGCCGCGGAGGCGATAAGCCGCCGCGATCTCCAAGGCGTGGGGGAGTTGCGCCGTTAGCATGATCGATAAGCAGACCAGATCTGGCTCGTCGTCCAGGACCAAGACGTCGACGTTGGCGTCGACGAATGAGATCTCCACTCCGGCGGGGACGGCGGCGGCGAAAACGACGGGGCCGTGCGGCGGAAGATGGAACGGCGTCTGGCGATCGAGCTTACGCCATCGCGGATAGATAAGCTTCCATTTCATGGCGTGCCTCGCGTCTCCAGAAGTCCGGGGGCCAGTCCGGGATCCCCGAGAGCGCTCAGGATGTCGTCGATCGTCACGATCTTTTCTCCGGAGGCCAAAGCCAATCGGCCCTCCCCCGACAGGTCCATCTCCAGGAGAGGCCGGCGTCCTTTCCGATCCGTTTCGATGACGATCACCGCGGCGCCTTCCGCTCCACGAGGGGCCCATTCCGGCCGCAGTTCCAGCCATGCCGCCAGCATGGCCTCCGAACGCCCGCTTTTAAGGTAGGCGGCCACTTCAGCCAGAGCCGCTTCCCCTCGCCCTCCTTGGCCGTCCAGGACATACGTCGGGCCCGTCCAGCCGAACTGGAGGGCGCATTCGCCGATCACAATATTGGGCAGGGTATACGAAAAGAGGTTCGGGCTGGCCAACTCCGGCCCGGCCAACGTCGTCGCATAGAAGGCCTCATCGGTCTCGAAGGATCCATATTGGCTGGACAGGACGACGCCGACGTTCCGCAGTGGGCTTCCCGGACGGAACCCCGCCTGCCAAGCCGCGGAAAAGACGGCGGCGCAGCCGATCTGCGTGTACTCGTCGAATCGGCCAAACCTGGGAAATCGGCCGGCGATCTCGCGCTCAAGATACGGGAACGAACGGACGCGCCTCCTCGGAACGACCGCGGCACCCGTCACATAAGCGATCATGTGTCCGCTCCCGCCGCGGATTCGAGGAGGAGGGCGACGTTGACGCCGCCGAAGCCCGAGCTGGTCTTCAGGATCGCTCCCGTCCGGAACTTCTGCGGAGCCTCCGAAGCGCGGCCGACGGCCCGAGGCTCCGGCGAACGGAGCCCTGAGGTCGGGGGGACGATCCGTTCGGCCAGCGCCCGGACGCTGATCAGAGTTTCGATGCATCCGGCCGCGCCCAGGGTGTGACCCACCGCGCCTTTGATCGAAAAGACGGGGAATCGGCGTTCCCCGAAAATTGTCTCGACCGCGGTCAATTCCATGGCGTCATTATAAACGGTCCCGGTTCCGTGGGCGCAAACGGCGCCGACGTCATCCGGCTTCAGGCCGGCGCCCTGCAAGGCCGCTTGGATAGCCGCGACCAGCCCCCGGCCGTCCCTTGCCGGTGCCGTAATGTGGTTCGCGTCGTTGGCCATGCCCCATCCTGATAGCCGGGCGAGCGGAGGCATTCCTGAATCCCGAGCGTACTCCTCTCCGGACAGCACGATCGCGCCTGCGCCGTCTCCGAGTAGCAGGCCGTTGCGTCCGGAGTCGAAAGGTCGGCACGTGTCCGGCGTCAGGGCGTTCAACGCGGAGAACCCGGCGAAGGTGAACCGGGACACGATATCGGCCGCGATCACCAGGGCGGACCGGCAACGGCCAGAAGCGATCCGCTCGGCGCCGAGGGCCAGGCCGAGGGTGGACGAGACACAGGCGGCGTTCACCTCCAGGAGGCGGGCTTGTGGCCATCCCAATTCGTCCCTGATCCAATGGCTGTAGTGTCGGGGCAGATGGGGATACGGGCATGTGATTCCCTGACCGCTTTCGATGAACTCCGCATTCCCCTTGACCCCGGCCCAGATGATCGAATCGACGGGGGGAAGATGGGACAGCCGCGGAAAAAGCCGCCGGAGAAGGGCCTGCGTCAGGTTCTCTCCGGACTTTCGTTCCTCGGGGGAAACGTCGATGCAGGCCGCCTTCGATGCGATGAGCCGGGAGGCATCGAATCGCGTGACGGGCGCGGCCCCCGAACGGCCGGATCGAAGCGCCTCGAACAGATTCGCCTCGCCTCCTCCGAGGGCCGTTTCGGCCGACTCAGCGAGAAGATAGACATCAGACATGCCCGTCTCCCGTCAGGCCGAGCCGCCAACGGCTCCGGAGGCGCTGAAAGTAATCCGGCCAAAAGAGGCAGACGCGATCGTCCCGGCCGAGAAGGAGTTGGACGGTCCTGGCTTCGGCCACGAACCGGCCGTCGGGTTGTCGCCGGATCCGGTATTCATGATCGAGCCGCACGGCTTCCGTCCAGAGAAGGTCGGCCTCGATGACGAACGCGTCGCCCAGCACAAGGGGCGAAATGTACTTGATCTCCAGCCTGACGATGGGCGCTTTCAGGCCCTCGCGGTGGAAGTCCGCGTAGTCGAGCCCGAACGCTTTCCCTATTGCCGCCCTCCCATCCTCGAGGAATTCCGGGTAATGGCCGTGCCATACGACCCCCATCGGGTCCGCCTCCTGAAAACGAACCGATCGGATAGCCCGGCCCCGCAACGGCGACGGACAGCCCCCGCCCGCCGCAGCCCGGCGTTCCCAACCTCCCCTCATCCTCGGCCTCTTCCCTTCGGCTCCGCACCGAACTCGTACTTGGCCGTCAACTCCCCCCGAAGTTGGATCTCCACATTGGCCCAGATCCCGGAGTCGGCTTCCCGGGGGGAGATGCGGACGGAGAGATCGATCGGGACGGACGGCCAGACCGGCTTGAGGAACTTGGCCCGTTTGAGGGACAGAAGCTTGAGCTTCCGGCCGATTCCCATCTCCGCCAGGAGAAAGCCCGCATATACGAGGACGACTCCCGGAAGGACCGGGTATCCCGGAAAATGTCCCTTAAAGCCGATGAATCCCGGGGCGAAACTCAGGGTCGCCCGGATGGCCCCGTCGTCACCGACGTGGAATCGCTTAAGGCTCTGAAGGATCCCCCGCCCGATTGGATCGTAGGCCCCGGTGCGGGCCGGAATACGGAAGCTTACAGGGGGATTCGTACTCTCGGCTTCCTCAGCCTTGGCCCTGGGAGCCCACCCTTCGGCTTTGAAGAGGGTCAATTCGGCCCGGGCAACCATTTCCGCTCCGCGAAAAACCTCGCCCTCGACCCTGTGGATCTCATTCATCTCCAGTATGTTCCATACGATGAGCCGGACCCGATCGCCGGCCGAGACCGACTTCCGGAACTGGACGTGGCCGATCCCGACAAGATAGCCTCGGAGCCGACTGCCGTCCTTCTCATGAAGGTCGTGAGTTCTTTTGACCGCACATAACTGGGCCAGCATTTCAATGAAAGCCAGCGGCATGAGCCTGCCGTTGCGGGCGACAAAGACGCCCGACCGGGGAAGGCGCATGGACAGAATCCCCTTCTTGGCGTCGAGCTGGGCCGTGCCCCGAAGGAGCCTCATGGGACCTTTGTGGGGGGCCCCCCGGCTTGCGTCGACCGCGCTGACCTTCTCGACCGGCACCGATTTTTCCCAACACTGAGGGTCGGAGGACAGCCCATCGCCCGTCCAAAGCAGGGCCAGGGCTCGACAGCCTCGGCAGGTCGCCGCGAACTCGCAGGTCAGGCAGAATCCCTTGATCGACGTCCTGGCATTTCGCAGTTCGGCGAGATAGGGATCCTCGCCGAGGACACGCCCGATGCTCGTTTCTCGGACGTTCCCCAGCTTCAGCCCCGATCCAAGACAGGGGGAGATGTCGCCTTTAGCCGTCACGGCCAGGGAATACCGGAATCGATCACAGCCGAAAAGGGAGGCGAAGGTTCGCATCCCCCACGCCAATCCGAACTCCCGCTCGTCCACCGCCGCCAGCCGTTCCGCGAGGGCCTTCAGATCGCGGGGAGAAACGATAGGCCCCAGGCGCGCTTCCCGCGAGCCTCCCCTCCAACATCGTTCCAAGGAAGGGATCAGGCCGCGCTCCCGGGACCAGCGCCAAAGTCTCTCGACGCGCGCCCGGTCGAAGCGCCCCACGGGGATGCGCACGCCGAGGGCGCGGTCGGGACCGGGATATCCGGCGTTCAGAAGATGGATCAAGCCCCTCGGCGGGACGCCACGCGTCTCCGGCCAGCGCAGAACGACATGCACTCCCAAGCCGGCGAGATCCTTGGCCAGCTTCCCGGAGATCAACCGGGTGTCCGGGATCAGAACGGCCTCGGCCCCGCGCGATCGGACGCGGGAGAGAATCGCCAGGATGTCCCTTCGGCCGAGCGGGCCGCTCCGGCTGCGGAGGATGAAACGGCGGGCTCCGAGGTCGATGGCCTGATCGACGACAGCGGCGGCCTCCTTCGACGAAAGTCCCACGGAAGTCGTCCGAGAGGGGATCTCCATCTCCATCTCCAGGAGGCGCTTTTCGGGGAGCGCGACCTCGACGCGGGCCTCGCTCCGGGCGCCCGGCCAATCCTGGTTGCCGCCGCACCTATGGAGGCTCATATTCGGCCCCGTCCTCGCGCTCTCACCGGGCTCCTCCGGGCTGTCCGGCTCCGGACCCGGCACCCACGTCCGATCTCCTGTAAACGTCCTCCACCCGGCGGCGAAACGCCTGGATCGAATGGAAATCCAAGCCTTCGGCCCGGACGGGGGGATGAAAAGTCAGCGTCACGCGGCACGGGCTGAGAAGCTTCGATCGATATCCGCCCAGATATTCCGTACCCGCGATGGTCACCGGCACGACGGGCACGTTGTTCCGGGCGGCGATGAGGAAGGCCCCTTTATGCAGGGGCTGCAGCCGTCCGGTTCGCGAACGATGTCCCTCGGGGAAAAAGAGCAGACAGGCTCCGGACCGGAGCGCCTGCGCAGCCTGGTCGAGGATGTCCCGGAAGGAACTGGCCTCGACGTCGATATACCGGGCCCAGCGCATGAAAACATTGAAAATAGGCATGCGGAAGGGCCAGGAGCGAATGGCGATGACCGTCTGAAACGCCGGAAGGAACCCGCAAAAATAAACGTCGACGAAGGATAAATGGTTCAGAACATAGACACAGGGCTCAACGCCGATGGCCGCATCCCGGGACGCGACATGGAACCGGACGAGAGGCCGGGACAGGCGGATGACCATCCGGCCGTAGAACTGGATGAACCGCCGGATGGCCAGGGGAAACCGGCCCCGAGTCCAGGCCCGGTGGCGGAGGAGGAAGAACGGCACGCCTCCGATAATGAGAACGATCGTGAACGCAAGATACCAGGCGCCGAAAACAAGGACGAGCCCCATGAGGCCGAACGAGGCCGGTCTTCTCTGAATTCCGGCCCCCGGCGTCACGATCTCGCCCAATCGGCTCATGTTTCGGGCAGCCTGATGTTGAGAGCCTTGACCTTCTCTTCCACGTAGTCGCAGAAATTCTGGACCGTCCGGATGGCTCGGATCCTTCCCTCATCCGCCGCCCTGTCGAACGTGAAACCGAACCTGGACTGCAGTTCGACGGACAGATCGACCATGTCCAGGCTGTCGAGCTCCAGATCTTCGAAGAGCGTCGCCTCCGGCCGGACCCGGCTTTCTTCCAGCTCGAAGAAATCGACAAAAATGTCCTTGACCATTCCATAAATTCGGGCGTCGGTCATTCGGTAAACTCCTTGACGACGAGAACGGCGTTGATGCCCCCGAAGGCAAAGCTGTTCTTGACGAAACATCGGACTCGGGTGTCTGATCCGGAGGCGGGAACATGGTTCAAGCCTGCGGCCTCCGGGCAGGGAGATTCCAGGTTCAGGGAGGGCACGAGCCGCCCGCGGCGCATCATCTCCAGGCTTCCGACGAGCTCCAGGACGCCGGCCGCGGCCAACGTGTGTCCCATGTGCCCCTTGAGAGAACTCAGCGGGACCCGGGGCCCGAAGACCTCCTCGATCGCTTGCGCCTCCGACACATCACCAGCCAACGTGGCCGTAGCGTGGGCGTTGACGTAGTCGATCTCCTCCGGTCCGATGCCGGCGTCGTCCAAGGCCGCCCGGAGGCAGGCGACGATGCTCTCTTTGCTCGACTGGGCCATCGACGTCGGGTCGATATTCGTGGCGTACCCGACGATCTCCCCCAGGATTCGGGCATTCCTTCGGCGGGCTGAAGCCTCGGTCTCCAGCACCAGGGCGCCGGCGCCCGCTCCGCAGACGGTCCCGTCGCGGAGGGCGTCGAACGGGCGCGGCGTTCGGGACGGACTGTCGTTGAACTTCCACGAGGCGGCCTGGAGGACGTCGAAGATCAGGACGGTCAGCGGATGCATCTCTTCGGAGCCGCCGCAAAGGATCATCTCCTGGGCGCCGTTCCGCAGCATATCGTAAGCGAGGCCGATCGACTGCGTCGATGAGGCGCAGGCCGAACTGACGGAATAGGCGATCCCGCGTAGGCCAAGGGCGTGGGCCACGTTGGCCGTACAGGTGTGGCTCATGATCTTGAAGAAACTGCCGGAATTCGGAACGCCCCCTAACGTATCCTCGAGATAAGCCCGGAAGGATTCTTCGAGAGCCTCGGCACTCCCCGACGTCGACGAATAAACGATGCCGAACCCCGGGGAGCCCACGGCGCTCTCCGGGAGGGCGGCATGGGCGATGGCGTCGACGCAGGAACGGTAGGCCAAAATGGCCAGCGGGCCCATATTGCGTCGAAAGGTTCGCGGCACATCGCGCGGATCAGGGCTCTCCT
Organism: Candidatus Aminicenantota bacterium; assembly: GCA_026393975.1. GTDB lineage: Bacteria > Acidobacteriota > Aminicenantia > Aminicenantales > Saccharicenantaceae > RBG-16-66-30. The sequence continues at coordinate 112,912 of JAPKZD010000025.1, read as the reverse complement.
GGAGCGGTGCGGCGACCTGGCAGTGGAACGCCGGCGCACGGGCCCCCAGCCAATCCCGGATGTTGACGACTGCGGAACGATTGGCAAAAAGTCCCGCGAACAGCTTTTCCGCTCCGATCCCATAGGGAGAGACGGCTCCGTAACCCGTGATCAGGACCCGGTTCACGCCGTCCTCCTTCGGAGGACGTGCCGGCTGGCCATGCAGGCGGAGACGAGCGTCCCGAAGATGCCGGGAGCGATGATGCTCTGCCCCGCCAGATATAATCCCTTCATCGGTCCCCTGGGCGTCAATCGCATTCGACTGGAGTTGCACTTCAATCCATAGAGGGATCCGTTCCAGGTGGCGCTTATCCGGTCCAAGTCGCACGGAGCCGTTATTCCAATAATCTGGTACGCCTCTCGAAAATCGGGGAACCCTTCCTCCAGACGGGCGACAAACCTGTTCCGGAACCCTGCCAAATAAGCAGGTTCCTTGTTCTCGCCCCCCGCGGGTCCAGCCGGGGCGTGTTCTTGGCAAGAAGGGCCTTTCCCCCCGGGGCAGGAGTCGCCCCTGTCGTTGTCCCAGGCGGTAACCAAGGCGGTCATTCGTGTCTCGGAAGCGGCCGGGCCCGGAGGACGGGTGAAATCGGGAAGAAGGGTGAACCGATGCTGTAACCCGCCGAATTCATTGCGATGAAAAAGATGATAATTGCTTACGATCCGTTGAGCCGCGTCGCGGCGGACGGCCAGATGGAAGAGACAGACGGCCCTCGTGTCCTGTAACCCCGATATGCGATGGGCGAAGAGATCGAACGACGCGCCGTCCTGAAGCAGGGCGAGGAGGCGCTTCGGATGGATCGTGCAGATACACGCGTTGGCCGGAACAAATTCCTCCCGTCCGTCCCCGGCCCGCAGGCGAAGGCCGACGAAACGGCGGCCGGAGTCGCTCTCGATCCTTGTCGCCTCCCAGCCTGTCCGCAGAAGGACGCCGTTTTCCCTGGCCTGGGCTTCGAGAGCATCGGCCAGAGCTCCGCCTCCGCCCTCGAACGTATGCGCGGAGAGGAAATACGCGCCGACGCCGAGCAGGTGCGTCAGGAACGAAACTTCCCGGGCGCTGACACCGAGGAGCATATCCGTATAGACACTCAGAAATTCGACCAGGGCGGGGCTGGCCCCTCGATCGGCCAGGAAATCGGCCAGGGACCGGTCGATCAGCGCCGGATCGACCCGGATGAAATATTCCCCGAGATTCAGAAAATCAAAATCACGGAAGGCCTTTTCCAACTCCTCGCAATAGTCCGCGAGAACCGCTTCGTTCCCGGGGAAGGCCTTGCCCAGGACAGCCCGAACCCGGGCCGCCCCTACGGGAACGGCGATCGGATCGTCGCAAATCCCCTGGAACACGTCGAATGCGTCCGGGTTGATGGGGACGGGATTCAGTCGATCGCGCAGTCCCAACTCGCCGAACATGCGGTGGAGGGCCCCCCCGGCGGCATATCCCCCAAGATAGTGGAATCCGTTGTTGAACTCGAAACCTTGGTAGTCATAGTTGCGCAGGAGCGGAGCAACCTTTACGTTCTTTTCGACGACAGTGACGTTCATCCCGGCCCGGGACAGCAACAGGGAAGAGACGAGCCCGCTGAAGCCGGATCCGATCACGATGACGTTTCTCAAGGTTTCGGCCTTTCCCATGAGGACCCTTCTTGGAGCGACATCCCGGCGAGCTTCGTCGCCGCGATCCTCGCCCAGCCGATGGTCATGTTCCCTTTTTCGGCTGAGGGTACTCGCTTCAAGAGTAGATCCCGCCGTTGATCGAAAAAACTTGGCCGGTGATATAGCCAGCCTCTTCCGAACAGAGAAAACTGACTAGGGCGGCGACCTCTTCCGGGCGGCCCAGGCGTCCCAGGGGGATGCGCGGCAGGATCTGGTCCAGCGGCATATGCTCGATCATTTCCGTTTCAATGAATCCCGGGGCGACGGCGTTGACCAGAATACGCCGGCGGGCTACTTCCAGGGCCAGGGCCTTGGTCGCCCCGATCAGACCGGCCTTGGCCGCCGAATAATTCACTTGGCCGGGTACGCCGCTCAAGCCCGAGGTCGAAGAGATGGTCACGATCCGGCCCTGGCGACGGTGGATCATCTTTTGGACCACGGGCCGGGTCACGTTGAAGAACCCCCGCAGAGAGGTGTCGATGACCTCCTCCCAGTCTCTATCCGACATCAATCCGAAGATCGCGTCCCGGGAAACGCCGGCGTTGTTGACCAATATGTCCGGACACCGCTCCTCAAGGAGTGGATGAAGGACCTGCGCCGTATGGGCTGCGTCGGCGACATCGAACTCCAGGAACTGGCATTCGCGGCCCAGTGAGCGAACCTTCTCGGCCACGGCCATGGCCCTTTCCCTGTTCCGCCGGAAGTTCAACCAGATGTCATATCCATCGGCGGCCAACCGGACGGCGATGGCAGCACCGATTCCCCGACTTCCCCCCGTAACCAGCGCTATCTTTCGGCAACTATCTTCTTGGTTATCAGCCATAGCTTAAGGCGACATTATTGCTTGCTGACTTTGGCGTTGTCAATAGGACGAATCGCGCCGTCTAAAATCTTACCGAAGACCGAGCCGAAAAGGTCTAGGAGGAGGGGGGAACGCCTACTTGATGATCTTCATCCCCTCGACCATCGTTCCCATCACGCTCAAGACGCACTTGTCGATGACGCCCTTCTCGTTGCGGACGAACTGCATCTCGTAATACTGGCCGTTCGCCGCCACGGTGACGTCGAAAAAGAGGGGCTTCCCCTCGACGGGCTTTACCTCCTCGGGCGTCTCTCCGACGGGGGCGCCGAAAAGCTTACCGTCATTCTCGGTGAACTGGACGATCATCGACTGCCCTTGGAAGGAGAAATCGTAGTCGCCGACGATTTCAGCGATGACCTTTTTCATGTCAACGGGCTTGTCCTGGGCGACCGCCGTGACGGCCAAAGCCGCCAGACAGGCCAGGGCCAGGAGAGCCGTCGCCGTTGTGCGAATGGTTTTCTTCATAAAAGCCTCCAATTCGTCATTGGGTTTTCATATTATATACGTTTACCGGTCCGGCTTTGTTCCTCGAGGCCGTTCCCAGCGTTCCCTATTTCGGCTTGGCGTCCAGGTTCTTCCAGTTCAGCAGGGCGTTGAAGACGAGGAAGTAGGAGCCGTGGGTCTGGCTGCGCCACGTCGGGTTGAAACTGAAGAGGACGACGTGGCCCTTGCCGAGCGTGACGTCGGCCAGGGCCGGAGAGCCGGCCAGCTCCTCGCCGCTCGCGAGGCCGCCGCTTATGAGCAGGTCGGCCGCGTTCCGGGCGAAGCTCAGGACGATCCTCGGCCGGACGGCCGGGGCCGGGCGCGGGCCTTCTTCGGCCGGCTGTTGCGGCGCGTCTTTTTGGGCCTTGCGGAACTCTTCCATGGTCCGCAGGCCGAGGTCCCTGGCCCTCCCCTGCGGGATGTCCGGGTCATTCTCGGTTCCTCTCCCCGACACCCGTCCCGGCGGTGGGGTCATCCCGGGCATCATGCCCATGGACCGACCGCCCATCCCGCCCATGGCGAAGACGGGGGATTGGCTGAAGTAGATGCCGAGCGTGTCATCGTAGCCGTAGACGAGGGGGCTTGACTTGTCGCCGACGTCGGCTTTGTAGACTCCGCCCCGGGCCCAGAGGTTCGGCGTGTCGCGGATCGAAAGGCCCTGAGCCAGCCCGAAGTGGATGGGAAGCGCCGAGCTGCTGCTCAAGGTGATGAAGACGCCGCCTTCCTTGATGAAATCGCGCAGGTGCAGGACGCCGTCGAGCTCGATGCCGCCGCGCATATCGTCGGTCGAGTCCTCGACGCCGATGTTCGGGGTGAGCTCGGTCTTTTTCCACGGCATGGGTTTGTCGCCGGTGACACCGTTGACGATGCCGAGCGCGTCGGGAGACGACGGCCCGAAGATGATGACGTCGTATTTGTCGCGGAGCTTAGGGTTGTCGCGGACGGCGTGGACGGAGATGTATTCATAGGGGATGCCGCTCTCGTCAAGAGCCACCCTCAGCCAGCCTTCGGTCTGCGTGTTCTGCCAGGTGTGCATGACCGCGACGCGCGGGGCACCGACCTCGTGCATCGAAACGGCGGGGACGGCCGCGGCGGCGAAAATCGCGAATCCGTATGTTTTTCCCGCCGCGTCGAGTGTCGCTTCGAGGTTCCCGCCGTTATCGGCCGGCTTGAGGATGAACGTCCCGGCCCGGAACTTCCTGCCCTGAGCTTCGAACTCCTTCTCGGCCGCCTGGATCTTCAGGTCTTGGTGCGCGAAACGGAACGTGGCCAGGACGTTATCGGCGTTGTGGTTGATGAGATAGGCCTGGACAGCGCCTTTTCCCAGGCGTGAGAGCCCGCCGGAGGCCGCGACCTCGCCCTTGACGAGCGTCATCGGCGCGTCGAGGACGGCGACGTCGTCGACGCGGACGGTCTTGACGTTGTAGAGCGGCCCGAGCGTCCAGCCGACGTCGTCGTAAGGCTGGGGGTCCTTGACGTTGAAATACTGCTTGTCGAGCATCATGTCGGCCATGCGCGAATAGGGCTGGTCCATGCGGACGACGTAGCTTCCGGCCGGGACTTCGGCTTCCTTGACCTTGAAGGCCTTGTCCGCCCGGTGGACCTCGACGCCCTGGGCCTGGAGCTGACGCAGGAGCCGAGCCGCCTGCCCGGGGCGCGGGTCGTCGCCGGGGAAGACGTAGGCCGCGGGGCCTTCGTTCCGGGCCTTGGCCACGGAGCGCTTGCTCTTGAGGAGGAAATTCTCCAGGAACTTGTCCTTGAGCGAGGCGACGTGGTTCATGCCGATGAGGAGGGCGCTCTGCTGGAGGTTGACGTTGTTGCGGATCGACCAGAGCGTCGAGCGGAGCGGCGGGTTGGGCCTATACCAGGCCCTGTCGCCAGCCGCGGCGATGACGCGGGTCGAGCCGTCGCCCGCGCCCTGGGTCTCGTAGAACCGGCCGATGGCGTTGTGGCCGTTGGCCGCGTAGAAAGCGTAGTTCGGGGCCCAGCCGTCGTAGAAGGCGTGAGTCCAGACGCCCGGCACGCCCTCCTTCGTCATCTCGTCGACCTCGTGGTAAGCCAGGAGGTGCCACTCGTCGATGACGATCGGGTCGAGCCAGGCGTTGTAGGGGCCGGAGCCCGTCGAGATGTAGAGGTGGGAGGCGGACTCGTGGAGATCGTGCATGACGATCGGATGGTAATCCAGGAAAACCTTCATGATGTTCCGGCTGAGGGCCAGGGCCAGGCCGAGGTTATCGCGGTTGTTATCGTGGGAGACGTATTTGCCCCAATAGAGGAGCCGGTTGGGGACGTTGGCTTTGGGGTCCTTGCGCTTGGCCATCGAGACGTCGACCTGCTTGTCGCGGCCGTCGACCTCGAGGATGGGCGTGATGAGGATAATGGCGTTGTCGCGGATGGTCTTGATAAAGGGGGACTCGTCGACGGCGACACGGTAAGCGAGCTCCATGAGCATCTCGACCGAGCCGGTCTCGCTGGAGTGCATGCCGCCGGTCGCCCAGTAGATCGGTTTGGCCTGCTTCATCAGGCTTTGCGCATCGGTCTCGGTGAGGCCGCGGGGGTCGGCCAGCCGGGCGTTGATGGCCTTGTACTTGTCGAGGTTCTTGATCGTTTCCTCATCGGCGACGGCGACGAGGATCCAGTCGCGGCCCTCCTCGGTCTTGCCGATGTCGAAGACCTTGACGCGGGGGGTGGCGGCGGCCAGGGCCCGCATGTACTTGTAGACGTCGGCTGAGTAAGTCAGGATGTCCTTGGCCCCGGCGATGTGTCCGAGGACCTCGAGCGGGGTCGGGATGCCCTCGGCGAACGGCATGTAGTTGACGTACTTCGTGGTGAAGCAAGGATCGGTCGTGAACTCGAGGATCTTCTTGGTGTACTCCTCGTGGATCTTCTGTTGGGCCAGGGCAGGCACGACAGCCAGGCCCAGGGCGAGGACTAAAGCAAAGATCCAAACAGACCTATTTCTCCGGGATTCGCGGCTCATGATCATCCTCCTTCAACGTTACTGTGGTCCGACCCCGATATGATAAAGCGAGACGCTGATCGGGGGTACCGTGATCTTCCTGCCGAACGGAGCGGCGTCGACCTCTTTGGCCACGACGGCCGGAGGTTTCCCGGGCACGTTGCAGGCCCTCGGGTCGTCGCCGGCAACGAGATAGAGTTTGGCCGTCTTCGGGAGCTTCAGCTTCCCGAAATCGAGACTGAGGGTCTGTGCCACCTTGGTCGGGTTGACGATCGACAGGGTCATAACGCCTTTCGTCTCGTCCTTCCAGCAGGCCATGACGTCGAGCGGCTCGGGCGCCCCGCCGACCGCGACCGGGATCGTCCCGAATTGCTTCCGGTAGAGCGCAAGAATGACGCCCGTCGTGTCGAGCACGGCCGCCGTCTTCGAGGTCTTGATGGCCCCGAGGGCGTTGACGGTCTGGGCGTAATTGGCCATGAAATAGATGTCGCTCTGGCGGGCGTACTCGTTGAGCCCGGCGGCGACGCCGAGCGCGTCTTCCAGGAAATATTGCGTTCCGAGCTCGCCGTAGATGTGCGGCCCGTACCAGTAGTTCCACTCGTCGAGGGCGACGGGGACTTCCTTCGCCTTGAGCGTCGGGATCGTCTGCCGGTATTTCCGGTGGGCCTCGGCGATCCGGCGGATCTCCGTCGGCATCTGGTTGACGTGGCCGAGGAGTCCGGTCTTGTGCCCGACGTAGAAATGCTCGCTGATGAGATCCATGTGGTTCGAGGCCTCGGCCAGCATGGTTTCGCTCCAGCGGCCGACGGCGCCCACAGCGACAACCTTCACGGAGGGGTCCATGGCCTTCATCGCCACGGCGTACTGAGTGTGCTTCTTGACGTAGTCGGAGAGAGGGATGTGGCCGAGCTGCCAGTCGCCGTACATCTCGTTGCCGATGGCCCAGAACTTTACGCCCCACGGCTCGGGATGGCCGTTGGCCGCGCGGAGCTTGCCCATCTTAGAATCGGGAGCGCCATTGACGTATCCGAGTTCTTCAAGGGCCATGACGACGTCGCCGAGACCGCTGTTGACCGTGATGTACGGCTCGGAGCCGATGAGCCGCATCAAGTCGAGGTATTCATGGACGCCGACGTCGTTGTGCTCGACGCCCTTCCAGGCCGGGTTCTTGTGCGGCGGGCGTTTGTCGCGGTCTCCGATGCCATCGCGCCAGTCGTAGCCGCTGACGAAGTTGCCGCCCGGCCAACGGTAGACGGGGGAATCCAGCTCCTTGAGCAGGGCCAGAACTTCCGGCCGGAAGCCGTCGACGTTGTCGGCCGGCATGATCGAGGCCGTCCCGACTTTGAACGAGCCCCGGCCCGTCGAGACGATCTCGAGCCGGGCGTTCTCGGTCGATGCGCCGGCTCTGAAGGTAAAGGGGAACGTCTTGTATTCGTGCCCGATCTCTTTGGCCGCGAGCGTCTGCCGGGCCTCGGACCCTTCGCCCCAGATGAGACTGACGTTGACCGGCGCTGCGCTCTGGTCGCCGGCCAAGACGATCCAGCCAACGTATTCCTTCCCTTCGACGAGGGCCAGCGCCTCCTGGACGATCCCGCCCGGGCCTTTCCCGGCGAGCATCACCCGCGGCGTATGGGCGCCCGTGAAGGGCTTGTCCTTGTCCATCTTGACGAGGCTAGCGTCGCCGACTGCCTTCCAAGGGGATTCGCCCTCTCCCACGGCATAGAAGAACTTCCGGTCCTCGAGCATCTCGGCCCAGATCCCCTGATAGATGCACCGGCCCAGGTGTTCGATGAACTGGCCGTAGATATACTTGGATATGGGTTTCCCGGTCTTATCGATGTCGATCGTGACCTTGGACTGACCCAGCTCCTTGCCGGAGAGGCGGGTGAGCTCGATGTCGTCGAACCAGGCCTTCCCCGTCGCTTTCCCCCAGCCGCCGAACAGGCACGACACCTCGAGGGCGTCGTTGGCGCCGGCGTCGAACTCGACTTCGACCTTGGTCCAATCCTGCGTCCCCTTGACCGGAGGCGTGCGCCATTCTTCCTCACCGTCGATGTTGATCTGGGCCCCGCGGCTCGTTCCGGGCACGAGTTCCTGAGTCTTGACCCAGCCGCTCAGTATATAGCGCGAGTAGGGCTTGATAACGGCGGTCGTCACCCACGAAGCATCGGCGCCCTGTTCGGAGGAGATCATGACGCTTCGGCCGCCGCTTCTCCCAGACGGCTCGACGGCGAACACCGCCCCGTCCCTCTGCCAGCTCCGTGGACTCCAGCCTTTGGGATTGCCGCCGTCCATTTCTTCGAACGAGCCGTTGGCCACGAACTGGGTGACGCCGGCCAGCTCATCCCCGGCCTGGGGCCCGGCGGGCCGGCAGGAAACGCTCCAAAGCAAGAGTCCGCAGGCCATGAGGCAGGTCAGCAGGGATGCCGAATATTCGCGGGGTGTGTTCATGGGTCCTCCTTCCCGGTCCGGACGACGAGGGAGAATGTACCTCGGCGCCGGCTACCTGTCAACGCACCCCGATTCCTTCCGCCCTTTTCTTTGGTTCTTCTCCCGATTTCGTGGCCGGCGATCGAAAGCTCGCGACGGATATCGCCAGCTTTCCTCTTTTCGTCTTGACACCGAGCCCGGGTCCGAGTAACTCTTATGCCTGGACCGCGGAAGCTATGCTCACGCAAGATCGTAAGTTCTTGTTCTTCGATTGCGAGACAACGGGGTTACCCCGTAGCCGTTATTTTTCGCCCGACGATGTCGACGGTTGGCCCCGTCTTGTTCAAATCGCCTGGGCCCGCTACGACCTGCAAGGAAATCCCGAAGACGCCAGATGCCATATTGTCAGGCCGGAAGGATTCGAAATCCCGGTTGACGCGACAAGGATCCATGGCATTACCCAAGCGCACGCCCTCCAGGTGGGGAGGGAGTTGGCGGAGGTCCTGGACGAATTCCTGGAGGCGTCCGAACGGCCGGGGTCGACACTCGTCGCCCATAACCTCGATTATGATTGCGGGGTGCTCGGGGGCGAGCTCGTCCGGCAGAACAAACCCCTTCGGTTCCTGGAGATCCCCGGGATCTGCACGATGAAGTCAACGACCGACCTATGCCGGTTGCCAAGACCGGGCGGGTTCGGTCTCAAGTGGCCGACCCTCGAGGAGTTGCACATCTATGTGTTCGGCCACTCCTATCAAGGCGCACACGACGCCTCGAGCGATCTCGAGGCCTGCGCCCGCTCGTTCTTCAAGCTCCTTCAAGCCGGGCACTATCAGGTTTCCAGGGAGTGATCCCCGGACCGTCTACTTGACCTTCCACTCGTGGACGCCGGCCGACCAGTCCTTCTGCATCTGGACTTCGAGGCGCAGGGCCGTCGTCCGCATCGGCGCGAATTTCACCGTGTTCCAGGCGTCCTTGGCCACACCGTATCCGCCGGCGGCCTTGACCGGAAGCCAGTTCTCGCCGGACTTGTAGAGCAGCCGCCATGAGGCCGGCACACGACACTCACCGCCGCCCGTGTCGTCGAACCAGTAGACGGAGGATTCGGACACGCGGACGGGCGGCCCGAACGCGTACTCGAGCCACTCGAGCGTCCCCTTTTTCGGCCACCAGTGCATGTAGCTCGCAACGTCGTCAGACCCTTCAGGCTCGAATTGATCGTTCACGCGCCGCGGGTTGACGGCCTTCTCGGACGCCGTGACCTTGGCCTTGGCCGAGAGACCGGGCTCCCGGGCAATCCGCGCTTTCGCAGGATTACGGGCCAGCCAGACGGTCATCTCGCCCTTGCCCCGGTTGGCCCAGGCGTAATACGGGATGAGGGTCAGCGGTTTCTTCTCGGCGACGACTTTCCCGCCTTTCTCGCTCAAGGCCTCGGCCTCGCCCTTGATGACAACGACGCCGTTGAGGAAGTCGGGCCGCACTTCCGCGGCCAGGGGGGCGCCGTCCGGAAGAACGATATTCGAAACCCGGCCGTCGTTGTCCGGCCATTCGGCGCAGTAGACGAGCGGGCCGCGCTCGACGGCGACCCGGCCGCGATCCTCCTCGACGGCGTCGTTGGCCGCGACCCGGCGCACGGGCATGGGCAGGCTGAGCTCGACGACGTCGCCGGCCTGCCACTTCCGGCTGATGAGGGCATAGCCCTTCTCGACCAGGATCTCCACGGCCTCGCCGTTGACCTTGAGCGCCGGCGCGCCTTCCGCCGCTTCCGGATAGGTGTAGAGGTCGGACGGCACGGGCCGGTTCACGGCCCATCCCGGAATGCGGACGGCGAGAGTGAAGTCGGCCGCTTTTCCAGGCTTGACCTCGATACGGACGTCGCCCTTCCAGGGGTAGTCGGTCGTCTGGACGATCTCAATGTTCGTTCCGCCCGCCCGAAGCTTGCCCGTCCCCTGGGCGAAGAGGTTGACGTAAACCCTGTCGCCAGAGGCGGCGTAGAAGTATCCCGGCACGGAGGCCAGGATGCGGGCGACGTTTGGCGGACAGCAGGCGCAGGTGAACCAGCGCGTGCGCTCGTGTTGGCCATAGGACGTGAGCGGATTGGGATAGAAGAACTTGTCCCCGGAGAGCGAAATGCCGGACAGGACGCCGTTATAGAGGATGCGCTCCATGACATCGGCGTACTTCGCGTCAAGTTCCAGGCGAAGCATGCGCGAGTTCCACAGGAACGCGGCGATGTTGGCGCAGGTTTCGGCGTAGGCGCTGGCGTTCGGCAGGCGGTAGGCCGGGCCGTAGCCTTCCCAGGCGCCGGCCGCGCCGATGCCGCCGGTGATGTAGAGTTTCGTCCCGACGACGTCGGCCCAGATCTTGTCGAGGGCCGCGACGTAAGCCTGGTTCCCGGTCAGAGCGGCGACGTCGGCCGCGCCGGCGTAGAGGTAGCCGGCCCGGACGGCATGCCCGACGGCCGTTGTCTGTTCGACGAAGGGCTTGTCATCCTGGGCGTATTCGCCGTAGAGCAGCTGTTGACGGCCCTCGCGGCCGTAGGGGATGCGGCCTTCGGTTTTGCCCCGGGCGTCGATGAAGAACTTGGCCAGATCGAGGTATTTCGTTTTTCCCGTAGCCCGGTAGAGCTTGACCAGACCGATCTCGATCTCTTCGTGGCCTGGGGGATTGGTCCGCTTGCCGGGACCAAATTCCTTGGCGACGAGGTCGGCGCTCTTCGTGGCAATCGCCAGGAGGTTCTTTTTCCCCGTGGCCTGGAAGTGGGCGGCGGCCGCTTCGTAGAGGTGGCCGAGGTTGTAGAGCTCGTGGCTCATGTAGAGGTTCGACCAGCGCTCCTTGCCCAGCCAGCTCTGGGGCGGAGGACCGCCGATCGTCCGCGATGTGTAGAGGTAACCGTCGGGCTCCTGGGCCGCGGCGATCTTGGCGACGAGCCCGTCGATGTACTTTTCCATCTCCGGGTCGGCGTGGGTCGCCAGGGAGTATGCGGCGGCTTCGATGACCTTGTAGACGTCGGAATCGTCGAAGGGGTAAACGGTGCAGAACTTGAGGTCCTTGGCTCCGGCCTGCGCGGCCGCGGCCAGCTCGAAGTTCTTGACCCGCTGGGTATCCTCACCCTGCTTGAAATTGTGGGGGATGGTCACGGTCCGGTTTGTCTCCAATCGGGGCGCCCAGAACGCGTCGGTCAGGTGGACATCGGTGAAGGGCACGGGCTTGGCCGGGTAATCGGCCTTGGGCGCCTGAGTACAGGTCACCAAAAGAGTCGGGAGAAGCGTCAGGATCAGACCTTTCGCCGTGCTCGTTTTGTTCATGGGGACCTTCCTTATTTAAATAGCCAGACAGCCATTTCGCCTTCGCCGCGGTGCGCCCAGGCATAGTAAGGGATGAGGACGAGGCGATGCGGCTTGAGCTCGGCTCCCGGAGCGAGCACGCGTCGGGAAGAAGGCGGAGTCTCTTCCTCGTCATCGGCGGCGGCGTCCTTTCCAACGGCCTCGCCGACCCTCGAGACGGCCGCTGGGTCAGCCGCGAGCGCCTCTCCCGCGAGGACGACGATGCCGCCGAGAAGACTGGCCCGCTCCTCCGGCCGCAGCGCCGTTTTATCGGGCAGGACGATGTTGAGCGCCCGGCCGCCGTTGTCGGGCGCCTCGGCACAGTAGACGAGCGGCCCACGCTCGACGGCCACGAAACCCGCGTCGTCCTTGACCGACGGATGAGCGATGACCCGGCGCGCGTCCATCGGGAAAACGACCTCGACCCTGTCCCCTTTTTTCCAGACGCGGCGGATGCGGGCGAAGCCGTTCTCGAGGTTCATGTCGACGGCCTTGCCGTTGACGCGGACCGCGACCTTGGCGTCACCGCGCTCGTCGAACCTATAGAGATCGGTCGGCACGGGGCTCGTCCGGGCCCAGCCGGGAACGCGGACATGTAGGGCGAACTCCCCCTCGCGTTCCGGGTCGACAACGATCCCGACTTTTCCGTCCCACGGATAGCGCGTTTCCTGTCTGATGCTTACGACCCGTCCGGCCAAATCGATTTTCGCCTCGCCGGCAATGAACAGGTTGACGTAGAGGATATCGCCGCGCGTGGCGTAGACATAGCCCGGCACCGAGGGCAGGAACCGGCTGACATTGCCGGGACAGCAGGCGACGCCGAACCAGGGCGCGCGGCCGGCCCGGCCTTTGTTGAACTTGTATTTTCCGTCCGACTCGAGCGGGTTGGGATAGAAGAAGAGCGTCCCGTCGAGCGACACGCCCGATAAGACGCCGTTGTACATCACCCGCTCCATGACGTCGAGATAGGCGGCGTCGCCGGTCAGCAGGAACATGCGCTGGTTCCAGAAGGCCATCCCGATCGAGGCGCACGTTTCGAGATAGCCGGTGAGGTTGGGCAGCTCGTAATTATCGCCGAACCGCTCCCCGTCGTGACGCGACCCGATGCCGCCCGTCAGGTACATCTTTTTCCCCGCGACGTTCTCCCAGAGCTTCTTGACGGCGTCGAAATAAGCGCGGTCCCCTGTCAGGGCGGCGACGTCGGCCATGCCCGAGGCCATGTAAGTCAGGCGCACGGCGTGCCCGACCGCCTCGTCCTGCTCGAGGACAGGCTTGTGGGCCTGGATCTGGGTCGGGTCGTTGTAGATGGCGAAACGGTTCCCGGGCGGGTACTGGATGAGCTTGAGGCCCCGGCCCCGCTGGTCGAGGAAGTACTTGGCCAGGTCGAGATAGGCCGCTTTTCCCGTCAAGCGATAAAGCTTGACCAGGGCCAGCTCGATCTCCTGGTGGCCGGGAAATCCCTGCTTCTTCGCCGGTCCCGAGCCGAAGGTCCGCGCGACCAAGTCGGCGTTCTTGAGGGCGACGTCGAGGAGAGAGCGCTTCCCCGTGGCCAGAAAGTGAGCCGCGGCCGCCTCATAGAGATGTCCGGCATTGTAGAGCTCGTGGCTCACGGCCAGCTCCGCCCAGCGCTCGGCGCCGATGCCGGGCTGGAGCTTCCCGGGGCTGGCCGTCCGCGGCGTGTAGAGGTAGCCGTCAGGTTCCTGGGCCGCCGCGATCTTGGCGATAACGCCGTCGAGGTAACGGTCGAGCTCCGGGTCGGGATGGACCATGAGGGAGTACGACGCACCCTCGATCGTTTTGTAGACATCCGTGTCGTTGTAGCGCTCGCCCCTGTATTCGCCTTTGAGCAGCCCGCCGGCGATGGCGAAATTGTCGATACGCCCGGTTTCCTCGCACTTCTTGAAGATGGCCGGGATGGTGACGGCGCGGTTCGTCTCGATCCGCGGCGCCCAAAAACCATCCGTGAGTTTCACGGCGGTGAACGGGACCGGGGTGATCGGGTAGTCCTTCTTCCCGGCCGCCGCGGTCGAAGAAACGAAAACGGCCGAAAGGAGGACTGCCGCAAGGCCTCGCAGCGTGTCGGTCTTGATCAGCGGAATCTCCCGAGATCTCCGCCGCCCGGGGCTCGGCCTTCCGGGCGGAAAAGCTCCCTCATCACTCGAGTTTCAATAGATGACCACCGGCACCGGACCGACAGTCCAGCCCTGGCGATAACGGATCCGTGTTTTCTTGGTCAGCGTTTTGCCGCCGACATCGAGCGTGACGACGTACTCTCCCGGCGCGACGAGGCCGGCGCCCATGCCCTGGAAACGTCCCGGCTGCTGGCCGGGCCTCTGGGCGCGCATGCCCCAGGACACGGTGTTGAAGCCGGGCTCGCCCTTGCCCGTGAGCTCGGCCAGGACCGTCCCGTACGGGTCGGTCACGGTGACCTTGACCGGGCCGGCGGCCTTGGCCTTGAGATAGTAGTTGATAGCGAAGGCGTTCGGCTCGTTGGGTGTGAACAGGTGGCTGTCGCCGAGGAGCTGGTAATTGCCGATGCCGCCCGTGACGCGTTGGGTCTTCGGCTCGACATCGAAGAGATGGACGTCCTCCTCCAGGACGGCGGCCGTCAGCTCCTGGAGCGGCGTGATGTCGGTCACGTAAGCGCCCCGGCCGTAGGTCGCGACGACGAGGTCGTTCTCGCGCGGGTGGATGGTCATATCGGTGACCTTGACCGATGGCATGTTGGCCATGAACGGACGCCACGCCTTCCCGCCGTCGATCGTCACGTAGACGCCCCACTCGGTCCCGACGAAGAGGAGGTCGGCGTTCTTCCGGTCCTGGACGACGACGTTGATGGGTTTCCCGGCCGGCAGGTTCCCGGCGATCGATGTCCACGTCTCGCCGAAATCGGCCGTTTTGTGGATCGACGTCCGATAGTCGTCCAGGCGCCAGCCGGTCTTGGTCACGAACGCGGTGCCCGCGGCGTGGGCCGACGGGAAAACGCGGCTGACCCAGAAGCTGGCCGGCCCGCCGGCCGCGGCGAGTTTCGCCGTCCGGTCGAGCCAGGTCGCTCCGCCGTCCCGAGTGACCTGGACCTTGCCGTCGTCCGAGCCCGTCCAGATGACCCCGGGCGCAACCGGGGACTCGGCCAGCGTCGTCAGTGTGCAAAAAGAAATGAAGCCCTCGCCGTGCTGTTTCGCGTCCTCGTTGGTCGTCAGGTCGGAGCTGATCTCCTGCCAGTGGTCGCCGCGGTCGAGGGAGCGGAAAACGACCTCGGCGCCGGTGTAGACGATGGCCGGGTTGTGGGGCGACAGGGCGATCGGCGGCGTCCAGTTGAAGCGCAACGGCTTCTGTCCCTTTTCCCGACTGGGCGTGATCCCGGTCTGGACCCCGGTTTTCTGGTCGAGCCGCCACATCGTGCCCATCTCCCGGTTGTTATAGAGCCAGCGCGAATCCGAGGGGTCGACACAGTTGTACATGCCGTCGCCGCCGCCGACCGTCACCCAGTCGGCGAGCGAGATCTCGCCGGCCCAGCCGTTCGATGGGCCCTTCCAAGAATCATGGTCCTGCAGGCCGCCGTAGATGTTGTAGGGGTCCTCCATGTCCACGCCGACAGCGTAGAACTCGGTCAAGGGGAGGTTATAGGCGTGGTGGCTCGTCTTGCCCCGATCGTAGGAGATGTTGACGCCGCCGTCCGAGCCGAAGATGAGGCGGTTCGAATCGAGCGGGTCGACCCACATGGCACGCCAGTCGCCGAAAGCGCGGGGCATGACCCCGTCGGAGGGCCAGTCGAGTCCCTTCCACGTCTTGCCGCCGTCGTTCGTCGAGGCCAGGGATTGCCCGGTGATATAGACCGTCTCCGTATCGTTTTGGTCGAGACGGAGCTGATTGAAGGAATAAGGGGCTTTGTTGAGGGTTGCTTCATATCCGGCGTTGACCTTGCGCCAGGACTTGCCGCCGTCGTCCGTGCGGAAGACCTCGTTTCCGGCCGTCCGGGGCGCCGGCTCGACGCCGCGCCTCTTGTCTTGCTCGGCCTCCTGGACCGTCGGCGGCCGGCGGTTGCCGTTTTCGACGACAGCATAGAGGATATTCGGGTCCTTTTGATAGACGTCGAGGCCGATCCGACCGATCCGGCCCGTCGGCAGGCCGCCGCCGAGGCGGGCCCACGTCTTCCCCGCGTCCGTCGTCTTATAGACCGCGCTCTCCGGGCCGCCAAGCTCGTAATGCCAGGGCAGGCGGACCTTGTCGTACATCGCGGCGTAGAGGACGTCGGGCGTCGAGTCGACCATGGCCAGCTCGACGGCGCCGATCTTATCGTTGACATAGAGGACCTTTTGCCAGTTCTTCCCGCCGTCGGTCGTCTTGAAGACGCCGCGCTCGGCGTTTTGCGAGAAAAGATGGCCCATGACCGCGACGTAGACGACGTCGGGGTTCGCCGGGTGGATGACGATCCGGACGATGTGGTGCGAATCGGCGAGCCCCATGTTCGTCCAGGTCTTCCCGGCGTCGATGGACTTCCACAGGCCGTCTCCCGAGTTCGAGCTCCGGGCGCAATAGGCCTCGCCCGTCCCGACCCAGACGATGTTCGAATCGGACGGGGCCACGGCCACGTCGCCGATCGAGAGCTTCGGCTGGCCGTCAAAAACGGGTTCGAAGGTCGTCCCGTTGTTGACAGTTTTCCAGACGCCGCCGTTCCGCGTCCCGACGTAGAGCGTATAGAGATGTTCGCGGACCGGAACGCTCGGCACGGCGAAGCTCGTCACCCAGGACCCGGCCCGGTAGGGCCCGAGCGCCCGGTAAGTGAAGCCTTTCAACAGGTCTTCGTTGAACCGCGCTGGGGCCTGCTGGGCGTAACCGGCCGCGAGGATGAATAGGAGCGCGGCCGCGACGGCGGCGGGCACATGGTGACGGGTTTTCATGGGTCCTCCCCTGTCCGGAAACATGATGTCGCTGATAGATTATATTTCAAATAATTAAAGAGGGACAGCCCTAAGAGGGACTGTCCCCGGAGCGGGACTGTCCCTCTTAGGACGGTCCCTCTTTCGGGAGTTGCCCCCGCCCCCCCGGTGGGTATAATATTGGCTGGCAGCAGCCGGCGATCGTACGCAAGCGGAGGTTCACGGACATGAAAATCGCCAAATTCGCGCTCGGCCTCGATTTCGGCACCAATTCCGTCCGGGCCCTCATCGTCGACGTCGCGAACGGCAACGAGGTCGGGACCGCCATTTTCAGCTATCCGAGCGGCGCGGCGGGAATCCTCCTCGACCCAAAGGACTCGAACCTGGCCCGGCAGAACCCGGCCGACTGGATCTTGGGCATCGAAACGGCCGTGCCCGAGGCCATCGACGAAGCGAAGAAGAAAAGCCGGCCCTTCAAGCCCGAAAATATCGTCGGCATCGGCGTCGACACGACGGGCTCGACTCCCCTGCCCGTCGACCGGGCCGGCAAGCCCCTCGCCCTTTATAAAGAATTCAAGAAAAACCCCAACGCCCACGCCTGGCTCTGGAAAGACCACACCGGCCACGCCGAAGCCGCGGAGATCACCGCGCTGGCCGCCGCCGAGCACTCCGAGTACCTGGCCAAGTGCGGCGGGACCTATTCCTCCGAGTGGTTCTGGAGCAAGATCCTCCACTGTCTGAGGACGGACCCGAAGGTCGCCGCGGCCGCTTATTCGTGGGTCGAGTGCGCCGACTACATCCCGGGCCTGCTGACCGGAGTCGCCGACCCCTTGAGGATGAAAAGGAGCCGGTGCGCGGCCGGCCACAAGGCGATGTTCAACGACCGCTGGGGCGGACTTCCGGCCAAGGCCTTCCTGTCCAAGTTCGACCCTCGGCTGGGCGAGCTTCGCGACCGTCTCTACCAGAAGACCTACACCGCCGACATCGCCGCTGGCAGCCTGACCAAAGAATGGGCCAAGAAGCTCGGCCTCCGGCCGGGGATCGCCGTGGCCGTCGGCGCTTTCGACGCCCACCTCGGCGCCGTCGGCTCGGGCGTCGAGGCGGGCCGTTTCGTCAAGATCATCGGGACGAGCACCTGCGACATCTGCGTCTGGCCGACGTCGAAGAAGCTTCCCGACGTCCCCGGGCTTTGCGGCATCGTCGACGGCTCGGTCCTGCCGGGGTACCTGGGACTCGAAGCCGGACAGTCCGCGGTCGGCGACATCTTCAACTGGTTCGTCAACGAAATCGAGCCGGGCGGCCCGAAGAAAGGCTCCCATGCCGCCCTGACCCGGAAGGCCGCCGCCCTCAAGCCCGGGGAATCGGGCCTCCTCGCCCTCGATTGGCACAACGGCAACCGGACCGTCCTCGTCGACCAGCGCCTGACCGGCCTTCTCGTCGGGCTGACGCTCCGCACCCGGCCCGAGGAGATCTACCGGGCCCTTATCGAGGCCACGGCCTTCGGCGCCCTGACCATCATCCGCCGTTTCGAGGAGTTCGGGGTCACGGTCCGCGACGTCGTCAACTGCGGCGGCATCGCCGAGAAGAACCCGCTGGCCATGCAAGTCTACGCCGACGTGACCGGCCTCGAGATGAAAATCGCCCGCTCCGCCCAGACATGCGCTCTGGGTGCGGCCATGGCCGGGGCCGTGGTCGCGGGGCGGAAGGGCGGCGGGCACGCGACCTTCGCCGAGGCCCAGGCGGCGATGGGCGGGCTGAGGAGAACGAGCTTCCGGCCGAACGCCGCGAACCACAAGGTCTACCTCGAGCTTTACGGCCTCTACCGGGAGCTCCACGACGCGTTCGGGACGAAGGAGTGGAGCGGCGGTCTTTACAACGTCATGAAAGGCCTCCTGACCATCAAGGACCGCCAGAGGAGATGAGAAAATGCTCAGCGAACTGAAGGAAGCCGTCTGGAAATCCAACCTGGACCTGGTGAAGTCCGGGCTGGTCATCCTGACGTTCGGCAACGTCAGCGGCATCGACCGGCGGCGAGGCATCGTGGCCATCAAACCGAGCGGCGTCCCCTACGAGAGCCTCAAGGCGGACGACATCGTCCTCGTCGATCTCGAGGGCCGCGTCGTCGAGGGCTGGCTCAGTCCGTCCTCAGACACACCGACGCATGTCGAGCTCTACAAGGCCTTCCCCCAGGTTGGCGGCATCGCCCACGCCCACAGCGAGTACGCGACGATGTTCGCCCAGGCGGGGCGGGAGATCCCCTGTTTCGGAACGACGCACGCCGACCAGTTCCACGGGCCGGTCCCGCTGACCCGGCTTCTCGTCGAAGCCGAGGTCGTCGAGGATTACGAGCGGAACACGGGGAAGATCATCGTCGAACGGTTCGCCGGAGTCGACCCCCTGGAACTCCCCGCGGTCCTCGTCGCCGGGCACGGGCCTTTCGCCTGGGGCCGGACGTCCGCGGAATCCGTCGAGACCGCCCTCGTCCTGGAGCGCGTGGCCAAGATGGCCTACGGCACGATAGCCCTCGACCGCGACCTCGCGCCCCTCGACCATTATATCCAGGAAAAGCACTACCTCAGAAAGCACGGACCCCAGGCTTACTACGGACAGAAGAAGGAGACCGATCATGATTAACATGCCCAAGGTGCGCCTCGGCCTCGTCACCGTCAGCCGCGACTGCTTCCCGATCGAACTCTCCCGAAAACGCCAGCTCCGCGTCGCCGCAGAGTGCCGCAAGGCCGGCCTGGCCGTCGTCCGGATCCCGACCATCGTCGAGAACGAGAAAGACGCGCTTCAAGCGCTCGAAGAAGTCCGGGCGAAGAACGTCAACGCTCTGGTCCTCTACCTCGGCAACTTCGGACCCGAGGGCCCGACGACGATCCTGGCCCAGAAGTTCGGCGGGCCGGTGATGTACGCCGCGGCCGCCGAGGAATCGGGGAAAGACCTGGTCGGTGGACGGGGCGACGCCTACTGCGGCCTGCTCAACACCTCCTACAACACGGGCCTGAGGAAGCTCCGGCCCCACGTCCCCGAGTATCCGGTCGGCACGCCGGAAGAGGTGGCCGCGATGGTCGCCGGTTTCGTGCCCGTCGCCCGGATCATCCTCGGTTTGGCCAAGTTGAAGATATTCTCCTTCGGACCGAGACCCCAGGATTTCCTGGCCTGCAACGCGCCCATCAAGCCCCTCTACGACCTCGGCGTCGAGGTCATGGAGAACAGCGAGCTCGACCTCGTCGACATCTTCCGCCAGGCCGAGGGCGACCCCAAGATAAAAGCCATAGCAGCGGACATGGCCCGCGAGCTCGGCGCCGGGAACCGATATCCCGACATTCTGGTCAAGCTGGCCCAGTTCGAGGTCGCCCTGCTCAAGTTCAGGGCGGCCAACCTTGGGGCATCGGAATACGGCGTCTTCGCCGACAAGTGTTGGCCGGCGTTCGAGAGCTTTTTCGGGTTCGTTCCCTGCTACGTGAACTCGCGGCTGGCCGCGCGGGGCATCCCGGTCGCCTGCGAAGTCGACATCTACGGCGCCCTCAGCGAGTACATCTGCACGTGCGCGACGGAGCTGCCGGCGACCCTCCTCGACATCAACAACACCGTCCCCTACGATATGATCGCCGGGGCCAAGAAGGCGATGAAAGGCTACAAGCCCACCGACCTGTTCATGGGTTTCCACTGCGGCAACACCCCGGCGCCGTGCATGCTCGACCCGGAGATGCGCTACCAGCTCATCATGCACCGGCTCATGGAACCCGGTAAAGACCCGAACATCACCCGGGGGACGCTCGAGGGCCGGATCAAGACGGGCAGGATGACGATCTTCCGGCTCCAGTCGACGTCCGACACGGTCCTGCGGTCCTACATGGCCGAAGGCGAGGTCCTCGATATCGATCCCAAGTCGTTCGGCGGCATCGGCGTCATCGGCATCAAGGAGATGGGGCGGTTCTACCGGCATGTCCTCATCGAGAAGCGCTTCCCCCACCACGCGGCCATTGCCTTCGACCACGCCGGGAAAGCGCTTTGGGCAGCCATGCGCATGCTCGGCGTCGAGGACATCTCCTTCAACCGGCCGGCCGGGATGCTCTACCGGACCGAGAATCCGTTCTAGGTCCGGACCCCCTGGTCGTCTGCCGCCGCGGGCTCAGTTCCGGCTGCGCGTCGGCGCAGGCGCGTTCGGGTCGAAGTATTTCCTCGGCAGTTTCTCCTCGCGCATGGCCGCGTTGTAGACGAACCAGGCCATGACCGTCGCCGCCTGCATCAGGTCTCCCCGCGACAGGTGGTCGTAGACGTCCATGTTCGAGTGGTGGGTGAGGGTGTCGTACTCGAGGTCGTCCTGGATGAACTGGAAACCGGGCAGGCCGACGGCGTCGAAGGACAGGTGGTCGGTGCCGCCCGTGTTGCGGAGGGTCACGGTCGTGGCGCCGAGGTCGTGGATGGGCTTGAGCCACTCCTCGAAGATCGGGGCCACGGCGCTGTTGCCCTGGGCGTAGATGCCGCGGATCTTGCCGCTGCCGTTGTCGAAGTTGAAGTAGGCCGCGAGCTTGTCGTAGTCCGGCTTCTTTTCCTTCTTCCCCCTGTCGAAGAAATGGTTCGTGACGTAGCCGCGCGAGCCAACGAAGCCCTGTTCCTCGCCGTCCCACATGGCCAGGCGGATCGTGCGGCGGGGCTGGACGCCCAACGCCTTCAGGATCCTGACCGCCTCGAAGGCGACGGCGCATCCGGCGCTGTCGTCCGTGGCCCCCGTGCCCGAGTGCCAAGTGTCGAAGTGGCCGCCCAGCATGACGACCTCGGCTTTGAGCTTCTTATCCACGCCCGGGAGTTCGGCGACGACGTTGTAGCCCGGCTGGTCGTCGTCCGTGAACCGGGCCTGGACCTCGACCTCCATCGCGACGGGGATATCCTTCTGCAGGATGCGGGCGATCCGGTTGTAGTGTTCGAGGGCAACGACGACGGTCGGCAGCGGCATCGGGGCGCCCTTTGTGCGGGACCCGCCGCTCGCGACGAAGACCGTCCCGTCCTTCCCGCCCCGGCTGGGCTCGAGGACGACTCCGGCCCCTTCGGCCTGGAGGAACTTGGTCACCGCCTGCTGGAGCTGCTGCTGGGCCATCATCTCCTCCATCCGGGCGGTATACGGCGAGCGCGCGCCGGGCTCGGCGGCCAGGACAAGTTTTTTGAGGTCTTCGTCCGAAAGCCGGGAAGCGACCGGGTCGAAGGAGATCGGGATATCTTGCGCCGCCTGAGTCAGGACGATGGCGTCCTTGAGCTTGCCCTTGTACTTGTCCAAGTCGGCGGGTTTCTTGACGTTGAGCAGGACCGCGTTGCCCTTGAGGACACCGTTCGTCCCGGGCGTCCAGGCCTTCGGGAAGGCGATGAGCGGCATGTACTGGGGAGCGGTCATCGCGGCGTAGAACTTCTGGAGTTCCCAACTGCGGCCGAACGTGCCGTAGGTCTCCATCTGCGCGTTCTCCAGGCCGAGCTCCTTGGCCTTGCCGACGACCCATTCCCCGGCCTTGAGGTACTGCGGCGAGGCTGGGAGCCGTGGGCCGTAGACGTCGCAGAGATAGATCAGGAGATCCGTGATCTTGGAATTCTCGAGCCCCTCCTTGCGGATGCGCTGGACCATCTGGAGGTCGAGCTTTTCCTGGGCGCCGATCTGGACGGAAAAAAGGACGAGCAGGATGACGATGGCGAACAAACGCCCCGAGAATTGCTTTTTCATGCGTGCCTCCTCGAAGACGCCGGAACTATATCAACCTGCCGGGCCGGTGTCAAAGGGCCGAGTCTTCCGGAATCGGGCCGTTCTGCATTATAATAGGGCAGCCATGAAAGCCGCCTTCCTGACCGGTGTCCGGACGATCGAGATCCGCGAGGTGCCTGCGCCGTGCGTCGTCCGGGACGACGACGTCCTCGTCCGATGCCAAGCCGTCGGCGTTTGCGGCAGCGATCTCCACTACTTCCTCTCCGGCTCCGTCGGCGGCGACCGGGTGTCCTACCCCTTCATCCCCGGGCACGAGTGCGCCGGGGTCGTCGAGGACGTAGGCCGGGGCGTCACCCGGGTCAAGCCGGGCGACGCGGTCGTCGTCGAGCCGGCCGTCTCCTGCGGGACGTGCGACCAGTGCCAGACGGGCCGGCCGCACACCTGCCGGAAACTCCTTTTCCTCGGCCACTACGGCGAGCTCACCGGCGGCATGGCCGAGTTCGCCCTGGCCCCGGAGAGGAATTGCGTCCCCCTGCCGGCGAAAATGAGCGTCGTCCAGGGAGCGCTGGCCGAGCCTCTTTCGATCGCCCTCTATGCAGCCGGGCTAGCCGGGTCGGTCCGCGGGAAAACAGCCGGGATCCTCGGGGCCGGGCCGATCGGATTGTGCGCGGCCATGGTTCTCAAGGCGGAGGACGCCGGGGCCCTCTTCATGACGGACAAGGTCGAAGCCCGGGTCAAGGCTGCCAAAATGGCTGGGGCCGATTGGGCCGGCAATCCCGACCGCGAGGACGTCGTCGCCAAGATCCTCGGCTGCGAATCCCTCGGTCTCGACATCGTCTTCGAGTGCTGCGGCGACCAGGCGGCCCTGGACCAGGCCGTCGCCCTGCTCAAGCCCGGCGGGACGCTCGTCGTCGTCGGCATCCCCCTCGAGCCGCGCGTATCCTTCGACAGCTCCAAAGTGCGTCGCCGGGAGATCCGCGTCCAGAACGTCCGGCGCCAGAACAAGTGCCTGGAGAAAGCCGTCGGCATGATCCACGCGGGCCGGGTTAAGCCGGGCTTTCTGGCCACCCACTTCTTCAAGCTCGATAAAGCCGGCGCGGCCTACGAGACCGCCGCGGCGCGCCGCGACGGCGTCCTCAAGGTCATCGTCACACCCTAAAGGCTCACTTCATCTTCTCGCGCATCTTGGCCTCGGCCTCGGGGCCCCAATAGCCGCAGTCGAGTTCCAGGAAGACCGATGTGCAGGGGACGACGAGCGTCGTCTTGATCATGACGATCTTGATAGATCATCCCGGAATAGGCACTTGTTGGGCGTACCGCTTGAGAGGGAGATGGGCGGCGATCGCCGCGTAATGCCTATCCGATTCGATGAGGACGAGGTCGTGGTCAATGCAGTCCGTGGCGATGATGATATCGCTCAACGGAACGGATATGCCTTTTTTCTTCAACGCGAACCCGCTGCGACCGGCGGACTCGGAGGAGGCCCGGTCGCTCGGAAGGAGCTTCAGTCCGGCCAGCGCCGAGGCCAGCCGGTCGAGCTCGGCCGAACTCCTCGCTCCAGTCAGGAGCTCGGCCAGGACGATACCATTGATATGAACGCGACTTTCGTCGATGAGCTCATCGATGAAATCTCCATGTTCTGATCCGCTTTCCCGAAAATAGGGGATCCAGACACTCGTATCGATGAAATATTCCGGCTTCACGTGAGGTCTTTCGTCCGCAGGGTTTCCAGGTCGATATCCAAGGGGATGGTCCCCCGCAAGCGCTTCAAGTTCTCGCGGCGGACCCGTTGGAGCATCTCTTCGAGGGAACGGCGGACAAGAAGGGTTTTGCTCTTCTCGCCCGTTTCCTCCATCAGGTCGTTCATCAGGTCGTCAGGGATAATCAATGTCGTCCTCATGCATATCTCCAATACATATTATAAATACATATCCGAGATATGTCAATGCTTCATTTTATGTTCTGCCCTCATATAGAAGGGACACCGGCCCGTCCTGATTTTCTCAAATTCGAAGGGGAAAACTAAGTTTTCAGCCGGCCATGAGCCGGTACTTGGCCGTGATGGGGACGCTCGTCTTGAGCATGACCCAAACGGGACAGAAGCGTTCTTCCGATAGCGCGAATGCTTTTTCGACCGATGAGCCTGTAATACGGCCGCCGCGGAACTCGAACTCGAGTTCGATCGAAGTGAAGACGGTCGGGTGGATCTCCTTCTTCTCGCCGCGGGCCCGAACGGTGAGGTCTTGGACCTCCTGGCCCATCCGCTTCAAGAGCCCGACGACAACCTGGCTGCTGCAGCCGGCCAGGCTCGTGAGGAGCAGCTCGAGGGGCGAATAGCCGTCGATCGCCTCCCCTTCCGGAGTGAAATCGATGGCCACGGGCTTTCCGGCCCGGCCCGACTTGCCGTCGAAACGCATCCCGCCCTTGAACATGACCTCAGTTCGGACTTCTTTCGCCATCGGGGGCTCCTTTCAGCCGCAATCACGCCGTCTGCCAGGAATAGTATTCAACAGGTCGCGGCGGTCCGTCAATAAAGGGCCGCAGGGCGGCCCGGCCGGAGCCTAGAGCTCCTGGTGCTCGGTGCGGTGGATGATCTCGTCCTGGAGCTCGGTGCTGCAGTCGACGAAGTAGTCGCTGTAGCCGGCGACGCGGACGATGAGGTCGCGATACTTCTCGGGCTGGGCCTGGGCCTCGCGGAGGAGGTCAGCCGTGACGACGTTGAACTGGATGTGGTGGCCCATCATCCTGAAGTAGGACCGCACCAGGTCCTTGACCGCGGCGAGGCCGGCGTCGTCGGCCAGAAGCTGGGGCGTGAACTTCTGGTTGAGGAGCGTCCCGCCCGTCCGGACGTGGTCCATCTTGCCGAGCGACTTGATAACCGCCGTCGGGCCCTTGCGGTCGGCGCCCTGGACCGGTGAAACGCCTTCCGAAACGGCATCCCCCGCCAGTCTCCCGTCCGCCGTGGCCCCGGTCATCTTCCCGAAGTAAATGTGGGCCGTCGTCGGCAGGAGGTTGATCCGGTACGCGCCGCCGCGCGGCGTCGGCCGGCCGTCGACCGCCTCGAAGTAAGCCTCGAAGACCCGCTTCATCAGGCTGTCGGCGTAGTCGTCGTCGTTTCCGAACTTCGGCGTCCGGTTGAGGACGCGCTGGCGGAGCGCCTCGTAGCCAACGAAATTGCTTTCGAGCGCGGCCAGGAGCTCCTTCATCGTGAAATGGCCGTTGTCGTAGACGTTGTAACGGACGGCGCTGAGGATGTCGGTGATCGTGCCCACGCCGACGCCCTGGATGTAGTTCGTGTTGTAGCGGGCGCCTCCGGCATGGTAGTCCTTGCCGTTCTTGACGCAGTCGTCGACGAGCACGGACAAGAACGGTGCGGGCAAATACGTGGCGTAGAGCCTTTCGATGACGTTGCTGCCGCGGACCTTGATGTCAACGAAGTGCCGGATCTGTTTGCGGAAGGCCTCGAAGAGCTCGTCGAAGGCCGCGAACGCCGTCGGGTCGCCCGTTTCGAGCCCTATTTTCTTCCCCGTCCTCGGGTCGACGCCGTTTCCGAGGGTGATCTCAAAGATCTTTGGCAGGTTGAAATAGCCGGTCAGGATGTAGGCCTCTTTGCCAAAGGCCCCGGACTCGACGCAGCCGCTGGCACCGCCGTTCCGGGCGTCGACGACGGACTTGCCCTGCCGGACGAGCTCCTGGACGATGGCGTCGGTATTGAAGATCGAGGGCTGGCCGAAGCCGGTCTTGACGATCTTGAGCGCGCGTAAGAGAAACGAGTCCGGTCCCTTGGCGCTGATCTGGACCATCGAACTCGGCTGGAGGATGCGCATCTCCTCGATGACGTCGAGGATGAGGAAGGACAGCTCGTTGACGCCGTCCGTCCCGTCCTCTTTCAAGCCGCCGACGTTGATCAGGGCAAAATCCGTATACGTGCCGCTCTCTTCGGCCGTGACCCCGACCTTGGGCGGAGCGGGCTGGTTGTTGAACTTGACCCAAAACGCCTGGAGGAGCTCCCGGGCGCTCTCCTTCGTCATGGTGCCGTCGGCCAGCCCTTTCTGGTAGAACGGTCCGAGGTGCTGGTCGAGACGGCCCGGGTTGAAGGAATCCCAAGTGTTGTATTCGGTGATGACGCCGAGGTGGACGAACCAGTAGGCCTGGAGGGCCTCCCAGAAGTCGCGCGGCGCGTTAGCCGGCACCCAGTCGCAGACTTCGGCGATCCTCTCAAGCTCCTTTTTCCGGACGGCGTCTTTCTCGCTCGTCGCCAGCCCGCTTGCTTTCTCGGCGTGCCTCCGGGCGAAGGCGACGATGGCGTCCACGCTCACAGCCATAGCCTTGAGCTCTTCCTGCTTGTCGTAGGCCACCGGGTCGTTCATGAAGTCGAGGCCGGCCAGGGCCGCTTCGATGTCCTTCTTGAAGTCGAGCATGCCCTTTCTGTAGATCTTGCCGTCGAGGACGGTGTGGCCAGGGGCGCGCTGTTCCATGAACTCGGTGAAGACGCCGGCCTCGTAGGCGTCGATCCATTCCCGGGTCATCTCGGCGAAGATCCGGTCTCTCTGCGAGCGGCCCTTCCAGAAGGGGATGATCTCTTCGGCGTAGAGCCGGCGCGTCTCCTCGTCGGAGGCGAAGGCGGTCTTTTTCCGATCGTTGAGGTATTGAAGGTCCTGGAGAGAGTGGATGCAGACCTCGGGGTAGGTCGGCGTCGCTTTGGGCGCGGGGCCGCGTTCCCCGACGATGAGCTCGTCCTCGTTAAAGACGACGCTCTTATTCTCCATGATGTGCTTGAAGGCCAGGGCGTGCAGCATCGGGCTCGACAGGCCGCGCGTCTCGGGTCTTTTGTAGAACTCGGTGACGAGCTTGGCCCGCTCGGCGCTGATCGTCGGCTTGGCTTCGAGCGTCTGCGCCCTGAGCTTCTTGATGCGTTCGTTCATGGTCATCCTCCGCGCCGGACCTCGAAACCCGCCTCCCGGAAAGCGGCCTCGACGGCGGCGATGCGCTCTTCGGAAGGGGTCTCGAATTTCCGGAAATGCGATTCTTTCCCGATCCTGCGGGCCTTTTCCAGGCCGCCGGAATGGTAGGGCAGAATGCCGACCCGCCGTATCGTTTTCAAGGACGAGAGAAAGGCGATCGTCCGCCGGATATTGTCGTCGTCGTCGTTGACGCCGGCAACAAGCGGGATGCGGACCCAGACTTCGGTCCGGCCGACGGCCAAGCGCTTCAGGTTGTCGATGATGGGGACGTTCGAAACGCCGGTGAGCTCTTTGTGCCGCGCGTCGTCCATGCACTTCAGGTCGTAGAGGATGAGGTCGGTCTTCGAGGCCATGCGGTCGAGGACACTGTTCCTGGAGAAGCCGGCGGTGTCCACGGCCGTGCGGATGCCGCGGGAGCGGCAACCGTCGAGGAGCGCTTCGGCGAACCCGGACTGGACGAATGGATCACCGCCGGAGAGCGTCAGGCCCCCACCCGATTGTTCGTAAAAAATCCGGTCCTTCTCGACCTCGGCCAGGACGTCCTCGACGCTCATCTCGCGGCCGACCATTTGCATGGCGTCGTAGAGGCAGGCTTCGGCGCACTTGCCGCAGAGGTCGCAGACCTTCCTGTCGATGACGACGGCGCCCGCGGCGTCCTTGGCGATGGCGCCCTTCGGACAGGCCTCGATACAAGCGTAACAACGGGAGCACCGTCCCGGCCAGTGCATGAGCTCGGGTCCGGGGTCGACGCTTTCGGGGTTGTGGCACCAGAGACAGCGCACGGAACAGCCTTTGAGGAAGACGGTCGTCCGGATGCCCGGCCCGTCGTGGATCGAGTAGCGTTTGATGTCGAAAATCCTGCCAATCACGTTGAATCCTCTGCGGTTTCCGTCGATTTCGGCCTCTCTGCCCTCTATTTAGTCGTAATATATCAGATATCAGACCACAAATCAAGCATTATTTTAGACGAAACTTCTACACTTTTCCCCTGATTTGGTATAAAAATCCCTTTCCGGGGTCATCCGGCGGCCCCGACAGGAGTCCGGCGCCGGACCGTTAGGAGAAGCCATGAGCGAACGCCCCGCTTTCAACATGCGCTTTATCTGGACAACGGCACTCGTCTCGGCCATGGGCGGGCTTCTCTTCGGCTACGATTGGGTCGTCATCGGCGGGGCCAAGCCCTTCTACGAGAAATTCTTCGGACTGACGACACCGTCCCAGATCGGCTGGGCCATGTCGAGCGCCCTCGTCGGCTGTCTCATCGGGTCGCTCGTCTCCGGCGGGCTGAGCGACCGTTTCGGCCGGAAACGGCTCCTCATCCTGGCCGGGTTCCTCTTCACCGGGACGGGCATCCTGACCGCCTTGGCCCCGAGCTTCTCGTTCTTCATCGGGAACCGCATCCTCGGCGGCGTCGCCATCGGCCTGGCCTCGAACCTCTCGCCCATGTACATCGCCGAGATCTCGCCGGCCGCGATGCGGGGCAAGTTCGTCTCCGTCAACCAGCTGACCATCGTCATCGGCATCCTGGCCGCCCAGCTCGTCAACTGGCTCATCGCCAAGCCCGTCCCGGCCGGGGCCACGGCCGCCGACATCCTCGCTTCCTGGAACGGACAGACCGGCTGGCGCTGGATGTTCGGCGCCGAGGCCGTCCCCGCTTTTCTCTTCTTCCTGCTGATGTTCCTCATCCCGGAAAGCCCGCGCTGGCTGGTCAAGAACGGGCGCGATGCGGAAGCCGAAAAGATCCTGGCCAGGGTCGGCGGGACCGGCTTCGCCGGGCAGGCCCTGGGTGAGATCCGCGACACCCTGGCGACCGGCGAGATCCGGAAGGTCCACTTCCGCTCTCTCCTCGGGCCGGGCCTGACCAAGGTCCTTGTCGTCGGCGTCGTCCTGGCGATCTACCAACAATGGTGCGGCATCAACGTTATCTTCTATTACGCCGAGGAGATCTTCACCGCCGCGGGCTACGGCGTGAGCGACGTCCTTTTCAATATCGTCATCACCGGCACGGTCAACCTGATCTTCACCCTCATCGCCATCCGCCTCGTCGACAGGCTGGGCCGGAAGCCCCTGATGATGGCCGGCTCCGCGGGTCTGGCCGTCGTCTTCGGCCTCATCGGCGCGAGCTACGCCTTCCACAGCAAGGGCGTTCATCTCCTGGCCCTCGTTGTCGTCGCCATGGCCCTCTACGCCCTGTCCCTCGCCCCGGTGACATGGGTCCTCCTCTCGGAGATCTTCCCCAACCGTATTCGGGGCGCGGCCATGTCCGTTTCGACGGTTTCCCTCTGGTCAGCCTGTTTCGTGCTAACCTACACCTTCCCGCTCCTCAACAAGGGCCTCGGCCCGGCCGGGACGTTCTGGATCTACGCCGGGACGAGCGTCCTCGGTTTCATCTTCATCAGGTCCCGCGTCCGGGAGACCAAGGGAAAAACATTGGAACAGATCGAGCGGGAGTTCGTCGGCCGCTAGCCCCTGGAAAAATCGATGAGCGATCCGGATCTCGCGCAGGGCCCGAACGGGAAGCCGCCCGTCCCCGGGCGGCCGCCGGGCCTCATCAGGCGTCTCTACCGGGAAGAACGGGACGCCTGGCGCAAGCACTACAGGAAGTATTTCAAGTACGCCGCGCGGGCCCTCGGCGCGGGCTTCGTCGTCGGCTTCGTCTTTTTCATGCTTAGTCCAGGACAGGAAAAGAAGGCCCTGGACTTCGTGATCCGAGCGCTCAAGGACATCAAGCTCCAGGGCTCGCCGCTCGTCCTGGCATTGACTCTCTTCTACCACAACGCCCGCGCCTCCGTCGTCGCTATAGCGGCGGGCGTGGTCCCTTTCCTCTTCCTGCCCATCCTCGACCCGCTCCTCAACGGCGGCGTCCTGGGTCTTCTCGTCTCCGTCACGAAACACCAGGGCCTCGACGTCCCCCGGCTCGTCCTGACCAAGATCCTCCCCCACGGTGTTTTCGAGCTCACCGCCGTCCTCTACACGACGAGTCTCGGCCTCTATCTTTCGGCCGGTATGGGGAAGAAGGCCGTCGCCGCGTGGCATCAAAGAAGGAACGGACAACAGCCGCAGCCGCCCGCGGCCGTCGATCCGACGGAGAGCCTGGCCAGGAACGTCTTCCGTTCGTTTCTCCTCGTCGTCCTGCCGCTCCTGCTCGTGGCCGCATTCATCGAGGGCTTCATCACCCCGAGCCTCCGCTAACTGGATCGGCTCGGTGCTGCTCGGGGGACACCTGCCAAGGGGTGATGTCCCCCTTCGCTGCCCCACTCTTCCGCTAAGCCTCGACAGGGACCCGGCATTTCGACTATCCTTTTCCCGGGAGGCTCCATGAAATTCACTTTCGCCCACAACAACATCAACGTCCTGGATCTCGAAGAAAGCCTGGTGTTCTATAAGTCCGCGCTCGGCCTCGAAGAGGTCCGCCGTCACGAAGCCAAGGACGGGAGCTTTGTCCTCGTCTATCTCGGCGACGGCCGGACGTCCCATCGACTCGAGCTGACCTGGCTCCGCGACCGGAAGGAACCCTATAACCTCGGCGACAACGAGATCCATCTGGCTTTCACGGTCGACGACTATGCCGCCGCATACGCCAAACACAAAGAGATGGGCATCGTCTGCTACGAGAACCCCGCGATGGGGATCTATTTCATCGAGGATCCCGACGGCTACTGGCTCGAGGTCATCCCGGAGAAGCGCTGAATTTCGTTTTATTTCACGTAAAACTTGTGGACCGTGACGGTGCGGTATTTCTGCCCCGGCTCCAGGATAGTCGAGGGGAAGTTCGGGTGGTTCGGCGAATCAGGGAAATGCTGGGTCTCGAGGCAGAAGGCGTAGTGCTTCTGGTAGGCCTTGCCGCCCTTGCCGACGACCGTGCCGTCCAGGAAATTGCCCGTGTAGAGCTGGATGGCCGGCTGGTCGGTATAGATCTCCATCGCCCGCCCGCTTCCCGGCTCCTCGACCCGCGCGGCCAGGGCCAGCTCCCCGCCGCCGCCGCGGAGGACAAAGTTGTGATCGTAACCGCCCTCGACTTGAGCGATCCGTTCGCCGATCGCGTGGGGGGACGTGAAATCGAACGGCGTCCCGGCCACGCTCAAGATCTCGCCGGTCGGGATGAGGTTGGCCGCCGAATCGACCGCCGTGTACGAGTCGGCCTCGAGCCGGAGCACGTGGCCGAGGACGTCGCCGTTCCCCTCCCCCTTGAGATTCCAGTAGGCGTGGTTGGTCAGGTTGACGGGGGTCTTCTTGTCGGTCTCGGCTTCGTAGCTGATCTTGAGCTCGTCGGCGTTCGTCAGCATGTAGACGACCGTGACTGAGAGATTGCCGGGATAGCCCTCCTCCATGTCTTTGCTCAGGTAGGTCAGCTTGACACCCACGCCATCGGCGGTTTGGACCGGCTCGGGTTTCCAGACGACCTTGTCGAAGCCCTTGAGCCCGCCGTGCAGGCTGTTGCCGTTATTGTTTTGGGCCAGCGTGTATTCGACCCCGTCGAGGGTGAACCGGCCCTTGGCGATCCGGTTGGCGTACCGGCCGACGATGACCCCGAAATACGGATGCGTCCCGAGGTATCCCTCGAGGTTGTCGAAGCCGAGGTTGACGTCGGCGAAAGCGCCGTTCCGGTCCGGCAGGCGGAGGGAAACCAGGATCGCCCCGTAGGTCATGACCCGGGCTTCGATCCCGGATTTATTGGTCAGGATGTAGATATCGACGGCCGTGCCGTCGGCGAGACGTCCGAAAAGCTCTCTCTTGACTTCCATCATCCGGTCTCCTTTGCCCGCCGCGGTCCCCGCCGGCCCGCCGGCATCCTTCCTGCAGGCGAAGGTGCCGAACGCCAGGGCGAGGACGAGGACGGCGAGAGTCGTATTCCGTACGGATGTTCTCATGATCGCCTCCACAAGAAGCAGATCTCTCTCTTTTATCCCAAAAACGCTCCCATTTCAATCTTGCGCCCCACGGAACGAT
This sequence comes from Candidatus Aminicenantota bacterium, assembly GCA_026393975.1. GTDB lineage: Bacteria > Acidobacteriota > Aminicenantia > Aminicenantales > Saccharicenantaceae > RBG-16-66-30. Next base: position 80,674 of record JAPKZD010000025.1, on the reverse strand, counting down.
TGACCCCCCATCCCCGCGTATGATATTTAGTGATAAAAGGCATGGTCGGAAAAACTCTCAAGCATTACCGGGTCGAAGCCCAGCTCGGCAAGGGCGGCATGGGGGTCGTCTACCGGGCCCGGGACACCCGCCTCGACCGCCTGGTGGCCCTCAAGACGATCACACCCGGCCTCGTCGCCAATCCCGAGAGACGGAGCCGTTTTCTCCTCGAGGCCCGGTCCGCGGCGGCCATCTCCCACCCGGCCATCGCCCAGGTCTACGACATCGACGAAGTCGACGGGAACCTGTTCATCGCCATGGAATACGTCGACGGCCGGACCGTCAGCCGGCTCATCGCCGACGGCGAGCTCGACCTCCTCGGGGCGATCGAGATCGCCCTCCAGATCGCCGAGGGCCTGGCCAAGGCCCACGACGCCGGAATCCTCCACCGCGACATCAAGTCCGACAATATCATGGTCACCCGGGACGGCCACGCCAAGCTCCTCGACTTCGGCCTAGCCAAGCTCGTCGAATCCGGAGCCCTGGAGCCGGCGGCGTCCGCCGATCTCGACCGAACCCTGACCCGCGGGCGGGTCCACACCATGGCCGGGGCGGTCATGGGCACGCTCAGCTACATGAGCCCCGAGCAGGCCCGGGGGAAAGAGCTCGACCGCCGCAGCGACATCTTCTCCCTCGGCACCGTCCTCTACGAGATGGTCACGTCCGAACTGCCGTTCAAGGGCGAGACCCCCCTCGACACGATGCACGCCATCGCCTATGAAGAGGCCAGGCCGGTGACCATCGTCCGCCGCAACCTCACACCCGAGCTCCACCGCATCGTCTTCCGTTGCCTCCGGAAGAACCCGGACGACCGCTATCCCGACGCCCACGCCCTGGCGGCGGACCTCCGGCATTTGAAACACGACCTCGAGACGGGGACGAGCCCGAGACTCCCCGCCGGCACCCGCCTGCGCAACTGGGCTGATTGGCTGAAGACGTCGTTCCCGGGCGGCTACAAGGGGCTGGCCATCCTGGCCGGGGCCGTTGCCCTGGCCGCCGTTCTGGTGGCCGCGAATTTCAACTGGGGCGGTCTCATCGGCCCGGCCTTCATAGCCCTCTTCTTTTACCGGTACATCCGCAACCGGAAAAAGCGGCGCCTGGCCGCGTTCACGAAGAAGATCGCTAAGTTCCCGGAGGTCCGGCTCGTCGTCATCCGCGAAAACCACGTGACCATCGTCCTGGACAAGGCCCCGGCCAAGGTCTACATCCGCATCACCGCGCTCATCGAGGAGCTCAACCAGCGGCTTTATGTCGGCCGCGACGTCACGGCCGAAGTCAAATCGGAGATCCCGGAGGCCGAGGCCCAGACGATGCTCCGGCAGGTGGGTGTCGTCTACGCGCGCGAGGAGGCGCTCCCCGCTTCTTTGCCGAAGGCCGGCAAGGGCTAGAGCGGAACTTTCTTCCTCAGCTCTTCGACCCTTTTCCTGACTTCGGGCTGGTCGGGGCTGAGCTCGAGCGATTTTTCGAAGGCCGCCAATGCCTCTTTGATCTTTCCCAAGCCCGCGTAGCACTCCCCGGCCGAGTTCAGGAGGACGGCGTTGACGCCGAAGTGCACGATGGCTCGGTCGAGAAGCTCGACGGCCCGGCCGAACTCGCCCGTCCTCTTCAGGGCCTCGGCGGCGAGGAGGGACGTATCGTACTTCGCCGTTTTTTGGGGACCGATGAAGGGGGCGAGTGTCCTCGCGGCGGACGCGGCGTCGGCAAGCGCGAGATACACGCGAGCCAGGTTTGTCGCCGTGTCCTCCGAATCCGGCTTCTTCTGAAAGGCCCGCTCTAGGAACACACGCGACTCCTGGTAGCGGCCGACGTTGAAGAGTTGGGCGCCCATGATCTCTGGGTAGACCGGGTCCCCCGCTTCGGGCAGGATGCGGGAAGAGAACCAGGGCCGAGGGATGGACTCGGCGAAAGACAGGTCGAACTCCTCGGTGGACGAAACGATCTCGGCGCCGGCGTTCACGATCGAGACGCGCACCATGTAGTGGGCGGGAGGGAAGTCGGCGAGGGAAACCTCCTCGAGGACGGTCGGCAATTCGGGGTAATCCGAGGGCTTCCGGCGGATATCCCGGAACGGCTGGCCGTCCTTGAGGAATTCGACCCTGACCTCGCCACGGGCTGCGACCTCGTCGGCCAAGTTGTTGATCTGGAAGAGGACGGCCAGCGTTTCCTTCCTCGCGAAAACCCGGTTCGGCTGGCAGTAGATCTGGAAAGGGCCGACGCGGAAGGCCTTCATCCGGCGCTCGGCCGGCTCCAGGCGAACGACTTTGTAGCCGAGGAGCGGCTGGGTCAGTTGAACGGCCGCTCCGCCCTGGGGGATGCGCAGGGCCTGCTCGACAGCGGTGAACTCCTTCGAGGCCTCGTTCTTGATCAGGACGGACAAGCTGTAGTCGCCGCCGAGGAGGGGGAAGAGGTCTTGGAAATCGAAGGGCGCCCCGCTCGCCTCCTTCATCTGCTCGGCGGTCATGTCCAAGGAAACGGTTTTGTCGAACTGGTGGACGAGGCGGCCGTCGGCGGTCGTGACCCGGCCGTTGACTTTGAGGGTCGTATAGTACTTGTTCTCGTACTGGTTCACGGACAGCCGCCGGGGCTCGACGGCATAATGGACGAAGGTGAGGCCCGAAGGGTCGCGGAAGACCTTGAAGAGGCTGTCGCTGTCGAGGTAGTTCGCGGTGTACTCGACCTCGACGAGGTCCTTATACTGGAGGAATTTCTGGGCGTACTTGGCCTCGACGCCGCGGGCCGGGGCCGATTCGATCCGCTGGATAAGGAGGTCGGACGACATCGACGGCTGGCCGTAGACGGCCCCGGTTTCGCCGGGGACGAGCGAGAGCGAGACGGCGGCTAGGCCGGGCTCGACCTCCCGCAGCTTCTCGTAGGCTTGCGCATAATCGGGGCCGCCGAAATAGCCCGCCAGCAGGGCTTGGGGCCCGTCGCCGACCGGGCTGTAAAGCTTGTACTCGCCGTGTCCGCCGTCCTTGAAAAAGACGAGGTTGAAGCCCGCCGGCAGCCCCATGTCCGTTTTCCCCTGGTAGAACCAGACCTCGGCGTCGTAGGTCGAGGATTTCCCCTCGAATCTCTGGATGTCCCGCGCTTCTCCCAGGATGATGTAGATGCGGCCCCGGTCCGTCTTCCATCCCGGGCGCGGCGCGTCCCGGCCGAGATACCGGTTGGCGTGGTCGATACGGCGGTAGTGCTCGGTCTTGAATTCGTTCTCCGCGTCCCCGGGAGTCGGGTCGCGCTGTTTCCAGAAGGCTTCGATGAAGAGGTCGCGCTCCCGGTCGGTCTGGAGCTTGAGGAAGACGTCTCTTTCCAGGGGCGCGATGATGTAGACGACCTCCTCATCGAGCCATTTTTTGTAGTTCTCAGGGAGTTTCGGCTTCTGGCCCTTCTCGCCGGCGGAGGCGGCCGGCGCGGCGAGGAGAGCGCCGAAGAGCAGGATGAAAAGAACGGTCGCGGCGCGTTTCGTTGTCATGGCCTTTCCCGGATTCTCTCGTTCATTCCCAGCGTGTCCTCAACCGGGCGAGCTCCACGCCCGTGGCCGCGTTGAGGATCTGATGGAGAAACAGAGGACCGGACTCTCCCTCCGGGACTCGCTGGGCCGCGGACAGGACCTCGTCGCCGTAGAGGGCTTCAGCTCGGTAGGAGACCTCGAGTTCCATCGGCCGGCGGCTCATCAGGATGTCCGGCGGGACGCCCTCGAGCGCCCATTGGATATAAACCGCGTTGTTGACGTGACGGTTCCAATCGAGGTGGGCCGTCTCGACGCGGAAGCGCACTTCGGACTCGCGGGCGGAGAGGACGGGAAGAGAGGCGAACGGGTCGTCGAGGGCCCGCTTCTCGACGGCGTAGCCGGGGCCGACGACGTCGTCGACCTTGACCGCCTGCTTCTTCTCGAGGCCGATGACCATCCAGGAGCTCGTCGCCGAGAGGATGGGACCGCCGCTTCCGTCGGAAACCTCGAAATCGCGGATGGCGAAATAGCCGTGCTTCCCGGACGGCCAGGTCATAACCTCGAGACGGGCGCCCATGGCGGGATAGCGATGGATGAGGACATGGTAACGCGACAGGACCCAGGTCATGTTGCGTTTGAAAAGGTCGACGACGGACAGGCCGAGACGGCCGGCGTGGTCCCCGGCGGAGTCCTGGAGGAAGTTGAGGAGGGCGACGGGCCGGGCCAGGCCCCGGGCGTCCGTTTCGTATGTATGGACAGTGTACTCTTTACGATAGATCAGGTCGGACACAAAAGTATTATACTATTTTTCAGGCCAGCCTCTTCAATTCGAAGAGCAGACGGTTGAGCTGATGGTCCACACCGACAAAATACATGTGTCTAAATCACCTCGCCTTTGAACTGGCTCAGATACAGGTGATGATAGAAGCCGTGCTGGTCAAGCAGTTGCTGGTGCGTGCCTTTCTCAACGATCTCGCCATCCTTGATGACCAGCAACTGGTCGGCATCCCGGATGGTGCTCAGGCGGTGGGCGATGACAAAACTGGTGCGGCCTTGCATCAAGCGCAGGAGCGCATTCTGGATGCGGACTTCGGTACGCGTGTCCACGCTGCTAGTGGCTTCATCCAATATGAGGATTGATGGGTCGGCCAAGATAGCGCGCGCGATGGATAACATCTGCCGCTGGCCCTGGCTCAGGTTGCTGGCCCGTTCCGAAAGTATGGTCTGGTAGCCTTGCGGCAATTTCCGGATGAAATGGTCGGCATCCGCCATTCTGGCGGCCTCGATGACTTCCTCGTCTGTGGCGTCCAGCCGCCCGTAACGGATATTTTCCATCACCGAGGCGGCAAATAGGAAGGTGTCTTGCAAAACCAGCCCCAACTTGCGGCGCAAGTCATCCTTGTGGATCTGTCGAATGTCCGTGCCATCAATGCTGATCTGACCACCGTCAATTTCGTAGAAACGGGTGAGTAAGTTGACGAGGGTGGTCTTCCCCGCTCCGGTCGGGCCGACCAGAGCCACGGTCTCGCCCGGCTTCGCTTCCAGGGTCATGTTCTTGATGATCGGCTTTTCGGGGGTGTAACTGAACTGGACGTTCTCGAAGGTCACGCGTCCCCGCACGTCATCCAAGGATGCAGCTTCGGGAGCATCGTCGATTTCTGACGGCGTGTCGATGATCTCGAAGACGCGTTCCGACCCGGCCAGCGCGGCTTGGATGGAATTGTACATATTTGCCAACTGGCGCAGGGGGTTGATGAAACTGCGTCCGTAACTGATGAACGTGACGATGGTCCCCACCGTTACCAGGCCCTTCAATGCGAGCCAGCCGCCAAGCCCGGCGATGGCGATGACAAACAGGTTGCCCAGTTGGTTGGTCAGCGGCATCAGCAGCAGGGCATAGGAGTTGGCATAAACAGCCGAGCGGTACACCTCCCGGTTGTGCAAACGGAAATTCTCGATCACCGAATCATTGCGGCGGAAGGCCTTGATCACCCTCTGGCCGCTGATGGCTTCCTCCATGACGCCGTTCAAGTTCCCCAGGGATTTCTGCAGATCCCGGAATCCCTTACGCGTGTAACGGGCGACATAATCCGTGAACCAGAACATAATGGGCACCACAACCACCGCAGCCAGTGCCAGCCAGAAGTTCAGCACGAACATGGCGATCAAGATGCCGACCAGCGAAAGCACACTGGCGAGCAGGGCTACCACGTTCTGTGAAACGGCCTGGTTAATAGCGTCAATGTCATTGGTCAGGCGGCTCATCAACTCGCCCGTGGTGTGGTTGTCAAAGAAGCGCAGGGTGAGGGTTTGGAGATGTCCGAACAGGTCGCGCCGCACACCCTTGAGCGCTTTCTGCGATATTCCGGCCATCATCCAGCCTGAGACAGCGTCGGCCAGGTTGCCGAGCAGGAAAATGACCAGCATCCAGACAGAGATGACCGCCAGCCAGGCCGCGTCTTTATTGGCGATGAATCCATCAATGGCCTTGCCCATCAGGTAGGGGCCGATCAGCCCGAGCACGGTTGAAACGAGCACGATACCCAGGACTACGATCATGGCGGTTTTGTAGGGGCCAAGATAGGGCAGCAACCGCCTCAGCGCCCGGCGCGGGTCGCGAGCTTTTTCGATCTTCCCGGGCCGGGCCGGGCCTCTGCCCACCATTCGGGTGCGGAAATCGCTGCCGCTGGGCCGCTCAGATGTTTGGTTTGCCATAGCGCTAAACTTCGTTGACGCCGTTCCCCAGTTGGGAGGCGTAGATTTCCTGATAAATCGGGCTGGACTTGAGCAACTGGCGGTGCGTCCCTTCCGCTGCAATCCGGCCTTTCTCAATGACGATGATCTTATCGGCCTTCAGTACGGTGCTGATGCGCTGGGCCACCACGAAACACGTGCGCCCTGTCATCAACTCGTCCAACGCCTCTTGGATTTTCGTCTCCGTCTCCACGTCCACCGAACTGGTGCTGTCATCCAATATCAAAATGGAGGGTCGGATCAGCAATGCGCGCGCAATGGCAATGCGCTGTTTCTGTCCGCCGGAAAGATTGACACCACGCTCCTCCACGTGGGTGTCGTAACCGGCTTCCAGGTCCAGGATGAATTCGTGCGCCTGGGCGGCTTTGGCCGCCGCGACAACCTCCTCATCACCGGCTTCCGGGCGTCCATAGCGGATGTTATCCCGCACCGTGCCGGAGAAGAGCACCGTTTCCTGCGGGACAATCCCGACCTGGGCCAGCAGCGAATCCTGCCGAACCTGGCGGATGTCAACCCCGTCAATCAGGACGCGCCCCTCCGATACGTCGTAAAAGCGCGGGATCAGGTTGATGAGCGTGGACTTGCCTGCCCCGGTTGCGCCCAGGATGGCGACCGTCTGCCCCGGCTCGACGGTTAGATTGATCCCTTCGAGCACGGCCGTACCCGTGGAGCCGGTGTAGTGGAAGCCCACGTTTTCGAAGACGAAGCGCGGCCTGGTGGAAGCCGGCAGGGCGGAGGCGTCCGGCGCATCCTGGACCTCGGGCACTTCCTCCAGCACCTCGTTGACGCGCTCCGCCGAGGCCATCCCCGCCGCCCAGACGTTTGCCAGGTTAACCATAATCATCAACGGCCCCAACGCGGTCTGCAGGTAGTTGATGAAGGCCACGATTTGCCCGGTGGTTACGCCGCCATGGATGGCCTGCAAACCGCCCGCCCAGATGACGATCACGATCCCGATGTTCACGCAGACGCTCAACGCCGGTCCCATGGTGGACATGAATTGCATGACTTTGATATTGCGTTCGGTGAAGTCCTCGTTGACCGCCTCGAAGCGCCCGGCTTCGTGGCGGGCGCGTACAAATGCCTTGACCACCCGTACTCCGGCGATGTTTTCCTGCAAGACGGTGTTGAGCCTGTCCAGTTTCTGCTGTATGGTCAGGAAGAGTGGTCCCATCTTGAGGGCGAAGAACACAATGATGGCCGATGTGACCAGCAGCAGCGGGAACATGGTCAGCGCCAGGTGCTTGTCGGTTTTGAACATCAAAATGATACTACCGATCATGATCAACGGGTCGCGCGTGCCGATCCGCAGGGAGATCTGTACCACGCGTTGCATGACGCTCGAATCGCTGGAGAGACGCACCATCAACTGGCCGGTCTTCATGCGGTCGAGGTTGCCGAAAGAGAAAGATTGAATCTTGAGGAAGAGCGCTTCACGCAGGTCGCGCGCCACGCTTTCGCCCACCTGGACCGAGGTATTGTTGTTCCCGATGGCAAATAAGGTATCCAGAATGGAAATGCCCAGCATCAGCAGGAACGTATTTGTTACCACTTTCATATTATGCGGGGTGACACCCTGGTCAATGATGCGCTGTACCAGGCGGGGGATGGCCAGATCCATAAGGACAACGACAACCAGCAATGCCAGCGATAAAAGGCTTTTCTTCCAATAAGGTTTAACGAACCGGAGTAGCTTGAAAACTTGTTTCATCGTCTACTGGTGGATGTCGCCAAAGATGGCATCCATCATGGCGTTGCCATCGGCCGTCAGGTTCAGTTTTACATAGCGGCGGCCCGTCAGGATTTCTCCTGGAAAACGAAGGTGTAATCGATGATGCACTGGTAGTTGCTCGAGGTCATCTGGACCTCCTGCGGGTTCTGCAGTCCGACGCAGAGGCGGTAGGTCTTGCCGGGCTCGAAGGCCAGCCCCTTGCTGGGCTTCATGGTCACGCTATAGAATTGCGTGCCGGCCCGGCGAGTGGGAAACCAGCCTTCGGCCACCGGGCTGTCGCCCTCGAGCACGAGGTGGTAGAGCTGCCTTTCGGTGAACTCGACCTGGATCTGGAATTCGATCTCCCCCACCGACGCCCGGAGGATTGTGATGTATCCCTCGGGGACGTTCTTGCCGTGGTAGAAGTGCAACTGGGGCTTAGCCTTGTAGGTCGAGCAGGCGGCGAGAAAAAGAAGGCCGATCACTAAAGCTGGGGTTTTTGCCGACTTCATGACACGACTCCTCCTTGATGGATATTGTTCGGGATCTCGACGGCCCGCCCGGTCCGGATGGACTCGAAGCAGGCGTCGATGACATGCATGTTATCGAGGGCGTCGCCGGCGGGATAGCGGAGCGGCGTTTTTTCGAGCACGGCGTCGCCGAAGTGTTCGGCCATCAGGGTGAACATGTTGGCCCGCGGGATACGCACGGCTTCCGTCCTGTCGCCCTTGACGACCTCGATCGCGGTATCGAAATCCTTGGCTGAAAAGGCGCGGTCGAGGGCGAGCGTCCCTTCGGTCCCGACGGCGAGAAGCCGGCTCTGGAATTGCGATTCGAAGCTCGCGTCGCACTGGGCGAAACGACCCCCGGGAAACTCGAGGACCACGGCCGTGGTCATGTCCACGCCCGTCGCGGGATCGATTCGGGCCCGGGCGAAAACGGAAGCGGGCGCGGCGCCGAATATCAGGCGCGCGAGGCTGATCGGATAACAGCCCACGTCATAAAGGGCTCCGCCGCCCATGGCCGGGAACCAGCGGTAGTTCGCGCCGTCCCGTTCGAAATGGAAAGTGAACGAAGAGTGGACGGCCCGGACTTCGCCGATGTTCCCTTCCCTAATGAGCGCGAGAGTCTTCTCCATCTGGGGATGGAACTTGTACATGAATCCTTCCATCAGCAGGACGCCGCCCGACTCCGCCGCCCCGATCATCGCCCGCACCTCGAGGGCGTTCATGGCCATGGGCTTCTCGCAGAGGACGTGTTTCCCGGCCCGCATCGCCCGGATGGACCACTCGGCGTGGAGGTCGTTCGGGAGAGGGTTGTAGATCGCGTCGATGGCCGGGTCCTCGACGAGCTCCTGATAGGTCCGGTGGGACTTCAGGAATCCGAACCGGGCCGCCCAATCCCTGGCCCGGCTCACGTCCCTGGCCGCGATGCCGGCCAGGACGCCGTTCCGCGATTCGCGGACGGCCGGGATGAACGCCTTCTCGGCGATCCCAGCGCACCCCAGGATGCCCCAGTTGACCTTCCGATCCATGATCGTCCTCCGTCTCTCCCGTTCTTATTCTTATGACAATTCCGGCGCTAACGCAATGGGAGCGGTTAACTTGCATTCGCCGTTAGCTCTAGGCCATACTACGCCCCAAGGCTCCACGAAGGAGGGACCATGAACGAGCCCGTCCGCATCGGCCTCATCGGCACCGGAAGCCACGGCCGCTCGCTCCTGGCGAATCTCCTCCTCCTGCCAGGTGTCGAAATCCCCGCCCTCTGCGACGTCGACCGCGACGGCCTGGCCGAAGCCCGGGACATGGTGGTCAAGTCCGGACACACCGAGCCCGACGGTTATCCCGGAGGCCCGGAGGACTACCAGCGTCTCCTCGGGCGCGAAGACATCGACGCCGTCGTGATCGCCACGCCGTGGGAATCGCACGCGCCCATGGCCGTACGGGCCATGCGCCACGGGAAGTATGTCGCCGTCGAGGTCCCGGCCGCGCTGACGTTTGATGAATGCTGGGACGTCGTCAACGCCCACGAGGAGACCGGCGTCCCCTGCATGATGCTCGAGAACTGGAGCTTCCGCCGGGACAACCTGGCCCTCCTCAACATGGTCCGGCGAGGCCTCTTCGGCGAGGTCGTCCACGTCCAGTGCGCCCACGCCCACGATTGCCTGGACCACTGGTTCTTCAGCCCCGAAGGGACGATGCGCTGGGGGGGCCGGTCCCTCGTCGACAAGAACCGAGCCCAGTACCCGACTCACGCCCTCGGCCCGGTCTGGCCCTGGATGGACCTCGGCAGCGGCGATTATTTCGACACGGCCGTGTCCATGGCCGGCCGTCCGCTCGGCATCAACGACTATTTCCGGCGCAAGTTCGGCCCTGACCATCCCTACGCCGAGGCCGGGTTCGCCCAGGGCGATATCGTCTCGACCCTCATCAAAACAAAAAAAGGGAACACGATCTTCGTCAAGGTCGACATGCAGCTGCCGCGGCCCTACGACAACCAGTGGGAACTCCAGGGGACGCGGGGCATCTACAACGAACAACGGAACTCCCTTTATCTCGTCGACCGCAGCCCCGAGTACCATCAGTGGGAGCCGTTCCCGCCCTACATGGAAAAGCACGACCACGCCTGGTGGAGAGGGATGGGCGCGGAGGCCGCGGCGGCCGGCCACAGCGGCACGGATTACCTCGAGCTCGCCCTCTTCGTCGACGCCGTCAGGAAGAAGACGCAGACGCCCATCGACGTCTACGATTCCGTCCTGATGAGTTCGATCATCCTCCTCTCGGAAAAATCCATCGCCGCGGAGGGCGTCCCGGTCGAGTGCCCGGACTTCACCCGCGGCAAGTGGCGGACGAAAAAGCCGGCCTTCGGCGTCGAGCCCTGATCAGATCTTCTGCAGCTTCTTCACGTAAGCCGGGTCGACGTCGCAGCCGAGGCCCGGTTTCTCGGGGAGCGTGAGCACGCCCGCCTTGACCGTTATCCCATCGATGATGGGGTCGGTCACATGGTCGGAATTCCCGTCGAGGTCGGCGTAGACGATGTTGGCCTGCGAGGCGACGACGTGGGCCGCCGCCGTCAGGGCCAGCTTCGACTCGAGCATGCAGCCGACCATGCAGCGCATGTTGGCGGCGTCTGCGATGTGGGCGATGCGGATGGAATTGAGGAGGCCGCCGGCCTTCATGACCTTGATGTTGAACGTGTCGCAGGCCTCGGCCCGGATGAGCTTGATCGCGTCGGCCGGCCCGAACAAGGCTTCGTCGGCCATGATGGCGATGGGGCTCTGGGAGCGGACGGCCTTGAGGCCGGCCGTGTCCGAGGCGAGGACAGGCTGTTCGCAGAACTGGATCGCCAGCGGCTCCATCTTGCGCAGGGCGTAGACGGCCTGGGGCACGGTCCAGCCCTGGTTGGCGTCGATGCGGATGGCCACGCCGTGGCCGATGGCGGCGCGGATGGCCGAAAGCCGGGCGAAGTCCTCGTCCGGGTCGAGCCCGACCTTGACCTTGAGCGTCTTGTAGCCCATGTCGGCGTACTTCTTGGACTCGGCCGTCATGTTCTCCAGAGTGTCGAGGCTCGTCGTGATGTCGGTTTCGAAGGTGTTCTTCGTCCCGCCGAGGAGCCTGAAGAGCGGCAGGCCGGCGACCTTGCCCAGGATATCGTGGAGGGCCATGTCGAAGGCGGCGACGGCGCTCGGGTTGGAGTGGACGAGGGGCCCGATCTCGCGAAGGAGAGCGTCGATCGCCAGCGGGTCCTTGCCGATGAGCATGTCCCGGATGCTCCTGGCGGCGGCGGCGTTGGTCGCCTGGGTCTCGCCGGTGATGGGCGGGAACGGGCAGGCCTCGCCGAGGCCGACGACGCCTTGGTCCGTCCGGATGCGGATGAGGAGGTCGTTGGCCGCCTTCATCTCGCCGATGGCGATGCGGAACGGGGATGTGAGCGGGATGTCGAAGAGGAAGATCTCGACATCCGTGATCTTGAGCTTCTTCGCGGCAGCACGGGCGTCCTCGAGCGCCTTCGAAGGCAGACCGTAGGCTTTCGAGCCGGCGGCCAGGGCCCCCAGGCCGAGCATTTTAAGGAATCCTTTGCGGGATAGGCTCATGGTCGCTCCTTTCGCGCTCCCGGCGGGGAGTCAAGGGACGAGCCTTCGGCTCGCCACTCGCCCGTAGCTTATATCCACGAGCGAGTACGGCGGAAGTGAACCCCCGGGCAAGCCCGGGGGTCCGGCTGCCGTCAACTCATTCTACCCGCTCGGCCGGGAATTTGGCAAGCGTGATTCACCGCGCCCTGGAAAGGAGGACATGTCCTCGAGGCGCGGGTCATTATAAAGAAGCAAGCTCGAGGCAAATAGCCTCAACGCCGGAGGAAGCGGCGGAGGTAGTCGCGGGTTTCGGTCATCCCGAGGAGACGCGACGCGCCATAAAAAACGACCAGCCCGAGGAGGCCGCAGAGGATGACGCTGGCGAGGGCGGGAAGGAACCCGGCCCCCAGTCCCTTGACGAAAATCTGATTACCGGACCAGGCCGCCGCGCCGCCGATGACGGCCGCGGCGGTCAGGGAGGCGAAGTAGCGGCCAAGCGGTCGCATCTCGAACTTGCCGATCTTCTTCGGAAGGAAGCCGACGAGGAGCCAGAAATTGAGGGCCGCGGCCAGGCTCGTCGATAACGGAAAGATCATGAACCCCAGGACCCCGATGAGCGAAACGTTGAGGGCGATCGTCAGGGCGACGGAGACGAGGCTGGCGTACATCGGCAGCCTCGCGTCCTTGTACGCGTAGTAAACCGCGGCGACGTTCCGCAGGCCGGCGATGAAGGGGATGCCCAGCGTGTAGAGGACGAGGGCCACGGCCGTGGGCAGCGTGTCTTCGGGCCGGAAGTGCCCTCTCTGGTAAATGACGCGCGTCACCGGGCGGGAGAGGAACGCGATCAGGACGGACGTCGGGACCGTCAGGAAAAGGGCCATCTTCAGCGAATCCGTCAGCCTCGAGCGGACGGCAACGACATCCTTGTCCAGGACGATCCTGGATAGCGACTGGAGGGTGACCGTCCCGACGGCGACCCCGAACAGGCCCAGAGGAAGCTGCATGATCCGGTAGGCGTAGTTCAACCAGCTGACGCTCCCCTGCTTCAGGGGCGTCACCAGGATCGTGTTGATCAGGACGTTGATCCGCGGTCCAGCCAGCCCGATGGCCACGGGAACAAAGAGGGTCAGAACCCGGCGAAACTCAGGGTCGCGGAAGTTGATGACAAAGCTGTAGCGGAAGCCCTTTTTGAAGACGAGCGGCATCTGGATCAGGAACTGCATCAAACCCCCGACGAGGACGCCGATGGCCATGCCGAAGATCGGCTCCTTGCCGCGCGACACGTACCAGCCGTAGGTCAAGACCGGGACGAGGATCGAAAAAGCGTTGAAGAGGGCCGGGGCGACCGACGGCACGAAGAACGACTTTTCCGTGTTCAAATAACTCATGGCCCAGGCGCCGAGGCTGACGACGATCAAAAAGGGAAAGAGGACGCCCGTCAACTGGGCGGTCAGGCCGATCTTGCCCGGCACCTTGCCGAATCCGAAGGCGATCCACTTGGCGAGATGAGGCGAGGCCAGGAGGCCGGCGACGGAGACGATGCCCGTCACGATGATCAGGACGTTGAAGATGTTCGAGGCCAGGCGGTTTTGGAATTCCTTGCCCTTGGCCCGCTCGCTCGTCAGGACCGGAATGAAGGCGGCCGAAAGCGCCGTTTCGGCGAAGAGGTCCCGGAGCATGTTCGGGATGCGGAAGGCGACGTTGAACGCGTCGGCGGCGGCGCCCTGGCTGGCGCCGAACAGGTGGGCGAAGACCATCTCCCGCAAGAGGCCCATGACCCGGCTCACCGCCGTGCCGGCGGTGAAAGAGCGGACGCCCTTGGCGATGTCTTCCATGCTCAGGCCATTATTCGATATTTGCAGCGGGGATTTCAAGGTTTATAATAGGCCCACGAGTCTCGACGACAAGACCCGGCTCCCTGACGACCAGGCCCTGGCCGCCATCAAAATGGCCAACTGAATTTCAGGCCGGTCGCGCGAAATACCTTCGCTTGAAATAAAGCGCCACGTTGACCAGGCCGATCATGACCGGGACCTCGACGAGCGGGCCGATGACCGCCGCGAAGGCCTCACCCGAATTGATACCGAACACGGCCACGGCCACGGCGATCGCCAGCTCGAAGTTGTTGCTGGCCGCCGTGAAGGACAGCGTGGTCGCCTTGGGGTAATCCGCGCCCGCTTTGCGGCTGAGGAAGAACGAGACCAGGAACATGACGACGAAATAAATGAGGAGCGGGGCGGCGATGCGCAGGACGTCGAGCGGGATCTTGACGATGAACTCGCCCTTGAGCGAGAACATGACGACGATGGTGAAGAGCAGGGCGATGAGGGTGATAGGGCTGATGCGCGGAATGAACTTCGTTTCGTACCACGTCCGACCCTTGAGCTTGAGCAGGCTGAAGCGCGTGATGAGCCCGGCGAGGAACGGGATGCCGAGATAAATGAAGACGCTCTGGGCGATCTGGCGCATGGTGATATTGACCGCCGTCCCCTTGAGGCCGAGCCAAGTCGGGAAGACGGTGATGAAGATATAGGCGTAAACGGAGAAAAACAGGACCTGGAAGATCGAGTTGAAGGCGACGAGGCCGGCCGCGTATTCCCTGTCCCCCTGGGCCAGGTCGTTCCAGACGATGACCATGGCGATGCAGCGGGCCAGGCCGATCAAGATCAGGCCGTACATGTATTCGGGCTTGTCGCGCAGGAAAAGGACGGCCAGGGCGAACATCAGGAGCGGCCCGATGACCCAGTTCTGGACGAGGGATAGCGTCAGGACCTTGACGTTCTTGAAGACGTCGCCGAGTTCCTCGTACTTCACCTTGGCCAGGGGCGGATACATCATCAGGATGAGGCCGATGGCGATAGGGATGTTGGTCGTCCCCGATTGGAACTGGTTGATGAAACCGACGACAGCCGGGACGAGGTAGCCCAACCCGACACCGACGGCCATGGCCAGGAAGATCCAGAGAGTCAGGTATCTGTCGAAGAACTTGAGTCTGGGGTTTCCGGGTGTCATACACGGTCTCCTCTCACGTTATTCAGGTCCAGAACAAAAAGTAAAATCCGATGCCGATGATCAGGACGCCGGCGACTTTCTGGAGTACGCCGTGTGCCTTGCGCAGACCTTTCGATTCAAGAAGCCCTTTGGCCGCGCCGACGGATGTCCCCGCAATAAGGACGAGTGTCGAGTGCCCCAGCGCGTAGACGAAGAGAAGGAATCCGCCATAAAGGACGTTCCCCTTCTCCGCCACGAAGGCCAGGAGCACGGCCAGGATGGGGACGGCGCACGGCGTCGAAACCACACCGAACAGCAGTCCCAACAGGAAGGCGCCGATATAGCCCTGCTTTTTCACCCGGATCCCGGTCGGAACAGGGATATTCCATTTGAGGATGCCGAGCAGCTGCAGTCCCATTAAGAAGCAGACGCCCGCTACCAAATATTTCCAGAAGTGGCCGATATTCCCGAACATCCGTCCCATAAGAGCGGAGATGAGCCCGAGCACCGTGAAGGTGATGGCCAGGCCCAGAACAAAAAAGAGCGAAAAGACAAGCGAGCGTCTTACGGTCGTGGTTTCCTTGTTGCCAGCGACAACGCTCATCAGGAGCGGGATCATGGCCAGAACGCAGGGGTTCAGGGCCGTCGTCACGCCTCCCAAAAAGACAGCGACGATGGCCAGCCACGGGCTCTGCTGGAGGAGCGCCGAAATGTCGCCGAAGAGGCTTTCCATCTCTCCTCGACTTACTGGATGCCGTGTTTCTTCAAGAGCTCGAGGATCTCCTCCTTGGGAAAGAGCCCGACGTGGCGGGCGATCTCCTTTCCCTTTTGATCCACGAAGACTTGGGTGGGGATGAGCTGGATGCCGTATTTCTCGGCCGGGGCGGAATCCTTCCAGACATCGTAGAAGACGACCTGGACCCTGTCCGGGAAGGCCGCGGCGATCTCCTTCATGATCGGCTGCATCTTCTTGCAGGGGATGCACCTGTCGGCACCGAGCTCCATGAACGTCACCTGGTACTTGGAAAAGTCGATATCCAGACGGTTTGTGACCAGGACCTCGCCCTTGACGGCATAGATGGGAGGCTTGGACTGGTCAGCCGGGGAATTCGCGGCAAGGCCGATGGAACCGACAACCGTAAGCAGGGCGAAGGCCAGGACTAAATGCGTTTTTGCGGGTTTAGACAATGTTTAATCTCCCTTCAGTTTTCAGCTGTTTTTTTATCTTGGCCCATAATCCGTTCTTTTTATAAATTTCTCGTACCGTCTTCAAATCCGGAAACGTGATGGCCTCACCGAGGCAGAGATTGGAGCAAGTCGAACAGCCAACGACGCATTCTTTGGGCCGGACGACCTCCGCCCCGTCTTTTGTCCAGGCGAAAACATTACGGCCGCAATTCATGCAGATCCCGCACTTCACACACTTGCTCCGGTCGATCCGGGGGGACCAGTCGATCTTTTCCCTTGGATAGCCTGTTAGCCAAGCCATTGGATTTCCTCCTTCACCGATAGCATTGAATTCTCGGGGTGTTCATTCGGAATATTCTTAACAACGCGCTTATGACCAGGATGGCAGGGATGGTCAGGGCCAACCGCAAGAGGGCGAACTCCGCTCCCAGAAATTTGACCTCAAATAAGATCATCGGGATCTTGATCGAAGCCCAGACGCAGAGGAAGACGGCGACGTTATAGAGGCTCGCGCCCTTATCGAGGAGAGACTTTCCGATGGGGAAAGCGGCGTACAAGGGACCCATAGCTACCGTGCCCAACAGGAAGGCGATGGATGTCCCTTTGATTCCCGAAGCATCGCCCATGAGCTGTTCAATTGTCCGTCTCGGGACCCAGGCGTCGAACAATCCGCAGAGGATGAGGACCGGCGGGAGAATGGAGATCATCTCCAAGAGGTAATCCTTGGAAACGAACAGGACGGCGATCGCCTTATCGGGCCGCATCGCCCAGACGAGCACCGTGGCAGTCGCCAGAACCGCTAGAATCGCCGGCACGGCTTTGATCTTCATCTCAGGACCTCCCCCATGACGAAGGCGATGACCAAGGCCATGACGAAGCTGAGGGTGTTCCTCCAGAGGGTGAATCTCTTGCCGAAGAACTTCACTTCGAGGGGAGCCGTGAGCACGCCGACCATGACCAGAGTAGTGACGAACGCGGCGATGGCCCGGACATCCGCCCCCTGCCTGAGAAAGGACGCGGCCAGGGGGAAGGCGATGAAGGCCGGGATGAGGAAGATAGAGCCGAATGCGGCGGCTATGACGACTCCCATGATTCCCGCGTTCCGGCCGATTGTATTCAATACGAACCCTGAGGGCAGGAATGTTAGGATAAAACCGATCGTCCAGATAATTGCGACGATGGACGGAGCCAGGGACAGAAATGCCCGCCAGAAAAAGCGGAGGGCTTCCCGCGTCTTTTCCCGGCTTTTTGCCCAGGATAGAATAAGGCTTACACCCGCAACGCCCCAGATCACCGCAGCAAAAGCCATTCGCTACTTCACCTTTGGGTTTGGACCGCGCTCATCAGGCGGCGGCCTCCTGGATCCAGGCATTGATCTCCTCGGGACGCGGGATACGGCCTGCGCATTTGATTTTGCCGTTGATGACCAAGCCGGGAGTCGCCAGGATGCCGTAGGACATCATCGTCTTGATGTCGGTAACCTTCTCGACATCGGCGGCGACTTTAAGTTCGGCGAGCGCGAACTTCACGCGTTTTTCGACCTCTCCACACTTCGGGCAGCCCGGGCCCAGGACCTTGATTTCCATCTTATGACCTCATCATTTCACGCCAGGGTGGGTTTCTAAAAAGATCTCCGGTTCGATAGCAACCTCGCTCTTGACGGAGTTGGCGACAAGACTGAACTTTTGCGCAGATACGAGCGAGCGGCGAACCCGCTTCTCAACGGCCTCGGGGAGCTCGTTGCCAACGCGCACGGTGATCCGAGGTTTCAGGACAACCCGGGTGAAGATCTCGGTTCTATCGAGCTCGATAAGCTTCGTTCCCTCCGCCCGGCACTCATAAGAGACAAGGTCCAGCCGGAAGCGCTCGGCCGCCCATATGAACATCAGCATGACGCACGTGTTGACGGCGCCGACGAACGCATCTTCAGGAGTCAGGACGCCCGCTTCGCCATGCGAAGACGGCGGCGCGGAAAAGTCCATCTCGGGCCCGTTGCCGAGCTTCAGGTGTCCCCGGTGGCCACCTGTCCAGGCGACTGAGGCTGTATAGATCTCCGTTCGTGCCATCAGTCTTTCTCCTTGAGAAACTGGGCGTATTCCAGGAACAGCGCTTCCTTCCAGGCTTGCTGCTGACTATCCGGAACCTCGTTATAAATCTTCGCGGCCTCCAGAAGAGCCGCGGCCGTTTTTTGGTCCGGCCCTCTCTCCTGGTCCCTGAATTGCGCGAGAATGAGAGGAAGCCCGGCGATTCGCGTCGCCCGACCGAGGATGCGCACCGTTCCCGAGGGAAGGCCGGAGCTACAGCTGCAACCGCCGAAATCGGCCGCTAATCCGGACGTTTTTCGTCGTGGCTTTTTTAGGAGCCTGTCTGTTTCCTCGGCGATGAGCCGCGCAACGGAATCGGCGAACTGCATCCCCGCCTCGTTCAAATGGCGGGCGGTGCCGATATCATGGCATTCGGCGGCGTCGGCAGTCTCGTTCACGACGATGCTCGCGGCCGGCTTGGCGCTATACTTCTCCGTCGCCAGGGCGGCGCACCGTTTATCGCACCCGTCGACGGCGATGGTCGGATAGTGGCGGGCGAAGGCCCGTTCTCCCTCGCCTCCCGCAAGGAACAGCGGCAGGCACAGCGTTACGGTGTCGTCGGGCCGGAGAGTCTCGAGCACTTTCCGGACGGCCCTTCGGGTCACCGTGCCCTCGGCGAGCTCTTCGCCGGAGCAGGCGATCAGACCGATTTTCTTTCTCGGCAGGTCAGGCATGGCCGCCCTCCGCGTCGACGTTATCGACGATCTTCGCGGCCTCATCGGCCGTCGCCCGGGCCAGCCTCAGACCGTCCTCGTTGAGGTCGCAGACCCCCTCGGGTTTGAGGCCGCGATGGCGCCGGACGACATCGAAGACGGCGACTTTGTGGATCTTTGAGGCGCCCGAACAAGCTAGCCCTTTAGCGGCGCACTCGAGCTTACAGCCGTCGATGGCGACGGCCTCGTGTCCCGCGACTTCGCGCCGTGCTTCTTCGTCCCCCAAAACGAGGAGGGAAAGGGCGACGATTTTCGTTTTGTCGGGACGGAGGTCCTCGGCAAGGACAAAGGCCGCTTCCCGGGCCGCGGCTCCGAGGCTTTTCCCGATCCCGCTGCAGGGGACGACGGGGATCTTGGGCCGCGTTCCGCTCATCGCAGGATCTCTGCTTCCGCCTGGACCTTGGCCAGTGCCAGGTAGCCGGCAGCCGTCTTCAAAGCTCCGCGCGCCGCTTCGCCGTCCTCGACTTCGAGGACGGCCAGCCAGCCCTTCCCGTAGGGGTCCTGGTTGACGAGCTCGGGAGCGGTCAAGAGGTCGTTGTTGACTTCGATAACCTTGCCTGCCACGGGCGAGGGGATACTGAGGTTGACTTTGATCGTCTCGACGACGGCCACCTCGTCCCCCAACCGGACCTGATTCCCCACCTCTTTCGGCTCGGCGAAGGCCACGTCGCCGTTCCTTTGCTGGGTAAAATCGGAAAGCCCGATGCGCGCCCGCGACCCCTCGAATCTCACCCAGATCCCGGCCTCGCTGTAATGAACGTCGGAGGGAAAGCGGAACAGGAATTTATCGACCGCCAGCTGCAGGATCTCGTCGCTCATCGTTTCTCCTTCTCCCCTTGAATGAACGCCTCCCTGATCCAGGCGTGGATCTCGTCGCGGCTGCGGCGGAAACAGGTCAGGACTTCCTCGTCCGTTCCCGTGCAGGCCGCAGGGTCGTCGAAGGCGTGGTGGATGTAGTCCTTACCGCCGGGAAAAAAGGGACAGTCCGTCTGGGAATCGTCGCAGACCATCACGACATAATCGAACCGTCTGCCTTCGAACTCGTCGATGCTCTTCGAGCGATGGCCGCTGATGTCGATGCCGATCTCGGCCATGGCCTTGATCGCCCCGGGATGGACCCTCGTGGCCATCGTCCCGCCGCTCACAGCCTCGAACCGCTCTCCGTAGAGGGCGTTGACCAGGCCCTCGGCGATCTGGGATCGGGCAGAATTGTGAACGCAGATAAAGAGGATCGTTTTCTTTTCCACGGTTTCCCTCCTGTTGACTATAAGCGGGCTTACGGGCATTGGATGACCCCCTGGGCCCAGAGGCAGCCACCGCACGCAGGAAAGGTGTTCCCATAGCAGTCTTCTTCGTTCGACTCGAGCATCGAGCACCCGCCGCAGACGTGGCAAGGAGAATAATCGAAGGCTTTGACCTTCTCCCGGAAGTCCACGTAGGCCTTCGAATTCCAGATCTCGAAGAGGTCTCCCTCGCGCACGTCGCCGAAGGCGTGAGACCGGACCCGCCGTTCGAGCCCGTAGAGGTAGGTCCGGTGGGAATGGAGGAGCCCCATGCAGGGCCCGACCCTTCCGTCCCAGCGGACGAAGGACGCGCGATCGTGGACGAAGCGGCAGCGACGGGAGTCGACGGCGATCCTGTTGCCCATGAAGGTCAGGTTCTCGAATCCCTGGAACAGGCTAAAGATCGTGTCCTTGGTCGTGTTGTTGACGTCGATGCGGGGCAGGCTGAGCTCGGTTTTGCCCGGGGCGAAGGTGAACGTCTCGAGGGTCAGCGTCTGGAGGCAGAGCATTTCTTTTTCCATCGCCTCACTGTACGGCAGGACGTGGCTTACCAGGATGCGTCGGGCCCCGACGGACCGGGCCAGGCGGTCCAAGTGCTTGACGTCGTGGAGGTTCGTCTTCATGACGACGAAGGCGATGCCGATGTCGATCCGGTGGCCGTCCCGGCCGTTTCGCCGGCCGAGCCGTTCGACGTTCTCGAGGACGAGGGGGAAGCTCGCGCCCTCGCGGATCGATTCGAAGCTCTCTTCGGTCGTCCCGTCGAGAGATATCCAGAGGGTGTCGAGACGCTCGCGGAGCAGGCCGTCGATCAGGGCGTCGTCGAGGAGCGTCGCGTTGGTCGTCATCTCGGCGCGCAGGCCCGAAGCCTTGACGGCGCGGACCATGTCGAGGATGCGGGGATGGGCCGTCGGCTCGCCAAAGCCGCCGAACATGACCGTCTCGAGATGGGGGAAGCGCGAGAGTTGACCGGCCAGCCGGTCGAAGACGCCCATGTCCATATCGCCCATCGGTTCTTCCCACGTATTGCGAATGCAGGTCCGGCAGGAGAGGTTGCAACGCGAGGTGGGCTCGATATAGAGGCGTCGCAGGCTGTGGATGTTGGGCAGGATCTCGATGCGGCCGTGGTCGGAGACGAAGTCGAGCCGGACATCCGGAGTGAGGCCGAGCTCTCCGGCCAGTTCGGGAGGTATCGACAGACAACCGTCCTTCCCGACCGCGACCCGGTACGTTTTTTTGCGAGACTCGTCGGGATCCCTCCGGCGGAGAACCGCGTCAATCTCACCCTTTTCGCTATAGACCCGACCGCCTTCGCCCATCATACGCCCACTTTCAAGGCTTTCAACACCCTGGGCAACCCGGGCCCAATATTATGATGTCCATTGATTTCTCCCCGTCCTTCTTCGGCTTGCTCAATCCCGGACTTTCAAACCGAGGATTGATGCGCTTCCGCCTTGCGGCCCTTACGGAGATTTTCCCGGAGACACACATCGAGACGATCGATATCTCGGGGAAGGAGCTTCGATTCAGCCGGATTGGGGCCGGAGAGCCGCCGAAGCAAAGGCTCGAGGTCTTCTCTAGTGCGCTGAGGGATCGTGTAAATGATCCACCTTCCCTCCCTCTTATCCTCCACCAGGTCCGCGTCTCTTAGGAGCCTGAGCTGGTGCGAAACCCGTGATTGCGACATATCCAAGACATAGGTCAACTCACAAACGCAGAGGTCCTTTTCCAGGAGGAGGAGGAAAATCCTCAGGCGGGTAGGATCGGAAAGAGCCTTAAAAGCCTTGATAATCTCTTTCATTTTAAACCTCGAATGAATATATTTTCATATATATCATGTTTTGTCAAGTATAAGCCTAGTTTTCTGCCTGGCGTGGGTGATATTGGGCCAACCAAATTTGATTTTAATTACAATACATGTTAATATGTTCATATATTATAAACGAAAGGTAATGCTCATGGAAAATTACTCCATCCCCATAAAAAGGAAAGGCGCTGACAACAGGAACTGGTGGGTAGCATTATCGCTTCCGCTTTGGATCGTCCTATATCTGCACTTGAAGGGCATCGCAGACCTCGCTGTTTTCGGAATTTTGAGAATGCCCGCCGGGTCGCGTCTTACCGAGACGCTGCGCTTCTTTCTCTATGAGGTTCCCAAGGTCCTCATGCTCCTCGTTCTGATCGTCTTCGCGGTCGGCATTATCCGGACCTATTTCTCACCCGAAAGGACGCGGCGGCTGCTCCAAGGCAAGTCCCTCTTCGTCGGTAACATCATGGCGGGCGCCTTGGGTATCGTAACGCCGTTCTGTTCATGCTCGGCCATTCCCCTTTTCCTGGGCTTCGTCGAAGCCGGCATTCCGCTCGGCGTGACGTTCTCGTTCCTGATCGCCGCGCCTATGATCAACGAGGTCGCCGTCGTCCTTCTCTTCGGACTGTTCGGCTGGAAAACGGCCCTCCTCTATGTTTCCACCGGACTGATCATCGCCATAACCGCGGGCTGGACTATCGGCCGATTGAAGCTCGAACGTTTCGTCGAACCCTGGGTCTATGAGATCAAGGCCCAGAACGCGACCTCCGAGAACGGCCGGACGCCGTTCCAAGAACGGATCGCGGCCGGGCTTGCCGCCGTCAAGGACGTCGTCGGCCGGGTTTGGCCTTTCATCATCGGCGGGATCGCCGTCGGCTCCGCCGTCCACGGGTATGTGCCACAGAACTTCATGGCCGCGATCATGGGCAAGTCGGCCTGGTGGTCCGTCCCTGTTTCCGTCCTTATCGGCATCCCGCTCTATTCGAATGCCGCCGGCATCATCCCCATCGTCCAAGCCCTCCTCGAGAAAGGCGCCTCGCTTGGGACGGCTTTGGCCTTCATGATGTCCGTCATCGGCCTGTCTCTTCCGGAAACGATCATTCTGAAAAAAGTCCTGAAGCTGCCCCTGATCCTTATCTTCGTCGGCATCGTCGGAACGGGGATCATGATCGTAGGGTTCTTGTTTAACCTCGTTTTTTAACTCTGGCACTTCGGAAACGATAGACGCCCTTCAACTCCATCTCCAGAGAATATTTCCCCTGGTTCCGTCCGTCGACGCGACCCAGAAGGCCAGAAGAGAACTCCGGGAAGGGGAACCTGCCCTAAATCACAATCTAGTTGACATTGTCACCCTTTCTAGATATGTTAGTTGACCTTGTCAACTATATAAAAGTGGTCTCCAGAATGAAAGAGAAGACGCACGAACTGCTCGACCTGCTCCAGGAAGCAGCCTGGTTTTTCGGGAATAGGGCTTTTGACGGGTACTGCTGTGAAGGGCTCTCCTTCATGGAGTATCAGGCCTTGGTCGAGATCCGGAGAACGGAGAATAGCTCGATCCAAGACGTCGGGAAGGCAATCAAGTTCACGAAGAGCGGCGCCACGAGGGTCATCGACCGGCTGGAGCGCAAGGGCTACGCACGAAGACAGCGCTCGAGCGCCGACGGAAGGGTCTGTTGTGTCGCAATAACGAGCCGGGGGAAGAGCGTTACGTCCAAGATCACAGAGAACTATGCTGCCTATCTCGATGATGTCTTAAAGGACCTGGATGTCCGTTCCCTTGAAATGATTGCCGACGCCCTGAGATTCCTGATTGCGGCAGCCCGACCGCCCAAGGTGGCGAGCGCGAAAAGCCTACCCTCGACCCGTAGGAGATCGTTCTCATGAACGCCATCGCCGAGCTGACTTGGAAGGGCGGACAGGTCGATCCCGTGAAGGTCAAAGAACCGGAAAGAGCAGCGTCTTGAACACGCTCATCGAGACAATCAAGTATTTTTTGACCATTATGGCCGAACTTGCGGTGCTGTTTATTGGGATCAGTACGATTGTGGCCTTGGCCTTCATGTATATTTCGCAGGACAAAATAAAGAAATGGATGTCCGGCAAAGGCCTCTGGGGCAATATTCTGGGAGTGCTTTTTGGGGCGGTGACGCCTTTTTGCGCCTGCTCCACCGTCCCGATGACTCTCGTCTTCCTCCAGGCCGGAGTCCCCTTCGGCACCGTAATGTCTTTCGTCATCTCTTCTCCGTTGATGGACCCTTTGGTCTTTACATTGCTCATCGCCTTTATGGGCTGGAAAGTCGCCGTGGGATTTCTCATCTTGACCTCGGCTTTTGCCGTTATCTTCGGGGTCATCCTCGAAAAAATGGGTTGGTCCGATCAAGTCAAACATGTCCGACTGAAAAGAGACGGTCCCGAACTAAATCAGGAGGTCCCTAAAGGGTTCAAGAACCGTCTCAAAGCTTCTTTCCTAAAAGCCTGGGGAGATTTCAAGTCGGTCTTTGTCTACATGATCGTCGGCGTTGGGATCGGGGCGGCTATTTACGGATATCTCCCTGAAGACCTCCTGGCCAAAGTGGCCGGAGCCAAAAACCCATTTTCAGTCATCATTGTGGCCTTGATCGGCTTGCCGCTGTATATTCGCGTCGAATCGGCGATTCCCATCGGCCTGGCAATGATGAATAAGGGGGCGAGCATTGGCGCCGTCATTGCCTTGATCATCAGCGGGGCCGGCGTCGCCATCCCGGAACTGACCATGCTGGCCAGCATATTCAAGAAAAAGATCATTATCGCTTTTGTCGTGATCGTATTTATTTCGGCCGTACTGTCTGGACTGATTTTCAATATGCTGACATAAATCCATCAAAATATCTTATTATGGAACAACAAGGAGAAACAGGATTATGAAAAATGAAGACGAAAAGAAGGGACTATTCGCACGCTTGACCGGACGCAACAATACGAAAAAGAGCCCCTGTTGCGGCAGCTTTGTCATCGAAGAGATCCCGGAAGAAAAAAAAGAAGACGATAAGGGCAAAGATTCTCCAAAAGAAAAGCGTAATTCCTGCTGCGGATAATATTGAAGAACTTGCCGAGTAAAGCTTTGCACGATTATTGGGTACTTTCTGAACGGAGAAGCTCACTTGCCTTCAAAGCCCATCCCAAGAGATAAAATACCTTGGTATCCGTCAGTCGACGAGTCGAAGTGCAACGGTTGCCAGGTCTGCTTTCAATTCTGTCAGCAGGGCGTTTATACCTGGGATGAGGTGAACAATAGGGCCAAGGTCACGCGTCCATTTAATTGTATCGTCGGCTGCAGTGGGTGCCTTGGCCTGTGCCCTGTAGCGGCCATCTCTTTTCCGGATATCGACGCGATAAATGAAGTCATAAGGAAGCTTCGCGAAGAGTAACTCGTTCGTCTGGCCCTAATTCAATCAACTCCTTGACAAATACGGCGGCGAGGCTTATTATTGTATATGTGCATATGCGTTAGAACGCATCTTATTATTTATAAATTGGAATCTTGCACGCCTGGTCTTCTAACACGAAGAGGCTCCATGATTGAACTGAGAAGCAAGGACAGCCAAGGATCCTCCTCGGATGAAAGCCGCGTAAATCGCTCCAGTGGAGGCTTTTGATATGGAAGATTATTTGAAAGTTCTCAACGCCCTCACCGATGAGACACGCCTGCGCATCATCAATCTGCTTTATGAGCGGGAGCTTTGCGTCTGCGACATTGGGGATATTCTCGAAACGACCCAGACAAAAATATCGCGGCACCTGGCCTATTTAAGAAATGCCGATCTTGTAAAGGACAGAAAAATCGCACAGTGGTCTTTTTATTCGCTCAACGGATCATCCAGACTGAAGTATGTCGATGAGCTCGTGCACGGTGTTTTAAGAAGTCGCGATGTTTATCGACATGATTTGGCCCTCCTGAGAAAGAAGGAAAAGGCCGGCGACTGTCAAACCAAAATGGCTGTCGCAAGGAGCATGTCATGAAGATCATCGAAATTTACGAGCCGCCCTTGTGTTGCCCAACAGGCGTATGCGGGCCCGCGCCTGATCCGGACCTTGCGACTTTGCAGGATACGATCCAGAAACTCAAGAAGGCCGGATTCTCCGCGGAGAGGATCGCCCTCAACCAACAACCCAAGCGGTTCATGAACAATCCTGTCGTTAAAAATATCCTCATGTCCGAGGGAAAGGAATCGCTGCCCATCACTCTCGTCGAAGGAAAATTGGTCATCAAAGGCCGATATCCAAAATATGAAGAACTTCTAAAAGAGGTGATCTAAATGCCAACCTATGAATATCTCTGCCGGCGGTGCACCCATGTTTTCGAAAAAAGGATGACGCTGGAGGAAAAACAGAACGCAAAAGCAACCTGTCCGAAATGCGGCTCCGAAGACGTCCGCCAACAGTTTTTTGGGGTGAATTTCTTAGGGAAGAAGACCGGGGGCGGAGGGGCATCCGGCGGGTGCTGCGGCGGGGGCGGAACCGGCTGTTGCGGCTGACCTCATCATTTCTATCAAGCAGAGAGACGCTATGCCTCTGGATGAAAAGACAAGAGAGCTCGTGGCTGTGGGCGCGTCTCTGGCGGGAAATTGCTTTCCATGTCTCCGCTATCACTATAAACGATGCCGTGAACTCGGGATTGCCGTGGAAGAGATACGTGATGCGCTAGAGATGGCCAGGACCGTAAAAGACGTTCCCAATAAGAACATTAACGATTTAGCGAATGCTCTGCTGGAAAGCGTAGGAGATGAGGAGATATAGATGACTGATTTTCTGTTTTTTTCGGGAAAGGGCGGCGTGGGGAAAACCACGATGGCCGCCACGACCGCTGTGTACAACGCCATGCGGGGGAAAAAGACCCTGATCATTTCGACCGACCCGGCCAGCAACCTGGGAGACATTTTCGAAACGCGGATCGGGCATACGGTCACACCGATCATCGCTAATCTCTCCGCTATGGACATCGATCCCGATGCCGCCACGGAGGAATACCGAGAAAAGGTCATCGGGCCGATGCGCGGTGTCATGCCCGACGACATCATGAAGGTCCTCGAAGAGCAGTTCCGAAGCGCCTGCACCACTGAGATCGCGGCCTTCGACCGGTTTACCGACTTTCTGGTCAGCGAGGAATTCGATCTCGTCGTCTTCGACACGGCGCCCACCGGCCACACGATCCGCCTGCTGGAATTGCCGGTGGACTGGTCTAAGCACATCGAGGAAAGCGCGAAAGGCTCCGGGCAGACCTGTATCGGCCCGGTGTCGTCCATTCAAGGCGCGAAGGAAAAATACGACCGGGCGATCGCCGCGATGCGGGACGGTTCCCGCACTACGTTTTATCTCGTCCTGAAGCCGGAAAAAACCTCTTTGGCCGAGACCCTGCGCGCCCGCGACGAGCTGAACACGCTGGGCATACGGAATTTCCGCGTCATCATAAACGGAATCTACCCGGACGACGAAATCGTCCATAGCCGCTACGCCAACCTGTCTGCCCTGCAGGCACGCTATCTCGGGATGATCGAAAAAGCCTTGCCCTATCCCTCGAGTCGAGTGACTCTTCAAAGCGGCGAGATCAAGGGCCTGCCGGCCATCACGGACTTCGCCGGCGTCGTGTTCGAGGGGAAAAAGACCGCCGTCACGGAAGGCTTCCATCAGCCGGGGACGTTTGATCAGTTCGCGGACGGCGAGGCTCTAACCCATATCATCCAAAAAAAACGCGATACGAGAATCGTGATCATCACCGGCAAGGGCGGCGTGGGGAAGACCGTGACCGCCTGCGCCGTGGCGGCGCATCTGGCGGGCAACCGGCAGAAGACGCTTCTGGTCACGACCGACCCGGCGGCCCACATCGGGCAGGTGCTCGACGAGCCGATTGGGGACTCGATCGGGCAGACAAAGTCCCTGCCCTATCTGAGCGCGGCCCGCATCGATCAGAAGAAGAGCGTGGAAACATATAAGAAGAAGATCATCGACGACGCCGTACGGTCGGGATATTCCGACGACATGCTCATCGCGCTCAAGGAGGAATTGGAGTCGCCCTGCACAGAAGAGATGGCCGTCTTCGAAGAATTCGCGGGCGTCGTTGAAAACGGCGACTTCGAGTACATCGTGTTCGACACGGCGCCGACAGGGCACACCCTCAGGCTCCTGGAGCTCCCCTATGATTACGCCCGGCAGGTGGAATTGATGGTCCAAATCAAAAAGGAGGGAGGCGCCTCCGATAGGGCGCAAAGAAAGCTCGAGTCCCTCCTTGGGAAGCTCAAAGACCCCGCCACTAGCGCCTTCATGCTTGTCTTTTATCCCGAGTACACGCCGATCCACGAAGCCAAACGAACACTGGATGATCTAAGCCTGGCCGGAATCGACGTTCAGGCGGTTATCGCGAACAACGTGCTTGAGAACGGCGACAAGAACTCGGACTTCTTCCACCGAAGAGCCGAGATGCAGCAGCACTACCTCGAGATCGCCAATAAACTCTTCCAATTGCCCGTCTTCAAGATCCCCATGTTCGATGATGAGATCATCGGATTGCCGAGATTGAAACAGGTCGCGGAAGCGTTGTTCCAGAGGGAATGCTGTCCCGAAGGGCCGGCGTTGAACTCAGGAGAAATCTAAAGGAAGGTCGTTAGCGATTATGATCGTCAAAGAGATTTCATATGACTGAATCCGTATCAAAAAAACTGTCATTTCTTGATCGCTATCTCACGCTCTGGATTTTTACCGCTATGGCCCTGGGAGTGCTTATCGGTTATTTGATTCCCGGCGCAGTGGCCTCGTTTAATGCTAAGTTCAGCGTGGGAACCACCAACATCCCCATCGCCATCGGGCTTATCTTGATGATGTACCCGCCCCTGGCAAAAGTTAAATATGAGGAACTGGGCGATGTCTTTAAAAATTGGAGGGTGCTCGGCCTTTCCTTGGTACAGAACTGGATCGTGGGCCCCGTATTGATGTTTTTTCTGGCCATCACCTTTCTCAGAGGGTATCCCGAATACATGGTCGGTTTGATCATGATCGGGCTGGCGCGCTGTATCGCTATGGTTATCGTCTGGAACGATCTAGCCAAGGGTGATACGGAATACGCCGCGGGGCTGGTGGCTTTCAACAGCATATTTCAAGTGCTCTTTTTCAGCGTCTACGCTTGGTTTTTCATAAGCGTCCTGCCGCCGCTCTTCGGCCTCAAAGGTAGTACCGTAAACATCACTATCGGCCAGATTGCGGAAAGCGTTTTTATTTACCTGGGCATTCCGTTCCTGGCCGGGATGATCACCCGCTTCACCCTCATCAAGATCAAAGGCAAAGAATGGTACCAGACGAAATTCATCCCAAGAATCAGCCCGATCACGCTGATCGCACTCCTTTTCACCATTATTGTCATGTTCAGCCTGAAGGGCGAGTATATTGTCAAGATACCCCTCGATGTTGTCCGGATCGCTATTCCGCTCCTCATCTATTTCGTGGTGATGTTTCTTGTGAGCTTCTTCATGAGCAAGAGGATCGGGGCCGGGTATCCGATCACCGCGACGCTCTCTTTTACGGCGGCCAGCAACAATTTCGAACTGGCCATCGCCGTCGCAGTGGCCGTCTTCGGCATTAACTCGGGCGTGGCGTTCGCCGCGGTCATCGGGCCGCTCGTGGAAGTGCCGGTGCTTATCGGGCTGGTGAACGTGGCGCTATATTTCAAAAAGAGATACTTCCGCGTTGAAGAAACAGCGATGGAAACATAAAGAGGATGATCATGTTCAAGACAATCGTGTTAGCGACGGATTTATCGCCGGCCTCAAATGCCCTTGTGGAATGCGTCATCGGATTAAAAAGGCTCGGCGTGAAAAAGGTTTTTCTCACATACGCCTTGGGGATACGGTATCTTGACGATCTCAAATACCTCATCGCGTCGAAGGTCGAACCCTTTCTGCTCGAGCAGAAAAAGAAGCTTGAAGCCCAGGGGCTTGACGCGGTCATCGAACTGGCGCCGGGCGTACCATCGGAGGAGATCCACAGGGTCGCGGAACAGAAGGACGCCTCGCTGATTGTCATGGGATCTCACGGTGAAAGCATGGCGGATCACGTGCTGTTCAAACTCGGCGGCACCGCCTCGGAGGTGCTTCACAGTTTTACGCGGCCCCTTTTGCTGGTCAAAACGCGCATCGTGAAAAACGCCGGCGAAACCTGCGTTGAGGCTTCATGCTCGGACTACCTAACAAATGTCCTCTATTGCACCGATTTTTCCGATACCGCGCAGCGGGCCTTCGATCACGTTGAAAAGATGGTTGAAAACGGGTGCCCATCGGTCACCATCATGCATGTCCAGGACAAAACGAAGATCGATAAACATCTCTCGCACAAACTCGATGAATTCAACAAGATCGATGCGGGAAGAATCGAGATGCTGAGAGAGCGGCTTCTGAAAAAGCGAGCGAGCCGCATCCAGACGAAAATACCTTATGGCATACCGACAGCGGAAATCCTGAACGAGGCCGCAACCGGCAACTATTCGCTCATCGTCATGGGCAGCCAGGGAAAGGGATACATCCGCGAAATTTTCCTCGGCAGCGTGAGCCATAATATCGCCAGACATGCCGGTGTGTCTCTGCTGCTGATTCCAGCCATTCGATAAAAGCAGGGAATCGCCCCCACCATATAGAAAGGAGTTTGCCCAAGATGTCGATGGATGATCTGGAAGGCAGAAAACAATTATTGAAACTTTCTCGACTCAGAAGAGGACGAATTCTGGATGTGGGCCTGGGAGAATGCGGATGCATGTCCTTTTATTTGGCCAAACGAGGATTTGACGTAACGGGCATTGACTCTTCCCCGTTGGCGGTTCATAAAAGCAGAGAGGAAGCCGCCGGCAAGAAGTTGAAGGGCTCGTTTCAAGCAAGGCGAATCAATGCTGTAAAGACGCCTTTTAAAAAGGCGAGCTTTGACGCTGTTTTTTCTTATCATTCTTTGCATCATATGAAAAATATGCCCAAAGCCATGCATGAGATGTTCAGAGTATGTAAAAACGGAGGATCGGTGGTGATCTCAGATCTTCATGCTGGAGGCAGAAAAGAGTATGAGCACGCCCCTGACGAAAGATTTCTTCCAGCTGTTGAAAGACAATTAAAGAAATATGCCAAATCAATCAAGAAGGGAAAAACCGATATTAATGAGATGTATATTTGCAGAAAGAAATAATATTCACTGGCCCTTGGAACCACCTCGATTTGATGGGCGGCTATGGCAGGTTTTTCCCGGGAAGTTTCGTGGAGAATACCGAACCGGCGGCCGCCGCTAACTGGTTCTTCTTACAAACTGCATATTCGTGGTGAAAGGGGCGAGTCCATCACTTTGCTGCGAAGGCGGAAAAACCTAATCCAGGGCTTTCGTCGAAGAGACTCTTTCTAGGATTTGACTCCAGAACCCGGAGTTGTTATCCTTCCCATCGGCTGATCGGAGGGGAAATTGGGGGATGTCCCGACCAGGACGCTGAAAATTGCCGCCGCCGAGGTCCAACCCGGACAGACCGTGGCCGGCAAGTACCGCATCGTCCGCAAGCTCGGCCGGGGCGGCATGGGCGTCGTCTACGAGGCCGAGGACCTCCGCCTCAAGCGGACGGTTGCCCTCAAGTTCCTGCCGCCCGGACTGACCGCGGACACCGAAGCCCGCGAACGTTTCATCCACGAAGCCCGGGCCGCGTCGAGCCTCGACCATCCGAACATCTGCACCATCCACGAAGTCGACGAATCCGAGGACGGCGGCCTCTATATCGTCATGGCTTGCTATCAGGGCGAAAGCCTGAAGGACAAACTCGGCCGCGGAGCCCTGGCGCCGGTCGAGGCGATCAGGATCGCGTCCGAAATCGCCGACGGGCTGGCCAAGGCCCACGAGTACAGCATCGTCCACCGCGACATCAAGCCGGGGAACATCATGGTCACCTCCGACGGGCTGGCTAAGATCCTCGATTTCGGCCTGGCCAAGCTCACCGGCGAGGCCCGGATGACCGTCACGGGGACAACCGTGGGCACGGTGGCCTACATGTCCCCCGAACAGGCCCGCGGCGACGAGGTCGACGCCCGAACGGACGTCTGGTCGCTCGGCGTCGTCCTCTACGAGATGGCAACGGGCGCTCTCCCCTTCGGCCGCGACAGCGACCGGGCCGTCCTCAACGCCATCGTTCACGACGAGCCCCGCCCGACGAAGGACTTGCGGCCGGGCTTTCCGGCCGAGCTCTCCCATGTCATCCGCAAGGCCCTGGCCAAGGATCCGGACAAGAGATACGCCTCAGCCCGGGAGATGGCCGGCGAGCTCCGCGGTCTGAGAGAGGCGATGAGCGCCCGCGCTTTTCCGACGGCGAAAAGGCTGTCGTTCCGACGCCGGCCGAGACCCGTCTGGATCGCCGCTGGGGCGCTTTCCCTGGCCGCCGTCACGGTCGCCGTCTGGCTTCTCAGCCGGCCCGGACTGGCCTTCGAGAACCGCGATAAGCTCATGGTGGCCGACGTCGAGAATCTCACCGGCGACCAAGTCTTTGACTTAGCCTTGCGGACAGCCATCGAGGCCGCCCTGCAACA
This sequence comes from Candidatus Aminicenantota bacterium, assembly GCA_026393975.1. Lineage (GTDB taxonomy): Bacteria > Acidobacteriota > Aminicenantia > Aminicenantales > Saccharicenantaceae > RBG-16-66-30. Next base: position 48,022 of record JAPKZD010000025.1, on the reverse strand, counting down.
GTCGCCTTACGTGGCCATCTTCGATAAGCCCCAGATCAGCGAGACCCTGCGGCTGATGAGGAAGGACCCCGCGTCGAAGGTCGACGAGGCCCTCGGCTACGAACTCTGCCACTTCGGCGGGGTCCGAGCCTTCGTCCTGCCGCGCATCCTTTCCGCCGGCGACGCCTACGAGCTCCAGGCCATCGTCATCGACCCGGTCAAGCACCGGCACGTCGACCGGATCCGCGTCACCGCCAAAGGCCGGGAGGAAGTCCTTCTCCGGGCTATCGACGCGCTGTCCGAAAAGCTGCGCTCCCGGCTGGGCGAGTCGATCCGCAGCATTGAAAAAGCCAACAGGCCCGTCAGCGAAGTGACGACATCGTCCTGGGAGGCCCTGAAAGAGTTTTCCCTGGGCCTGGCCAGGTGGCAGGAAAGCAAGTTCCCGGAGGCGGCCAAGTTCTTCGAGCTGGCCCTCGAAAAGGACCCCGAATTCGTCGAAGCCCGCGGCTCGCTGGGGCTCCTCCTGATCCAGTTCCTGCGGCAGGAAGAGAAGGGCCAGGAGATGCTCCGTCAGGCCTTGAAGAACGCCGAAGCCCAGGCCTATCCGCCGCGCGACCTGCTCAAGCTCAAGGCCGTGAACAAGCAATTCGTGGACAAGGACCCGGCCGGGGCGCTCGAGGAATACCGTATGCTCCGGGAACTCTATCCCGATTTCATGCCGGCCTGGAACAACGCCGGGAGGATCCTGCAGTCCCTCGGCCGCTACGACGAGGCCGCGGCGATGTTCGAAAAGGCCGCCGGGCTGGCCCCGCACAATTCCATCCCCCTCCTCAATCTCTGGTACTGCCAGAACCTTTTTCAAAAAGACATTCGGGCGGCGGAAACGACGGCCAGGCGCTACGTGGCCATGGCCCCCGAATTAGCCAACACTCATTCGATCCTGGGATACACTCTCGCAGTCCAGGAGAAATTTCCGGAAGCAGAGAAAGAGCTGCGGAAGGCCGTCGAGCTCGAGCCCGGACACCCCTATGCCCTGCCCAACCTCGCCCACATGCTTCTCGCGGCGGGGAAGGCGGCCGAAGCGGTGCCCTGCTATCGGCGGGTCGCCGAGCTTGGACCCCAAGGCGGGATGGCCGGCGATCCGGCGGTTAACGCCTTTGACCTCGCCGTGGCGCTCAAGGAGGCCGGGAACCGGGAAGAGGCCAAGAAGGTTGCAACGGAGGCCGAAGCGTCATTGCTGAAGGAACTCGGGAAGGGCAAGCTGAACGCCAAGGACTACTACCCCCTGCTCGGGATGCTGAACGCGGTTTCGGGAAGGGCCGGCGAAGCTCGTGCCTATCTGAATAAGGCGCTGGCCGCCGCGGCCGACGACGCCCATGCCCTCCTCGATCTTGCCGGACTCTACGCCCAGCTAGGGCAGGCCGAGCAGGCCGTCGGCTTGCTGAAGAAGGCCTTGGATAAGGGTTATTCAGACCCCTTCTTTCCGGTCATCCTGCCGGATTACTTGCCCATCAGAAAAGACCCGGGGTTCCGGGCCCTGTTCAAGCTCGCCGATTAATCGTCGTCAGCGGCAGCGGGATTCAACATCCGTTTCTGGGCCTTCTTCTCGGCGTAGGGGCGCGGGACGTAGACGCTCTCGCCCGTCTGCGGATCCTTGCCCGTGTGGTACATGCAGGTCGAGCGGGTCATGGGCGTCGGGGTGAAGATCTGAACGCCCTCGACCGGCTTCTCCCCGCTTTCCTCGAGCTCCCGGAGGAAGGCGGCGAGCTCGCGGGCTTCCTTTTCGGTCGTCCCCGGATGGGCGACCATGAAGTAATACTTGAGGTGCTGGGGCCGGCCGGCCAAGCGTCCGCGGCGCGACGCGCCCCCCCGCTTCCCCGAACCCGCCGGGCCCTTCTCCACGGTCATCTCGGCGAACATCCGCCGGAACTCCTCGAGGCTCCGCCGGCCGCCGCTCTTGTTCATCAGCCGCAGGACGTTTTCCGAGACGTGCTCGGGCGCAATTTTGAGCAGGCCCGAAACGTGGTGACGGACGAGCTCCCGGATGTACTCCGGGCTCTCGAGAGCCAGGTCGTAGCGGATGCCGCTCCGGACAAAGACCTTCTTGACGCCGGGGACCTTGCGGGCGGCGCGCATCAGCCCGACAAGCCTGCGGTGGGCCGCTTCGACGACCCCGCGTTTGGCCCGTTCCGGCGTTCTATCCTTTTGGTCTCTTTCCGCTTCCGCGTCGCCCTCGCAGCGCACCTCGGCCGCCGCCCGGTCCATGCCGTACATGTTGGCCGTCGGCCCGCCCAGGTCGTCGACGAAACCGCGCCACTCCGGATGCTTCGGCATCCGCCGGATCTCCTCGAGGATGGAGTCTTCGCTCCGGGAGACGATCCGGTCGCCCTGATGGAGGGACAGGGCGCAGAAGGAGCACCGCCCGACGCATCCCCGGTGGGTCTGGACCGAAAAACGGGCCATGCCGAGCTCGGGGAAGCCCTCCGGGATGCGGCGCGTGAAGGGCAGGCCGTAGACCCGGTCGAGGTCCGCCGGCGTGTAATCCGGAGCCGGGTACTGGACGACGAAGCGGTTGGCGTGTTTCTGGGCGATCACTCGCCGGTTCGAAAGCCGCTTCTGCGCTTCGCAGAATTTATCCTTGTCCGCCATAACCTCCTCGAACGAGGGAATGACGAGCGCCCCCTCGGGCGCCTCGGCCCGCATGACGCACGTCCCCCGGACGCCGTCGAGGACTTCGCCCCGGTCGAGGCGCTGGGCGATCTCGACGACCTGGAGCTCGCCCGGCCCGTAGACGAGGATATCGGCCCGCGTGTCGAGGAGGATCGAGCGGCGGACGTCGTCCCCCCAATAATCGTAGTGGGCGAAGCGCCGGAGAGAGGCCTCGATGCCGCCGAGGACGATCCGCGCGCCCTTGTGGAGTTCCCGGATCCGGTTGGCGTAGACGATGACGGCCCGATCCGGCATCCGCGACTGGAAAGGCGCATTCGGGTCGACGGCCCTCTCCCGCTTGAGCGGCGTGTAGTTGACGAGCATGCTGTCGATCGAGCCCGAGGTGATGCCGAAGAAGAGCCGCGGCCGTCCGAGCTTGAGGAAATCCTCTTTCCCCTTCCAATCCGGGCACTCGATGACACCGACCGTGTATCCTTCGGCGTCGAGCACCCGGGCGATCATCCCGACGGGCGAGAGCGGGTGGTCGGCGTAGGGCTCCCCGCTGATGAGAATGACGTCGAACCCGGCCCCTTTTGTGGCGATCATCGCGCTTATTCTACCCTAAATCGGGGTGTCCCGGAATTCAGTCCCGGGGCAGGGCGACGAGGCTGAAAGCGGCGTTGCCCAAGAGGATGAGCCCAGCGACGACCATCGGCACGTGGAGACCGGCGCGGAACCCCAGCCAGGAGAATGCCAGCGAGCCGACCATGTGGCCGGAAGTTTGCAAGGCGGTCAGGATCCCGGCGCTCCCCCCGATCGTCTTTTTCTCGAAGAGGCGGGAAATGTAAAGGACGACGAACGCGCCCATGAGGCCGTCCCCGCCCTCGTGCATGAACCGGAACAGGAACGACAGCCGGACGTCACCCCGCGTCATCAGGACGAGCCCGAGGCCCGAGAGCGTCATCCCCAGGACGAAGAGGCGGCCGTTCATGACCGGGTCGTACTTCAGCCGGCTGACCAGAAAAGCGGCCAGGGCGAGGGCCATGTAGGCCCCGGCCATGTAGAGGGCGACGCCCGAATCGCTCAGCCCGAAACGGGTCCTCAGGAACGGGCCGTAGACGGTCCCTTCCGTGCCCCAGTGGAGGGCCAGGACGAAGAGAAGGATCGAGAAGACGAGGGTTTTCCTGTTGAAAACGCTGTATTTATAGTCCCGGATCGAAACGGCCGCGAATCTCTCGTGGTCGAAGCCGCGCATCGCGAGCGAGGTCAGGGCCGTCACCGCCGCGAAGACCAGCAGGAGCGTCCGGAAGCCCGCGAACCGGATCAGGAGGCCGCCGAAGAAGAGCCCCGCCGGGGGGCCGAGCGAGATCCAAAAGATGTAGATGCCGTACTTCCTGTTCGGGTTCGCCTCCGAGTCGTCCTTGTAATAAAGGCTGTTGACGGAGACGTTGAGGGCGTTGTTGGCGACGCCGATGAGGAGGAACAGCACGGCCATGCCGGGGACTTCCCGGACAAAGCCGGCCAGGACGAAAAGGCCCGAGATGAGGAGGAGCGCTCCGAGGATGACCTTTTTCATCGACAGCCGGTCGTTGATCCAGCCCGTCGGGAAGGAAAAGACTATGGGCGCCGCGGCGTAGAGAGAGACGATGAGGCCGATGGCCAGGCCGTCGAACCCGAGCTCGAGGAAATGGAGCGGGGCCAGGAAGAAGACGGTCGTCACCGTCATCGTCCGGACGAAATTGAGGGCGTGGATGCGGCGCATCCCCGCCATTATACAAAAAAAGGGGCGTCAGCCCTTCTTCAGCTCCACGTTGCCGCTGAAGCTCTTGAGCACGACCGTGGCCCCGCCCTTCCCGACCGTGCCGTGGATCTCGCGCGGCGAGATCTTGCCGACGACCTGGATCTCGAAATCGCTGTCGATGTCGCCGCTGAACGTGTTGGCTTCGAAGTCGAAGGCCGAGTCCGCCGGGATGGTCATCCGGACGTCGCCGCTGTGGGTCTTGATCTCGTAACGGCCGCCCGCCTTGATCTTGCCGGCGTAGGTGATGTTGCCGCTGACGTTCTTGGCGGTGACCGTCTGGGCCTCGGAGACGTCCCGGAGGTCGATGTCGCCGCTCACGGCCTCGGCTTCGACCGAACCCTTGACCCGGGTGACGTCGATGTTCCCCGAGACGGCCTTCAGGTAGGCGTCACCGGCGATGTTTTCCAGGGTCAGGTTGCCGCTGACGAGGTCGACGTCCGCCCCCGCCGCGCCCAGCAGGTCGACGTCCCCGCTGACGCAGCTGACGCGGGCATGCCCGCCGATGGCCGCGAGCCGGACGTCGCCGCTCACGGATTTGAGCTCGACGGCCGCCGTGTCCGGGATCCAGAGCTTGTAGTCCACGGAGACGTTGATGGAGTCGCCGCCCCAAAAGCCGCCGCTGCGCTTGGGGTATTTCGTTTCGACGCGGACGAGGTCGGCGTCCTTGGTCACTTCGATGGTCACCAGGGCCGCGTTCTCCTTGGCTTTGGCGAGCGTCGCCGCCTTCGACGTCTTGACGGCCTCGATCTTGACCTGGGCTTCCTTCCAGGTCGCGATCTCGATCTGGCCCGAGACGTTGTTCAGATACAGCTTTCCGTTCTTGGCCAGGGCCTCGGTCTTCTCGAACTTCTCCTGGAACTTTTCCTCGGCCAGGGCCGGAGCGGCCACGAAAGCCAGGACGAAAACCGCGCCCATCAGGGCGGCCTGCCATTTTCGGTTTGTTATTGTCATCATGATGGTCCTCCTTCTCGGTATCTTAGAGTATTTTCTTTCCCTTGCCCGCGGCTTCCCAGCCCGGTCTCTGCAGATCCAGGGCCGAATCGAGCAAGGTCACTTTTTCGGTGTAAGCAGACAGCAGGTAGCTCCTGGCCTGGAGGTCGTCGGGTTCCTCGAGGACCGCCCGGCGGCAGGCCTGGATCGTGGCGTCGATGACCGACAGGTTGCGGTCGAAGAGTTCCGCGACCTGGGGGACGAGCGCGCCCCTCTCTGAGGCGAAGGCTTCGCTGAGGGACTTGATGGCCGCCTTATAGTGGCCTTCGGCCTCGTCGAGCTTGGCCAGGGTGTATTTCTCGCCCCTGTCCGATCCCGCCGGAGTCCCCTGCCGTCTCAGGCGCGTGCCTATGATGACGCCTGAGACGACGAGCACGACGGCCAGCGCGGCGACGCCGGCGTAGCGCAGGGCCGGGAGGCTCAACCCGAAGAGAGGACCGAGTCCTTCGCGCGCCGGCTTCAGGTCCGCGGCGGTGAGCCCGGCCCGGATGCCTTTCCAGACCCTGTCCGACGGCTCGGGCGCGTCGAGCTTGGCGGCGTCGCCGGCGATCGCCCGGAGATCCTCGAGGAGCGCGCGGCACTCGCCGCACGATGCGAGGTGGCGCTCGAGCCGGGCCGTCTGCCGCCCGGAGAGCTCGCCGTCGATCGACCGGCTGATGTATTCGTGGGCTTTACGGCATCTCATCGTCGTTCTCCCTCAAACGGCCTTTTTGGCCCGCAGGTATTCGCGGACCTTGATCCTGGCCTTGAAAAGTTGGGACTTCGACGTCCCGACCGCGCAGCCGAGCGCCCGCGCGATCTCCTCGTGCTTGAACCCCTGGACGTCGTGGAGGATAAAAACACTCCGCAGACGCGGCGCCAGCACCTGGATGGCCTCGTCCAAGGGCTTCCGGAGATCCCTTTCGACGGGCTCGCCGCCCCGCTCTTCGAGACGGCCCTCGAGGTCGGACAGCGGGACGAGCTTGACACCCTGGGCCTTTTTCTGGCGGAGGTAGCTGTAGCTGGTGTTGAGGGCGATCCGGAAGACCCAGCCGGGAAAAGTCGCCGCGTCGCGGACGTTCCGGAGATGGCTGAAGATCTTGAGGAAAACATCCTGGAGGAGGTCCTCGGCGACGGCCTGGTTCTGCGTGTGCCTGTAGATGAGGCCGAAGACCGGCCGCTTGAACATCTCGTAGAGGGATTCAACGGCGGCCAGGTCGCCATCGCGGCCGCGGGCCACGAGGTCGCCCAGGCGGGCTTTGTCCGAAGTCCCCCAGACCGGCCCCTCCCCGGTGTCCCGCCCCATGGCTAAGGCCGCATCCAGAAAGGATTCGAACTCCGCACGGAGGCTATTATCGCCGATTTGGCCTTGAATCGCCAGGATCAAGCCGGGTGAGTCCATTTCTTGCCTCACTCGTATAGATGAAAAAGCCGGGCAAAAGGTTGCCTGGGGGATGGCCGGAGGCCGCCGCCGTTTGGAGCTGTCAAGGCCCATGAGCTAGGTCGACATGCCAAAATCAGAACCCGCTTGTTTTAGGCACCCTTAAAAGCGGCGCTTGACCCCTCCCAGGAAGACGAAGGACGGGACGGCGAAGTCCCCATAGTCCTCCAGCCCGGGTTTGCCCGCAAAGGCGCTGCCCTCGACGTTCAATCCGATGGTTTTAGTGAGCCAGAAAATGCTGCCTAACGTGAATTGGACATAGTTGAAGCGACCCACGATATATGGCTCAAACGACTTGGCCTTGTAGCTCAGCACAGGCCCTCCGTAGGCGTAGGAACCGGAAGGTTCTGCGCCCCGGTCAGGGCACGCGTTGGCCTTGGACGGCCCGCACGAGTGCCTTGGAAATGCTGAGCTTTGTCTCTCAAGCTGAGTCTCGTTCATACCCAGTATCTCTGATACCCAGAAAGGATCACCGACCGATTACGTTTATGGGCGTATTTCTATTCATCGAACGACCACATATGATAAGCAAACTTCCAGGTTCCATCTTTTTGCTTCTTGTGAATTTCCAGAAATTTGCCTTGTTCTGGAATAGGTGCTCCCCCGCCTTTTGGTACGTTCTGTCCACGATATCTACCCCTGGCAAAACTAATTCCATCAAATGCCTCAATAACATCGTAAAAAACCTTATTTTCCAACTTAAAGGCATTAAACAGATCCGTATACGTGGTACGAAGCGCCTGCTTACCCGAGACAGAAGGAGCATTTGGCGGCATCAACATTCCGTCATCCGTCCAGAAGCTCAAACATCCTTCCACATCTCCAGCGCCTTGCGCTTTCATATAATCTTCTCGTAGTTGTTTGATAGCGATAATGTCCTTTTGATTATTGTTCATGGCGGTTGCACGTCCTTTACAGTTTAAAGCTAAATATGAACCGAACAAAAGAGGATCTTGCAAAACTCGGTGAGCCGCGTTCTTTTGTGTGGCGTGGACGACCGACGAAGAGCCCATCCTTGTTCACTCGGCGCTGATCTAGGTCCTCCCTCTTCATATCTCCATCTGACGTGGGTGGAATCGTGGGAGCCGAGCCAGATCTGCTGACATCATGGTGCCTTCCTTCCTGTTTTGAGAGCCAAGGCCCGAGCTGAGATCCTACGCATCTCACGCAGTTAAGGATAAGAATTTTCTTTTTCCGAGCGAGCTGAATTCCCCCTCCCGGCATTGAATTTGCCCCCCAATCCATGGTGGAACTGTACCCCCGGCCGGGCGGCGATGTCAATAGCCTCGAAAACCGCGCCCGAAGATCCAATAGGGGCGAGAAACCCCACCGCGCCGGCTAAAAGACGATAGACTTCTGTTCTCCCCTGATCACAAAATACTCAACAATATTCCCCGCTCGCGGCGGCCTCCGGCAGGGCGACCTCGGTAAAAACATGGGACGGCGGCCCTCATGGAAGCCATGAGGGCATACTCCGTGAGGAATGCGCTTCAGGAAAAGAGGGACAGTCCTCATTCAGGGGCAGCCCCTGAATGAGGGCAGCCCCGGAATGGGGGCGAGCCCCCTAGGCCGGGCCCCACTTCATCAGCACCGGCGGGATGAGGGTCAGGGCGGCGAAAAGGATCCAGAGGACGAGGAGCGGCACCATCCACTTGGCCCACTTCTCCCAGCGCAAACCGGCCAGGCCGAGGATGCCCATCGTGACACCGGAAGTCGGCAGGACGGGATTGATGTATTCGGCCAGCTGGAAGGCGAAGACGGAGGTTTGCCGGGTGATGCCGACGAGGTCGCCGAGGGGAGCCATGATGGGGATGGTCAGCGCCGCCTGGGCTGTCCCCGAGTGGACGAAGAAGTTGATGACGCACTGGGAGACGAACATGAGCTCGGCCGAGATGAGCGGGTGGAATTGGGAGATCGTTCCGGCCATGGCGGATAGGATGGTGTCCAGGATCCTTCCGTCCTGAGCCACGAGCAGGATGGCCCGGGCCGTGCCGATGATCAGGGCCGCGTTGACCATGTCCTTGGCCCCCTCGACGAACGATTTCCCCAGCTCATCGCCCGTGAGCTTGCCCGCGATCCCCGCGAAGATCCCCATGGCCAGGAAAACGCCGCCGATCTCGAAGATGAACCATTGGTATTTCAGGATGCCGAAGACCATGACGCCGAAGCCCAGAGCGAAGACCGCCATGACCCGCTTGTGGGCGGCCGTCAACGCCAGCTTCTCGATCACCGGGCCCCCGACCTGAAGCTTTTTTCGTTTCTCGAGGTCCTCTTCGTAGGTCGGGCTCTTCGTCGGGTCCTTGAGGACCCGGCCCGCGTAGCGCATGACCACGGCGATGACGATGGCCGTCCCGCCGGCCCAGACGACGAGCCTGTAGCCCAGCCCGGAATAAAGGGGCAGGCCGGCGATGCCCTGGGCGATGCCGACCGTGAACGGGTTGAAAAAGGCGCCGGCGAACCCGGCCGCCGCGCCCAGGAACGGCAAGGCGACCCCGACGATGGTGTCATATCCGAGCGACAGGGAGAGCGGCACGAAGATCAGGATGAACGGCATGGTTTCCTCGCACATGCCCCAGATGGCGCCGCCCAGAGAGAAAATGATCATGGTCACGGGGATGAAAAGGACCCGGAGGGCCTTGCTCCGGCCGAACTTCAAGGCCAGGTTGTGGATGACCGTCGTAATGGCTCCCGTCTTCTGGATGACGGAGAACGCGCCGCCGCAGATGAAGACGATGATGATGATGGCCGCGGCGTCGACGAAACCCCGGGCCGGCGAGACGAAAAGCGCGCCGAGCCCCTGGGGCCGGCTCTCGGCCCGCTCGTAGGACCCGGCTACGGGGATGGTCCGGCCGTCCTTCTCCACCCGCTTGTATTGGCCGCCGGGAATGATCCAAGTAGCCGCCGCGGTCAGGACGACCATGATGTAGATGAGGATAAGCGTGTGGGGAAGTTTCAGCTTCTTCGTTTTCATTTCGACGGGCCCTCCGCGCGGCCCTTGACCGGGTCGAAGACGTCGCCAGGGAGGAGGAGGTGCAAGGCGAGGCCGTGGGCGCCGAGCTTATTGGACGAGGCCTTGGAAACGACCGCCTTCCGGGCGTCGACCACGTAGACCTGGCTCTCGCCGAGGATCTCCCACTTGCCGTCCGGCCGGACCAGGATGGCCGTCGCTTCGTCGATGCCGGCCCCGAGGAGCGTCGGGTTCTCGAAGACGAGGCTGAGGAGGCGATTCTGCCGCCTGCGGATCAGGAAGTGCTGGTCGATGATGGCGTTCTTGACGAAGCCGAAACCGCGCACGCGGACGACGTTGTCGGCTTCGATCGTCTGCCACAGCTCGTCCTCGTTCTTGGTCCGTTTCTCGTCGCCGGTGATCATGACCTCGCTCATCACGGCCGCGCCCGCGCTCGTGCCCCCGAGGAGGCACCCTTCCGCGTAGAGCTCGCGCATGCGCGCGTGGATGGGCGTATCGAGGAGCGCTGCGGTCAGCCGCGCCTGGTCCCCGCCGGCGAACCAGATGGCGCTCACGCCGTCGAGGATCTTGGCGCTGTCGGCTTTCATAGCCTCATCACGGGTGAGCTGGTAATAGACGACATCCTGGACGCCGTATTTCCGGAACTCGGCGACAAGCTCCGGCCCGACTTCGAGCGGAACGCTGCTGGCCATGGTGAAAACGACGACCCGGCCCGTGCCGAAACCCTTGGCCAGCTCGACATACCGCCTCATGAGGGGCTCGTCGCGGTCGCCGCCCCCGACGATGAAGAGATGGCCTTTGGGACCCGGCGCAACCGGGCTCTTGGTCGAGCAGGCCGGCGCCACGGACCACGCGATCATGGATAAGAGAAGAACCGTGAAACCGAGGGTCGGGCGTTTTCTCAAATCATCCTCCGTCCAAACCAAGGACTTTTCCTATTTTAGTAAAACACTATATCCCAAACGGGGCCACGAACGGAAGGGTCCTAATTCGATGACTGACAGACATTGATGTTTTTGTTAGACTTTGATCGGTTTTGCGAGGACGAACATGCTGACCTTCGCCCCGATTTTGATTTTTCAACCCGGCCTATTGACGGATCTCCTCCACAGAAGCTACGCCGGACTCGTTGAGCCGGATCCCGGGTGTTGGAAAGGGGAAAGCGAGAAATGGCATGATTTCGACAGGCAGTCCTTTGCCCATCCTGACACTATTGGAAAATGTGTATTTGTGAGCTGTCTTGATGATCGCCCGATCGGCCTGGCTTCATATGATCCGCGCCATGAACCTGACTTCGGGATCATCGGGCAAAACTGCGTCTTGCCGGAATACCGTGGACAAGGCTTTGGAAAACGGCAGATCCTTGAGGTTTTGAGAAGGTTCGGTGAACGGAGAACGCGGGCGGCTCGCGTGACAACGAGCGAGCATCCGTTTTTCGCCGCCGCCCTAGGGATGTATCGAAGCTTGGGCTTTCGGGAGACCCGGCGCTTCGTCGGCGGTCCGGATCCACGATATCAGATCATCGAGCTGGAGATGGAACTTTCAACTCCCTTCGAGCGGCGCTGAAGGCCTCGGGGACAGGAGGCGTCCTTAAAATCGGACCTCCAGAGCCAGCGGCTCGCCGGGCTTGACAACGACGGGCTCCTGCCACAGGACACGGACGGCATTCCCGGTCTGGAAGAACGCCGGCTTGCGGGAGAGCCCGCCGGCGGTCGCCGCGACCGAGCGGACCTTCTTTCCCGCGAGGGAAGTCGGGAGAACGACGGTGAACACTTTGAGGGCGACCGTCCCGCTCCAAGTCTCCAGTCCGGCCGCGAAGGGCCGGCCCGCTTCGGCTTTCTGGGAATAGACGCCCCAGCCGGAGCCGGCCGTCCAGACCGTCCGGAAATCGTCGGCGTTCATTTTCGGGTCAAAGCCTATCCTCATTTCCGGGCCCGAATAGGAAAAGCCCGAGAGCGCCAGCAGGACGCCCCAAGAGGACATGGCCCGGGCGTAGTGGTGTCCGCACTCGACCTCGTCCCACGGGTTGCGCCGGACGCCGTCGTAGCGGTCGCGGACGGCCTTGACGACGCTCAGCCCCTCCTCGAGGAGCCCCTCGTAGATGAGATGGGAGGCGACCTGATACTCGATCCCGGTCCAGACCTCGTCGGAGTAGGGAAAAGGCAGGGGCGGCCGGCCGCCGCGGGGCCAGGAGCAGAGGAGCAGGCCTTTCTCGTCGCCGAGGGCGTAGGTCCGCTGGACGTTGGAGAAGTTCCGGAAGTCGGTCAGAAAATTATATTTGAAGATCGACCGGAGCGAGGATCGGATGCGTTCGGCGGGGAGGTACCGGCCGAGGCCCGAGACCATGCCCAGCCACTGGCCGAGGAGCATGTCGGAGAGGCAGCCCTCGCCGTACTGGTACTTTTTCTCCATGACCTGGGCGTATTTCTGGACGTAGTATTCGCCGTTCCAGAGGAGTTTGTCGTAAGCGGCCGTGCCCTTGTCGAAGACGGCCAGGTATTCTTTGGCCGAGGCGCGGTCACCCACGGCCGTGGCCATGGCCGCGCCGGCCTTGAGCGCGCCGAGATAAAAGGCCCCCATCATGCTGTTCGGGCCGTAGAATTCGATGTCGTAGGTGTTGTGCTGTTCGCCCTCCATCAGGCCGTCGCGGTCGGCATCCCACTGCGTCCAGGCGTAATCGAGGGCCTTCTTGGCCTGCGGCCAGAGCTTTTTGAGCCAGGCCGTGTCGCCCGAGATCTGCCAGTCGCGGTAGAGGCTGATGATCCGGCCCATTTGGCCGTCGGCCGCGGGCTTGAAGTTCCACAGGACCCCGCTCCCGAGCGGCAGAGAAGTCCGGAAGACCATGGCCCCGTCGGGCTTGACGTTGACCAGGAAGTCGGTCTCGCGCATGGAGCGTTCGAGCGACGGGAAGAGGAAGGCCAGGCTCTGGGCGTAGTTCCAGACGTGGGCGCAGTTGAGCGGGCAGCAGCCGCCCTGATCGCCGCAACCCTCGAAGCCGAAATAATTTCCGCCCTCGAGCCAGAGCCCCGTCGTCGTCCGGATGATCGCGGCCTGACTGGAGACGGCGTCGAGGACGTAAGGCGGCAGGGTCGTCGAGAAGAAGGCCTGGTGGAAGACGCGGCTCTCGGCCTCGAGGCGACCGAGGTTCGCCTGGAGATAATCCGCGGCGGCCCAGGCGTCCGGGAAACGCTCGGCGTAGTGGTTCTTGAAGATCCGGCCGCGCTGTTCCGGGACGATGTCGAAATAATTGAGGACGTTGGGGAAATGCCAGGACAGGATGAACGGCAGGACGACCTCCTCGCCGGGCGCGACCGTGGCCATGAGGCCGAGCGTCCCGACGTCGGAACGGCCGTCGGGCGAGGGCGAGATTTCGGCCAGGTCCTTGAGCCGGCCGTCGGCGGCGAAGTCATCCCAGAAGATCTGGAGGTCGTCCCACCACTCGCCCCGGACCCAGTGGGTAAGGGTGGTGATGTCGAGCCAGGGAGTCGCGAGGACCATCGTTCCGTAGGCCGCCGCCTCCGGCTTGACCTTCCGGGAGGACATGGCCAGGCCGCGGAGGGCCGGTGTTCTCTTGATCTCGTTGACGTTCTGACCGAACTTGTCATGGCCGAGGCCGCCGACCTGGCCTTCGCCGTCGAAGCCGACCGGGTTGAGGATAGAGCCGGCGATTGTGATTTTTGCGGGAGCCGAGCCCGTGTTCTTCACCCGGTAGCGCAGGATGAAGGCGGGGATCCCGGAATCCTCGGGCTTGAGCGGGACGAGCGGGTTGAAGGCCTCGAGCGTGATCTGGAGCGGGATCTGGCTATCCGAGAGCTCGATCGCGGCGAACGGATACTCGCCCTTGAAACGGGCCTTCTCCATGCGCGGCAGGCCGGGCACGTCCTCGCGGCGGAAGCCGAACCCGGTCGTGTACGGAGGTTCGAGCGGGCCTTCGAGGACGCGGACGAGCTTGCGCCCGTCCTGCTCGAAATAGAGGGCGAAGAACGTGAACGGCAGGTTGACGCCCTTGCCCGGCCGGTTGAAGATCTCCCAGTCGCGGAGGTTGCCGCGGCCGCCGAGGGAGATCGTCCCCGTACCGATGCCGCCGAGCGGGAAGGCGACCTCACGGAGGGCCGCGCCCTCGAACCTCCGCACGGGCCCGGGCCGGAAGAGCTCGTCGCGGCCGTAAGCCGGGGACGCGGCTTGGGACGCTTTCGAATCCTCTGCCGCCGCAACAGCCGGCAGGATGAGAGAAGAGATCAGGCCGAGGATCAGGAGCTTTCTCATGGACGGACCCTCCTTCGGATCAGAGGATATTCGATGTCGTTCTTTCTCTAACGGATTAAAGCCGTAAAGTCAAACTCGTACGGCGAGCGCTTCACCCGGTTATCGTTTTCCTTCTCCGCTCGAGAAGCCTCTCGATTTTTCGCTCCATATCGCCGGTATGAGTGCCCTGCCAGAAGACGCGGTCACAGCCCGAGCAGATGGAGAACGACGAGGCGTGCTCCAAGACGTAGGGCGTGACGAGGTTCCGCGCCCGTTCCCTGGCCAGGGGCTTGAGAGGGAGGTTGCATTCGATACAGCGCGTGTTCGGCCGGACCTCGTCCCAGAGCCCGAACTCGTCGAGGATCTGGGCGACCTGGTCCTCCCAATCGTCGCTCCGGACGAACAGGCGGTTCGGCCGCTTGGCCGTCCTTTCGATAAGCCCGGTGTCCCGGGTCAAGAGGACCCGGCCTTCGCGCCGCGCGATGTCGACAAGGTCATTGTCCTTCGCCTTGGAGAAATAGAGGACGTCGAAGCCGAGGATCCTGAGCCACTTGGCCAGCCGGCCGAGCATGCAGTCGGCGACGAAGGTCATGGCCGGCGCCTCAAAGGCCTAGGAACTGGACGGCGAGGCCGGAGACGAAGATCATCAGCCCGGCCAGGGCGTGGGAGTACCGCTCGAGCTTGCCCAACCGGACGAAGCGCGCCCCCCACGAAGCGGCCGTGATGATAATGAGCATGGTGGCGATGGTGACCAGGCCGAAGGCCCCAGCGACCAGGGCGACACCGGCCGTGCTGTGGCGGGCCGCGGGGTACATGACCAGCGGGATGAGCGGCTCGCAGGGGCCGAAGACGAAAATGGTGAACAGGACCCAGGGGGTGATGTTGGCCTTCTGCTCTTCGCCGTGGAGGTGGGCGTGCTCGGCTTTCTCGTGCGAATGGGCGTGTTCATGGCTGCCGTGCTCCGGGCTGTGCGGATGCTCGTGGGCCCCGTCGTGGCCGTGGAGGTGGGCATGCGTGTGCGGCTTGCCCTTCCAGGCCCGGCGCATCCCCCAAATGAAATAAGCCAACCCGAAGCCGATGAGGAGCCAGGCGGCGATCTCGCCCCGGGCCGACTCCACGCCCTCGAGCCGGGCCACGGCAATGCCGAGGGCGATGCCGACGAAGCCGAGGACGACCGAGCTCAGGATATGGCCGAGGCCGGCCAGGAAGGAGACGAAGAGGGTCTTGCGGAGCGTCCAGTTGCGGGCCCGGCTGATGACGATGAACGGGAGGTAATGGTCGGGACCGATGACGGTGTGGATGAGGCCGATCGACGCGGCCGTGCCGGCCAGGACCCAGATCTCGCGTTCGATCATCTCGACTCCTCTTCGCGGCACGTACCCGGCACGGGGGCAAAAAAAATGGTGGACGGTAGGAGACTCGAACTCCCGGCCTCAGCGTTGCGAACGCCGCGCTCTCCCAACTGAGCTAACCGCCCACACCCTGGCCTTCAAGGCCTAAGAGCCCTCTAAATTTAGCACGTTTCGGCGATTTTTTCTATTCCGATCAGAAAGACGGAGGCTCCACGCTTAAGCGTCCGTGGATTTCTGGGCTCCGGGCCTTGGAGCCCCGTCCCCGAAGCGGGGAATTCGCCACTCCTCCAGGGGAATACGTCCATGGAATCCCACGAAGGGGATTGAAATCCCTCGCCGACTGGCCTACAATGCCCTCGGGAAAACCGCCATGGCTAAAGCGCTGCTCGTCCTGCTCCTGATCGTCGCGGCCGCATTCTTCATCTACCGGCAAACCAGCCAGGCGCCTTCGGAAGAAGAGGAGATGGTCGCTTCCTTCCAGGACCGCTACGCCGTCGTCGTCCACAAGTTCATGAGCGCCGCGGGCCGGGCAGGCGCGCTGGGACTCGACACGCTCGCCGACTCCGATCCCGCCGCCGTCCAAGTCCTCAAGCTCCGGGACGAGCTGGTCCAGCTTCGAAAGACGCTGACCGAAGAGAAGGCCATCGGCAAGGCCGTCGCGCTCGCGGAAAAGATCGAAAATTTCTGCAAGAAGAACGACATCATCCGGCCTTGACAGCGCAACTTCTCGGAAAACCCGTCCGCGCCGGACGACTGGTCCGACGGCTGGAGAAAGCGCGGATCGAGGCCGACGTCGAGAGAGCGGCGCACGGATACATCCTCAAGGGTACGGTTTCTGGCCGCCCCGGACGCCTGGAAATCTTCCGGGCGCCCGCCCCGCCGGCATTCCTCCTCAACAACTGGCAGTCCTGGGGCCCGATGGAGCGCGTCACCCCTTCGACCAGGTTCCCCGAGCTCGAGACCATCGTCCGTGATTACAGTCCGTATCTTTTCTCGCCGCTGCCGGGCCTCCTTCTGCGCGGCCCGGTGAGCGACTATTTCACCGCCTGGGAGGGCACGGTCGCCGGGTTCCTGACCTCCCGCATCGGCCACCCATTCTTCACCGTCGAGGGCGGGGACCTCGTCGGCCGGGTCGATTATTTCGACGCCGAATTCGACGCACCGGTCGCGCTCGAGCCCCTGGCCGTCCTTTCGGGCGGCCGGGCCGAAAGGCTCCTCGACGTCTACGGCGCGCTCGTCAAGCGGGCCAATCGCGTCCGCATCAATGCCTGGAACCCCGTCGGCTGGTGCAGCTGGTATCACTATTTCGGGAAGCTCGTTTGGGACGACGTCCTCGAGAACCTCGACATCGCGGCCCGCGACCGGAAGTCCTTCCCGTTCGACGTTTTCCAGGTCGACGACGGCTACGAAACCGACATCGGCGACTGGATGTCGCCCAAGCCGGGCTATCCGGACCTCCCCGGCCTGGCCCGGGCCATCGCCCGGAAGAAATTCAAAGCCGGGATCTGGACGGCGCCGTTCAGCGCGGCCGCGACTTCCGAATTGTTCGCCAGCCACCCGGACTGGATGGTCCAGGAGGACGGCCGGCCCAAGCTCTGCTACCGGGGCTGGGGGAAACCGATCTACGCCCTCGACACGACCCATCCGGAAGCGAAGACCTGGCTTCACGAGATGGTCACGGGCCTAAGAAAAGCCGGGTTCTCATACCTCAAGATCGACTTTCTCTTCGCCGCGGCCATGCCCGGGACGAGACGAAAGCGCGTCACACCCATCCAGGCCTACAGGGAGGGCCTGGGCGTCGTCCGCAGGGCGGCGGGAAGGGATTTCGTCCTCGCCTGCGGCGCGCCCCTTCTGCCCTCGGCCGGGCTCGTGGACGGCATGCGCGTCGGCGAGGACACCGCCCCCTACTGGAAAACCAAGCCCTCCGGCTTCCAGGGCCCGAACGCCTACTTCGCCCTCAAGAACGCCCTGCTCCGCCAGTTCATGCACCGGACTTTCTGGCTCAACGACCCGGACTGCCTGCTCCTTCGCGGCCGGGAAACCGAGCTCACCCGGAACGAGCGGGAGCTCTACGCCCTCGCAGCCGGGGCGCTCGACAACATGGTCATCGCGAGCGACAAGCTCTCGCTTCTCGGCCCCGAGGAGAAAAACCTTTTTCTGCGCGCCCTCGCCCTCCGGGGCGGCAGGAGCCGGGTTTCAGGGCTACTCGGGGAGGACGCTTATATCATTCACTCCCGGGGCGGTCTATCGGGTGACGCACGCCTCGGAGTCAATCTATCCGACAGGGAAGCCGTCATCGGGGGGATTTCCGTGGCCCCCCGGTCCGGGGCGCTCCTCGAACCTGAATTGGGGGATGGAACGGGAGAATAAGGGCGGGAAAGGCGTGAACTAGCGCAGGAGAGAAGGGCCCTTGTGCCGGTCGGAGAGCTTGGACAGGCCGAAAATCAGGGCCCCCAAGAGAAGAGCGCCCAGCCCCCAAAACGTAAAAGCCCCCCTTTGGCTCATTTACTCACCTTGATGGCATCCTTGGCCACACCTTGATGTTCCCTACATTGTAAAATAACCCAGCTATTATCAAAGTCAATAGAGTTTGGCCGGATGTCCGATGATGTCAGTCTTTGTCACATCCCGGGGCAGGGCGGACTCCTCCGGCGGGGTCCTTCAGAGGAGGACGACTTCGCGCTTGCCGCGGACGATTTCGCCGATGATCCAGGCTTTTTGGCCCCGTTCGGCGAAAAGGGCGACCGCCCGGTCGGCGTCCCGGGCCGCAACGGCCAGGGCCATGCCGACGCCCATGTTCAGGGTCCGGAACATCTCCCGCTCGCCGACGTTCCCGGCCCGCTGGATCTTGCGGAAGATGGGCGGGATAGGCCAGGATCCCTTTTCGACCCGGACGCCGTAGCCCTCGGGGATGACCCGGGGGATGTTGTCGTAGAAGCCGCCCCCGGTGATATGGGCCATGGACTTGATCCGGACCTTCTCGAGGACCTCGAGGATGGCCGTGCAGTAGATCCTCGTCGGCCGCAGGAGCTCCCGCCAGAGACCCGCCTTGATCTCCTTTTCCGAAAAAACCTTGCGGGCCAGGGAATAGCCGTTGCTGTGGAGGCCGCTCGAGGCCAGCCCGATGACGGCGTCGCCGGCCCGGCAGGCGCGACCATCGATGATCTTCGACTCGTCGACGAGGCCGACGCAGAAGCCGGCCAGATCCCATTTCCCGGGACCGTAAAGGCCGGGGAGCTCGGCCGTCTCGCCGCCGACGAGAGCGCAGCGGGCCTCGCGGCAGCCTCGGGCGACACCCCGGACGATGTCGACGAGCATACGGGGCACGACCTTGCCGACAGCGATGTAATCGAGGAAGAAGAGCGGCTCGGCGCCGAGAACGACCACATCGTCGACGGACATGGCCACGAGGTCGACGCCCACCGTGTCATATTTGCCTACCATGGCGGCGATGAGGAGTTTCGTGCCGACGCCGTCCGTCGAGGAGACGAGGACGGGCCTTTTCATCCCGGCCAGGCGGGGTTTGAAGAGCCCGCTGAAGCCGCCGATCCCCCCGAGGACCTCCGGCCGGCCGGTCTTCCGGACAAGGGGCTTGATCAGCCGGATGAAGCGGTCCGCCGCGTCGATGTCGACCCCCGCTTTCTTGTAGGTCACTCGGGCCATGAGCGCTCTCCTGGGAAAATTCGTCCATTTTATAGCACCCCCTTCCCTGCCAAGTCAAACCGGTGTAACCTTTTTCCCGAGCGACGGTAAATATCCATGAACGCCGATAATCCTGAGCGAGAGAAGATCGGACGCATGTCACCGACGGATAACGAGCTGATGGAAGACGTCAGGGACGGCCGGGTCGAGAAGCTGGCCGTCCTCTTCGAAAGATACCAGACGATGCTTTACAACTTCTTCCTCCGCCTGACGGGAAACAGGGCCGCGAGCGAGGACCTCGTCCAGGAGGTCTTCATGCGCGTTCTGAAATACCGGGCCGGCTACATGGGCGACAGCCGGTTCAATGTCTGGCTTTTCCAGATCGCCCGCAACGCCCATGTCGACTACTTGAGGAAGCGGAAGAGCACGCTCCCCCTCGACGGGCAGTACGTCGAAACGCCCAGCCGCGAGTCCCTGCCCGAGGCGGCCTATGAGGTCGAACGGGAAGCCGAGCTCGTCCGCCGCGCCCTCGACCGTCTGCCCGTCCAGAAACGGGAGCTCCTCGTCCTCTTCCGCTTCCAGAACCTTAAGCTCCGGGAGATCGCCGAGCTCCTGGGATGCCAGGTGGGCACGGTCAAAGCCCAGGTCCACCGGGCCCTCAAGGACCTCAGCCGTATCTACCTGGACCTCCAGAAAGGGAACGTGTCATGAACTGCGAAAAAACACAGGAAAAGTTCGCCGACTACCTGACGGAAGACCTCGACGAGGGAAGCCGCGACGAAGTCCGGGAACACATCCTCTCGTGCGCGGCGTGCCGCGAAGACCTCGAGAACCTGACCGTCGTTTGGGCCAAGCTCGGCGTCCTGCCCGAGGAACAGCCGGGCGGCGGCCTCCGGCACCGCTTTTACGCCATGCTCGAGGAGTACAAAGACGGGCTCGAGGCCAAGGGGAAGACGGCCCGGGCGACGGGGCTCCTGGCCGGCTGGAGGGAGTGGTTCACGTTCCGGCGGCCCGCCTTCGCCGCCTCGTTCTCGGCCTTCCTCCTTTTCGTCGGCCTCGGCGCCGGCTGGCTTTTGAACAGTGGCCGCGCGGGAGGCGAACGCCTCACCACGCTGTCGCGCGAGGTCCAGGACATGCGCCAGCAGGTCGCCCTCTCGCTGCTGGGCAAATCCTCCGCCACGGAGCGGATCCAGGGCATCGGTTTCAGCGCCGCCGTCGAAAATCCGAACGACACGACGCTGGCCGCGCTAACCGACGCGCTCGACAACGACCCCAACCCCAACGTCCGGCTCGCGGCCGTGGACGCGCTCTACCTTTTCCGGAACAAGCCGGGCGTCCGGGAAAGCCTTGTCCGGTCACTCGCCATCCAGAACTATCCCCTCGTCCAGGTCGCCCTGATCGATTTCCTGGTCGAGATCCGCGAAGCGCGGGCGGTCGCGGCCCTCAAGCTTCTCATCGAGAAAAACGAGCTCACGCCGGAAGTCAAAAAGCGGGCCGAACAAGGCCTGAAACAGATCGTCTAAATCATCAGGGAGGAGAATATGAGAAAAAGAATCGCGAACATTGTCATCCTGGCGGTCCTCGTCGCCGGGACATGCGGCTGGGCCCTGGCCCAGGCCAAGGAAGAGCCGCCCGAACGGGCCGTCGTTCCGCTCAGCAACCCGGCCAAGCCGGCCAAGATCGAGGTCTCGGTCATCCGGGGCAGCATCACGGTCAAGGGCTACGAGGGCAAGGAAGTTATCGTCGAGGCCCGGGTCAGGGAAAAGGCGCTGTCAAACAACGGCGGCCTCTATTCCACCGGTTCGTATGCGGCCATCGCGCCTCCGGCACAGCCGGGACAGCCGGCGCCCGCCACGGCACCCATGCCAGCCCCCTCGGCCCAAGCCGGGCAACGCGTCGAGGCTGAGCGCGTTCAAAGGCAGGTCGAGGCGGCCCTCGCCCAGAGCCTGGCCGAGCAGGAAGTCCTGGCCAAGAGACTCACCTCGGGCGACAAGGCCCGCAACCTGTACAACGAATATTTCCAGGACGACAAGACACAGCGCGAAGCGAAGGAGAAGAGGATCGCCGGCATGAAGCTCCTCTCCGGGTCCGCGTCGGGGCTCGAGATCCAGGAGGAAAATAACGTCGTCCAGGTCAGCACCGAGTCGTGGAAAGCAGCCACGGACCTCGTCATCCAGGTGCCTCGCTCGACCTCGCTCGAGGTCCGATCGACCATGGACGGGGCGGTTATCGTCGAGGGCGTCAACGGCGAGATCGACATCAACAACATCAACGGGCCGGTGACGCTAAAGAACGTTTCGGGGAACACGCTCGTCCACACCGTCAACGGCGACATCGAGGTCGTGCTGGCCCGGGTCGCGGCCGACAAGCCGCTGTCGTTCAGCACCATGAACGGCGACATCGACGTCACGCTCCCGGCCGACGTCAAGGCCAACCTCAAGATGAAGTCCGAGCAGGGCGAGATCTACAGCGATTTCGACATCAACATGACCCGGCAGCCGGCCAAGTCCGAAGCGGCAGAGAAGACCGAGCAGGGCAAGTTCCGCATCACATTCGACAAGTCGCTCTACGGTATCGTCAACGGCGGCGGTCAGGAGATCGGCTTTAACACCTTCAGCGGCAACATCTACATCCGGAAGAAAAAGTAGGCCCGGCTTTACGACAACGGACCAGGGGCGGCTTGGCGGCCGCCCCTTTTTTTATTCCAGTAGAGATAGGCGGGGATGCCCAGGGCGATGATGGCGAGCCCGGCGAATGAGTTCCAGAACGTTCCGATGAGGGCATTGACCGTAACGAAAAGGGCCGCCAGGACGAAGAGCCCCGGCGTCACCGGGTAGCCCAGGGCTTTATAAGGACGAGGCAGGCCGGGACGCTTCTTGCGCATGACGATGACCGCGGACACAGCCAGCCCCATGAAGATCCAGTGGCCGAAGACGACATACCGAAGGAGCTGCTCGAAGGTCCCGCTCAGGCTGAGGAGGATACTCCAGCTCCCCACGACCAGGATGGAAACGTGCGGGGTCTTGTATTTCGGATGGACGGAGGCCATCTTCCGGAAGAAAAGGCCGTCCTTGGCCATCGCGTAATAAACCCGCGGTCCGGTCAGGATGTGGCCGTTGGCCGCGCCCATGATCGAGAACAGGATGATGAACGAAACGATGGACGCGCCGAGCGGCCCGACCGCAACGTTCATCGCGTCGGCCGCGATCCGGCTCGACCTGGCCATCTCGCCCGCCGGCACCGCGTACAGGTAGGCGGCGTTCGCCATCAGATAGAGGAGCGTGACCAGGCCGCATCCGGCGATGATGCCGACGGGCAGGGTCCGGGAAGGATTCCGGGTCTCGCCTGAATTGTACGTGCACGACTCGAAGCCCTTGTAGGCCCAGAGCGCGGCCACCAAAGCCAGGCCGAACTTCCCGACGATGTTTCCCCCCGTGCCGGAAGCCGGAGGCGTCACGAAATTCGCCCAGTCCCCGCGCGCGAACAGGAAGACGACGACGCTGACGCCCAGTAACGCCGCGAACTTTAGCGTTGTCAGCAGGTTCTGGAAGAAAGCGCCACGCTTGACCCCGAGATAGTTAATCCCCATCAGGAACAGGATGAACAGGATGGCCACCGCCTTCTGGACGACCGGCGTCACGTAAAAAAAATGGGGCAGGTATTTCGAGGTGAAAGCCACGGACAGCGCCGCGATGCTCCCCGAATCGATGACGAGGAACAGCGTCCAGCCAAAGAGGAAGCCGGCCAGCGGACCGTACGCCTCCCGCAAGTAAACGTAGATGCCGCCGGTCTCCGAATAGGCCGCGGCCAGCTCGGCCAGAGAGAGGGCACCGAAAACGCTCAAAAGGCCACCCACGATCCATACGGCGAGCATGATGAGCGGCGCCTTGACCTCGGCGGCCACGGTGGCCGGCACGATGAAAATGCCCGATCCGATCATCGTGCCAACGACGATGCCAATGATGCTTCCCTTGCCGAGGACCCGGGAGAGCTGAGGGCCGGGCACGGAGGCGGTTTCAGCCGCCGCGGCCGGTTTGCCTGTCAAATTTTTATCGTAACTGGACATGCGGCTATCTTATGCAGGGGACACCGTAAAATCAACCAATTCGACAGCGGCCGGAGCCTGAAAATTCTCGACCCCGTTTTTTCTTGACAGGGGCGGTCAGCCGGTATATTTTTTGGCCTGATGCCGATTCAGGAGGAGGCTAACTCATGGCCGGATCAGTAATCCCAAAATCGACGGGGCTGCGGGCCGTCGCTTCCGCCGCCGCGTTTCTATTCATCGCCGGGCTGGCCGCGGCCCTGTTCTCGGCGTCCGCCTGCGTCCCCAGGCCCAAGCCGGCCGACCTCGTCCTCATCAACGGCAAGATCGTGACCGTGGACGCGGCCGTCCCCGCGGCCTCCTGGATCGCGGTCCGCGGCGGCCGCATCGCCGCCCTCGGCGCCGAGCCGAAGGACTACAAGCGCCACGTCGGCGATGGGACCGAGATCATCGACCTCGGCGGCGCGCTCGCCATCCCCGGCCTCATCGAGAGCCACGGCCATTTCACGGGTCTCGGCTCTTCCAAGATGGTCCTCGACCTGACCAAGGCCCGCTCCTGGGACGACATCGTGGCCCTGGTCGCCGAGGCCGCCGCCACGGCTAAGCCCGGCGAGTGGATCCTCGGCCGCGGCTGGCACCAGGACAAGTGGGACCGCGTGCCCGAGCCCAACGTCGACGGCCTGCCCTTCCACGACGCCCTCAGTAAAGCGACCCCGAACAATCCGGTCCTCCTGACCCACGCCAGCGGCCATTCGTCGCTCGTCAACGCCAAGGCCATGGAGCTCTCCAAGATCACGAGCACGACGACCAATCCCGCCGGAGGCGAGATCATCCGCGACGCCACGGGGAACGCCATCGGCGCTTTCCTCGAAACGGCCCAGGGCCTCGTCCGCTACCAGGCCGGCCATGACACCTCCGAGGAAGCCCGGGCCCGCGAGCGCAAGGAAATCGAGCTCGCTTCTCGAGAGTGCCTCATTCACGGCGTCACGACATTTCACGACGCCGGCGCCTCCTTCTCGACGATCGACCTCTATAAGAAGATGGCCGAGGAGGACGCCCTCCCCGTCCGTCTCTACGTCATGCTCGGCGCCGGCAACAAGGCCCTGGCCGAGCGCGGCGCTTCCTACCGGATGATCGGGGCAGTCGACAACCATCTGACCGTCCGGACCATCAAGCGGCTCATCGACGGCGCGCTCGGGGCTCACGGCGCCTGGCTCCTCGAGCCCTACGCCGACCTCCCGACCTCGACCGGACTCAACACGGAGTCGATCGAGGAAATGAAGGAAACGGCGAATTTCGCTATCGCCAACGGCTTCCAGCTCGCGACCCACGCCATCGGCGACCGGGCGAACCGCGAAACGCTCGACATCTACGAGGCAGCCTTCAAGGCCCATCCGGAAAAAACCGACCTGCGCTGGCGGATCGAGCACGCCCAGCATCTCAGCCTCGACGACATCCCGCGCTTCGGCAAGCTCGGCGTCATCCCGGCCATGCAGGCCATCCACTGCACCTCCGACGCGCCCTGGGTTATCAAGCGGCTCGGCGAGAAGCGGGCCGGGGAAGGCGCCTACGTCTGGCGGAAGCTCATGGACACCGGAGCCGTCATCCCCAACGGGACGGACGTCCCGGTCGAGCCCATCGACCCCATGTCCTGTTTCTGCGCCGCGGTGACCCGCAAGCTCAAGGACGGGACGACGTTCTTCCCCGACCAGAGAATGACCCGCGAGGAAGCCCTCCGCTCCTACACCATCAACGGCGCCTTCGCCGGCTTCGAAGAGGGGATCAAGGGCTCTCTCACCGTGGGCAAGCTCGCCGACATCACCGTCCTCGACCGCGACATCCTGACCTGTCCCGAGGACAACATCCCGGGAACCGGGGTCCTCTACACCATCATCGGCGGCAAGGTGCTCTACAAGAAAGGCGGCTGAGCGACTCTCCGTCAGAATTCGGGGAATCCTCCTTTCGGTTCGGCTCAGGATATCACCCCTAACCCCCCGGCCCCCCGGGGACCTGTCCCGACGGTCCCCCCGTCCCGCTTCTCTCGAAGCGGAACGGGCCCCCCTCCGCTACGGGGGTCTTCGGAGTGACATCCATCGCCGCCTCACGGAGGACTTCCCCAATAGTCGGAGAATAATCTAAGAAAACTTGACGCAGCCACCAATATATCGTATATTTACGATATACGATAAAACAAAAGGAGACGCAATGGCCCAAGCGAAGACCGGCTCGTTCGACCCCGCCCTCGTCCGCACGGCGGGGCTGGCCAAGGCCCTGGCCCACCCCGTCCGCATCCGCATCCTCGAGATCCTGGCTTCCCGCCGGGCCTGCGTCTGCGGCTCTCTCGTCGACCGTCTTCCCCTCGCCCAGTCGACGATATCCCAGCACCTCCGGGAGCTCCTGGATGTCGGCCTCATCCGGGGAGATGTCGACGGGCCCCGCATCTGCTACTGTCTCGACCCGAAGACCGTGGCCGAGGCCGGGGCGGCCTTCGCGGACGTGTTCCGTCGCCTCTGTGAGCCGCCCGGCGACGCCGCGAAAGGTCTGTCACCGGACTCATGCCGTCCTCGGCCCGCCGCCCGGGAGCCATCCCGCAGGGCGGGCCCCCGCTCCAAACCGAAGGCCAAGAACTACCGAAAGCCATAAATAAAAAGGAGACACCATGACCAGCGACAAGGAAAAAGAAAGCGAACGCCTCAAGGAGCTCGTCCGCGAGAAATACGCCCAGATCGCCCGGGAGGCGCCCAAGCCCGGAAGCTCCCCCGCCGTCCGGGCCTCGTCCTCTTGCTGCAGCCCGGCCGCCAACCCTTGCTGTTGCGCTCCAGCGGCCGAGCCGTCGGCCTCGACCTACTACAGCCAGGACGTCGCCGGCATCAAGGAGGCCTACGAGAAGCTCGACGGCCACATGGACGAGGCCGACCTCGGCCTCGGCTGCGGCCTGCCGACCGAGCACGCCGGGCTCGCCCCGGGCCAGACCGTGGTCGACCTCGGCTCCGGCGCCGGGAACGACGTCTTCATCGCCCGCTCCGTCATCGGCGAGACGGGCCGCGTCATCGGCGTCGACATGACGCCCGAGATGATCGACAAGGCCAGGGCCAACGCCGAGCGTCGCGGCTTCCGGAACGTCGAGTTCCGCCTCGGCGACATCGAGGCCCTGCCCGTCGACGACGCGGCGGCCGACGTCGTCGTCAGCAACTGCGTCCTCAACCTCGTCCCCGATAAGCACCTGGCCTTCGCCGAGATCTTCCGCGTCCTCAAGCCGGGTGGGCGGTTCTGCGTCTCGGACATCGTCCTCCGGGGCGAGCTCCCGGCCAAGCTCCAGGAGGTGGCCGAGCTCTACGTCGGCTGTATCGCCGGCGCGCTCGACGCCGAGGAGTACCTGGCGATCGTCCACGAAACGGGATTCACCGGGATCGACATCAAGGTCGCGAAACGGCTCGACCTCCCCGACGAATACATCCTGAAATACATCAGCGCCGAGGAGCTGGCCGCCTACCGCGCGTCCGGCACCGCCGTGCTCAGCATCACCGTCGTCGGGACCCGGCCCCCGAACTGAGAAAGAGAACAAAGCGGGGAAGCCTCCGCCGGACGCAACGGACTCCGCGGCCCTAGGGTATAATATCCTGTATGGAATGCCGTGTGTGGAGCGTGCGGAAATGATTCGAAAAACGATCATCTTCATGATCGCAGCGGGGATGCTCCTCGGGCTGGCCGCAGCGCGGCCGGCCGGGGCCCAGTCCCGAGGGAACGAACGGCCTCTCGGCTTCTATATCGACCTCGGCTACGTCAACCTCAACAGTTACCCCAAGTGGATCGCGCTCGGTCCGGAACTCGAACTGCGGCTCGGAAAGATCGTCAGCTTCAACCCGGAACTCTCGGTCTGGTTCCGGGATTCCTTCGGGAGCTCGGTCCAAGTCGTTCCCGGCGTGACCGTGAACTTCAGGCTCCGGCATTTTTTCTTCGGAGGCGGGGTCGTCCGGCGCATTTCCGATTGGACCGAAAACGCCGGCGGCCGGCTCGTCCCCAAATTCCAACTGGGCTACCTGTCGGGCCCGACCAGATTGTCCTTATCCCTTCACTACCTCAACCGGACCAACGATATCGTCCTCGGTCTGAATTTCGGATTCAGGCTCGGAGGCCGCCGAAGGGATTGATTCCCGGGCGCTAGAGCGCGGCCAGGGCCTTGAGGGCCAGGCTGTAGAGCCAGCGGTGGGCCTTGTTGCCGTTGGTCAGGATGGCGATGCCGGTCCGCTTGTTCAGGTTCCCGGCCAGGAAGGCCGTGTAGCCGTTGACGCTGCCGCTGTGGGCGATGATCGTCTCACCGTTGACAGTTGAGATCCACCAGGCCAGGCCGTAGCCGGACGTCTCGTTGAGCCAGCCGCCGTTGATCGGGCCGGCGAAGCGGTCGTACTGCCGCTTCATCATCTCCCGGAAGGTCGCCTCGCTCAAGAGCCGGCGCCCCTTGTAGACTCCGCCGTTGAGGTTGGCCATGAGCCAGTGGGCCTGGTCGATGGCCGTTCCATAGACGACGCCCGCCGGCCAGGCGTCGGCCTTGACCCAGTCCACGGGCCGGAAGACGCCGCTGCGCCGCCGCACGGGCATGTAGGGGATGGCCAGCCGCTCGGCCATGTCGGCCCGCGGCTCGAAGGCCGTGTCGCGCATCTCGACGGGGGCGAAGACGTTCTTCCGCATGTACTCCTTGAACGGTACGCCCGAGAACTTCTCGACGAGGTGGGCGACGAGGGTGAAGGCGATGTTGGAATAGAGGACGCGCGTCCCCGGCCGCCGGGCCAGCCGGAGCCGCCCGCGGAGGTAATCGACGAGCGACAGCGGAGCCTGATCCTCCCAGACGGCGTGCCGGCCGAAATCGGTCGGCAGGCCCGACGTGTGGGTCAGAAGGTTGCGGAACGTCACGGGGTAACGCTTGTTCTCGCCCTCGATCTTCATGTCCGAGAGATAATCGTTGACCCGGTCGTCGAGCTTGAACTTGCCCTGCTCCATCTGCTGGAGGAGCGCCGTCGCCGACATCGTCTTGAAGGTCGAGGCGATGATGTAGACGGTGTCGCAGGCGGCCGGGGTCTTGACCCGGACGTTGGCCAGGCCGGCCGACCGCGTCCAGACGATACGCTCGCCGGAGACGAGGACGACGGCCATGGACGGGATACGGCCGACCTTGAGCAGGCGCTCGATCTCGGGGTCGAGGAGGGCGGCGAGGCGCGGGTCGTCGACGGGCGAGAACGGGCGCGCCGCGGTGGGATCGGAGACGATGGCCGGGCCGAGCATCGGGTCGTCGCCGGCGTCACCCTCGTACTCGTCGGGACCGGTCTCGAGGTCGGCGAACGCTCCCGTCGGACCGGAGCCGCCTTCGGGGCTGATGGACGAGGACGGCGCGCTGACGCCGTTCCCGTTCTTGCCGTTCGGTCCGTTGGCCCCGTCGGCCCGTCCGCCGATGATCTTCGTGGCCACGAAGAGGCCGATCGCGGCCAGGACCAGGACGACGAGGGTGATGTCGGCCGCCCGCCGCAGGCGCGAAAGCGACCGTTCAGTGGGGCGCGGGGAAGGCTCCGGCGCGGCAGGCAGGACCGCGGCCGGACCCGGGCCCTTCTTCGATCTCCGCTTCATAGGCTTGGCCATGCCGCTCATGTTGATCTTACGTCCGGTGGATGATTATACCACAGCGGCCGGGGCCCCGGCCTTGCCACCGCACTTGCCGGTCTCCAGCACCGGCACTGCCAAGCCGGTGGCAGTGCTGCCGGTTGCCAGCACCGGCACTGCAAAGCCGGTGGCGAAGCCGGCAGGACCGGGAGTCCACGTCCGCAGTACTCGCCCGTGGATATAAGCCACGGGTGAGTGGCGAGCCGAAGGCTCGTCCCTTGACGCCTTGTTTCGGAGGGCTTATCGCGAGTATGATTTGTGGGCACGGGTGAAAGAGGTGAAGGCATGCTGACGGCGAACCGCGCGGTCTCACTACTGGCTTTATCCGCCTGGGTCGCGATCGCGATGCCGGCGGAAGGCCAATCCGGCCCCGGCGGATCCAACCCCGATAAGCGTCTCGGCGCATGGGAAAAACAACTCGTCCTGCCGCCGAAGGTTTCGGCCCGGCTAACCTGGGCGCAGAGGCGTCTCCAACCCTCGGGGCTCCGTAGTCTCGAGAAGATGGGACGGACGCTGGCGCCGGCCGTCGCCGCCGGGACCGGATTCCCGTCGCTCCGCGACCAGGCCGAGCGGGAGGTTACCGCGTCTTTCGAGGGGCTGTCCCGTATGGACATCTCGAAAGCCGCTTTCATCGTCCTGTCCATGGCCGCCAAGGACATGGACAACGACATCCGCATGATCATGGCCGAGATCAAGGCGACGAACGCCGCCAAACAGAAATTGCGGGACTTGATCAAGGAGCTCAACGGCTGGGTCTCCCAGGAGATGGCCAAGCATCCTCGATCCGAGGACATCGACAGCGGAAAGCTGGACGCTCCAGGGACGAAGGCCCGCGCCCCCCGGCTCTCCACGAAGACGACGGCCCCGCCCCTCCGCCGGATGATCCTGGAGACCAGAGTATCGCCTGTGATCCATTTCGAATACGTCAAAACGCCCGTCATTCCGCCGCTCCCGCCGCGGCACCCCGGCCTGACGGTATCCGGCCTCAAATCCCTCCGGGACGACATCCAGGGGAACCTCGACGGCCTGAACGAGATGTCGGAGATGACCTCTCTGCGGCTCCAGATGACCATGGACCGCCGCTCCAAGTTCATCGAAACCCTCTCCAACATCATGAAGAAAATCGGCACCACCCAAGAGACGCTCGCCCAGAACATCAAATGACGGAAGCTGAGGAGAATTCCATCATGAAGCGATCGCGGTTCATCCTGTTAGCGGTCCTGCTATTTTCTGTGGCCGCTCCCCCGCCATCTTCTCGCCCATCGGGCGGGGTTCACCCACGAGGCGCCCGTCGGCGGCAACTTCGACAGCCGCCCGCACACCTTCGCCGAGCACATCCTCAGCATTTCCGACACGTGGCTCCGTTATCCGGTCGGCTACCGCTACAGCTACTCCAACCTGGGCATCGACCTGGCCGGCTGGATCCTGGAGAAAAAGAGCGGCGGGCCGTTCGCGAAATACGTCCGGGACAAGTTGCTGGCACCCCTGGGCATCAACGACAGCACGCTTGACATCGAGGCCATCCTCAAGGCGGAAGACCGGGCCGTCGGGCATGTCGCGCCTTCGCTGAAGGTCGCCGGCGGCATTTACACCAATATCGCCGACATGGCCCGCTACCTCATGTTCCACATCAACAAGGGGCGGTCCGGCGAGGCGCAACTGCTAAAAAGGACCTTGTCGAGGCCATGCACACCGTCCAGTTCCCCGAAAAACACGAGCGGTTCGGTGGCGACCTTCCGCAATATCTTGCTCATCCGAACCCGCCGGTAAATCAAGAGGGGGTCAAACCTGCCTTTTACGCCCTTCTAAGCACAATTCAGATATTTCCCAGAAGTGCGGCTCCGGGCCACTCCGCCGTCCTTCTGTTGGTCGCTTCTCGGAATCCGCTCCCGGCCGTAGGTTTGACCCCCCCCTTTTTTTATTCCATAATAGTTGGCAGGATCGCATGGGGAAAAGACCGGGCCGCATTCTCATCGCCCTGTTAGCCGCAACCTGGGGATTCGCCCAAATCCAGCACAAAGTGTCCATCGTCAACATCAGCGTCCCGGTGCGGGTTTTCGATGGGGAGAAGTTCGTCGATTCCCTAAAACTCGAGGACTTCGAGGTCACCGAGGACGGAAAGTTCCAGCCCGTCGAGGCCGTCTACCTGATTCGGGGGAGCGAGGTCCGGAGGCAGGAAGGCCCGGCGAAAGCGCCCGCTCCGGCGACCAGCCGGACGTTCGTCCTTCTCTTCCAGATGGCCGAATACCTGCCCGATATCGACAAGGCGATCGACCTGTTCTTCGAGAGCGTGTATCTGCCGGGAGATGCCGTGGACGTCGTCACGCCCCAGAAGACCTACCGGCTGAGGGACCGGATCGATTCCCGGGACAAGGTGAGGAGGGCCAAGTCCGAAGTCCAATCCAGGGTCCGCAAGGACGTCCTCGTCCTTAGCGGGGCCTACCGGTCGATCATCGAGGACATGCTCGCCGACTTGGGCGCGGGCGACCCGGAGACGGCCGAGGTCAACCTCAACGGTTACAGGCTGGACCTGGAGAGGCTCGAAGCCCTGCGGACGATCGACTCCGAAAGCATGTCCGCATTCGCGGCCGAGCTGAAGGGCCGGCCGGGGGCCAAGCACGTCTTCCTCTTTTATCAAAGGGAAAAGGTCCCGCAATTCAACAACCGGAAGCTCAACGAGTATCTCAACGGCGAGCACGGCTCCGAAGAGGCCATGAAGGTCATGGAGCTCATGTCGACCTACAACCGCGAGGCCCGGATCGACCGGGAAGCGATCCAAAGGGCCTTCTCGGACGCATCCGTCGACGTCCATTTCCTGTACGTCACCAGGAACCGGCGCGACCCGCAGATGGACGTCGAAAACCCGGCCGTTCTCATTGACGTCCAGATGGCCGAACAGTCCTCCCCGATCTACAGGGTGTTCAAGGAAATCGCAACCGCGACGGGCGGGACCTCGGAGGCGTCGGCGAACCCCGCGGCGCTCCTCCGCAAGGCCGCGGCGGCGTCGGAGCAGTACTATCTCCTGTACTATCAGCCGCAGGGCTATCAGGCCGATGGGAAGTTCCATAAGATAACCGTCAAGGTCAAGCGGAGCGGGTTGCGGGTCAGCCATCGGGAAGGATACTTCGCCGTGGATACGGCGACACCGGTCAAGGCCGAGGGAAAAGCCGGCGCGAAGGCCGGGGGCGAGGCCGGCGGGGAAATCGAGGATATCGACGTGACGGGAGCAGTGCCGGCCAAGGGCGGCCCGGTCCCGGAGGACATCCTGAAAGCGGCCGCCGATTACTGCCGTCAGCTCGCGGACGCCTCGCTCGATTTCGTAAGCCGCGAGGAGGTCCGGGAACGGCTCTCGGGCGCGGTAGCCACGCAGGCTTCGATCCTCAAGGACACCGACCCATCCGATCGCGACGTCACCGTCGGGAACATCCGAGACTTTGTCCGCGAATGGGCTTACGATTATCAGCTCGTCCGGCGGGAAGGATGGGCGGCGGAGACGCGGGTCCTGCTCGAGGAGAACGGCAAGGCCCGGCGCGAAGAGAACGCGTCGCTCCGGACCAGCCGGTTCGAACACAAGTTCGTCGTCCTCGGACCGGTGGGGCTCTTCAGCAACGAGGCCCAATGGATCCACGAGTACCGGATCGCCGGGGAGGCAAACATGGAGGGCGAACCGGTTCTGGTCATCGATGTGCGGCCGATTGGTAAGGAGGCGTCCTCGCTCTTCGGCAAGGCCTGGGTGAGAGAGCGGGACGGCGCCGTCATGAAGGTCGAATGGGAGCCGGTTTCGATGGGAAACTACGCGGCCGTCGAGGAGTTCGCCAAGGCCCGCCGGGCCCAGCCCCGGATCAGATTCTCCTCCGAATACGGGTTCGAGAAGAACGGCCTGCGCTTCCCGAGCACCTATGAAGTGATCGAGGCCTACCGCATGTCGGGTCGGACGGTCACGCTATCCCGGACGAACGTCGAGTACAAGGACTACAAGTTCTTCGAAGTCAAAGTCCGGACCGAGGTCCGGAAGGGCGGTTAGCCAGGCCTCAATCGTCGGGCAGGCCGGCGAGCTTGTCCTGGACGCGGCGCAGCTCGTCTTGGGCTTCCTTGAACAGCTTGGCTTTGAAGGCCAGGGTGTCGAGCGCCTTGGTTTCGTTCATGGTGCTCTTCAGGCGGTCGATCCGGGTGAGGATTTCCGCCTCGCGCCGGAGCAGCCGGGCGATCTCTTCTTTATTCAAGGGAAACTCAGGCATGCGTCGGTCCTAACGATGTTTCTATTGTAGAGCGAACGGCCGGCCAGGGCAAGTTCAAGAAGGTACCAGGCCTACGCAATGCCAAAATTGGCATTGCGTAGACCTGGTACCTTCTTTTTCTTTATCTCAATAGCCTGACCGTTTGGATCTCGAAGGGCTTGAGCCGGACGGGGATCGACTCGATCTCGACGCTTTGATGGCCACCCATGCTTCTGGTCGTAAATCCCAGGAAGAAGGCACTGGCCAGTCGCGCATCCGTGGCCCGGCCGGCAATCTCGCGAAGGCGGGCGACGGGCGTCCCGTCGGCGTCGAGCCAGAGCGCCTGAACGATGACGTTGGGCTGGTCGACCGACAGGAACGATTCCCCCGCCGTCGTGATCCGGCCCTTGTTCCGGGCCGGGAGCCAGGTCGCGACGAGCGGCGTGTGGACATCCCAGCCGAATCGGGAGGCGGCGACACGGTCCGAAGCGGGGGCCGCGCCGTTAGCTGGATCGGCAGGCGGAGCGCTCGTCAGGCTGTAGCGAAACTCCACCCTGCCTTCCTGGCTCGCTTTGAAATTCGTCATCCAGTAGTTGTTCATGGCATAGGAAAAAACCCAGGCGTTCGCGAGGTCGAGCCGCGTGAGCCATTTCCCGGTGTTGATGTCGCCGAACTGGACGAGCGGCGCCTCTACGGGAGACCAGACGACGCGGGCGTCCTTTCCGGAAAACTCGACCCAGTTTTGGACCGTATGCCAGTCGAGGGTCGTCCCGGGGAGCTGTTCGGCCCCCGGGGCCATGTCGGCGTCGGCGATCTCGAACCGGACGTTCGGCCCGACCGGCCCGACTTCGAACGGAAAGGCGAAATAGACGGCCTCGGGCGCGAACGTTTCCTCTTTATCGAGAATGTTGACGAGGTCGACGCGCTTGACGTCGTCGTAGAGGATGATGCGTTGCTCGAGTGACGGGCACATCTTCGGCGAACTCTTGATAATGAGGCTTGCGGCCACCGGCCCCTGCCAGCCGGACTCGACCTTGGCCGATTCGGGCGACCAGCGGTTGAACGCCGCCCGCTTGGTCATGTCGTCCACGGCCTTGCGGCCGCCGACGGGTTGCTCATAGATGTAGGCGTTGAGCGGCCAGGGACAGGTTTTGTCGACGAGTTCGCGGCCGAGCTCCTTGTCGTAAAGACTCGAGATGCCTCCCGTCTTCGCGTCCACGGTGACACGGTAGTAGCGGTTTTCGATCGTATTGCCGCGAAACTCGGAGGCCGGCCCTGCCGCTTGAACCGGCGCCCCGGGCGCCTCCCCCGCCGTGACTGCGAACACGGCGTAGCCCATCGACGGGATGTTCTGCGCGAGGACCAGCATGGCGTCATCGCCCAGCATCTGGAATTTCGCGCCGCTCCCGAGGCGCCGGTCGACGACCCGGAGCTTCCTTCTCGCCTCGCGCAGCGGCCCGGCCGGAAGAGTCACGCGGACGACGTCCGTCCTCGGCCAGGAGAGCGGGTTGAAGACGGCGAACTCAAAATCGCCGTCGGCGCTGATGAAGCCGGCCAGCGCCTCGGTGCCGCGCCGGAGGAGCGTCCGCGAGGCCTCGCGCGCCTTATAAGCGAAGCTCGACTTGACCGTCCACTGACCACGGGCGAGCTCCGACTGCGGTTCGTCGATCGAATTGTAGGCCCCCCAGGTGTGCTCGTCGAAGAGCATGGCCAGCTCGTGGGCCTCCCGGATCTGGCCCTCCGGGAAGCGGAAGGCCTTAGCCAGGTCGAGTTTCGCCGCCAGCGCCGAGATCTTTTCGGCCGAGACGAGGTCGCTGTGGGTCAGGCGATTGAGCCCGGTCTCGAAGGACGTCGAGGCGACGCCGTCGGTCCAGTAGTCGGGCCAGCCGAGCTTGTGGACGGGGAGCGAACTCCCGTAGCTCTTCTCAAGGCGACCGAAAAATTCGCTCATCGTGGCCAGCCGGAGACGCGGCGAGACGTAGCGCTCGTTCCATTCCTTGACCCGGTCGGAGAGGCCGCGCCCGGGCGGGCAGTTGTCCGTCGTCCAAGCCCCGATGTTGAAGGCGATGATGTCGTAGGGATAATCGCCGCGCGCCTCAAGCCTGGCCAGATAGTCCCCGACTTTCGGGGCGCTTTTCGCGACCGGCTCGTGGAGGAGGAGCTCGTAGTTCCCGAACAGGTAGTGCTCGCCGTTCCAGTGGAGGATGCGGCTGCCGTCGGGCGATTCCCACCAAAAAGCGTTCGGCCGGCGGAGAGGGGCGCGGGAGCGCGTCTCGTTGATGCCTGTGGCGAAATAGCGGATGCCGGCCTGGGCGAAAACCTGGGGCAGAGCCCAGGAAAAGCCGGTGACGTCATTGTTCATGGCCGAGCGGACCTCGAAACCGTAGGTCCGGGCGTACTCCCGGGCCAGGTCGACGGAGCGAATGATCTCTTCGTGGGAGAAGCCGTCGGACTGATTGAGGTAGAGCCCGGACAGCTCGACGCGACCGGCTCGGATGAGGTCGACCAGGGCACGGACATCGGACTCGGGACGGGTCCGGATGAAATTCTGGAGGGCCCAGGAGATCTCGATGTTCCAGCGGAATTTGGCGTCGTCGGGATAGGCGTCGGTTTGCCGGCAATAGTCGATGACGGAGTCGAGGTATTCGACGTGGTTTTGGGCGACCCGCGTCTGAAGCTCGGTATAGCCGATATCGGTGTGGGAATGGTGGAAGAGATAGACGGACCAGCGGCGCTGGGGGGCCAGGGTGACCTCGCGGCTAAGGACGGCCGTTCCGATCCTGACCTCGAAGCGCGCCTTGACGGGCTTCACGGCCTCGGGAACGCGCGTCTCGACGGCGTTCCTGCCGGGCTTGAGGTCGAGCGAGGTCACGTCCAGGACGAGAGGCTTGCCGGCGATCCAAGCCTTGACGGAGGCCAGCGCGCCTACGGGGCCGGCATAGTCGACGATGAGCTGGACGACCTGCTTGACTACCGCCCCGTCCTTGACCAGGAAAACGGTCGGGACGACGTCGAGCGCGGGTTTCGGGACCTGGTTCACGGAGGGCCCGGACGCCGGCGCCGTCTGGGACGATGTCTCTCCATGGGCGGACAGGACCGGCCCAGCGACAAGCGCGGCCAAGAGCAAGGGGCCCGCGCAGATAAAGGCGGCTTTCCCGTTGTTTCTTTTTCGCATTTGAGGCCCTCCTTGGGTTTCAATCTAACACGCCCCGGGACCCGAGGTAAAGGTCCGGACGCCCGGCCGTTTGACCGCCCGCGGCGGTTATGCCATCATAGAATTTCGAGGACGATATGATAGCACGCCGAAGCGTCGTCACGACACTGATGGCCCTGACCTTGACCGCCCTGGTCTCGGGATGCGCCAACGCGGCCGCCGCCCGGACGGGCGACGCCGCGGCGGAGCCCCAGAAAAAGAAAAGCCAAACCAGCGAAAAAAGCCCCCAGTACCAGTACGAAAAGGGCGCTATCGCCCTTCGTTACGGCCTCACCGACGAAGCCATCCGGTACGGGAAACTGGGCATCTCCCTGGACCCGGAGCACTTCAACTCTTGGAACCTCCTGGGGTCGGCCTATTACACCAAGGGCGAGTACGGCCCAGCGGCCGAGGCCTACGGCAAGGCGGCGGCCCTCAAGCCGGACGCCACGGACGTTCAGAGGAACCTCGGCATGGTCTGGATCGAGCTCAAGGAGACAGAAAAGGCCAGCGCCGCCTTGAAAAAGGCCTTCGAGCTCGGCGAAGATGCCGAGGCCGCCTATTATCTGGGGCGGCTATTCTACGTCGAAAAGAGGTTCGACGAGGCCCTGGAATACGCCCTCAAGTCCATCCAGAAGAACGGCAAGAGCGCCAAGGCGTACAACCTCAAGGGCGTCATCCTGAACCAGATGGGGCGCTACGCCGAGGCCGCCGGGAGCTTCCAGGCCGGCCTCGTCCTGGTCCCCGAGGACATCAGCCTCCAGGTCAACCTAGGCATCGCCTACATCAACGCCAACGAGCCGGCCAAGGCCAAGGCCGTCTTCGAGGCGGTCCTTCCCAGCATCAAGGAGCAGGTGTTGAAGGACCAGGTCGAGAACTACCTCAAGTCCATCAAGGACGCCGGGAAGTAGCCCCGGAAAAGCGGGCTTCCATGGCCCGCAGGAAGGCCGTCCCCTTTTCGACGAAGGCCCGGCCGTCCGGGCAGAGGTCCTGGAAAATCCCCCGTTCGAAGGCGAAGTCCCCGAGGCTTGAATTGTAGGCCTCGAGCCCGATCGTGCCGTCGAACCCGATCTCCGCGAGCGTCTGGAAAACCGTCTCCCAGGGGACGAGTCCGCCACCGGGCACACCCCGGTCGTTCTCGCAGGCGTGGACGAGGGCGAGGCGCGGGCCGAGGAGGCGCAGGCCCTCCGCATAGTCGCGGACTTCCGTGATAGCGTGGTAGGTATCGAACGTGGCCTTGATGTTCGGGTGGCCGGAGAGGGCTATGAGCCGCATGAGCTGGGCCGGGGTGTTGACAAGATGGGTCCGGAACCGGCTCATCGGCTCGAGGACGACGGCGACGCGGCGCGCGGCCGCGTATTCGGCCAGGGCGTGGAGGCCTTCGGCGGCGCGGGGGAACTCGTCGGCCGGCGGGCGGCGGCGCTTGACGACGCCCGGATGTCCATAGAGACAACCGGCGTAGGCGGAGGCGCCGAGCTCGGCGGCCAGGTCGATCTGCCGCTTGTGCCAGGAGAGGCCCCGGGCCCGATCCCCGGCGTCATCGGCCGCAAGGTCGCAGTCGAGCGGCCAGAGACCGCCCGGGCCGATGATGAGCTCGAGGCCGAGCGCGGCGGCGCGGCGGCCGGTCAGCCGCGGGCTGAAGACGACGTCGTCGCCGACGGAGAGCTCGAACATGTCCAGGCCCAGCTCCCGGGCGAGGTCGAGGTACGACAGGTCGGCGTCCGACCATCTCCGGGTGAAGAGATAGCAATGGGCCCCGTATTTCACGGGCCAAAGATACCCCAGCTCCGCGGCGAGTTCAAGCCGAAGAGCGAAGGTGATATGATACGGTCATGAATTGGATCACCGTCCACAAGACCAACGGAGTCACGGAGGCGGAGATCCTCAAGAACATGCTCGAATCTTTCGGCATTCCCGCCCGCGTGAGTTACGAGGCCGCGGGTAAAATCTACGGCTTGACCATGGACGGGATGGGTGTAGCCGCCCTTCTCGTGCCCGAAGACAGGGCCCGGGAAGCGCAGGACATCCTCGCCGAGCATTTCACGCCTGAAGCCTGAGGGACCACCGCCTCAACATGGAGACAGGCCGAAACGTTTCAGCCTTCCACATGACATCCTTCGACGAGCTTTATGACATGTGCCACACACACGTCTACCGATTCGCCATCGTCCGCAGCGAGACGCCCGTCAAGCGGCGGACCGAGAGCGCGGGGGGAAGTGCGGGTCCGGAAAAATGCCCCGGCTGCGGAAAAAACCTGAAGCGGACCTGCCCCGCCTGCGGCAAGGCCGTCGAAAGGAGCTGGAAAGCCTGCCCGTCCTGCGGCGCGAGCATCGACCCCTGCCAGCCCCGTAATGTCTGAGAAGAGGTGAAAAGAAGGGGTCAAACCTTAAATCTTATACTTATGAAGAACCCCCAGCCCATCGGGCATAAAAAGTATAGGATTTAGGGTTTGACCCCTTCTTATTTAAATATTTCCCGGCGGAGCGAGGCCAGGGCGATGCGCGCCTCGACCGGGTTGACGCCGATGCCCGGCCCGTCCGGGACGCGGATCGTGCCCGGTCCGCTGAGCTCGATGAAGGGGTCGATGACGTCCTCTTTGTAATAGCGCCGGCTGGCGCTGAGGTCGTTCGGGTACTTGAAGTTCGGGAGCGTGGCGATGTGGAGGTTGTGCGCCCGTCCGATACCGCATTCGAGCATGCCACCGCACCAGACCGGCACGCCCCGCGATTCGCAGTAGTCGTGGATCTTGCGCGTCTCGACGATCCCGCCGACCCGGCCGACCTTGATGTTGACAACCCGGCAGCTCCCCATCTCCAGGGCCGCCCGGGCCGTGTCGAACGACAGGATGCTCTCGTCGAGGCAGAGCGGCGTCGTCATCTCCCGCTGCAACTTGGCGTGGTCCCAGAGGTCGTATGGGGCGAAGGGCTGTTCGATCATGAGCAGATCGTAGGCGTCGAGGGCCTTGAGCGTCTCCATGTCCCCCAGGCCGTAGGCGCCGTTGGCGTCGGCCTGGAGCATGATGTCCGGGTATTTCTTGCGGACGGCGGCGCAAGCCGCGGCGTCCCAGCCCGGCTTGATCTTGATCTTGATCCTCTTGTAGCCCTGGTCGAGGTACTGGCCGATCCGGGCAACGAGGTCCGGGAGTGAATTCTCGATGCCGCAGCTCACCCCGGCCGCGATCTCGGTTCGTACGCCGCCGTAAAGCTTGTGGAGCGGCAGCCCGGCCTTTTTCGCCTTGAGGTCCCAAAGGGCCAGCTCGATCCCGGCCTTGGCCATCCGGTTGCCCCGGAAGACGGCGGCTTCGCGGGCGTAGTCCTCGGGCTCGACGAGGCCCTTGCGGAAGACGAGCGGGACGAGAAACTCCTTCATGACGTGCCAGGCCGTCTCCGTCGTCTCACCGCTGTAGAGGGGCGATTCCTCGGCCACACACTCGCCCCAGCCGCAGACGCCGCCCTCGTAGACCTTGACCAAGCTGAAGGTCCGGTCATAGGACCGGCCGAAGCTCGTCTCGAAGAAGTGGACATAGGGAAGCTTGAGTAGGTCAATCTCGATCCGTTCGATGGCCATGGGCTGTCCTCCGCGTTCTCGATTCCCGCCTAACATAATCCAGGATGCCCGTCGAATTCAAGGAAATCCGAGCCGGGATTTTTTTTAGATTCCGCTTGACAAGCCCAGAATTCATGTTATTATACAAACTAGTTTGTGTTACAAACCATAAAGGAGAAAAGACTTGGTCGACATCGAAAAGATCGAGAAACGGACTGTCCAGTATTTCTACAGCGACGGGCTGACGGAGATTGCCGTCGGCCTCATCTTCCTCCTGCTCGGTGGCTATTTCTTCGGCCAGACGCTCGTGCCGGAGGGCTCGCCGTTCAACGCCGCGCTGAGCGCCCTTTTCGTCCTCGTCATCGTCTCCGCAGGCTTCCTCGTCAACCGTTTCATCCGTTTCTTCAAGCGCCGCATCACCTACGCCCGGACGGGCTACGTGGCCTACAAGAAGAAGGAGCATGGCCCGAAGCGCCGCGTGGCCGCCGGCATCGTCGGCGGCATCATCGGCGCGTCTCTCGCCGCGCTCTACGGCCTCTCCCCGTCGTTCAAAGCGCTCTTCCCCGCCCTGAACGGACTCCTGCTCGCCGTCGCCGTCCTCCTCATCGCCATCAAGGTCGGCCTCGTCCGCTTCTACGTCCTCGCCGCCGCCTCGGCCGTCATCGGCTTCGCCGTCACCGCAGCCGGGGTCGGCGACGTCAAGGGGATCAGCCTCTACTACGGCCTTTTCGGCGCCGCCGTGACCCTCTCCGGCCTGGCGTCTCTCGTCGTCTACCTCCGGAAGTCGGCGCGCGCCGACCGGGAGAATCCCGATGCCGTCTGACCTGCGCGGCCTGGCCGACATCGACCGTCTCATCCACGAGCCGGCCCGGCTGGCCCTCGCGGCCATCCTCTCGGTCGTCGAAAGCGCCGACTTCCTCTACCTCCAGCGCGAGACCGGGCTGACCAAGGGCAATCTCTCATCCCACCTGGCTAAGCTCGAGGAGGCCGGCTACATCGCCATCGAAAAGACCTACCGCGGACGTATCCCCCTGACCCTCGTCCGCCTAACCGACGCGGGCGCCGCGGCCTACCGCGCCTACCGGGCCCGCTTCAAGAAATTTTTGGAAAAAACAGGCTGATCCTGAATTGAGGAGCGGTCAGCCCTTCTTGAGGACATAGAAGGAGCTGTCGCCGAAAATAAAATGCTCGGCGACGTAGCCGCGGCCGAAATAGGCCGTCATGGTCCGGCGCAGGCCCGTCTGCCACTCGGCGATGAGGTCCGGCCGGCCGGCCAGGGCCTTGATGTCCCTCGGCACCTCGACCAGGACGACCTCGTCGTCGAGCCGCAGGTTCGGGCGGCCGGGCCGGTGGAACGGGTCCTCCCCGCCGGGCTTCCTTGCCTGGGCCTTGGGCAGGGCGGCGTCGTCGAAGACGGGTTTCCGGGCTTTTCCCTCGAACCTGGACTTCACCCGGCGGTCGCGGATCGACCATTCGATGAGCATCCGGTCGGTGGGGATGCCCGGCCCGAGGCAGAGGGCGGGGGTCAGGCCATAGAAGTTGGGGAAATACGTCCGGGAAACGGCGCCCAGCGCCTGGAGATTGAGGTTGGCATTGCGCGTTTGGAGGGGGTCGTAGGTCCAGGTGACGAAACGATAGCCGCGCTTCACGGCTTCCTCTCGCTGGGCCCACTTGAGGGCCTTGCCCAAGCCGTATCCCCGGAACTCCGGAAGAACGGCAAGGAGGTGCGAGTGCTGGCAGGATTCGCCTTTGAAGACGGCGGGGAAGGAGTAGACGAAGCCGGCGAGCTCGGGACCGACGAAGGCCCCGAGCAGGATCGCCCCCATCCGGCTCGAAACGGCGAACTGGTGCACGGGCGTCAGGTCGAGGTCCTCGTGCTTCCAAACGACCCGTTGGATGTGCAGAAGCTTCTCGAAATCCTCGAACGATTCCAGGGGCTTGATGCGGACGTGCTTAGCCAAGCTTGACTCCTTTCCGGTGGGCCCGCCATTCGTAGATGCCGATGATACGGCGGGCCATGGCTTCGGCGGAATATTTCTCGAGAACCGATTCCCGGCCGCGCGCGGCCAGGCGGCCGGCCAGGACCTTGTCCAGGCAGATCTTGAGGATGGCGTCGGCCAGGGCCTTGGCGCTGCGGGCCGGGACAAGGAGGCCGGTCTCGCGGGGAGTGATGATGTCCCGGGCCGCCCCGACGTCCGCGGCGACGACGGGAAGGCCGCTGGCCATGGCCTCGATGAGGAAGCCGCCGAGTCCGTCGAGATGGGAGAAGACCGCAAACATGTTCATGGATGCCAGGCTCCGCGGCGCTTCGTTCCGCCGGCCCAGGAAATAGAAGACGTTGTCCATGGGGCGCCCGACGGCGGGGTCGCCGGATTCGAGGCGCAGGCTTCCCTCGCCGAGGACGACGATCTTGACCTTCGGGGCCGCCTGGCCGACGATCGCGGCCGCGTCGAGGAGCACCTGGTGTCCCCGCTCGTCCTCGAGCGGGATGACGACGCCGGCCAGGGAGTCCTCCGGGCCGAAGCCGAGCTCTTTGCGGACGGAATCGTCCGGGCCGTGGGCGGTGAACGGCGAAAAGTCCAGCCCCAGCGGGACGACCTCGACGTTCACCTCGGCGACGCCGCCACGGACGAGGATCAAACGGACCCCTTCGGAGCCGGCGATGACGGCGTCGACCGCCGAGAGCGGCAGCCGCCCTTCAAGCGGCAAAGAGTCGGCGGGCCGGGAGAGGATGCGGACGGGGACCTGGGCCGAGACCGCCGCGGGAAGCCCGATCGCGGCGCCCAGGGTCTCGTGGAAATGGGCCAGCCTGCAGCCGTGGGCCCGCATGGCCCGGGTCAAGTCCCGGCGGACGACCCATTTCATCCGGCCGCGCATGCGCAGGGGGAGCGTCGATAACCCCTCCTCGGCCGCTTTCCGGTGAAGAGCGCCGCCTGACTCGACGACGAGGTGGGCCGCGTAGCTTTTCTTACGGAGTTCGCGGGCTATACAGAGGACCTGCCGTTGGCTCTCGCGCCATTCGCGGCCGGCGTCGACGAGGAAAAGGCTCACCGCACCTCCCGCCGCAGGAGTGGGACAACCGCTGGGATCTTCACACGGTCATCTTAGCACAGCGAAAAAAAATATTAAAAGGTGATGTTGCGGGTCTCGAGGGTCGAGCCGGTCACCTTGGCGATGTTCGCCACGGCCACGTTGTAATCGATGAGGGCCTTCAGCTCCATCGACCGGGCGCTGGCCAGGGCGTCCTGGTAGGTGAGGACGAAATAGTTCGTCGACATCCCGACGGCGAGCTTTTTCATCTCGGCTTCGAGCTGCTTCGCGGCCAGTTCGCGGGCGATGCGGTAGGCGTCAACGCTCTTGGCGGCGGTTTCGAGCGTCAGGATGGCGTCGCTGACCTCGAGGTAGATCTGCTGTTCTTGGTTCTTGAGGCGGGCCTGGGTCTGCTCCAGGTCGAGCTTGGCATAGGTGTAGTTGGCACGTCCGACGACGTCTCCGACGGGGATGGTCAGGGTCAGCCCGGCCGTCCAATTGTTGTACAGGAACTTGAAGGTATCTTTGAACGCCTGCGCCGCGCTGCCCGCGTCGCCGGGAGTCGGCGGAAGGAACGGGTTGTTCGGGTCGTAGATGAACTGGGCCCCGGAGATGCCCGGACTGGCTTTGACGAGCTGCAGGTCGAGCTGGGGCAGGGTTTGGTTCTTGGCGTAGCGGAAATTGATCCTCTTGATTTCGATCGTCGATTTCGCCACCTCGAGGTCCGGACGCCGGGCCATCGCCTTTTCGAAGGCCTCGTCGAGGGTGATCGTGAACGGTTTGAAGCTGGGCGTGTCGGCGGGGCGGAGGTTCTGGCCCTTGGCCGAAGGATCCCCTCCCTGGTT
The DNA here is from genome assembly GCA_026393975.1 of Candidatus Aminicenantota bacterium. Lineage (GTDB taxonomy): Bacteria > Acidobacteriota > Aminicenantia > Aminicenantales > Saccharicenantaceae > RBG-16-66-30. The sequence continues at coordinate 4,451 of JAPKZD010000025.1, read as the reverse complement.
GAGGAGGGTCTTCAATTGGTCCTGGCTGCGCTTGACCATGGCTTCGGCCTGGAGGATATCGGCCTCCCGCCGGGCCACGGTGGCTTCGGCGTTGAGGACCTCGATCGGCGCCTTCGTCCCGACCTCGACCTCTTTCTTGGTCTTGACCAGGAGGTCCCGGCCGCTCTGGAGGGCCTGTTCCAGGGTCTTCAGGTTCTCAACGGAGTAAACGAGGTTCCAGTAGGCCGTCTCAACGGAGTAGACCAGGTTGATGAGGATGGTCTTGAACTGGCTCCGGGAAACCTCGAGGTCGTTCTGGGCCACGATGATTTCCCTCCGGCTGATCGCCCAGCCGAAGTTCCGGAGCAGGGGTTGGGTCAGGGCGAAATTCAGGCGGCTCGTGTAGGACGGGTTGTAGCTCTGGAAGAGCTGGTTGTTCTTCTGATAATCGTAGCTCAAAGAGGCGGTAATATTTCCCCCGAACGGCATCTGCTGGGCCACGGACGCCGTGGACCCCGTGGTTTTGAGGATGTACGTCCCCGAGCCCTGGAGCGACCAGGTCGAGAGCTGTTCCATCCGGTTCCCGGTCAAGTCGACCTGGAACGTCGGCATGAAATATTGCCGGGCCCGCGAAACCGAGGCCGAAGCCAACTCGGGGTTGAGGACCTCGACGGCCACGTTGAGGTTGTTCTTCAGGGCCTGGACGATCGAATCCTCGAGAGTGAGGGAAACGTCTTTTTTCTCCTGGCCGAGGGCGAAACCGCCGAGAAAGGCCAGGATGAGGAACGCAGCCGCGATTTTTTCCTTAATCATTGCCATCCTCCGATGAAGCGCATAAAGCCATCTTATTATAATACGATTTTGCTGGACTTTCGTTCACGCCGGTCACGGACTCCCGGGAGCTGTCCTTTTCTCTAACCGGTTATCAACCCATTCGACTCCCCGGTCTGAAGCCCGGGGTATACACTCAGGGTTAATACTGAGCGGCGCTCTTGCACCGATTTGCAAAGATCTGCAAATCGGCGTTGGCGCAGTCGAACGTATCTAAGGATACAGGAAACCCGGATATTTGTAAAAATCCGGCATAACAAATTTCGATTTTGGACCGTATTTACGCTATGATAGGCGGATCGATGGAGGTTTGCCCATGAAGGTCCATAAACTCGTCCTCGTCCTGGCCGCGGTCCTTCTCATCGTCCTGTCGCTCCCCGCGCAGACCCAGGATTCCCAGAGCATGAAGCTCCTCAGGCTGAAAAGCGCCCAGCTCTCTCTCGAGTTGAAAAAGGCGGATTTCAACCGTTATCTCAAGCTCAAGGAGGACGGCCTGACCTCGGAGGCCGACTTCGCCCAGAGGCAGACGTCCTATCTCCAGGCCCAGGTCGACTACCAGCAGGCCCTGATCAGCTTCATGGGCAGCGAGGCCCGCATCTCAGTCGCCAGCGCCGTCAAATTCCAGGACGGAAGCGGCAAAAAATTCGTCCGAGTGACCCTGCGCTACGCTTCCAAGGAGCTCAAGGAGCTGGCCAACCTCAAGATCAGCGCCGAGGAGCTCTTCCCGCTCGACTTCATGAAAGAGATCAAGGACGTCTACGTCTCCCTCTTGACGGAGGGCAAGATCATCTCCGACCCTTACGAGAAGTCCATCGCCTCGATGCCCATCGAAACCGAGCGCGACGTCACCTTCCAGCTTCTCAAGGACGTCGAGAACCTGGACGTCAATATCTCCTATTCGGGAAAGACCGAGAAGACGTCCGTTTATCTCCAAAAGGGCGTCAGCGCCAACATCGTCACCGTCAACTCCGCCCAGTTCTCGCAGGAAGCCGACCTCGAGAGCACGGCGACCTACGATCTGTCGCTCGAGAAATTCAGCGGCGAGGCCAACGTCTTCAAGCTCGAGGCCATCGACCTGCCTCAGCAGATCACCTACGAATTCAGCGACCCGACGACGAGCGCCCGCCTGTCCCAGATCAAATTCAGCGAGGGCATCACCAGCCTGAAGCTTCAGCTCAAGCTCTACCTCCCCAAGAACCCGGACGACCGCGTCGTTCTCGACAAGCCCCTCGAGTTCTTTGTTCTGGCCCTCGACAACGACCAGACGCTGAAACTCCGCGCCCTCGAGACGGCCGGCGTCGGGATCGGCCCCAAGGAGATCGAAAGCCTGAAGGCCGGGTCGGTCAAGCTCGAGCTCATCCCCCGGGGCGTGCCCAAGGTTGAAGTCCAGGCCGTCAACCTCTACCACGAGATCAAGGCGGGCGACAACATCAGCATGGAGGTGACCATCCGCAACACGGGGACCCGCAAGCTCAACAACGTCCGCGTCTACTGCGACCTGCCGCTCAACTGGCGCGTCGAGATCAAGCCGGACCTCCTGCCGACCCTGGAGCAGAACAAGGACGAGGTCGTCAGCATCAAGTTCCTGCCCCCGGCCGGGGTTTCCGTCGGCGACTACGAGCCGAAGATCCGGACCGACGCCGTCGCCGACAACCGGCGCGTCGAATCCGAGGACAAGATCGTCCGCATCCACATCACCTCGAAGGCCAACGTCCTCGGCATCGGGGCCCTTGTCCTGCTTCTCGTCGGGCTCCTCGTCGGAATTGTCGTCTTCGGGATCAAGCTGACCAGAAGATAAGCGCGCAACACCGATGTGGAAAACGATCGTCAAGAAAGAGATCCTGGAGAATATCCTCAGCTATAGGTTCCCACTGTTCGGGCTGATCGCCATGCTCCTCATCCCGTTGGGGATGTACGTCAACCAGCTCGACTACACGAAACGGGTCCGGGACTACGAGGAGCAGGTCCGCCTGGCCGGCGAAGCCACCTCCTCGCTTAAGATCCAGGACGTCATGGCGGGCACGGTGGCCATCAAGGGTTTCCGGCGGCCAGCCCTGCTTTCGGTTTACACGCGGGGCTTCGAGAGCACACTGCCGCGCTACTACGAATTCACCCAGGAAGGGTCGAAGCCGGGCGAATCCTCGAGCGGCGAGGAGTCCATTCTATCGGTCCAGGGGAAGTTCGATTTCGTCTTCCTCGTCCAGATGGTCCTCAGCCTCGTCGGCCTCCTTTTCGCCTCGGATGTCATCGCCGGAGAAAAAGAGGCAGGCACCCTGAGAGCCATGCTGTCGAACCGCCTGCCTCGGGACGCCGTCCTAACCGGCAAGGTCGCCGGGGGGTTCCTCGCCTTGTGGGCCCCCTTCACCGCCGCGTTCCTCGTCGGTCTCCTTCTCCTGATCTTGGGGGCGTTCCCCATTTTCGGCGGCGACACCCCGGCAAGGATCCTGGTGGTATTCCTCGCGGCCTCCGTGTTCCTCCTCTCCTATTTCACGCTGGGCACGATGGTCTCGGCCAGCGCGGCGAAAACGCGGACCGCGCTTGTGTCTATCCTCCTCATCTGGGCGTTTTTTCAGTTGATCATGCCCAAACTCAGCGACATGGTCGCCGCGCTCGTCCATCCGGTCCGGACGGAAACGCAGGTCTCCCTCGAGAAATCTCTTTTATCCAATTCCCTCGGGATGGAAACGGCGCGGGAGCTCGGCCGGCAGTACGACCTCATCTTCGGGTCGGCGCCCAAGGGAGCCGCCGACGACGAGAAATCGCCGGAGAGAATTAAATGGGACGTCCTGAAGGCCGGGATCGAGCAGGGCGCCAAGGAAAGGAAGGCCCAACAGTTCGGCGCGATCGACGAGACCTACCGCCAGCAGAGACGCCGGCAGCAGGACCTCGCGATCAACCTGTCCCTCGTCTCGCCGAGCGCGGCCTTCGCCCGCTTCGTCGCCGACGTCTGCGGTACGGGTGAACTCGAACGAGCGAAATACGCCGAGGCCGTCCAGGCCCACGCCCGGGCCCTCGACGGCGCCCTGTTCAGCAAGGTCAAGCGGACGCTCATGATCCATCCCGGCGGCGGAACGTCGCTGGGTTTCTCGGCCCAGCCGGTCGATTTCAAGACCTTGCCCCAGTTCACGATCGCGCCGGCCTCCCTCGCCGACGTGTTCAGGGCGAACTGGAAAAGCCTGCTGTCATTGGCTTTCTGGCTCATCGCGCCGTTCGCCGCGGCTTATGTCCGCTTCATCAAGTACGATGTCCGATAAAAAAGGCTCTTCTCCCGATTTCGGGGAAGTTCTTAATGAGGCGGCGATGGATATCGCCCTGACGACCCCCGTAGCGGAGGGGGACCCGCCGAAGGCGGGGGAACCGCCGGGACTGGTTCCCGGGGGGGCCGGGGGGCTAAGGGTGATATCCTTCGCCAAGCCGAATACGGGAGTTCCCCCGAAATCGGGAGATGAACCATAATAAAGCGGGGCCCGTTCCCCTTCGAGGAGAAAAAGATGACCGACCCAAAGCCCATCCTGAAAGCCGCCGACCTGTCCAAGCGGTACGAGGACGGTGTCCTGGCAGTGGATCATCTGAACCTGGACATTCCCCCGGGTGAAGTTTACTGCCTCCTGGGCGCCAACGGCGCCGGCAAGACGACGACG
>JAPKZD010000003.1:19480-322128 GCA_026393975.1 Candidatus Aminicenantota bacterium | reverse complement strand
CGGGGATACTTAGTCCTGAGCTCCAGGATCCGGTCTTCGACCGGGACCGGGGTCAGGGGCTTCCGGACATGGTGGGGTCGTCGGCTCCAAGCCTCCAGGGTGGTCAAGTCATAGGAATCGAACCGGTTCTTCCAACGGTAGAAGGTCTGAGGTGAGATGCCAAAATGACGGCAAGTCAGCCGGGCATCCTCACATCTTTTGTAATAATCGAACCACCTCAGGCGCCTGGCAGCGTCCTGGGAGATCGTCCCCTGGCGGGCCAGGGACCGGATGAACTCCGACCCCGGAATGACTGACCCGTAAATCGTTGATGACTTCGGATACATGGCGACTCCTATCATAGCCCAAGGTGTCACCTATGTATCTGAACGAGAGCAGCGCGGGCGCTATTTTTTGATCTGGGCCTTCAAGGTGGCGATGAGCTCGTCCAGGAACTTGATCCTCTCCGGGTCGGTCGTGCCGGCCTTGGCCTTCTCCAGGTAGGCGACCGCTTTCGGGAAATCGGCCCTATTGATGTAGCACCGTCCGGCCATCTCGAGATAAGCCGGGTCGTCCGGCCTCAGGGCCAGGGCCTTTTCGAAATGGGCCAGGGCTTCGTCGATCCGGGTGAGCCCGAAAAGGAGCAGGCCGGAATTGTAGTAGACGTCCGGATTGCCGGGTTCGACGGCGATGGCCTTTTCGAATTCCGCCAGGGCCTTGTCCGGCTGGTCCTGCCGCTGGTAGCAGACGCCCAGTTGATAAAAGGCCGCGGCGAATTTCGGGCTCAACTCGGTGACCTTCAGGAACGCGCCCGATGCTTCGGCCGGCAAGTCTTTCCTCAGATAGACGACTCCGGTGAGATACAGAGCATTGGAATCCCGAGGATCCTTCTCGAGGATCGCTTTTAGGCCTGCCAGAGCGCCGTCGAAATCCCCCTGTCTGAGCTTCTCGGACGCCGCCTTGACGCCGGCCTCGGTCTCCTTGAGGCGCTGGACCTCCTGGACGACTTCCTCGCTAACCATGGAAATGGGCGGGATCTCGACCTTTTCCATGACGGACCTGGGTGCAATGAGCTTCCACTGGTCTTCCTTGACGGCATAGCCGGCCTTCTTGAAAACGACCTTGTAGTCCCCGCGCGGCAGGCCGACGAACTTGAAATCGCCGTTATTCTTGGTCTTCATCGAGTAGCTGCGGCTGCTCAAGGCATCCCGGAGGGTGATCTCCACGCCTTCGAGAGGCTTCATCTGGGTGTCGACGACCTTCCCGGTAATGTGATATTCGCGATACTGTCCGAGGACGGGACGGGCCAGGACCAGGGTCAATAAAGCTGCGAAAACCGCCGGATTGAGACGAAGTCGATATATCATGGACTACTCCTTCTGTGATTTATAGAAATTGGCTTTTTTCAGGGCTTCGTTCATTTTTTCGGTTTCGTGCCCGCGGTTATAGACGTCCGCCAGCAGGAAATAGCCCAGGGCTTTGAGCTCGGAGGTCTGGGCCAAGGATATCCCCTCCTCCACTTCCCGCTGGACATCTTCGAGCGGGCCGGGTTCATAAAGCAGGGCCCGGGCGAGAAGGAGATGGCCCTCGGCGAGCTTCGGGGCGATTTTGACGACCTCCCGCATTTGCTCCAGGGCGCCGGCCCTGTCGCCGAGTTGGAAAAGAACCTTCCCCAGGTTGAACCTGGCCCTAAATGCCTGGGGAAAGACGGCAACCTCTTCGGCATAGGCCGCCCGGGCTTCTTCGAGCCTACCCTGCTCCTCGTAGAGAAGCCCCAGGTTAAAATGGGCCAGGACGAATTTCGGAGAATCCTGGATGACCGCCTTGAGCTCCACTTCGGCCCGGTCGTACTGCTTGGCCCCGACCAGGCAGGCCGCCATGTTGAGCCGGGTCCGGGTGATTTTCGGCTGGGTCTCGATGGCCTTTTCGAAATACGGCAAGGCCTCGAGGTATTTCCGCGCCTCCAGATAGACCTCGCCGATGAGCGTGTAAGCCTGGGTGTTCTTATTGTCGACCGAGAGGGTCCGTTTGCACAGGGCGATGACGTCCTCGGTTTTCCCTTCCTCGAGCAGGATGTTGGCCAGGCTGATCAGGGCTTGGACGCTTTCCGGGTCGTCCTTGAGGAGGACGTCCAGCTTGGCCTTGGCCTCCTCGTTGCGTCCAAGCTCAACGTAGCAGGTCGCGAGGAGGAGCAGGGCCTGGGGGATCGTCGGTTCATCGCGGAGCGCCGACTCCAGCTCCGCCGTCGCCTCATCGTATTTTTCCTCGAGGATCAATTCGCCGGCCCGGGTGACAGACATGAAAACCGGAAGCTTGTCCTTGGGGTCGGCCAGGGGTCCGGCTCCCCCGGTAGCTTTCTTGGCGGACACGGGTGCGCCGACATAGCCCAGGGCCGAGAGCCGCTCCATCGTGTCTTTGTCGAGGTTGGCCGCCTGGGGCGTGGGGGCGCCGAGGCTCGTCTCGGTCATGAGCCGGTCGAGCTCGCTCTTCATCCGCCGGGCCACGTCGGGGGACTGCAGCAGGATATTCATCTGCTCGTCGGGGTCCTGGACGAGATCATAAAGCTCGGCCCGGGGCGCGTCGATGTACTTGTACCGTTCCGTCCGCAAGGCGTGGAGAGCGCTCCAGCCGTACTGGAGGTTAGAAGCCAGGGCTTCGCCATAGGCGGGGACGTCGTCCTTCCTCTCCGGGTCGAACATCCGCCGGACGAGGGAGCGGCCCTGGACCTTGACCGGCGAAGGGATGTTGACCAGGTCCAGGATCGTCGGAAAGACGTCCGCCGTACTGACCTGGGAGGCGACCCGTTTCCCCCGCAGGCCAGAGAAGGGTGTCGCGACGATGAGCGGGACGTGGAGAGCGTAATCGTAGACGAAGTAGCCGTGCGTTCCCTCGCCGTGACTGCCCAGGGCCTCGCCGTGGTCGCCAACGAGGACGACGATGGTCTTCCCGGCCAGGCCGTTCGCTTCGAGCCAGGCTGCGACGCGTCCGATCTGCGAATCCATGAAGGCGATCTCGCCGTCGTAAAGGCCGGCCGGGCCGCGGCGCGCGTACTCGGAGGCGAAAGGCTCGGGCGGGGCGTAGGGCACGTGGGGGTCGTAAAGGTGGATCCAGGCGAAGAACGGGTTAGCCTTCTCGGCCTCAAGCCAGGCCAGGGCCGCGTCCGTCACTTCGTTGCCGGGCCGCTGGACCTCGCCGAGGTCGAGGTGCTTGTATTTCTTGTGGTCGAACTGGTCGTCATAATGCTCGAAACCCTGCTTCAGCCCCCAGCGCCCGTCGAGGACGAAGGCGCCGATGAAGGCCCCCGTCCGGTAGCCCTGGGCCGACAGGACTTCGGCCAGAGTCGTCTGCTCGTCGCTCAGGGCCGTGTTGCCGTTGACCCTGACGCCGTGGTAGGTCGGATACATCCCGGTCATGATCGTGCTGTGGGCGGGGAGCGTCAGAGGAACCGCCGTGGCCGCCTGCTCGAAAACGACGCCCTGTCGGGCCAGGGCGTCGAGCGCCGGCGTTTTCACCCCCGAATATCCGTAGGCCGGCAGGTGGTCGGCCCGGGTCGTGTCCATGGTCACCAGGATGACGTTGGGCTTCTTGACCCCCTGGCGCGCCCAAAGGCGGCTTATCGTTCCGGCGGCGGCTCCCGGGCGTCCGAGAAAGATCCAGACCAGGACCGCGGCGACAACGATCGCCGCGGCCGTGAGGGGCAATAGCAGAGACGTTCTCTTTTTTTTCATCGCGAACAATCAACCCATGCAACTCCCCGGTCTGAAGCCCGGGGTAAGCTCAGGGTTAATACTGAGCGGCGCTTTTACCCCGATTTGCAAAGATTTGCAAATCGGGGTTGGCGCTGCGAACGTATAAAAGATAGCCGTTTACGGCGTTTTTTTCAAGAACGCTTCATAAAGCGCCCAGACGGCGCCGGGCCGCATATACTTCATCGCCCGGAAAAGCTTCTCTCCGTATTTCGCTTCGGCATTGTTCCACTGGACCTCGTCCGGGTTGAGGTAGGCCTCGGGTGTCTTGAAGAAATAGCCCTGGCCGAAGGGGCTGTAGACGACGTGGTAGAGCCCGTAGGCCGTGTGCATCCCTTCGTCGCGGAGGCCGTTGAGGACGCAGTTCGCCGCGAACGCGTAGGCCGTGCCGACCCAGACCTCATCACCCTGCTGGCTCAGGAGCTGGCGTCCGTCGGCTTTACGGCCGTTCACCGCGCCCATCAGGCCTCCGCCGAAGCCGAGGACGTTCTTTTCGTAGATCGTCCGCAGGGTCCGCTTGACCTCGGCGGGCGGGACGATCGGGTCCCGGCCGTCGGCGTCGAGGCCGAGCATGCCGGCGTACCAGACGCCGAAGAGCTGGTCGGTCATGATGTCGTCCGTGTGCGCGTCGATGTGGAAATAGCCGCCCCGCTCGTCCCAGAGCTTTCGCAGAGAGGTCCGGCCCGACTCGAACCACCTCCGGTATTTTCCGATGATCTCGAGGATATCGGCATCGCCGGCCCGGACCAGGCCGCGGCCGTAGAGGGTCTCTCCCATCCGGACCGTTGCCCGGAGGCCGGCCAGCCAGAGGAGCCCGACATAGGCGCTCTCCCCTTTCATCCGCCAGGTGTCGTAAGTCTGGTCGGGGATGGCCTCGTTGAGCGGGACGTGGGTCACCTTATCGCCGAAGCGAGCTTCGAGCGTATCCAGGGCGACGACCGAGGCCTCGAACATCTTCATGAGAAAACCGATATCCCGGGCCCCCGTCGACAGGAAATCCCGGTAGGCCCGGAGCGGGAACTTGGGGTTGATGTCCTTCCAGAAGTTGGCGTTCTGCCAGTCGAAGGCGTTCAGGATGGTCCAGGGCCTCTTGCGCGGCGAGCCGACGTCGTGAGGGACCATCCCCGCGGTCTTGATCGTATTCCAGTAATAGTCCATCTTGTCCGGCGGAACCTCCTTGGGAAAGACGACCGCGTATTGGAAGGCGCGGTAAGAAGTGTCTTCGAGCGGGATGGTCCCGGCGAGATAGCTCATATGGGTCGTCTCGAGCTCGGGCCAGAGCTTGAGCACGTGCCAGCAATAGGAATCGACATCGGTCGTCCCGTACATGAGGTAGTCGGCGCTTTCGAGATAAGCGTGGAGGTTCGTCGCGGCGTCCCAGATGCTCGTCTCGGTCAGGACGTAGAGCTCGTTGAGCAGGGCCTGCTTGAACCAGTCGGGAAGCCGCGGGTTCGTCAGGACGGGCTTCTGCCAATCGTCGACGGCCCGCTCCCACTCCCCCGCCCGACCCAGCGCTTCGGAGGCCAGGCGGAAGGCGTTCGTGCCTTCCGCGCCGGCGAAGGCCGTGTATTTCTTTTTGTGCTTGGCCCCGGCCTCGAACTCGTAGTAGGGAAAATCCCAAGCGATGGCGAAGGGGACTTCGAGCCGTTCGCCCGGCTTGAGCGTGAACGTGACAGCGAGAGCAGCCCCCGTTTCCTGCCGCGGCCCGAGCGGAGCGGAGACGCGGACGCCGTCGAGCGTGCCGTCCGTGGCGAACCTCTTCCAAATGTCGGTGCCGTCGCCGCGAGGGTCGAAAGCGGCTTGAAAATGGACGCGGGTCTTGCCCGGGCTTTCGAGGGCGGCGATGGCCATGGTGCCGGCGAGAGCGTTCCCGGTTTTCACATCCTGACCTTTTCGCTGGAAGAGGATGCCTTTGCGGGACCCCTCCTCGACGAATTCATTGAAGCTGCCGGCGCTCTTTCGGTCCCAGACGAAAGACGCCTGGGGAGCCCCGCCTGGGGCGGGGTTAGGCCGGACGGCCTCCCAGCCGACCATGTTCTCCCAGGTCAGGAGGATGCTGACTTCGACAGGCTGCCGGGTCGGGTTGACGGCCACCCACCTGTAAACGGCGACGGGATAGCTCGTCTCCTTGTAGTTCCCGGCGATGACGGGCGAGAACTGGACGACCGCCATCTTGACCGGCAGGTCCGGGTTCTCTTCGTACGAAAAGCCGGATTTGGGGTAGAGGGCGAAATAATCGCCTTTTCCCACCGGGTAGTTCCAGGCCCAGCCGCCAAGGCCTTCCCCAGCCGGCGGCGCCGTTGTCACGAGCGTCCGGGCGACCGTCCGACCGCCGGATTTCATGAAGACATGGAACTGGTCGGCCCAGACCGTGTCCTCGACCATCCAGCCGAGCTTGAGGAACCAGGTCGAGAAATTTCCGTTCATGAGGCGCTCGTACCCGCCGGCGCCGATGCCGCCGACCGGACAGGCGCTCCCTTCGGCCCTGGCTTCGATATCGCCCGGGGCGATCGTCCGGCCGAACTTCTCGAGGATCGTCCCGATGGGCCGATCGAAGGCCGCCTGGGGGAAACCGGCCAGGTTAGAGGCGGAATAATTCAGGGCGTCGAGCGAGGTGCGGAGGATCTGTTTTTCCGTCGCGGCTCCGCCCGAGCGGGCCGCGGCGATGAGCTTGTCGAGGCGGCCGTCGATCTCACGGCCGGCGTCGTCCGTGATCCCTTTCTCGGCAAGAAGCGCGGGGAAGCGGCGGACGAGCTCGATCCGGACGGCGGCGGACGCCGCATCGCCGGGAGCCGCGACGGAAGGATTCCCTGCGAGCAGACCGGAGAACGTCAGGCCGATAAGAAGACAAAAAGAAACGGCCTTTTTCTTTTTGACCACTCTCCCCACGAGTACCGACAGGACGACGATCATGGCGCAGTTGAAGACGGGGATGAGAAGCCCCTGCCTCAGGCTCGAGGCCTCGGCGATCTTTCCGGCCAGCCAGGGCGCGAGCATGCCGCCGACGAGCCCCACGGCGATGACGATGCTGAAGGCCGTCCCGGTGAACGCGGCGAACTTTTCGCCGACGATGGCCAGGGTCGTCGGATAGATAGCGGCGAAGCCGAGGCCGATGGCGACGGCGCCCGCCGCCGCCGCCATCCCGGAAGGAGCGAGGGCCATGAGCGCCGCGGCGCAAAGGGCCAGCGCCGCGCTCCCCAGGATGAGCGTTTCGCTGCGGACCACCCGGACGAGGCGGCTCGAGAAAAGGCGGCCCGACATGATGGCCCCCCAGTAGGCGGCGAGGATCAGAGCGGAGATGCTTCCGCCGAGCCCGAAGGTCTTCTGGAGGTAGGTCGAGATCCAGCCTCCGACAGTGAATTCGTTCCCCGACTGGAAGAAGAGGATGAAGGCGCAGAGCCAGAGGAGCGGGCTGCGGACGATGCCGGCCGCTTCCTTAATCGGGAATCCCTGGGCTTGCTTGGCCTTGGGAAAGCGGAGGGCGAGATAGAGGAGGAAGGGAATGAGGCCGAGTCCCGTGGCCAGGAAAAGGATGTTCCGCAGGCCCAGCAGATCGCGCAGGGTGCCGATAAGGAAGGGGATGGACAGGGCGCCGAAACCGAAAAAGATGCCTAGGACGTTGAGGGCGGAGCCGCGCTTCTCGCCCTCGTGGAGGTCGCTCGTCAGAGCGTTCGTCCCACCGTTGAGCCCACCGCCCCCGAGGCCGAGGACGACGGCCGCACCGAGGACGAGTCCGTAGGTCGAGGCGAAGGACAGCAGCAGGAAGGCGGCGGCGACAAGGAAGGCCGAAACGGCCAGGAGCGTCTTGAAGCCGAAGCGGTCGACGAGGGGGCCGAAAAAGAGGGTCGTGACGAGCATGGCGAAATTCATGGTCAGGAAGAGGTTGCCGGCCGCCGCCGCGCCGAACCCGATCCTGTCGAAGAGCGAAGGCAGGATGGCCCCCAGGATAGCCATGACGATGCCGAAGACAAAGATCCCGGCCCAGGCCGAGGACTGGAGCCTCGAAACGCCGGCGGCGCCGGCCCGATCGGATGCGCTCATGGACGACTCTCCTTGCCTCAGGGTTTGCGCTTGGCCTTAAACGGCCGGGCGTAATAGAACTCGGTGAAAGCCTGGTAGACGCCGGCCATGTGGCCTGGAGGAACGCCGTGGACGTTGGGCGAGACGAAGGTCGGCGGGACCTTGCCGGTCTTAGCCAGCACGGCCGCGGTCTCCGCGACGAGGGACATGGCGATCGAAACGGCCGCGACGGTCGAGCCCGCGGCCACTCGCTCGATCTGCCCGACGTCGACCAGGGCGTCCTCGGGCGGGACGTGGTTGTCGATGGCCACGTCGGCCGCCTCGGACAGGATCTGGCCCGACGAATGAGACCGCTTGCCGATTTTCGCGTTCGCGTGCGAGGAGACGGTGACGACCTTGAGGCCGCGGGACCTGGCCTCAAGGGCCATCTCGATCGGCGCGGCGTTCAGCCCGCCGTGGGAAAAGACGAGCATCACGTCGCGCTTTTCGAGCGGGTAGCTTTGGAGGAAAACGCGGGCGTAGCCCTCCTGCCTTTCGAGCCAGAGGAGCTCCCGAGCCCCGCCCGGCCCGATGACGTTCGACCACATCAGCCGTGGGTCGTAGAGCGGGAAAAATCCGACGTAACTGCCGTAGCGCGGGAAAATGTCCAGGACGGGGATGACCGAGTGACCGCTGCCGAACATGTAGACGCGGCCTTTCTTCCTGATCGCGGCAGCCATGATCTTGGCCGCGGCCCGGATATTCTTCATCTCCTTCGTTTGGACCTCGTCCAGGATCTCCCGGATCCTGTCGAGATAGGCTTGAGCTGACATGTTGTCTATCCTCCAAGACTCGTTTAAGATATTTATGTTCCTAAGAATCCGCTTCCCGCCGGTCCCAGGCGAGCTTGGCGCAGCCATAGAGACCGGCGTCTTCGCCAAGAGCGGAAAGCTCGATCCGGACCGTTCGGGCGGCGAGCGGCTGGGCCCAGCGCTTGAATTCCCGGCGGACCGGGTCGAGAAAGACATCCGCGGCCTGGAAGAGGCCTCCCCCGACGACGACGACTTCGGGATTGAGGATGCTGACGATGTTGGCGATGCCCATGGCCAGGTAGGTCACGGTCTCGGCGACGATCTCCAGGGCCAGGGGGTCCTTTTTCCGAGCCGCCTCGGCCACAACTTCGGCTGTCACGGCTTCGACCCGGCCCCCGGCCAGGTCGAGTATCGACGACGCCATTCCCCGCTCCAGGAGCTCGCGCGCTTTCCGGGCCACGGAATTCCCCGAGGCTTCGGCTTCGAACGAGCCCATGGAGGCGTACTCCGGCTTGAAGGCGGGGTTGAGGCCGAACCAGCCGACGGCCCCGGCGATGTCCTCATGCCCATGGAGGATGCGGCCGCCGGAGATGATCCCAGCGCCGATCCCCGTCCCGACGGCCAGGAAGACCGCGTCACGCGCGCCGGCCGCGGCCCCGCGCCAGGACTCGCCGGCGACATAGGCGCTCCGGTCGCTTTCGAGAACAATAGCGCATTCTTGTCTTTCCTTGAGCTTATCCAATAGCGGATACTGGTCCCAGCCGGGAATGTTGGGCGCCCAGACCTTGCCGCTCGCGGAGGTGGCGATGCCGGGGACCGAGATCCCGACGGCGGCGAGACGGCCGCCGACCGCTCGGACGGCCTTCGCCAGCGCCTCGATCTTGTCGCCGACCTGTCCGGCCGCGGCTTCGCCTCCGGATTTGTCGATGGAGATCTTGTCCTTGGCCGAGATCTCCCCCTCCCGGGTGAACAAGGCCGAAGCGATCTTCGTCCCGCCGACGTCGATCGCGCCGCAGAATTCCATTGCCTTCATGGCCGTAGGCACTCAACGCCCATCGATGCGGACGACCCAGACCTCGCCGGGTTTGAGGGCCTTCTCGACGACCGCCCGGTCCCCGTCCCTGGCGACCGTCACGGCTTCGCCCGTTTCCAAGTTGGCGGCGGCCGCGCGGACGCCGTCCGTCTTGACGGCGAATTTCGCCGTGACCGGCTTTTCGCCCCGGTTGAACCCGAAGAGAAGGGCATATCCGTCGCCTTGGAGAAGCCGCCCCTCGACCACGGCGTCGGGCGCGGACGCGGTCACGCGGACCGGCGGCGCGATCTTCAGGCATTCGGCCAGACCGGCGAAGAATTTTCCGTTATTTGGATTCTTGAAATGATGATAGGCCGAGCCGAGGAAGGATCCGGCGATGACGGCCCGGCCCTTCCCGAAGGGCGCGGCGACGATGGCCGGCCGCCCGTCCGGGAATGTCGCCAAGACCCGGCTCGCCGGACCGAAGACGTCGAAGCTTTCCTCGAAGAAGAGGCTGTCGAGCTTGTCCCCAGGCTTGAGTAGGGGGATAACTTCGTCGGCCACCTTGACCTCGATGACGCCCGTTTTGGCGAGCGGCGTGAGCTCGATCTCCCGGCAGCCGAGGACCTCATGGAGCCCGCCGCCGGGGATGACCGGGCTGGAGAACCCCTTCTCATCGACCCAGCCGCAGCGGGCCTCCGTCAGGAGCGTCCCGCCGTCGCGGACATAGTCGGCCAGGGCCTTGACGTGGGGCTGGGACATCATCACCGGATAGGGCGCGATGATGAGCTTGTAGCCGGCCGCCCGCGCCGTCCCCAGGTCCCTGACGTGGAGGAAATCGACCGGGATGTTCCGTTCGAAGAAAGCCCGGTGGACGCCCTGCAGCGATTCGCTTAGGTTGTTGACGCCGACGGTCTGGCCTTCGCCGGTGAACGACTGCTGGCCGCCGACCATGTGCGACAGGGGATTATAGAGGATGGCGATCTCCGCCCGCGCCGGCTGGGCCTTGAGGAAGAGGTCCTTGTTGGCCGTGATGACCCGGGCGACCCGGCCGCCGGCCTCGGCCCGCTCGGTGACCTTGCCGTCGAGCTCGACCAGTCCGTAGCCGCCGGCTTCGTAGCCCGTGCTCATGGGATAATAGGCGTAGATGTTGACGGCCCGCGCGCCGTAGGCGACCGCGCTCCACATCCAGTCTCGGATGTCGGTGCCGACCACGGGCATGCTCATCTTCATGCCGAAGACGCCATAGCCGGCCTGGAGCTCGCCAATATAGAAGCCGCCGTTGCCGATGCCCATGGACCGGACGAAGTCGAGGCCCGAGGACCGGTACGTGGGCGACCAGGGCTTGATCGTCCAGGCGTGCTTGGGGTAGATCGAGGCCCCGTAGAAATCGACGCTGTCCGACATCTTCCGGTCGTCGGGTGTGCCCGACCAGTCCGGCCGGGTGAAGATACCCGGCCCGGCCGAGTGGCTGGTGACGACCGTGTCCGGCAGGACCGACTTGACGGCCGCGGCCTTGAGGGCCAGGTCCTCGGCCAGCTTGTCGGAAATGAACTCCTTCCAGTCGATGTAGTCCGTGAAGGTCAGGATGGTCCCGAAGCGCGGCGGCTCGACCTCATCCCAGGCCCGGAGCGTTCGGTACCAGGCCTTGTTCAGGGCGTCGATCGTCACGTATTTTTTCTTGAGCCATTCCCGGAATCGAGCCTGGGTCGAATGACAGTAGCAAAACTGGACGCTCGAGAGGTCGCCGACGTAGGTGACCTCGGCCCAGTTGATGATGTGCGGCTCGCTCCAGAGGTCCCAGCCGTAGAAAGCGGGTTTCCCCTTAACGGCCCGGGCCGCCGCCTTGAAGAAGCGGAGGATCTTGTCCTGGACGCCGGCGTGGTCGAAGCAGAAGCCGGGCGCGGCCTGCGATTCCACGGCGACACCGTTCGAAGAGACGAATTTGGAGTCCGGGTGACGGGCCTCGACCCAGTCCGGCGCCGAGTCGATGTAGACCTGGATGATAACCCGCAGGCCCGCCTCGCCGGCCAGGTCGGTCAGGAGCTCGAGCGCCGAGAAATCGTATTTTCCCTCGGTCCTCTCGCAAGCGGTCCACTCGATCCACGTCCGGACGGTGTTGAAGCCGAGGCGCTTGATCTGGTCGATGTCTTTCTTCCAGGTCTCGCGGGACTGCGGCGTCACGGTCTCGAGCATCGGGGCGCGGGCCTTGCCGCCGGGGTACCATACGGAAACGGGAAAGAAGCCCTTGGTCTTGTCCGGTGGGGCGCTCTGCGACAGGGGGACCCGAAGAAAACCCAGGGTCAAGGCGAAGGCCAGTATGACGGCTCTCGCTGAGCTGCTGGTTCTGTGCATCTCGATCACCTCTAAGAATAATCTCGAAATCGGACCGTCAGCGGACGCCGAACGATTTCCCGACGACTTCGAGGAGCTCGGAGGTCCCCGCGTGGTAATCCTCGCTCAGCTCCCAGATGATGACGCCCGCCGACGACTTGTCCTTGACGTACTGGCACTTGAGCGAGATCGAGCTCATGTTGTCGAAGGAGATGATCTTCGTCCCGTCGGGACGGCGCATGTAAGGGACCTGGGCGGTGCCGTCCCAGACGAGCGTCCACTCGGTCACGGGGAGGTCCGCGACGTCCTTGTAGGACCACTCTTCGCTCGTCGTGAACGGCTGGCCCAGGCCGGCGCAGTCGAAGGACCGGCCGAAAAACGGCAGGCCGACGAGGAGCTTATTGAGAGGGACCTGACGGCTGCGGCCATAAGCGAAGGTCTCGTCGAGCGAGCCGCAGGTGTCCCCGCCCCAGGCATAGAGCGGGGCGTTGTGGCCGGAGTGGTCGGACCAGTCGCCGTGATAATCGTAAGTCATGAAGCCGATGAAGTCGAAATCGTCGGCCAGGCGCTCATAGTCGATCCAGCGCCCGTAGTAATTTCCGGAGGTCGCGGCCAGGGTCAGGAGCAGGGCCGGCGTCTGGGCCTTGAGGGCCGCCCCGAGCGCTTCGACAAACAGGACGAAGTTCGCTTCCTCCTCGACGTTGGAGACGAACTCCCAGTCGATATCGACGCCGTCGTAGGCGTTCGTCTTGCAGAAATCGACGAGCTGTCCGATGAACCGAGCCCGGTTGGCCGCGGTCGAGCTCATGCCCGGAAAACCCGCGCAGTTGCCCCAGCCGCCGAGGCTGAGGATCATCTTGACGCCGCTCGCGTGGGCGGCGGTGTTGAGCGCAGGATAGAGATAGTCGGCGGGTACAACGAGGTTCCCGGAGGAGTCCGGCCAAGCGAAGGCGTGGGCGATATGGGTGAGATTCTTGAAAGCGATCTTCGTGTGGTCGAACTCGGCCTTTTTCCAGGACGGGTAATACCCCAGGACGACCTTGTTCGGTCTCGCCGGGTTGGGCGGAACGTAGGACACCTCGCAGGCGGCGAGGACGAACCCCATGAAGATAGGGACGAGGAAGGACGCCTGGCGCCTGCCGTTATCCATGGTCACTCTCCAGACGCCTATTTTTATCCTATCGGGGTTTTTTTTTCAATCCGGCGGAGGACTTCAGGATCTCCTTTTTTTCCGGGGACTTGGACAGGGCGTCCCAGGACCAGAGGACGACGCCGATCGACGGCGGCTTCAGCGCCTCTTCGAGAGCGGCCCGGAATTCATCGGGGGCGAGCGTTTTCTCGACGTAGGCCTCCGAAACCTGGGTGCTGGCCAGGATGGCCACGCGGGTTTGGGCGGAAAGGTCCGCCACGACTTCGTGGATCCAGGCCGGAGTCCGGTGGACCATGTGGTGATAGCACATCGGCGAGATGAAATCGGCGTAGGGAGCGAGCCGTGTCAGGTCCTGGCCGGCGATCGACCGGACGGCCCCGCCGAAATCGTCCTTCCTCCAAGGGACGGCATGGATGTTGACCTTGACTCCGGGCTTGGCCTGACGGGCGGCCCCGGCCAGGCGTTCCACCGCCCGGGCGATGACCCGGCATTTCCACTCGGTCCATTCGGCCGCCCGGGTCTCGAGGATCCACTTCGCTTTTTCGGCCGTGGCGGCGAGCTCGAAGGGAATGTGGACGCCCATCTCCTTCTCGAAACCGGCCAGGCAGACCGGGCAGAAGCACGTCTGGGGCAGGGACTCCGGCGCCCGGTCAGGTGCGACCTTTTCCCAGAAGACGAAGTAGCGGATGAAATCGAGGCTGACCACGTCCGGGCCGAATTCGGCGACGAGGTCCCTCAGGTGGCCGGCCCGCCGGCTCAGGTAGTCCTCTCGCGCCGGGCAGACGAATTCCACCCACTCCTCGCGGGCCGGAGCGCCGGCGGCGGTCACCGCCGCCAGCCCCGGGTCTTCTTTCAAGGCCTCGGGGTTCTGGAAGACGGGGAAGATGAGGAAAAGCGTCATCCCGTTCGTCCGGGCCAGCCCCCTGAAATCGGCGTTCTTGAGCAGCGCTTCGCTCACGAAAAGGGTGTTGATGCCGAGGTCGTGCCATTGCCGGAAGAGAGGATCGAAAGGAGCGGCCGCCTCGTAGATCTTGACCCCGATGACGGGCCGGACGGATGCGGGCGCACCCGTCTTCCCGGAGCGGCAGGCATAAAACATGAGGATGAGGCCGGCGGCGGCCAAAATGAGGGCCCGTCGATGCGCGTTCATTTGAGGGGCAGGACGTCTTTCAGGCTGAAGTCGACCCAGATGATGCCGCAGTCCTGTTCGATCTTCGCGGCGATCGCCTGGCCGAGCGTCCTGGCCGGCTGGGGGAGCTGACTCCACCAAGGCTTGTCGGAGTTATAGCCGATTTGGAAGAGGACGGTGTTCGGCTTGAAGAACTCCCCCCAGGCGTCGAACTCGGCCACCATCGCCTCCATATTCGGCAGGATCTGGCTGTCGTCGACGAAAATGATATCGCCGCGGTAGGTAGGACACAGCCAGCTCTGGTCCCAGTGTTTGATGAACAGGCGGTAGGCGGGATTGTGGGCCTTGACCCAGGCCTCCCACCGGCGTCCCGTCTCGTCATCGACCGGGACTCCCCGCTTGGGCCGGTCGGCTTCCCGGTGCCACTCGACGTCGACGCCGAAACCGATGACGCAGGGATGCTTGCCGTAACGGCCGAGCACGAGGTCGATGAGCGTCTTCATGTCCGCGTTGGCGGGTTCGACCTGGAGGAAGACCTTGATCCCCGCCCGGTCGAATTGGCTGAGATAGGATTCGTGGCGGTCGGCGTCTGAGAATTGAATTTTGGCCAGGCCGGTCGCGTCGCCGGGAAATTCAAGACGGCAATCCGTGTGGTTGACGATCTTGCCGACGATCCAAACCGCGGTGGGCGTCGAGCCTTTATAGTAGCTGGACATCGTCAGGATCGCCTTTTCCCATTCGGCGGGTTCCGGGAACGGTTTGATGCCATAGATCGACGACCGGACGCCGGCGAAGACGACATGCGGGCGCTCCGCCCGCAGAGCGGAGACCGGCCGGACGCAGAAAGCTCCGGCGAGAACGACGGCCGCGGCCAGAAGCACCCAGAAAGAGAGATGCCTGTGTCTGATTTTCATAATAGCTCCTCATGATGGGATATCATGCGGAAAGGCGCGTTCATGAGCGCTTAGCCCATCTCCGGGAGGCAGAAGGAGATCGTGCGCTTGTCGCCGCAGGCGCCGCAGCGGAGCGATGCCTCAAGCCTCTCGCACTTGAGTCCTTTTTCCGTCCGGAGATCGGCCTCCCACTTGCCGCCGCAGGCGCCGCAGGCGGCCGGCAGGGCGAGCGATACTCTGGCCCTCTTGGAACGCTCGCCCGAACGCCGGACGTCGACCGTCCGGACGCGGAAGTCCATGCCATGCGCGTCCTTGAGCTCGTCGAGGAAAGCCCGGTAGAAGCGCAGGGTGTCGGCCGACTTCTTGGCGGCGAGCCGGCGGGCCGCGGCGGTGCGCATGTTCGCCGGCAGGACGGCCGCGTAGGTCAGTTCCTTGCTCAGGTAATCCATTACGGCGGACTCGAGGTTCCGCCCCCTGAGCGTCGACTTGACGAAGAAATTGGCCACGCCGAGGTAGCCGAACTTGGACAAAAAGTCGGCGTCATGGACGATGTCGGCGAGGCGGTTGCGGCGCGCGCCGGGATTGTAGAGCGAGCGGAGGGCCCGGACGACATTGCCGATGCCGGCCATTTTCAGGCCAGCCTCTTCGAGGAGCTCCCGGGCCAGGCGGGCCGCCTCTTCCTCTTCCGGCTTGTCGTCGGCATGGTAGCGCCCGCCGGCGAACTTTCCCGAGTCATGGAAAAGTGCGGTCAGGGCGGCCAGGTCCGCGCTCTCCTTTTCCGTCTTGGCCAGGCGGAACGACTGCGCGGCGACGAAGACGGAGTGCTCCCAGAGGAAGCCGCCCCGGTCTTCCTTCTTTCCCGAGAACTTTTTCTCGGCGTCCTCGATCGTCCGGCGGATGCGCTCGACGAGCCCGGGAGAAAGCGTGGTCAGGGAGCGGTAGAATTCTTGCTGTTTGAGGAGCATGGGATTGTGCCCGCCCATTATCCGAGCGGCCCGGGTGGAAGTCAAGAGGGCCTCGGGCATCGTCCGACACCCTCAGCCCCTTTATCCGGCGGCCTCCTCGGGATTCGCCCATACAGAACGGGGATTCCTCCCGGTTATCCCCTCGGCCCTGGTTCTCATTGGTTGAAATGGGCCGGCCGGACGCACTATGATGGGCAGCGTGAAAAGAAAGATCCGGTGCGGCGGGAAGGCGATGACGGCGATCGTCCTGGCTGGGGGCCGCGGCCGGCGGATGAGGGCTGACAAGGCCGGGCTCGCGGTGGGCGGCCGAACGCTCCTCGAACACGTTCTCAGTCAGCTCGAGCCATACTTCGAGGAGATCCTGGTCAGCGTTTCCCCGGGACAAACGATCGGCCTTGAGGCCGGATATGAGGCTGGAACCAGAGTTCGGGGTAAACGCACGGCAATCCGCCGAAGTCTAAAGCCGAGAGTCGTCGAGGATGAGACCCCCGGCCTCGGACCCCTCGGCGGGATACTGAGCGGGCTCAAGGCGGCGGCGAACGAAGCCTGCGCCGTCGTCGCCTGCGACATCCCGGACATCGACATCCCGCTTCTCCGGTCACTCGCGCGGGCGGCGGGCGACGCCGAGATCGCCGTCCCCGTCGGCCCGACCGGACATTTCGAGCCGCTCTTCGCCGTCTACAGGAAATCCGTGGTTCCCAAGACCGAAGCCCTCCTTCGGTCCGGCGAGCGGAGTATCATTCCCCTCTTCGGCCGCTGCCGGACGGCGGTTCTCCGTCTCGATGACACCGCCTGGCTCCGCAATCTCAACACCCGCGAAGATTATCGATCGTACCTTCGTTCTCTCACGTTTAGACAACCCGGCCGGGCCGAAAAAGGGCCGCGAGTGATAGGCCGGATAAGTCGGAAGAAGAGGACGGACTCCGCGCTCTCCAAGAAAAAATAGGCGCTCAGCGGCCGGGCCGCGTGAGGAGTCCGTAGAAAAGGAATCGTCCGGCGACCTCACTTGCGAGGACCAGTACGAACGCCACGGCAAGGAGCCCGCTGACTCCCGATCCGGTTGCTGCCCGGAACTCCACGTCCCTCGCTATTATCGCCGCTCCGATGAGAACGAGGCCCGCCGTCAATAGCGTCAGTCGTCCCAAATGCAGCAACCGGGGCGTCTCGGCCGGCGGCCGGAGCGACGGCCCGGACCGAGAACCGTATATTCCATGTCCGGGAGTGAGGAAAAGCGAAAAGATGATCTTGGCGCCGACGAGTGGGAAAGAAAGAAGCAGCAAATATCCGAAAATTTGCCGCCCACCCGCCAGGATATCGATGAGGAGCGCCGTAGCCATGGCCCCTAGGGCTAGGGCGGTCATGATAAAAGAGAGTGGCGTGTAAGCATGGTTCCAAGCCGGGGCGGCTGGGAGCATATAGAGCTTCGACATGCTCACAAGGAACATGATTCCCATCAAACCCGCCAAGGCCAGTACGGCGTTCAATAGGCCGACGCCCGTCGGCTGCCTCCAGGTCAGGAACACGCCCAGGGCGACGAAGGCCATGAAGCCGAGCTCGAACAGGATCTCGCGGCTGAGCCAGGACGATCGCAGGTTGCTCAACACGTACCGGGCCCGAAAGGGATGATGGAGGTGGAAGAACGAGACGAGAGCGGCTGCCGCCAAAAGGGCAAAGACAAGGGCTAGGAGGGCAATCCTCAATCCTTGGGTCGCGCCGTCAGGAGGAGGGCCAGCGGACGCGGGGAATACGACGGCCAACAACGCCCAGGGGAAAAAGGCCGTGAGGTAAACCCCCACGGCCATCTGGCCGACGATCGTGAAGGCGACGAGAGGCCACTCCTTAAGCATGGCCGGCTAGACTTCTTCCCAGTTGGCCACCTCGGCCGCCCGCTCCGCGGCCCGGGCGGCGTCCCGGTGCGGCTTGATGACGAGGGCCGGGTCGGTTAGGGAAGGGTCGGGAAGGGGGAAGATCTGCCGCGTTTCGCCGTACTTCTTCCGGAGCTCGGCCAGGTCGCCAAAGTCGAGGGCCCGCTGAGGGCAGGCGGCGACGCAGGCCGGCGGCCCGCCCGCATCCACGGCCTCAAAGCAGAAATCGCACTTGGAGACGGTGTTCGTCGTGGCGTTGAAGCGGAGAGCCGTGTACGGGCAGGCCCATTCGCAGTAGCGGCAGCCGATGCAGCGGTCCGTGTCGACGAAGACGATCCCGTCCTCGCGTTTCCAGATCGCCTTGACCGGGCAGGACAGGCCGCAGACGGGCTTTTCGCAGTGGTTGCAGGCCATGGAGATGTTGTAGGCGACGACGGATGGGACCCAGACTTCGCCTTTTTTCTCCCACCCCCCGCCGGCCACCTCGTAGACGCGGCGCCAGAGGAGGCCGGGCTCCAGGTTGTTCCGGTCCTTGCAGGCCATCTGACAGGCCTTGCAGCCGCTGCAGGCGGCGGCGTTGAAGAAAAAGGCGTACTGGGTGACCATGTCAGGCCGCCTCCGCCTTTTCCACCTGGACCATGATCGTGTGCTGAGCGTTGCCGAAGGCCATGGGCGTCCAGCGCTCCGAGGAGAGGACGTTGACCGAGCCGCGCCGGTCGACGCCGTTCTTGTCCGGCGTCCACCAGGCGCCCTGCGGCAGGGCGACGACCCCGGGCATGCTCCGTTGGGTCAGCCGTCACGGGACGATGACGGCGCCCCGGTCGTTGAAGACCCGGACCAGGTCGCCGTTCTTGACTTTCCTCGGCCCGGCGTCGAGCGGGTTGATGAACAGGCGCTGGGGGAAGGCCTCCTCGAGCCAGTCGACGCCCTCGAGGGTCGAATGGACGCGGGAGAGATAATGATGCCCGATGACCGAGAGCGGGTATTTTTTGGGCTCGGGGCCGAAGGGGCTCTCCCACTCCTGGATGTACTTCGGGACGGCGGGGATCTCGGCCGGGTTGTTCATGTCGTGGAGGCGCTTCGAGAATATTTCGATCTTCCCCGAAGGCGTCGGCAGGGGATACTTGAGGGGATCGCGCCGGAAATCGGTAAAGGCCACCGCCGGCCGCTCGACCGGGAGGGAATAGACGCCGGCGTTGGACGCCTCGAACTCGTCCAGGGTCGGCAGGCCGGGAAAGCGCGACTGGCGGTAGCGGTCGAGCGACCAGGCGATCCAGTCTCGCTCGGTCCGGCCCTCGGTGTAGGCCTCTTCGAGCCCGAGCCGGGCGGCGATCTCGGCGCAAATGCGGTAATCGCTTTTCGTCTCGAAGGGCGGCTCGACGACCTTGGGCATGAGGATGACCTCGTCGCCGTACTTCCAGCCGTCCTCGAGGCCCCAGGTTTCGAACTGGGTGCAGACCGGGAGCAGGATGTCGGCGAAGCGCGCGGTCGGCGTCAGGAAGTTGTCCTGGACGAGGAGGAACTCGACGCGCTTCTCGTCGGCCAGGATGCGGGCCGTCCGGTTGACGTTGGCGTGCTGATTGATCAGGGCGTTGCAGGCGACAGCCCAGATGCACTTGATGTTCGTGTCTAGCGCGTCCGCGCCGCGGACGCCGTCGGCCTCTCCCATTGTCTTTCCCCGGAGGACCGCTTCGGTCCAGAGGAAGCTCGGGATCATGGCCTTGACCGGATTCTCGCCCGTCGGGAAGACGAGCCAGAACGGACCGCCGTCCGGCGCCTGGAGGGCGATGCCGCTGGCCCAGCCGCCGGGGACGCCGACGTTCCCGGTGATGGCCGCGAGGACGCAGCCGGCCCTCACCGCCTGCTCGCCGTAGGCCCGTCTCTGCATGCCGTAACCCTGGTAGAGGACGGCGGGTTTCGACGTGGCGTATTCGCGGGCGAGGCGGGCGATCGTCTCGCGCGGGACCGCGGTGATGGCCTCGGCCCATTCCGGCGACTTGGGCCGGCCGTCGCGGGTGCCGAGGATGTAATCCTTGTAAGTCTCGGCGCCGGCGGCGCCTTCCGGCATTTGGGTCTCGTCGAACCCGACACAGTGGGTCCGCACGAACTCCGCGTCGTAGAGATTTTCCCGGATCATGACGTGGGCCATGGCCGACATCATGGCCGCGTCCGTCCCGGGCCGGATGGGGACCCACTCGTCGGCGAGCGAGACGGCGCTCAGGGTCATCCGCGGGTCGACGCAGACGACCCGGGCGCCTTTCTCCCGGGCCTTCTGGACGAAGTACTCGCTGTTCGTCCCGTCGCGCATCTCGGCCGGGTTCCAGCTCCACATCAGGATGTACTTGGAGTTGAGCCAGTCTTGGCGCTGGTTTCCGGTAACGCTGGTACCATAGACCGTGGGAGTCGCCGCGGAAATCGCGGCCCACGAGTAGCTGTTGTAGAAGCCCAGGGAGCCGTCGTAGAGGTTCATCAGCCGTTGGGCCGTCTGCCGGCCGTTAATCTGGTTGTAGCTGCCCGTGCCGTAGGGAACGTAAAAAGCCTGGTTGCCGTAGGCCGCCTTGATCCGCTTGAACTCCGAGGCGATCCGGTCGAGGGCTTCCTCCCAGCTGACGCGCTCGAACTTGCCTTCACCCCTCTTCCCCGCCCGCTTCATGGGGTATTTGAGGCGGTCGGGATGATACTGCCGCTTGCGGTAGGCCCGGCCGCGGACGCAGGCCCGGAGCTGGGGGTCGGCGATAGTGTCGCCGGGGCGGTCGTCCGTTTCGATGCGGACGATCACGCCGTCGCGGACGAAAACCTTGAGCAGACAGCGGCCGCCGCAGTTATGGGAGGGGCAGCCCGTCCGGATCATGCGTTCCTCGGACGGCGCCCGTTCGACCAGGGCATGACGGGGGTCGCGCCGGCGGAACCCGGCGGCGAGCCCTTTCGAGGCGGCGGCCGTCGAACCGACGAGAGCGCTCCAACGGAGGAAGCTCCGCCGGCTCATGGCCGAGGTCTCGATCTTCTTCTTGAGCGGCGGGGCCTTCATGGCCGATCACCTTTCGAGCGGGGGAACGCCCGTATCTTCCCGAAGCCCCGTCCAGGACGAAAAAAGAAAAAGCGGGGCCGCGCCCTTTTTCGACAGCCCGACCCAGACCGCCCCGGCCAGCGCCTCGAAGAGAATGGCCTGGGCGGGGTTGATCACGGCCAGGATGCCGGTCCCCGGCAGGAGCAGGTCGAGGAACTTGAAGCCGGCGGCGACGGCACCGGTCAAAAAAACGGCCGTAGAGCTGCCGGACCGGGCCAGCGCCCGGCCCATGATCAGGACGCCGAAGGGGAACATGACCAGGCCCGGCAATCCGGGAATGCGCGTCAGGTGGAGCAGGTGTCCGAGGGTCGCCTCTCCCAAGCCCCAGACCGCCCCCCAGACAAGGGCCGCAGCCAGCATCGAGAGCGCGGGGATCAGCCGACCTGGGTCGTCAGGAACATCTGGAGGCCCATCTGGCCGATCTGGTCCTGGACCTCTTCGATGCCGTCGATGTGGGCGTCCTCGTCCTGGAGGATGGATTCGAGGATCTCCCGGGTGGCGAAGTCCTTAACGGTCCCGGCCAGAACGATGGCCTCGTTGTAGGACTTGATGGCCCCGGTCTCGGAAAAGTGGTCGTTCGCGAACATCTTCGGGACGTCGGCGCCGATGGTGAGCTTCTTGAGATCGCTGACGATGGGCAGACCCTCGAGGAACACGATGCGCCCGATGAGTTTCTCGGCATGCTTCATCTCGTCGATGGCCCGTTTCTCGATGGTCTTGTGGAGCTTGCCATAGCCCCAGTTGTCGCACATCTCCGAGTGGACCATGTACTGGTTGATGGCCGTGAGCTCGTCGGCGAGCAGGGCATTGAGCGCCTTGATGAGTTTAGGGTCCCCTTTCATGATGTCCTCCTGCGGTCGGGATTTTTGGATGGGTTATTATCGAAAAACCAATTTTATGCCGATCGACCGGTAAATGCAAGCTCCGCCGGGTCCTGGCCACCGTCGAAGGAGTTGATATTGGAGGGGCGACCGGTTTTCGGCTACAATACGCCCTTCTCCCAAGGAGGGCATCATGAGACGTTCAATCATCCTGACCGGGATCATCATCGCGGCACTGCTCCTGGCCGGCTGCGCGCCCGGCCGGAACGACCTCGAGAAAACGGCCGACGCCGAGGGCCGGACGGCTGGGTTCTTGCTCGGCCTCTGGCACGGCTTCATCTCGCCCGTGACGTTCGTCATCTCCATCTTCAGCCGTAACGTCCGGTTCTACGAGGTCCACAACACCGGAGCCTGGTACAATTTCGGGTTCGTCCTCGGCGCGGGCCTCTTTCTGAGCGGCGGCATCCTGGGTAGGAAAAAGAAGAAAGGCTAGACGTGCCCGCCGTCGCCGGCATCATCTTCGTCGCGGCTTTCGTCCGTTCGGCCCTGGGCTTCGGCGACGCGGTCATCGCCATGCCCCTGCTGGCGATGGTCATCGGGCTCAAGACGGCGACGCCGCTCGTCGCCTTCATGGGGCCGACGATCTCCCTTATAATACTCGCGAGGAGTTGGCGGGGCGGCGACATGAAGTCGGCCGCGAAACTCATCGTCGCGTCCTTGCTGGGCATCCCACTCGGAATCTATGGCCTGGCCCGCCTGCCCGAGGAACCGCTTAAGATCGCGCTCGGCATCCTCATCCTGCTCTACGGCGTTTTCGGCCTGGCCCGGCCTGGGGCCAGGATCAGGAACGAGAAAGCCTGGTTGCCCTGGCTCGTCGGCTGGACGGCGGGGGTGCTCGGGGGCGCCACCAACACCAACGGACCGCCCGTCGTCGCCTACGGCATGCTCCGAGGCTGGCCGCCTGAACGCTTCCGGGCAACGCTTCAGGGGTACTTTCTGCCGACCGGCCTGATGATCCTCGCCGGGCACGGCATCGCCGGGATGTGGACGGGCGAGGTTTTTCGGTTTTATCTCTATTCCCTGCCGGCCATCGTCATCGGGGTTGTCCTCGGGGGGCTCGTCAACAGGAAGCTGACACACGACCTATTCGCCAAGCTCGTCTATGGCTTCCTCACCGCGATGGGCGCCGTCCTCCTCGTCCGCACCCTCTTGTAAGGAAACAGCGTGAACATCCTTCTATTTTAAAATGACGGTCACGGCGGGGCCGTAGAAGATGCCGTTGAACAGGAGCTTGAAGGTGCCGTGGGGCTGGCCCCTGAAGGCGATCTCGGGCCCGTAGAGAAAGACCTTTCCCCTTCCCACCGCCGCTTCGGCGACCTGGACACTCCTGTGCAAGTACGACTCGCCCCAGGCCCAGCCGCTCCGCAGGAGCTTGCCGTCGTCGAACCAGGCGACGGGCTTTACGCCCTTGAGGGCCGCGTCCGGGAGGAGCGTGAACGCGGGCGTGTTGTCGAAGAAGATGTCGACCGTATCGGGCATGCCGTGGGCCAGAGGATGCGTAATGTCCAGCCGGGCCTTCAGCACCGACCCGGGGATATAGAACTTCTCGGACCGCAGCGGCGTGTCCGTCCCGTCGGGGGCTTTCTCGACCAGGGCGTTGGCCAGCGGCAGATTGAAGTGCTCAGCGATGACCGTGGCCGAATCGAGGGCCAGGATCGTCCCTCCCGCCTCGACGAACTGCCGCAGGTTGGGGATCGTCTTCTCCACGGTGATCCGCCCGATCCTGTTCTTATACTCATCGGGGACGTTCGCCGGTGCGGATGGTTGGAAGTCCCGACCGAAGCCCGCCCCCCCCTGGCCCGAGGCCGGAACGCGCGGGATCGAACCGCCGACGAAGATCAGGACGTCGAACCGGGCGTTGAGATCTTCCGCGTCCAGGGCCGGGGCGAAGACGAGCTCATAGGGAAACTCGAACTGCTCGAGCAGCCAGCGGACCCAGCCCGAGGCCATCGAACCGCCGTAGCTGTCCCATAGCCCGATGCGGGGCGGTCGCAGCTTGAAGGCCTCGCCCTTCGGCACGACCGCCGCGCTCCCGACGTTCAGGCCGAGCTCAGCCGCCGTTTTCCGGAGCAGACCCGCGGCTGTGGGCCTCGTCGGCACGTAGATCGTCCCGGCCGGGTAGATTTTCCCGCCCTCCTCGAAACCCGACTTGAGCCAATAGACCTCCTCCCCCGCCTTGAGCAGCCTGTTGACGGCGATGAACGTGTCATTGACCCGGTGGTCGAGAAGGAACCCGGCCGCGCCGGCCGCGTTCTCAAAGACACCCGCCGGCGGCTTGATCACGCCCGGGACCGCCTGGAACGGCCCGCTGAAGCCGTCGAGGATCCTGTCGAAGACGATGCCCATCTGGTAGGCCAGCGTCCATCCGGCCGCGTCATAGGGAGGCCTCGGCGCCCCGCCCGGGTAAGGGATGTCGTTCGGGTGGTCTTGGGGTTCGAACATGGTCATCACGTGGGGCCGGAAGGCCTGGGCCGTCATGACCACGTACGAGCCTTTGGGGTATGTCTTCCCGGCCACCGCGAAGTCGGCCGTCGTCCGATGAACGGTAATCCCACTCTCGATCAGGGCGTTGACAAACTTGGTCGCAGTCAGAAAATCGGCCTGGTCGGCCGGGATGATGTATCCGCGCGGGTCGCGCTTGGTCTTGTCGAAAATGCCCTCGTAATACTTGATCGGGACGCCTCCTCCCCAGCCAAAACCGCCCCGGCCGGCGGAAGCCTGACCCTGGTCCTGAGCCCCGGCCGCGGCCACTCCCCTGTCCTTGTCAATCGCGGCCTGGACCTCGGCGATGGTCCCGGGCACGATGGTCCACGAGTCTTTGCTCCCGAGCTCGATGGCATGCTTGCCCATGAGATAGCGCCTGTAGAGGAAATCCTCCCTATGCTTGGAAGCCACGTCGAGGATGGCCATATCGGCCGTTATGGAATACTCGATCGATTGGCGAAAGTGCCACTTCTGGGGAGCGATGGGATAGGGATAGTCCTGCTTGGGGAGCAAGCGCTCGGGGATGAAGGGGATGTCGACGGGCGTCGGGCTGCCGATCGCCTCGGTCAGGATGCCGATGATGTTGTGGAAGTAGCCGGTGCTCCGCAGGCCGCCGTTCCACCAGGTCGAGTAGCCAGCGCCGGAGCGCATCGTCGCCCCGGGCTTGCCTTCGGTGACGAACCGACTGTGCATGGCCGCCGAAACGAGGTCGAGCCCGACCGGGATGAGCGGGTCGAAGACGTAGTTGAAGGGGTCGCGGAAAGGCGGCGCGAAGAGCACCGTCCCGGCCGGCCCGGTCTGGTGGTGGTTATAGAGGATCTGGGGATGCCACTCGATGTAGAGCTGGCGGCTCATCGCCTTCGTCTCGGGCTGGGTGTTCATGTAGAAATCGCGGTTGTTGTCGTGGCCGATGTATTTCTGGTAAAGGACCGGGATCCCGCTCATCGAGCGCTTCGCCGGCTCCTTTTCCCGCATGTACCAGTCGGCGACGAGGTCGAGCCCGTCGGGGTTGGCCGGCACGGCGAGCAGGATGACGTCGTCGAGGATGCGGAGCGTCTCGGCGTCGTTCGCGCTCGCCATCCGCCAGACGAGCTCGACGAGCTGTTGGGAGCCGAGGATCTCGGTGGCGTGGAGCCCGCCATCGATCCAGACGACGGCCCGGCCCTCGGCGGCGAGCCGGCGCGCGTCGGCATCGCTTACGCCTTTGGCCAAAGCCAAGCGCGTCGCGATGTCTTTGTAGCGGGCCAGGCGCGCGTGGTTCGCCGGCGAGGTGACGATGGCCATGATCATCGTCCGGCCCTCGGCCGTCTTGCCGATGTCGACGAGCTTCATGCGGTCGGATTCGGCGTCGAGTTTTTTCCAGTAGGCGACGAGCTGTTTGTAGTTGACGATCTGGTAGTCGTCGCCGATCGAGAATCCGAACTGTTCTTTCGGGCTCGTGACCCTGGCCGTCGCCGCCTGAGGGCCGGCCGCGGCGGCGGCCGCGACGACGAGGAGAAGCGCGGTCAAACCGAGTCTTGAAAAGAAATGAAGACGGGGTTCAATGTTCACGTTCTGGCCCTCCTGGGGAGTTTCAAATAAAACTATATATCAGAGCACAAACGAGGCTGTCAAACCCTACACTCCCCGGCATGAATGCCGGGGTTTGTTCGGGGCACGACGCGTCACCAGACGCCCGGGACGAGCCTGAACCGCACCGCCTTCGTGTATTCCATGTACCAGAGCAATTCCTTTTTGAGCATGCGGTCCTCGAGGCAGGTGCGGGCGACGAGGAAGACCGTGGCCAGCGCCTGCGGGATGAGCGCCCAGTAGGAGCCGAGAACGAGAGGCGTAGCCAAGCCGAAAAGGAGCCCGCCGAGATACCCGGGGTGACGGCAGAAACGATAAGGGCCCTCGCGGCAGACCGTTTGGCCGCGCTCGGTCTGGATGCGAGCGACGCTCGAAAAGAACGGATTGACCTTCTTGGCCCACAGGAATAGCCCCTGACCGGCGATGTAAACGGCCAGGAACATAATATAAAACACCGCTGCAGGGTGGGGACTCCAATGCCGGCGCCCGGCGTCGATTCCCGCCAGGATGACGGCCGCGAAATAGAGGGGCGTCGAGAGCAGGAAATAGCCCTTGTCCCATATCTTCGTCCCCTCGCCGGGATTGAGCCGCTCGGCGACGAGCGCGGGGTCGTTCCGCAGGAACCACGTCGTCAGGCCGACGATGGCCAGGTTGACGGCGAAATACACCCAACCCTGCCAGTAGTCGAGACGCCCCGAGGAGACGAAGATGAGGCCGGCCATGACGGCAATCCCCAGGATGCTGCGAACCCAAATCGGCGCCTTAAACTTCATCCCGAGGCCATTATCGGCCGGGCGCCTGATATATTCAATATCTCAGCCGATTATTTTTGGACGACGCGGAACCCCGTGCATGCGGCCGACGCCGCCCTGGCCCGGGCCTTCGGGTCGGCCGGTCGGTCGGCGCTCCCGCCGGCCGTTTTTCCGCTGCCGTCCTTAGCCGTCACCCACTCGGCGGCGTTCCCGCCGAGGTCGAAGACGAGCTCCTCGTCGTCCTTCCCGACACCGGCAAAACTCCCCGCTTCTTTGAGGAGCGCCGCCGCGCCGCCGAGTTCCTTGATCTTGGCCTCGAGGCGGCGAGCGTCGTCGGGGTTGAGGGCGTATCCGGCCCAGTAATCGAGCGTGTTCTCCCCGGTCAGCCCTTCGTAGAGCTTGGCCGCCTCATCCTCGTTCGGGACGCGCCACGCCTGTCCCGTGATCTTCGACAGCCAGGCGGTATAGGCCTTGGCCTGGTCGAAGGAGATGCCGGTCGCCGGGTAGTTCTCCGTTCCCGGAGCCGTCTTGTACTTCGGGTCGAACGCGGCGTACTGGGCCCGGGTCACTTCGAAGCGGCCGACCTCGAGGTCTCCTCTCTTGACGACTTCGGGGACGAGCGTCTTTCCCGCCCCGCTTTGGATACCGTAGAGGAGGCCGGCCTTGGCGATGCCCTTTCTCCTGATCGCCTGGCCGAACGGTGAATCCTTCTTGAAGGCCTCGTTCTCCGCTTTCTCGGCCTTGAAGAACCAGCGATCGAACCAGGCCATCTCCTCCTCGAGCTTGCGGAGCTGATGAGCGTATTCCTGAAGTGTGTGCGGTTCGCCGGGGAAAAGCAGGAATTTCACGGGAACTTTTCCCAGGTGGTAGAGCGCCCTGTAGTGCGTCCAGCCCTGGCTCGTCGGGACATTGCGGTCCTCGGTGCCGAAGAAAATGATGGTCGGTGCCTTGACCTTATCCATCTGGAAGAGCGGCGAGATCCGCAGGTAGAGCTCCGGGTCCTCGAGCGGCGACTTGCCGAGGTAATACGCGTCGAACGACTGGCCGAAGTCCACGTTGGCCCAGTCGCTGATGAACTCGACGTCGCCGGCGCCCGCGCAGACGACCTTGTAGCGGTCGGGGTTGGCGATGGACACGGCGATCGATAAAATCGAGCCGTTCGACCAGCCGAAGGTGCCGACGCGGTCCGGGTCGACGAGGCCCTTGCCAACGAGGAAGTCGACGCCCGTCTCGATGTCCGCGACCGGATACTCGTAATACTTGCCGCAGCAGATGGACTCGACGAACTTGAGGCCGTAGTTGGAACTGCCGTGGTAGTTCGGCTTGAGGATGAACGCGCCGCGCTGGCTGAGGAGCTGGTGGGCGTAGGCCCAGCTCTCGTCCCAGGCGTCGAGGTCGACGCCGGCAGGCCCGCCGTGGGGCGCCGTGAGCAGGGGATATTTTTTCCCGGCCGCGTAGTCGCGCGGGTAGTAGAGGAGACCGTCGATCTCCTCGCCCAGCGCTCCCTTCCAGCGGACGATCTCGGTCCGAGCGATGGCCTTGTCCTTGAATTCGGGATTGAGGTCGGTGAGCCGGACCGGGCTGGTCAGCTTGTCGCCAGCGAGCGCGGCCCGGTACCACTGCGTCGGCGTGCTCGGCGTCGAATGATCGTAGACCATGACCTTGGCGTCGTGGCTGACGGCGAACCCGAAGAGGTTCTTGACGTGCTCGCCCTCGAGGTCGGTCCGTTTCCAGGCCGGCCCTGACTTGACGTAGCGGGCGGGAATGAAGCGCGCTCCGGCCGCGAGCAGGGTGACGAACCCGTCGGGCGTCGTCTCCAGGCCGCCGCCGAGGCCGTTTTCCCAGCCGATGTCGACCTTGACCTCTTTCCCGGCGGCGAGGTCATAAAAATAGAGCAGGGTCACCGAGGCCGTGAAAAAGCGGGGGTCGGAAGAATACGGCGCGGCGAAATAGAAGCCGCTGCCGTCCGGGGCGGCGCGGATCCCGAGCGGGACAAGGCGCTTGCCGGCGAGGATCTCCTTGCTCGTCCCCTTCTCCAGATCGCAGAGAAAGACCTTGGGCAGGATCTTATGGTCCCATTCGAAACTCAGGTACTGGCCGTCGACGGTCATGGCCCTCTTCCCGTCGGGGGTAACAGCCCAAGACTGGATGAAGTCCGTGTTGTCGGTGAGGCGCGCGACTTTCTTATCCTTGATCGTCAGCTTGAACAGCCGCACCGGCGGCTCGTGGCCGACGTCGTCGACGACCCGGGTCGAGTCCTTCTTCCGCTTGAGCTCCTGCTCGTAGAAAGCGGCGTCTTCCTGGGCGCTGAAGATGACCGTGTCGTCGTCGACCCACTCGTAGCCCTGGATGCCGCGGGCGAACTCGGTCAGCGGCCAGGGCTCGCCGCCGAAGGGGCTCATGCGCCAGAGCTGGGAACGGGAGAGGTCGGGGTTCGGTTTGGGCAGGGGCTTCGTGCTCAGGAAGAGGATCCATTCGCCGTTCGGCGACCACTTGGGTTGGCCGTTCGACTCCGTGCCGCGCGTCAGTTGGACCTCTTTCTTTGTGTCGAGGTTGGTCAGGAAGAGGTTCGACACTCGGCCGTTCTTCTCCTTGTCCATCCGCGTCTTCGTCCAGACCGCCCATTTTCCGTCCGAGGAGATTTCCCAGTCGGAGGCCGATTCGGCGAGGAGGATGTCCTCGGCCGTCCAGGAAGCCTTGGCCGGCCCGGCCTTCGCGGCCTCCTGAGCCGCGGCGAAGGCGCCGCCGAACGAAACGAGCAAGCACACCAAAACCGCGAATCCGGTCCTTCCAGGATTCTTTGTTCTCAAGCGCCACCTCTCCTTTATGGATTAAGAGAAGGATTTTTTCATTTTTCCACACCGGCTGTCAATCCGGGACCGCGGCCGGTTCCCCGGAAGATTCAATATCCGCCGCCCCATTCCGACAAATTTGATGAGAATCGTATTCTTAAAATGAGCAAAGCCGTGTCTTGGGTATTACCTGTGTTCATGGCCGCGGCCATGGGAACGATCCTCGCCTCCCCACGCCAGGAACCGACGCAGACGGCAGCTGACCGTCAAGCCATATCCTATGACAAATGGCTGGCGGCCAAGGAGAACGCGGAGAGGTACGACCGGGACGGAAAATACGTCGAAGCCCTCCAGAATTACCTCGAATACACCCGGCAAGCGGAAGGGTTGGGACGGCCGGGGCGACGGAAGACTGCAAAAGACTTCTGGCGCTGAACATGGAGTACATCAAGCTCTTCTTCAGATTTCCGGAGTAAGACCTCCCCTTCCTCAAGTACGATGACCCCGGGCCTTGTCCTATCGGATGTCCTGTCGTAGGATAAAGGCTCGGGTCAGGAACATGAACCGTTTTCATTCGAGGAGGTCCTTCATGCGGCGAAAAACACGGATTCTGCTCGGCGGGTTCATCATCGCCGTAATATCCGGCACTCTTATGACGGCAGCGGTCCCGGCCGCCCAAACGACGGCCGCCGCATCGGGCAGAGAGACCTCAAAGCGCGTCCCGACGATTGAAGACCTGATGGCCCTGAAGTCTGTGGGCGGCGCGCGCATCTCGCCCGACGGGACGCGGGTCGCCTACACCGTCACGGAGACCGACATGGAACAGGACGCCTACGTCACCCAGATCTGGCTGGTCGACGTCGCCTCCGGGAAGACGGTCCAGCTCACCCGCGGCAAGAAGTCCTCCTCCGGACCGGCTTGGTCGCCCGACGGCCGTTCGCTGGCCTTCACCTCGAGCCGCGTCGACGACAAATCCCAGCTCTTCGTCATCAGCCCCGACGGCGGCGAAGCGGTCCAGCTGACCAAGTCCGAGACCGGGGTCGGAGGATTCGACTGGTCCCCCGACGGCAAGACGATCGCCTTCACCGCGGCCGACCCTGGTACCAAGGAATCCAAAGACCGGAAGGACTATTACGGCGACTACGAGGTCGTTCGCCGCGAATACACGCACACGCACCTCTGGACCGTCGACGTGGCCGAAGCCCTGAGCGCGCCCGGGGCCGGCCGGCGCCGGACGAGCGGGAAAGCCTTCACCGTCGGCGGATTCGACTGGTCGCCCGATGGGAAGAGGATCGCCTTTAGCGCCGCGCTCAACCCCGACCTCATCAACGGCGGGACGTCGGACATCTACGTCCTCGACCTGGCCGGAGACACCGTTAGGAAGATCGTCGCCCAGCCCGGCCCCGACTCCTCCCCTCTCTGGTCGCCCGATGGCCGATCGATCCTCTTCTCGAGCGCCGGCGGCCGGCTCGATTACTTCGCCCGGAACATCGGCCTGGCCCTCGTCCCCGCCGACGGCGGCCCCATCCGGCCGCTGACCGGCGCCTTCGACGAGAACCCCAGCGCCGTCGCCTGGAACGCTGACGGCATCTACTTCTCAGGCATGCAAAAGACCGCCGCGCATCTCTACCGGCTCGACTTGGAGTCGCTCCAGATCGCCCGGCTCAGCGCGCCCGACGACGCGATCGTCTCGGGCTTCAGTTTCTCCCGGGACGGGAAACGCCTGGCCTTCACGGCCGCCTCGCCCACAACGCTTTCCGAAATCTGCGTCTCGGAGTTCCCCTTCAAGGCGCGCGCCCTGACCCGGATGACCGAACAGGTTGAGGCGTTCGTCCTGGGGACGCGGGAGGTCATTTCCTGGAAGAGCAAGGACGGAACGGTGATCGAGGGCGTCCTCATCAAGCCGGCCGATTTCGACCCGGCGAAGAAGTACGCCTTGCTCTGCGTCATCCACGGCGGCCCGACGAGCGTCGACCGGCCGGCGCTCCTCAGCGGCGATTCGCGCTACTACCCCTCGGACATTTGGGCCGCCCGCGGCGCCCTCATCCTCAAGGTCAACTACCGGGGCAGCGTCGGCTACGGGGTGAAGTTCCGGACGCTCAACTACCGCAACCTCGGCGTCGGTGACGCTTGGGACGTCCTCTCGGGCGTCGACCACCTGGTCAAGAAGGGCTGGGTGGACGCGAGTCGCGTCGGCTGCATGGGCTGGAGCCAAGGCGGCTACATCTCCGCCTTCCTGACGACCTCGACGCGGGCGTTCAGGGCCATCTCTGTCGGGGCAGGGATCTCGAACTGGGCAACCTACTACTACAACACCGACATCACACCTTTCACCATCAATTATCTCGGCGACGACCCGGCCGACGACCCGGCGATCTACGCCAAGACTTCGCCCATGACCTACATCAAGAAGGCGGCGACGCCGACCCTCATCCAGCACGGCGAGTTCGACAGGCGCGTCCCCATTCCCAATGCCTACGAACTGCGCCAGGGACTCGAGGACCGCGGCGTCCCCGTCGAAATGGTCGTCTACAAGGGCTACGGGCACGGCATCACCAAGCCGAAGTCGATGCGGGCCGTGATGGAGCACAATCTGGCCTGGTTCAACCACTACATTTTCGGCGACGCCAGGCCCGACCTCGCCGCACCGCCGGTCCCGAGCCTTCCTAGATCCTTATGAGGATCTTCCTCCGATAGAGCCAGAAGCACATCGACCAGAGGACCGCCCAGGCAGCCAGGCTGGTGACGATCGCCCCGGAGAGGGCACCCGTCCAGCCGAGGAGTCCCATCGTGAACGGCTGGACGAGTCTCGTGACCCACGACGTTCCCCCGCTCTCCGTGAACAAGTAGATGAACAGGGAGTTCATGCCGACGATGTTGAGGAAGACGGCCCACTTCCTGAACTTGCGGACATCGATGAGCCAGTAGGAGAAGGCGAGCGCCAAGAGGCAAAAACCGCCGCTGGCGACGACGAACGAGCTCGTGCAGATGCGCTTGATCATCGGTGAGACAGCGGTCAGGGCGAAGCCGGCGGCGACGCCGGCCGCGCCGAGGCCCGCCAACAACGCGATCTTCTTTCGAGGCGTCCGGCCGCTCATAAGCCATTGACCGGCGAGCACGCCCCAGATCGTGTGGGCCGCCGTCGGGATGGCGTTGAACGCTACCCAGTGGCCCGATGAGAGCTCGCCCGAGATGAGCATGTCCACCCACGATCCAAAGTTGTGATCCGGGACGAAGGGCTGGTTGTACCCCGGGACCCAGAAGACGCGGTAGATGACCTCGGTGAGGATGATGAAGGCGAAGCTCCAGGCGATCTGCGTCCGCGGCCGCCGTCTCATCAGGAAATAGGCGATGGCATAGGTCACGCCGAGCTGGGCCAGGACGTTTTGGAAACGGAAGGTGATGCGGCCCGGCCCGATGCAGTAGAGCGCCCATCCGAGAAAAAGCAGGACGAACGCCCGGACGACGGCATGCCGGGTAGTCTCGGCCCGGCTTTCACCGCGCTCTTCGCGCTTGGCCACGGAAAAGGCCAGGGCGACGCCGACGATGAACATGAAAAACGGCTGGACAAGGTCCCAGAAACGCAATCCGGCCCAGGGATGATGGTCGAGCTGCGTCCCGATCGCGTGGAGGAGTGTCCCGGCCAGCCCCGGGTCCCGGAAGTGCTCGTAAAGAAGGGTGCTCTCCCCGATCAGGAGGAACATCGTCAGGCCCCGGAAGAAGTCGAGGGAGAGGAAACGCTCTTTGACGGAAGGCAGGACAGCGGGTTGAGCGGCCATTTATCACCTCCGGACGTCGCGGGCGACCTCGAGGTCGACGTCGTAATAGAGGGCAGACATCGGTTTCCCCGAACTCACTTCCAGATCTCCTGGAGGAGGGGGTACTGGGTCTTGAAGCCCAGGATGGCCAGGTAGAGCCCGTAGTCCGGGTAGTTCCTCCGCAGCTCCTTCAGGTTCTCCATGGGGTCGTAGGGCGTCCCTTCGGGGATCTCGTGGCCGACGCATTCGGAGAGGAGGTGGAGCTTCTTCGACATCCAAGCGTCGAGGATGACCGGCAGAGGGAACGGCTCGAGCCCCGTCAGCCTCTCGTCGCGGCCGATAATCGGCTGGGTGATGATGAAGGCCGCTCCGGCGTCCACCTTCCGCCCCATCTTCTCGAGCTCCGAGTCCTGCGGCTCGTAGGGATTAAAGGCGACGCCGCACGTGAATTTGCCGGGGTACTCCCGGTCGATGTAGCGGAGGAGCTCGACCGACGTCACGGTCACCGCTTCGACGCCGATCTCGGCCGGCTCGAGCCGGTGGAGCCGCTGGCTGCCGTCGCCGGAGACGACCAGCAGGTCCTTGCCGCCGGTCGCCATGAACGCGGCGAGGATCTCGTCGAGCTCCTTCTTGGGGTGGAACGTGTTGAGGTGGACCATCAGCTGTTCCGGATGGACGGGCAGTCCCAAGAGCTCGACGGTCTCGGCGGCCCCGTAGCTCAGCAGGCCCATGGGGTTGTCCGTGATGCAGACGATCCAGCCCGCCTCCACGACCTTCCGGTATTTCTCCTCGAAGGTCCGGAGGTCTTTTTCGATGTCCTCGGAGTTCCGCTTGGGAGTCTGGAGCTCGACGTGAAAGATCTTGTTCTCGATGTGACGCCGCACGGCCGACTCAGGCATAGAATTCCTTGAGCCGCATGAGCGTGTCGAAGCCCTCGAGCTTCAGGATGTCCTCGAGGCAGGCCAGGGCCGGATGGCCCGCCGGCAAGATCTCGTACTTGCGGACCGTCGAGCCGATGATCGTATCGAGGCCGCGGGGCATGGCCAGGGTCAGGAAGGCGCTCTCCAGGGGTCCTTTCACCGGCGACCCATCCGCCCGCTTTGAGGGGAGCATGACCGTGAAGTTGCTCAGCCCCACCGACATGTGGACGCCGGTGAAGAAGGGGTCGGCGTGGATGAGGGCGAGGGACTCCAGGACGCGCCTGAGCTGACCCTCGCAGTCGCTCCCGATCGGGGCGATCCCCGGGTCGATGACGGCCTGGCCGTTCATGAAGCCGGGGGTCCGCCGCTGGGCCTCCTCGAGCAGGGCCCGGGCCGTTCGCCGGGTCTCCTCCGCGGTCCGGTTGGCGTTGGCGCAGCTCGCGCCGCTCTCGAACCGCTCCGAGGCCATGAGAATGGGCATGAACGGCCGGACCGCCCAGAGGTCGAACATCTGGAGGCGAAGCGCCGAGATCGAGTTCAGGATCGGCTTCCGCCCGCCGGCCCTTTCGGGGTCGTAGGCCCGGAGACCGGCCTCGGCGATGGCCGGGTCCGGCGTGTCGATGGACAGGGGCTTGGCCGTGATCGTTTGGATCCGGCGGACCAGGTCGGCCATGAACTCGGGCGACCGCGCCCCCACGTTCACGTCGATGTAGGCGGCGCCCTTCTCATCCTGGTTCCGGGCCAGCTCGAGCAGGCCGGGAACGTCGTTCTCGTCGAACAGCTTCTTCGTCGAGGGCACGGAGTCGTTGATCGACTCACCAATGATCGTCAACCCGGGAATGGCCATGGCGGAATCGCTCCTTTTCGGGACGAAGATATCCCCGCCGGGGGGTCTTGTCAATCCTCTCTTCCTCTTTCCGAGGACTTCCGTTGTCTTTGGGTCGCCCCTATCATATAATCAAATGGGCTATTCGATACGGATTGAAAACCCTAGCTTGCGGCCGGCTCATCGTGGGTGAAAACGAGCCCAGGTGGCGGAATAGGCATACGCACGACACTTAAAATGTCGCGGCTGTAAGGCCATGCGGGTTCAAGTCCCGCCCTGGGCATTTTTTTTTCTGTCCCGCGAACAGGGGAACGCAGTTCTTATTTCTTTTCCAAGAAGAGCAGGGCCCGCTCCATCACCGGATCCCAGCACGCCGTCGGCGCCGGAGCGCCGCGAGCAAATAGGCGCGGGCTCAGGTGCCTTCCTTGATCTTATAAACCCGGTCGCCTTCCCGGACGTGCTCCTTCACCTTCATGCCGGCCGAGACGCCCTGCTTGACCTCCGGGACCGGCAGATTCTCCTGCCGCAACGACTCCACCGTCTGCGTGAAATCGCTGGTGTGTCCTTTGACGCGGATGGTCTCCCCGATCTTCAGGCTTCCGGCCGTAATCTCGATCAAAGCGACGCCGACCTTGGGGAAGTAATGCGTGATGTGTCCGATCTCTTCTTCCATCATCCCTCCTGATTATGTCATCAAATTATTAGGAAGCCGGACGATTCGCAAGGTCTTTCTCGGCCGCCTTTCGGCTTAGGAGGCCTATATCGCCGGTAAGAACGCATAGGCCTTTCCGTACCTCAGCATCTGTTCGACGTAGCCCTCGGTGTAGGAGACCGTGACGTCGACGATCCTGCCGTTCTCGATGACCGGCGTGTAGACCGGGTTGACGAAGCCGCTGTAGGGCGCCAGGTTCAGCTTGGCGTACCGACCGAGCACTTCCTTGTGCAGTTCCTGGTCGACCTGGACGCCGTAGGTCTCGATGAGGTTCCGCGCTCCCTCATAGTCCCCTTCGCTCGTGATCCGCTGAACCTCGGCCAGGAGCCGGCCGTAGAGCCGGCGCAGTTTCTGGTAGTCGTTGACGACGAAGAACGTCTTTCCGTCTTTCGTTTCTCGCGAGATGACGTTCTCGGCCTTGCCTTTCTCGTAGACCCAGTGGGAGACCATGGCCCGGCCGCGCATGTGGGCCTGGTCGATCGTCTTGCCCGGCTCGATCCGGGTGAGCTGGGTCATCAGCCCGTTGCGGATGTCGGCGTCGTATTCCGCCTTGGCCGCGTCCATGTGGGGCAAAAGGCCGAGTTCGACCATCTTCTCGTCCATGATGTAGTAGAGGGCAAAGAGGTCGGCCCGCGACTCCTCGATCGGCGAGTGGTAGTTCTTCAGCGACTCCGGCCCGACGCCGGGCATGAGCTGGCCCGATCCGTGCCCGAGGACCTCGTGCATATCGGTGTGGATGTTCCCGGCCAGGGGCCCGTACTTCTTGGCCCTCTCGAGGACCTCGTCCGACCAGGAGAATTCCTTGCCGAACCCCGACTTGAGCGAGGACTGGTCGTAGGCGTAGGTGATGTTCTCGATGGTCACCGACTTCGAGCCGTATTCCTTGCGGATCCAGTTGGCGTTGGGCAGGTTGATGCCGATGGGCGTCGAAGGATAGCAGTCGCCGCCGAGAATGGCCGCCGTGATGACCTTGGCCGAAACGCCCTTGACTTCCTTTTTCTTATAGCGCGGGTCGATGGGCGAGTTGTCCTCGAACCATTGGGCGTTGGCTGAAAGCGCATCGGCCCGCTTCGTGGCAGCCAGGTCCTTGAAGTTGACGAGCGACTCCCAGTTGGCCTTCGTCCCCAGCGGGTCGTTGTAGACTTCGATGAAACCGTTGACGAAATCGACGAGCGAAACGGTGTCCTCGACCCAGAGGATGTTGTACTCGTCGAACTTCTCCAGGTCGCCCGTTTTGTAGTAGGCGATCAGGGCTTCGATGACCTTCTTCTGCCGGTCGTTCTCGGCCACGCCGGCCGCTTTTTCAAGCCAATAGACGATCTTGGCGATGGCCGGCCCGTAGAGGCCGTCGAGGGAGGCGACCTGCTCGACGACCTTGCCGTCCTTCTTGACGATCCGGGTGTTCAGGCCGTAGGAGATCGGCGTCGCGTCTTTCTCGTCGACGATGCCCTTGTAGTAGGCCTCGACTTCGGCCTGGGTGACGCCCTCATAGAAATTGACGGCCGAATTCACGACAAGGTCCTTCGATGAATCCTGGGAGACCTTCTTGGCGTCGACGGCCGGGTCGAAGAGGATGGGCCGCAGGAAGGCCAGGAAATCGTCGACCGACTGCCCTTGGGCGAGAGGAAAAGTCACGCCCTCCGACCCCTTGACCAGGGCCGCGAAATAGTCGGCGTCGAACCCCGGCTTGATCTTGTCCGTGGAATAGTGGTGGTGGATGCCGTTGGAGAACCAGACCCTCTTGACGAAGGTCATGAACTTGGTCCAGCGGGGATCGTTCTTGTCGCCCTTGTAGCCCTCGACGATCGCGTCGAGGGTCCGGAGGATCTTGATGTTGTGCTTGTAATTCTGGTCGAAGATAATGTCGCGGCCGCAGAGGGCGGCCTCGCTCAGGTCATAGACCAGCTCTTTCTGGGATGGCGTGAGCGCCTCGAACCCGGGGACCTGGTAGCGCAGGATCCTCAGGTCGGCGAACTGGTCGATCTGCCAGCCGAACTCCAGAGCGGCCGCGGCCGGCGCGGGTTCCGTTTTCTTGCATCCGGCGGTCAGAAGGGCCAGCCCGAAGCAAAGGGCAAGCAGGACCGAGCTCTTGATGTTCATGTGAATCGACCTCTCAAGGGATTTTCCCGGCGCATCCGACGCCTCGAGCTTATGATAACCAAATACCCGTCCCGAGTCCATTTCTTCCTGTCCATCTTGCCCCTCCGCCCAGCTGGGTGATAGGTTCGATGGCCCGATGGAAGAAAATCGGCCGCCCCGCGTCAAAAGGTCGGCTATGAATTTCAGGTGGAGGTCTAAATGAGAAAGAACGTATTGGCCGTAATCCTCGTCTTCGCCGCACTCATCAGCCTGCGGGCCCAGGCCCCGCAGCAGCCGCAGATGAAGCTCGAGGACGTCCAGAAAGCATTGAGCCTGGTCGACAAGCCCCAGCCCGCCCCCGACAAGTACAAGGCGGGCCTCGAGGCCATCACCGCCAAGGATTCCCTGGCGATGCTGACCTACATTTCGTCCGACCTCATGGAGGGCCGGGAGACAGCGACCCGCGGCTACGCACTGGCCGCCGAGTACGCCGCATCCCTGCTCAAGCTGTGGGGCGTGAAGCCCGCCGGCGACGTTCCCATGAGGGGCGGATTCCGCATGGGCGGAGGCCGGAGCGAGGCTCCGAGCGCGCCCCCGGAACGGACCTATTTCCAGGAATTCGCCATGAAGGAAATCACGGACTCCCAGACCTCGGTCACGATCGAGGTCAATAAAAGCGGCTCGCTCAAGAGCCGCACGTTCCATGGCGGCATCGATTTCCAGGGCGGCATGGGCAGCGCCGAGGGCACCCTTACCGCTCCCGTCGTCTTCGTCGGCTACGGGATCAGCGAGCCGTCGGTCGGTTTCGACGAGCTCAAGGGCCTGAACCTCAAGGGCAAGATCGTCCTCCTGCTCTCCGACGCGCCCGGCCGCGACAATCCCCAGTCGCCCCTCCAGACGAAGAAGGAACTCAAGGACAAGTACTTCCCGGCCGCTCCCCAGGGCGACAGGATGGCCATGATGATGCGCGGCGGCCCGGACCGGTTCAGCAAGATCACCGAGATCGCCAAGCTCGGGCCGGCGGCCATCGTCCAGGTCCAGAACACGGGCAAGGACAGCGACGTCTTCAAGGCCCTATCCATGGTCCGCAAACCCAGCGACGAACGTCCCATCGTCAACAAGCCCCGCAGGCGGCTCTCGGTCGCGGGCGACTCGGGCACGCCCATGGGCAGGGGCGGCGGATCGGCGACCATGATCACCCGCGAGATGGCCAACCTCCTCCTCGAGGGGACGGGCCAGACGATCGACGACCTGAAGAAAAAGATTGAAACGACCAATAAGCCCGCTTCGATGGATGTCCCGGGCGCAAAGATGACCATCGCCACGACGTCCAAGACGGCCCTCATCCGCGGCACCAACGTCATCGGCATCATCGAAGGCTCCGACCCCAAGCTCAAGGACGAGATCTTCGTCGTCGGCGCCCACTACGACCATCTGGGGATGTGGGAGGACTATATCTATAACGGCGCGGACGACAACGGCTCCGGCTCGGTCGGCGTCCTCAACATCGCCAAGGCCCTGGCCGCGAGCCCGGTCAAGCCGAAACGCTCCATCGTCTTCGCCCTGTGGACGGGAGAGGAAGAAGGTCTCCTCGGATCGCATTACTACGCCCAGAATCCCACTTACCCGATCGAAAAGACGGTGGGCTACTTGAACTACGACATGATCAGCCGGCCCTACGACGCTGAGATGCTCGCCCGTTCGATGCGGGCCTACGGTGTCCCCGGCGCCGAGGAGCTCGTCAAGAAGGTCCGCGCTCCGTGGTTCGTCTCGGTCAACCTGACCGAGGGCACGCCTTTCGCCGACATCGCCCGCGAGATGAACCAATACGTCGGGCTCGACCTGGCCTTCCGCTTCAACGCGCTCGGCGTCGGCGGCGGCGGCTCCGACCACTCCTCGTTCGCCTCCGTCAAGGTCCCCTACGTTTATTACATGGCGGCCATGACGGCAGATTACCACCAGACGAGCGACAGCGTGGAGAAAGTCAGCGGCGAGCTCATCGCCAAGATCAGCCAGCACGGCTTCCTGACGGTCTTCGCCTTCGCCGACAGATAAGCTTTTCGTAAGAACCATCCGGACGGCGGCCGCCTCGAAGGCGGCCGCCGTCCTCTGCTTTTCCCGCCGATTGAC
This sequence comes from Candidatus Aminicenantota bacterium, assembly GCA_026393975.1. Lineage (GTDB taxonomy): Bacteria > Acidobacteriota > Aminicenantia > Aminicenantales > Saccharicenantaceae > RBG-16-66-30. Next base: position 282,274 of record JAPKZD010000003.1, on the reverse strand, counting down.
ATCCGTCCGGGATCGCCCCTACAATCCCCTTCGACGGCAAACATCGAATCCGTTTCGACAAAGGAGGTCCCATGACCGAATCCGCGTCCCAAGCCCTGGCCATCCTGCGCGACGGAAGCCAGTTCCAAATCCTGCACTGGATCTAGGAAACGGCCCGGCTCGATCTTTCGTCTCTCGGCCGTTTTATTGAGATAACGCGTCTTTGCGCTTGTAGAAGACCCCTAGCTTATTTTAAAATAAGGCCGAAGGGTGATCGGAAGGCGCATGAAGAAACTCCGTATCGCGCTCATCTACAACTCCTACGAAGACTCGCAGCCCGCCGAAAAAGCCGACGAGGGAAGCCTCTGGCATCTCCGCCAAATGATCCGGGGGATCGCCCGCGGCCTCCGGCGCTCCGGCCACGAAGTCGTCGTCATTCCCATCGCCGGCGACCTCTCCCGCCTCCAGCGCAAGCTCATCCGCCTCCGGCCCGACATCGTCTTCAACCAGTACGACGACGTCGTCCACGGGGCTCTCTACGAAATGCGCATCGCCGCGTTCATTCGTATGCTCGGTTACCGGATGACCGGCTCTCCCGCGCTCGGCCTCGGCTTGAACCGCTACAAGTACATGGCCCTGAGCCTGCTCAAGGGCGCGGGCATCCCCATCCCGCCCTCGACGGTGATCGTCGAGCGAGTTTCGGATATCAACGGGCACAAGTGGGTCTTCCCCCTCATCGTCCACGCCGCCCAGGAGCACGCCGGCATCGGCCTCGACCGGGGCTCCGTCGTCCACACGAAAAAGGCCCTCAAGGAGAAAGCGAGGGACGTTCTGGCCACCTACAAGCAGCCCGCGCTCATCCAGCATTTCCTGCCCGGCCGCGAGTTCAACGTCGGCCTCCTCGGAGGCCGGAAGATCCAGGTCATGCCATTGGCCGAGGTGGACTATTCGCGGCTTCCCCCGGCCATCCCGCCCATCATGTCCTACGCGGCGAAGTGGGTCGAGACGTCCGTCGAATACAAGCGGACGCGCGTTATCTGCCCGGCCAAGGTCGACGCCGGGCTGACCGCTCTCATCGGCAAGACGGCGGTCAAGGCCTTCCGGGCCGTGGGCGGATGGGGCTACGGCCGCGTCGACATCCGGCTCGACGAAAACGGTCAGCCCCTGGTCCTCGAGGTCAACTGCAACCCCTGCCTCGACAGCGGCATGGGCCTGGCGCGTTCGGCGGAGCAGGCCGGGATCGACTATCCCCATCTTCTCCAGACCATCCTCAAGGCGGCTTTCGAAGGCCCCCCCTTCGACATGCAGCTGCCGATTTTCAACATGAAGAGCGGGGCGAGAAGAGTCGGGCGTTAGGCTTCAGCCCGTCAAGCGGCCCGTGTACGCGAAATCGAGGGCCAGCGCTATCACCAGGGAAACGACGTCCATCAGCCTCTCCCCTTCCGCGCCCGGCCTGTAGCTCAGCCCGAGGGCGGCGGACCTGGCTTCGAGCTTGCGAACGAGGGTGGCCGCCTCCGGGGGAGTCAGCACGGACCAATGGATCACCCGTTCGACGAGGCGGTCCCGGTACCGTTTGAACAGGGCCGAGGCCGGCCGGAGAACCTGTCCCCGGGAGGCCGGGAAGGCCTCCTGGAGACTGTCGTCGACGTAGCCGCGGGCGGCCCGGCGGAACCGCTCGGCCTTTTTCCCGTAGTATTCGGCCAGGGTCAGGTTCATCCGGTCGGCGGGACGGAGATGACGGCCGTGATAGTTCTCGGGCGCGTCTCGCCGGATCTCCTTCATGAGCCGGTCGACGTAGAGGAGCTTGCGGATGACCGGCCAGTTCCGGTAACGCCGCCGCCACCCGGAGCGGGGCGCGAGCCAGACAGCGAAGGTTTCCGCGAAATCCTCGTCCGGGTGCTTCTGGGCGTAGGTCCGGCCGTAAGGATAGGCGGCGATGTGACGGACGTAGTGCCGGCTCATCCTGTTCGGCCGGAAGGAATCGCGGTAGGGCTTGGTGAACGGCCCGAAAATCTCGCTCCAACTCGACCGCCTCCAGAGCCGGTAGGCGTAGTTCACAGCGTGGCCGGCTTCGTGGCGCAGGAGCATCATGATCGTTCGCGGGTTCTCGATCTCATCGTTCTGCTCCTCTTCGAGGCGGACCAAGCGCGGATCGGCCAGGTAGAACGGGATCCCGATGACGGGGGTGCGGTCGGGGCAGCCCCAGCCGTCCGTCAGGTAAATCTCGGGTTTGAGCCGGAATCTCCTAGCTTCCATCTCCCGGCGCAGGCGGCAGACGAACCTGTCCACAGGAGAGCCCTCGACGCTCAGGTTGAGGCTCGAAATGCGGGTATTCAGGAGCTCGAACCTGACCGTCTCCCAGCTCTGGACGAGAGATTGAATGGTTTTACCGCTCATCACGCCCTCGGAATGTCCCCCTGGACCGCCCCTGGGGGGCGAGCCGCCAGGCAGCGCGCCTTCCCATATGACGGGGAATCGGCGCCTGCCGGAAATGCATGGCCCGCGGAGACAGAGAAAATAAGGCATGGGAGCGGTCTTGTCAAGGCATTATTCCTGTCCCCCGAGGGGAGCCCCTCCGGGGGGAGGGCGGCCGGGCGGAATATCCCGGCTTGAGCCGGCCCCCGGTTTTATGGTAATATTACGGTCTGAATAGATCATTGGACAGAAACGAAGCGGAAAGAACCCCCCCGCCCGTGAGATCACTCCCTGCGGCGATTATCCCCCCCAGGGTTGACCCCCAGTCCGAAAAGGAATGAACATGCGTTTTACGGAACTCAACCTCGATCCCAGGCTGCAGCAGGCCATCGCGGAGAGAGGCTACACGGAATTGACTTCCGTCCAGGAGCTGACCCTGGATAAATCCTTGAGAGGCCAGGACGTGGCCGTCCAGTCCCAGACCGGGACGGGAAAAACGGCGGCCTTCCTGATCACCCTCTTCTCGCATCTGCTCAAGCAGACCCACGGGTCGAAAAAGAAGGCCCTGATCATCGTCCCGACGCGGGAGCTGGCCGTCCAGATCGAGGGCGAGGCCCGAATCCTCAACGGACCCCTGGGGCTTCAGATCGGCTGCTTTTACGGCGGCGTCGGCTACGTCGCCCAGTTGGCCCAGATCAAGGCCGGCCCGGACATCATCATCGGGACACCGGGCCGCCTCCTCGACCTCGCCGAGAAAAAGCGCCTCAACTTCCGCGAATGCGGCTTCCTGGTTATCGACGAGGCCGACCGCCTCTTCGACATGGGCTTCCTGCCCGACCTCCGCGACATCGTCCGCCAGATGCCCGACCGCGCCGACCGCCAGAGCATGCTCTTCAGCGCGACGCTGAACAAGCTCTCGCGAAGGGTGGCCCAGGCCTACCTCAACGAGGCGGCCTTCATCGAGGTCACGCCCGAACAGCTGACCGTAGACACCATCTCCCAGGAGCTCTACCGGGTCAAGAGCCACATCAAGCTCAACTTCCTCCTCGGCCTGCTCAAGCGGCGCAACCCCAAGAACGTCCTGATTTTCACCAATATGAAGCACACCGCGTTCCTCCTGGCGAAACAGCTCCAGGCCAACGGCCTCCAGGCCAAGTTCCTCAGCGGCGACCTTCGCCAGAGCGAGCGGCTGCAGACCATCGAAGATTTCATGGCCGGACGCTTCCCTCTCCTTGTGGCCACAGACGTCGCCTCCCGGGGGCTCCACATCGACGACCTGGAGATGGTCATCAACTACGACATCCCCCAGGACTGTGAAAACTACGTCCACAGGATCGGCCGGACGGCCCGGGCCGGGGCTACGGGCCTGGCCATCACGCTGGCCAGCGAGGCCACGTCCGACCACCTCGAGGCCATCGAGAAGTTCATCGGCATGAAGGTCCCGGAGTTTCCCGTGACCGACGACCTCTTCGCCAGGGACCTGAGCCTGGAGAAGCTGGCCGGCCAGCGCCTGGAGAGACGGCGGCCCTCGGATCGGGGCGGAAGCTCCTCGGGAAGGCGTGGCGGCGGGGCCGGACGGCGCCCGGGCGGGAGCCGGGAGCGGACGGGGAGCGGAAGCCGGACGCATTGACCCGTTCGCCGACGCTAAGCCCTGCCTTTCAAGGCGGGGACGCGAAGCGCGAAGCGAGACCCCGGTCCAGCCAGGACCGGGACTGGTAAGCCCTGCTCAGGGTTAACCCCGAACAAGCCCCGGTCTTGCAAGGACCAGGACTGGGAAGCCCTGCCCCGGCATTTATGCCGGGGATTCCAGGGGTTGACAGGCCAGGAGGGGCTTGGTTAGAATGGGCGCCTGACCCGGGGGGCCGGGATCTCGAGTGCCGAGGTTATCCATGGAAAAAAAACCGTCGCCCGAGCTGGACAGGATCTGCGCCGCCTTCGACGTCGAAGGCCGCTGGGTTTCGTCCTTCCCCATCCCTTCCGGCCACATCAATGACACTTACTGCTCCGAGTTCGAGGACGTGGGGCGGCGGGTGAAATACGTCAATCAGAGGATCAACCACCTCGTTTTCCGCGAGCCGGAAAAGCTCATGGAGAATATCGAGCGGGTGACGCGCTTCGCCCGGGAACAGATCCTCGCCGCCAACGGCGACCCGGACAGGGAAACTCTCAACATCGTCCCCGCCCGCGACGGCCGGTCCTACTATCGGACCCCCGAGGGCACGTACTGGAGGATGTTCCGCTATATCGACGGGGCCCGAACCTATGACCAGGTCGAGGATCTCCGCCACGTCTATTCGGCCTCGAAGGCCTTCGGCAACTTCCAAAAGATGCTGGCCCGGATGCCCGGCGAACGCCTCCACGAGACCATCCCCGACTTCCACCACACCCGGAAACGCTACGAGGCCTTCCTCGCGGCGCTCGAACACGACCCCGTCAACCGGGCCGCCGCAGTCAAGCCCGAGGTCGATTTCGTCGTCGCCCGGGAGAAGGACGCCGGTGAGGTCGTGGACGGGCTGGCCGCCGGCCGGATCCCCGAGCGGGTCACCCACAACGACACCAAGCTCAACAACGTTATGATCGACGACCGGACCGGAGAAGGGGTCTGCGTCATCGACCTCGACACGGTCATGCCGGGCTCGATCCTCTACGACTTCGGCGACTCGGTCCGGCTGGGCGCGGCGACGGCCGCCGAGGACGAGCGCGACCTGGCCAAGGTCGGCTTCGACCTCGGGCTCTTCGACCGGCTGGCCGCCGGCTACCTCGACGCGGCCCGGGATTTCCTCGTCCCCACGGAGACCGACCTCCTCGCCTTCTCGGCTAAACTGCTGACGCTCGAGTGCGGCATCCGTTTTCTCACCGACCACCTCAAGGGCGACGTCTACTTCAAGATCCACCGCGAGGGCCACAACCTCGACCGCGCCCGGACTCAGTTCAAGATGGTCGCCGAGATGGAAAGTCAGATGGGCGCCATGGACGCCGTCGTCAAGAAATACCTTTGATTTTTATAGGGCCGAACGGATGGCCAGCCAGACGGCCTTGCTGATCTGGATGTCCTGGACGGCAACACCGGTCAGGTCGGCCACGGTGATTTCACTATCCGACGCCCGCCGTAGCTTCTCGTCCGAGATGACCCGCCCGAGCTCGATCAGGCGGTCTCTTCCGATCGCGCCGGCGCTCACGGCTTTGTAGACTTCCCCCCGCAGCTCCGATTGGCTGAGGCTGTCGACGACGACCCGGTCCGCCCGGGCCAAGATGGCCGCCTCGAGCTCCTGCTTCGAGGCCGTGTCGGAGCCAACGGCCGTGATATGCGTTCCCGGCCGGACCCACGCGGCCTTGATGATGGGCGTCGTCGCGGGCGTGCAGGTGACGATGAGATTGGCCGCGGCCGCGACCTCCTCGGCCCGGAGCGTCGTCCGGATCTTCAAGCCGGGCGATTCCATGTCCCGGCGGTAAGCTGCCAGCTCCTCTTCATCGACTCCCCAGACGACGGCCTCATCGAACTTCCGCACCCGCCGGAGCCAGTCGAGCTGCATCCGGCCCTGGACGCCCGCGCCGACGATGCCCACGGCCGACACTTGGCGCGGGGCCAGGTACTTGGCGACAACCGCTCCGGCCACGGCCGTCCGCAGGTTTGTCAGGTAGCCTTCATCCAGAAGGACGGCTTCGAGAACGCCGGTCTTCTGGCTGAAAATGAGCATCAGGCCGTCGCCCGAGGGGAGGCCGAGTTTCGGGTTGTCGTAGAAACCGGAGGCGACCTTGATGACGTAGAAATCGTCGCGTTTGATGTAGCCGTACTTGATGTGGACGTCGCCCGGCGGATGGTCGAAGACGAGTTCGCCCACCGGGGGAACGACCACGTCGCCGCGCGAATACGCGGCGAAGCCTGCCTCGACGAGCGGTAGGGGGTCGATCGCGGCCAGGACTTTCTTGATCTCTGCGAGGGGAACGACGGCCGGCATCCCGGTCCTCCTTCGCCCGGAGACTGGACCCGGCCCTAGAGCCGGCGGACGGACATGCCCAGTTTCTCGAGCGTTTTGACGGCTTTATCGAGGTCCCGGCTTTTCACGAACACATGGTCCGTGGAATAGGCCGAAACGGTAAAGATGCTGATCCCCGCCTCGGCCAGGGCCCCGGAAACCCCGGCGAAGAACCCGACCAGGCTGAACGGCAGGAGCATGTCGAAGGTGATCATCCTCCAATCGCCCTCGAACCCCAGGAATTTCTGGGCGCCGAGCTTCGACTCATCGACGATGCAGGTCGTCTCCCGGTCGTCCTTGATGACGGCGAAGGCGTTGGCGCAGGCCCTCTTCGTCTTGACTGTGGCGTAGGTCCGGGCCGAAACCAAGGCCCGGCCGTTCTTGAAATAAGTCCTGAGCTCGCTCCGTTTCATGGCCGTCATCCCTTGTTCGTATTCTTCCGCTCCCGAAACTTCTCCAGGACCCAGCCGGGCTTTTCCACCTGGCGGGCGCGGGCGATGGCCAGGGCGCCGGCGGCGACGTCCATGGTGATGGTCGAGCCCGCGGCGACATAAGCGCCCCGCCCGACCTTGACCGGGGCGACGAGCTCCGTGCCCGAGCCGATGAAGACCCCGGCGCCGATGTGGGTGGGGTTTTTCGAAACGCCGTCGTAGTTGCAGGTGATCGTCCCGGCCCCGATGTTGACGTCCTCCTCGACCTGGCTGTCGCCGAGGTAGCTCAGGTGCTGGGCCTTGGAGCGCGGGCCGAAGACGGTATTTTTCATCTCGACGAAATTGCCCACTTTGGCCCCGGAGCAGACCCGGGTCTTGGGTCGGAACCGGGAGAACGGCCCGACCTGCACGTCATCCTCGAGGACGGTGTCCTCCATGACCGTGGAGCTCAGGACTTTTACTCTCGCGCCCAACTGCGAATTCATGATATGGACGTGGGGATAGATGCGGCTGTCGGTGCCGACGCGCGACGGCCCTTCGATGACGACGGAGGGATAGACAACGGTCCGCGGGCCGATCGCCGCGGCCCAATCGACCCAGGCCGAAGCGGGATCGAGGAAGATCACGCCTTTGCGGGCGAGAGAGCTGTTTTTCCGCCGGCGCAGGAGGCCGGCCGCCCGGCCGAGATCTTCTCCGTTCTCGACCGGCAGGACGTCCTCGGGATCCAAGCATTCGTAAAAGCCGACTTTTTTTCCGGCCTTGGTCAGGCGCAGGGCCAGGGCTTCGAACCCGGCCGCGCCTCGCGACGGGGAGATACCCCGGAGCAAGGGGAAGGCGTCGGCGGAATGGAGGGCCAGGATCCCCGTGAGACCGGCCTCGCCGCCTCCGCTCAGGAAAGTCAGAGCGCAGCCCTTGGCGGCATGAACGCGGAGGAGCGCCTTCAGCGTTTGCGAACGGAGAAGGGGCAGGCCGGCAGGGACGGCCAGGATGTCGCGGTCGGGATATTTTTCGAGGACGGCCCGGGCCATGACGAGGGCCGGGAAGACGCCCGCGCGCCGCCCCCCCTTCCGCCCTTCCCCGGCGAACAGGAAGACGGGCGTTTTCGTTTCGACGCCTTTGATCAGGCTTTCCCAGCCGTCCCGGATCGCGGCGCCCGCGCCGGCCAGGACTAGGACGGCCTCCGGGTCGATCCCGCAGGCGGCTTCGAGCGCGAAGGCGCCCAGGGGCCGGCCGAGAAGCGGCAGGAAACCCGTGCCCTCCTCAGCCCCCAGAAGAAGAACGACGGCTTTCCTTTTCATGCAAGCTTGACGATGAGTTTGAACTTCTTGTCTTCCCAGAGCGCCTCGAAATCGGGTTCGTTCTGGGCGACGACGGAGAACGTCCTGTCTTTCTGGATGGCCTTTTTCAAATAATCGAGGGCGGTGTCGGTCTGGCCCATCAGGCTGTGGACGTCGGCCAGGAGAAAATAGACCAGCCCTTCCTTTTCTTTGAACTCGAGGGCCTTCTCCAATATCTTGACAGCCCCGGCGTGATCGCCCTGGTTGATCTTGACGATCCCGTAGCGGTAGTGGTCCTCGAAGCCCTTCAGGGACACGCCCTCCTTCTTGGGCTTTTTCTGGGCGATGGAGAGGTACGATTTGGCCCGGTCCACGATCTCCTTGTCCACCGGGAATTTCTCGATGAAGCCCTTGAGGAGCTCGGCGGCCTTCTCGAAGTCGCCCTTGTGGAATTCCTTGACGGCCTGGCCGTAGGCCACCAGGGCTTTCTGGTACTCGTCCTTTTTCGATCGTTGTTCGCGCACGGTTTTTCCTCTCAGAATGCAGTCGGAGTTTGACCTATTTTACACGAGACCGCCGCGTTTGACAATATGGGCGGTCCCGCTTGGGGCCTGTGGTAAAATAGGGGAGTGAAAAAGCGGTTGGAAGAGATCCTGGAGAAGGTCCACGCCGGGAAGATTACGCCGGCCAAGGCCCTCGAGCTCCTCGAGGGCTACCCTTACTGCGACCTCGAGTTCGCCAAGGTCGACCACCACCGCGAGGTCCTCAAGGGCGTGCCCGAAATCGTCTTCGGCCTGGGTAAAACCCCGGCCCAGATCGGCCGCATCTCCCAAGAGATCCTCGAGAAGGGCTCGAACCTCCTGGTCACGAGAGTCGAACCGGCGGTCTGGGCCAAGGTCAAGTCCAAGCTCCCGGGCGCGGTCTACAACGCGGCAGCCCGGACGGTGAGTCTGGAACAGTCCAAGCCGCCGGCCGGCCGCGGGACGATCGTCGTCCTGACCGCCGGGACGTCCGACATCCCGGTGGCCGAGGAAGCGGCCGTGACCGCCGAGGCTTTGGGGAACAAGACCGAGCGGATCTACGACGTCGGTGTCGCCGGCCTCCACCGACTCCTCGGCCAGTTCGATAGGATCCGTCAAGCCCGGGTCATCGTCACCGTGGCCGGCATGGAGGGGGCGCTCCCGAGCGTCGTCGCCGGCTTGGTCAAGGTCCCAGTCATCGCCGTGCCGACGAGCGTCGGCTACGGAGCGAGTTTCAAGGGGCTGGCCGCCCTGCTGGCCATGCTCAACGCCTGCCCGGGCGGCGTCGGCGTGGTCAACATCGACAACGGTTTCGGCGCCGCCTTCCTGGCCAGCTCGATCAACCATCTCTAGCGCGGAAAAACGGGCGGGAATCGTCCGAAAGAATAATGAATGGAACAGCTTGACAAGGCCTACTTCCGTCCCTATATTCTATGAGAACGCGCGGACCAAATAACGTTCATGGAGATCATTGACCAGGTCAGGCAAGCCTCGTCCATAGTCGAGATCGCCTCCCAGTACACGACCCTGAAGCGGAGGGGCCGGAAGTGGGTCGGACTTTGCCCGTTCCACACCGAAAAGACGCCGTCGTTCACCGTCGACGACGAGAAACAGCTCTACCACTGCTTCGGGTGCGGCGCCGGCGGGGACATCTATTCCCTGATCATGGAGAGGGAAAACCTGACCTTCCCCGAGGCCCTCAAGCACCTGGCCGAAAAGTACCACGTCCCCCTTCCCCAGCAGCGGGGGGTCCGTCCGGAGATCCTCAAGCTCGAAGAAAAGCTATTCAAGATCAACGACCTGGCCCTGGGCTTCTTCAAGAAAAACCTGTACAACACGCCGGAGGGGGCCAGAGCCCTCGAGTACCTGAAAAAACGGGGCCTGACGGAAGAGACCATCCAGACTCTCAAAATCGGCTACGCCCTGAACTCTTGGACCGCCCTGCTCGATTTTTTCCAGGCGAAGAACGTCCCCGTCTCGTTCCTCGAGAAGGGCGGCCTCGTCCTCCCCGGCTCCAGGACGGGGGAATACCGCGACCGGTTCCGTGGACGGGTCATCTTTCCCATCTTCAGCCTGACGGGAAGGACCGTCGCCTTCGGCGGCCGGACGGTCATCGACGCCGAGCCCAAATACCTGAATTCTCCGGACACGCCCCTCTACTCCAAGGGCAAGCTCCTCTACGGCCTGAATTTCTCCAAGGACGCCATCCGGGACGCAGGGACGGTCATCCTAGTCGAGGGGTACACGGATTTCTCGGCGCTCTTCCAGGCCGGGATCCGCAACGTCGTCGCTTCTCTGGGGACGGCCCTGACGGCCTGGCAGGTCGGACAGGCCATGCGCTTCGCCTCGAGGATGGTCATCAACTACGACGGGGACAGCGCCGGGATGGCGGCCGCAGCGCGGGCCGTCCCGCTCGGCTTCGAAAAGGGCCTGAACGTCGAGGTCCTCGTCCTGCCCGAAGAGAAGGACCCCGACGCGTTCATCAAGAAGAACGGCCGAGACAAGTACCTGGCCCTCCAGAAAAAGGCGGTCTCCGGGCTCAAGTTCTTGATCGATTCCCTGGCCAAGGACATTCCGATGTCCATCCCCGAGGAGAAGGGCCGGATCGTCCGGGCTGTGGTCAGGGAGATCGAGAAGGTCCCCGACGCCGTCGCCCGGAGCGAATACCTTTGGCAGGCGAGCCAGGAGCTCGGCATCAGCGAAGACCTCATCCGGAGCATCGTCGAGAACAGGGCCCCGGGCAAGGGCCAGGAGGAGGCGAGGCTTTTCTGCCCGGCGGAAAAACGCCTGTTCCAGATCCTGATGGAAGACCGGTCGGTCGCCCCCTACGTCTTCGCCGAGTGCGGCGAGGAGATCTTCCAGGGGCTTCAGAGCGAGCCGATCTTCCAATATATCCTGGACTGCTTCAAGCACGACCAGGAATGGAATTTCCACGAACTGCAGGGCAAGGTTCCTGCGGCCATCCTGTCGCAGCTGGCCAAGGCCCTTTTCGAGAAATCGTCTAGTGCCTCGATCGAGGAAGCCCAGGAGTGCCTGAAGTCCCTGCGCAAGGTTCACCTTCAGAACCGGCTGAAGGACATCCAGCAGAAGATCGCCGGGTCGGAGAAACGGGGGGAGAAGGAGGAGCTCCTGGCCCTCCTCTACCAGAAGCAGGACATCACGAAACAGATCCTGTCGATGCCGTGAGGACGGAAGAACCACATGAAAAGAGGTGCGCGCCGTGTCACCGGACAATAAGTTCCACAAAGACGAGATCTCCCAGCTCATTTCGAAGGGCCGCAAGCAAGGCTATCTCCTCTTCGAGGAGATCGACAAGACCTTCACCGAGGACCTGGATTCCGAGGAGGATTTCGACGATTTCCTGTCGTCGATGGGCGATTACGGGATCAAGATCCTGGACTCGCGCCAGAAGGAGATGATCCCCCAGCGCAAGAAGAGCGACCTCGTCTCGACGCACGGGCTGGAGAGGACGACCGACCCGGTCAAGCTCTATCTCCGCGAGATGGGTAGCATCTCGCTCCTGACCCGCGAGGGCGAGATCGCCATCGCCCGCGAGATCGAGCGCGGCGAGAAGAGCATCATCAAGTCCCTCAGCCGGACCCGCCTCGTCCTCAACGAGGTCCTGGCCCTGGAGGAGCGGATCAAGGAGAACCCCTTCATCATCCAGGAGATGTTCGACGTCTCCGAGGAGGACATCGCGGAGGGCAAGCTCGAGGAGAAGAAAAATCAGATCCTGGCCAAGGTCAAGAGAATCAAGGAGCTGAGCCGGAAGCTCGACCGCATCCCGGAGAAGAAGAAGACCCTGGTCAGCCGCGGCCGGATCATCGTCAGAATCAGCCGGACAATCCGCGACCTCAACCTCCGCTCGGCCCACCGGGAGAGGATCATCGACGAGCTCCGCTCCCGGCTGAGGACCGTCAACGAACTCGAGGACATGCGCGACGACTGGACGACGGCCCTGGCCAAGAAGAAAAAGGACGACCCCGTCCTCAAGCAGAAGATCCGGGACGTGAACAAGGAGTTCAAGAAGGAGACCGCGGAGATCGGGCTCGACCCGGAGTCCCTGCGGCGGGTGGTCCGGGCGATCACCGCCGGGAAGAAGGTCAGCGACCAGGCCAAGAAGGAGCTCGTCGCGGCCAACCTCCGGCTCGTCGTCTCCATCGCCAAGAAGTACAGCAACCGCGGCCTCCAGTTCCTCGACCTCATCCAGGAAGGCAACATGGGACTGATGAAGGCCGTCGAAAAGTTCGAGTACCGCCGGGGCTACAAGTTCTCGACCTACGCCACGTGGTGGATCCGCCAGGCTATCACCCGGGCCATTGCCGACCAGGCCCGGACGATCCGCATCCCCGTCCACATGATCGAGACGATCAACAAGCTCATCCGCGTCTCCCGGGCCCTCGTCCAGGAGGTCGGCCGGGAGCCGACGAGCGAGGAGATCGCGAAAAAGATGGACATGCCCGTCACCAAGGTCCGCAAGATCATCAAGATCGCCCAGGAGCCCATCTCCCTCGAGACGCCCATCGGCGAGGAGGAGGACAGCCATCTGGGTGATTTCATCGAGGACAAGCTCATCCCCTCGCCGCCCGACACGGTCATCCACATCAACCTCAAGGAGCAGATCGAGGAGGCCCTGAAGTCGCTGACGGAGCGCGAGGGCCGGGTCCTCAAGATGCGCTTCGGGCTGGGCGACGGCAACGAGCACACCCTGGAAGAGGTCGGCCAGCAGTTCAAGGTGACCCGCGAGCGCATCCGCCAGATCGAGGCCAAGGCCCTGCGCAAGCTCAAACACCCGAGCCGCAGCCGCAAGCTCAAATCCTTTACTAACAATCATTGAGCGGTGGTCTCAAGAAGTCACACCGTCGGCCGCTGAGTGGCCTCGAGCATCGTCTTCGTTCGCTGCGGTGATTCTTAACGCCTTCCCGGTCCGGATCCGGGGACACGTACTAAAGGGCCCGTTAAAGGCCCTTTAGTACGTGTCCCCCCTCTTGATCTAGATATTTCCTAGAATTACGGCTTCGAGTCGCTCCGCCGCAATTCTATCGGTCGCTTCTCAGAATCCGCTCCCCGCCGGTCCCCCTCCGCTGCGGGGTCTCTGCACGATCCCCATCACCGCCCGGACAGCGTCCTCCAGCCTCGTTTCCGTTTAGAATCTTTGCAGTGCCGCTCGAGCGTTTAATTGACGGGACATCAATATTTTGTTATAAAAGGGGGCCGAGGGCCTATAGCTCAGCGGTAGAGCCACCGGCTCATAACCGGCAGGTCCCAGGTTCGAATCCTGGTAGGCCCATTGACCGCGAGACCGAGGACTGAGGAATAGTGGACATCGACTTCGACCTGATCATCGAGCTCCAGCGGCTGGACACCGAAATGCGCGACGCCTCGCTCGTCCTCGAAGGGATCCCCCGTCTCATCCAGGACATCGACAAGAAGATCCAGACCGACTCGAAGCTCGTCGCCGACGCCAGGGGCAAGATGTCCCAGAACCAGAAGAAGCGCCGCGACCTCGAGACGGAAGTCAAGGACATCAAGGCCCAGATCGCAAAATACAAGCGCCAGCTGAACGAAGTCAAGACGAACAAGGAATACACGTCACTCCTCAAGGAGATCGAGGAAGCCCAGCACAAGGTCGACACGCTCGAAGAGGCCATTATCGCCGAGATGCTGGCCGCCGACGACGTCGAGGAGGAGATCAAGGCCGCCACCCACAGACAGGGACAGGACGACGAAAGTCTGAAGAAGGAGAAGCTCGTCCTCGACGAGAAGATGAAGGAGGCCGAGGCCAAGTTCGCGGCGCTCAGCAAGGAACGGGAGGCCCTCCTCCCCCGCATCCCCCGCGAGCAATTGATGCTCTACGAGGCCCTCCGCCAGAAAAAGGCCGGCGCCGCACTGTCCCCCGTCACGGGCGACTTCTGCGCCATGTGCCACATGCGCGTCCGCCCGCAGATGCTCAACGAGATCCGCGACAAGGTGAAGGTCATCCTCTGCGAGAACTGCGGCCGGATCCTCTATTGGACGACGAAACCCGAGCCGGTCAAGCCCGAGCCGCCGGCGGCCGAGTAGGCCTCAGCCGACCGTTCCCCCGTCGTCGCGTCCGTTTTCCGCATCTTCCCTGTACATGGCGTCGATCAGGGCCTCGTATTCCGCCGTGACGTTCGCCCGCCGGACCTTGAGCGAGGGCGTGATCTCGCCCTTCTCGATCTCGAAATCGCGCGGCAGGACGGCGATCTTCTTGATCTTCTCATAGGACGCCAGGAGCGGCGTCGCCCGGTCGACCTCGGCCTTGAGGAAACCGACGATACGGCGGTCCCGGCAGAGGTCGTCGAGCGAGGAGAAAGCGATCCCCTGCGCCCGGGCGTATTCCTGGAGCTTTTCAAAATTGGGCACGACGAGCGCCGCGACGAAGCGCTTCCGGTCGCCGATGACCACGCCGCTCGTGATATAGGGGCTCGTCTTGAGCAGGTTTTCGATGGGCTGGGGCGCGACGTTCTTGCCGCCCGAGGTGACGAGGAGGTCCTTTTTGCGGTCGGTAATAACCAGGAACCCGTCCGGGTCGAAGCGTCCGATGTCCCCCGTCTTGAACCAGCCGCCTTCGAAGACTTCCCGGGTCTCAGCCTCTTTCTTGTAATAGCCCTTCATGATGTTGGGCCCCCGGGCCAGGATCTCGCCGTCGGAAGCGATCTTGATATCGACGCCGGGGACGGGTTTGCCGACCGTCCCCAGCCGGATGTTCTCGAACGTGTTGATGGAGAGCATGGGCGAGGTTTCGGTCAGGCCATAGCCTTCCAGGATGACCAGCCCCATGGCGTAAAAGAATTCGGCGATGTCCTTCGAGAGCGGGGCCCCGCCGGAGACGAAGAAGCGGATCCGGCCGCCGGTCTTGGCGATGATCTTGGAGAAGACGAGCTTCGCGGCGATCGAACGGCGGAAGCGGAGCCCGCCGGAGACGGGCTTCCCGGCGAGCTTGGCCGCACCGTACGCCTTGCCAACCTTGAGGGCCCAGAAGAAGATCTTCCGGCGCACGGCGGGGCTGGCCAGGACCTGGTCCATGACCTTGGTGTAAATCTTCTCGAAGACCCTGGGGACGCTGACCATGATATGAGGGCGGACTTGCAGGAGATTCTTGGCGACGGCCTCGACGCTCTCGGCGAAGGCGATCGTGCAGCCCTTGAAGATGAAGGCGAACATGACCGTCCGCTCCAGGATGTGGGACAGCGGCAGGAAGGACAAGACGGTGTCCTTCTCCGTGAACTCGATGATCGCCGCGGCCGTCTTGATGTTACTGATGAGGTTGTCGTGGGTCAGGATGACGCCTTTCGGGACACCCGTCGTCCCCGACGTATAGATCAGGGTCGCCTCGTTCCCGGGCTTGACCCGGGCGACGAGCTCGTCGAACAGGCCGGGCTTCGATTCCGCCGCGGCCCTCCCCTTTTCCATGACCTCCTTCAGGGTCAGGACGCCGGCCGGAGCTTCGTCGGCGAAAGTGATGTAGTGCTTGACCTTGGTCAGCCAGGGACGAAGGGGTTCGATCTTCTTCCAATGATCGGCGTTCGAGACGACGACGACCGTGGCATCCGAGTCGTCGATGATGTAGCGGATCTGCTCCCGGACGAGCGTCGTGTAGATCGGCACGGTCAGGCCGCCGGCGCAGAGCGTCGCCAGATCGGTCATGGTCCACTCGGGCCTGTTCTCGGAGAGAAGGCAGAGCTTCTGGCCCGCTTCGAAGCCCAGGGCCTTGAGCCCGAGCGATAAGTGCTTGATGCCGTCCCCGAATTCCCCGGTTGAGATGGGCGTGTAGGCCCCTTCCTTCTTGAACAGCATGAAGTCCGGCTTGGGGTAGGCCTTGACCGTATTGACGATAAGCTCCGCGAGAGTCGTTACCATGTGTCCCTCTCCTCTTCCGAAAGTGGCCTGATTTTAGATTTTGCCGGGGGATGTGTCAAGCCGGGTAAATTTTTCCGTCGCGGAGCTCGATCGTCCGGTGGGCCAGGCCGGCCAGCCGGGGGTTGTGCGTGACGAGGATGATGGTCAGGCCCTCCCGCTCGTTGAGATCCTTGAGGATCGCCCCGATCTCCTCGCTCCGGGCCGTGTCGAGGTTGCCCGTCGGCTCGTCGGCGAGCAGGATATCGGGCTTGTTGACCAGGGCCCGGGCGATGGCCACCCTCTGCATCTCCCCGCCCGAGAGCTGGCCGGGCAGGTGGTCGGCGCGCTTGTCGAGGCCGAGGAGCTTGAGGACGCGCCCGACGTCCTCCTCGGCGCCCGGCTTCTTGAAGAAGGTGAAGGGCAGGATGACGTTCTCGAGGACGGTCAAAGTGGAGATGAGGTAGAATCTCTGGAAAATGTAACCAAAGACGTCCCGCCGGATGCGCGTCAGCCTGGCCTCCGACAGGCCCTTGCAGTTCTCGAAGACGGCGCGGCCCTCGAGCGAAAGCTTCCCCGAGGTCGGGTTGTCCAGACAGCCGAGGACGTTGATGAGCGTCGTTTTTCCCGAGCCCGAAGGGCCGACGACGGAGAGGAAGGTCCCTTTCTCGACCTGCAGGGAGACGTCGTCGACGGCGTAGATCTCCTCCGGACCGCGGCGGTAGAGCCGTTTCAGATTTTCTGCCTCGATGGAATACCGGGCCGGGGCACTCATGATTCCCCCTCGCTGCGGATCGTGTCGAGGGGACGCATCCGGGCCGCCTTCCAGGACGGGTATATCCCGCTGGCCAGACCGATGGCCGTCACGACACCCAGGGTCATGAGGACTAGCGGGAGGTCGATCGCGACCAGACCGCCGCTCGGTGAGTAAGGCAGCAGGTTCCGGACGAGGAGGTCGGTCAGACGGGCCGTCAGGAGGGCCAGGGCCGTGCCGATGAGCCCGCCGCTGACACAGAGGATGATCGTCTCGAGCCAGACGAGCTTGAAAACATCGAGCGCCATCGCGCCCATGGACTTCAGGATGCCGATCTCCTGGCGCCTCTCCATGACCGACATCAGGACCGTGTTGATGACGCCCATCATGGCGATGAGGATGGCGATCAGGGCGATCGAGAAGACCATGACCCGGGCCGTCGAGACGAGGGTCATGATCGTCGTCTTGACCTGGGTCAGGCTGACGACCTGGACGTCCGGGAGCTTGTACATCTTGTCCTCGAAAGCCTTGATGTCCGCCTCTTTCTTGACCTTGATGCCGATGGCCGTCAGCTCGCCCGGAACGGCGAAGACACGCTGGACCGTCCGGATGGGGAGAAAGATCGTGCCGTCGTCCTGGGTCCCCGTCCGCTCGAGGACGCCGACGACTTTGACCTCGACCTCCTTCTCCGGGATGAGGTAGAGGTCGCCGACCTCGCGCTGTTCGAGCTCGGCCACTTCGTAGCCGAAGACGGCCTCGAACGTTTCCAGTTCCTTGAACCATCCCCCGGACTTGAAGGGCAGGGCGCTCTTCATCTTCGGGAAAGAGGCGGGGTCGACGCCGAGGAAGGCGGAGATGCCGCCGCTCTCGCCCTTGTTCGGGTCAAAGACGACCTGCATGAGCATGGCCGTCACGCCCTCGACCTCGGGCTCGGCGGCCACGGCCGAGGCGATCTCTTCCTTCATGTACTTGAGGCCCGTGCCGCCCTTGAGCATGAGCGTCGCCGCTTCGTAGGGACAGCCCTTGGCCACGACGAGCATCTGGAAGCCGAGGTTGTCGATGTCCTTGTTGAGGGACGTCTCGTAACCCTTGTTGAATCCGAAAAGGCTGACCAGGACCCAGGCCGCCATGGCGATGCCCAGGACGGTGAGAAGGCTCCGCGTTTTCTTGCGCAGGAGGTTTTTATAGGCGACTTCGAAAACGGATATTTTTTTCATGCTGTCCTACCCTTTGAAGAATTTGAGGTGGGGGTTTCCCAGGAGGAACTCGTCGACAAGGACGAGGTTCTTTTTCGTCGCGCGGAGGGCGGCCCGGAAGTCCTGCTCGGAGGCGGGGTCGGAGTTCTTGATGCGGCTGACGGGCCCGACAGGGTCTTCCTTCCCTGTCACGACGTCATACCTGTAGAAATCCTCGAGGCTCAGGCCGAGGAACTGGGACCCGAAGGCGGGGTCGCGGAAGGCCTTGGCCGCGCGCGATGTCAGCTTCTGGAAATAGAAACCCCGGATGACCCCCCGGAGGTCGAGGGCCAGGAAGACCTGGAGCCCGCCGTAGGTCCCCTTCTGGTTAACGCCGTGGATGTAGCCGACGAGGTCGGCTCCTTTATAGATCTCGTACATCGTGTAGGGGACGTCGGCCGTCTCGAAAAGTCCCTTGAACGTGTCTCCCAGCCGGGCTTCGATCTTGCGCAGGAGCTCTTCGCCGCCCCTCTTGGTGATGGAGACGTAAAGGGTCTTGTAGCCGGTGGACTCCGGGAAGAGCCGCTTGACGTCCCGGTCCGGGTCGTTGAGGTCGCAGCCGACCGCAGCGTAGAGGGCAGCCGCGGCCAGAATGAGGCCCGCCGTCGCCAGCAAAAACATCCGCCACGTATTGGAGCCCGCCCCCGATCCAGGTCTGACGTTCGTTGTCGCGTTCATCCCGTTCCTCCCGCGTTCGCTCACCCCGTTTGCCATGAGTCTCATAGGCTTTTGTAATAATAAAGCTGAACGACGAATCTGGCGTCCTGGCGGCCGTGGTCGTAGAGAACCATGAACCGGCCGGCCAGGTCGGCGTTCAAAAGATAGGTCAGCCCGGAACCGAGCGAGTAATCCCAAGCGCCCGCGCTGTTCATGAGGACCGGCTGGACCTCGAGCTTGAGCCTGCCCTCGTCAAGGAGAGCCAGGCCCGATCGCCAGAAGAGCAGGAACATCCCGGCACCGTCACGCCTGCCAAACAAGATCTCGGCCCGGTTCTCGACGTTCCGCCACAGATAGGTCGCGTCGAGGCTCGCGGCGCTCCAGGAAAAAGGCTCCGGTTCGACGAGCGTGTAACCCATGGTCTCCAGGATATTCCCGTGGGCCAGGGACAACCCGAAACTGGTGTTGTCGCGGGCCAGGACGCCCTTCGAGATCCTGGCCGCGGCGAGGAAGTTGCCCTTGAAGTAGAGGGGCATGCCGCTGCCGGCAGTCAACGAAGCGGCAACATCTCCCCAGGCGAGATCCCGGTGCAACCCCAATCCCCAATCCCGGTCGAAGCCGTAGCCGAGCATGGCCGGCGCGGGAAGGAGGAGGGCGTGGCTGTCGAGGGCATAGGAAAGACCGAGGGCGGGCCGGCTGTGCCCGACCCAGATGTCGGCGAAGCCGGCCTTGTAGCGGAAAAAGGCGTTGTAGAGCTGGGGTTGGAAGGGGTGCTCGCCTTCCTGGTCATAGGCCAGGCGGGCCTGGACGGCCAGGACGCCGTAATCCCGGCTCTTCCCGGAGATGCGTTGGACGAAGTCGAAGCCGACGCTCGGTTTCTGCATGACGTCGCTCGGCATCAGGGAGAAGAGCTCGAAGGAACGGGAGGCCGTGGAATAGGTGCCGACCGCCTGGAGCTCGATAAAAAAGAGCGAGCTCTGGGCGTGGAGCCCGAAGGCCAACGCCCCGAACAGGAGGATCGGGATGATCAGCTTTTTTCGCACGTGCCGCCTATCGGCCCGCTCGGGACCGTCCGGTCAGACCTCGAAGGCGATGCGGCCCCGGAATATGACGATGCCGCTACGGGAGAAGGTCAGCTGGACCTCCCAGTCGCCGGGCATGACGACGTTGACGGGCAGGAGGTAGTCGCCGGCCTTGTTGTTCTTGAAGGCGACCTCTCCCGAATCGTGGCCGCCGCGCATCGAGGGCATGTCGGAACGGCCGACGATCTGGAGGTCCTTGACCCGCTTGCCGTCGCGGTCGTAGAGCTTGATGATGAGGATCGAGGTCCCCATCTTCGGCGTCTTGTCGAATTCCCAAGTGAAATAATTGACCTCGCCGATCCAGCACTTCTTGCCCGACTTGGCCAGGTCCTGGAAAACGGGCTCCTGGCTCTGCGGGCCGCTCGGCGTAAGACCCGGCGAGTTGCAGCAGGACCCCGCCGGTTGGGCAACGGCTGGCACTGTCAGCACGACCGAAAATGCCGCCAGGGTAATGACGGCCGCAATCGTTTTTCTCATGGCGAATTCTCCCTCCGGCAGAGAATACTGATAATCCTATATATTATATAGGATTAATCCCCACCCTGCCAGCCCCGGAGCCAAGGGGAGTATTGGTCCTGAAGTTTGACTTTTCCCGCCTCCCTCGCTATATAGGGGAAAAGGACGAGATTCCCGGCGAAAGAGGGCGGCCATGAAAAAACCGTACATCAAAAAGGTCGACCAGATCGGCCCCTTAACGGTCTGGATCGTGGACGGCCAATACGTCCGGAAAAACATCGACGAGGAGTTCACGAATTTCGGACAGCACTTCCGCTTCCGTTTCATCCCCTTGCATGAATTCTGGATCGACCAGGAGCACGGCCCAGGGGAACTGCAGTTCTTCATCGACCACCTGCTCGTCGAGCGCCGGCTGATGACCGGAGGCATGACCTACGACAAGGCCTTGGAGAAAGCCGATGCCGTCGAGAAGAAAGAACGCCGCAAAACCGAACTCATCCGGGAGATCTCCCGGTTGCCGCGGGTCGGGGTCGTCGAAAACATCCACAAACGGCTCGGCGGACATGATCAGGTCTATCACTTCGTACCCAAGAACGAGGTCTGGCTCGACGACGACCTCGGGCCTGGAGAACTGAGGTTCGTCCTCCTCCACGAGCTCCATGAACGGCATCTGATGACCCTGGGCTGGCCTTATGTCAAGGCCCACCGCTCCGCCAGCAGGATCGAGTATCACTGCCGCGCCCACCCGGAGGACCTGGAGGCCGACCTGGGGCTGGAAGTGGAAAGGAACCGCTGACCCGAAGCCTTCTCCGATAGTTGACGTCATTCGCCAAACCTCCGGTAAAACCAAGTCTTCACCAACTGGGTCAGGATCACGTAGAACGGCAGCATGATCGCAAGCAGCAGCCAGTAGAGCGGCGGCAGCGGAACAAACCCCAGCGCGCCGGCCAGGGGCGAAACCGTCAGCCAGGCGCCCACCGCAACGATGATCAGGGATGAGGCGATCAGCGGCCAACTGGCCCGGCTTTGGATGAATGGGATCTTATGGGTGCGAATCACGTGGATGATCAGCGTTTGGGTGAAGAGCGACTCCACGAACCAGCCCGTATGGAACAGGGCCGGGTTGTGCCCGGCCTTTAACACGGTCAGCATGATGAAAAACGTCAGGTAATCGAAGATCGAGCTGATCGGCCCGATAAACAGAATGAAGCGTTGGATTTCGCCGATCGTCCATTTGCGCGGCTTGGTCAGCCAGTCAGCGTCCACCGCGTCGGTGGGGATCGTGGTCTGCGAGAAGTCGTAGAGCAGGTTGTTGGTGAGCACCTGGATCGGCAGCATGGGCAGGAAAGGCAGGAACGCGCTGGCTCCCACGACGCTGAACATATTTCCGAAGTTGGAGCTGGCCGCCATCT
Organism: Candidatus Aminicenantota bacterium; assembly: GCA_026393975.1. Lineage (GTDB taxonomy): Bacteria > Acidobacteriota > Aminicenantia > Aminicenantales > Saccharicenantaceae > RBG-16-66-30. Next base: position 260,719 of record JAPKZD010000003.1, on the reverse strand, counting down.
TGATATACTTGATGATGTTGCCGAACACGCGCCGGCCTTCCAGCACGCCCTGCTCCAGGATCAGCAGGCTGTTTTCGAGCAGGATGATGTCGGACGACTCCTTGGCGATGTCCACCGCGCTGTCCACCGAAATGCCAACATCGGCGGCCTAGAGGGCGGGCGCGTCGTTGATGCCGTCGCCCATGAAGCCCACCACGTGCCCTTTGCTCTGGAGCGCCTTGATGATGCGCTCCTTGTGGGCCGGGGCTAGTCTGGCAAAGATGCCGGTGGCGCCGGCGGCTTCGGCCAGCGCCGCCTCGCTCAGTGTCTCGACCTGCGAGCCGAGCAAGATCTGTTCGACCGGAAGGCCCACTTCCTTGCCAATATACGCGGTGATGATCTCGTTATCGCCGGTCAGGATCTTGACGTCCACTTTCAGGCCGTGCAGCCGCCGCAAGGCCTCCGCGGCGGTCTCCTTGGGCGGGTCGAGAAAGGCGAGAAAACCCAGCAGGATCAGATCGGACTCATCCTTGACCGTGTAAACAGGCTCATCGGACGAGCCCGGCATATCTTTGTAGGCCAGGGCGATCACCCGGAAGCCTTGACCGTTCAGCTCGTCCACCAAATGCCGGCGGTGGGCGTCGTGTTCGGGCAGGACATCGAGAACCTCCCCGTTGATGACCACCCGGGTGCACAGGCTCATCACTTCGTCCACCGCGCCTTTGCAGATCAGCGTGTTCAACCCGGATTCATTTTCCACCACCACCGACATCCGGCGCCGCACGAAGTCGAACGGGATTTCGTCGATCTTGCGGTATTTTTCTTTCGCCTTCAGGAGTTCTTCCAGCTCCTTATGGGCGAGGATCGCCTCGTCGAGTAAATTCTTCAATCCGGTATGGTGATAGCTGTTCAAATAGCCGTAGTACAGCACGTTCTCGCTGCGCTCACCGCGTACATCCAGGTGCTTTTCGAGCACGATCTTGCCCTGGGTGATGGTGCCGGTCTTGTCTGTGCAGAGCACATCCATCGCCCCGAAGTTCTGGATGGCGTTCAGGCGTTTGACGATCACTTTCTTGCGTGCCATCGCCAGGGCGCCCTTCGACAGGTTGACGGTCACGATCATGGGCAGCATCTCGGGGGTCAGCCCGACGGCCACCGCCAAGGCGAACAGAAACGCTTCCAACCAGTTGTGCTTGCTCAGCCCGTTGATCAGGAAGACCGCCGGCACCATCACGGCGATGAAGCGGAGCATCAGCCAGGTGAACTTGTTGACGCCTTTGTCGAAGCTGGTGAGCTGGCGCTCACCGACAATGCTGGCCGCCAGCGAGCCAAAGTAAGTGCGGGCTCCGGTATGGATGACCACGGCAGTCGCGGAGCCGCTTTCCACGTTGGAGCCAAGAAAGCAGAGGTTGGGGAGATCGAGCGGGTTCTCACGATCCGCCGGCGCAGGGTCGGCTTTGCGTTCCACGGGCAAGGCCTCGCCGGTGAGCGCCGCCTGGTTCAGGAACAAGTCCTTGGCGGCGAGCAGCCGAACGTCAGCCGGCACCATATCGCCGGCGGCCAGGCGGATGATGTCGCCCGGCACCAACAGCTTGAGCGGCATTTCCGCTTCCACCCCGCCACGCAACACCGTCGCCGTGTTGCTGACCATCGCTTTGAGCTTCTCGGCCGCGTTATCGGCGCGCAGCTCCTGAAAGAAACGCAACACCACGCCCAGCAGGACCATCACGAAAATGACCGTCGTCGCCCGCAGGTCACCGGTCAGATACGACAGCACGCCCAGCGCGATCAGCAGGATGACCAACGGGTTCTTGACGTTATTCAGCAGGCGCCTCAGGGGGGACTGGCGCTTTTCGCGGGCGATCTCGTTCGGCCCGACCTGCTTCAAACGCGCATCGGCTTCCGCCTGGCTCAAGCCTTCCAAGCGCGACGCAAGCTCCTGCAGGAGGGGTGCGGTATCGGCGCGCGCCTTGGCCAACAATTGAACGGAGATCGTGGCTCCCTTCCCGCCGGCGGGATGCCGTGGGCGCTGAGACGGAGTCGGAGTTGGTTTCGGAGAATCCATGCCGACCTCATCAACGTCTTGATGAACCGACGTTCCCGAAATCAATATATCCCCGCTCGACGTCCACGGCGACGAGTTGCACGTGGATCCGGTCGCCGACATCCACGCCCTCGAACCCGCGCACCACCCTTCCTTCAACAGGGACGGTGAGCAGCCTCGCCCAGGTGCCTTTATCGGAAGCCCCCGTGACAATGGCGTCAAACTGTTCGCCGATCCTCGATTCAAGGAGGAGCGCCGCCGCGGATTTGCCGACCTGCCGTTCGACCTTGTTAGCGGCATCCTCTTCCGCGGTGAAATGCTTGGCCAGCACATCCAGTTCGTCATAGCTATACGGCGCAGTTCGGCCGGCCATGGCGGCCTTCAATAAGCGTTGCGTGATCAGATCGGTGTAGCGGCGATTCGGGGCGGTGGAATGGGCATAGTCCTGGACTGCGAGACCAAAGTGCCCCGGTGCCGTGTCGCCGGGCCGTTCTGCGATATATTCGCCAGCTCCTAGAAGCTTGATCACCGCGAGGGAGAGATCGGGGAAGCGGAGCGGATCGGCGGCTTTCTCCTTGACTAGAAACGCATCGAGCGCCACCGAATCTGGGTTATCTGGCAGCCTGAATCTGCGTTCCTGGGCAAGCTCGACAATCCGGTCCCAGCGTTTGGGCGTGCGCACCACCCGGCGGATTGAAGGGGATTTCTTCGCCGCGAGATACCGGGCGGTCACGCCGTTGGCTGCGATCATGAAATCCTCGATGATCTCCTTGGCGCGGTTCTTCTGCTCACCTTCGAGATCCCGGATCTGGTCGCCGTCAAAGATCGGTTTCGCCTCGATGGTTTCCAAACTCAGCGCCCCGTGGACGTGCCGCAACTGCTTCAGGCTCTGCGCGGTCCGGTCCTGCACGCGCAGGTTCTCCGTCAGTCCGTTGACGGCCGCGATCCTTTCGGGAACAGCGCCGTTCCCTTCCAGCCAGGCTGCCAGGCTGTTATAAGCGAGCTTCGCCTGATTGCGGACGCGCGCCCGGTAGATATCCGAGCCCTGCAAGGAGCCGTCCGCGCCGATCTCCATTTCCACGACAACGGCCAGGCGCTCCTCATCTAAGTTCAGGGAAGTGAGATCGTTGGAGAGCTTTTCGGGCAGCATCGGAAAGATCTTGGCCGCCGTATACACCGAGGTCGTGTTGTGGCCCGCGTGTTCGTCAATGGCTGAGCCGTTCTTAACCAGCGCGTCCACGTCAGCGACGGCCACGCGAATCTTGACTTTGTCTCCGGGCAGGGCCTCGGCGACCGTGAGCTGATCCAGGTCGCGGGAGTCATCGTTATCAATGGGTCGGTCAGGTCACGAACTGACTCACCGTTGGCTTCTGCGGGCGCCTGAATCCTGTCAAGTTCGGCAAGCACCGCGGCCGAAAAGTCGGGGAGCAAGCCTCTCTCTAGCATCGCCCTCCGGGCAATGCTCTGCAAGATGGCCCGGTGCTGTTGATCAGTGTGTGGTGTTTGTGGCATGGGAATTTCTCCAGTTTGCCCGAGAAGAACGTCATTCGATCATTTTATCGCGCTGCTCGCATGCCCCGCCCAAAACGATGTTATCCGCGGTCGCAGACTTGTGTCAAGAAGACAATAACCGCCGCGATGGAGTCCATCCTGACGAAATTGAAGATCGTCTGGAAGTTCTCAACGCCCTTCTAAATTGATTTTAGAAAGTGCTATCTCCTCCTAATCAATCGGTAAACGATGAGGATCAGGATGGCTCCAAGAATCGCTCCGATGAACCCGGCGGGCTGGCCCTCTCTGTACCAGCCGAAGTGTTGTCCGATGTAGGTCGCTACAATGGACCCGGCAATACCGAGAAGAATCGTAATGATAAATCCGCCCGGATCTCTTCCCGGCATTAGCAACTTGGCGATGACCCCGACCGCAAAACCGATCACAATCGTCCACAAAATATCCATACGACCTCCTTTAAAAATACGCTGGGCTTGGGAGAAGCCCCCCTTGTGCTTATGCAGTTTTCATGCCAACATCTTTCTAGCTGAAAAGATCAGGCCCGGCATAATTCCGACTTGACTCTCGGCGGGCCGGGGCGCATACTATTTTTATGACTAACAAAAATGGCCCCTCAAACAAGGTCAGCAGGATCCTCGCGAGGAACACCTGGAGCACGGCGGTTCTGGCGGTAACCCTGGCGATGTCGGGTTGCGCCATGTTGGGCATCGGCGCGAAAGGAACCAGCCGCCTCGAAACGAGCCCCATGTTGCCGTCGGTAGAAGGCAATGCGAGATTTAGCGTCACCGTAAACGACAATACAAGCATCACGCTGACGGTGAAGCACCTCGCGAAGCCCGAAAGACTCACGCCTCCAGCCAGTCACTATGTCGTTTGGACGCGCGCCACCAAGGACGCGGCCGCTCAGAACATCGGAGCACTGGTAGTCGACAAGAGTCTCGACGGCAAGATCGTCACCGAAACCTCGCTTCACAGCTTCGATCTGTTCATCACCGCCGAGGATTCGAGCCAAATCCAACAGCCCTCAGGGCAGCCTCTGCTTTGGATGAGCTACAGCCGTTAGCCCGTCTGCGCTTCGTCAAGAATCGCGCCAGGATCGAAGGTTGGGGCCTCAAGCTTAAGGGACGGTCCTGGAGAAGATGGAGAACATGACGTTAGGGTTCTGACCTTCGACGATCCGGCCGGGTTATTCAACCTCATCCTCCAGACGCGCCTCACCGAAGCCGAAACGAAGCACAGAATGGCATCGCTTATCAAAGATTGTCTGTTTGAGGGTAAGCCCGGTGGAATAGTTGTGATCGGAGTCCTGCCCGGCTAGGGAAAAAAGCCCCGGAAAAGGGGAATCTCCGGAAGTATCGAGATTATCGACCTGCGTGGCCTACGGCAGCTTGTGAGGCGCAGGCGGCGCGACGGAACCCGAGTAGAACACGTCGCATGGCCTGCTACCGAACAGTTTCACGACACTCCTCAGCAAGTTCGTCACAGGACTCGTGAGCGACTTTAAGATGTTGATGTTGCCGATCTCCGGACGGCTGAACGGTCCACGGACTTTTTGGGTGACGACCGCGCAGCCGTGTTGATCGAGGACCGCCACGACAGCGTCCTCAAAGCGGTTGTCGATGAAATTCAGCCCGCCCTTCATGGCGATCCTGCGCACTTTCGTGGCCATGGCGACGTCGACGGCCTCGGCGACGCCGTTTTCGATTTTCCAGACCGAAACGAGTTTGGCGATGACTCCGTTCCCTCCCCGGGATTCCTTGAATAGGTCGGCGAAACGGTAGCCTCTTGTGAGGGCCGGCCCAAAGGGGCCAGCGAGGAAGAACGCCCCGACATCCACGAGGCTGAACCTCCGGCTCCGTAGGAGCGACGAGATCAATTCATCGATATCCATGCTATTGAGCGCGATATTCTCGCCATCCAGGGAAACCTGGCCGCTGAGGGATCGCTTCACTTCGATGGCGGTCTTCCCCCTCGCGGTCAAGTCCGCGGAAAGTTCGGCCAGCCCTTCCATGTTCTTCGGGGCCGTGGATTCTTGAAGCAGTTCCTCGATCTTGAGCTTGCTCACGGCAAAGATGATCCTGAAATGAGGCTCGGTCCCTGTGAAGTCCGCGTGAAGGGTGCCGCTCCCCGTCCCGCCGAAAATCTTCATGCGGGCCTGGCTGACATCGCAAACACCCTTTCCGCCCGCAAGCTTCATTTCGAGGTCGGTCAGCGTGAGGGTCCCAGCCCTGATCTTCCGGCACCGGATATCATCGATGAACGAGAGGGTTTTCAACGGGTCCCCACCCGGCGTCCCCCCGGCAGAAATGTTTCCGACCGTGATATCGACCCCCTCCAATTCGATCCTCCCGCCGGATTGGAGGTTGGTAAAAAGGAAGCTTCCCTGGGAAACGGCGATGTTTTTCAAGGTCAAGAGCTCTCCCAACGGCATGATTCGCTGCATTTCGATATTGAGCTTTCCGTTTTTCTGCCGCACGATGGAGATGACGGGCTTGACGAGCTCCAGCCGGCTGATCCTGATCCTGCCCCAGATGAGGGGAAGGAGTTTCAGCCCTATTTTCATGCTCGCCCCGGTAGCCACATCAGCCCCACCATTCTTGACGGTGATGTCCGCGAGCGAAGCGCCGAAGCCCGGGGAAAAAAAGACGTTCACCCCGCCGCGGATACGGACATCCATTCCCAGGGCCGTCGATGCGGTCGCTTCGATCCGGGATTTGAGAACTTTGGTGCCGAACAGGAGGACGCAGATGATCAGAACGATGACACCCAGGATCACTCCGCCTGCGATCCTAAGCACTTTTCTCTTACGGTTCGCCATGTCCTATCCCTCCTGAGCAGAAATCGAGGCCGGGGAGTGTGCCGAACGCGTTCGGCAGACCCCCGGCCTCGAGGGGCGTCTCAGGGTTTACTCCCCCTTTTTCTTTTTGACCGGCGGGGCCTGCTTCTCCTTCTTGGCTGGTTGGGCGACCCGTTTGACCTGCTCGGTATCCTGTTTTTGCCGTGCGGCCAGCTGTTGTTTCTCGGCCTGATGCTGTTTCTGCAATTCGGCCGTCTTGGCCTGGTAGGCCTGCTGGATTTTCGCTTTTCCGGCTGTGTCCCGGATTTGCGCTTGTTCCGCGGCGCGCTTGCTCTGCATGTCCTTCAGCTCTTGCGCCTGGGTCTTCTGGAGGAGGGACTTTTCCTCGGCTTGCCGCTTCTGGACGGCTGATTTCTGCGCGCTCACCGGCAACTGTTGCCGCGGCTCAAAGACCTTGGCCGGAGCCAGTTCTTGCCGCGCCTGGTTCCTGCTAAGAACGGCCTTCGGTTTCGCTGTGGCATTCGTCCGGAGGGCCGGCCGGTAGATCTGTAGATCGTTGCCCACGACCCGGGCCGGTCCGGGCTTCTGGACGTCCTGGATCTTGTAGCGAGGGACTTGCTGCCGGGTGACACGTTGCACATTGTCGATCCCCATTCCCTCGTTGAAGATCCTGTTGTTGCGATAGGAGATGTTGTTGTGCAGGGAGGTGAAATTGACAATCGTGACGTTGCGTTCATAAGGGAGCGTGTACCGATAGATGTCACGGTCCAGGAAATGCGGGGCCTGGATAAAGACCCAGAAACGGCTGGGAATGTTGAATGAAAGGGAAGCGAAATCCATGCCGGCGCGGAATTCGACCCCGGGCGGCAGGGGCGCCCAACCCGCATACTGATCGCTCCATCTCCAGCTCACCCAGGCCGGACCCCAGACCGTGCCGGGAACCCAGTACCAACCGAACCCGTCATCATAGCCCCATCGCCCGTAATGGAAAGGAATTGAGCCCCATTCCTCATTCGCAATCCAGGTCCAGCCGTCGTCGGTCATGACCCAGTGGCCATCGCTATAGGGCCGCCATTGGTAGCCCATATGCCTGGGGGTCCAAACATAGCCATAGGGATCCATATTGACCCAATTTCCATAGGGGGCCAGGTAGTTGTACGCGTAGTCGATATCCATCTCCGGCCCGTATTCTTGCCCATATCCTTGCGGGCTGCCGACATTGGGGACACCCATGCCCGGGGGATAGCCGCTCGCCGGCGAAGGGCCGTACGCTGCGCACCCCGTGGCCAATAAAAGGACTAACGTCATAATCCACAGACCATTTTTCATGTTCGGCCTCCTTGTTTCATAATAGATTAAGCAAGATATATGCCAATCCATGAACCGCCTCCGTGATATTCCCGTCTCCAAGCATCTATCACGACCCTGCCCTCCTAAAGCTTATCAAGGATCTCGCCATTTAATCGTTAGGGCTAGGAATTGGGGCCATTCTGACAGGATAGAGCGGCAGGAAATATCCTACTTAATAGGAAAAGTGCTGTTTAATGGGGCAGTTCCTAAGGGGGGAAATCAGCTCGATTCGTCTAACTGAGGGCTTTTACACGCCGGTCACCTGAAATCCCGCATTTTTCCAGAGAGGAAATCGATTTCCCCGACATTCTGATAACGCGGAAAGATTCTGGCATGAAAACTGCACTTAGACAGGTAGCTTCTCCCGAGTCCATCGTGCCGTCCAATAACGGCTGGGAGCAGGACAGCGAGAGGCAAAATAAAAAAAGGAGGTCGGTATGCTTGAGACGATTTTGATCATCCTGGTCATTCTGTGGGCTCTGGGATTTTTCGCGTTCCACGCCGGGGGCCTGATCCACGTTCTTATCGTCATCGCCCTGATCGTTCTGGTCATACGACTGGTGCAGGGCCGGAGAGTTCTTTAGCGGGGAAAACGCCAAAATGATTTGGATGAAGGGCCGGGCCGCAAAGGAAAAGTTGAATGAAAAGACGGGTTAGGATCGGAAGTGTCCTTCTGTGTTGTGATCCTAGTGGTCGCGTTGGTCCTTTAGCTTGAGCGCGTGTCCGGCGGCGCCTTTCTTGCGGAAGGCCCGACGGGACATCATTCTCTCGGCTGATCCGAAAGAGGGCGTCCTCTCACAGGGGAGGACGCCCCTTCTTACATTGCTTGAGGAGGCCTAATTCCATGAAACTTGCAGGTATCGTTTTGACCGTTCTAGGAGTCTTGGCTCTGGCTTATCAGGGTATACGCTATACAACTCGGGAGAAGCTGATTGATATCGGACCACTCAAGGTCACGACTTCAGAGAGGAAGACCATCCCGTTGCCTCCGATCGTGGGCGGAATTGCCCTCGTCGCGGGTATCGCGTTGATCCTTTCAGACCGCAAAAAGACATCATAGGATCTTGACGGGGCCCACCCCCGGTCAACCATCTTCTTCTATGACGACAATTTCACGTCCGACCTAAAAAGAGCCAAAGACTTCCTCCCGCCCAAGCCTGGCGCCAGCCGGGCTTGACATTTTTTATCTATTCTTTTAGCATTTCCTCCACACCGGAAAAGGTGGAGATACGATGGCAGCTGTTCTGATCATAGATGATGATAAGCTCATTTGCGAATGGATCGCGAATGTCGTCACCCGATTAGGACATCACTCCGTCTCGACGCACCTTCTCCGGGAGGGGCTCAAGAAAGTCCAATCCGAGCCATTTGACATCGTTTTTTTGGACGTCCAGATGCCCGATGGAAGCGGCTTGGAGATCATCCCGAAACTCAAGGCCGCCCGATCTTCCCCGGAAATCATCGTGATCACCGGACTGGGCGATCCCGATGAAGCCGAACTCGCCATCAAAACCGGTGCCTGGGATTATTTGGAAAAGCCGGCTTCGTTCGAAGCCATCAAACTTCCCATGCTCCGGGCTCTGGAATATCGAGCGGAAAGAAGACCGGGGAAGTCGTCGACCGTTTTGAAAAGAAACGGCATTATCGGAGATTCGCAAAAGATCACGTCTTGTCTGGAACTTCTGGCCCAGGCCGCGAGCAGCGATGCCAATGTTCTCATCACGGGCGAAACCGGCACCGGAAAAGAGCTTTTCGCCAAGGTTGTTCATCATAACAGCTCTCGGGCCAAAAGAAATTTCGTGGTCGTCGACTGCACGGCGCTTCCTGAGACACTCGTTGAAAGCGTTCTTTTCGGGCACGCGCGGGGAGCTTTTACCGGGGCTGAAACGAGTGAGGAGGGGTTGATCAAGCAGTCCGACGGAGGGACTCTGTTTTTAGATGAGATCGGGGAGCTGCCGTTAGTGATCCAAAAAAAATTCCTACGGGTCATTCAAGAGCACCGTTTCCGTCCCGTCGGAGGACGTCGAGAAATCGAGAGCGATTTCAGGCTTGTGGCAGCGACAAACCGAGAGCTTGAAAGCATGGTCCGACAGGGCCGATTCCGGGAAGATCTCCTCTTTCGGATCCGGACTCTTGCGATTGAATCACCCCCGCTGAGAGAAATTCCCGAAGACATCAAAAAATTGACGCTCTTTTTTATGAACGACTTGTGCGAGCGATTTGGAATAGTACCCAAAGGAGCTTCTCCCGAATTCTGGGAGATCGTGACCAAATATCCATGGCCCGGCAATGTGCGAGAACTGATTCAGGCTCTGGAGAAAGCGTTGCTTTCGGCAAAAGATGAACCCATGCTGTTCCCCAAACACCTGCCGACGTATATTCGTATTCAGGCGGCACGGAGCTCTTTCCCGCAGAAGCCGGCAAACCAGGGTAAGCCCGCGATACGCTCGAGCATTCCCAAAGTGCCGCCCAAATTGAAAGAGATCCGGAAAGCCGCAGTTTCTGAAGCAGAGCAACAGTATCTGAAGGACCTGATCTCTTTTGTGGGCGGAGATAACAACAAAGCTTGCCGGATTTCCGGCTTGTCTCGCTCAAGATTCTATACTCTCCTTAAAAAATACCGACCCGCTGATGCGCGTTGGCCGGAATGACGCCGGTCATGGCCCTTAAAAAACAGAGAATGAGTGCTCATTTGTTGGAATGAGTGCTGTTTAAGAGAACAAATTGCCGCCGATTTCGGGGGAAATCGGCTAATGCTATTTTCTCGCCCCTGTAAAAAACCAATCGTCTGGTTTTATGAATTTGGCATGTTTCTTGATTATAATTCAGTGGACATTAAGAGAAATAGCCATGAAGCTGCTTTTTTATTCGAATGGGGATGATCGAAACAGCACGAGACTTGAGGCGGCAGTTCATAAGGTGATCCCGGAAAGTCGAATAGAACCCTTCAAAAGCCTGGCAGACTTCAGGGAGAGACTCCGGTTGCTAATAGAACCGGATTCTATCGCAGTTCTCTCGGCATCCAACCGGGAAGAACTTCAGAAGATGCAGCTGCTCCGCGGGCTGCTCACGGAGATTTTCGTTGTCCTGGTCATCCCGGATCGAAAGAAGAGCACGATCGGGCTCGCCCATCTCTTGTTGCCCCGATTCTTGAGCCAGACAAAAGATGATTTCGTGGATCTCAGCAAAGTCCTCAACAAAATGTATCGGACGGTTCACTGATCCCATGAGAGGATGGCCGGGTAAACACCCGGCGAAGAATATCACCCGGTAAAGGACCGTGCGCTGATGATGTCGGCCGGTCGTCCGGCTCATTCTTCCCGGACCTTGGCGATAGAGCAGACGCGGTCCTTGTCGTCGAGGTTGATGATGCGGACGCCCTGGGTGGCCCGGCTGAGCGGCCTGACCTTGTCCGTCGGGATGCCGATGACCTTGCCCTCGACGGTGATGACCAGGAGGTCCTCTTCGTTGATGCCGACCATGCCCAAAGCGTTGCCGATCTTGGGGGTGATGCGGAGGTTGAGAACACCTTGCCCTCCCCTGCGCTTCAGGGGATATTGGTCGACGGCCGTCTTCTTGCCGTAGCCGCGCTCGCTCGCGGTGAATATGAACTTCTCGCCCGGACCGGCGACGATCATGCCGATGACCTTGTCCTTGGGTTTGAGGCGGATGCCGCGCACACCCGAGGCCGTGCGGCCCATCGGCCGAACGTCGCTCTCCTTGAAGCGGAGGGCCCGGCCGAGCTTCGTCCCGATGACGATGGTGCTCTTCCCGCCCGAGAGCTGAGCCGAGAAGAGGTCGCTCTTCGGACGCAGGTTGATGGCGTTGATGCCGCCGCGGCGGACGTTCTTGAACTCGCTCAGCTTCGTCTTCTTGATGATGCCGTCCGTCGTCAGCATGACAACGAACTGGTCGTCCCGGAATTCCTTGACGGCCACGACGCTGCGGGGTTTCTCGTCCGGCTGGAGCTCGACCAGGTTGGCGATGGCCTTGCCCCGGCCGGAGACGCCCACGTCCGGGACCTCCAAGGCTTTAAGCCAGTAGAGGCGGCCCTGGTTGGTGAAGACGAGGAGGTAACTGTGGGTCGAGCAGACGTAGAGGTCCTCGACGACGTCCTCGGCCTTCATCTCGATGCCCTTGCGGCCCTTGCCGCCCCGGGCCTGGAATTTGTACGAGGTCAGGGACGTCCGCTTGATGTAGCCGCTCGAGGTGCAGACGATGGCGACGTCCTCCTCCTTGACCAGGTCCTCGGGCCGGAGCTCCGAGATAGCCTCGTCGCGGATCTCGGTCCGGCGCTCGTCGGCGTACTCCTCCTTGATCTCCTTGAGCTCCTTGACGATGATGGCCAAGACGAGCTTTTCGTCCTTGAGGATGCGACGAAGCTCGGCGATTCTCTTCTTGAGCTCGGCGTACTCCTCCTGGATCTTAAGCCTCTCGAGCTGGCTCAGCCGCTGGAGCTGGAGCTCCAGAACGGCCTGGGCCTGGATCAGGGTCAGCCCGAACTTCTCCATGAGGCCGCGCCGAGCCTCGTCCACGGTCTTCGACGCGCGGATGAGCTTGATGACGGCGTCGAGGTTGTCGAGGCAGATGACCAGGCCCTCCAAAATGTGGGCCCTCTCCTCCGCCTTCCGCAGATCGAAGCGCGTCCGCCGCAGGATGACCTCCTTGCGGTGGGCGATGAAGTACTTCATCATGTCGACGATGCCCAGGACCTTGGGCTGCTTGTCGACGATGGCCAGCATGATGATGCCGAAGGAGATCTGGAGTTGGGTGTGCTTGTAGAGATTGTTGAGGATGATCTCGGGCAGCTCGCCCTTCTTGACCTCGACGACGACCCGCATGCCCTCGCGGTCGGATTCGTCGCGGATGTCGGCGACGCCCTCGATTTTCTTCTCGTTGACGAGTGCGGCGATCGACTCGAGCAGTCGCGACTTGTTGACTTGATAAGGGATCTCGGTGACGACGATCTTGTCCTTCTCCCCTTTGGCCGCCCGCTCGATGACGGTCTTGGCCCGGAGGTGGAGGATGCCTCGGCCCTCCTTGTAGGCGTCGAGGAAGCCCTGACGGCCGTAGATGATGCCGCCCGTCGGGAAGTCCGGTCCCTGGACGTACTTGAGGATGTCCTTGAGGCCGGCGTTGGGGTGCTCGATAAGGTGGATGACGCCGTCGCAGATCTCGCCCAGGTTGTGGGGCGGGATGTTCGTGGCCATGCCGACGGCGATGCCGTTGCTGCCGTTGACGAGGAGGTTGGGGAACTTGGACGGTAGGACCTCGGGCATGGTCAGGCTCTCGTCGTAGTTGGGGACGAAGTTGACCGTTTCCTTGTCGAGGTCGGCCATGAGCTCGTGGGCCAGCTTCTTCAACCGGACCTCGGTGTAGCGCATGGCCGCCGGAGGGTCGCCGTCGACACTGCCGAAGTTCCCCTGCCCGTCGACGAGGAGGTAGCGGAGACTGAAGTCCTGGGCCATGCGGACGAGCGTGTCGTAGGCGGCCTGGTCGCCGTGGGGATGGAATTTCCCGATGACGTCGCCGACGATGCGGGCCGATTTCTTGTAGGGCTTGTTGTAGTAGGTCCCGCTCTCGTACATGGCGTAGAGGACGCGCCGGTGGACGGGCTTGAGGCCGTCCTTGATGTCGGGGATGGCCCGGCCGATGATGACGCTCATGGCGTAGTCGAGGTAGGACCGCCGCATCTCCTCCTCGAGGCTGACGACCGGGTGGTTCTCTTTCTGTTCGGTGTCCATGGGAACTCCTTCTCGGGCCCGCCCGCGGGCGGGGTCATCAGACGTCGAGGTTCAGGGCCTCCAGGGCATTGGTTTCGATGAATTTCTTGCGCTCTTCGACCTCGTCGCCCATGAGGATGGTGAAGATCCTGTCGGCCTGGGCGGCGTCGACGATGGAGACCTTGAGGAGGATCCGCCGCGCCGGGTCCATCGTCGTTTCCCAGAGCTGGGTCGGGGTCATCTCGCCCAAGCCCTTGTAGCGCTGGATGTTGATCCCCTTTTTCCCCTTCTCGAAGAGGTAGTCGAGGAGCTTGTTCTCGTTCTCCAGGATCTGCTTTTCCGCGCCGTCGCCGTTCGTCAGGACGGCGTAGGGGCCCTTCATGTCCTCGAGCTCCTGGGTGATGCGGTAGAGGTTCTTGTATTCGGCGGAGGTGACGAGGTCCATGCCGATCTTGCCGCCCACGGCCAGGCCGTTGAGGTGGGTGGAGAACTCGAACTCGTAGACGCCGTACTCCTCGTCGCGGCCGAGCTTCGTGGTGAAGCCCTTCTCGGCGACGAGCTTCATGACCTTTTCGACGTTCTTCTTGACGCTCAGGAACTCCTGGCCGTCGACGCCCGTGCGGACGAGCATCTCGATAAGGAAGAGAGGGAAGTTCTTGCGCTCGAAGAACTGGGCGTAGTTCTTCTTGGCCATGAGGTTGCGGAAGAATTTGCGGAACTTGTCGCCCTCGAGGATCTCTTTCCGGCCGCCGGCCCGGACCTTGAACTCCTCGGAGATCTTGCGGACCATGAATTTCTCGTAGTCGCGTTCGTCCTTGATGTACTGGATGTCCCTGCCCCGGGTGACTTTGTAGAGGGGCGCCTGGGCGATGTACAGGTGGCCCCGCTCGATGAGCCGGACCATCTGGCGGTAGAAGAAGGTCATGAGCAGGGTCCGGATGTGGGAGCCGTCGATGTCGGCGTCGGTCATCATGATGACCTTGTGGTAGCGGAGCTTGTCCAAGCTTTCCTCGGACTGCTCGACGCCGATGCCGAGGGCGGCAAACATCGTCCCGATCTCCTCGTTCTTGATGATCTTGTCGAAGCGGGCCTTCTCGACGTTGAGGATCTTACCCTTGAGGGGCAGGATGGCCTGGAAACGGCGGTCGCGCCCCTGTTTCGCCGAGCCGCCGGCCGAATCGCCCTCGACGATGAAGATCTCGGAGGTTTCCGGGTTCCTGTCCTGGCAGTCGGCGAGCTTGCCGGGGAGCGAAGTCGACTCGAGGACGCCCTTGCGACGGGCCAGCTCGCGGGCCTTGCGGGCGGCTTCCCGGGCCCGGGCCGCGTCGAGGATCTTCATGACGATCTTCTTGGCGACCGTCGGGTTCTCCTCGAGGTAGGTCGCCAGCTGCTCGTTGACGATGGACTCGACGATGCCCTTGACCTCGGAATTGCCCAGCTTGGTCTTCGTCTGGCCCTCGAACTGGGGGTCGTGGAGCTTGATGCTCAGGACGGCCGTCAGGCCCTCCCGGCAGTCGTCCCCGGTGATGTTCTCGCTAAGGTCTTTGAGGAGGTTGTGGGAGGTCGCGTAGGTGTTGATGGACCGGGTCAGGGCCGCCTTGAACCCGATGAGGTGGGTGCCGCCCTCCGTCGTGTTGATGTTGTTGACGAAGGAGCAGATCGTGTCGGCGTAGGACATGTTGTACTGGATGGCCAGGTCGACAAAGACGTTTTCGCGTTCGCCCTCGAACATGATGGGCTTGGGGTTGATCGTCTGCTTGCTCTGGTTGAGGTACTCGACGAACTCCTGGATGCCGCCCTTGTACTGGAACTCGTGGGACTTGTTGGTCCGCTCGTCGGTGATCGTGATCTTGAGGCCCTTGTTGAGGAAAGACAGTTCCCGCAGCCTCTGAGCCACGATCTCGAAGTTGTATTCGACGGCCTCGAAGATGTCCTCGTCCGGCCAGAACGTGACCTTGGTCCCGGTCTTCTTGGTCTTGCCGATCTGTTTCAGCTTGCTGACGGGGTTGCCCCGTTCGTAGCTCTGGGTGAAGATGCCGCCTTCGCGCTTGACCTCGAGGTCGAGGCGCTTGGACAGGGCGTTGACGACCGAGACGCCGACGCCGTGGAGGCCGCCCGAGACCTTGTAGCTCTTCTGGTCGAACTTGCCGCCGGCGTGGAGCATGGTCATGACGACCTCGGCCGCCGATTTCTTCTCCTTCTTGTGCTCGCCGACGGGGATGCCGCGGCCGTTGTCGATGACCGTGATCGAGTTGTCGACGTGGATGAGGACGTCGACCTCGGTGCAGTAGCCGGCCAGGGCCTCGTCGACGCTGTTGTCGACGACTTCGTAGACGAGATGGTGGAGCCCCTCCGTCCCGGTGCTTCCGATGTACATGGCCGGCCGCTTCCGGACGGCTTCCAGGCCCTTGAGAACCTTGATGCTTTCAGCAGTATAATTTTCTTGCGTCATGTCCGTCCACTTTGTGAAAAGATGCGGGTTTCCGGCGCGGGAACGTCACGGGACCCGGTGGGCATTTTCCAAGTTATTATTATAGCAAAAAAAGGGTCCAAAAGTAAAGGAAAATCTTCGTTTTATTGAAAATATAATCTCTTTTATTTCAATATCTTAAACGGGTTTCTAAGCACCCCAACGCGCCCGCCCAACCGGCCCTCTTAAAAGGACGCCGGAGGGGGCCGAATTTTCTCACAGTTAGAGGGGTAATTCTGCTATAATTTGCCGCGAGGACGCCATGCCGGCCAATCTGCCGCCCGAATACCACAAGATCGAGGCCGAACTGCGCGCGGCCCGCACACCGCAAGAAAAAATCGACATCTACGAGCGGCTGATCGCCGTCATCCCCCATCACAAGGGCACGGACAAGCTCATCGCCATGTACCGGCAGAAGATCGCCAAGGCTCGAGAGGAGGGCGATCGCCGTCAGGCCACGGCCAAGCACCCCCCGACGCAAAAGGTCGAGAAGTCGGGCGCCGGGCAGGTCGTCTGCGCCGGGCCGCCGAACGCCGGCAAATCCAGCCTCATCAAGGCCCTCACGGGCGCCGACGTCGAGGTCGCCGACTATCCCTTCACCACCCGCCTCCCCGCGCCCTACATGATGCCCTTCGAAACGACCCAGGTCCAGCTCATCGACACGCCTCCAGTGACCGGGGAGATCATGGAGACGTGGTTCCCGGAGATGGTCAAGATGGCCGACGCCGTCCTCCTCGTCGCCGACCTGGCCGACCCGGACACGGCGGGCCAGCTCGACGGCGTCCGCCGCCGGCTCCGCGAGCGAAAGGTAGATCTCGTCGGCACGGAGACGGACATCCCCCCCGAACGGTTCCCGTTCTTAAAGCGGACCGTCCTCGCCGCGAACAAGGTCGATACGGAGGGTGCCATGAAGGCCTTCGAGGACCTCGGCGTCCTCCTCGAAGGGCCTTTCGAGCGTTTGCCGGTTTCGGCGGCGAGTGGCCGCGGGCTAGAGGCGCTCCGCCGGGCCGTCTTCGGACTTCTCCGGGTCGTCCGCGTCTACAGCAAGATTCCCGGGAAAAAAGCGGAGATGGTCTCTCCTTTCGCCCTCAAGCGGGGGAGCACCGTGATGGACATGGCCAAGGCCGTCCACAAGGATTTTTCGGAAAAGCTCCAGTACGCCCGCGTCTGGAACGCGGCCGGCCTCGATGGCCTCCGGGTCAACCGCGACCACGTCCTCGCCGACGAGGACGTGGTCGAACTCCACATCTAATTGTTCCGGAAATTCAGCACGGGCTCATCGCTCATGTCCATAACGGCCATGAACAGGAGCTGGGCCATGTCCTCCATGATCTCCGGCGTAACGAGGTCGATCGCGTCCCGCGTATTGTGGTAGGTCGGGTAGGGCGGGCGCGGCCCGCCGTAGGCGCCGAAGGTCAGGGACGGCACGCCCTTCCAGAAGAACCAGGCCGAGTCCTGCCGCGGCCGGGCGGGGTAGGACGCCGGTCCCGTGGTGAGCGTCCGGTGGATGAAGCCCTTGTTGGCCTTCTCGACGAATTCCCAGAACTTGGGATAGGTCGTCCCGCCGGAGGCGGAGATCTTGTCGCCGCTGCCCGGGCCTTCCATATTGATAAAAACGATGGTCTTATCCAGGGGGAAGAGAGGATGGTCGGTGTAGTAGTGCGACCCTTCCGTCCCCTGGTCCTCGCTCTGTTCCTCGCTGCCGAAGAAGAAGAAAACGACCGTCCGCTTCGGTTTGACGCCGCACTTGGCCATGGCTTCGGCGACGCCCAGCCCAACGGCCACGGCTGTGGCGTTGTCGTTGGCGCCAGGCATGAGCGCCCACATCCGTCCGAGGTGGTCGAGGTGCCCGCCGACGATGATGACCTCGTCCTTGAGATTGGGGTCCGTGCCGGGAATCTGGCCGATGAGGTTGAAGCCGACACCGTCGGGATGGTGCTCCGTCTTGTTGCTGATGGTCATCGTCTTGCCCGTGGCGAAGGACTGGGGCTTGAGATCAGCCCGGATCCTGGCCACCGTGTCCTTGTAGACCCGGCCGGTCCCGGCGAAGACGTCGGCGACCACGGCCGCGCCGACGTGGTGGTAGACGAAGCCTTCCACGTAGGCGTTGTTGGGATTACCGATGGGCCCGTAGTTGTAGATCATGCCCTTGGCCCCGTGAGCGGCGGCGTTCTTGAGCTTGTATTGATGGAAGGAGTAGGGCCGCCATTTCTTGAACAGGTCAAGAGTTTTCTCGTCAGGGCTGACCGGCACCTCGGAATCCATGAGCACGATCTTGCCCTTGACGTCGACGCCCTTGTAGTCGTCGTAGCCGAGCTCGGGAGCGGTGACGCCGTAGCCGACGTAGACGACCTCGGCCGTGACCTCGCCCGACCCCGAAGTCCCGCCGGGGATGAATTCATCCTCGTACTTGTAGTATTTCTTCACGACGCCGTTCTTCCCATAGGGCACATGCAGGACGCACACGCCGCCCGGGTAGACGGTCGTATAAGGATTGGGAAAATTCTGCCGGTAGGTCCCGTTGTCGCCCGCCGGCTGGACGCCCCAACCCTTAAGGAGGGACTCGACCCAAGCGCCGCAGGCCTCGTATTCTTTGGTTCCGGTCAGCCGGCCGCCGTATTTCTCAGAGACCATCTCTTTGACGTAGTCGTAGAGAGGCTGGCTTTGGATGAGATGCATGGCCTCGAGGATCTTGGACTCGTCCGTAACTTGGGTCGCGGCCTGCTGGGAATTGAGGCCTAGCCCAGTAACCACGAGAACAAAAATTACTGCCGGGATGAGTCGGCGGGAGATCTTCATGGTCCTTCCTCCTTCGGTGATGGGGTGGAGGCGTATTTTACGTTCGTACCCGGCTCAAGTCAAAGGAGGCCGTTCGCCCGGGCCCCCGTCCATTTGATTCGCCCCGCCGTTTCTGCTATTTTGTCGTTCTCGGATAGTTCCCTAGGAGGCTTCCATGACCCGAAACATTCTCCCCATTCTCATCACCGCGAGTATCTTCCTCGCCGGAGTGGCCCTCGCCCAGACCCCGGCCGCGAACCCCAAGGTCCTGTTCAAGACGACCAAGGGCGACATCACCATCGAGCTCTACCCGGCCAAGGCGCCCATCACCGTCAAGAACATCCTGGATTACGTCAACGACAAATTCTACGACGGGTTGATCTTCCACCGGGTCATCCCCGGCTTCATGATCCAGACCGGCGGCCTGACGGCCGAGATGAGCCAGAAGTCCGGCAAGCCCGCCATCAAAAACGAGTCCGGCAACGGCCTGAAGAACGCCCGCGGCTCCGCGGCCATGGCCCGGACCCAGGACCTCGACAGCGCCACGAGCCAGTTCTTCATCAACCTCGTGAACAATTCCCAGCTGGACGAAATGAAATACTGCGTCTTCGGCAAGGTCGTCGCCGGGATGGACATCGTCGACGCCATCGCCAAGGTCCCGACGGGCAACAAGAGCGGCCATCAGAACGTCCCCCTCGAGCCGATCACCATCCTTTCGGCCACGGTCGTCGACGGGAAATAAGGCTTGTCGCGCCGGGCGACGCTCGACGCCTCCCGCCGCTCCAAAAGCCGGAAACGGGCGTTGTTCGATACGATTTTCGCCTTCCTGCACGTGGGCGGCCTTCTTGTCGCCGTCGCCTACGCGGTCGTGTCCCTCGTCCGGGGCAACGTCTCCCGCTTCGCTCTCATCCTGGCCCTCCTTATCGTCTACTACCTCTTCATCCTTCACCCGGCCGTCAAAAAGGAAATCTCCCGCCGGCGGTCGCTGAGAAAGTAGGCTGGTTTACTTTTACGGCCGAAGGGTCTATCATCTTCGGTGGCTGACACTTGGCCGGAAGGGAGATCTATAGGTCCATGCTGAAAAACCGCCCGCTCGCCGCCCTGTTTCTCGTCCTCCTGCTGTCGACAGCCTCGCCTTCCCAGACGCTCGACAAGAACCTCCATGACGGGCTCAAGTCCATCAGCGCATCGGAAGCGTATGACGTCGTCAAGACGCTCGCTTCGCCCGAGTTCGCCGGACGGCTGACGGGCCACCCCGGCTACACCGCCGCCGCCCAGTGGGCGGCCCGCAAGCTCGAATCCTGGGGGCTCAAACCCATCTCCGGCAAGGACCGCTACCTCCAGCCCTATCCCTCCCCTTACACGGTCATCGACAAGGCCGAAATGACCATCCTCCTCCCCGAAGGGAAGCCGGACGCCGGCAAGGCTCCGTCATTCAAGGAGATGAAACTCATCCCCGAGAAGGACTTCCTGCCCCTTCTCTACTCGGACAGCGCGGACCGGACGGCCGAAACCGTCTTCGTCGGCTGGGGCATTTCCGCTCCGGACATCGGCTACGACGACTACGCCGGGCTCGATGTCAAGGGCAAGTTCGTCATCTGCTTCCGCGGCACTCCGGACGCGGACAAAAAATACCAGGTTCATGACGAGCACCGGACCCGGATGAAAGCGGCCCGCGACAAGGGCGCGCTGGGCATCATCTATATCTATTCCGAGATCGCCTCCAACCCCAACGGCGATTGGCTCGAGGGGTTCACCCCGGCTATGATCAGCGAGAAGGTCATGGACGCCGTCCTCAAAGAGGTCAACTCGACTTCGGCGGACCTGAAAAAATCGCTGACGACGTTCAAGCGGCCCATCTCCTTCCCCCTCCTGGCCAAGATCAGGCTGGCCGTCGAATCACGGCATTTTCCCCAGGGTGTCGGGTATAACATCGTCGCCTACGTCGAGGGTTCCGACCCGAAGCTCCGCAGGGAGTGCGTCGTCATCGGCGGCCATTTCGACCACACGGGCGAGCACATGGGCCTCCTCTTCCCGGGCGCCGACGACAACGGGAGCGGCAGCGCCACGGTCATGGAGGTCGGCAAGGCGTTCGCCGGCCTTGCCCGCAGGCCCAAGCGCTCCATTGTCATCGCCCTGTTCGGCGGCGAGGAACTGGGGCTCCAGGGCTCGACCTGGTTCGTCGACCACGTGCCCGGACCCTTCGACAAGGTCGTCGGCATGTTCAACTTCGACATGACGGGCGAGGGCGATGGTCTCTGGGGCGCCGCGTCGGCCGAGCCGGCCGAATTCGGGAAGGCCATCGAAGAGGCCGACAAGTCCGTCAAGGTGGTCCGCGGCCTGGGCGTCATCCGGGGAGTCGGCGTCCGCGGCTCGGATTTCGCGCCGTTCTTCGCCAAGGGCATCCCCGCCGCCAGCCTCGGGTCGAACGGGCCGCACCTCGCCTATCACCAGACCGGGGACACGATCTACAGGATCAACCCCGACATCATGGCCGACGCCGCCAAGGTGGCCTTCCTGGCCGCGTATTCTTGGGCCGACCGGTAAGGAGCAGGATGAGGATCGCCAAAGAGGGTCTTCCGTTTATTCTCTCCTCTCTCGCTCTGACCCTCGCTTTTCTGGCGCATGGCTGGTGGCCGCTTGCCGTCTTCTTTTTTCTCCTCGCGGCTGCCTTTACCTTTTTCTTCCGCGACCCCGACCGGGTCCCGCCGCCCGGCGAGCATCTCCTCGTGTCGCCCGCGGACGGCGAGGTCCTCGGTATCGACGCCCTCCCCTCCCACCCCGACCTGGCCGGGCCCGTGAACAAGGTCACGGTCTTTCTTTCCCTCACCGACGTCCATCTCGTCCGCTCGCCCCTCACGGCGACCATCGTCCGCGCCGACTACCACCCCGGCAAGTTCCTGCCCGCCTACAAGCCCGAGGCCGGTACGCACAACGAATCGAACACCCTCGTCCTCAAGGGCGGCGGCAGGGACTTGGTTATGAAGATGATCGTCGGCGTCGCCGCCCGCCGCATCAAGTGCTTCGTCAAGGCCGGCGCGTCCGTCGCCCGCGGACAGAAGGTCGGACTGATGTACTTCGGGTCGCGGGTCGAGCTCACGCTCCCTCATGACGCCGTCCTCAAAGTCGGACTTCACCAGAAAGTGAAGGCCGGCGAAACCGTCATCGCCGAGGTCCAGCCATGAAAGCAAAGAAACCACCCAAAGGCGTCATGGTCCTGCCCAGCTTGTTTTCCCTAACCAACCTGTTCTTCGGCTTCATGAGCGTCCTCCTGACCTTCCAGGGCCGCTACAGGATGGCCGCGTTCCTGATCATCATCGCCGCGCTGATGGACGGGCTGGACGGGCTGGTCGCCCGGGCGACGCACACGCCGTCCGACTTCGGGGTCGAACTCGATTCCCTGGCCGACTCGGTCTCTTTCGGCCTAGCAACGTCGGTGCTCCTTTATTTCTGGGGCATGGAGATGGCCGGACCGCCGGCCGTTTTCTTCAGCTTCATCTTCCTGACGGCCGGCGTCCTCCGGCTGGCCCGCTACAACGTCCGCAGCCGGGTTCCCTCGGACCGGAAACATTACCAGGGATTGACGGTGCCCTCAGCGGCCATGTTTATGGCCGCAGTCGTCAATTTCCACCCCGTCCCGCTGGCCACGCGGCAATCCGGCTTCTTCGTGGCCGTCCTGACCCTTGTCGTCTCCCTGTGCATGGTCAGCACGTTCCCCTACCGGAATTTCGTCAAGACTTTCATCGGCCACCGGATCGACATCCGAACCGCTCTCTTCCTCGCCGTCTCGCTCTTCGGCGTGCTGTTCTACACGCGCATCTTCCTCCTCCTCTACTTCGGGCTGAACGTCCTCTCCGGCCCGACGGTCGCCCTCGTCCGGGCTTTCCGGAAACAGCCCCGGAAAAAGCCGGAGCCTAAAGAAATCCCTTCCTAGACGCGCCAAAAGGATGGGACGACTCAAGTTGACCATCGACCCGGGAGCCGGCCGCGGAAAACCGCGGAGACGGGTCAACGAAGCGCGCATCGCCGCGGCCCTCGTCCTTCTCGCCTGCGCCGTCGCCGTCCTTGTCTTCGTCATCCGTGTCGTCTTCCCGCCGGAAGCGGCCGTGCCGGCCGGGCCTCTGCCGTCGGGACCCGCCGAGGCCGCGATCGTCCGGGCCCCCGCGACCCCCACAATCCCGGCGCTCGAGGAGGAGAGGATCATCATCCTTCCGAGGTCCAGCCTGGCCGACCTTCTCAAGAGGCGCGATTTCGACAACCTCGAGATCCACAGGATCAAGGAAACCGTCAAGCCCGTCTACGACCTGGGCAAGATCCGGGCGGGGCAGCAACTGCGACTGTTCTCCCGGCCGGGCGGACCGTGGAAGACGCTCGAGTACGATATCGACGAAACGCGCTTCCTCGTCGTCCGCAACGACGCGGACGGGATCAAGGCGGAGGTGAAGTACGTCTCCTTCGAGGTCCGACCGGCCTTCGCCTGGGGCGTCATCGAGGACAGCCTGATCGGGGCCCTGAACAAGGCCGGCGAAGAGGACAGCCTGGCCCTCGACCTCGTCGAACTCTGTTTCGGCTGGGATATCGATTTCAACACCGACCTGCGCAAGGGGGACTCCTTCCGCATCTACGTCGAGAAAAAATACCTGGCCGGCCGGTTCGCCGGGTACCGCAACATCCTGGCCGCCGAGTTCACAAACGGCGGGCGCGTCTTCCAGGCCTTCCGCTTCACCTACCCCGATACCAAGGCCTCGGACTATTTCGACGAGAACGGCGGGTCGCGGCGGAAGGATTTTCTCCGTTCGCCGATCAAGTTCATGACGCCCCGGATCACCTCGCGCTTCTCGGCCAGCCGGTTCCATCCGATCTACAAGATCTACCGGCCGCATTACGGCGTCGACTACGCGGCTCCCATCGGGACGCCGGTCCAGGCCACAGCCGACGGCGAGGTAACCTTCGCGGGACGGAACGGCGCGGCCGGCAACACGGTCAAGATGAGGCACAAGAATTCCTACGAGACGATGTACCTCCACTTGAGCGGCTTCGGCCGGGGCGTTCGCAATGGCGCCCTGCTCAAGGGCGGGGACATCGTCGGGTACGTCGGTTCATCGGGGGATTCGACGGGGCCTCATCTCGACTACCGGATCTACTATCACGGCGGACCCGTCAATCCGCTGGGACACAAGTTCAAGCCGGCCGACCCTCTGCGCAAGGAATTCCTGGAAGTCTACAAGAAGGAGGTCGACAGGCTCCGCATCGCCCTCGAGGTGCCCCGCCTTACCCTAACGCTCTTCCCCAGCCTCAGTTTTTGATCTTCCCGCCTTCGCTCCCCTTGGACTCCTTGCCTTCGGAGCGGCCGGAGGAGCGGTCGGACGATCTCGCCGCCGACGACGACGCACTGGAAGTTTCCGAGGAGCCGGACGAACCAGAATCGCCGCCGCCGACCGAGGAAGCCGGCCCGTAGCTAACCCCTTGCGAGGTCAGGTGCGGGACGAGGCCCGCGCTGCGCTCCCGGTCCCGTGAAGAGATCTTCAGTTCGGGACAGCGGACCTCGTTCCCCCGGCTGGAATATTCGATATGGACGCCCAGTTCGCGGGCGACCCGGACGTCGGGATTCCAGTCGCGGAACCGCGCGCCCGGACCGGCGGCCGCTCCTCCGGCGTTCTTTCCCGCCAGGGGAGCATCGTCCCTCCGGACCGGAGTTTCAGAGCGCCCGGGAGCCAAGGGGACGGCAATGAAATTACCTCCGTCGACGGTCTTCCCGGCCGGGTCGACATGTCTCTGCGGACCGGCCGCAGGCGTTTCTCCGCCGCGGAAGGCCCGGGCGGCTTCGCGCTGAAAGTCGGCGAGGCGGCGCACGACTCCCGACTCCTTGGCCGGGGGAGCGCCGGACTTCGGGACCTCCGCCCAAGTCAGGGCTTTTTCGTTGATCGCGCGGGACGCGAGGTCGCCCTTGGCGACGAAGACGAGGTGCCGCGGGATGTCGTTCGCCGAATCCCGGATCCGGGCATCGCCCTTTTCGTAGGCCGCGGTCGCTTTCTTGAGGACGCCCGTGAGCTCCGGGGGAACGGGATAGGCCGTCATCGCCGGCTGCTTGAGCTGGTCTTTGCGAACGACGGTCCAGGCGGGCCGCTGGGGCGTGCCCGGGCCGGTATTCCAATACGGCGAATAGATCCAGCCGCCGTCGAGGTAGGAAAAACCGGACATCCCGTAGCCATAGGCGCCGTACCCGCCCATCCAATCGTAAAGGCCCCACGGCCGCCAGCAGGCGAAACCGAAATAGAAATCCCAGGTCGCCCAGGCCGGCGCGAACATCGAGCCGGGGAGCCAGACCCAACCGTGTTTCTTGTCCCACTGCCAGATGCCGAGGTGATACGGGATCCAGCCCCAGGGCTCCTGAGGCACCCAGAACATCTGCCCGCCGGTCATGGCCCATTGACCGTAGTAATAGGGTCCCCAGCCCCAGGGGTACCTACCGTTGTCGATGAAAGGGCGCCAGACGTAGCCGTAAATGTCGTCCCAGAGCCATTCTCCGTACATGTCGCCGTAGTTCTGGGCGAAATAGAAGACGGCCGCGGGGAGTCTCTGAATGGGCTTGGGGAGCGGGCTCAGGCCTTTATGGAGGTCCTCGAAATGGGCGTTGACCTCTTTGTTCCAGAGGTCGAAGGCGGTGCCCTCGACGGAGGTAGCGAGCTGGAACTGACTGTCCTTCTGGACGATCAGCCGCTCGCCCTTTCTGACCGCCTGGTCATCGAGGAGTCTATCGCTCGCGCCGAAGCGCATTTGGGTCTTGCCATACTTCACCTGGGTTTCGGTCGAGCCGTCCTCCGCCGCAGTGATGAGGACGACCGAGTTATGTTTCATCTTGACGGCCGCGTTGGGGGTCAGCACCTGGAATATCTCGCGGCGGTCGTACTCCCTGTACATGACATAGATCCGGCCCTTGTCGAGGGCCAGGTTGGAGATCTGCTCGAGGCTGCTCAAGCTGCGGGCCAGGATCGTCTCGACCCGAACTGCGGTGTTAAAGTCGAGGCGGACGACCGTCCCCGTGTCGAACTGGATCTCGCAGCGCCGGTCGGCCGAGGTCCGGACCGTGTCGCCGGGGCCGACGGGCAGGTTGAGGACGGCTTGTTCGGGAACCGATTGCCCCTCGCGCAGGACGACCGGGTCTGTCCCTTCCTGGGTGGCCTCGATATAGCTGATATGTCCGAAATAGAAATCCCTCGGGCCGTTGACGACCTTGTAATGCTCGGCCGCCCACAGCCCGGATGACGCAACCAGAAAAACAATGCCTAAAATGACTTTTCGAAACCCCCCTCTTTTCATTGCCGTCTCCTCGTCTCCAGGCATTTTACATCATCTATTATAATAGCATTTTTCGTGCCAATCACCCTGCCTTAACGGCCCGTCCGCCCCGGCCCCCTTTGTACCCTTCTGGGGACAGCACACTTTGTGGGCAGTCCTAATTGGGGACGATAGTCCCCAATTAGGGCAGCCTGAAAGAGGGACCGCCCCCAATGGGGACGGTGTCGATTGACAAGCACGGAGGGGGCCCCCTACAATGGGCGCATCAGACTAGGAGACTTGTCAGGAGTGAGAATGCCGCGCCCGAAATTCCGCAACCCCGTGCCCACCGTCGACATCATCATCGAAGTCATGGACGGCCGGAAGGCGCGAGGCATCGTCCTCATCGAGCGCAGGAACCCGCCGCCCGGCTGGGCCCTTCCCGGCGGCTTTGTCGATTACGGCGAGACGCTCGAGGCGGCGGCCGTCCGCGAGGCCCGCGAGGAGACATCGCTCGACGTCGAGCTCCTCGGCCAGTTCCACGCCTACTCCGACCCCGGGAGGGACCCGCGTCTTCACACCATTTCGACGGTGTTCATCGCCCGGGCTAAGGGCGAGCCGAAGGCCGCCGACGACGCGCGGGCCGCGGTCGTCGTCGATCCCCGGGACCGGAACTTGCGTTTGGCCTTCGACCATCGGAAGATCCTCGACGACTATCTCAATTCCAGGAAAGGGCGTGTCCCATGTCCGAACCCGACGAAAAGAACAAGCCGCGGGACGACAACGCCGACCTCGCCGAAGCCGCGCGCGTCTTCGGCCCGTTCGAAGCGGACCTGATCAAGAGTCTCCTCGAAAGCCACGGCATCGCCTGCGTCGTCCGCGGCCGGACGGCGCCCTTCGTCTATCCGTTCACGGTCGACGGGCTGGCCGAGTTCAAGGTCATGGTCCAGGAAAAGGACCTGGAAAAGGCCAAGGACTTGCTGGCCGCCGTGCCCGCCGCGGACGGGAAAAACGGCTCGGGAAGGGCCGGCTGACCGCGTCCCCCGACCGACCCCCCAACTCCTAGCCCTCTTCCCCTAATTCTGAACCTTATTTAGGGCCCCGGTTTTTTAGTCTTTTTTTGGGCTTATTTTGCTTGACTTTTGCTATTTTCTCTCATATATTTGGGATGAAACGGGACAAATCGGGACGCACATATATGGCCAATGTTTTGATCGGCAGCTATACCGCGCGGGTGGACGCCTCCGGACGCATCAAAATTCCCGAGAAATTCCGCGAAGTCATCGAACAAGTTTACGGCAAAGACCTCTTCGTCACTTCGCTGTCCGACGATTCGATCAAGATCTATCCCCTGTCCGTTTGGCTCTCGATGACGGACCTCACGGCCGAGGGCGCCGTCCATCTTCGTCCCGACGTCCGCAAGTTCATGCTCCGCGTCAACCGGCATGGCTCGCGGCACGAGCTCGATTCCAAGGGACGGGTCTTGATCAGCCAGACCCTAAGGGAAAAAGCCAAGCTCCGGGACGAGGTCGAAGTCCTGGGTCTATCGAACCATCTGGAGATTTGGAACAAGGATGTTCTCGACGGAACTCTCGAGGAGAAACCGCTCTCGGACGAGGATTTCGAGAGCATCGCCCGCCTCATCCCTCGAGGAAAGCCGGAATGACGGAGATAGGACATTGCCCGGTCCTGCCGACGGAAGTCCTTGAGTTCCTCGACGCGGGGCGGGAAGGGACTTATGTCGACTGCACGCTGGGCCTGGCGGGACATGCCGTCGCGATCCTGGAGAGGAATCCCCGTTCCAAGCTGATCGGCCTGGACCGTGACGGGCAGTCCCTGGAGAAGGCCCGGGAAAGGCTCGCGGATTACGCTGGGAGGGTCAAGCTCTTCCACGCGGATTTCAAGCGCCTCCCCGAGCTCGGCATCCCCTTCAAGAAAGTCCGGGGGGTCCTCGTCGACCTGGGCATTTCGTCTTTCCAGCTGGATTCGCCGGAACGCGGTTTCAGCCACACCCATGAAGGGCCTTTGGACATGCGCATGGACCTGAGAAATAAGACGACGGCCGGGAAGATCCTCCACACTTACCCGGAGCAGAAGTTGGCCGAGATCTTCGCCAAATACGGCGAGCTCGCCCAGACCCGGCGGCTGGCCCGGGAGATCGTCCACCTGCGCAAGCTCGGCCGGCTCGAAACGACCTCCGACCTGAGGATCCTCACGGAAGAGGTCTACAAGTGGCGTCCGCAGAGGGGGCGGATCCATCCGGCGGCCAAGGCCTTCCAGGCGCTCCGCATCGAGGTCAACCAGGAACTCGAGGGGCTCGGCCCATTCATCGAGGAGACGGCGCGGCTCTCGATCCCGGGAACGCGCTTCGTCGCCATTTCTTTCCACTCGCTCGAGGACCGGATCGTCAAGCACACGTTCGCCGGCCTGGCCTCCTCGTCCGACCGCGCTCCCCTTCTTTCGATCCTGACCAAGAAACCAGTGATGGCCGGCGAGGAAGAGGTCGCCGCCAATTCCCGGTCCCGCTCGGCCAAGCTGCGGGCCGCGGAGAGGGTCTGAATGGTCCGCCGGAAATGGAGCCCGCGGGGGATCGCCCTAGGCGCCGCCCTGCTCGTCACCGTCGTCGGCATTCTGACTTTCTACGTCTGGTACCAGACCGAGTCGGTCAAGCTCGGCATCGACATCGGCAAGAGCGAGGACAAGATCCGGGAACTCGAGCAGGCCATCGAAACGCTCAAGCTGCGCAAGGCCGCCCTCCTCGACCCGGCGCGGGTCGAGAAGATCGCCCGGGAATCCCTGGGGCTCGTCGACCCCAAGGACGCCGAGGTCATCTACGAGAAACGGGACACGCCCCGTTGAGGCGCCGCCGATGAGGACATTCTACGAGAGCGACATCCGGAAGCGGACCCTGGTCCTGAGCTTCGCCCTCATCGCCTGGGCGGCCGTCGTGGCCCTCCGGCTCGTCCAGATCCAGGTTTTCGGCCACGCCCGGGCCAAGACGGCCGTCCTCGACCAGAACCGGGACAAGATCACGATGGAGCCCCGGCGGGGGACGATCTTCGACTGCAACGGCGAGATCCTAGCCTGCAGCCTTCCCGCCGTGTCGGTCCATATCCGGTCGGTCGAGAAAGAAACGCCGACCGAAGAACGGGCCAAGGTCCTCGCCCTTCAGGGCCTTCTCGGCCTGTCCGAGAAAGAAGTTTCCACCATCCTGGGCCGGCTGAAAAACAACAGCCCCTTCACCTACGTGAAAAAGAAAATCTCCGAGGAGGAAGCGGCCCGGGTCATGGCCTTGAAGCTGCCGGGCGTCGAGTTCGAGCCCGCGACGAGGAGGCATTATCCCCTGCGGAGCCTGGCCGCGCACGTTCTCGGCGGCCTCAGTCTGACCGAAGACACCAAGACCGGGGTCGAGGCCCGCTACGACGACGTCCTGAAGGGGGAAGAGGGCGCGAAGGTCGTCTTCAAGGTCAACGGCGGCCGCGACTACCAGACCCAGGTCATCAAATCGCCCGTCCCAGGCCGGGACCTCGTCCTGACGATCGACGCGACGATGCAGTACTACGCCGAGAAGGAACTCGCCCGGGCCATGGCCGAACACGAAGCAGCGTGGGGCGCGGTCATCGTCATGGAGCCGTCTTCGGGAGAGATCCTGGCCCTGGCCAGCCTGCCCAGCTACGACGTCAACGATTATCCCGGCCCGAAGAACGCCTGGATGAACCGGGCCGTGCAGCTGAGCTACGAGCCCGGCTCGACGTTCAAGATCGTCACCGCGGCGGCCGCCCGGGAGAGGAACCGCGTCGGCTTCACCGATCTCTTCGATTGCAGCGCCGGTTCCATCACCATCGGCGGCTTGACCATCCGCGATCACGAGCGCGTCGGCGTCCTGAGCTTCTCGGATGTCCTTATCCATTCTTCCAACGTCGGCACGGTGCTCTTCGCCCAGAAACTGACGATCGCCGAGTACTACGACACGATCAAAGCCTTCCGCTTCGGAACGAAGACAGGCATCGACCTTCCGGCCGAAGCATCGGGCCTCGTCCGTCCGCCGGCGGCGTGGAACAAAAGAACCGCCCTACCGCATATCGCCATCGGCTACGAGGTCGCGGTCACGCCACTCCAGATCCTCGTGGCCATGAACGTCTATGCCACCGGCGGACTTCTCGTCCGGCCCCATGTCGTCGTCAAGGACGAAGAAAGCCACCCCGTCCTTGACCGCAGCGCGCTCGGGGCGGCCGGCGGCCCGGTCCGGGTCATCAGCGAAAAGACGGCCAAAGAGCTCGTCAGCCGCGTGTTCGAGCCCGTCGTCGAGGAGGGCACGGCCATGGCCGGCCGGCTCGACGGCTTCGGGATCGCCGGGAAGACGGGGACCGCCCAGAAGTACGATCCCGCCCTGAACGCCTACACCAGGAAGTACACGGCCTCGTTCGTCGGCTTCGTCCCCGTCGAGAGGCCCCGGCTGGCCATGATCGTCGTCCTCGACGAGCCCAAGGAAGGCTACTACGGCGGCCAGGTTTGCGCCCCGGTCTTCCGGGACATCGCCCGCCAGATCCTGCGCTATCTCCGCGTCCCTCCGGAACGGCCGCTGCCCGCCCGCATCCTGACCGCGGGCATGGCGAAAGGCGAGAGGCCATGAAGCTCCGGGACGTCGTCCGGAACGTCGACATTCTCGCCGGAGGCGGGCCGGGGAACGAAGAAATCTCCGGGATCGCCTACAACTCCAAGTCCGTCGGGCCCGGATTCCTTTTCGCGGCCCTGCGCGGCGCGGCCCGCAACGGCATGGACTTCGTGGCCGAGGCCGAGGCGAACGGCGCGGCGGCCGTCCTCTCGACCTGGCCCAAGCCCCCGGCGAGCGCGACGCCCTGGCTCCAGGTCGCCGACGCGCGCGAAGCGCTGGCCCTGGCCGCGGCCAATTTCTACGGGCACCCCTCCGACCGGATGAAGGTCGTCGGCGTCACCGGGACCAAGGGCAAGACGACGACCACCTACCTCCTCGAAGAGATCCTGCGCGCCGCCGGCGCCGCGCCCGGAGTCATCGGGACGATCGAATATCGGCGGCCGGGGTGGAAGGTCGCGGCGCCGCGGACGACCCCCGAGGCCCCCGACCTGCAGGCCCTGCTCAAGGACATGCTCGACGCCGGCGTCACCCACTGCGTCATGGAAGTCTCCTCCCACGCCCTGGAGCAGAAGCGGGTCTGGGGCGTGAGTTACGACGTCGCCGTCTTCACCAACCTCAGCGGGGAGCACCAGGACTATCATCCGTCCATGGAGGCCTACTTCGAGGCCAAGAAAAAGCTCTTCTATCTCAACCACAAGAGGAGCGCCGCCGTCGTCAACATGGACGATCCCTGGGGCCAAAAGCTCGTCGCCGAGCTGCCCATGAAGACCGTCACCTTCGGCCTCGAGCCCGCGGCCATCGTTCGGGCCCTGAAATACGCCATGTCCAAGGACGGCATCGACGCCCAGGTCTCCTACCCCGGCGGCGTGATGAGGGTCCAGTCGGCCCTCGTCGGCCGGCACAACCTCTACAACATCCTGGCTGCGGCGGCCGCGGCCCTGGCGCTCAACGTCCCCCCGGACGTCATCGGCAGGGGCATCGCCGGGCTCGCGGGCGTCCCGGGCCGCTTCGAGCGGGTCCCGAACGGCCGCGGCCTCCAGGTCGTCGTCGATTATGCCCACACGGACAACGCCCTCGAGCACATTCTCACGACGGCCCGCGAGTTCAAGCCGCGCCGGGTCATCCTCGTCTTCGGGGCCGGCGGCAACCGGGACAAGGAGAAACGGGAGCGGATGGGCCGGGTGGCCGCCCGCCTGGCGGATTGGACGATCCTGACCTCGGACAACCCGCGCTCCGAAGAGCCGATGGACATCATCGCCGCCATCGAAAAGGGCTTCGAGAAGGAAGCCGTCAAGACTTACGAGGTCGAGCCGGACCGGAGAAAGGCCATCGTCCTGGCCCTGGCCACGGCGAACAAGGGCGACATCGTCCTCATCGCCGGCAAGGGCCATGAGGATTACCAGATCTTCAAGGACCGGACCGTTCACTTCAGCGATATCGAAGTCGTCGAAGAGACGCTCCGGGCGATGGAAGCCGTCTGAGCATGGCCAGGCTTAGGCTCGACGAGATCGCTCGGATCGCCAGCGGGACCATCCTGCAGGGCTCCCCCGCACTGACCTTCGAAAGCTACGGCATCGACTCCCGGCTGGCCGCCGCGGGCGGGCTCTTCTTCGCCGTCATCGGGAAGAGAGACGGCCACGACTTCGTCGGCGCCGCAGCGGCCAGGGGCGCGGCGGGCGCCGTCGTCGCCCGTCCGGTCCCCCTCCCCGTCAAGGACTTCGGCCTCGTCCAGGTCGATGATACGGTGGCCGCCCTCCAGGCGCTCGCCCGCGACGTCCTCGCCCGGCGGCCGGTCAAGGTCGTGGGCATCACCGGGAGCGTCGGCAAGACGACGGCCAAGGAATTCGCGGCGGCCCTGCTCGCCGGCCGCTTCCGCGTCCTCAAGTCCGAGGGGAACTTCAACAACTACCTGGGACTGGCCCTCTCGCTCCTCCGGCTCCGGCCGGACGACGAAGTGGCCGTCCTCGAGATGGGCCTGAGCGCCGCCGGGGAGCTGCGGACCCTGACCCGGATCGCCCCGCCCGACGTCGCCGTGATCGCCAACATCAGCCCGGTCCACCTCCAGTTCTTCAAGGGCCTGGACGACATCGCCCTGGCGAAGAAGGAGATCCTCGACGGGGCCGGGCCGGGCGCGATGGCCGTCCTCAACGGCGACGACCCTCTGGTCATGAAGATCGCCTCGGGCTTCGCCGGCCGGAGAGTGACCTTCGGCCGGACGCGGGGCTGCGACGTCCGGGCCGAGGAGGTCAAGTCCAAGGGTTATTCGGGTTTCGAGTTCCTCCTGCGATACGGACGGGAATCCGCCCGTATCGCTTTTCCGTTCGTCAACGACGCCGCCGTTTCGAACCTCCTCGCGGCTTCGGCCGTCTGCCTCGCCCTCGGCCTTCGGCTCGCGGAGATCCGGCCGGCCATTCTCGCTCTTCAGCCCTTCTCCGGGCGCGGTGCGCTGGTCGAGACGAGCGGCGGCATCCGGGTCTGCGATGACTCCTACAACTCCAACCCCCGCGCCCTCGAGTGCGCCTTGAGAAGCCTGGCCGCCCTTCCGGCAGCGCGGAAGGTCGCCGTCCTCGCCGATATGCTCGAGCTCGGTGAGGGCGAAAAGGAGTTCCACCGGCGGGCGGGCGAGGTCGCGGCCCGCGCGGGCTGGGACGTCCTCGTCGCCGTCGGCCCCCTCGCCGCCCTGATCGCCGAGGGCGCGGCCGGGACGGGCATGAGCGCCGCCGCCATTTATCGTTTCACCGACGCCGCGGCCGCCGCGGCGGCAATCCCGGACATAGTCCGGGACGGCGACCTCGTGCTGGTCAAGGGCTCGCGGGGGATGAGAACCGAGACGATCGTCGACAAGCTCAAAGCGAGAGGAAAGGAGTAGACCGTGCTGTACTGGCTCCTCGTTCCCCTGCGCGGCGATTTTTTCTTCTTCAACATCTTCCGTTACATCACCGTGCGCACGGCCCTGGCCGGGATCACCGCCCTCGTCCTGAGCTTCCTCCTCGGCCCCCGGCTGATCCGGTTCCTCCAAAAACGTCAGATCGGACAAGAGATCAGGCCCGAAGGGCCCCAGTCCCACTATGCCAAGAAAGGGACGCCGTCCATGGGCGGCCTGCTGATCATCATCTGCACGCTCGTCCCGACGCTCGTCTGGGGAAAATTGGACAACCTCTACGTCTGGGTCGCCGTCCTGTCCATGGTCCTCTTCGGCCTCGTCGGCCTCATCGACGACGTCCTCAAGGTCCGCCGGAAACAATCCCTGGGCCTCAGAACCGGCCAGAAGCTCCTCCTCCAGACACTCCTCGCGGCGGCGATCGGCCTTGTCTTTATCTGGATGGGCTCACGCGGTGAGTTCGACCTGAGCCTGAGCTTCCCCTTCCTCAAGCAGTGGGTCCCGTTCCTCGGCTGGCTCTACCTGCCCTGGATCGTCTTCATCCTGGTCGGCTCGTCCAACGCCGTCAACCTCGCCGACGGGCTGGACGGCCTGGCCATCGGCCTGACCCTGATCAGCGCCACGGCCCTGACCGCCCTGACTTACGTCGCCGGACACGCCCTCTGGTCCCAGTACCTCAACATCGCCCGGGTGCCGCTCGCCGCCGAGTTGACGGTCTTCGTCGGCGCCTTCGCCGGCGCCTGCCTCGGCTTTCTCTGGTTCAACTGCCACCCGGCCCAGGTCTTCATGGGCGACGTCGGCGCCCTGTCGCTCGGCGGGACGATGGCCGTCATCGCCCTGCTCATCAAGCAGGAGTTCCTGCTCTTCACCGTGGCCGGCGTGTTCATCCTCGAAGCGCTCTCCGTCCTCCTCCAAGTCTCTTACTTCAAGCTGAGCAAGGGCAAGCGCATCTTCAAGATGGCCCCGCTCCATCACCACTTCGAACTCTCCGGCTGGCCCGAGGGCCGGGTGGTTATCCGCTTCTGGATCCTGGGCATCATCTTCGCCCTGTTCAGCCTGGCGACATTGAAATTGAGATAGACATGGAACTCAGGGATAAAAACGTCCTTATCGTCGGCTTCGAGCGGACGGGAGAAGCCCTCTGCCGCTTCCTCCTCGACCGCGGGGCACGGATCCGCGTCACCGAAAAAAAAGCCGCGGAGGCCTTCGGCGACAAGGTCCGAACCTGGACGGAGCGGGGCGTTCTCTTCGAGACCGGCGGCCACCGCCCGGAATCCTTCCTCGGCGCCGACCTCATCATCCCCAGCCCAGGCGTCCCTCCCCTTCCGGAGATCCTGGCCGCCCGTGAAAAAGGCGTCCCGGTCATCTCCGAGATCGAGCTGGCCTACCTCTTCCTGCGGGGCAAGATCGTCGGCATCACCGGCTCGAACGGCAAGTCGACGACGACGACCCTCGTCTACAACATCCTCCGGGATGCCGGGCTCAAGGCCCGCCTGGCCGGGAATATCGGCACCCCTCTCGTCTCCTTCGTCGACAAGAGCCGCGACGATCACATCTACGTGACCGAGATCTCGAGCTTCCAGCTCGAATACACCGAGAGGTTCACCCCCGCGGTCGCGGCCATCCTCAACGTCTCCGAGAACCACATCGATTGGCATAAGACCTTCGACAACTATTTCGGGGCCAAAAAAAAGCTCGTCCTCCGGCAGGGCCGGGAGGGCAAGGCCGTCCTCAACCGCGACAACCCGCTCGTCTGGAGCCTGGCCGGGGAAGCGGCATCCGAGGTCTACGGCTTCAGCCGCAAGAGGCGCCTCCGCCGGGGCGCGTTCGTCGAAGATGACTGGGTCGTCGTCCGCGACGGGAAGCCCGAGAGGATCCTGCCGACCTCACGGATCACGCTCCCGGGCACCCACAACCAGGAGAACGTCCTGGCCGCCGCGCTCATCGGCCACCTTCTGGGCGTCCCGGCGCCGGCGCTCCGCCGCTCGATCCTCGCCTTCCGGGGGCTCGAGCACCGGCTCGAGGACGTCCTCCGGGTCAAGGGCGTCCGCTTCGTCAACGATTCCAAAGCGACGACCGTGGATGCGACCCTCAAGGCCCTATCCAGCTTCGACCGTCCGGTGGTCCTCATCCTGGGCGGGCGCGGCAAGGGCGGGGACTTCTCGCCCCTCCGCGGCGGGGTCAGCAAGAGAGTGCGGTCGGTCGTCCTCGTCGGGGAGGCGGCCGACAAGATCGAAACGGCGCTCGGCGGTGTCGTGCCCGTCGACCGGGTTTCGAATTATCGCGACGTCGTCCGCAGGGCCTTCGAACGGGCCGTTCGCGGCGACGTCGTCCTCCTGGCCCCGGCCTGCACGAGCTGGGACATGTTCAAGGACTTCGAGGAGCGCGGCCGGACCTTCAAGCGCGAAGTGCGCCTCCTCGCCGCGGGCCTGCGGAAGAAAGAGGCCCGGACATGATCGGCCGCAGACGGTTCGGCTTCGACGTGCCCCTGTTCGTGATCACCCTCTTCCTCGTGGCGATCGGTATCTTCTTCGTCTTCAGTTCGTCGAGCTTCATGGCCAGGGACAAGTACAACCAGTCCTTCCATTTCATGGCCCAGCAGATCCTGGGAGCCGTGGCCGGGCTGGTCATCGTCGCCTTCCTCGTCTCGGTCAAAAAGCCCTTTTTCCTCCAGCCCGCTTTCGTCTACGGGCTCCTCGCCCTGACGGTCTTCCTGCTGATGCTCTGCCTGGCCATGCCGACCGTAGCCAGGACCAACCGCTGGATCGTCCTCATGGGCTTTCGTTTCCAGCCGTCGGAGCTGGCCAAGATCAGCCTCATCCTCTTCCTAGCCACGTACATCGAAAGTAAAAAGGACAAGCTCAACGAGATGAAGACCCTGGCCATACCCTTGGCCGTGCTCGTCGTCACGGTCGTCCTCGTCCTTCTCGAGCCCGATTTCGGCACCGCGGTCTTAATCGCGGTGCTGGCGGCGATGATGCTCTACATCGGCGGGGTCAAGGTCCGCTATTTCATCATCGCCGGAAGTCTCTTCGCCGCCCTGTTCGCCTTCTACCTCTTCCAGGCCGACTACCGGGTCGAGCGGCTCCAGGGCTTCTTCTCCTCGCAAAAGAACGTCCTCGGCTCGGGCTACCAGGTCGACCAATCCAAGCTGGCCTTGGGTTCGGGCGGGCTCGTCGGCGTCGGCCTCGGCCAGAGCACACAAAAGCTCTACTTCCTGCCCTTCGCTCACACCGATTTCATCTTCGCCATTCTGGGCGAGGAGACAGGGCTCCTGGGGACGATCGTCACCCTCGCCCTGTACCTCCTCTTCCTCTGGAGGGGCTTGAAGATCGCCACGGCGGCGCCCAACCCGACGTACAAGATGATCGCCGCGGGTGTCACCTTCGCCATCGTCGTCCAGGCCTTGATGAACATCTCGATCGTGCTCGGGCTCGGCCCGGCCAAGGGGACCCCCCTCCCCCTGCTCTCCTACGGCCGGTCTTCTCTCATCTGCACGCTGGCCGCGATCGGCCTGCTGCTCCATATCAGCCAGAAAAAAGGGGACAGCGGGACCGCGGTGAGGATATGAAGAAGCGCAGCGTTGTCATCAGCGGCGGAGGCACGGGGGGCCATCTCTACCCCGCCCTCGTCGTCGGCCGGAGGCTTTTGGCCATGGAGCCCGGCCTCGGCCTGACCTACGTCGGGACGCGCCGGGATGTCGAACAGAGGATCATGGCCGAGCACGGCGTCAAGTTCATCCCCATGCGCATCGAAGGGCTCAAAGGCCGCGGCCTGAAAAGCCTGCGGGCCCTCATCATCCTTCCGCTCGCCTTCATCCATTCGCTGGCCATCTTGATCCGGACCCGGCCCGGCCTGGTTATCGGCGTCGGCGGCTACAGCTCGGGCCCGATCGTCCTCCTGGCTTCGTGGTTCCGCGTCCCGACCGTCATCCTCGAACAGAACGCCCGGCCCGGCTTCACCAACCGCCTGCTCGCCCGCTGGGTCAGCCGGGCCGTCGTTGCCTTCCCCTCGACGCTCCCGGCTTTCAAGGGCAAGGGCGTCGTCCTCGGCAACCCCGTCCGGGAGGATTTCTACGCCCTCCCGGCGAAAAAGCGGACGGGGACGCTCGACGTCCTCGTCTTCGGCGGCAGTCAGGGATCGCGCTTCCTCAACGACCGAGTCACGGCCGCCCTGCCGCTTCTCGCCGCCGCCAAGGGCCGGCTCCGGATGAAGCACCAGACCGGAACGAACGACCTGGAGCGCGTCCGCGACGCCTATCGGGCGAACGGATTTGACGGGGCCGAAGTCGCCGCCTACTTCCCCGGCATGGCCGCTTATTTCGGCCGGGCCGACCTCATCGTCAGCCGGGCCGGGGCGACGACCCTTGCCGAGATCATCGCCGCGAGGCGGGCCGCCCTGCTCGTCCCCTTCGCCGGGGCTTCGGAAGACCACCAATCCGCGAACGCCCGCGAACTCGAGGCCGCCGGCGCGGCCGAGGTCCTGCCCGAGGACAAGGCCACGCCCGAAACCCTGGCCGCCCGCATCCTCCACTACCTCGACCATGCCGGGGAGCTCGAGGCGATGGAGCAGAACCTGGCCCGGCTCCAGTTCCCCGGCCCGGCCGGCCGCATCGCCGAGCTCTGCCTGTCCCTGATGAAGCCCGCTCCGAAGGAGGCCACGTCGTGACCAAGAAAGGCTACCGCAAGCTCAACCACATCCACATGGTCGGCATCGGCGGGACGGGCATGAACGGCATCGCCGAGGTCCTGCTCAACCTGGGTTACAAGGTCTCCGGCTCCGACATTCAGGAGAACGACGCCACCCGCCGGCTGGCCAAGCTCGGCGCCGACGTCGCCATCGGCCATCGGGCCGAGAACCTCAAGGATGCCGACGTCGTCGTCATCTCCTCGGCCGTCCACGAGGACAACATCGAAGTCCAGAAGGCCCGGGCCCGCCTCATCCCGGTCATCCCCCGGGCCGAGATGCTGGCCGAGCTGATGCGAATGAAGTACGGCATCGCCGTGGCCGGCTCGCACGGCAAGACGACGACGACATCCATGACCGCCCTCGTCCTCGAGGCCGGCGGGTTCGACCCGACGATCATCGTCGGCGGCCGCCTGAACACGATCGGGGCCAACGCCAAGCTCGGCGCCGGGGACTTCATCGTGGCCGAAGCCGACGAGAGCGACCGTTCCTTTCTCTGCCTCTCCCCCTTCATCGCCGTCCTGACCAACATCGACGAGGAGCACCTCGACCAGTACCAGAGCCTCGACGAGCTCAAGAAGACCTTCGTCAACTTCGCCAACAAGGTGCCGTTCTACTGCCCGGTCATCCTTTGCCTCGACGACCCCAACCTCCAGAGCATCCTCCCCGAGATCGAGCGCCGGGTCATCACCTACGGCTTTTCCGCTCAATCCGACATTTTCGCCCGCGACTTCGCCTTCGACGGATTCCGCAGCGCGTCGGTCCTCTTCGCCAAGGGCAAGCAGCTCGGGACGCTGAAGCTCCAGGTCCCCGGCATGCACAACATCCTCAACGCCATGGCCGCGGCGGCCGTAGGCCTCGACCTGGACATGCCCGCCAGGACGATCCTCGAGGCCCTGGAGAGTTACACCGGGACGGGCCGCCGCTTCGAGCTGCGCAAGACCGTCGGCGGGGTCATGGTCGTCGAGGACTACGCCCATCACCCGACCGAGATCAAGGCGACGCTCGAGGCCGCGAAAAGAGGCTGGCCGCGCCGCGTCGTGGTCGTCTTCCAACCCCACCGCTACACCCGGCTCGCCAAGCTCATGACGGCGTTCGCGACCGCTTTCAACCAGGCCGACGTCCTCGTCCTGACCGAGATCTACCCGGCCGGAGAGGACCCCATTTCGGCCACAAGCACGTCTTCTTCGAGCCCGACCTGAAGAAGATCGGGGCCGTCCTTCAAAAGATCCTGGCCCCGGACGACATCGTCCTCGTCCTCGGGGCGGGGAACATCAACCGGACGATCCCGGACATCATCGCCGGGCTGGAGGCGAAAGGCTGACATGGCGACGGTGATTGGCGAGTTGGGGCGGGAAAAAAGCAGGCCCCTCTTCGCCCGCCGCCCGTTCCTCCGGCCGGGAGAGCGGGACCTCCCCCTCCAGAAGAACAAGCGCCGCCGGGCGCTCCGCCTCAAGCACGTCCTCGTCCTGCTCGGGCTCCAGGCCGGATTCTTCCTGGCCGTCCGCGGTGCCTATCTCTTCCTCATCACCTGGGACCAGCTGGCCATCCGCAAGGTCGAGGTCGTCTGCGCCAAAGACAACCTGCGGCAGACCCTGGAGAACTACTTCGCCGTTCCGCATCTGGGCAACATTCTCCTCTGCGACATCCAGGCCCTGCGCGGCGACATCCGGCGCCTGGCCTGGATCAAGGACGTCAGCATCCAGAAGGTCTTCCCCTCCGAGCTGCGCATCACGGTCGTCGAGAGGACGCCCTTCGCTGTCCTCGAACGGGACGGGCTCCTCCTTGCGGACGAGGAAGGGCGGGTCCTCGAAAGGGTCTATTCACTCGAGGAGTACCGCCTGCCTGTCATCTCCGACGAGAACGGGTTCGCCTCGAACTTCCTCGAGAAATGGGAGGCGGCCAGGCGCTGCCTCGAGACCCTGCCGCGCGCCGAGCGGGACCGCCTCGCCGGCGTCCGCTGCGGCGACTACGGGTCGCTCGAACTTATCTTCAAGGACGACCCCGTCCGGGTCGTCGTGGACCGCGAATCGCCGGTCGAAAACCTAGCCCTCTTCCGGCGCCGGCGGCCGGAGTGGGAACGCCTTTTCGGCCCCCTGGCCGCCGTCAACATGTGCTATGACAGCCGGGTCTACTTGAGGGCCGCCGAGCCGGCCGGGGACGCCGTCCCCAACCTGACAAAGGAGACTGAGTAATGCCCAAGAACAACTACATCGTCGGGTTCGACATCGGGACGCGGAAGGTCGTCGCCGTCATCGGTGAAGTCACCGAGGAGCGCAAGGTCGAGATCATCGGCATCGGCACGGCCGACTCGCGCGGCCTGCGCAAGGGCGTCGTCGTCGACCTCGACGCGACAACAACGGCCATCAAGAAGGCCCAGGAAGAAGCCGAGCTCATGGCCGGCGTCGAGATCGATTCGGCTTTCTTCGGCATCTCCGGCTCCCATATCAAGAGCTTCAACAGCCGCGGCGTCGTCGCCGTCTCGGGCAAGAA
Source organism: Candidatus Aminicenantota bacterium (assembly GCA_026393975.1). Lineage (GTDB taxonomy): Bacteria > Acidobacteriota > Aminicenantia > Aminicenantales > Saccharicenantaceae > RBG-16-66-30. The sequence goes on along the minus strand of JAPKZD010000003.1, from coordinate 220,113 downwards.
CCGGATCATCACCCGCGAGGACGTGAAACGGGTCATCGACCAGTCCAAGGCCATCCCCATCCCCCCGGACCGGGACATCATCCACATCATCCCCCAGGAGTTCATCGTCGACGATCAGGACGGGATCAAGGACCCGGCCGGGATGAGCGGCATCAAGCTCGAGGTCAACGTCCACATCATCACGGCCGCCCTGACCTCGCTCCAGAACCTGAAGAGCTGCGTCGGGCGGGCCGGGATCGGCGTCGAGGAGGTCGTCCTCAACCAGATCGCCACGGCCCAGTCCGTCCTGACCCAGGACGAGCGGGAGCTCGGCGTCGGGCAGATCGACATCGGCGCGGGCACGACCGAGGTGGCCATCTACGAGCGCGGTAGCTTGTGGTACACCTCGACCATCCCCATCGGCGGCGACAACTTCACCAACGACATCGCCGTCGGCCTGCGGACGCCCATCCCCGAGGCCGAGCGGATCAAGAAGAAGTTCGGCTGCATCGCCGGGCCCCCGGTCGAGGACCAGGAGACGATCGAGGTTCCCTCGGTCGGCAAGGGCCGCAAGCCGCGGGTCCTGTCGCGCCAGCTCCTAGCCGACATCATCCAGCCCCGGGCCGAGGAGATCTTCCGGCTGGTCGACTCCGACATCAAGCGCATGGGCTACGACAAGTCGCTGAACTCGGGCATCGTCCTCACCGGCGGCACGGCCCTTCTCGAGGGCCTGGAGGAGGTCGCCGAGGAGATCTTTGACCTCCCCGTACGGCGAGGCGACCCGGGCGGCGTCGGCGGCCTCGTCGACCGCGTTTCGACCCCGGACTTCTCCACATCGGTGGGACTCATCCTCTACGGTTTTCATATCTGGCAGAACAGGGGTCTCGCCAGGGACAGAAAAAAGAACGGTTGGTCCAAATTCAAAGATTGGTTCAAGGAAGGATAAGGAGAGAACACATGAGCGACGAATCGAACCGGCTGAAATTCCACCTCGTCGAGGAGCACCTCGGGGCCAAGATCAAGGTCATCGGCCTCGGCGGCGGCGGCGGCAACGCCGTCAACCGGATGATCGAGCACGGCGTCCAGGGCGTCGAGTTCATCGCCGTCAACACCGACCTCCAGGCCCTCAACAGCAACCGGGCCCGGACGAAGATACAGATCGGGAGCCAGCTGACAAAAGGGCTGGGCTCCGGCGGCCGCCCGGAGGTGGGCAAGCAGGCGGCCATGGAGGACACGGAGCGGCTCCTCGAGATCCTCGAGGGCGCCGACATGATCTTCCTGACCACGGGCCTGGGCGGCGGGACCGGCACAGGTGCAACCCCGATCATCGCCAACATCGCCGCCGAGCTCGACATCCTGGTCATCGCCATCGTCACCCTGCCCTTCGAGTTCGAGGGCCGGGTGCGGGCCAAGCAAGCCGAGGAAGGCCTCAAGGAGCTTAAGTCGGCCGTGGACACGGTCATCGCCATCCCCAACGAGAGGCTCCTCCAGACGGTCAACCTGAACACGTCCATCCAGGACGCTTTCCGCCTCGCCGACGACATCCTGCGGCAGGCGGCCCAGGGCATCTCCGATCTTATCACCAAGCCCGGGCTGATCAACCTGGATTTCGCCGATGTCAAATCGGTCATGAAGGGCATGGGCATGGCCTTCATGGGGACGGGCCTGGCCTCGGGCGAGAACCGGGCCCTGGAGGCCGCCGAGAAGGCCATCTCCAGCCCGCTTCTCATCGACACCTCCATCGAAGGCGCGCACGGCGTCCTCATCAACATCACCGGCGGCAAGACCATGACCCTCCACGAGGTCTCCAAGGCCTCCCAGCTCATCCACAGCCTGGCCGACCCGGACGCGAACATCATTTTCGGAACGGTCATCGACGAGAGCATGAAGGACACGGTCAAGGTGACAGTCATCGCCACCGGCTTCGACCAGAATCCGGCTCAGACGCTGGCCCCGGCCGAGGAAGCCCCTCGGCCGGCCGCCCGGAAAACGCCCCAGCCTTTCCCCGTGTTCCAGGAAACGCCGTCCTATATCTTCGAGAGCAAGGGCGGAGCGCCGGCCTGGGAGCCCTCGGTCTCCGACAGGCAATGGGAGTCCTACGAAACGCCCTCGTTCATCCGCAGGACGAAACACTCCTCCTTGAAAAAAACGCCTCATGACATCAGCTGATTGCGTCGTCGCCGGCTGTCGGGAGCTCCTGACTTGCGCCGGACCCCTGCCCAAGCGCAAGGAGGCTCTGCGGGACCTCGGCGTCATCGAGAACGGCTGGGTCGCTTCTTCGAAAGGCATCATCGTCTTCGTCGGGACCGAAGACGAATTCCTGGCCCAGGTCTCGCCCGAGCCGGGCACGGTCACGATCGACGGACGGAGCATGGTCGCTCTGCCCGGTTTCGTCGACGCCCACACCCATCTCCCCTTCGCCGGAAACCGGGCCCGGGAATTCGGTCTGAGAATCCAGGGTTGGACCTACCAACAGCTGGCCGAACGGGGCATGGGCATCCAAACGACGGTCAAGGCGACGCGCGCGGCCAGCCTGGACGACCTCCTCGCCCTTTGCCTCCGCCGGCTCGACCGGATGCTCCTCACGGGCACGACGACCGTCGAGGCCAAGAGCGGCTACGGCCTCAACCTCGAGGACGAAGTGAAACAGCTCGAGGCCCTGCGCGACCTCGGCGCCTTCCACCCCGTGGACATCGTCCCGACGTTCATGGGCGCCCACGACGTCCCGCCGGAATACCGCGACCGGCGGGAAGAATACATCCAGCTTCTCGTCGACACGCTGATCCCGGAAGTGAGCCGGCGGGGCCTGGCCGAGTTCTTCGACGTCTTCTGCGAGCCCGGTGTTTTCTCGGTCGAGGAGACGCGGGCGCTCGTTCAGGCGGCTAAGGCCGCCGGCTTCAAGATCAAGGTCCACGCCGACGAGTTCGTCACCCTGGGCGGGGCTGAGCTCGCCGCGGAGGTCGGGGCCGCGTCGGCTGAGCACCTCATCGCCGTCTCCGAAGAAGGCATCGCCCGCTTGGCGGCGAGCGACACGGCAGCCATTCTCCTGCCGGGCGTGTCCTTCTTCCTGATGATGGACAAGCGCGCCCCGGCCCGGCGCCTCATCGACGCCGGGGCGGCCGTCGCCCTGGCCACGGATTTCAATCCGGGGAGCTCGCACCTGAGCTCGATGCTTTTCGTCCTCCAACTCGGCGTCTTCACCCTGGGGATGACGGTCGAAGAGGCCGTCAACGCCTGCACGGGAAACGCCGCCTACGCCGTCGGCCGGCACGGAACGGTCGGCAGCCTCGAGCCGGGAAAAAAGATGGACCTTCTTCTTTGCGATATCCCGGATCACGTGTCGCTGGCTTACGACGCCGGTCGGAACCCCGTCCACACGGTCATCAAGAACGGCCGCGTCGCCGTCGCGGACGGCCGGAGGGTAGCCGCCCGCTGATGTCCCCGCTATTGCGTCCTTCGTCCCGTCCTTTGTCCTTCCGATATCGTCCCTAAACGCGGTCAGACGGCCCCGCCCTTATTCAGCTTGCCCTTCCAGTAGAGGTAGGCGGGGATGCCGAGGCAGATGATACCCAGCCCGGCAAGGGCGTTCCAGAAGGCGCTGAGGAGCGCGGCCACGGCGACATAAAGCGCGGCCAGCACGAAAATGATCGGCGTGATCGGATAGCCCCAGGTCTTGTAGGGCCTGTCGAGGTCCGGCCGTTTCTTTCGCAGGACGATGACCGCGGCCACGGTCATGCCGAAGAAGATCCATTCGCCGAAAATGACATAAGTGAAAAGCTGCTTGAACGTCCCGGTCAGGGTCAGGATGATGCTCCAGACCGTGATGGCGATGATGGAGACGTGGGGGGTCAGGAATTTCGGGTGGCATTCGGCGATCTTCTTGAAGAACATGCCGTCACGGGCCATGGCGAAGTAGACGCGGGGCGAGGTGAGCATGTTCTGGTTGGCCGCGCCGAGGATGGAGAAGAGGATGAGGAAGGTAATGAGCGAGGCCAGGAACGGACCCCCGATGACCTGCATGACGTCGAGGGCCACCCGGCCTTCGGAAGCGGCGATCTTGCCGACCGGCATGATGTAGAGGTAGGCCAGGTTAGCCAGGAGGTAGAGGACGATGACGGTCATCGTGCCGATGAGGATGCCGAGGGGCAGGTTTTTCTTCGGGTTCTTGACCTCGCCGGCGCTGTAGGTCGCGGCCTCCCAGCCCTTGTAGGCCCAGAGCGAGGCGACCAGGCCGATGCCGAACGCTCCGAGAAGAGGCAGGTTGAACGGGCCGGGGCTCGGCTCGACGAAGTTCCGGACAGCGCCATGGCCCTTGGTGAAGAAGAAGACGCCGATGACGATGATGCCGATGGCGCCCGTCTTGAGATAGGTCGTCCAGTTCTGGAGCCGGGAGCCCCACTTGAGGCCGACGTAGTTGACGGCCCCGAGGAAGGCGACGAAGGCGGCCGCGATGAGCTTCTTCACGAGCGGCGTCATCTCGACGAAGCGCGGCAGGATGTTATGGGAGAAGGCGACGGCCAGGGTCGCGATCGAGCCCGAGTCGATGACCAGGAAGAGGGTCCAGCCGAAGAGGAATGAGATGAGCGGGCCATAGGCTTCCCTGAGGTAGATGTAGATGCCGCCGGCTTCGGGCATGGCCGCGCCGAGCTCGGCGAAGGCCACGGCACCGAAGAAGCTGAACATGCCCCCGATGACCCAGACGGCCAGCATCAGCAGCGGGGCGGGCACGGCCGCGGCGATCTCGGACGGGGACAGGAAGATACCCGAGCCGACGACGCCGCCGACGACGATCATGATGACGTCCCATAGGCTCAGGACCCGGGGCAGGGCGATTTTCGTTCTATCGACGGCAGGACAGGTTTTCACATCTTGTTCCATGGGCTCTCTCCTTTCGCGAATCGAATTCATTGCGGGGAATTCTATCAAGCGCCGACGAAAACGGCAACTGGAAATAAAAATCAGCGGAACCTGTCCATCATCCGGTACTGGATGGCCTCGGAGACGTGGGGCGTTTCGATCGCGTCCTTGCCGTCGAGGTCGGCGATCGTCCGGGCGACCTTGAGCACGCGGTCGAACGCCCGGGCGCTGAAACCGAGCTTGGTCACGGCCATCTCCAAGAGCTTCTCGGCCTCGGCCGGGATGGGGCAGAAGAGCTTGACGTCCCGGGGACCCATCTGGGCGTTGGCGAAGACGCGACGCCCGGCGAACCGGTCGATCTGCCGCTCCCTCGCCCGGGTCACCCTGGCCCGGATGGCCGTCGAGCTCTCGGCCGGCGTCCGTGAAACGATGTCCCGGAACTTGACCTCGGGCACCTCGAGCTGGATGTCGATGCGGTCGAGGAGCGGCCCGGAGATCTTGGAGTAGTACCTGGCCTTTTCGCTGTCCGTGCAATCGGACCCCTTCGAGACGACGCCCCGGAAAACGTCGGCACAGGGGTTCATGGCCGCGACGAGCATAAAGGACGCGGGGAAAGTGACGGAATAGCCCGAACGCGATACGGTGACCCGGCCGTCCTCGACGGGCTGACGCAAGTCCTCGAGGACGCGGCGTCGGAATTCGGGGAGCTCGTCGAGGAAGAGGAGGCCGTGATGGGCCAGGCTCACTTCGCCCGGCTTGGGGACGCTGCCCCCGCCGACGAGCCCGGCGTCGGTCACCGTGTGATGGGGGGAGCGGAAAGGCCGCGCGCTGACCGGTCCCGAACCCGCGAGCAGCCCGGCCGCACTGTAGACCCGGGTGACCTCGATCATCTCGTCGTAGGTCATCTCGGGCAGAATGGTCGGCAGTCGCCGGGCCAGCATCGTCTTGCCGGCGCCCGGCGGCCCGACGAGGAGGACGTTGTGGGAGCCGGCCGCGGCCACTTCGAGCGCCCGCTTGACGTGCTGCTGTCCTTTGACGTCCTCGAAATCCACGGCGTAGCTGGCCGCGGAAACGAGTTCCCGCGGATCGAAGCGGCAGGGCATGACTTCTTCGGGATCGCGGAGAAGCCGGACGACCCGGACGAGGTCCTCGAGGCCGTAAACATTGAGGTCGCGGACGAGTGCCGCCTCCCGGGCGTTCGCCACCGGAACGACGATCCCCGGAAACCCGGCTTTCTTGGCCAGCAGGGCGACGGGCAGGACGCCGCGCACGGGTTTGAGGCGCCCGTCGAGAGCCAGTTCGCCGGCGAAGAGATAGTCACGCAGGCGGGCCGCCGGGACGACCTCCAGGTAGGCCAGAAAGCCGAGGGCGATGGGCAGGTCGAAGGCCGAGCCCTCCTTCCGCCTGTCGGCGGGGGCGAGGTTGATGGTGATCCTCTTCGACTCCATGTCGTAGCCGCAGTTCTTGAGAGCGGCCCGGACACGTTCCTTGCTCTCCCGGACGGCGGCGTCGGGCAGGCCGACCGTGACGAACGTCGGAAAGCCGGGGCAGATGTCGACCTCGACCTCGACGGGAAAAGCCTCGATCCCTTGGAGAGCGGCGCTCGTGATCTTGAACAGCATGGGGCCCGATAATAAGGACGAACGCACCCCGTGTTTGTGTCACAGGAGGAAAAAGAAAGTTGCTCGCCGGCCGGGAGGCCGGCCTTTACTCCCTTAAGTATTCCTTGGACAGCTTGTCGAGTTCGTCCTCGACCTCCTGCCTGGACTTGACCTTGACCTGGGTCAACTGCCCGGGCCTCGCCTCGCCCGCCTCCGGCCCCTTTTCCTGGAGGCCTTCGAGATCCCGGGCGGAGAACTGGCTCGCGTCGGAGTCCCGGTGCGGTTTCTCCCCGAAGAGCTTCTCCCGGACGATGGGGACGGAGAGCTTCGAGATCTCGCGGAGCGATTCGAAGACGCCGACGCCGTTTGTGGCCACGGCCTCGACCCAGGGCGAGTGGCGGGGGTTGAGGAGGTTATTGAAGGTCTCGACCGGGATGAGGTAACTGAGGTCCCGCTTGTTGTACTGAAAGACGAGCGGAATCTTCATCAGGTCGATGTCGTGCTGGAGGCAGTTGCGACGGAGGCCGTCGAAGCTCTCCAGATTGGCGTCGAGGAGCGGGATTTGGGAGTCGGCGACGAAGATGATGCCGTCGGAACCGCGGAGGACGCTCTTGCGGGAGGCCTCGTAGAACACCTGGCCCGGGACCGTCATGAGTTGGAAGTGGACCTTGAATTCGCCGATCATCCCGGCCCGGATGGGCAGGAGGTCGAAGAAATAGGTCCGGTCGGTGTCGGTCTCGAGGCAGACGAGATCCCCCCGGTAGGCGCTGTCCAGTTTCAAGTAGATGTAGCGGAGATTGGTCGTCTTCCCGCTCAGCCCGGGGCCGTAGTAGACGATCTTGATAGCAATCGTTTTTGTCGCATAGTTTATGAATGACATACCGCGTACATCCTGGTATTTATCTCATTCTTTAGCATACTCGCCGCTTGAAGTCAATAAAGGGCGGACGCCCCGGAAACGCCGCGGCTGTGATAGAATGAGGCCGGAAACGGCAGGAAAGGACGCCCCATGAAAGACATCCGGAAGAGAATCCGCATCGCCGTCATCGGCGGCAGCCGGCCCGGCCGGCAGGCCCTGGACACGGCCCTCGAGGTCGGCCGGCTCATCGCCCGCTCCGGTGCGGTCGTCGTCTGCGGCGGGCTCGGCGGGGTCATGGAAGCGGCCGCGCGCGGGGCCCGCGAAGAGGGCGGCCTCGTCGTCGGTATCCTGCCCGGAAATTCTCCGGCGGACGCTAACGCCTGGGTCGACATCCCCGTCGCTACGGGCCTCGGCTACACCCGCAATTCCCTGGTCGTCATGAACGCCGACGCGATCATCGCCGTCGACGGCGAGTACGGCACGCTCTCGGAGATCGCCTACGGCCTGATCCACGGAAAGAAGGTCGTCGGCCTCCGGACCTGGGATGTCCGGGGCGTCACCGTCGCGGAAACCGCGGAGGAAGCTGTCCGGCTGGCCCTCGAGGGCCTCTCTTCCTGAGATGAAGAACTACAGGATCGTCCTCGCCTACGACGGCACGGATTTCCGCGGCTGGCAGCGCCAGCCGGACGGCCGTACGGTCCAAGGCGTCATCGAGGAGGCGGTCCGCAAGGTCACCCAGAAAATAGCCGTGGTCCACGGGGCGGGCCGGACCGACGCGGGCGTCCACGCACTCGGCCAGGTGGCCAGTTTCCGCGGCGCCTTCCGGCTGGCCGACTCCGACCTTTTCCGGGCGCTCAACGCCGTCCTCCCCGCCGACGTCCGTGTCTTCTCCCTCGGCGAAGTCCCAGCCGGTTTCCACGCCCGAAAATCGGCCCGCTCTAAAGTCTACCGCTATCGCATCGTCCACGCGCCCCAGCCGAGCCCCCTCGACCGGCGCTACGTCCTCCACTGGCCCTATCCCCTCGACCTGAGGGCCATGCGTCAGGCGGCCCGCTTGTTCGTTCGGACCGACGATTTCACGGCTTTCTCATCCAACCGCGACCGCTCGCCGGTGAGGACCGTGGTCCGGTCGGAGATCCGGAAGACCGGACCCGAGATCGTCTATACCATCGAAGCCGGGGGCTTCCTCCGCTACATGGTCCGGACGATCGTCGGGACGCTCATCGAGGTCGGCCGGGGCAGAATCCCGCCCGGCCAGGTGGAGGAGATCTTCCGCCGCAAGGACAGGACGCTCGCCGGACCGACGGCCGCCGCCAAGGGCCTGACGCTCGTCCGCGTCGATTACTGATCCAGGACGAGGCCCATGACGAAGGCATCCTCGTCGGGCTTCGTATAATAGTTTTCCCGCGTGCCCAAGACCTCGAAGCCGAGCTTCTGGTAGAGGGTGACGGCCGCAGTGTTCGACGGCCGGACCTCGAGGGTCATGAAGGCCGCGCCCTCTTTACGGACCTTGGCGACGGCGAATCGCATCAAGGCTTCGCCGATGCCCAGGCCGCGGCAGTCGGGGTGGACAGCGATGTTGTTGACCTGGACGTCGTCCCGGATCTGCCAGAAGACGATGTAAGCGACGACCTCATTCCCCGGCCGCCGGACGACGACGAAGGGGAAGGATATGGCCGTGTTCTGGATCTCGCCGCGGAATGTGTTGTCGCTCCAGGGATTGGAAAAGGATAGGGCTTCGATGGCCCGGACCGCGGGGAGGTCGCCCTCCTGCATCCGTCGGATGAAATGGCGGCTATCGCCCTCGATCAAAGTCGACATTTTTCCTCGGCCTGCGACCTCCGGAAATAGAAGGGCTCGAGCGACGCGGCGTCGACCCCCTTCCCCTCGCGGATCATGCCGCAGCCGATACGGCCGACTTCGGCCGCGAGGAACGAGGACCGGCGCGGGAAGCGGGCCTTGTCCCGGACGTAGGGCAGGAGTCTCGCGCGGTAAGTAGCCAGACCGCTCCCGGCGAAGGCGATGACCCGCCGGGCGGGGAGCCGGGCGAAAAAAGCGTCCGGGGCGTAGGCGCCTTGGGGGATGAGCTCGGCCAGGCCGGCCTTCCGGGCTTCGAACAGGCCGGCGTAGATCTCTTCTTTTTTCGCGTCGAGGAGAGGGCAGACGAGGCGGGGCCCATCGGCGGCTAACTTCACGGCCAAGGCCAGGAGCGTCGACACGGGCGCGACGGGCTTCCCCGAGGCGAAGGCCAGGGACTTGACGGCGCCGACGCCGATGCGGATGCCGGTGAAAGACCCCGGGCCCGCGGCCACGGCGAAGGCGCCGACGTCCTTGACGTCCCGGCCGTGCGTCCCGAGCAGGAAATCGACAGACCGGAGGAGACGCGCCGAATGGGTCGCGGCCGACTCGATGTTGGCCTCGCCGAGGAGGACGTCGTCCTCGAGAAGGGCCACGGAGCCGCTGGGCGTCGTCGTGTCGACCGCGAGGATGAGCATGTATCCGCCCGTCGGTTCGGCGCCTAGAGCTTGGCGGCGACGGCCCGGCCCATGTCGAGGCTCGTCGAGTGTCCGCCCATGTCGTAGGTCCGCTCCTTCCCTTCCAGGATGACTTCAGCGATCGCGGCCTCGATCGCCCGCCCTTTGTCCGTCTCGCCGATCCAGTCGAGCATCATCTTGGCCGCGAGGATGGTGGCGATAGGGTTGACTTTGTACATGCCCGAGTACTTGGGCGCCGAGCCGTGCGTCGGCTCGAAGACGGCGTACGTGTCGCCGATATTGCCGCTGCAGGCGAAACCCAGTCCGCCGACAAGCTGGGCGGCGAGGTCCGAGACGATGTCGCCAAAGAGGTTCTCGGCGACGAGGACGTCGTAGTCGTGGGGGTTCTTGAGGAGCCACATGCATATGGCGTCGACGTTGGCGTCCCAGAACCGGATCTCCGGGTAATCCTTGGCCACGGCCCGGGCCGTGTCGAGCATCAGGCCGCCCGTCTCGCGGAGGACGTTCGGTTTCTCGATGAGGGTGACCGATTTGCGGCCGTACTTGCGGGCGAACTCGAAGGCGGCCCGGACGATCCGGGCGCAGGCGGACTTGGTCATGATGCGGGTCGACACGGCGATCTCGTTCGCCGGGACGTCCTTGAAGCGCTTCATCTTGGGATGGATGAGGAGGGCGTCCCGGACGACCTGGGGCAGGGGCAGGAATTCGACGCCCGCGTACATCCCCTCGGTGTTCTCCCGGAAGATGACGAGGTCGATCCCTTCCTTATAATTCAGAGGATTGCCCGAGTAGGCCTTGCAGGGCCGGAGGTTCTGGTAGAGGTCGAATTCCTGGCGCAAACGGACGATCGGGCTGAAGTAAGACAGGCCCTTTCCCTTCAGGGCGGGCGCGAGCTCAGCCGCGGCGTCCTCCCTGGGCTTTGAGGTGATGGCCCCGAAAAGGCAGGCGTCGGTTTCACGGAGGAGCCTGAGCGTCCGGTCGGGCAGGGGGTTCCCTTCGGCGCACCAGAATTCCCAGCCGATGTCCCCATAGATGTACTCGGCGTCGAGGCCGACCTTGGCGAGGACGATCATCGTCGCTTCGACGACGTCCTTCCCTACCCCGTCCCCGGGGAGGATGGCGATCTTGTACTTGGACATGGTCACTCCTTTGCGAGTTTCTTCTTGGTGTATTCGAGCAGGCCGCCGGCGTCGAGGATGCCGATGACGGAATCCGGGAGAGGCAGGAAGCGAAAGGTGCCCTTGGCAGAGCGGATCTCGCCCTTGGCGAGATCGAGATCGACGGCGTCGCCCTTCTCCAGAGCCTCGACGGCCTCGTCGCACTGGAGGACGGCCAGGCCGAGGTTGATGGCGTTGCGGAAATAGATACGGGCGAAGGACCGGGCCACGACGGCCCGGACGCCCGCGCCCTTGAGGCAGGCCGCCGCCTGTTCCCGGGACGAGCCGCAGCCGAAGTTCTTACCGGCCACGATGATGTCGCCCGGCCGGACGCTCCCGGCGAACTCCGGATCGAGGTCCTCGAGGGCGTGCTTGGCCATCTCCTCGGGCGGCATGATCTGGTAGGTGTAGCGGCCGGGGAAGATGACGTCCGTGTTGACGTTGTCGCCGTATTTCCAGACTTTTCCTTGGCTCATGCGAATTCCCTCGGGTCGGCGATCTTGCCCGCGACAGCGGTGGCCGCGGCCGTAGCCGGCGAGGCCAGGTAGATCTCCGAATCGCGGTGGCCCATGCGGCCCCGGAAGTTGCGGTTCGACGTGCTGAGGCAGATCTCGCCCGCGGCCATGATGCCCTCGTGGGCGCCGAGGCACGGCCCGCAGCCCGAGTTGAGGATGACGCATCCGGCATCGGCCAGAATGGCGAGGGCGCCGCTTTTGAGCGCCTCCCGGTAGACTTCCCACGAGGCGGGAATGACGAGGCAGCGCACGCCCGAATGGACCTTGCGGCCCTTGAAAATAGCCGCGGCGGCCTCGAGGTCTTCGAGGCGCCCGTTGGTGCACGTACCGATGAGGACCTGGTTGACGGGCTTGCCGGCGACGGCCCCGATGGGCTTGACGTTGTCGACCGTGTGCGGGCAGGCGACCTGGGGCTCGAGCGCATCGAGGTCGTAGGCGAGGATGGATTCGAAGCGGGCGTCCGGGTCCGACGAGGCGACGACGAAAGGCCCTCGGGCCCGGCCTTCGAGCCATTTCAGGGTCTTCGCGTCCGGGGCAAAATAGCCGTTCTTGGCGCCCATCTCGGCGGACATGTTGGCCAGGGTCAGCCGGGCCCCGACGCTGAAATCGCCGGCCGCGGGCCCGGCGAACTCGACGGCCCTGTAGTTGGCCATCTCGGCGCCGTGGTCCCCGATGAGCTTCAGGCTGAGGTCCTTGGCGAATACTCCGGCCCGGAAACGACCCGAGAGGTCGATGCGCATGGTTTCCGGCACCCGGAGCCAGATCTCGTCCGTGGCCCACGTGCAGGCGGTCTCGGTCCGGCCGATGCCGGTGGCGAAGGCCCCGAGCGCGCCATAGCTCGGCGTGTGGGAGTCGCTGCCAACGATGACCTTGCCGGGAAGGGCGAATCCCTGTTCGGGCAGGACCTGGTGACAGATGCCGGCGTTGATGTCGAAGAAATTGGGGATCCCCTGCTCGGCGACGAACTCACGAATGGACTTGTGGTTCTGGGCGTACTTTTCGTCGGAGGCGGGGACGATGTGGTCGAGGACGATAACGATCTTCTCGGGCGCCCTGACCTTCTTGACGCCGAGCTTGCGGAACTCCTGGATGATGGCCGCCGAATTATCGTGGGAGAGGATGACGTCCGGGGAAATCGTGATGACTTCTCCGGCTTGGACGTCCTTCCCCGCCTTGCGGCCGAGGACCTTCTCCGTCAGCGTTTTGCCCAAATATACCTCCTGGCTCCCCCATTTTATGGGGGCCCGGAGGCCTTGTCAACGTGGCCTCGGGATATCGTCCCCGTCCGCTGCGGTGATTCTTAACGCCTTCCCGGTCCGAAGTCGATGGGAGGAGTCCGCGTCTCCGTCCCGGGCAGGCTAAATCACCGCTTTATGCTTCCGCCGACGACACCCCTCGGCCCTATAATTAGTGGAAAGAAGAGTTTTTCTCTCTTATTCCAGCCAGACCTTGATGAGGGCGCCGTCGTCGCGGATTTCGATGAGGGCCATGGGACCGGCCTGCTTCAGCGCGGCCCAGACGGCCTTGAGGTCGATGTCGCAGTCCCCGTCGTCGATTTTGAAGTGCCGGCTGTCGGTGCAGTTGATGAGGACCTCCACGAGCGCGATGGGCAGGGTCACCTTGACCTTGGCGTCATTCGTCTTGCCGTCCGTGATGAGGACCTTGAACCACTTGACTTCCTTGCCCTCCTCGTAGGCCGGGTTCTGCTTGACGGCTTTTTGAATGACCTTGAAGTCGTTGTGGTTGGCCGCGGCGGCCGGGGCGGCAAGAATTCCCAGACAGAAGACACCTAAGATGACGAGCGCTATTTTTTTCATGTCTCTTCTCCTCTTTCCTTTATCATTCGATCCAGATCTCGATGACCGAGCCGTCGTCGCCCACGATCCGGAGGATGCTCTCCTTGGACTTAGCCAACTCGTTCACGATCTTGGTCAGGTCGTAACCTTTCTTCCGGATGGCCGCCTTGTCTTCCTCGTCCATGGCGCCCAGGGCCAGGTCGGCCAGGGCCCAGGGGATGTTGAGCGAGAATGCGGGTTCTTTTTGGCCTTTATTCCAGATCCGGATCTTGAGCATCCGGGGGGAGTTGGACGCGGGCTTCCTGTCCTCGACGGATTTCAGGCTCTCGGGAGAAACGCGGAGGAGGGCGATCCGGGCCCGGTCGAGGAGCTCCGGGTCCTTCTCGGACTCGACGATCTTCATGAGGACGGGCGCGGCCTTGGCGGCCAACTTCTTATCCTGGACAAGACTCAGCTTGTAGGCCGCGTAGTAGCGGACGACCTTGTTGCCGTGTTCGAGCCGGCCTTCGATGTCCCGGAGCGCGGACGCGTCGCCCTTTTCATAGAGCGCGAAAGCCAGATCGATGATCGAGCCTTCGGATTCCTCGACGAGGCTGGGCTTGGCGTCGGCAAGCTGGATATAGTCCTTGTAGGCCCGCAGGGCGTCCCTCTCCCGGCCGTCGAGACCGCTCAGGCACTCTCCCTTATAAAAGAGGGCCTGGCCGGCATAGGGGCCGTTGGGGAATTTCTCGCGGAGGTCGTCGAGCTTGATCAAGGCGGCCTCCCAGCTCTTGTCGAAGACGAGGAGCTTGGCCTCCCTGAAGAGCGTTTCGTCCGGGGTCGTCTGGGCGTAAAGACCCGGCCCAGCCAAAAGGACGAAAAACAGGCCGACGATGGCGGTGAATTTTTTCATGTCAGATCTCACTTTGCAGTTCTTTTTTGACCAGGTTGATCTTCAGGAGGAGCTGGCGCTCCTCGACGAAGCCCCGGATCCTGCCGAGCTCGGCAGCGGGCAGCTTGTCGCTGATTTGGGCGAGCTCGAGGAAGAGCATCTCGATCTGGTCGCAGATGGCCTTGGCCTTGGCCATCTGGAACTTCTCGAGCTGGGCGTTGAGGTACTTTTTCTTCGAGAGGAGGTCCCGAGCTTGTTCCGAGCTGAATGCAGCCGGCACCCCGGCCCCTTCCCCGGCCGATTCGAAGACGTCGAGGAGGACGTACTGGCTCTTTTCGAGGTAGTCCAGTGTGTTCCGGCGGGCCATGGCGAGTTCGGCCCGGTCTAGGAACTCGCCGGAGGCATAATATCCCGTGCCCAGCCCGGGACGGGGCCCGGGGGCCTTCAGGGCGAAGTACATGGCCACCGCGCCGACGACGAGGCCGGCGGCGAGCCCGGCCAGGGCCGGTTTCATCCGGAGGGGGAATAGCCAGACCCACGGCCGCGCGGCCGGCAAAACGCCCTCGGGCTTTCGGGACGCGGCGACGGCGCGGTCGGCGATCACGGCGGGAAACTTCTCCCAGTCGACAGACGCGACCGCCTCGCGGATCTCGGCCTTGACGGCGTCGGTCTTCGCCAGGACCCTTCGCATCTCATCGGCCTCGGCCCGGCATTTCGGGCACTTTTCGAAATGTTCGGCCATCGTCGTTCTCCTTCCTTCCTCCAGGTCGCCCGAGAGGAAGGCCGCCCAATCGTCCCTGTTCAGCGCGCATTTGTTCATCGTTGCATCCCCAAATCCGGTGTCAGCCACTTCCTGAGATTCTGGACGGCCTTGAAATGGAGCGACTTGGCCGTCCCGACCGAGATCCGCATGGCTTCGGAGATCTCGTTGAATTGAAGCTCGTTGTAGTGCCTCATGACGAAGACCATCTTCTGCCTCTTGGCCAGCTTGTCGACGGACCGCGCAAAAGTGCTCCGAAGGTCCGACGCGGCCGAGTCCGAGGCCCTGTCCTCGACCGCGATGGGGATTTCCTCGAGCGGCTTCGAAGTCTCCCATTCCCGCCGCTTCCGTTGGTGTTTCCGGTAGCTGTCGATGCTGATGTTCTTGGCCATCTGGAGGAGCCAGCCTTGGAACGAATTGCCGGGCTTGTAGAGGCCGGCCTTCTGATAGAGCCTGAGGAACGTTTCCTGGACGGCGTCGAGCGCGTCTTCGCGGTTGCGGAGAATGGAGTAGGCCATAACGAACACTTTCTGCTGGTAGAGCCGGATGATCGTCATGAAAGCTTCCCGGTCTCCGTCCTGGATCCGCTCCAAGAGAGAGGCGATCTCGGTCGGCTCGGCCATCGTTCCGGGGTCCCTTCGTTCGTCCACGTGTGTCCGTTCCTCGATCCGCCGCCTGGTCCTAGCTGTGCCCCAAGGGAACTGTATGACGTTGCCATCCGGCGGTCAAGGGAACACTCAGCCGGTCCGACACTTCTAAACTCCTCTCCTGGGACTTCACTGGGTACAACGAAGCGAGATGACCAAAGGTTCACCCCAGGAACAGGCAAGAATCGCTGGCGCCACCCTTTTAGGCTGAAACAGGGACCATCCATATCCCCCGGCCCCCCTGGGAACCAGTCCCGGCGGTTCCCCCATCGGCAAGCCGATGGGTCCCCCTCCGCTACGGGGGCTCTGGACGGTCCCTGTCTCAGCCCGGGTGGCGTCTTGCGACACAGAAAGCATTGCAGCCAATGGAATGGAGTGCCTTTTGACGCAGAGGGGAGATGAAAAAGGGGGACACGTACTGGGAAGGCATGTCCCCTCTAATAGCCCGACACCGCAGAAATCGGGGCCGAGGGGAATCGTCGGAGGGAGCATAAAGCGGTGATTTAGCTAGCTCGGGCCGGATACGCGGACTCCCCCCATCGAATCCGGCCCGGGATAGCGTTAAGAATCACCGCAGCGGACGGAGACGATCCCCGAGGCCCCGCTGCGGGGGCGGGTCCTCAGGGGTCAGAACTTGGAGAATCCTCGTCTATCGCCCTCGGGTCCGCCCGGGCGCCGATCGCGATCGGTCCGGGGTCTTTCGGCCTGCGGGCGGGCATCGTTGACGATGAGCTTGCGGCCGTCGAACTCGGTACTGTTCAGCTTGCCCTTGGCATCCTGCGCCGCTTCCGGCGTGGCCATCTCGACGAAGCCGAAGCCGCGGCCCTGCAGGATGTTGACCGAGGTAACCTCGCCGAACTGCGCGAACAGCTCCTTCAGCGTCTCTTCCGTGGTCTTGTAATTGAGGTTACCGACATAAAGCTTTTGAAAAGACATTCAGAATACCTCCTGTCTCTCCCGCCATCGCCGGCCCCGCTGCGGGAAGGACGCGGCGGGATGAGGATTTATTGTCCATATTTCGAAGATTGAAATCAAGCTCATTTCTGCTATAGTTGGGTGGCCCGGACACGGGCCGCGTGACCGGGCAAAAACGAGGAGCCGCCATGAGAAAATCCGCCTATGTCGGGATGATCTTCCTGTTCTTTTTCCTGCTGGCCGCCGCCGGCACGTTCTTCCTGGTCGTCATGGACATCGGCGGGACGGCCGTGGACATGCCCGCCCGCGGCTATCTCGAGGTCCCGCTCTCGGGCACCGTTTCCGAGGTCGCCGCGCCGGACTCCCTCAGCTCGCTCCTCCTCGGGGCGAAGCCGCTGGCCATGTACGATTTCTGGATGAACCTGCGCAAGGCCAAGGTCGACGGCCGCATCCAGGCCGTCCTCCTGCGGCTCGGCCTCCTCCAGTGCGACTGGGCCAAGGCCAACGAGATGCGCGAGGCCATCCTCGATTTCCGCCGCTCGGGCAAGAAGGTCTACGCCGTGATCGAGGAGGCCCCTGATTTCGACATGGAATATTTCGTGGCCACGGCCTGCGACCGGATCATCCTCCACCCCCTGGGCTGGCTGGGCATCAACGGCATCGGCGGCTATGTTCCGTTCTTGAAGGGCGCGCTCGACAAGCTCGGCGTCCGGGCCGAGTTCGAACACGTCGAGGAATACAAGACCGCGGCTAACATGTTCACGGAAAAGGGCTTCACACCGGCCCACCGGGAAGAGATGGAATCCCTTTATTCCGACCTCTTCGCCCAGTACGTGGCTACGGCGGCCAAGGCCCGCGGTAAGACCGAAGCCGAATTCCGGGCCCTCGTCGACCGCAGCTTCTTCCAGGGCGAGCGGGCCAAGGCGGCGGGGCTCGTCGACGACTGCCTCTACGAGGACGAGATCCAGGCGCTCCTGCGGCAGGACGGCCGGGCGCCGGCCCAAGTCAGGTTCGACGACTACACGAAGGTCAAGCCGTCCTCGGTCGGCCTCGAAACGGGCCGCACGGTCGCCCTCCTCTACGCCGTTGGGACGATCATGACCGGCGAAAGCCTGCCCCAGGTCATGGGCGGGTCGACCGTGGCCCGGTGGATACGGACCGCCCGCAACGATGGATCGGTCAAAGCTATCGTCCTCCGCATCGACAGCCCGGGAGGGTCGTCGGTCGGGTCAGACGTCATCTGGCGCGAGGTCGCCTTGGCCAAAAAGGTGAAGCCCGTCGTCGTGTCCATGTCGGACGTGGCCGGCTCGGGCGGGTACTGGATCGCCATGGCCGCGACGAAGATCGTCGCCCAGCCGCAGACCCTGACCGGGTCAATCGGCGTCCTGGCCGGAAAGTTCAGCATCGACGGCCTTCTCGGGAAACTGGGCATTACCTCGGAGAAGCTCGCCTTCGGCGAAAAGGCCGACATCTTCTCGCCCTTCCGGCCGTTCACTCCCGACGAGCGGAAAGTCCTCAAGGAAGAGATCCTGTGGACCTACGAGCAGTTCCTGTCCAAGGCCGCGGAGGGGCGGGGCCTCACCCGGGATGAGGTCGACGCCGTCGGCAAGGGCCGCATTTGGACGGGACGCCAGGCCAAGGACCGCAAGCTCGTGGACGAGCTCGGCGGCCTGACCATGGCCGTCGGCCTGGCTAAAAAGGAGGCCGGAATCGACGCCGACGAGGAAGTCCGTTTCGACGTCTGGCCCAAAAAGCGCTCGTTCTGGCAGGCCGTTTTCAGCCGTTCCGGGATCGGGCTCGATATCAAGAGCGCGGCCGGC
The DNA here is from genome assembly GCA_026393975.1 of Candidatus Aminicenantota bacterium. Taxonomy (GTDB): domain Bacteria; phylum Acidobacteriota; class Aminicenantia; order Aminicenantales; family Saccharicenantaceae; genus RBG-16-66-30. The sequence goes on along the minus strand of JAPKZD010000003.1, from coordinate 201,841 downwards.
CGGGAAAAGATCCTGGACACGGTCCGCATGATGAACCGGACGAAGATCTGGGCGGTCATGCCCTTCTGGGTCAAGCCGCAATAGCAAAAGAGGGACAGTCCCTCAATAAGCAAACGATGAGGGGCAGATCGTCTTGAATTCGCAGATCGAACAGTTATGCCAGTCCGGCCGGGCCGTGAAATCCCCGCCGCGGACGCCTTCTGCTGCTTGACGGATCTTCTCCGCCGCCCGGCGCAACTCTTTCTCCCCCTTCGTGGCATGTCCAACGATGTCGGACTCCAGGAAATGGAGGCGCGTCTCGACCGGAAGCATCCCCTCCGTCTTTAAAAAGGATAGGGCGTAGACGTCCATCTGCAGGCTGTCGGCCGTCCGGCGGTCGGCTTCCTTCTGGGAGGACGCCTCGGTCGTCTTGAAATCGATGATAACCGGGCCGTCCGCCTCGAAATCGACGCGGTCATAGCGTCCCGAAAAGCGGACGCCGCCCTCCTGCCAGCGGAAAGGCTTTTCGAGGAAAGCCGGCAGGCGCCCCGACTCCTCCTCCCGCCGGTAAAAGAGGCGAAGGGCCTGCTCGCCCGCCGCTTTGCGCAACTCTTCGTGCTCCCGGCTGAGGAAGCCTTCGTTGACCCAATTCTTACCGTATTCATCGATGACGTCCTGTTCGGCAGGGCGCTTGCCCTTCATCCTCTGCTTGAGAAAGGCGTGGATCGCGGCGTGAAGGACGCGGCCGAAGACGAGCGAGTGGTGGGGCAGGACGGGCACGCGCATGACGTGGCGGAACCTGTACTTGAGCGGGCAGATGAGGTAGTCCTCGACCTGGACGTGGCTCAGCCGCAGCGTCCCCGTCGGCCGGGCCACGGCCGGGGCCTTCGGCCGGCTGTCGGACAGGGCGTAGCGCCGGATCTCCTCGAGGACGGAGGCCCGCAGGACTTCTTCCGGCATCTTGGGGATGTCCAGGGCCTCGAGGACGAAGGGGCTGACCTTCTTCAGGCGCTTGAGTCCGTAGTCCCTGGCCCAGGTCAGATAGAGGGCCCGGCGGGCGCGGGTCATGGCCACGTAGAAGAGCCGCCTCTCCTCCTGGAGATAGTTCTCCCGCCCCGGCAGGCGCTCCTTGAGGATCCCGTCCGGGACCGGGATCTTCTCCCGCCGCTCCCGGCCGGGAAAGCGGTCCTCGATGAGGCCGACGAGAAAGACCGTCCCGAACTCGAGCCCCTTGGCCTTGTGAACCGTTAGAACATTGACGGCGTCCTCGTCGAGTTCCGCCTCCGAGGTGGCCGGGTTGTCGCCGACCTCGCGGAGCAGGTCGAGGTAACGGGCGAAGGAGCGGATGGAGTCGTTGTCGACGAGATCGGAGAACCCTTTGATCTTGTCGAAAAAGAGGCGGATGTTCTTGATCCGGACCTCCGACTCGAGGTTCATCGGGCTGATCAGGGACTTGAGGTAGCCGCTTTTTTCGAGGAAGGCGTAGACGACCGCCCCGACATTCTTCGCCCCGGCGAGATCGACGAACGCGAGGATGTCGGCGAAGATCCTCTTGACCGTCTCCTCCGTCTCCTTGGCGATCTCCACGGGGCTCGAGCCTTCGGCGATCGTCTTGAAGACGCTGTGGAGGGACAGGTTCTTCTTCTCGGCGTGCCCGGCGATCCGGGTCATGTCGTAAGGGCTGGCCTTGTAGACGTCCGAAAGGGCGAGGTAGAAGAGATCGCGGCTGTTGTCGAAATCCGTCAGGGTCCGGATGAAGGCGACGAGGACTTTGACCTCCTCCTGCTGGTAGAGCCCCCGGCTGCCCGAGAACCGGAAGGGGATCTGTTTCACGTTGAAGGACCGCAGGTAGGGGTCGGCGTCGGCGTTCCGGCGGACGAGGACGGCAATGTCCTTCCAGGCCGCCCCGCGGCCGTGGATGTCGAGGACACGGTCGGCCACGTCGTCGGCCTCGTGGAAGAGCGTGTCGAGCTGGAGCATGTGGATGCTCTTCCCGGAGCCGCGGACGTCCGCCTTCAGGCGCTTGTCGACCCGGTACTTGAACTCGAGCCGGTTCGGGTTGTTGTGCTGGATGAGCCGATAGGAAGCGTCGAGGATGGGCTGGGTCGACCGGTAGTTCCGCGTCAGGACGATCCTTTTGGCCTCGGGGTAGACCTCCTCGAAGCCGAGGATGTTGCTGAGCGAGGCGCCTCGGAAGCGGAAGATGCTCTGGTCGTCATCCCCGACCACGGTCAGGTTCCTGTGCCCGGCGGCGAGCATCTTGAGGAGCTCGAACTGGATGTAGTTCGTGTCCTGGAACTCGTCGACGAGGATGTACCGGTATCGCCGCCGGAATTCCTCGAGGACGGAGGGCCGCCGCCGGAAGAGGTCGACGACGAGGGTCACCTGGTCCTCGAAGTCGATCAGGCCCTGCGTCCGGAGGAGAGTCTGGTATTCCGCGAAGACCCGGGCGATCTCGAGGTGCTTCCGGGCCGTCTCCTTCTCGCTCTCGTTCGACACCCGTTCCCCGAGCCCTTCCGCGTAGCGGGCGTAGTCTTCGGGGCGGACGTCCTCCTGTTTCAGCCTGCGGATGGCCCCAAGGAGCTCCTGGATGTGGCGCGTCGGCTGGCCGAGCGGCCGGTAATAATCGAGCGGCAGGCGGAAGAGGTGTTCGCGGAAGAAGATGGCCTGCTCGACGTCGTCGAGCAGGCGAAAGTCCGGCGGATAGCCGACGTCGAGGGCGTAGTCGCGCAGGACCCTTTCGCCGAAGGAATTGAACGTGCTGATCTCGGCGAAAGACGACGTGTAGGGGACGAGGACGTCGACCCGAGCCTCCATCTCGTTGGCCGCCTTTTCAGTGAAGGTCACGGCCAGGATCTCGTCCGGCCGGGCCGCCTTCGAGGCGATCAGCCGGGCGATCCGATGGGTGATGACCTTGGTCTTCCCCGTCCCCGCGCCGGCGATGATGAGGAGCGGCCCGCCGCCATGGAGGACCGCCCGGCGCTGCGCCGGGTTGAGGTTCTCGACGAGGGCCACCTCCTCCGAGGGCCCTTCGAGCTTGGGGGACCGGGGCATTTATTTCTTGACCGGCGGGGCGGGGATGACGACGACCTTCTCGCCGGGTTTGACGAGTCCCAGCTTCTCCCGGGCCGGCTTTTCGACGGCCCGGGGGTCCTTTTCGAGCCGGTCTATCTCCGCCTCTAGTCGGACCTTCTCCGCTTCGAGGACCCGGACCCGGGTTTCGAACGCCGCCAAGTTCCGGTGGGCCCGGCGAAGGTCGAGGACGCCCTTCTTCCCGAAGAGCGAAGTGACGATCAGGATCAGAAAGAAGCAGGCGATGCCGAGGATGAAAATTTTTTTCTTCACCTGACCGCCTCCAGCCCCTTTTTCAAGAGGGCCTCGACCTCCTCGCGCGTCTCGGCTTCGGCGTAGCAGCGGATGAGCGGCTGGGTCCCGGACAGGCGGAGGACGATCCAGCGGTCCTCGTCGAAATCGAGCTTGAGGCCGTCGATCGTCTCGACGGAGACGACCTTCCGGCGGCCCAGCTTCGACGGAGGATCCTGGATGAGCGCCTTCAGCCTCTTTGCCCGCTCCGGGGTCAGGGGCAGGTTGCGCTCACCGCTAACCATTTCTCCGTATTCCTTGAAAAGGGCCTCGCGAAGCCCGCCCAGGCTACGGCCGGTGGCGGCGATCATCTCTGCGACCAAGAGCCCGGCAAAGATCCCGTCTTTTTCGGGGAGGTGGTCCTTGACGGCGATGCAGGCGCTCTCCTCCCCGCCAAACATGATCCGGCCCTTGAGGAACAGGTCGGCCATGTATTTGAAGCCGACCTTCGTCTTGGTCAGCGGCAGGTCGTGCTTGCGGGCGATGCGGTCGATGAGATGGGTCGTGGTGACAGACCGGGCGACGCCACCGCGCCAGCCCTTGACCCTGGCGAGGTAGTTGAGAAGCAGGGCCAAGATGATGTTCGGATGGACGAAGGCCCCCTTTTCATCGACGATGCCGAACCGGTCACCATCCGCGTCCGTGGCCACCCCGAGGTGGCACTTCGTCTCGAGGACATGGGCCTTGAGCTCGGTCAGGTTCTCCTCCGTGCAGGAGGGGCTGACACCGCCGAAGTAGGGGTCGACGTAGCCGTGGATGCTCTCGACCTCGACGCCGTTCTCCTCGAGGATCTCGTCGAGGTATTCGCGGCTCGTGCCATAAAGCAGGTCCGCGGCGACACGCAGCTTCGCGGTCCGCATGACGCCGAAATCGATCTTGCCCTGGAGAAAAGCCAGATAGTCCGCCTGGAAGTCGATGCGGGAGACGGATTCGCCCGGGGCGTGGGTGGCCAGGGTGGAGAAGCCGGGCATCAGCTGCCGGATCTCCTCTTCGATGGCGTCCGTCACTTCCGGGAGGGCCGGGGCGCCGGTTTCGACGTTGAACTTGAGGCCGTTGTAGCGCGGCGGGTTGAAGGAGGCGGTGAAGTTGATCCCGCCCTGGCATTTCCTCTTGATGACCTGGTAAGCCAGGGCCTGGGACGGGGCGTCCCGTTCGGCCAGGAAGACCTCGATCCGGTTCCGGGCCAGGAGTTTGGCCGCTTCGAAGGCGTAACGCTCCGACAGAAACCGCGTATCGAAGCCGACGACCACGGAGATCGGCCCGTCCCCGTACCTTTTCCGGAGGTGGTTGGCGATGGCCTGGACGACGACCCGGACGTTGTGGAAGGTGAATTCCTCTCCCATGACCCCCCGCCAGCCGGAGGTGCCGAATCGGATCATCATCGCCTAAAAAGTAGCACAGTCGCCGGTCAAAAGCAACGTATGGGCCTCAGGGTATCGTCTCCGTCCGCGCGTGGATTTTTAACGTCGTCATGGGCCTGCCCCATCCCATGACGGCTAAATCCCCGCTTTATGCTACCGTCAACGATGCCCCTCGGCCCAAATAGGAAGAAAAAAACTCGGACTATTTTTTCTTTAACGCTTCGCCGGTCATGGGGACGAAGCGGACATCGAGGACTTGCTGGACGCTGGGTTTTCCGGCCTTCTTGGTGATAACGGTCAGGCGTTGATAAGTGAGGGTTTCGCCGAGGGGGATGACTAGGCGTCCGCCTTCCGCGAGCTGGGCGAAGAGGGCCGGCGGGACCTCGGGGACGGCGCAGGTGACGATGACGCCGTCGAAGGGCGCCTCCTCGGGCCAGCCGAAGAAGCCGTCGCCGGAGCGGATCCGGACGTTCCGGAAGCCCAGGCGCTCGAGCGTCTCCGCCGCCCGGCGGGCTAGCGTGTCGTGAATCTCGACCGTGAAAACGCGGTCGACGATCAGGCTGAGCACAGCCGCCTGGTAGCCGGAACCGGTCCCTATTTCGAGCACCTTGTCGCTTATTTTCAAGGCTAGGCACTCGGTCATGAGGGCCACGATATAGGGCTGGGAGATCGTCTGCCCCTCGGCGATCGGCAGGGGATGGTCCTCGTAGGCCTGGTCACTATCGGCTGGAAGGACAAAAAGATGTCGGGGGACGCCGGCCAGGGCCTTTAGGACCCGCGGGTCGTGGATACCCCGGGCCGCGACCTGGGATGAGACCATCTCCTGCCGCCTTCGGGCGAAGGTCGCGTCGTCCTGAAGACCGACGGATCCCGCTGCGGCGGCAAGTCCCAGGGCAAGAAGGATCACCCTTAGCGGTAACAACAGGCTAGGCGGCCGCGACGCCCAAAGGCCCCCTCCCCGGCTCCCCTCCCCCGCCGTTTTTCTCACCGGCCCTCCTTCCTCCCTATATTATGACACAAGCCGGGTCCGGCGCGAAGTCCTCCCGGACCCCCTTTCCCCGAGAATTTTCATTGACACGCCCCTTTTTTTTTGATATTTGGATAGTAAATCACATTGAGGAGTTAACTGGGAGTCCAAATGCCGGAAACGAGCGCCCTGTACCCCGGGTCTTTTGACCCCATCACGAACGGGCATGTGGACATCATCGAGCGCGGCCTTAGGGTTTTCGACCGAATCGTCGTCGCCGTCCTCGAAAATCCCAAAAAAGCCCCTCTCTTCACGACTAAAGAGAGAGTAAGAATGATTCAAGATATTTTTGCCTCGAAAAAGGAGGTCGAAGTCCGGGCCTTCGACGGACTCCTGGTCGATTTCGCCCGGGCCCGGGGGACGGGGGTCGTCATGCGCGGTCTGAGGGCCATTTCGGACTTCGAGTACGAATTCCAGATGGCCCTGATGAACAGGAACCTGGCCCCGGACATCGAGACGTTTTTCATGATGCCCAACGTCAATTATTCGTTCCTCAGCTCGAACCTGGTCCGCGAAGTCGCCGCGCTGGGCGGCTCCGTCGAGGGCCTCGTGCCCGGGTTGGTAGCCCGCAAGCTCAGGGACAAGATCAAAAAGTCTAAAAAAGTCCAATCTTCATAAAGGCAGGGAAACATGTTCGGTATCTCTCGAGAAAAAAGCGTGGTCGGGCTGGATATCGGTTCCTATTCCATCAAGGCCGTCGAACTCCGCCCCCGGAAGAAGGGCGCGGAAGAGGCCTACGAGGTGGTGAAAATCGGTTACGAGCCGTTGCCTCACGACGCCATCGTGGAGGGGACCATCATCGACTCGGCCGCCGTCGTCGAGACCATCCGCCTGGTCTTCGATGAGAACAAGATCTCCAACAAGGACGTGGCCATCTCCATCTCCGGCAACTCCGTCATCATCAAAAAGATCTCCCTCCCGGTCATGGAAAAGCAGGAACTAGCCGAGTCCATCATCTGGGAGGCGAAACACAACATCCCCTACCCTTACGAGGAGACGAACGTCGATTACGCCATCCTCAAGCCGGCGCGCTCGACCGACGAGAAAAACCTCGACATCCTGCTCGTAGCCGCCAAGAAAGACAAGATCGCCAACTACAGCAATATCATCAACCAGGCCCGAAAGAACCTCCAGAGCATCGAGGTCGACGTCTTCGCCCTCCAGAACGCCCTCGAAGTCAGCTACCCCGAAATCTTTGCCGAAAAGACGATCGCCCTCATCAACGTCGGGGCCAACATCACCAACGTCGTTATCGTCGAGCGGGGCACGCCCCAGCTCTTCCGTGACCTGTCCCTGGGCGGCTTTTTCTTCACCGAGAACATCCGCAAGGAGCTCAGCATCTCGTTCGAAGAGGCGGAAAAGCTCCTCAAGGGCATCCCCGGGAAATCGACGACCCCGGAACAATTCGCGACGCTCCTGTCGATGAACGTCCGCGACCTCCTCGACGAGATCGAGAAGACCTTCTCCTTCTACGAGGCTTCGGAGAAGCGGGAGAGGAAGATCGATCAGATCGTCCTCAGCGGCGGACTGGCCAACGTCATGAGCATGGTCAGCGCCTTCGAGACCAAGTTCAGGATCAAGACGGAGATCCTCAATCCCTTCCGCAATATCCGGGTCGATGACAAGAAGTTCGACGCGGTCTACTTCAGCGACATGGCGCCGATCTTCGGTGTCGCCGTCGGTTTGGCAACCCGAAAGGTGGAGAAGTAACCATGATACGGATCAACCTCCTCAAGCCGGAAACCAAGGACATCAGGGAAACGGTCGCCGTCCCCGGGATATCCGAGGAAGGAAGCAAGAAGGGCACGAGCCTCGGGAACCTGGTCTTCCTCCTCCTCGTCATCGGGCTCGGCCTGTTCTATTTCTTCCAGCAAAAGGCGTTCGACAGGGAAAACACACTCCTCGGTCTCGCCCGCCAAGAGAAAAGCCAGCTCCAGTACGTCGAGGCCAAGCTCGAGGAGCAGCGGCAAGCCCGGGAATCCCTGGACAGGAAGATCACCCTCATCGAGAGCCTCAACGCCCAGCGCGACCTGGCCCCCCGCCTCATGGACGAGCTGAGCCGCCGCCTCCCGGATTGGGTCTGGCTGAGCGAAGTGATCTACGACGACAAGGGCATCCAGATCAAGGGACGGGCCCTGTCGAACAACCTCGTCGCGGACTATATCTCCAGCCTCGAGGCCAGCCCCCAAATCATGAACGTCAACCTCGTCTCTTCGACACAGAGAACCGGCCAAGGGGACCAGTTCCTGGAGTTCGCCCTCCGGGCCGTGATCGAGAAGAAGCCGGAGCCCGTTCCCGCTCCCGCGAAAGCGGAACCCGCCGCGAAACCCGCTGACAAGAAAGGGGAGAAGTGATGAAAAACTGGCCTTGGTACGGATACGTCCTCTTCGCCGCCCTCCTCTTCGCCCTGGCCTTCCTTTTTTACTTCAAACCTCAGAATACCAAGCTCACGGCGCTGAAGGCCGAACGGGTCAGGATCGAGCAGGAGGTCCAGAACCTGAAGCAGAAGAAGCGGGAACTGGACAAGATCGTAGCCGACATCGCCACCATGACCACCAAGCTCAAGACCCTGGAGGTCAACATCCCCCAGAGGAAGGAAACGGCGGACATCCTGCGGCAGATCCAGACCCTGGCCTATGATTCCCGCCTCGACGTCCTCAGCTTCGCGCCGGGGGCCGAGATCGACAAAGAGTTCTACTCCGAGTGGCCTATCCCCATCCAGGTCTCGGGCAGCTACCACAACCTGGGACTGTTCTTCGACCACCTGAGCAAGTTCGCCCGGGTGTTCACGATCGAAAACTTCACCATCAAGTCCCTGACCCCCCAGACGGAGCTGAACACGGTCTCCGCCGACTGGACGGCCAAGACCTACTTCTTTGCCGAGGCGCCGGTCGCCACCCCGGCCAAAAAAAAGTGAGGCCAATACGATGAAAAAATCAGCCTTCATCCTCCTCCTCGTCGTCAGTTTGACGGGACTTATCCCTCTCCTCGCCCAGGAGACGACCGCCGCGCCGCCGCCCGAGGCCGCGCAAACGGTCGCACCGCCGACCGGGTTCACCTACAATCCTGAAGGCCGCCGTGACCCCTTCAAGGACCTCCTGACCGGGCGCGACATGCGGGAGAAGACGGCCATCGGCGAACCCCAGGTGTTCATCGACGACCTCATCCTCTTCGGGATCGTCAAGAATAAAAAAACCTACACCGCCATGATCGGCATGCCCCAAGGCTTCCCCATGTTCGTCAACGTCGGCGATAAGTTCACGGACGGGTACGTCCTATCCATCACCGAATCGCAGGTGGTCTTGCGGAAAACCCACGAGCGGGGAATCCCCCTCATAAGGCCGAGAGACATCATCAAAGAAATCACGGAGGAGCTGTAACATGAAAAAGAGAATCCTGCCAGCCGTAATCACCGGCCTGTGCGTACTCCTTTTCTCCGTCGTGCACGCCCAGGGGCCGGGCCCCGCCGTAAATATCAGCAAGATCCAGGTCCAGCCGGGCACGCTGGCGACGAAACTGGTCATGGAAACCGACGGCTTACTTTACGTCCAGAGGGCGTATTACCTGGCCGAATCCCCCCAGACTCTCGTCCTTGACATCGCCGACGCCCAGACGGCCTCGGCGCCGATCGTCCCCTCCTCCGAAGCCGCGTTCATCCGGGATATCCAAGTCCAGAAATCCGGAACTCAGGACCTGCGCCTCCTCATCCGGCTGAGCGAGCGCGTTCCGGCCCGCGTCATCGCCGAGACCGGCCGGACGGTCGTCGAGCTCAACCGGATCCAGAGGGCCCAGGGGAGCTACCTCATCGACGCCGCCACCCAGTCTGAGCTCGACCGCAAGGCCAAGAGTGAGATCCTCTTGAACAAGCTGGATACGACCGTCGGCGCGGAGAGCGTTTCCGTCAAGGCCAACTTGACCGGGCCGGCCGTCACCCAGGTGTTCGCCCTTGAGAACCCGCCCCGGCTGGTCGTCGACCTCTTCGACACCGTCCTTACCGCCAAGTCCGATGCCTGGCCGATCAACGACCCGCGGTCCACGGTCCAGAGGGTTCGGGTCGCCCAGTTCCAGGGCGCCGCTCCGCGGCCGATCACCCGCATGGTCTTCGACCTTAAGGAAGCGGGGCTCTACGCCATGGATTCCCGGACGGACGGACTTGTCGTTTCGTTCTACCCGGCCGCCGCGGTCGCGGTGAGCGTCGTCCAACCGGCTCCGCCGCCGGCCCCCGCCCCCGTGCCGACCCCGACCAAGTCCGAGCCGACGGCCGCCCCGAAGATCGAACCGAAGGCCGAAGCCAAGACCATAACCCCCGAACCCCTCTTCGCGCCGCGCAAAGTCGCCGCTCCGACGCAGGATCCCAAGGCCGCCGCGGCCCAGGACCAGCAGGGAAAATTCAAGCCTAAAACGATCTCCGGCGAAGAGGAAAAATACTCCGGAGACATCATCAGCCTCAAGCTTAAGGACTCCGACCTCAGGGACGTCATCCTCTACCTAGCCGAGTTCGCCGGCCTGAACGTCGTCTTCGACCCGGACGTCCGGGGCACCGTCACCGTCAACCTCCAGCTCGTCCCCTGGGACCAGGTCCTGGATATCATCCTCAAGCAGAACAAGATGGGCAAGACGATCGAGGGCAACATCCTGCGCATCGCACCCGTCAGCGTCCTGACCCGCGAGGAGGAGGACCAGCGGCGGCTCACGGAGAGCAAGGAGCTGGCCGGGCCGGTCATGGTCAAGACGATCACCCTGTCCTACTCGAAGGCCAAGGACGTCGCCGCCCTCCTCCGTTCCAAGATCTCGACGCGCGGCGAGATGATCGTCGACGACCGGACCAACACGCTGATCGTCTCCGAGGTCCGGGACAAGCTCGACCTCCTCGAAAAGCTCATCACCGTCGTCGACACGCCGACGCCCCAGGTCTCCATCGAGGCCCGCGTCGTCGAGGCCACGACCACCTTCGTCCGCAACCTGGGCATCCAGTGGGGCTTCAAGGGCATCGCCGACCCGTTCCACGGGAACCCGACCTCCCTCCAGTTCCCCAACAGCGTCCTTGTCAACGGCGCCGTGATTCCCCAGGGTGAAGTGACCAAGGGCATCGGCGGGCCCCTCGGCGGCTACGCCGTCAACCTGCCCGCCCCGGCCTTCAGCACGGCCCTGGGCTTCTCCTTCGCTAACGTCCTCGACACGTTCCGGGTCGACGTCGCCCTGTCCGCCCTAGAGACGAGCGGCGACGGGAAGATCATCTCCCGGCCGTCCGTGGTCACCCAGAACAACCAGCAGGCCGAGATCATCCAGGGCCGCCAGATCCCTGTCCAGACGGTGGCCAACTTCACCGTTACGACCCGGTACGTCAACGCCGCCCTCGAGCTGAGAGCGACGCCGCAGATCACGGCCGAGGGGACGATCATCATGACCATCGAGATCCAGAACAACGCAGCCGACTTCGCCAACCTCGTCAACGGCATCCCGCCGATCACGATGCAGAGCGCCAAGACGACGGTCATGGTCCCCGACGGCGGCACGACGGTCATTGGCGGCATCTACCGGACGGAGGACTCGGTCACCCGCGAGCGGGTGCCCTTCCTCCACCAGATCCCGATACTGGGCTCCCTCTTCAAGAACTTCGCCCGAACGAAGCAGAGCCGGGAGCTGCTGATCTTCATCACGCCCAGGATCATCAAGTAACAGGAGAGCACGAACCATGAAAAAGACCAAACCGACTCTTAAGGTCCTGGCGGTAGCGGCCGCCTTCCTGGCCTTGTCCGGTTGCAACAACGTGTCGCGCGAGGCCCAATCGAGCAGCATGCTCATCATCGAAAGCATAACGGGAACGACGACGGAAGGCGATGTCGTGCCCTTCCTCCAGTCCGATATCCAGAGGAACGGCACCTCGGGAACCTACGTCGCGGCGGACGTGGCCACGGCCAACATTATGGTCCGGCTGATCAATCCCGCGCCCCTCAACGGCCCGTCGCAGTTCAACGACGTCGTCCTGACGAACTACCGGGTGACCTTCGAGCTGCCCACCAGCCCCGGCACGCCGGGCGTCGACGTCCCGCTCCCCTTCGACGCCTCCACCACGGTCCTCTGCCAGGCCGACATGTCGACCGCCGTGCCGTTCGTGGTCGTCCTCGAAGCGGCCAAGCTGGCCGCGCCGCTCGTCGGGCTGGTCGGGACGACCACGGTCATCGAAACCAAGGCCAAGATCGAGCTCTTCGGCCACGACCTGATGGACAAGCCCGTCACGGCAACCGGCTACCTGACGATCTATTTCGCGGACTACCCGGAAGCGGTAGTCTCCGCTCCCAAGCGGTAAGCCCGCACGCACGCTGATCACGGGGCTCTTCCTCCGGGAAGAGCCCTTTTTTTTATGCTCCGCGGAAAGGCGAATAAGAGAAGACGACTGACCTCTTGAGGCGGATCTTGGGCAGGGATTCGCGGAGAGCCCGGTCGATCGTCTCCCGCTCGGCGGCTTTGAGGATGAACTGGACACGGGAGACGTCCCGGACGCGGGCGACAGAGGCGAAGGCCGGGCCGAGGACTTCGAGGCCGGGCGCGTATTTTTGGAGGAGCGCGCGCAGCTCCCGCGACTTGGCTCCGAGAATTCTGACGTCACGGCCCTGGAGGAGGACTTCGGCCAGGGATGTGAACGGCGGGTAGTTCAGGACGCGCCGGAACTCGATCTCCTTGTCGTAGAAGGCCCGGTAGTCGCCCGCCGCGGCCGCCTCGATGCTGAAGTGGGCCGGTGCTGTCGTCTGGATGACCGCCTCCGCGTCCGGCGCGTCGCGGCAGAAGTCCAGCATGGCCGAGACCGCCTCGAAGGTCTTTTGGCCGGCCCGATAATCGGAAAAGCCCAGGAGCGCCTCGGGCCGGAGGATGCCGACGAGCCGGACCCTCGGAACGCCCGGCTGATGGACGAGGAGCTGAGTGCCGACGAGGAGGGGGACTTTTCCCTTGACGAAGCCGGCGATGATATCGGCCCTCTCCTCCGGTCCCCCGGCCGTGTCCGCGTCGAAACGCCCCACCCGGACCTGGGGGAAGAGCCGACCGAGTTCCTCCTCGACGGCCTGCGTCCCGGCACCGCGCCTGAGGACGACTTCGCCGCCGCAGCCGGAGCAGGCCTTCCGGATGTCCTCGGCATGGTTGCAGTAATGGCAGACGAGGCGGCTCTCGGTCTTATGGAAGACGAGGGGGATGTCGCAGCGAGGACAGCGGGGAACGCGGCCGCACCCGGAGCAAGCGAGCTGGGAGGCATAACCGCGCCGGTTGAGGAAGAGGATGGCGGCCTCCCCTTTCGCCAGGTTCGCCCGGAGCTTTTGTTCGAGTTCCCGGGAGATGAGAGGGATGTCCCGGGAGTGGTCGACCAAGGTGACCCGGGTCCGCCGCGGCTCCGTGCCGAGCTCGATGAGCATCCCCTGCCGCCAAGCCTCGGAGTAGCCTTCCACGGTCGGCCGCGACGACCCGTAAGCGACGACCGCACCTTCAGACCGGGCCCGAAGCCACGCGCCGCGCCGGGCGTCGTAGGACGGGCTCTCGGCCTGGACATACGACTCCTCCTGCTCTTCGTCGACGACGATAAGGCGCAGAGGCCCCGTTTCGAGGAAAAGGGCCGAACGCGTCCCGGCGACGAGCGCGGCGCGGCCGCTCTTCAGGGTCCGCCAGGCGTCCTCTTTCTGTCTCTCGGTCATCCGGCTATGGAAGACGACGGCCGTCCGGCCGTAATCCTTGATGAATCCGGCGACGAGCTCTTCGGTCGGCGCGACCTCGGGAAAAAGATAAAGAACGCGGCCCCCCGAGCCGACGACCCGTCGGACCAGGGACTGGAAGGCCGCTCTCCGGGATACCAAAGACCCGAAGAGGTACCAGGCGCCAAAACGCCCTTCGTCGATGTCCTTCTCGACCGGGGCAAGAAGGCTGGCGTCGCCCAGGCTCTCGGGGAAGGCCAAGCCGAGCTGTACGGACGCGTCAGGTCCTCCGGACTTCGGCGGCCGCGGCGTTCTTTCGGTTAATTTCCGTACCTCGACGAGCCCTTTCTTCTCCATCCGGGCGATGAGCCCGGAAACGTCCTTCCCGCCCGTCTTCCTCCGGAGGAAAAGAGGGCTCCGCCCCTTGGGGGCTTCGGCCAGGACGGCCGCCAGGACGCGTTCCTTGGGACCGAGTCCCTTTTTCCCGAGTCCAGCCCGGCCGGGTTCGGTTAGGCAGACGATCGTTTTCGTCTTGAGAGCGAGTGAAGGCGGCAGGGACGCCTGGAGCACCTCGCCCCAGGACGAAAGGAATTCCGCGCTCAGCCGGCCCGTGAATTCGAGGAAGCGCTCGTCCCGGAACGGCCTGTCGTCGAGGACCTGGACGAGTTCCTTGACCTTGATCCCGGCGGCCGGAGGTTCGATCGTCAGGCTGACGATGAAACCGTTCTGCCGTCTCGTTCCGAGCGGAGCGACCACCCGCGAACCCGGCTGGGCGGCGGCCAGGAACTCCTCCGGGACGGCGTAAAGAAAGGACTGGTCGAAAGGAAGAGCGAAAACGACCCGGGCGAAGACGGTCATTTTCCGCCGAGAAGGGCCATGACCTTCTGCATGTCCTCCCAGACCATGCGCTTGAGCTCCCGGTTGCCTTCGTTGCGGACGAGATAGGAGGGGTGGAAGGTCGGCATGACCGGAATGCCTCGGTAGTCCCCGAAATTCCCGCGCCGGGCCGTCATGCCTTCGCGGCCGGGGACGAAATAATCCGTCGGCGTCTTCCCCAAGGTGACGATGACGCGCGGCCGGATGAGCTCGATCTGGCGGACGAGGTAAGGCGAGCAAGCCTCCTCCTCCTCGCGGTGGGGGACGCGGTTGTCGGGCGGGCGGCACTTGACGATGTTGGTGATGTAGACCTCGTCTTCGCGGAACTTCATGGCCGCGATGATCTTCCGGAGGAGCTGGCCGGCCCGGCCGACGAACGGCCGGCCCTGGGCGTCTTCGTCCCGGCCCGGGGCTTCGCCGATGAACATCAGCTCGGCCGACCGGCTGCCCTCGCCGGGCACGGCGTGCGTCCTGAGCTTGTGGAGGGGGCAGAGCCTGCAGACGAGGACTTGCTTGTCGATCTCTTCGAGGGATCGCTTCTCGGCGGCCGTCTGCGCGGGGAGGCCGGCGAGAGACGGCAAAGGGGGAGCGGCGGGCGGCAGGGGCTTGATGTCGCGGGCCTGGGCCCGGACGGAAGCCGCGGCGGCGGGGCGGAAAGCCGTCTGCCGGAGGGCCGGAGGGACGCTCCGTGACGAATCCCCAGCGCTTCTCCCCTTGGCCGGCTTGAGGACGAACCCGACCCCGGCCTCAGTCAGGAAATCGACCTGGCCCTTGAGGTCATCCCAGATGTCAGCGGCGCTTTTTTTCAAGGGCGGCCTCGATGCGGTCGAAAATGACCCGGCTCGTCTCCCGCTTGCTCAGGAGACCCGTCTCCTGGACGGGCCCGGAGGCGGCGATGATCCGGACGGCGTTGTCGTCGGTCCCGAACCCCTTGCCCTCGCCGACAGCATTGGCGACCATGAGGTCGGCGTTCTTCGCCGCCAGCTTCTTCCGGGCGTGGGCCAGGATGTCATGCGTCTCCGCGGCGAAACCGACGCGGAGCTGGCCCGGGCGCTTCTTCCCGCCGAGCAGGGCCAGGACGTCCGGCGTCTTCTCGATGGCCAGGGCGGGACCGACCTCGGCCTTCGCGGCCTTGCGCGGTCGGACTTCTTTGAAGCGGAAGTCGGAGACGGCAGCGGCCATGACCACGATGTCCGCCTTGGGGAAGGCCCGCAGGCAGGCCTCCTGCATCTCGGCCGCGGTCTGGACGAATTCTGTCCGCGCCCCGGCCGGAGGGACGAGCGAGGTCGGGCCGGAGACAAGGACGACCTCCGCCCCCCGGGCGACCGCCTCCCGAGCCAGCGCATAACCCATCTTTCCCGACGACGGGTTGGAGAGGAAACGGACGGGGTCGAGGGGCTCCCGGGTCGGGCCCGCGGTGACCAGGACTGTTTTCCCCTTGAGGCTCGCCGTCCGGCCGATGAGCCGCAACCCTTCCTTGACTATAGCTTCTGGCTCGGCCAGGCGTCCCCAGCCTTCGTCGCCGCAGGCGAGGTAGCCCTTTTCCGGCTCGACGAATTCGACCCCCAGGGCCCGGAGGCGGGCAATGTTGGCCTGGGTCTGGGGGTGGAGATACATGGCCTCGTTCATGGCCGGGGCGATGAGGACCGGCGCGCGCGACGCTAGGAAGAGCGTCGACAGAAAATCGTCGGCGACGCCGCCCGAGAACTTGCCGATGACGTTGGCCGTGGCCGGGGCGACGCAGAGGAGAGCGATCTCCTTGGCCAGCGAAATATGGCCGACGGCCCGGGCCATGGGCTCCTCGAAGAGGCCGACGATGGTCGTCGTCCCCGACAGGCCGCTGAAGAGGAGCGGCGAGATGAGCCGGGCGGCGTTGGGCGTCATGACGACCTGGACCTCGACGCCGTTTTTCTGGAATCCCCGGACGACCTCGCAGGCCTTGTAGATCCCGATGGACGAAGAAACCCCCAGGGCGACTTTTTTCATGGACGGCCTTTCTGAAAGCTCCGCAGGACGGGTTTGAGCCTCTCGGCCATGACACAGGCCTTGTGGCGAGAGGCGACGATGACGGCCTTGAGGTCGGCCGCGGCCTTGGCGAGGTCGTCGTTGACGACGACGTAGTCGAACTCGTCGTAAGCCCGGATTTCGGCCCGGGCATTCCGCAGGCGCCGTTCCACGGCCTCCGGGCTGTCCTCGCGCCGCCGCACGAGCCTCCGCCGGAGCTCGCCGGCGACCGGGGGCATAATAAAGATGTGGACGGCCCCGGGGAAGCGCGTACGGACCTGGCGGGCGCCCTGGACGTCGATGTCGAGGACGACGTCGCCGCGGCGGCCTTTTCGCTCGATCTCGGCCCGGGATGTGCCGTAGAGATGGCCGTGGACGCGGGCCCATTCGACGAAACGCTTCTCCCGGACCATTCGCTCGAAGGTCTTGGCCGGGACGAAATGGTAATCGACGCCGTCCTTTTCCGAAGGTCGGCGCGGCCGCGTCGTGTGGGAGACCGAGAATTCGAGATCGCCCAGGCTCCGCCGCACTTTCCTGATGAGGGTCGACTTGCCGCAACCCGATGGCCCGCTGATGACGAAGAGCATGTCGTTCGCTCCCCTATTCGATATTCTGGACGTGCTGACGGATGCTCTCGAGCTCGTTCTTGATGGCCAGGCTCTCCCGGGTGATGTGAATGTCCTGGGATTTCGAGGCCAGGGTGTTGGCCTCGCGGTTGAGCTCCTGGGCCAGAAAATCGAGCTGTCTGCCGACGGGGTCGCCGACCTTGGGCGAGATGAGCGCCTCGAAGGAGTCAAGGTGGGTCTTGAGCCGGCCGATCTCTTCGGCCAGGTCGTAGCGCTGGGCCAGGAAAGACGCTTCCTCGGCCAGCTTGCCTTCCGAGACGTGCGAGCCGCCGTTGAGGTCTCTCAGCCGCTTTTTGAGCTTCTCCTGGAGGAGGGCCGGCTGGCGCCTGAACCGCCCTTCGATCCGGGCGACACAGCGCCGCACGGCGTCGACGTGGGTCCGGAGCTGGCGGGCGGTCTCCTTCCCTTCCCGGCGTCGCAGCGCCAGAACGTCGTCCAGGGTCCTGGAAAAACTCCGCCCGAGGAAGGCGGCTTCCTTGGGGCCGAAGGCCTTCCGGCCGACCTCGACGAGCTGGGGTACGCGGAAGAGGCCGTCGAGGGAGATCTCAAGGCGGCGGCCCGTCCGGCGGGAGACGCGGTCGAGGGCGGCCAGGATCTTCTCGAGGAGCCCTTCGTTCAACGTGAAATTCCAGCTTTCGGGGCTGAACGAAACGAGCTCCAGGAAGACCTCCACCCGTCCCCGGCGGATCCGTTTCTGGCAGAGGGCCCGGAGGCGGCTTTCGGCCTCGCCGAGGGGGACGCCCTTGTACGACCAGTCGAAGAAGCGGTGGTTAAGGGTCTTGATGCTGATCTTCAGCCGAAGGGTGGGAGAGGCGAAATTCCTTTCGGCGAAGCCGGTCATGCCTAGTATCATGAGATGAGCTCCTCGTTATTCGCGACGCGTTTTGCGTTCTCGGTCAAGGCTCCCCGAACAGGGCCCGGGCGATGCCGTAGGCGTTGAGGGCCGAGCCCACGGTCAGGTTGTCGGCGACGATCCATATCCAGAATCCCCGGGGGATGGCCGTATCCTTCTTGATCGGACCGACGAAGATCCGGTCTTTCCCGGCAGCCGTCACCGGGGAGACGACGCCGGTGTCGCCGGCGACCGGGAACCGGAAGATATCGTTTTTCTTGAGACAGGCTTCAAGGTCGGGGGCCGAGGCCTCCCGCCCGATTTCGACATAGGACATGATCGCGTAGGTATGGAAGACAGGGGCGAGGACGATCGACAGGGAGAGGGAAATATCCGCCGGGCCGAGGACCCGCCGGACCTCGGCGAGGACCCGGTTCTCCAGGGCCGAGAAGCCGTTCTTTTCGGGCTTGGCCGTCCCCGACAGCAGGTTGAAGGCGACCTGGTCGGGAAAGACCTTTTTGCACATAGCCGTGCTGCCGAGGAGGGCGTAGCTCTGCTCGGCCAGCTCCTGGATCCCCTCCTCCGCGTAGGCCGAGACCGGTTCGAGAACGAAGGCGATGGCTTTGGCGACGCCGAAGTCGGCCCGTAAAGAATGAAGGAGATGCGACAGCATGATCGTCGCCGGGTTCGGGTTGGCGATGAGCGCCGGTTTCGTTTTCCGGATCGCGGCGTCGTTGACGCCGGCGACGATGAGCGGGACCTCGGCGTCGGCATTGAAGGTCTCGCCCAAGTCGACCGCCCGGTAGTCCTTATCGGCGGCCAGGCGCCCGTATTGAAGGTTGGTCTTGGCATCCGCGGCCAGAAAAACGAGGTCCAGACCTTCGAGCGATGCCGGAGTCAGGGCATGGATGACCTTCGCTTCGTCCCGGAACTGGCCGAGCTTGCTATACTCCTGCTCGACGTCGGGGTCGTAGAACTCGAACGAGGCGAGCGGGAACTTCTTGGCGTTGAGGACACCGAGGATCTCCTTGCCTTTGAGCGATTCCGGGCCGACCAGGGCCAGGCGGGGTTTCCGGGACTTGGCTTGGGCCATCGAGGTCCCTAGGGCGTCCTGAGGTAGTCCGACATGAGCCGGTACATCCGGTCCTTGAGGGCGAGCTTCTTTTTCTTGAGTTCCCGCTCCTCGTCAACCTCGGCGGCCGAGAGATGGGTCTTGCCGCGGATCGCGTCGAGGGCCTTTTCGCACTCCTGGTGGTCACCGTGGGCCCTTCGGAATTCGGCGTTTTCCCTGAGGAGAAGCTCCTTGAGTTCCTTTTCTTCCATCCGGCCGGTTCCTCCAGTGGCCAGAATAACATATCGACCGCCCCTTTTCAATTTCGCCTCGGGGGTCGTCTTCGTTCGCTGCGCTGATTTTTAACGCCTTCCCGCGCCGGATCCGATGGGAGGAGTCCGCGTATCCGGCGCAGGAAGTCTAAATCACCGCTTTATGCTCCCTCCGGCGACACCCCTCGGCTCCGGGTTCAGCGGTTGTCTCGTTCGCCCTTGAGCTCGCTCGACACTTCGGCTCTGGCCATTGGAGGGACAGAGACCTCCTGTCCGTATCCCCGTTCTTCATGGGCGGGGAATGTTGACTTTGAGAGACCGGGTTTATATACTGGTTGGGCTGTTCGGCCCGGCCGGACGTCAATGGCTAGGTAGCTCAGTCGGTAGAGCGAAGGACTGAAAATCCTTGCGTCGACGGTTCGATTCCGCCCCTAGCCATTTTTTTATTCCCCTATATACGAGGGCATGCGGGCCGGCCGCTCGGCCGGCTAGTTTTTCTTGAAGATGAGCTCCCCCTTCTTGTCGACGCCGATCGCGACCGTGTCGCCCTCCCCGAACTCCCCGGCCAGGATCTTCATTGCCAGGGGGTTCTGGACCTCTCTCTGGATCGTCCGTTTGAGGGGGCGTGCGCCATAGACGGGGTCGAAGCCCCTCTCCGCCAGGAGCTCCTTGGCCGCCTTTGAGACTTCCAGGCCGATCTTGCGGTCGGCCAGCCTTTTGCCCAGGAGCTCTAGCTGGAGCCCAACGATCTCGAGGATGGCGTCCTTCCCCAGCGGCCTGAAGATGATGACCTCGTCGATGCGGTTGAGGAACTCGGGCTTGAACTGGGCTTCGAGAATTTTCAGGACCTCTTTCTCCATGGCTCCGTAATCGCCACTGAGCTCCTTGATGACCGGGCCGCCGAGGTTCGAGGTCATGATGATCAGCGTGTTCTTGAAGTCGACCGTCCGGCCCTTGCCGTCCGTCAGCCGGCCGTCCTCGAGGATCTGGAGCAAGACGTTGAAGACGTCGGGGTGGGCCTTCTCGATCTCGTCGAGGAGGACGAGCGCGTAGGGCCGGCGCTTGACGGCCTCGGTCAGCTGGCCGCCTTCCTCGTATCCGACGTAGCCCGGCGGCGCGCCGACGAGACGGCTGACCGTGTGCTTCTCCATGTATTCGGACATGTCCAGCCGGACCATGGCCTTCTCGTCGTCGAACAGGAACTCGGCCAGGGCCCGGGCCAGCTCCGTCTTGCCGACACCCGTCGGCCCGAGGAAGATGAACGAGCCGATGGGCCGGCCAGCTTCCTGGATACCGGCCCGGGAGCGCCTGACGGTCGCGGCGACGGCCCGGATGGCCGTCTCCTGGCCGATGACCCGCTTCCCCAGGATCTCCTCCATGCGGATGAGCCGGTCGACTTCGCCCTCGAGCATCTTGACGACGGGGATCCCGGTCCACTTGGAGACGACCTGGGCCACGTCCTCCTCGTCGACCTCCTCTTTGAGCATCCGGCCCTTGGCCTGGATGGCGGCCAGGGCGGCCGCGGCCTTGTCCATCTCCTTCTGAAGCTCGATAAGCTTGCCGTAGCGGATCTCGGCCGCCTTCTCCAGGTCGCCGCGCCTCTCGGCGCTTTGCTCCTCGACCTTGAGGGCGTCGCGTTTTTCCTTGAGACGTCCGCCGGTCTCGATCGTCTCCTTTTCCTTCTGCCAGCGGCCGCGCAGGGCACCGGCCCGCTCCTTGAGGTTGGCCAGCTCCTCCTCGATCTTCTCCAGCCTGTCCCGCGAGGCCGGGTCCTTCTCTTTCCTCAAGGCCTGGCGCTCGATCTCGAGCTGGAGGGTGCGGCGGTCGAGCTCGTCGAGCTCCTCGGGCAGGCTGTCGATCTGGATGCGGATGCGCGCGGCGGCCTCGTCGACGAGGTCGATGGCCTTGTCCGGGAGGAAGCGGCTGGTGATGTAGCGCGACGACAGCGTCGCCGCGGCGACAAGGGCCGAGTCCTTGATCCTGACGCCATGGTGTACCTCGTATTTCTCCTTGAGGCCGCGGAGGATGGAGATCGTCTCCTCGACCGTCGGCTCGTCGATGTAGACCTGCTGGAAACGGCGCTCCAGCGCGGCATCCTTTTCGATGTGCTTTTTATATTCGTTGAGGGTCGTCGCCCCGACGCAGCGGAGCTCGCCCCGGGCCAGGGCCGGCTTGAGCATGTTCGAGGCGTCGACCGCGCCCTCGGCCGCGCCGGCGCCAATGATCGTATGGAGTTCATCGATGAAGAGGACGACGTCGCCCCCGGCCTCGCCGACCTCCTTGAGGACGGCCTTGAGACGGTCCTCGAACTCGCCCCGGAACTTCGTCCCGGCAACGAGGGCCCCGATGTCGAGGGCCATGAGGCGCTTGTTCTTCAGCGACTGGGGAACGTCACCGTTGGCGATGCGCTGGGCCAGCCCTTCGACGACGGCCGTCTTGCCGACGCCAGCCTCGCCGATGAGAACGGGATTGTTCTTCGTCCGGCGCGACAGGACCTGGATGACCCGGCGGATCTCGTCCTCCCGGCCGATGACCGGGTCGAGCTTGCCCTGGCGGGCCATGGCTGTGAGATCGCGGGCGTATTTCTCGAGGACCCGGTACTTGCCCTCGGGTTCGGGGTCCGTCACCCGCTGAGAGCCGCGGATCGAGGCCAAGGCTTTGAGGACGACCTCTTCGGTGACGCCGTTGGCGCGGAGGATCCGGGCGGCCTCGCTTGTCCCCTCCTTGAGCATGGCCAGGAAGAGATGTTCGGTCGAGACGTACTCATCCTTGAGCTGTTCGGCCTCCTTCCGGGCCGCGTCCAGGACCTGACGCAGGGCCGGCGAGAGAGCGGTTTCCCCTCCCCCACTGACCTTGGGCAGGCGGTCGAGGGCTGCGTCGATGTCGGACCGGATCTTCGCCGCCGGCGCGCCGATCTTGGCCAGAATGGAATTGACGATATTCTCGTCCTGGGCGAGAAAGCTCCAGAGCAGATGCTCGGGCCGGATCTCCTGATGGCCCATCTCCTCGGCCCGGCCCTGGGCCTTTTGGACGGCTTCCTGGGACATGACGGTGAACTGATCCCAGCGCATCGGACGCACCTCCCTGAAGGAATATCCTTACTATTAAAGACCCCGAACCCGGGGCTGTCAAGGCGCAGCGGGGCGATGCCGCCGGGACTCGACGCCCCCCTTGACAATTCAAAAATAAATGAATATTTATTGTCGGTAGGAGCGCGTCATGGAAGAAATGGAAGTGACAAGCTGGCTGACGCTCGACGCGATCAAGAAGTCGAAGAGCGTCGAGAGCGTCGAAACCGTCGGCAACCTCCAAACGGGCCACAGCATGTCCGTATTTTGTATCATCGAAGAGGACTTTCTCGAGCTCTGTTACAGCGACTCGGCCGTGAACACCATCCGG
The DNA here is from genome assembly GCA_026393975.1 of Candidatus Aminicenantota bacterium. GTDB lineage: Bacteria > Acidobacteriota > Aminicenantia > Aminicenantales > Saccharicenantaceae > RBG-16-66-30. Next base: position 179,372 of record JAPKZD010000003.1, on the reverse strand, counting down.
CGTTACGAGGACCGTGACGAGTTCGACAGGGCCCTGGAAGAACGGAAAGAGGACGACGGGGAAGCTTCCCACAAAGACAACGGGGGCAAGGCCTACGACGAGGACGAAGACGAGGAAGAGGAAGAGGATATCGAGGAAGGGTTCTCGGTCGAGGACGAGTCCGAGACTTATTGACCGGACGGGCCGGGCTCAAGCCGGCCCTTGAGTTTGGCGAGACGGTTCAGGGCGTCGAGGGGGGTTAGCGAAGAGAGGTCGAGGCCTTCGATTTCTTCCTTGAGTTCGCGGAGAAGGGCGAACTCCCGGTCCTCGGCGAAAAGGAAGAGCTGGCTGCGGTCCTTCGCCGCCCGGCCGCGGTAGGCCAGCCGGGGCAGGCCGGCTTCGTCGAGCTCCTGCTTCTCCAGGTTGAAGAGGATCTCCCGGGCCCGCTCGATGACGTCCTTCGGGATGCCGGCCAGCTTGGCGACGTGGATGCCGTAGCTCTGGTCGGAAGGCCCGGGGACGATCTTGCGCAGGAAGACGACCTCGTCCTTCCATTCCCTGACGGAAACGTGGTAGTTCTTGATCCTCGGCAGGGTCAGAGCGAGCTCGGTCAGCTCGTGGTAGTGGGTAGCGAAGAGCGTCTTCGGCCGGAGACCCTCGCGCTCGTGGAGGCGCTCGGCCACGGCCCAGGCGATGCTCAGGCCGTCGAACGTGCTCGTGCCCCGGCCGACCTCGTCGAGGAGGATGAGACTGCGCGACGTGGCATTGTGGAGGATGCTTGCCGTTTCGAGCATCTCGACCATGAACGTCGACTGCCCGACGCTGAGGAAATCCATGGCCCCGATCCGGGTGAAGATGCGGTCGACGAGTCCGAGCACCGCGGATTTTGCCGGGACGAACGAGCCCATCTGGCCGAGGATGGAGATGAGCGCCGCCTGCCTCAGAAAGGTCGACTTCCCACCCATGTTCGGACCGGTGATGATCAGGATCTGATTCGAGGCCGCGTCGAGATCGAGATCGTTGGGGATGAAGGGCTCCGCCTGGGCCGTCTCGATGACGGGGTGGCGTCCGGCCTCGATGCGGAGCGCGTCCCCCTCGTCGACCGCGGGACGGACGTAGTTCCGCCGGGCCGCACACTCGGCCAGGGCCAGGAGGACGTCGATCGCGGCGATGTCGGCCGCGATCTTTTGCAGGCGGCGGGTTTCCCGGGCCACGTCCACGCGGACCTCGAGGAAGAGGCGGTGCTCGAGGATCCCGATCCGCTCTTCGGCATGGAGGACCTTCTCTTCGTATTCCTTGAGCTCGGGCGTCAGAAAACGCTCGGAATTGACGAGCGTCTGCTTCCGCATGTAGTCGGCCGGGACCTGGGGCAGGTTGGGTTTCGTCACGTCGATGTAGTAGCCGAAGACCTTGTTGTAGCGGACCTTGAGGGAGCCGATGCCCGTCCGCTCCCGCTCGCGTTTCTCGAGCTGGGCGATGAAGGACTTCCCGGACCGGCTGACCGAGCGCAGGTCGTCGAGCTCGGCGTTCCAGCCGTCCTTGACGATGCCGCCCTCGGTCAGGAGGAAGGCCGGCTCGTCGAGGATGGCCTTCTCGATGAGGCCGGCGACGTCCTCGGCATTGTCCCAGCGTCCGGACATCGTCCCGAAGATCTCGGCTGAAAAAGCGCCGAGCTCGCGCTGGACCCGGGGCAAGGGAACCAAGGATTTTTTGAGCGCGACGAGGTCCCGCGGATGGGCCGCGGCGAGGGCGATCTTCCCGGCCAGTCGCTCCAGGTCGTGAACTCCTTTCAGGACCTCGCGCAGCTCGCGGCGGCCGATGGTCGCTCCGAGGGCCTCGGCGACGCCGTCCTGCCTCGCCGCGATCTCCTTCGTGTCGAAGAGGGGCCGCAGGAGCCAAGAGCGGAGGAGTCGACCGCCCGGAGCCGTCAAGGTGAAGTCGATGACTTCCAGGAGCGTGTCCTTGACCTTGCCCTCGCGCAGATTGCGGACGAGCTCCAAGTTGCGGACCGTCGTCGCGTCGAGGACGAGGTGGTTTCCGCTGTGGAGGTAGGAGATCCGGTGGACGAGGGACAGGGAGTCCTGGCGGACCTTCTTAACGTAGGCGATGAGGGCCCCGGCCGCGGCGACCGCGAGACGCTTATCCTCGAGGCCGAACCCGGCGAGGGAGCGCGCGCCGAAGTGCTCGAGGACGACGCGGGCCGCCTGAGGCGGGTCGAAGAGCCAACCCTCAGCCGGGCTCAGAGCGACGCCGGCCGTCCCGCTGAGCGAAAGGACGCGCTGCAGGGCGTCCTCCGCCCCTTCCGGGTAGAGGATCTCCTTGGGCGCCGACTTGAAAATCTCGTCGGCCAGGAGCTTGGCCTCGGGCCAGGCCCCCTGGAGGGCGCGGACCTCGCCGGCGACGAGGTCGACGAGAGCCATCCCCCACCCATCCTCTTCGAGGGCCAGGGAGACGATGAACGTGCTCTCCTTGGCGTCCTCCGTCTCGAACTCGACTGCGGTTCCGGGCGTTAAGACCTTGATGACCTCGCGCCTGACGACGCCCTTGGCCGCCTTGGGATCCTCGACCTGCTCGCAGATAGCGACCTTGTGGCCCTGGCGCAGGAGTTTCGGGAGATAAGAGCCGACGGCGTGGTACGGGACGCCGCACATCGGCACCTTCTGCCGCGAAGTCAGGGCGATGTCGAGGATGGGCGCGGCGAGCTTGGCGTCGTCGTAGAACATCTCGTAGAAATCGCCGAGGCGGAAGAAGAGGAGGGCATCGCGGTGGAGCTCCTTGATCCGGAAATACTGCTCCATCATCGGAGTCAGGGAGCTGTCGTTGGCCATGGGCGAAATCACACTATAGCGAGGGATCTCCGTTTTTGCAAGATTGACACATCCTGGGGAGCTAGTGTAATCTCGGGGCGTGAACGTCCCCAATTACCTCAGCCTGGCCAGGATTCTCGCCATCCCGGCCCTCGTGGCCGTGATGCTGACGAATTTCAAGGGCCACGACCTCGTCGCCGTGATCATCTTCACCTTCGCATCCCTGACGGACTGGCTCGACGGCTGGCTGGCCCGCCGGAAGGAGCTCGTCACCGTCCTCGGCCAGCTCCTCGACCCGACGGCCGACAAACTCCTCATCGCCTCGGCCCTTATCTGCCTCGTCGGGCTCGGCCGGGTCCCGGCCTGGGCGGCCATCGTCATCATCGGGCGGGAGATCGCCGTCAGCGGCTTCCGGGCCATGGCCTCGTCCAAGGGGGTCAACATCCCCGCCTCGGCCTTCGGAAAGGCCAAGATGGGCAGTGAATCCTGGGTCATCGGCGCCCTCGTCCTGGGCCCGATCTATTTGGGGAAATTCTACATCGCGGCCAAGGTCGGGCTTTGGCTCGTGTTCGTCCTGGCCGTCGCCTCGGCCGTCGAATATTTCGTGCGCTACGGCCCCCGGGTTATCTCACAGCAAGCCGAATAGGGCCGCCCTCGCCTTCTCCAGCCCTTCCCAGTTCTCCACGTTGTGGACCGCCGGCGGCGTGGACCATCCCCGGCTCGCCCGCTTCAGCAGGCCGGCCAGGACCTTCCCCGGCCCGCACTCGACGCACACTTCGATGTCCATCTCTTTTAAAAGACCCATGGACTTTGTCCAGAGGACGGAGCGGCTGACCTGCCGTTTGAGGGCGTCCCGAGCCTCCTCCGCCGTCCGGATGAGCCGGGCGTCGACGTTGGTGATGACCGGGAAGCGCGGCTCCGCGAACGGGACCGCGTCGAGGTCGGCGGCGAGCCTCTCTTCGGCCGGCTTCATCAGCCGGGAATGGAAAGGCGCGCTGACCGGCAGCATGACCGACCGCGGCGCCTTGATCGCGGCCAGGGCCTCCTCGACAGCGGCCTTCTCGCCGGAGATGACGATCTGGTCGTCGCTGTTCCAGTTGGCGATCTCGACGACGCCCGAGCGCACGGCGGCGAGATGTCCCTCGACCACGTCGCCGGGAACGCCGAGGATCGCGGCCATCCCCCCGATCCCGACGGGAACGGCTTCCTGCATGTAGCGGCCTCTCTTGTGGACGAGAAGGACGGCGTCCTCGAAGCGAAGGCAGCCGGCGGCGACGAGGGCCGAATATTCCCCCAGGCTGTGGCCGGCGGTCACGGCGGGGTCGCGGCCGAGCAGGCGGCAGGCGGCCGTGCTGACGACGAGCAGGGCCGGCTGGGTGTTCCGGGTCAGCCGGAGCTCCTCCTCGGGCCCCTCGAAACATATCTTGGAAATGGGAAAGCCGAGGACCTCGTCGGCCGTTTCAAAAAGCTCGCGGGCCTCGGGCGACTTGTCGTAGAGGTCCTTGCCCATGCCCACGGCCTGGGACCCCTGCCCCGGAAAAAGATAGGCGATGTTCATTTCAGGCAGTCTTTCTTGAGCTGGATATTAGCCCGCTTTCTCAGGTCTCTGACCCAGTCGGCCGTCTGCTTCGTCCGCCTCTCCTCCCGCAGCAGCGATTCGATCCGCTCGGCGACCCGTTCGAGCGGTTCGACCGCCTTGCCGAGACGGGTCTGCTCCGGGACGTAGCTATCCCGGTAATGCCTCTCGATCTCCGTGAGCGACACGGGGATCGTGGCGCTGAACCTCAGGGCCAGGGCCCTGTCGTAGAGGAGCCCGTCCCGGAGATAGGGCTCGAGGTCCTTCTCGGCGAGACCGAACTTGACGAGTTTCGAGGCGAAGGCGCTTTCGCCGAACCCGCGGCGCAAGTCGGCGAGCGCGGCGGCGAGCTCCTCCGGGTCGATCCCCCGGGCCTCCTGGGCCAGGTCCAGGACGACCTTCCTGTCTATGAGCGCGTCGAGGGCCGCGAGACGCGGGTCCCGCCCCGTCTCGACGGAGGCTTCGCGACCCAGGCCGAACTCGGCCGCGACCTCGACGTCGAGGAGAGTGATGATCTCGCCGTTGACGACCGCGACCAGGCAGTTGACGGTCTGGGCCAGGCCGGCGGCCGCCGCCAGAAATGTCAGGAGCATGATCCTTTTCGTCATCGTTGTCCCCGCCCTAGAAGATATTTCCGATCGTCAGGAAGACGAGGGGTTTCCCCTTCTTGTCCTGAACGTCGATGCCCCAGAGTTTCCAGGCGATCTCCACGCGCACAGGTCCGAGCGGCGTCCGGTAGCGGATACCCGCGCCAGCGGCCCCCTGGAGTTCGAGAGGCCGGAATTGCCTCAGGCTGCTGTAAACGTTGGCGAGGTCGAGAAAGGCGGCCAGCCGGAGCTCCTTCCACGAGGGAACGACGGCGAAGACGAGCTCCGAGTTGATCAGAAAGACGGCCTCGCCCCCGAGAGGCTTGAGCGTCGTCGTGTCTAGGGGACCGAGCATGTCGAACTCCTCCCCCCGGAACGTATTGCTCCCCCCGGCGAAGAACCTCTCCGGCAGGTGCCTCAGACCGTTCCCGAGCCCCAGCCTGGCCGTCAGCCCGAGGTTCAGACCTCCGGGCAGAGGCCGAAAGATCTGGGACTTGAAGAAGAGCTTCTGGTAGTCCGATTCCATCCCGAGGACCGGAACGCCCCACTCGCCGGCAACGCTGAAAAAGAAGCCCTTCTCGGGGTTCAGCGTGTCGTCCCGTCTCTCCCAGCTCAGGCTGAACGAAACAAGCGCCGCCGAATAGGGGAGAAAGCGCCTGTCAATATCGGGCGGGGGATTTTCAAGGTCGACCTTGGGCAGAGCCGTCCGAGTCAAGCTCAATGAGACCAGAAGGAGCCGGGCCTTGCTCAGAGACTTGACGGTGCTCAGACTGACGCCGCGGCGGTCGTAGGTGAAGCTCTCCCGCTCCTCCCTCTCGGCCCAGGCGAGCAGCGTCGTCGGCATGGCCAGTCCGAAAAGGTAGGGCTGGTTCCAGGAGGCGATCGCCCGTCTCTCGACCGTGCTGAGCTGGCCCAGGAGGCCGGCCTGCGCCCCGAGGCCGAAGACGTTGCTGCGGATGTACTCCGCCGTGCCCCGGGGGCGGAAATCGTTGGGCCAGGCGGCGAGAGAGCCGCTAAGCGGGGTCAGGGATTCGAACCCGAGGCCGGCGCCGGCGTAGTTCTTTTCCCCCTCCCGGAGGGTGACGACCACGACCTCGTCCCGGAGCCCGGTCCGGACCTCATCCACCCGGACCTCGGAGAAGATGCCGAGGCGTTCGAGCCGGCGTTTCGTCTCCTGAATCTTCGAATAGTCGGCCTCGTCGCCCTTCCCGATCCGCAACTCCTTCCCGATGACCCGGTTTTTCGTGGTCCGGTTCCCGGTGACGAAGACGTCCCGGACGGTGACCTTTTCGCCTTCCTGGATCTCGTAGACGAGCGAAACCCGGTTCTCCGCCGCAGGCTCGACGCGGGCGACGACCTCGGTCCCGCGGACACCGCGGTTGAGATAGAAGCTCTCGATCTGGCCGACGTCGCTCTGGATATTGGGCGGATAGTACGGGCCGCCCTGCCGGCTGACCAGTTCGCGAATGAAGGCGTCGGCGGGGAAAAGGGACGTCCCTTCGAGCCGGATGGCTTCGACGGTCGTCTTTGGCCCCTCCCGGACGTCGAAGACGGCCCGGACACCCGTCTTCTGCTTGACCAGTTCCAACCGGACCTGGACGTCGGCGAAGCCGTTTTCCTTATAGAAGGCCTCGACCTCCCGCGGGATGGAGAACAGCCGGTCGTAACCGAGGAGGCCGAAGAAAGGCACTCCCGCACTGACGGCCAGCCGGTTCTTCATGTCCAGGTCGGTGAACGCGGTCAGGCCCCGGAAATCGACGCCCTCGATGTTGAATTTCCCGCCCGGGGTGACGTCGTGGACGATACGGATCTCGTCCGGCCCCCTTTCGACCCGGCTCTTGACGGAGGCAAACAGGTAGCCCTTCCTACGGACGTGGTTGAGGACCCTGGCCTCGCCCTCGGCCAGCCCCCACTGCTCGAACACCCGCTCCTCCCAAATCGGTTCGAGGAGCCGCAAGGGGACCTTCGCCCCGTTGACGACGATAGTGATCTTCTCCTGCGGCAAGATCTCGACGCGGAGGTCCACTCGGGACTTCTCCTCGTCGAAAGCCTCGCCGGCCAGGCGGACCTCGGCCCGCCGGTAGCCCCGCTTGCCCAGGGCGGCGGTCAAGGCCGCGAGGTCGGCCTCGATGAGGCTGGGCACGTAAACCTTGCCGACCCGGCTTTTCATCTTCCCGAGAAGTGTCCGCTGGGGGATATCGGCCTTCCACTCGATATCGAGCGCCCCGATGCGGTAGGTCTTCCAGGAGGACGCCCGGAAGACGAGGTTGACCGTGGTATCGCCGGCCTTCCGCTGGACGTCGCAGTCGACCGAGGCACCGAAATACCCCTCCTTCCTCAACCCCTCCCGAACCTCCTTGACCGCTTCGGCCAATCGGTCCTCCTGGAAGATGCCTCCCGGCCTAAGGGAGACGAGACTATCTCTCAGACGCGCCGATGAAGCCTTCGAGCCGCGGAAAAAGACGTTGTTGATGAACAGGTTCCTGACGAGGGCGAAGACGAGCTCGACGCGGTCCTCTCCGCTCTTCAGAACCCTGACGTCGGCGAAGAGGCCCGTGCGGAAGATCTGTTTGACGGCCTGGTCCACGAGCCGCGGCGAATAGGGATCACCCGGCTTGATGGGGATGAGGTCGAGGAGCCCCCTTTCGGCGGGCTTTCCGTCGGCCTCGACCGCGACCTTGGCAACGACCGCGGCTCCGACGTCCTGGGCCCGGACCGTCCGGACGCCGGCGAAAGCGAGGACCGCCGCGAGCACCAGGGCGGCCCCGGCGGCGGGACCGCGTCCCCGGCAGAGTTCTCTAGAAGCGCTTACGGTACTTGACATCGAAACTCAGCCTTCCCCGGTCGTCCCGCCCGCCGACGAGCGAGAACTTCCTGCTGATGTCCCATTCCATGCGGAAGATCGGGACTTCGTCGATCTCGGCCATGACGGTGGAGTTGGCCAGGATCGTCGAATAGATGAAGATGAGGTTCCGGGATATCTTCTTACCCACGGTGATCCGGGCGGCGATGCCGCCCGGTGCGCTTTCCGGGACGTAGGGGTCGATCCGGAAACGGTCCAAGGAGAAGAGGCCGCCGGACGTCCTTCTCCTGGCCTGGTCGGCGATCTGAAAGGTCAGGAGGGAGGCCGTGTTCATAGCCGTGCTGCGGTCGCCGGAATAGGAATAGTACGTCCGCTTGAAGGCTTCGCCCAGGGCGAGCAGGGACATTATCTCCTCGGGCGGCAGGGGCGGCGAGGAGGAGAACTCCGGCTTGAGACGGCTGATCAGGCCGCTCATATTCAGGGTCACGCGGTAGTCCTTGACGTAGGTCTCGCCGCGGAAGTCGAGGTAGGGCTCCGTCTTGATCGGGTCGACGAAGCTCAGGCGTCCGTTGATCACCCGGAAGCTCCGGTCCTGAAAATAAAAGTCGCCGCTCACGAGGTCGATGTCGCCGAGGAGGACGGGCGAGTCGAAAGCGCCGGTCGCGGTCAGGTTGAACCGGCCGTTGAACTTACCCAGAGAGTTCTCGATGACCATGTTCTCGTCGGCCCGGAGGCGGATGTTCAGGGACATGCCGTCGAAAAACGAGGGCCCCGTGTCCGCCACCGGCTCGACTGTCGAGTAGAATCCGAACTCCTCGTAGATCTCGCGACGCCAGGTCAGCCGCTTGAACAGGAACTCCCCTTCGGTGACAAAGCGCTTCTTGTCCTTGAACAGGCGGAGCGTCGCGTCGACCTGGGCCCGCATCCGTTCCATGGGCGAGAGGACCATGTCCTTGCCCTCGAAGCGCAGGTCCATCGTGGCGATGCCGTTGTCGCCGATCCCGACCTCGCCGGAGCCGCGGACGTCGCCCCCGCCAAGCTTGCCGCCGATCGACGTGATGGTCAGGACGTCGTCGCGGTAGTTCCCGGAGGCGGTGAAATCGGTTATGGCATAGGCGAATTTCGGGAGAAGCATGACCGGGGCCTCGACGTCGAGAGTGACGGTGACCTTCGCTTTTGTTTCGGTCTCCTTGACGTCGGCCGTGTAATCCAAACGCCCCTGGGCGCCGTACCAGGGCCAGACGAGGTCGAGAGTGCCGATCCGGCCCTTGACGACCCCCGAGTAAAGCCCGCCAGAAAGAGGGAAATCAAAGGAGGCTTCGAACGGGTTTTCGCCCGGGACGAGGCCGCCCTTGAGGCCGAGGAGGACATGCCCGCCGGCGACATCCAGCTGGAGATCGCCCCGGGCCTCCGTCTTCTCAAGGGGAGAGAGGAGCATATCCTTGATGTTGAATAGGCCGCCGAGCTTGTCCCGGCCGAAGACGCCGCGGCCGGCGAGGGACAGGGACAGCCGGCCGCTCGCCGCCGAGACGACCTGGTGGAAATCGAGCTCCTCGCCGCGGAGGTCGAAGTCGAACTCGCCGTTGACGACCCCGACGAGCAACCGGCCGTTAAAGCGTCCACCGTAGAAATCCATGGCCAACTCGGGGAACGACAGAATGCCGTCCTTCCACTCGAGGCGGCCTGATACACGGCCGGCCTTCTCGTTGTAGCCCGTGATCTCGGGGCTGGTGAAGCTCCCCGAAAATTCCTGGCCGGCGGCATTTTGGACCATCCGGAAATCGCCCGAAGCCCGGCCGGAGAGGGAAACGGGAACCTCCAGGGCGGGCAGGATCTTGGCCAGCTCCCCCTCCCCGTCCTTGACGTCCACCTCGAGCGTCCCCCCTCCGGTCCTGACCCGGACCCGGCCCTTGAGCTCGGGGTCGTCGATATCGAACGTCCCATCGAATCCGCCTCCCGAGAGGACGGCGTCCGTCTCGACGAAGGCGGCGTCGAAGAGATCGAAGCCGCCGGGGGACAGCGTGCCCTTGAGAGAAACGGTCGGGGAATTGGACCTTCCGCTGAGCCGGACGTCGGCGTATCCCGCGCCCCGGATCTCGCCGAAGCCGAACGTCTGGTTGAGGGCGAGGGAGACGAATTCCCGCGTCTCCTTGACGTCGAAGACCTGTCCCCGGATCCTCGCGTCGATGTCGCCGGCGAGGTCGATTGCGGCAGACGCTTCGAGACGGCCGAAGTTCGATTCGAGGCCGGGAGTCTGGACGGAAACGTTGTGGGTGGCGAAGTCGACGCCGACCTTGGCGCCTCCCCGGAAGGAAAACCGGTCCCCCCGCCTCACGAGCGACGTGTCGCGGAATTCGGCGTCGACAGCGAGCTTGCGGTTCTCGAGGGTAAAGGTCCCCCAGACGGGAGATTTGACAGGCCAGGGGATCTTGATCTCGCGGAAAACCGGGTCGACGAAAATCGGGGCGGCCCGGCCCTCGACCCGGCCATGAAGGAAGGTCAGGCTCAAGCCCTCGGCGGGAAGTCCGGGCTTCTGGATGGCGATCTCGACCCGGCCGCCTGTGCCGGGCGCGAAGTCGAAGCGGCCCCGGATTTTACCCATGGGCAAGCCGCAAAGCACCAGGGCGTCCGAGACGAGGCTCGTCTCGAAGGTGAGCTCACCGCTCCTGCGCCGAAGCTTCCCCTCCCCGCCGATCTTTCCTTTCCATTCAAAGGGCATGCGGAGGGCCGCGTCGAGAAAAGCGCTCTCGATATCGAAACGGGCGTCCAGCTCGACCTCAGGGTCAAGGAAATTCCGGATGCTGCCTTCCACCTGGAGGGCGACGTCGGGCCCTTCGACCGTCAGCCGGTCGATCTTCACCGTTTCGCCCCGGCCGGAGAGAAGGACCGTGAGGGCCCCGCCTAAGTCAAGGTTTTGGGCGGGGGACGAGTAGCCGCTCCGCGCGGCCGTCGCCCGGACGGTGAACTCCTCGCCGCTCTGGGTGACGAGCGCCCGGAGCCCCCGGACCTCGACCGTCGCCGCGCCGGTTTCGAAGGACACCGAACCGTTCTCGACGAGCCCCCTTTCAATAATGAAAGGAAGCGAGAAAGCGGACCGCAGGCTTCCTGCTTTCGGACGCGGCGCGCCAGGGGCCGCCGGAGCGAGACGGAGCACGGGAGAATCGAGAGTGACGGACAGGACCTTGCGGTTCCGCAGGAGGGAGAGGTACGGGACCTCGACCCTGACCCGGCGGGCCCGGAAGGTCGGCGGGCCGGCGAGGGAGCGGACGTTCTCGAGGACAAGGGCGGGCGGAAAATAGGACAGCTTCATGCTGTCGTAGGCGAACGACTTGCGGATCTCCTTGCGGACTTCGCCCAGGAAGACGTTCTTGCCGACAACCAGACTCGAGAAGAGGACGCCCAGGACGAGGAGGAACACCGTGACCCTCCAGACTTTCTGGACGAGGACCCGGACGTGTTCGCGGATCCGGAAGATGGAGTGGAGTCTCACTTCCTAACCTTCCTCCAGTCGGCGAGGAACCGTTCGATACCGATGTCCGTCAGCGGATGCTTGACCAGCTTTTCCATGACTCCGTAAGGGACCGTAGCGATGTCGGCCCCGACGAGGGCCGCCTCGACGACGTGCCGCGGGTGGCGGACGCTGGCCACGATGACCTCGGTTTCGAAGCGGTAGTTCTCGAAGATCTGGACGATCTCCTCGATGAGGGCCATGCCGTCCTCGGAGGCGTCATCAAGGCGCCCGATGAAGGGACTGACGAAGCGGGCCCCCGCCTTGGCGGCGAGGAGGGCCTGGCTCGCGGAGAAGATGAGGGTCATGTTGACCGGGACGCCCTCGGCGTGTAGCGTTTTCGTCGCCTTGAGGCCCTCCAGGCAGATCGGGATCTTGACCGCGACGTTGGGCGCGATCCGGGCCAGGCCGCGGCCCTCAACGACGATCTCGTCGGCGCGGAGCGAGACGCACTCGGCGCTGACGGGTCCGGCGCAGACGGCGCAGATGGCGCGGATGTTGTCTTCGAAGGTCGCATTCTCCTTGGAGCAGAGCGACGGGTTGGTCGTCACCCCGTCGAGGACCCCCCAGCTCGCGACTTCGCGGATCTCCTCCAGGTTGGCTGAATCCAGGAACAGCTTCATGTGTCCTCCTTATCGCTTGAACGGGCGTAGGTGTTCGAGAGCACGCCGATCCCCTCGACCTGCACGTCCACCCGGTCGCCGGGCGTCATGGGGCCGACCCCGGCGGGCGTGCCCGTGGCGATGATGTCGCCGGGGTTCAGGGTCATGACCCGGGAGAGGAACCGGACGAGGGACGGGACGGAAAAGATGAAGTTGGCCGTGTTCCCCGTTTGGACCAGCTTGCCGTTGAGGAACGTCTTCAGGTGGAGCGCCGCCGGGTCGAGGCCCGTAGCCACGCAGGGCCCGAGGGCGGCGAACGTGTCGAAGGACTTGGCCCGGGTGAACTGGACATCCTTCTTCTGTAGGTCCCGTGCCGTGACGTCGTTGAAACACGCGTAGCCCAGGATGAAGTCGGAAACGGGAGCGTCGTCGCCGAGCCCGCGGGCTTTTTTCTTGATGACGACGGCGACCTCCCCTTCGTAGTCGACGCGGCCGGCCATGGCCGGATGGACGATCCTGTCCAGATGGCCGATGACGGCCGTCGACGGCTTGAGGAAAATCAGCGGCTCCTCGGGCACGGGATTCCCCAATTCCTGGGCATGATCCCGATAGTTGCGGCCGATGCCGATGACCTTCGTCGGCAGGACCGGCGGCAAGACCCGGACTTCGCTGATGGGGACGGGGCTCGTCCCGATCTTGAAGTCGCCGAAGACCGACCCGACGATCGGGAAGAGGAACTCCTCCTTCAAAATACCGGTGAGGATGCGCTTGCGGTACATGAACCGGTAGATCTTCAAGGCCTCGCTCCTTTCACGACGACGGCCGATCCTTCCGACTTCGGGCTCTCGTTCCCAGTCCGATCGACGGCGCTGACCGCGTAGATATAGGACACGCCTTTCGCGGCCAACCGGTCGGTGAACGTGTTCTCCCGGACGAGTCCGCCGCCGAGGGCACCGAAGGCCGGGCCGCCGGCCTCTTTTCTCCAGACTCTGTAGCCGTCGAGGTCGCGCTCCTTCGCCGGACACCAGATCAGGGAGACGAGGCCCTCGCCGGCGAGGGCGACCAGGCCGGTAGGCGCGGCGGGCGGAAAAACGTCGCGCGAAACGATTTCCGCGGCATGCGAATCGCCGCTTTCGACCGCGCCCTCCGTCCCGGCGGCAACGGCCCGGACGAAATAGCCATAGGCTTTGCCGAACTCGAAATCCCGGTCTTCGAATCTGATCTCGTCGGCGGGCAGGAGCGCCAGCTTGCGTTTCGGACCGTCCCCTTCGTAGCGGTAGACGGCGTAGCCGCCCACGTTCTCCGGCCGCGTCCCGTCGGTGTTCGAGTCGGGGGCAAGCCAGCCGACCTCGATGAAGTCCGGAAAGACGCGGACGTCTACGGATCGCGGGGGTTTCGGACAGGCCCGGATGTTCACGGCGGCCGGCACGGCGAAATCCGAGGCGCGCTTTTTGGAGTCGATGACCCGGACGGCGAAGGCCAGGCTCTTCGGGCCTGCGGGGCCCGGGTCGAAGACGAAGGGAAAGTTCATCCCGGACTCGCGCGCGCCGGAACGGCTTCGGAAACTCCCGAACTCCTCTTTGGGGATCCGCCGGGCCAGGCGGGCTTTTTTTTCGACCTCGGCCGAGGGGAGAGCACCGCCGCCGGGCGGAAGGCCCCGGTCGAAGACCCAGATCTCGACGGTTTCGAGGACCGTCAGGGGGCGGCCGGAGACGGCCTTGACCGGGTTCGTCCATTCCAAGTATACGACCTGGCCGCGCTGGAGAGCCGTCAATCCTTCGACAGCCATGGGCTCACGTCCCGCGGGGACCTCGAGCGGCCCCTTCCGGCCGCAGGCCAAGCCGGCGACGATCAACAAACCGAGGATGAGCGTCGCGAACGGTCTGGCCATCACAGGATGAAACGCCGCAGGTCCTGGTTTTCGAGGATGTCTTTAAGGTGTTCCCGGACGTACTCCCGGTCGATCCGGAGGGTCTTCTCGGCGATGTCCGGGGCGGCGAAAGAGATGTCCTCCATGACTTTTTCGACGACGGTGTGGAGGCGGCGGGCCCCGATGTTCTCGGCGTCGGCGTTGACCTTTTCGGCAACGTCGGCGATCTCGTCGACGGCATCCGGGGTGTAGGAGACGGTCACACCCTCCGTGGCCATGAGGGCCTCGTACTGGCGGATCAAAGCGTTCTGCGGCTCGGTCAGGATGCGCACGAAGTCGTCCTTGCCGAGCGGCGTGAGCTCGACGCGGATCGGGAACCGGCCCTGGAGCTCGGGGATGAGGTCGGAGGGCTTGGAGACGTGGAAGGCGCCGGCGCCGATGAACAGGATGTGGTCGGTCCGGACGAGCCCGAAGCGCGTGTTGACCGTCGTGCCCTCGATGATCGGCAGGAGGTCGCGCTGGACGCCCTCGCGGCTGACGTCGGGCCCGTGTCCGGACTCCCGGCCGGCGATCTTGTCGACCTCGTCGAGGAAGATGATGCCCGACTGCTCGACGCGCTCGATGGCCAGGCGGGAGACCTGGTCCATGTCGACGAGGCGCTTTTCCTCTTCCTCGAGGATGACCTCCCGCGCTTCCTTGATCTTCATCCGCCGCCTCTTCATCCGGCCGCCCAGGAAGCCCGGGAGGAACTCCTGGATCTGGAATCCGATCTCCTCGACCCCGGAGTTCGAAACGACCTCGAGGGGCGGCGTTGTCTTTTCCTTGACCTCGACGTCGACCGGCCGATCCTCGAGGAGCCCGTCGCGGAGCTGGGCCCGCAATTTCTCCCGAGTGTCGTGGAATTTCGAGTCGTCCTCCTCGCCGTTCGCGTCGTCGCGCTTCTTGGGCGGAGACAGGAGGATGTCCAGGAGCTTTTCCTCGGCGTTGGCCCTGGCTTTCTCCACGATCTCGGCGACCTTCTCCTGCTTGACCATGTCGACGGACATGCGGACGAGGTCCCGGATCATGGATTCGACGTCCCGGCCGACATAGCCGACCTCGGTGAACTTGCTGGCCTCGATCTTGAGGAAAGGCGAGGAGGTCAACTTAGCCAGCCGCCTGCTGATCTCCGTTTTCCCGACTCCGGTGGGGCCGATCATGAGGATGTTCTTGGGCGCGATCTCGTCGGCCAGGGCGGGGGGCAGCTTGCGCCTGCGGAAACGGTTCCGCAGGGCGATGGCCACGGCCTTCTTGGCCGCCTTTTGGCCGATGATGTGCTTGTCGAGCTCGGCCACGATCTCCCGAGGGGTGAGCTCCGCGTCGGGGATATCGGCCGCGGGCCTTTCGAACGTCTCGGGGAGGACGATGGGCATTCAGAGCTCCTCGACCATGATCTCGTTGTTCGTGTAGACGCAGATCCCGGCGCTTATCCCCAGGGCTTCGGCGGCGATCTCCCGCGCGCCGAGGTCGGTGTGCCGGATGACGGCCCGGGCCGCGGCCAGGGCGTACGGCCCGCCGGAGCCGATGGCGATGATGCCGTCGTCGGGCTCGACGACGTCCCCGGTGCCGGAGATGAGGAGCGAGTTCTCCGCGTTGGCCACGACGAGGAGCGCGTCGAGTTGGCGGAGCGATTTTTCCATGCGCCAATCCTTGGCCAGCTCGATGGCCGACCGGGAGAGGTTGCCGCGGTATTCCTCGAGCTTTATCTCAAACCGGGTGAACAGGGCGAACGCGTCCGACGTCGCCCCGGCGAACCCGGCCAGGACGTCCCCCTTGGCCAGGCGGCGGATCTTCTGGGCCGTCTGCTTGAGGATGGTCTGGCCCATGGTCACCTGGCCGTCGGCGGCCATGGCCGTTTTTCCTTTGTGCCGGACGCAGATAACGGTCGTCGAACGGATCATGTACGCACCTTCTTTATATTCAATAATAATATAGGATAGGCGGGGACAAGTAAAGCCGGCCGCCCCCTGTTCGCAGGGACGTTTGACCTAGGACGGACGATTCATTAAGATACGGAAAAACGACCCTCGATAAGGAGGCTCCATGTCGTCTTTGACCCTGGTAGTCATGGCGGCCGGCATCGGCAGCCGCTACGGCGGATTAAAGCAGATCGACCCCGTCGGCCCGAGCGGCGAGGTTGTGCTCGATTATTCGGTGTTCGACGCCCTCCGTGCGGGGTTCGGCCGGGTCGTCTTCATCATCCGCAAGGACATCGAAGAGGCCTTCCGGGAGAAGATCGGCCGGCGCATCGAGCGGGCCGCGGACACGGCCTACGTCTTCCAGTCCCTGGACCAGGTCCCGCCGGGGTTCGTCGTTCCCGAGGGGCGGAAAAAGCCCTGGGGCACGGCCCAGGCCATTCTGACGTGCAAGGATTCCGTTCGGACCCCTTTTCTGGCCATCAACGCCGACGACTACTACGGCCGGACGGCCTTCGAGGCCATGGCCGGGTATCTCGGCCGGGACGCCGGCACGAAGGGCGTCCACGAATTCGCCATGGTCGGCTACCGGCTGGCCAACACGCTCTCCGTGCACGGCACGGTCGCCCGGGGCGTCTGCGCGGCCACGGCCGAGGGCTATCTCGTCGGCATCCGCGAGCTCCTGAAGATCCGCAAGTTCGGGGACGCCGTCGAGCACACGGAGAACGACGCCGATTGGGCCCGCCTCGACCCGGAGAGCTGGACGTCTATGAATTTCTGGGGCTTCACTCCCGGCCTCTTCGCCGAGCTCGAGGCCCTCTTCCCCGAGTTCCTCCGAACGAGGGCCGCGTCCGTCCTGAAGGCGGAGTTCCTTATCCCCGAGGTGGTTGGCGCCTTGCTTCGCGAGGGCCGGGCCAGGGTCCGGATCCTGCCCACGCGGGAACGCTGGTTCGGAGTGACCTACCCCGAGGACCGGCCCGCCTTCCGGACTGCCATCCTCGGGCTCGTCGACGCGGGCGTCTATCCCCGGGACCTCTGGTCCGGGGCGTGATCGGCGCGAAAGGAAAAGCCATGAAAAGAACGGCGGTCATGATCGCTTGCCTCAGCCTGCTGGCCGTTTCCACGGCCCCATCGCAGACGGGGCGGGAGGATTGGGAGAACCCGCGCGTCCTCAGCGTCAATACTGAGGCTCCCCGAGCGACCTTCGTCCCCTTCCCCGACGCCGCTACGGCGCTCCGGATCGGCCCGAAGGAATCGCCCCGGTACCGTTCCCTCAACGGGCCGTGGAAATTCCACTGGTCGCCCTGTCCGGCGGACCGGCCCCTCGATTTCTGGAAGCCGTCGACCGACGTAGGCGGCTGGAAAGACATCCCCGTCCCCTCGGACTGGACGTTCCAAGGCTATGACATACCGATCTACGTCAACATGTCCTACGAGTTTGCCCGCAACCCGAAACCGCCCTTCGTCCCGCATGACCACAACCCGGTCGGTTCCTATCGCCGGTCGTTCACGGTCCCAGACGATTGGACCGGGATGGACGTCTTCCTACATTTCGACGCCGTCAAATCGGCTTTCTACGTCTGGCTCAACGGCGAGAAGGTCGGCTTCAGCAAGGATTCCAAAACGCCCGCCGAGTGGAACATCACCCGCTTCCTCAAGCCCGGGGAGAACGTCCTGGCCGCCGAGGTCTACCGCTGGTCGGACGGCTCCTACCTCGAATGCCAAGACTTCTGGCGTCTGGCCGGGATCGAGCGTGACGTTTACCTCTATGCCGCGCCCAAGGTTCGCATCCGCGATTATGACGCCCGGCCGACTCTCGACGAGCGCTATAGGGACGGCCGGCTGACTTTGACGGTCGACGTCAGGGGCAGCGGGGCCGGGGATGCCGGGCAAGGCCTCAACACCGTCTCGATGACCCTGCTCGACGGCGTCGGGAAGAAGGTGCTCGCAGAGACCCGGAGCGCCGGCATCGACAAGGACGGCAAGGCCCTCGTCCGCTTCGACGGGACCATCAAGAACGTCGGACGATGGAGCGCCGAAACTCCCCTCCTCTACCGGCTCGTCCTCGAGCTCAAGGACGCCTCGGGTAGGACGCTCGAGGCGGTCATCTCGAAGGTCGGTTTCCGAACCTCCGAGGTCAAGAACGGGCGGCTCCTGGTCAACGGCGCCGCCGTCCTGCTCAAGGGCGTCAACCGCCACGAGCACGATCCCACCACGGCCCACGTCATCCCGGAAGAATCCATGCGCCGCGATATCGAGCTCATGAAACAGTCGAACATCAACGCCGTAAGGACGTGCCATTATCCCAATGACCCGCGCTGGTACGAACTCTGCGACGAGTACGGCCTCTACGTCGTCGACGAGGCCAACATCGAATCCCACGGCATGGGCTACGATGCCCGGAGCCTGGCCAAGGACCCGGAATGGGGCCCGGCCCATCTCGACCGCGTCGCCCGCATGGTCGAGCGGGACAAGAACCACCCCTCGGTCATCATCTGGTCGCTCGGCAACGAGGCCGGGGACGGCGTCAATTTCGAAAACGCCTACCGCTGGCTCAAACAGCGCGACCCTTCGCGTCCCGTCCAGTACGAGCGGGCCGAGCTCCGGCCGCATACGGACATCTATTGCCCGATGTACGAGTCGATCGAAAACCTAGTCAAGTATGCCTCGCAAAAGCAGGACCGGCCGCTCATCATGTGCGAATACGCCCACTCCATGGGAAATTCCACGGGCAACCTCCAGGACTATTGGGACACGATCGAATCCCATGACCAGCTCCAGGGCGGTTTCATCTGGGACTGGGTCGACCAGGGCTACGCGGCGAAGAACGCGAAGGGCGAGTTCTTCTGGGCCTTCGGCGGGGACTACGGCCCCGCCGACGTCCCATCCGACCAGAACTTCTGCTGCAACGGCCTCGTCGCGCCCGACCGGACGCCGCACCCCGCGCTTTTCGAGGTGAAGAAGGTCTATCAGTTCGTCAAATTCCTGCCGGCCGACCTGGCCGCCGGAAAGGTCGAACTCCGCAACCGTTACGATTTCATCGGCCTCGACCGCTTTGACCTCGTCTGGACGGTCGCCGCAAACGGAAAGTCCATCGCTTCGGGGACGGTCGAAAAGCCGGCCGTGGCGCCCCATGCCGGCGCGGTCGTCCGGATCCCCCTCCCCCGCTTCAGCCCCGGGCCGGGGGTCGAATATTTTCTCAACCTCGCGCTCCAGACCCGCGAAGCGGCGCCGGGCATCCCTAAGGGACACGTCGTCGCGGCCGAGCAGTTCGCGCTCCCCGGAGTCGCCCCCGCTCAGCCGGTTTCCATTCCGCCGGCATCCCCTCCGCCGCTTACGATTGACGACGGCCCGCGGTTCATCAGGGTCGCCGGCCGTGGCTTCGCGGTCCGCTTTGACCGCATGACCGGTCTGATGGACTCGTTCGTCCACGACAGACATGAGCTCATCGCTTCGGGGCCCGAACCCAACTTCTGGCGCGCCCCGACGGACAACGACTTTGGGAACCAGATGCCCAAGCGCCTGGACGTTTGGAGACAGGCCAGCCTCTACCGGGAATTGAAATCGCTTGAGGCCCGGCAAAATGAGCCCGGATATGTGACCGTTACCGTTGAATACATCCTCGCTGACGGCTCCGCGGCCCAGGCCATCAAGTACGCGGTTAACGGTGACGGCCGGATCGCCCTGACCGGTAATCTGGTGTTACGGGCTGAGGCCAAACTGCCCGAGCTTCCCCGCGTCGGCTTGAAAATGGCCCTGCCGGAGGGATTCGACCGTGTCCAGTGGTTCGGCCGCGGACCTTTGGAGAATTATTGGGACCGCAAGACGGCGGCGTTCGTCGGCCTCTTTGAAACGCCGGCCGGCGAGCCGATTCCGTATGTGAGTCCCCAGGAATACGGCAACCGGACAGACACTCGGTGGGTGGCCGTCCGCGACAGCGAAGGCTACGGTCTCCTCATCTCGGGGGATCCTGTCCTCGAGTTCTCCGCCCACCCCTACTGGCCGGAGGACCTGACCCTGGAAAGCCGCGGTTCGAAACACCCGCCGGACGTGCTTCGGCGCGGCTTCACCTGCCTGACTCTCGACGCGGCCCAGATGGGCGTCGGCGGGGACGACTCGTGGGGGGCGAGGGTCCATCCGGAATATACGCTTCCGGCGAAGGGGTACGCCTACACATTCCGCCTCCGGCCGCTCAAACCGGGCGAGGACGCCGGGGACGTCGCTCGAGCGGCGAAATAAGTCCGGGAAACCAATTCCGGGGGCCGAGCGTATTTCCTAGTAGGTTTGAATTTATGGGCTCGAATTGATATTCTTTATATAAATACTTGGATAATTTTATGAAGTGCCCCCGTTGCCAGCACGACAATCCTGAGGACACGCGCTTCTGCGGCCGTTGCGGCCGCGAGCTCCCGGGGTCGGGCGAGACCGTCGCTTCGACGACGGCGACCTTTCAGACTCCCAGCAAGGGGCTCGAGAGGGGCACAACGTTCGCCCGCCGTTTCGAGATCATCGAGGAGATCGGCAAGGGCGGCATGGGCACCGTCTACAAGGCCTACGACAACAAGATCCGGGAGGTTGTCGCCCTCAAGCTCCTCAAGCCGGAGATTGCCTCGGACCTCGAGGTCATCGAGCGCTTCCGCAACGAGATCAAGCTGGCCCGGCAGGTCTCCCACCGGCATGTCTGCCGGATGTACGACCTCGGCGAGGAGTGGCTCTCGATCTACATCTCCATGGAATACGTCCCCGGCGAGGACCTCAAAAGGTTCATCCACCGGGCCGGCCATCTCAACGAAGCCAAGGCCGTCGACTTGGCCAAGCAGATCCTCGAGGGCCTCGTCGAGGCCCACCGCCTCGGGGTCATCCACCGCGACCTCAAGCCGCAGAACATCATGATCGACCGCGACGGCAACGCTAAGATCATGGACTTCGGCATCGCCCGCTCGCTCCACACCAAGGGCGCGACCGGAGCCGGCGTCATCATCGGGACCCCGGAATACATGGCCCCGGAGCAGGCCGAGGGCGGCGACGTCGACCACCGGGCCGACATCTACGCCTTAGGAGCCATCCTGTTCGAGATGGTCACGGGCCGCGTCCCCTTCCAGGGCGAAACGCCGCTCAGTATCGTCCTCAAGCACCGCAGCGAGCCTCCCGTCGACCCTCAAACGATCAACGCCCAACTTTCGGAGGGCATGAGCCGGGTCATCTTGAAATGCCTCGAGAAATCCCGCGAGCGCCGCTACCAGAGCGCCGCGGCGGTCATCGAGGACCTGGCCAACGTCGAAAAAGGCCTGCCGACGACTCGGCAGGTCACGGTCAAGAGCAAGCCCCTCACGACCCGCAAGATCACGGTCAAGTTCAGCCTCAGGAAGCTCCTCGTGCCCAGCCTCATCGTCGCCGGCGTCGTCATCATCGGACTCCTCTATCTCATCAACAAAGCCGCTGACCGCGTCACGCCGGCGACGATGAGGCCGGGGCTCATCACGAAGAGAGAGGGCGTACCGCTTCCCTCGGACCCCGATGAGGCCGCCCGGACTCCCCTCATGGGCGGCGGTACAACGTCCGGGATCATGAGCTTCCTCGCTCCCTTTATTAAAGATCCGTCCAAGTTCCTCAGCGAGAAAGACGCCCAGGAGGTCGAGAAGACGCTGGCCACGTTCAAAGAGAAATACCCCGCCGAGGCGGCCGCCTTCTCCAACTACATCGATAATATCCGGACAAGGATCGAGCAGGGGAAAAAGCAAAAAGAGGCGGGCAACGTCGAGGCCTCGCGGAAGAGCTACGACCGGGGCGAATCCGAGATGCGCAAGCTCCTGGCCCAGGTCAGCGAGCGGGAGCGGGCCGAAACGGCCTTCAAGGAACTGCAGGACACGAAGCAGAAGATCGGGGCCTCGCCCCGTCGGGGCCGCCCGAACCTCCTGACGTGGATCGCGACGGAGAAGGAAAAAGACGCGGCCGACGCCTTCGCCAAGAACGATTTTTCCGGCGCCCGGATCCTCTACGGCATCCTCAACCGGGTCCACGGCCTAAGCCTGAGGGTCGAGGACGAGGAGCAGGGGCTGGCCGCTCTCCAAGAGCTCACCGGCTCGATCCGCAAGGACGCCGAGACCGCCCTGGCCCCCTCGAAACAAGCCTGGCTGTTCGACCGGGCCAAGACCGAAGAGGAGGGAGCCCGGAAACTGGCCGGTGATAAGCTCATTCCCCAGGCCGCGGAACAATACATCTTGTCCGCTTTCCTCTTCGAAAAGGCCAAGGAAGTCGCTCTCGAAAGCGCCCAGGCCGGACGGGATTGACCGTCGCGCCATGAAAAAGAAAAAAACCCGCCTGCTCTTCGTCTGCTACGGGAACATCTGCCGCAGCCCCATGGCCGAGGGCATCGCCCGCAAGCGCCTCGGCCCGTCTGCCGAGGTCGCCAGCGCGGGGATCGCCGCGACAGGCGGCCCGGCCTCCGAGGAAGCGGTCCTGGTCATGAAGCTCATCTACAACGTGGACATATCCTCCCACATCGCCCGCCCCGTAGGCGTCTACGACATCCGGACGTTCGATCATGTCATCGCCATAGACGTCTCTATTTTCAACCACCTCAGGGACATCTGGGGTGTCCCGGAATCCGTTCTCTACGGCTGGGACATCGAGGATCCCCTGGGGATGGGGTACGACGCTTACAAGGAAACGGCCCGCAAGATCGAACGCCGGCTCGATCAGTTCATGGCCGCGCACGGCCTCGACGGCTGATCCGCCGCCGCCCTACTTGTCCATCATCGTCTCGAGAAAACGGAGCGACGGCACGTTGGCGAAGACGATCTTCATGACCGCCAGGATGGGGACGGCCAGGATCATGCCGGGGATGCCCCACAGCCAGGCCCAGAAAAAGAGGGAGAACAGGACGAGGAGCGGGGAAAGGTCGGGCTCTTTTCGCATGAGCCGGCGTTCGAGGAAGCGGTGCACGGCCACGTGGACGGTGGCCAGGACGGCCAGGAGGAGCCCGCCCTTCAAGCTGAACGACCCTTCGAGGAAAACGGCCAAAAGAACGGGCAGGGCGACCGAGACGAAGGCGCCGAGGGTGGGGACATAATTGAAGAGGAAGGCCAGCACGCCGAAGACGACGGCGAAGCGGACCCCGAAGACAGCCAGGGCGGCCGTGACCAGGACCCCGATGAGGAGGTTGACCAGGGTCTTAACGGCCAGGTACTTCTGGATCTCGCGATTGATCCGGACCGCCGCCTTGCCCAGGGTCGAAGCGTGGTCAGGAGAGAACGCTTCGGCGAACTTCTTCGTCATCCGGCCGCGCCCGGCCAGGATGAAGATCATGAAAACGAAGACGAGGAGCAGCTGGGACATGAAACTGAAGAAAGGCCCAAGGGCGGAGACGAAAAATGTCCCCAACCGGGACACGTTCAAGCCGTTGACCCAATCCGTGAGGCCGACCTTGAGGCGCGGGTCGGGGACGACGTGGTCGATCCTCTCCAGGAAGGACTTGGCCATCTCGTTGTAGGACGGGAGTTCGGCCGCGAAGGACTTGCCGCTCGCGTAAAACACGATCCCGATGAGGTAGAGGACCGCGAAGGACAGGAGCAGGATGACGACCAGGGCGACGGACTTCGGGACCTTCCGCCGGACCAGAAAATCGAGGGCCGGCGCGACGGCGAAGGCGAACAGGAGAGCCAGGCAGAAGGGGATGAGGACGGGCTTGGCCAGCTTCAAGAAAACCCCAATAAGGAAAAGGACGACGATCCCGATGCCGAACTTGGCGAACCTGTTCTTGTCCACGCGCCCTCCTCACGCGCTCATCATAGCGAAAACTATGAGGATTTCTTCTTGGGCTTGACCTGGATTGCTTTGAGCCCCGGCTTCGTCTCGCACTCCTTGACGAAGTCTTGCTCGCGCTGGGAGTTGACATAGTCGGGGGACTGGAACCGGTAGCTGAAGCGCGTGTGCTCGTCGTACTTGCCCTCGAGGATGGCGATGACATCCTCGATATTGACCCGCTCCTCGTCGGTCGGGATGACGAAGACCTTGACCTTGGAGTCGGCGGCCGAGATCTCGGTCTCGGCGTTGCGGGTCTTTGCCAGCTTGTTCTTGTCCTTGTCCAGCTTGATCCCCAGGAACTCCAGGCCTTCGAGCGACTTCTCCCGGATGAGGTCGGACATCTCGCCGACGCCGGCGGTGAAGACGATGGCGTCGGCCCCGCCGATAGCCGCGGAGTAGGCCCCGATGTACTTCTTGAGCCGGTAGGCCTCGACCTCGATGGCCAGCCGGGCCCGGGCGTCGCCGGCCTCGGCCGCCTGTTGGACGTCGCGGCGGTCGGTATATTTTCCGGTAATCCCGAGGAGGCCCGACTTCTTGTTGAGGAGGTCGTTCATCTCTTTGGGGGTTTTGCCTTCTTTCTCCATGACCATGAGATCGATGGCCGCGTCATGGTCCCCGGATCGCGTTCCCATGACCAGACCCTCGAGGGGGGTCAGGCCCATGCTCGTGTCGTAGGAACAGCCCTTCTTGATGGCATTGGCCGAAACGCCGTTCCCGATGTGGAGGCAGACGAGGTTGCAGTCGAACGGATCCTTGCCCAGGAGGAGGGCAGCCCGCTTGGCCACGTAGAGGAACGAGGTTCCGTGGAAGCCGTAGCGGCGGACGCCGTACTTCTCGTACCATGCGTAGGGCAAGGCGTACATGTAGGCGTGGGGGGGCATGGTCTGATGCCAGGCCGTGTCCATGATGGCGACGTGAGGGATGTCCGGCAGGACGTCCATGGCCGCCTCGATGCCCAGGACGTTGGGCGGGTTATGGAGAGGGGCCAGGCCGTACAGGCTTTTGAACGTCGCGATCGTTTCGGGGGTGATCCGGACGGACTTGGTGAACTTATCCCCGCCGTGGACGACACGGTGGCCGACGGCCGAGATCTTCTTCAGATCGTCGATAACGCCGATCTTGGGGTCGAGAAGGGTATCGATGATGAGCTTGATGGCGTCCTTGTGGTTGGCGCATTCGTGGTCGAACTTGATCGGCTCAAGGCCCAAGCCGGCCTGGTTGATGTAGCTCTTACCGATGCCGACCCGTTCGACGATGCCCGTGGCCAGGGTCTCTTTCTTGTCGTAGTCGTAAAGGCGGTATTTGGCGGAGGAACTGCCGCAGTTCAAAGACAGGATGATCATCGATGGCTCCTTAAAAATTTTCGAGCGTTCATTTTGCCCCCGAACAGGGGAAAAGTCAAGGCGGGGACGGGGTTGACAGGGCCGTGACCCTGCGGTATAAACCCATCCTAAAGCGATCCAAGGAGCAGACCATGGGAAACACCTTCATCCAAGACATCCGTGACAAGGCCGCCAAGAAATTTCTCAAGGTCGCCTTCCCGGACGCCGAAGACGTCAGGACCTTGAAGGCGGCCCTGACCCTCAAAGAAAAGAAAATCGCCGAGCCGTGGCTCGTCGGACCGACCGTCGCGATCCAAAAAATCGCCAAGGACAACGGCCTCGACCTCGGCGCGATCCCGATCGTCGACCCGCTCACGCATGACGGGAAGAGCGAGCTCGTCAACCTCCTCTTTGATAAGCGCAAGGCCAAGGGCTGGACCCTCGAGCAGAGCGCCGAAGCGGCCAAGAGCCCCCTTTACTATGCCGGACTTCTCCTCGCCACCGGCAAGATCGGCGCGGTCGTCGGCGGCAACCTCTCGTCGACGGGCGACGTCATCCGGGCGGCCATCCACACGGTCGGTACGGCCCCCGGCATCTCGACCGTTTCGAGCTACTTCATCATGGTCTTCCCGGAGAAGCTCCTCTGCTACGCCGACTGCGCCGTCGTCCCCAACCCGACCGACGCCCAGTTGGCCGATATCGCCATCACTTCGGCCAAGAACTTCCAAGCCGTCACCGGCGAAGAGCCCCGCGTGGCCATGCTCTCCTTCTCGACCAAGGGCTCGGCCGCCCACGCCGACGTCGACAAGGTCGTGAGCGCCACGAAAATCGCCAAGGAGAAGGCCCCAGGCCTCCTCCTCGACGGCGAGATGCAGGCCGACGCCGCCCTGGTCGCTTCGATCGGCGAGCGCAAGTGCAAGGGCAGCCCCGTCGCGGGCAAGGCCAACGTCCTCGTTTTCCCCGACCTCGACGCCGGGAACATCGGCTACAAGCTGACCGAGCGGCTGGCCGGAGCCGAAGCCGTCGGCCCGATCGTCCAGGGCCTCAACAAGCCCTTCTGCGACCTCAGCCGGGGCTGTTCGGCCGACGACATGGTCAATGTCGCCGCCATCTGCAGCCTGATGGCTTGAGAGCCTTCACATGTCCTCTCATGGCACCCACGATTCAAAATTGAGGGTCCTCGACGCCGTCCTCCGGCCGAGATCCATCGCTCTCATCGGCGCCTCGAACACGCCCGGGAAGCTCGGTTTCAAGCTCCTCAAGAACATGCTCGCCGACGGCTACACGGGGAAGATCTACCCCATCAACCCCAACGACGCCGAGATCCAAGGGCTCAAGGTCTACAAGTCCGTCCTTGACGTCCCGGACGAGATCGACGCGGCCGTCATCGTCGTTCCGGCCAAGCTCTGCACCCAGGTCGCCGAGGAATGCGGCAAGAAGGGCGTCAAGGGACTCATCGTCATCACCTCGGGCTTCAGCGAGATCGGCCGCAAGGACCTCGAGGACGAGCTCGTCCGCGTCGCCCGCCGCTACGGCACGCGCGTCCTGGGCCCGAACATCGTCGGCATCATGTCCAACTCCGACAAGCTCAACGCCTCCTTCGCCCCGTTCCTCCCCTACCCCGGCAAGCCGTCGCTCGTCTCGCAGAGCGGCGCCCTGATCGTGGCCATGGACGCCGCGACTTACCTCCGCCGCGTCGGTTTCGACAAGATGATCTCCATCGGCAACATGGCTGACCTCGACATCGCCGACTGCATCGAGTGGCTCGACGCCGATCCGAACACGACCTGCATCTCCCTCTACATCGAGGGCCTCAGGAACGGCCGGCGGTTCGTCGACGCCGCCCGGCGGGCCCGGACGCCCATCGTCGCCATCAAGGCCGGGGTCTCGGCCCACGGGGCGGCGGCCGCGGCCTCGCACACGGGGTCACTTGCCGGAGCGGCCAAGGTCTACGAGGCCGCCTTCAACCAGGCCGGGATCGTCCAGGCCACCGACCTCAATGGGCTCTTCGACCGGAGCCTGGCCCTATCGCTCCAGCCGCCGATGAGGGGTGACAACCTCTTCATCCTGACAAACGGCGGCGGCGTCGGCGTCCTGGCCACGGACGCGGCCGAACGTCTCGGCCTGCCCCTCCATTTCGCGCCGGCCGACCTCCAGGCGGAGCTCCGCAAACACATGCCCGAATATGGCTCGGCCAAGAACCCGGCCGACCTGACCGGGATGGCCGGAAAAGATTGGTACTACGATTGCGTCAAGGCTATCCTGACCCATGACTGGGTCGACGGCCTGGTCATTCTTTACTGCGAAACGTCGCTCACCGTTCCCATGGACATCGCCCAGGCGCTCCACAAGGCCATCCAGGACTCCGGGGCAACGGACAAGCCCGTGGCCATCGCTTTCGTCGGTGGCGAACAGTCGTCGGAAGCGCTCCACTGGCTCATGGAAAAGGGTATTCCGGCTTACGAAGTGCCCGACAAGGCTGTCGATGCCCTGGCCGCTCTCCGCGAACACGCCCGGATCCGGTCTCTCGTCACGGAGATCCTGCCCTTTCCCGGCGGTCGGTCCTCGGATCTCGCCCGGGAGACGATCGCCGCCGCGAGGGCGGGCGGCCGCGGCGCTCTGACGGAGATCGAGGCCAAGGAGGTCTTCGCCGCCTACGGCCTGCCCGTGGCCCGCACCGTCCTGGCCAAGTCGGAGGAAGCGGCCGTCCGGGCCGCCGGCGAGATCGGCTTTCCCGTCGTCATGAAGATCGTCTCGCCGGATATCCTTCATAAATCGGACGCCGGCGGGGTCAAGGTGGGGATCAAGGACGCCGAAGCCGCGCAGGAAGCCTTCCGGACGATCCTCAGCAACGCCAAGGCCTACAAGGCCGACGCCGCGATCCACGGCGTCGCCGTCCAGGAGATGGCCCCCTTCGGGACCGAAGTCATCATCGGCTCCGTCGACGACCCCAGCTTTGGGCCGACGGTCATGTTCGGCCTGGGCGGGATTTTCGTCGAGGTCCTCAAGGACGTCACTTTCCGGGTGGCCCCGGTGTCCTCGACGCAGGCCGAGCGGATGCTCACCGAGATCCAGGCCGCGCCCATCCTGGCCGGCGCCCGCGGCGAGGCCCCAAGGGACAAGGACGCCCTGGTCCAACTCATCATGAATTACTCGCGGATGATCCTCGACCTCGAGAGCGAGGTCGCCGAGTCCGACGCCAACCCGGTTTTCGTCTACGAAAAGGGGAAAGGCCTCAAGGTCGTCGACGCCCGGATCATCCTTAAGAAGACGTGAGGTTATATTTCCGGGCGAGATGGTCCGGCTGGTAGGACAGCTTGGCCTTGCGCAGGCCTTCGACCCCCATGTCCTGCTCCCGGTTGACGAACTTGCAGTCCGGCCATTCGCGGCGGACGAACTCCCGATTGATCCACTGCGCCAGCCCCGCGAATGCGGGGTTGGCGATCTCGATGGGGATGACGGCCGTGTCCTCGCTGAGGCGCATGCCGAAGGTGAAGGCCTCGATGCGGCCATCGACCTTGACGACACCGCCCTTCAAGGCGAGGAGCTCGAAGGAAGCGAGGGCCTGAACGATGGCTACTTTCTCGGCCTTCATGTAGGGGTCGCCGTTTCTCTTCTCCTCGAACCAGTGTTCGAGAAGCCGGACGCACCCGGCAACGTCGCCGCGTGCCAAGGCGGCGTATTCATGGGAGAAAGTCGACTCGAATTTCCGTATCCGGTTGCGCTTGCCGTCGTATTTCTTGCCCTTAAGCTCGACCAGGTCCTCGACCCGGTAGAGGTAGTCGAAATTGTCCGGGTCCTCCTCCGCGCGAAAGCCGGCGCCGAACCGCCGGACGAACTCCTCCGGGACGCGCGACAGGCGCGGCGCGTGGCGGAGGCACGCCGCGATCGTCTCCGGGACGCGGTCGCCGCCGACCGGAGGCAGGAAATAGGGCGGCTCGAAATCGGGCTCGACGAGGATGCAGAGACTGCCGTCGAGGATGGTGTAACGGGGGTGCTCGGAGTCCTTCCAGATGAAGATGTTGGCGAAGTTCATCTCGCAGACGCCCGACGGCTCTCGTTCGAGGTATCCCCTGAGGAGAGCCTGGTCCTCGAGGCCGACCGGCTTGAATTCGGGATATACGGGGTGGCTCATCTTTTCTCTCTTGACATGACCGTGCAGCGTTCTTGGGGACAGCCGTCACACCAGGCGGTTTTCCGCTTTTCGGCATTGAGAATTTTAAGCCACGAGGGATAATGATCAATTAGAAGGAATCCTTTCTCATTGGCTGTTTCCCTGTAAATGTCGTTGAATTTCTCCAGTTCCGGCCTCCTTTCCGAATGTATGTCAACCATAGGGTTCATGACCATCAGGATGATTTCGCAGTCGGGGTTCTCCTTGAGGGCGACGAGACCCACGATTTCCGTAGACTCCTCCGCAACCCAGAGCCGGTCCGACTCCATCCCGGGATAATCCAGGTCCAGCCTCCGGGCGAGTTCGACGGCGCGGGGGATGTCCTCTGGGCGGGCTTTTCGAGTGCGCATTTCCGGCTATTATACCACGCCCACGGCCGGCTCAGAAGACTCAGTCAGCAAGCTGAAGATGCCCCGCGGCTTGCCGCGGGGAGTTTCACTCGGCGGATAATCGGTACTGCATTAGCGAAGCCTTCGGACTAAAACTACTGTACTATCTTCTTTATCAATATATACATCCAATCCAATCCTTGTGCCAATTCCCTTAGACAAGGGCGGGTCTCCAATCCAATACGAATATACTAATAACCATGTATGCTTAGTCTTCAGCTCATCCATCATTTCGATCGTAATATCCCACGCCAATATCTCCTCTCCTAGCTCCGCAGTCTTAACGGAGGTTTTAACGCGGGGGCGACCCAATAGCCGAATAACTCCACTTTCCTGCATTCCTATTCTTACCTGCTCGTATTTATCTAGGACCTTCCGTACATGGTTGCGGTAGATACTAGGATAAAAAGTAAATATCAAAATGATTAGGACTATGATAATCAAGGGAACAAGGGAGATTAGCCTCCTTCTAGTTTCTAGCATCGACGTCTCCTGCTTCTTATTATCCCTCACCTGTTAGCATTTCATAGATTCCTAGATCCCTTTACCCGACAAATAAAGGATAGTCTCTGACCACATCACAAGACCCCAAACGGAATCCATGGCTGCCCTGGTTTCTGCCTTTGCCTCGTCGATCCATCCCCATATTTTCTTATGGAGTTCAGGTGACACTTTATCAGAATTCAAAGTAAGCTCTAGTTTCTCAAGCTTCTTTAGAACATACTTTTCGATATACGTAAGATGCCTATGTTCATGAAGCAAAACTCTATTCTCAGTATAGTTTGAGAGAAGCGTATCCAAACGAGCCCATATGTTGTCTCTAGGATTAGCAAGCACAACCCAGCCCGTGGCCTTAACGTCGATTGAGAACTTGCCAGTTTGGTCCATGGTGATCTTAATATCTAAAACCTGATCAGGCACATCGCTTCGGCCATAATTACCTTTTAGCACCGCGCTATTCGAATCGGCTAAGAACGTCAATCTGTTTAAAGCAAAGGAAGCAGCCCCGTCCGGGTCGATGAAGGCGAGGGGATTGTTCCTGCAGTAGCCAAAGAGATGCCATAACTGTGGCTGAGCGGCGCACCCCACTGGATTGTTCTCCGGATCCACAGAAATAAACCTATACTGACTCCTGTCATAATATCTCGCCCCGAAGTAATCTAGCTGGGATTCTGCGTCGCGCTCCTTGCCCGAGAACTTCGGCGTCGGATCGAAGGTGTTGACCCACGTCTGCTGGATGCCTCCGTAGGGGTCGTGCGCCGCGGAATAGACCACCGTCCCCGCGCTGTCGGTCACGACGCGGGTCGAGTTGATCTGGTCCGAAGTGTAGTAGAGGAAGCGGCTGCCGACGTGATCATACTCGGCAATAAGGCGATCGCCCATGTAGATATAGTCCTTGAGAAGCACCCCATAGACATTGTATGTCTGCAGGAGCTTGCCGTCAAAGGAATAGAGGTAGTAGTTGCCGACCGGGGAAGCGGACAGGGTCGTCATCGTCTTTCGGCTGGAGGATGTGCTCTGAACAGGAGGAATTCCGGTGAAACCAGTGCCGGCAGGAAGGCTTCTTTTACAGAACCCCAAGGATCAGCCTTCGGTTTAATTGACAGTACGCGAACGATTTCATTATAGTGAAGCTTCTTCGTCCCCCGTGGAGGTGCCCCATGTCGCTTTTCCGTGAACCCCGCGCCAAGAAGGCGCTGTTCATCGTCGCGGCCTTGCTCGTTTTGGCCGCCCTGCCCTTCGCCCAACAGGCGAAGAAACCCAAGGTCCTTCAATCGACGAATCCCGAGCTCCGGTTCAAGGGCTTCGAGGACTACAAGGCCATGCAGGCCGCCTCGAAGTTCAAGGACCTCAAGTGGCAGTTCATCGGCCCGACGAATATCAGCGGCCGGGTGACGGACGTCGCCGTCGTCGCTCCCAAGGGCAAGAGCTACACGATCTACGTGGCCACGGCTTCCGGCGGCGTCTGGAAGACGGAGAACGAGGGCACGACCTGGGCCCCGATCTTCGAGAACCAGGTCAGCGCGGCCATCGGCGACATCGCCCTCGCCCCGTCCGATCAGAACACGATCTGGGTCGGGACCGGCGAACACAACATCTTCCGCAGCTCCCAGGCCGGCGTCGGCATCTTTAAGTCAACCGACGGCGGCAAGACCTGGACCCATATGGGCCTTTCCGACACGAACACCATCGCCCGGATCGTCGTCCACCCGACGAACCCCGCCATCGTCTACGTCGCCGCCGGCGGACACGAGTGGACGACCAACACCGATCGCGGCGTCTACAAGACCGTCGACGGCGGCAAGACCTGGGAAAAAGTCCTCTACGTCAACGATGAGACCGGCGCCTACGATCTCGTCATGGACCCCCGCTCGAGCGACACGCTCTATGCCGCGACCTGGCAGAGAACCCGCAGGAAATGGAACGACCCGCGGACCGAGGCCTCCCACACCGGAAGCGACATTTGGAAGACGACCGACGGCGGCAAGACCTGGACGGCCATCAACACGGGCCTGCCCGAAGCCCGGCGGCGGGGCCGGATCGGGATCGACCTTTGCCTGACCAAGCCCGACGTCCTCTATGCGCTCGTCGACAACTACGAGATCTCCCGCGAGCCGACGCCCCAGGAGATCACCGACTCCTACGGCGTCCCCTCCTCCGGCTTCATCAAGGGGGCCACGGTCTACCGTTCCGACGACGGCGGCGCCAATTGGACCCAGACGAGCGGCCTGACGCCCCAACAGAAGAGCATCATGGAGAGGCACTCCGGGACCTACGGCTGGGTCTTCGGCCAGATCCGCGTCGACCCCAACGATCCGAACACCTCTTACATCATGGGCGTGCCCTTCAGCGTCTCGACGGACGGCGGCAAGACGTTCGCCCGCCTGCCCGGCCCCGGCGCCGACCACCATGCCCTGTGGATCGACCCCGATAACTCGAACTACCTCCTCAAGGGCTTCGACCAGGGCGTCGCTGTATCCTACGACAAGGGCAAGAGCTGGAAGTATTTCCAGGACGGCCTGCCCGTCTGCCAGTTCTTCAACGTCAATTTCGACATGGGGACGCCCTTCAAGGTCTACGGCTCGATGCAGGATCACGGCAGCTTCCGGGTGCCGGTCGACCTCAGCCGGGGCCGCGACCGGATCCCGGCCCAGAAGTTCGAGAACGCGCCCGGCGGCGAGGGCTCGAACCACGCTATCGACCCGACCAACCCCAACCTCGTCTACTCGGCCGGATTCTATGGGGCGATCTCGCGGGCGGAGTACGACAAGCCCGGCGAGTACCCCGGCTACCCGTTCACGAAAGAGCTCCTGCCCGTCCTCTACGAGAACGAGCCGCCGCTCCGCGGCCAGTGGCTGGCCCCGTTCATCCTCTCGTCGCACAACCCGAACATCATCTACCACGGCATGCAGTACGTCTTCCGTTCCCTCGACCGGGGCGACACGTGGGACAAGATCAGTCCCGACCTGACGACGAACGACCCGGCGACGCGGGGCGATATCCGCTACCAGACGCTCTTCACCATCTCCGAGTCGCCCATCAAGTATGGCTTGATCTACGCCGGGACCGACGACGGGCGGCTGTGGATCACCAAGGACGGCGGCAAGGCCTGGCAGGAGATCACGGCCGGCCTGGCCCCGGGCAAGTGGATGTCGCGCGTCATCGCCTCCGTCTACAACCTGGGCACGGTCTATCTGACCCAGAACGGCAAGCGCGACGACGACTTCACGCCCTACGTCTGGAAGTCCGCCGACTACGGCAAGACGTGGACGAGCATCGCCGCGGGCATCCCGGTCGGCCCGGTCAACGTCATTCGCGAAGACCCCGTCAACGAGAAGATCCTCTACGTCGGCACGGACATGGGCGCCTATGTCACGACCGACGGCGGGAAAACCTGGATGGCCCTCGGCGGGAACCTACCGACCGCCTACGTCCACGACCTGATCATCCATCCCCGCGACAATATCATCGTCATCGCCACGCACGGCCGCGGTATGTGGGCCCTCGACGCCAACGCCGTCAACAACAAGTCTGCCCGCCGGAGGTTCTATTTCGAGGACTAAGATGACCGGGCCGGGCGGGGCGACGGCCGCGGGGCCGTCCAAGACGATCGTGCTCGACGGCGTCGGGCCGGTTCTTTTCGAGAAGAGCCGGCGGGCCCGCCACATCGGGCTGACGGTCCGGGCCTCGCGGGGTGTGCGGGTCGCCGTCCCGGCGCGCGTTTCGTTCGACGAGGCCCACCGGGTCGCCCTCTCCAAGCTCGATTGGATCGAACGGACGCTCGCCCGGGTCGAGCGGGCCAGGGACCGCTGCCGCGAGGCTGTCCTCGCCGCGGAGCGTCTCGACCGCCGGGCCGCCCGCGCCCACCTCGCCGGACGCCTGGCCGCGCTGGCCGAAGAGCACGGCTTCACTCCCGGACGATTGAGCGTCCGGAACCAGGGCACGCTCTGGGGCAGCGCCTCGCCCTCCGGCCGCATCCAGCTCAACGCTTGTCTGGCCGTCGTGCCCCAGGACCTGGCCGACTACGTCATCCTCCACGAGCTCGTCCACACCCGCGTCAGGGGCCACGGCCGACCGTTCTGGGCCGAGCTCGGGCGGCACTGTCCGGACGCCCGCCGCCGCCAGACCCGGCTCCGGGAATATTCCCTGGCGCTCTTCTGAGGGGAAAAAGCCGGTGCTTTTATTCCTTTCCGGCTGCTTGACTTTGCTAAATACCAAAGAGTAACATTCGCTGTAGTCTGCGGATTTTGATCCCGGCCCAAAGGGGAGGTTTTGTCATGGTTATTGGCAAAATATTGGGCCCCAAGAAAATTACATCATCTCTGATCTTGCTAGCTGTTCTTATTTGCCCTTGGCTTCCGAGTCAAGAGCAACCCAAGGATTGGCTTATTCTGCATGGAGATAGATTCAGATTCGGAGTTAAAGAGCCGGCAGGTTGGCAAGGCGATTGGGAGAGGGCTTCCAATTTGAAATCGAACATCATTTTCTATCAAAAAGGGCACGATATGACCACGGCCTATGGGGTCATCCGCGTGCGGATCAATAATAAGAAGAATGAGGATACGGGCGCGGACCTGGCTGCAGACATGGAGGGATATCGGAAGCAATTCGCGGCGATTATATTACAAGATTTAGAGGCCTCGCACCCTCTGTATCCGTGCTATCCGAAGCTATTTTGCCTCGAGGGGAAGTTCCATGAATATGTGGCTTATCTCAACCCCGGGAAAGACTATTGGTACATGTTTTCCGTTGCTATGAATACGCGGGATAAGATCGCGACCGAATCAGAACTGCTTGCCTTTAGAACGGTGGTTTCATCCCTGTTAGCCATAGATGCTGCAGGGTCTTCCGGCCAGCCGTCGAGTGATTTCGATGCCGCACTCAGGACCGCCGACGATAATTTGAAATCGAAAGATGGGGAACGGTATGATGTAACCTTCGCGCGCAAGGCAGCCGGCTCTTGGTTAGCGTCTGCCCTGCCCAGGTGCACGAGAGGACTTCCCAATGCAGACCTCGGGCCGTTCACAGTCCTTGTTCGAGTCGGCAGTTCTGGGAAACCGGAAGAGGTCCTTGTCCGCCCTCTGACTAAAGTCGCTCAGTGCCTCAAGCCGCTTTTTGCTTCGGCCAAACACCCTAAACCCCCCGGCCCGTCCTGGTGGGTAAAGATGGACATCGCGATCCGATAAAGAGGTGGCGGGCCGGCTTCCTGACAGCATTGATTCCGCAGCGGCCCAAAAGCGGTCCGCGGAAGAACCAAAGGAAGGCACGCGGGACGAGCGGAAGGTAAGCCATCGTGTACCGCGTTTTTTTAATTTCGAATCCGGCGTCTTTCAAGAAATAGCGCACCAGCCAACCGGGAAGCGGGCTGATATGGCCGTCGGCCTCGGAGCTGAATGGGTCTTTGAGCCGCTTCTTCGTCGGAACGTAGAGGTCGAAAAAGCCCGTGGCGAGAAAGAAGATGCGGCTGGGGATCGAGGTGATGTTGGGCGTCGTGAGGACGGCCAGGCCGCCGGGTTTCAATATCCGGAAAATCTCGCGCACGAAAGCCCGAGGCGCTTCGAGATGTTCCAGGATTTCTACGGCCAAAACGACGTTGAAACTCTGGCCGGGAAAAGGGAGGAGCTTATTGAGGTCGAGCTTCGCGAATTCGACACCGGCGGCGCGGAACTGCTCGGCATTGACATCCACCGCTGTCACTTCGAAACCGCGTTCCTTCAGCGCCTGAGAAAGGGCCCCCTGGCCTGCGCCGAGGTCGAGGGCGCGGCCGCAAGGCTCGCCGTCGACCAGAGAAAGTACGATCCGGTGGCAATCGGCATAGGCCCGCTCGATATCGAAGATCGGATCTTTACGATTTCTCATGATAGGTATTCGCCGTTCCGAAGCCAATTTAGCAATCATTCCGGAGGGAGTTGTCACGCTTTTGTAAAAAAAGTGTCAAGAAGATGTCAAGAAACCCCTGGATTTGTTATAATCCGCGCCTTGCCCAAGGAGGTCTTATCCATGTCTCATCGAGCGCGCGTTCGAAACGCCGTCGGATCAGCGGCAGCATTGATTCTTTTGCTGTGTTTCGCGATATTCAGCCCGCCTATCGCGGCCGGCGAAGAAATGAAGAAGGCCGACAAGGCCAACTACGACCTGGCCGCGCGTTTCACGCCGGCCAAGGTCGGCAAGTTCGTCTTCGACACCGCCGTCCAGGCCCACTGGCTCGAGACGGGCGACCGGTTCTGGTACGGCTGGGAGACGAGCAAGGGACGGTCGTTCACCATCGTCGACCCCCTGCGCGCCGCGAAGACCCCGCTCTTCGACAACGCTAAAATGGCGGCTCTGCTGACCCGGATCGTCCTGACGCCCTACGACTCTCAGCACCTGCCCTTCAAGACCGTGAAATTCATCAACAAAGACACGGCCCTCCGCTTGGAGCTCGAGGTCCAGAAGGACTCGGATGTCCGCGTCGGGGACAAGATCGTAAAGGCCGGCGACATCGAGAAAAAGCGCGAGGACGCCAAGAAGGCCAAGGAGGACGCGGCCAAGCAGGGCGAAAAGAAAGACGAGGAGAAAAAAGAGCAGGACAAGAAAGATCTGGAAAAGAAGGACCTGGACAAGAAGGACGCCGACGCGGACAAGGCCAAAGAGCCCGAGAAGAAGACGACGACCCTCTATTTCGAATACCAGCTCGCTTCCGGCAAGCTCACCCTCCTCCCCGACTACGAAGCTCCGCCCAAGCGGCCCCGCTGGGCCTCTGTCTCCCCGGACGAGAAGGTCGTCGTCTTTGTCCGCAGCTATAACCTTTTCATGATGGACGCCGAGAACTTCAAGCTGGCCCAGAAGAAGGCCGACGACGCGGCCATCAAGGAGGTTCAGTTGACGACCGACGGCGAGGAGCATTTCTCCTACGCCCGGGACCTCAACGACGAGGACAAGAAGGAGTTCCAGAAGGACGAGAAGGACCGCAAGGACTATCGCGTCCCGGCCGGCTCCATCGACTGGTCCAAGGACTCGAAGAAGTTCGCGTGCGTCCGCGACGACGAGCGCAAGGTCGGGGACCTCTGGGTCATCAACGTCCTGGCCAATCCCCGGCCAACCCTCGAAACCTACCGCTACCCCATGCCGGGCGAGGAAAACCAGGCCCAGCCCGAACTCCTCGTCTTCGACATCGCCGGCAAGGCGAAGATCAAGGTCAAGGCCGACGCCTTCAAGGACCAGACGCTGAGCGTCGAGACCGCGCCGCGCCGCAACGTCGACCGCGAGAAGGACTTCCCGCCGCCTTCCCAGTGGCTGAGCGACACGTCCGACAAGCTCTATTTCGGACGCCAGAGCCGGGACCTCCACAAGTATGACGTCTGCGTCGCCGACACGGCGACGGGCGAAGTGAAAGTCCTGATCGAGGAGCGCCTGAACACCTACGTCGACGTCGAATCCCTGCGGCTCGTCAACGGCGGAAAAGAGATGGTCTGGTGGTCCGAACGCGACGGCTGGGGCCACTATTACCTCTACGATAGCGACGGCAAGCTCAAGTCGCAGGTCACCTCGGGCGAGTTCACCTGCCAGGGTATCGAGGGTGTCGATGAGAAGACGCGCGTCCTCTACTTCAACGCCTGCGGCCGCGAGCCGAACGAGGACCCCTACTATTTCCATCTCTATCGCATCAACCTCGACGGCACCGGCCTCAAGCTCCTCAATCCCGGCGACGCCAACCATGGTGCCGACGCCGACGACAACATTCGGGTGTTCGTCGACACATCCTCCCGGGTCGACACGGCCCCCGTCTCGGAACTCCGCGACATGGCCGGGAACCTCCTCCTCAAGCTCGAGACGACCGACACGACCGCCCTGGTCGAAGCCGGCTACAAGTTTCCCGAGCCATTCAAGGTCAAGGCCGACGACGGCGTCACCGACCTCTACGGCGTCATGTACAAACCCTTCGACTTCGATCCCACCGTGAAGTACCCGGTCATCGCCTACGTCTACCCCGGCCCGCAGACCGAGAGCGTGACCAAGACGTTCTCGCCCCGCAACGGCAACGTCGCCCTGGCCCAACTCGGTTTCGTCGTCATCGAGGTCGGCAACCGCGGCGGCAACCCGATGCGCTCGAAGTGGTACCACAACTACGGTTACGGCAACCTCCGCGACTACGGCCTGGCCGACAAGAAGCGGGCCATCGAGCAATTGGCTATCAAGTATCCCTACGTCGACACCGACCGGGTCGGCATCTACGGCCACTCAGGCGGCGGGTTCATGACGGCCGCGGCCCTGCTCGTCTATCCCGACTTCTTCAAGGTCGGCGTGTCCTCGTCCGGCAACCACGAGAACAACATCTACAACCGCTGGTGGAGCGAGAAGCACCACGGCGTCAAGGAAGTCACGGACAAGGAAGGGAACGTCAAGTTCGAGTACAGCATCGACAAGAACTCCGAGATCGCCCGGAACCTCAAGGGCCACCTGCTGCTGGCGACCGGCGACATGGACAACAACGTCCACCCGGGAAACACGATCCGGCTGGCCAACGCTCTGATCAAGGCCAACAAGCGCTTCGACGTCTTCCTCTTCCCCGGCCAGCGGCACGGCTACGGCGACATGAACGACTACTGGTTCTGGATCCGGGCCGACTATTTCGCCAAGTACCTCCTCGGCGACTTCTCGCAGACCGTCGATCTCATCGAGCTCCAACGCGATAAGGAGCAAACGGGAGACAAGAAGGGCCGGTAGGACGAATCTTTTCATTCGCCCCGAATTGGTGTACAAATGAATCCGAAAGGCGGTGCCTGCCCATGAACGATAACACGTCCGTTCCTGCGTCTCACGCCGCGCCCGCCCGTCATTACGGGATGGTCGCCCTCATTTTCCTGACCTTCTTCGTCATCTCGCTCCTGACCAACATCATCGGGCCGCTCGTCCCCGATATCATCAAGAGCTTCAAGCTCAGCCTGACCCTCGTCGCCCTCCTCCCTTTCGCTTTCTTCATCGCCTACGGTTTCATGTCCATCCCGGCCGGCATGCTCCTCGAGAAATACCGGGAGAAGCCGGTCATGATCGCCGCCTTCGTCCTGGCCTTCTGCGGGGCCATGCTTTTCTCCCTCTCTCCCCGCTACTCGACGGCCATCCTGTCGCTGTTCCTTATCGGGGCCGGCATGGCCGCTCTCCAAGTGGCCATTAACCCCCTCCTGCGCGTTTCCGGCGGCGAAGAACATTTCGCCTTCAATTCGGTCATGGCCCAGCTCCTTTTCGGCGGCGCCTCCTTCCTCAGCCCCTACATCTATACCTATTTCGTCCGGAACCTGGGACAGCCCGGCGGCGAGGGCAAGCCGCTCATCGGCCTCATGTCGAAGCTCGTGCCGCCCGAACTGCCGTGGGTCGCCGTCTACTGGGTGTTCGCCGTCCTGGTCATTGTGATGATCGCCGTCCTGGCCGCCGTCCGTTTCCCGCTCGTGATCAAGAAAGAGGAGGAACGGGCCGGCGCCTGGGCCACCCACAAGGCGCTCTTCAAGAACAAGGTCGTCCTCCTCTACTTCCTGGGGATCTTCGCCTACGTCGGGACGGAGCAGGGCGTCGCCAACTGGATCTCGCAGTTCCTGGTGACCTACCACAAGATCGACCCGCAAACCGTCGGGGCCAGCAAGGTCTCCCTCTTCTGGGGCCTGATGACCGTCGGCGGCATCCTCGGCCTCGTCTTGCTCAAGCTTTTCGACAGCCGGAAGGTCCTGGTCGGGTTCGCCGTCGCGGCCATCGTCTTCCTCAGCCTGGCCCTGTTCGGGCCGGGACCGCTGGCCCTGATCATGTTCCCGCTCATGGGTTTCGCCGCCTCGGTCATGTGGCCGATCATCTTCTCGCTCGCCCTGAACTCCGTCTCGAGCCACCACGGCTCGTTCTCCGGGATCCTCTGCACCGGGATCATCGGCGGAGCGATCGTGCCCCTCGTCATCGGCCGCCTGGGGGACGCATTCGGCCTCCGCCAGGGGATGTTCTTCCTCTATCTCACCCTCGGCTACATCCTGAGCATCGGCCTCTGGGCCCGGCCGCTCATCGCCAACGAGACGATCGCCATGAGGAAGAAAAAGGAAGCGGCGTGAGCGCGGACACGGTCATCGGCGTCGACCTCGGCGGGACGAACGTCCGGGCCGGCGTCGTCGAGGGCGGTCGTCTCACCGACGTCCGGTCCGTCGCCGTCCGAAGTCAGGGTTCGGAACAGGACGTCCTCGAGGACGTCTTCAGCGCCATCGACCCGATCATGAGGCCGGACGTGGCCGGGATCGGGGCCGGGGTGCCCTCGGTCATCGACCTCAAGGCCGGGATCGTTTACGACGTCCAGAACATCCGCTCCTGGAAAAAGGTCCCCCTCAAGGCCCATCTCGAGGAGCGCTACCGTCTTCCCGCCTACGTCAACAACGACGCCAACTGTTTCGCCGCAGGCGAGAAATATTTCGGCAGGGCGAAACCCTACGACCATGCCGTCGGCTTGATCCTCGGGACGGGGCTCGGGGCCGGGGTCATCGCCAATGGCAGGCTCTACTCCGGTATCAATTGCGGGGCCGGAGAGTTCGGCATGCTCCCCTACCTCGACCGGAATTTCGAAGCCTACGCCAGCGGCCAGTTCTTCGCGCGCGTCCACGGCGTTTCCGGCCGCGAGCTCTCCGGGCGGGCAGAGCGGGACGACGCGCGCGCCCTCCGGATCTTCGCCGAGTTCGGCGGCCATCTCGGAGAAGCGGTCAAGGCCATCTGCTACGCCGTCGACCCGGAGGTCATCGTCCTCGGCGGGTCGGTCAGCAAGTCCTTCCGGTTCTTCCAGGCGGCCATGTGGCAGGCGTTCCAGTCCTTCGCCTATTCCATCACCAAGGAACGGCTGAAGATCGATGTCTCGGAGACCGAGAACATCGCCATCCTCGGCGCCGCGGCCCTCTATTACGACGCTTTGGCGAAATAGCGCTCTTTATTATTCCTTTCTGTCAAGGGCCGAGCTTTCGCGGCGGAAGTGGACCGCGGCGGCCCGCCCGCCCCGGCCGCTGTTGACAGCCCTCCGGCTAACGGGTATTTTATGAAACTCATGACAACTCGCCGATCTGAAGTAATGAACATGGACAGAACTGGAAAATGTCGTTTTAAATCGGCGGCGGCGCTCGGCCTGCTGGCGGTCCTCGCCATCTGGCCCGGCCTCGTTCGCGGCGAGGAAAACAAGAAGGGCCTCCTCGGCCCGTGGAAGGCCACGGCCGAACTCAGCTTCGTGGTCACGGGAGGCAACACGGCGACTTCGGCTTTCAGCCTCGGCACGTCTTTCACCCGGAAGTGGACGAACGACACGTTGCTTTTCAAGTCCTACATCCTGAGGAGCAATTCCACAATGACGATCCGGACCGCACAGGGGACAGAGACCGACTTCACCATCATCGAGGAAAAGTTCGAACGCCTTGTCTCCGAAAACTACCTCCTGGCCGGCCAGTACGACCGCCGGATATCCAAAAAGCTCTCCGGGCAGGCCGGCCTGAGCTGGGACCGCAACCGCTTCGCCGGCGTCGACGATCGGGTCATGTTCACCACCGGCGTCGGCTACGCCTGGGTCGAAAAAGCACGGACCCAGGTCAGGACCGCTGCGGCCATGACCTATACGGTGAGACAATACGTGGGCCAGGACATGGCCTCGTTCGCCGGTCTCCGGTTCAGCGTCCTCGCCGACCAGAAGATCCTCGACAACTCCTCCGTCTCGACGCAGTTCGTCTTCGACGACAACCTGAAGCGGATGAAAGACTGGCGGTTCGATTGGACGAATTCGGTGTCGGCCTCCATTTCAAAGTCCCTGGCCCTGAAGATAAGCCTGCGGATGATCTACACCAACGTCCCCGCTCTCCAAAGCCTTGCTCTCTTCGATCTCGGCGGCCTGCCGACCGACCTCTTCGTCCAGGTCCCCCTAAAGAAGCTCGACACGTTCATGACGACCTCGATCGTCATCAATTTCTAGGGTGGCTTCGGGGGCAGGCTCCCGTTTGCGAGGCATCCTAGCACGGGGCGCGCCATTCCGTCGGCCGTGGTTCTCATCATTAATTTGATACGTTCGACACCACCCACGCCGTATTTTTAAGTGGGTGGTGCTCAGTATCAACCCTGAGCGTACCCCGGGCTTCAGGCCGGGGAGTCGAATGGGTTGATTACCGTTTAATTTCCTAGTATTATAGTCGAGAATGACGTGCGGAGGGCCACGATGAAAAAACGCTTTTGGCGCTGTTTCGTCTGCAATGACATCCACTTCGGCATCGCCCCGCCCGAGCTTTGCCCCACCTGCAAGGTCCTCGACGCCTACGTCGAGATCTCGGCAGAGGAGGCCCGGAAGATCCTCGGAGGCGGGCCCGGCGTCTCCCAGACGGCGGACGAGTTCCGGGCGGCCATCGAGCGGTTCACGACCGGCAACGAGTTCCAGGTCAACCCCGACCGCGAGAAGGTCGACCTGCTCGTCAAGGGCATCTTCGAGAACGAGCGCAATCACGGCCTCAAGTACTGCCCCTGCCGGCTGCGCACCAAGGATTGGGAAGAGGATTTGAGGATCG
This sequence comes from Candidatus Aminicenantota bacterium, assembly GCA_026393975.1. Taxonomy (GTDB): domain Bacteria; phylum Acidobacteriota; class Aminicenantia; order Aminicenantales; family Saccharicenantaceae; genus RBG-16-66-30. Next base: position 136,963 of record JAPKZD010000003.1, on the reverse strand, counting down.
TCTGCCCCTGCAATTTCCTCATCCACGATACCTACAAGGGCCTCCCTGACGGCGAATGCTGGTGCGGACTCTTCATCAGGAGGAAATGATGGCCAATCTACTCATGTTCCACGGGCGGGAATGCCCCCACTGCAAGAGAATGATGCCCCTCGTCGAGAAGCTCGAGCAGGAGACCGGCGTCCTCTTCGACAAGCGCGAAATCTGGCACGAAGAAAAGAACGCGGACCTCATGAGGTCGTACCGGCCCATCATCGCGGCCAAGTGCGGCGGCCAGCTCAAGGTTCCGACGTTCCTCAATCCCGACGCGAGCGACGCCGTCTGCGGCGAGATGGACTACGAGAAGCTCAAGGATTGGGCGCTGAAGCAATCCTAAGAAACGGCGGGCTGGCCGGCGGCCGGCCCCACATCGGGGAGGGTGACCGATGATCGAACTGTTCGATCCGCTCAAGGGGGAAAGGCTCCGGGTCCTCGACGAGACGGGCGAAGCCGCGCCCGGCCTCGATCCGGGTCTTCCCGACGCCGAACTCCGGGCGATCTACGAGCGCATGCTCCGGACCCGGACCGCCGATGCCAAGGCCCTCAAGCTCCAGCGGCAGGGCCGCCTCGGCACCTACCCGCCGAGCCGCGGCCACGAGGCCTGCCAGGTCGGTCTGGCCTCGGCCATGGGCCGGGACGACTGGTTCTTCCCCTACTTTCGCGACCTCGGCATGTACATCACTCTCGGCTATCCCCTGGCCGATTACTACCATCTCTGGATGGGGAACGAAGCCGGCCTGAGGACGCCCGATGGACTGAACATTTACCCCATCGCCATCCCCGTCGGCTCGCAGATCCCGCAGGCCGTCGGGGCGGGCCTGGCTGCGAAGTACCGGAAACTCCGGATCGCCGTTGTGACGACGTTCGGCGACGGGGCGACCTCGGAAGGCGACTTCCACGAAGGCCTGAACTTCGCCGGCGTCTTCCGGACGCCCAACGTCTTCGTCTGCCTGAACAACCAGTTCGCCATCTCCGTTCCGCGGGCGCGGCAGACGGCCGCGGCGACCATCGCCCAGAAAGCCGTCGCCTATGGCTTCCCCGGCGTCCAGGTGGACGGGAACGACGTCCTGGCCGTCTACGCCGCGGCCCGCGAGGCCCTGGCCAACGCCCGGAGCGGTCAGGGGCCGACGCTCATCGAGGCCTACACCTATCGCATGGGAGACCATACGACCTCGGACGACGCCGCCCGGTACCGGTCGAAAGAGGAGGTCCAGGAGTGGGAGCGGCGCGACCCGATCCTCCGCTTTCGGCTCTACCTCGGGAAGAAGGGCCTCTGGGACGAGGCCTACGAAAAAACCGTCCAGGAGTCGGCGGCGGAATTCGTGGAGAAGGCGGTCGCCGAAGCCGAGGCCCGGCCGGCCGCGACGCCGGAGGACCTTTTCACTTACACCTACGCCGCGATGCCGCCGGAGCTCGAGGCTCAGCTCGCCGAACTCAAAGCCTTCCTCGGGGAGGGACGCCGATGATCATGACCATGGTCCAGGCGATCAACCAGGCCCTCGCCCAGGAGATGGAGAGGGACGACCGGATCATCGTCCTCGGCCAGGACGTCGGCCGCGACGGCGGCGTCTTCCGGACGACGGAAGGCCTCTTCGACCGGTTCGGCCCCGAGAGGGTCATGGACACTCCCCTCTCGGAATCGGCGATCGTCGGCGCCTCGATCGGGATGACGGCCCTCGGCCTCCGGCCTGTCCCCGAAGTCCAGTTCATGGGTTTTATCTACCCGGCCTTCAACCAGATCGTCTCCCATGTCGCCCGCCTCCGAAACAGAACGCGGGGCCGGTTCACGGTGCCCCTGACGATCCGGACGCCCTACGGCGCCGGGGTCAAGGCCCTCGAACATCATTCCGAGAGCACGGAAGCCCTCTTCTGCCAGATCCCGGGGCTGACCGTCGTCGTCCCCTCGAGCCCCTATGACGCCAAAGGGCTCCTCATCGCTTCGCTCCGCAGCGACGACCCGGTCATCTTCCTCGAACCGACCAAGCTCTACCGGGCGGAAAAGCAGGAAGTCCCCGAGGAGCCCTACGAAGTCCCGTTGAGACGGGCCGCGGTGGTACGTGAAGGAAAGGACCTGACCATCATCGCTTGGGGCGCCATGATTCCCGTCGCGCGGCAGGCGGCCGCGGCGGCCCAAGCCGAGGGTATCGGCGCGGAGATCGTCGACCTGCGCACGCTCTCTCCCATGGACAGGGAAACGTTCGTCGCGTCCGTCCGGAAGACGGGCCGGGCCCTTGTCGTCCACGAAGCACCGAAGACCTGCGGGCTTGGGGCGGAGATCGCGGCCACGATCGGCGAGTCCGCTCTCCTCAGCCTCGACGCTCCCGTCCTCCGCGTGACCGGGCAGGACATCACCGTCCCCCTGCCGAAAAGCGAGGACCTCTATTATCCCGGCCCGGAGCGCATCTTGCGGGCCATCCGGCGATTGATGGAGTATTGACATGGCCCGACAATTCCGCTTCCCCGACGTCGGCGAGGGCATCACCGAGGGCGAGGTCGTTCGCTGGCTGGTCAAGGAGGGCGACGAGGTCAAGTCCGACCAGACGCTGGCCGAGATCGAGACCGACAAGGCCGTCGTCGAAATGCCCTCGCCTTACTCCGGGACGGTCCTCAAGCTCCACTTCAAGGAAAAAGACCTGGTCAAGGTCGGCCAGGTCCTGGTGACCATCGGTGAAAAAGGCGAAGCCGTGCCCGAAGGCGAGGCCGCGCCGGCCGGACCGGCCCCGGCGCGCCCGGCCGTTCTCCCGGCGGGCGCCACAGTCCTAGCCGGCAAAGTCCAGGCCACGCCCAAGGTCCGCGCCCTGGCCAGGGAGCTCGGGGTCGAGATCGGCGCCATCCACGGCACGGGCCCGGGCAGCCGGGTGACGGAGGAGGACGTTCGCTCGGCCAAGGAGAAACCGGCCGAAAAAAAACCTGAGATCAAGATCAAGGCGAAATACGACCTCTTCGGGTCGCTCGAGCGGATCCCCCTGCGGGGCATCCGCCGGGCCACGGCCAAGAAGATGCGGGAATCCCTGGACAAGGCCGCCCACGTGACGCACTGCGACGAGGCCGACGCCGGAGCTCTCGTCACCCTCCGCGAGAAGATGAAGCCCGAGGCCGAAGCCGCCGGGATCAAGCTGACCTACCTGCCGTTTATCGTCAAAGCCCTGATCGAAGCCCTCAGGCTCCACCCGACCCTCAACGCCACCCTTGACGACGAGGAGGAAGAGATCGTCGTCAAAAAATACTACAACATCGGCATCGCCGTCGACGTCCCGGACGGCCTGATCGTTCCCGTCGTCAAGATGGCCGACCAGAAATCCGTGCTGGACATCGCCGCCGAGATCCAGGCCTTGGCCAAGGCCGCCCGGGAGCGGACCCTGGACCTGGCCGATCTCAAGGGCGGAACGTTTTCCATCACCAACGTTGGCGTCATCGGCGGCGACTTCGCGACGCCGATCATCAACTACCCCGAAGCGGCCATCCTGGCGACCATGAAGATCGCCGACAGGGCCCGCGTCGAGAACGGCGCCGTGGTCGTCAAAAAGACCCTCCCCCTGTGCCTGTCGTTCGACCACCGGATCATCGACGGGGCCGAGGCGGCCCGCTTCACCCGGGACCTCGTCCGTTTCCTGGAAAATCCGGAGAGATGATGAAGGTCGCCGTCGGCATGAGCGGCGGGGTCGATTCGTCCGTCGCCGCTCTCCTCCTGATCAGGGCCGGACACGATGTCGCCGGCATCCTGATGAAGATTTGGCCCGGTCCGGACGCTCCGGGAGCCGTCAGGAGCGCTTGCTACGGCCCCGACGAGGTCGAGGATATCCGGGCGGCCGGGGACGTCTGCGGCCGGCTCGGCATTCCGCTCCATGTCTTCGACTGCTCGGCGAACTACGAGGACCTCGTCCTCCGCTATTTCCGGGAAGGATACCTGGCCGGGACGACGCCGAACCCCTGTGTCCGCTGCAACCAGCTGGTCAAGTTCGGCATCCTCCCCGACGCGGCCAGGGAATCGGGGCTCGCATTCGATCGTTTCGCGACGGGGCACTACGCCCGGGTGGAATATGACGCCGCGCTCAGGCGGTTCCTGCTGAAAAAGGCCGTCGATTCGCGCAAGGACCAATCCTATTTTCTCTACCGCCTGTCCCAGGAACAGCTCGCGGCAACCCTTTTCCCGCTGGGGGAACTCACGAAAAGCCGGGTCCGGACGATCGCCCGAGAGAAGGATCTCCCCGTCCACGACAAGAAGGAGAGCCAGGATTTCTACGGCGGCGACATCGAGGACATTCTCCGGTACGAGAGCCTCGAGGGCGACATCGTCGACCGCAAAGGGCATGTCCTCGGCAAGCACCGCGGCGTCTGGAACTATACGATCGGACAGCGGAGAGGGCTGGGCATCGCCCATCCCGTCCCGCTCTACGTCACCGCCATCGACGCCAAGAACAACAGGCTGGTGGTCGGCCCGGAAGAGGAAACCTACGAGCGGTCGTGCCTGGCCCGGGATTGCGCCTGGAGCATGGTCGAAAGGCTCGCCGCCCCGACGGAAGTCCAAGTCAAGGTCCGCTCGGGCGGCCGACTCGTCCGGGCGACGATCTCACCGCTCGACGACGGACGGACTCGGGTCGTCTTCGCCGAACCCGTCTCGTCCGTCGCGCCCGGCCAATCGGCGGTCTTTTATCAAGAGAACATCGTCCTCGGCGGCGGCATCATCGAAACGGCGGAATAGGCCGGTTTCGAGCTCATCGGCTGTAGAAATCGATCATCCGGCCGATGGCCCTCTGGCAGACCCGACAGAATTCGTTCTTCGGGTTGAAGATCATGATGCAATAGACCATGGGCCGATAAAGACCCTTCGATGCGTAGCCCGCGCCCTCGAAAACGCCGACCTTGTCGTCGAGCGCTGCGTATTCCTTGCGGACAGCCTCGGCCCGGGCGGCCAGGGAGGCGTCGGCCGCCTTGTATTTATCCTCGATCCCTTTGATTTCCTTTTCCGGAGCGCTCTTCTTTTTCGCCGCCTCGATGTCCTTGGCCTGGGCCTCCCGGCCCGCCCGTCTCTCGGCCTGGAGAGCCTCGGTCTTATCCTTGCCGTATTCGGTCGGGATGCCGACCCCGGGCGATAGGAGGTCCTTCCACTTGACGTTGGCCGGGTCGAGGAGGGCGGTAATGTTGGCCTCGAGCGGCTCGACGCCCGCGGGGTAGAAATCGTTGTAGGAGACTTCGGACTGGTAGTACTCGTCGGCCAGGTAGGCGAAGGAGTGCCCGAGCTCGTGGACGAAGACCTGCGGGCTCTTGGGGTTGTCGACCGTCGTCACGCAGTAGTCGAGCCCGATGCTGCCGCCGCCGTAGCGTTGGCTATTGACCAGGACGATGATGGCGTCGTAGGGGACCTGGCCGGCGATCTCGTGCATCCGGTGGTCGTCCTCGATGAGCATGTAGCGGTCGAGGTCGAAGGCGTTGAAGGAGGCGTTGAGCACGGTCTTCTTATAGATGCGCTGGCGGGGCTCGTCCATGCCCCGCTCGGCCGACGCTCTGAAGACCGCGCGGATATTGAACCTGTCCTTCATTCCCTTGTAGGGTTCGACGGTGAAGAGATAGGCCGCCATCCGGTCCACGTCGGCCTTGAACTTGTCCTTGTCCTCGGCGGTATACCCCTCGGCGACGAAGACGAAGTCGACCTTGTCGTGGGGGTCGCCCGTGACCTGGGCTTCATAGATCCAATCGCCCGAGGCGGGCTTCTCGCGGCCGATGTGGTAGTCGGCCGGGTCGAGGACCTGGCTGAAGAGCGGCTGGAGGAGGTGGCGCTTGTCGCGTTTTTCGACGACGAAGAGGACCGGGCGCTTGGGCAGGGGGACGCGGACCGACCGTTGGAAAACGCGCGCCGTCCCGAGAAGCGCCGGGGAGGTCGTCTTGTACTCGGCGAACATCGTGTCGAAGCCGCGGGCGAAGATGAGCCGGTTCGAGGCGACGTCGTAGAGCTTCAAGACGTAGCGGCCGTATTCGAATGGCGGGAGGAGGCCGGACTTGGATTCGGGCCAAAGGCCTTCTTCGGTGACCTGATGGACGGTGACCGTTTCGTCCTTGGCGTCCCCGGCCTGGTAGAGGTCGACCCGCAGGGCCTTGTCGACGAAATACTCGTCGAAAGGCGGCTGAACTTGGGCGACGGCCAAGGCCGGAAGGGCCAGGGCCACCAGAAAAAGGGCGAACAGGGCTTTTTTCATGCGGGCCTCCTCGTATCTTCCCGGGAATTATAGGATAGCCGGCGGCGGGATACAACCGGAGTAAGAACCAGGCCCGGGGAACCCATCGATCCCTTCGCCCCGGGACGTGGGGCCTTGACCCTCAGACGTCAAAGGTGTATACGCATTTCTCATGAAGCTTGTTGCTTACTTCTCCAGATTGATCCTCCGGAAGCCGAACCGGCTTGTCCGGAAATATGGCCCCAAGCTCTATTCTCACGGCGACGAAGAGTTGATCATCCGGGATTTCTTCGAGGACCGAAAAAACGGCTTTTTCGTCGATGTCGGCGCCAACCACTATCGAGTGGACAGCACGACGTTCTATCTCGAAAATTTTCTGGGCTGGAGCGGCCTCGCCGTCGACGGTGTCGGCGATTTCGAAGCGGGTTACCTCGGAAACAGGAAGAATACCCGTTTCTTCTGTTTCTGTGTGTCGGACCGGTCCGGCGCGTCGGTCGATTTTTACGTGACAGAGAAGAATTATATGCGCAGGTCTTCTCTCCGCAAGAGTTGGGCCAAAAAGTACGGAAGGTCCCATCGCACGAGAATCCCGACAATCAGGCTGGACGACCTCCTCGAAAGAGAGGGGATTCAGCGGATCGACTTCCTTTCGATGGACGTTGAGCTCGGGGAGCAGGCAGCCCTCGCGGGGTTCGACATTGAAAAGTACAGCCCGGCCCTCGTTTGCGTCGAGATGCACAAGGAAGTTAGACAGCAGATCTCCGAATATTTTTCTAAGCACGGCTACGTCCTGTTGGAAAAGTACAAGGACCTCGATCCCGCCAACTCCTATTTCATTCCACTCCGCTGATTCTCCATGGGAGATTCGCGGGCGGTTCGGGGAAGCTCTTGAGCCCGAGCGGGATTTCCGCTATAATAAGGTTTCGACTGTTCGATTTCGGTACACCCGTTGGTCTCGCACCGGCAACACCCCGAACATCCCGACAGGCGTGAATCTTTGAAAGCAGGCTTTCCATGAGCACCGACATCGCGAGAATGCGCAACATCGGCATCAGCGCCCACATCGACTCCGGCAAGACGACCTTGACCGAGCGGATCCTCTTCTACTGCAAGAAGATCCACAAGATCCACGAGGTCAAAGGCAAGGACGGCGTCGGAGCGACCATGGACTCCATGGACCTCGAGCGCGAGCGCGGCATCACCATCACCTCGGCCACGACCAATGTCGAGTGGGCCGACCACTCCATCAACATCATCGACACGCCCGGCCACGTCGACTTCACCATCGAGGTCGAGCGCTCCCTGCGCGTCCTCGACTCGGCCATCCTCGTCCTCTGCTCGGTCGGGGGCGTCCAATCCCAGACGATCACCGTCGACCGCCAGCTCCGCCGCTACAACGTGCCGTTCATCGCCTTCATCAACAAGCTCGACCGGGTCGGAGCCAATCCCTTCAAGGTCCGCGAGCAGATCGCCGACAAGCTCGGCCACAACGCCGTTCTCATGCAGATCCCGATCGGCCTCGAAAGCGCCTTCCGGGGCCTCGTCGACCTCGTCACCATGAAGGCCCTCTACTTCGACGGGCCGGAGGGCGAGGACATCCGGGTCGAGGCCATTCCGGCCGAGCTCGCCGCAGAAGCCGCAGAGAAGCGCGAGGAGATGCTCGACGCCGTGTCCATGCATTCCGACGACCTGATGGAAGCCGTGCTCGAAGGCCGTCCGACCGAGGAGCTCGTCCGGGCCGCCGTGCGCCGGGGCGTCGTCACCCGCAAGCTCGTTCCCGTCTTCGTCGGCTCGGCCTACAGGAACAAGGGCATCCAGCCCCTGCTCGACGCCGTCGTCCATTACCTGCCCAACCCCTCGGAAGTCGAGAACCGGGCCATCGACCTCGACCGGGAGGGCGCCGAACGCGTCCTGACCGACGACGCCTCGGCCAAGACCGTCGCCCTGGCCTTCAAGCTCGAGGACGGGTCCTACGGCCAGCTGACCTACATCCGCATCTACCAAGGCAGTCTGCGCAAGGGCGACGAGCTCGTCAACACCCGCTCCGGCCAGAAGATCAAGGTCGGCCGCCTCGTCCGGATGCACGCCGACACCATGGCCGAGATCCAGGAGGCCGGGTCCGGCGACATCGTCGCCCTCTTCGGCGTCGAGTGCGCTTCGGGCGACACCTTCTGCAGTCCGGGCCTCAACCTGGCTATGACGGCGATCTACGTCCCCGAGCCGGTCATCTCCCTGGCCATCGAGCCCGTGGACAAGAACGCCTCCGACCGGATGGCCAAGGCCCTCAACCGGTTCACCAAGGAGGACCCGACCTTCCGGACCCACGTCGACCCGGAATCCAACGAGACCATCATCCAGGGCATGGGCGAGCTCCACCTCGACGTCTACGTCGAGCGCATGAAGCGCGAGTACCGGGCCGAGGTCAAGACGGGCATGCCCCAGGTCGCCTATCGCGAAGCCATCAGCCAGAAGGTCGACTTCGATTACACGCACAAGAAGCAGACGGGCGGCTCGGGCCAGTACGCCCGGATCATCGGCCGCCTCGAGCCCCTGGGGAAGGGCACCTACGAGTTCTCGAACGAGGTCAGGGGCGGCCGCATCCCCCGGGAATTCATCCCCTCCTGCGACAAGGGCTTCAAGGCCGTCATGAAAAAGGGTCAGCTCATCGGCTTCCCGGTGACCGGCGTCCGCGTCGTTCTGACCGACGGCCAATACCACCCCGTGGACTCGTCCGACATCGCCTTCCAGACCGCCGCCCAGGGCGCCTTCCGGCAGGTCTACGCCATGGCCAAGCCCCAGATCCTCGAGCCCATCATGAAGGTCTCGGTCGAAGGGCCGACCGAGTTCGCCGGCAACGTCTTTGCCACGATCAGCCAACGGCGGGGGACGATCGTCAGCTCGGTCGAGGACGGTACGTTCTCGCGGGTGGACGCCGAGGTCCCGCTGAGCGAGATGTTCGGTTACTCGATGGTCCTGCGCTCGCTGACCCAGGGCAAGGCCGAGTTCACCATGGAATTCCTGAAATACGGCCGCGTGCCGCCCCATATCGCCGAGCTCCTGATGGAACAGCACCTCGAAAAAAAGAAGAAAGAGTCCCAGAAATAACGGAGGAGACACCCATGACGCTCACGGTCAAGGAAGAACTCATCAAGCGCAGCCCCCTGAGGATCTTGGAGAAGTCGATCTCCGGCGGGCTGGGGAAGGGCAACATCGGCGTCCTGGCCAGTCGGAAGGGGGTCGGGAAGACGGCCTGCCTCGTCCACATCGCCGCCGACAAGCTCCTCCAGGACAAGCCGATCATCCACGTCTCCTACGCCAGCCGGGTCGACCACATCATCACCTGGTACGAGGACATCTTCAAGGAGATCGCCAAGAAGCCGAAGATGAAGTCCACCCTGGACACCTTCGACGAACTCATCCGCAAGCGGGTCATCATGAATTTCAAGCAGGACGGGGCCAGGACGGAGCAGGTCCTGCGCAGCCTCGAGGCCATGATCGTCCATGCCAATTTCCGGGCCGAAACGGTCATCGTCGACGGCCTGGATTTCGCCCAGGCCGGGCCGGAAGACCTCCGGAAATTCAAGGACTTCGCCGGGCGCCTCGGCCTCGAGGTCTGGTTCAGCGCTTCGCTCAAGAAGGACGATCCCCTCTTCGACGACCGCGGCATCCCTTTCGAGCTCAAGGGTTACCTGGACATCGTCGACGTCCTCATCTCCCTCCAACTCCACGGCGACCACGTCCATTTCAGCCTGGTCAAGGACCACGACCGGTTGGCCCCCAAGGACCTCCGGCTCAAGCTCGACCCGACGACGCTCCTCATCGCCAAGGACGTCCGCGCCCGGGCCCGGTAGAGGCGCGGCTCCCCGAGACCGGCCCGCTTTGACTCGCTCCGGCATGTGTGTTATATCTGTCGTCACGACGTTCACTCGCACAGTTGCCAGCCATGACATCAAGTGAAGAAGCCAGGATTTCCTTTCCGGAAAAGACGCGTCTGGCCGTCATCGACCTCGACGGCACGCTTCTCAAGGGGATGAACGCGGAGCGGGTGTTCTATCTGCATCTTCTCGTCCACGGCCGGGTCGGGGTCATGCGGATGGCCGCGTTCCTGCTGACGCTCATCGGAGACACCTTGCGCCTGGGCTTCCGCCGGGCGATCGCCACGAACGCCCGGATCCTCCGCGGCGAGACGCCCGAGGCGGTCCGGCAGTGGGCCCGCGAATTCGGCCGCGTCTTCCTCAGGAAGGCGGTCCCCGACGACCTCCGGGGCAAGATCCTTAGTCTCAAACAGGAGGGCTGCCGCATCGTCCTCCTGTCCGGCTCGCTCCAACTCCTCGTCGACCAGCTCAAAGAGCGGCTCGAAGCGGAGATCCTGATCGGAACCGACCTCGAGGTGGACGACGGGAAGCTGACCGGCCGGAAAAAGGGCATCTTCCCCTACGGCCGCATGAAGGTCGAGGCCCTGTTCCAGAAGATCGACCCGGGCGGTATCGACTGGCCCAGCTCCTGGGCCCTGGCCGACCGGAAATCGGACCTGCCCGTCCTCGAACTCGTCGGCCACCCGGTCGCCGTCCATTCGGACCGCAAGCTGCGTAAGCTGGCCCGGCAACGGGGCTGGGAGATCTTCGGCTGACGCGTCAGAAAAGATAGCTCAGGCCGGCGAACAGCCGCCCTCCAAGGCAAAATACACGCGAATCGTTCCTATCTTCGAGCTTTGCTTTTCCCTGAAGAGGGAATAAAATAGACCATTCGTCAAGGATAGTCATCCATGTTCAGGTTGTCGCAGATCGGCCGGGACGGAGGCGCGCCGCCGACGGGCAAGGCCAAGCTCCGGACGCTCATCGTCAGGCTTCTCGGCTACGCCGGATTCGCTCTCTTCGTCTATCTCATCGTCAAGACCGGGCCGAAGGAGATCCTGAAAGCCCTAGGCCGTCTGAGCCTTCTCGAGATCGCCGCCCTTATGGGCCTCCGTTTCCTCTACTGGCTCATCAGGGCCCTGAACTGGCGGGCCCTCCTCGTGGCTTCGGGGGAACGCGTCCCCTTCCGGGAGATCCTCGGCGCCCGGATCGCCGGCTACGCCGTGAGCTACCTGACGCCGGCGGGGAACATCGGCGGGGAAACGGTCCGCATCTTCGTCCTCGACTGCGTCAGTCGCAACAAGGCCCTGGCCACGGTCGTCGTGGACAAGACCATCGAGTTCCTGGCCGGCCTGTCCTCGATCGCCCTGGCCGTCGTCTTCCTCATCACCGAGTTCGCCCTCCCCCGGGGCCAGAAGATCGGGCTCTTCGCCGCGATCGCCGCCCTCCTCCTCGTCCTCATCTTCCTCGTCCTCAAGCAGAAGCAGGGACTCTTCACCTGGGCCCTGGACACGCTGCGGAAGATCAAGATCCGCATCCCCTTCTTCGAGAGCCGTCGCGAGCAGATCCTGGAAACCGACGCCCATATCTCCGATTTCTACGGCAAGAACCGCCGACTCTTCCTGCTTCTCTTCGCGTCCTACTTCGCTCAGACCTGGCTTTGGGCCACGGAGATCTACCTGACCTTCCTCTTCCTTGGCGGGAACACCACGACGTTCTTCAAGTGCTTCCTGATCGTCACCCTGGGCTCGTTCTACACGTTCCTTCCCGTGCCGGGGTCGATGGGCGTCTACGAGCTGACCTACGTCTCCCTCTTCGCCCTGCTCCGGATCGACATGCACGCCGGAATGGCCGTCATCCTGATCCGGCGGGTCGTGGGGCTCGTCTGGGCAGGAATCGGCCTCATCCCCCTGGTCAGGAAAAAAGCGGCGGGCCGGGTCAATGGGCCGGAGCCTTGCGACAGTCCCGTCATCGTGACGGGGCCGAAACCTTGAGCTAGTCCCGTCACGATGACGGGGCCGGAGCCGCCGCCGGATCCCTGCCCTTCCTCAGAAATCTGATCAGCTTGATGATCGTGCCGGGGAAGGCCATCAGGAAAACGCCGAGCAGGAATCCGTCCGGACGGCGGAGAAGGGAGAAGACGAAGATGACGAAGACCGCCAGGCTCTTCGCTTCGGCGCCTTCTCCTTTTTTTTCGGAACGGGTATACAGGTTGTTGATGTAGTACAGGGACACCTGGAGAAAGTAGAAACCCACGGTCACGAGCCCGAAGACGAGGAAGCGAATGTCCCCCGTGTATTTGTAAAAGCCGAAAGAGGCTCCCATAAGGACGGCAAAATCCGCGATCCTGTCCAGGAACAGGTCGAGATAGGCGCCGTAGCGGCTGGTCATGTTCCTGCCCCTGGCCAGCATCCCGTCAGAGCAGTCGAAGATCGTGGAGAACATGACCAGAAATCCCCCGAGAACGAAGGAAAGCGGGGTCCCGCCGAGATAGGAGATGCCGGCGGCCAGGCCTAAGAGGAACGAGCAGACCGTCAGCTGGTTGGGCGTGACGGAGGTGTTGAAGACGGCCCTGACGAGGAGCGATGCGGGCGGGCGGATGATATATCTGTCGATAGGCAGGTACTTGTGGATGAAGGGGTAGGAGGACACGTTTTTCATCGATTTCTGGAAATCGTATTGGGAATCGGGTGTGCTCATGTCGACCTCGGATTTTTGGTTATTTATATCCCACTCCCCTCCCCTCGTCAAGAGGGAATGGCCGACCCCAACGCCCCCGGAAAATAATGGTATAATTGTATTTTATTCTCCGCGGAGGTGATGGCATGGGCAAAAAAGCCTGGTTCCCGGTCCTGTTCCTGGCTGTTTTCACCCTGTCCCTATCGGCGGCCTTCAAGAAGGAGGACGTCAAGGTCCACAAGCTCGACAACGGGCTCAAGGTCCTGCTCGTCGAAGACCACAACATCCCCAGCGTCGCCCTCTACACCTTCTTCCGCGTCGGGTCGCGCAACGAACGGCCCGGCCTGACGGGCGTCTCCCACTTCATCGAGCACATGATGTTCAACGGGACGCCCCAGGTCGGCCCGGGCGAGTTCGACCGGCGGATGGAGTTCCAGGGCGGGCGCAACAACGCCTTCACCTCGGACGACATGACGGGCTATACGGACTGGTTCCCGCCCGCCGCCCTCGAGGCTATGATCGAAATGGAAGCCGACCGGATCCAGGGGCTGGCCCTCGTGCCCGAGGTCTTCGAGTCCGAACGCGGCGTCATCGCCTCCGAGCGCCGGCTCGGCGTCGAGAACGACAACGACGCCATCCTCAACGAGAACGTGCGGGCCACGGCCATCATGGCCCACCCCTACCACTGGGACGTCATCGGCTGGATGAGCGACATTTTGAGCTGGCGCCGCGACGAGGTCATGGCCTACTACCGGACCTATTACGCCCCGGGGAACGCCATCCTCATCGTCGTCGGCGACATCGACCCAGCCAAGACCCTCGGACTCATCCAGAAATACTACGGGCCGATCAAGGCGTCGCCGGCACCGCCCCCGGTCAGCACGGTCGAGCCGCTCCAGATGGGGACGAAGACCGTCATCGTCCGCAAGGAGGCCCAAGCCCCGTCGTTCTTGGCCGTCTGGCACGCCCCGAACGCCCGGGACGCCGACTTCCTGCCGCTCGCTATCCTGGCCAAGCCGCTGCTCGAGGGCGAGAGCAGCCGTCTCTACCGGCGCCTCGTCCGCGAGGAAGAGCTGGCCATCGACGTCGGCGGCGGCATCCAGGAGACGATCGACCCGCTCCTCTTCTCGATCGACGTCAAGCCCCGGCCGGGCGTCGACCTCGACAAAATCGACCGGATCATCGAGGAGGAGCTGGCCAAGGTCAAGGCCGAAGGCATCACGCCGCAGGAATACGCCAAGGCCATGAACATCATCCGGAACGACTTCTACATGAGCTTGCAGACGATTTCCGGCAAGGCCAGCCAGCTCGGCTCGACCGAGCTCCTCTACGGCGACTTCGCCAGGCTCTTCACGGTCATGGACGACTACGCGGCGGTCAAGATCGACCGGATCAAGGCGGCCGCCGGGAAATATTTCACGACGAACAACAAGACCATCGGAAAGCTCATCCCCGAGGGAGGTGCGAAATGAAACGCCTCAACGGTACGGCTCTCGTCCTCGTCCTCTTCGTCCTCGGCGCGGCGGCCCTCCCCCCCGGGGCGGCCCGACAGCTGCCGGCGCCCGATAAGTTCGTCCTCAAGAATGGCCTCACGGTCTATCACCTCAGGAATTCCGACCTGCCGGTCGTGAGCTTCCGGATGGTCATCCGCGGCGCCGGCTCGGCCTATGAGCCGGCCTCGGCCGAAGGCGCGGCCGGCCTGACGACGTCCCTGATGATGAAGGGGACCTCGAAGATGGACGCCAACGCCATCGCCGAAGCCCTCGACTTCATGGGGGCGAGCCTGGGCATCACCGCGGCGGAAGAATACGCCCAGATCTACGGGGACAGCCTGGCCGAGCATTTTCCCCGCCTCATGGAGATCGCCGCCGGCTGCCTGACCGACCCCGCCTTCGCCGCCGACGAGTTCGAGAAAGAACGGTCCCTGACGATCGACGGACTCAAGGCGGCCAAGGACGATCCCGGGTCGGCCGTCCGCTATTACTTCCAGAAGGCCTATTTCGGCGGCCACCCGATGGGTTATCTCGCCTCGGGCACCGAGACGTCCCTCAAGACGATGACGGCCCAGGCGGTGAAAGATTTCTACAAGAAGCATTTCCGGCCCGACCGGGCCATCGCGGCCGTGGTCGGCGACATCGAAAAAGCGAAGCTCGTCCCCCTCCTGGAAGGGACGATCGGCCGGATGACCAACCCGGCGGGCGCGGCGCCCGCGGACGCGATCCCGGCCCTCCCCCGGCCGAAGGGCCGCAAGCTCCTCCTCGTCGACAAGCCCGACGCGACGCAGGCTTACTTCATGCTCGGGGCGCCGGGCTACGCCATGGGGGACAAGATCACCGCCGCGGCCTCGGCCATGAATACGCTCTTCGGCGGCCGCTTCACCTCCTGGCTCAACACCGAGCTCCGGATCAAGAGAGGCCTGACCTACGGGGCGGGGAGCAACGCCCGTACCTGGGCGGCCGGCGGGTTGTTCACCGTCAGCTCCTATACCAAGAACGACAAGATCGGCGAGATGCTCGACATCGTCTTCGACTTGCTCGGGAAGGGGGCGAAGGAGGGGTTCTCCGCAGAAGAACTCGAGAGCAGCCGCAATTACATCCTTGGCCAGTTCCCGCCGACGCTCGAGATGAACGCCAGCAAGGCCGGCGCCTACGTCCGGCTGGCCTTCTACAAGCTGGGCTTCGACCAATACGACAAGTACCTGAACGAGGTCGGCCGGCTCACGCCGGCCCTGGTCAAGGCCGCGGCCACGGCGCTCCTCCCCCAGGAGGATTTCGTGCTCGTCGTCGTCGGCAAGGCGGCGGATATCCAGCCCCTGCTCGCGAAATATGGGACCTGGCAGGAAAAGAAGATCACCGACCCCGATTTCTAGGCCGGAGACGCAGCCGAGGCGGAGGAGAGAAGAATCCATGACAGCTCGAAAAATCATGGCCGCAATCCTGCTCGTCGGGGCCCTGGCAGGGATGTCCGGGTCCCTCGCGGCCCAAGAGAAGGTCGCTCTCCGGTTCGCCCCCGCCGAAGGCACCCGGCTGACCTACACGTTGACCAGCGTCGTCAACGTGGACGGCAAGAATTTTCTCGGCAAGGATCTGGCTCTCAACGCCGATTCCAGCGGCGAGATCCGGCTGTTCTCCAAGCCGTCGGCCCACGAGACCGTCCGGGCCGACCTGACCAGCCCCGGCATCGAGGTCAACGTCCGGCTCTCCGACCGCGTCCTCGCTCAGAAACTCGGCACGACGGAGGGCGAGGCCCTCGAGGTCGTCTTCAACCGGACGGGCAAGGTCGAGTCCATTCGCAACCCCGAAGCCCTCGGCTCGGGAAACCCGTTCAACATCTCCATTCCCCAGATCCTGCGCGATTATTTCCCGACCTTCCCCGCTCAGCCGGTCGGGCGCGGCGAGACCTGGACGGAGAGCCGGCGCCTGACCATTCCTTTCCAGGGCCTCGACCTCCAGGTCGACCTGGTCATCGACTACACCCTCGACGACGTCATCCCCGCCGACGACGGACGGCTGGCCATCGTCTCCGCCGTCTACCGGGTCGTCGTCTCGGGGGCCAAGGACCTCGGGGACACCCGGGGAGTCTTCGAGGGCCAGGGCGCGGGCACGGGCAGCCTCCATTTCCACATCGACAAGGGTTGGTTCTCCGAATACCGCCTCGATTTCAAGACGGACGCCACCTTCGTCATGAAGAAGGGAGCGGACCGGCTCGTCGAATTCCCCTTCTCCTTTTCCGCGTTCGCCGAGATCGCCCTGATCAACGTCCAGCCGCCCGATGGGATCATCCGCTAGGCGCGACGGCCGGGCCTTGTGCGGATTTTTTTGCCTTGCCACTTGAAATCCGGATGAGTTGGGCGTATCATTTCCATCTGCATCAGGAGAGGCTCGACCCTAAACGGCCGGGCCCGGCAACCTGGGACGGACACCCGAGGTGCTCACTCGCCGGCAGCGAGGATGTGGTCGCGAAAACGCAAGCGGCAACCAAGTGTCCACGGCGGAAGATTTTTTTCGCGGATCCCATCCCAGCCCCTGAGCGAGCCGAACAACGTCGCGTGCCCGGAAAGGAGGCTTCGATGGCCAAGGATTTCGTGTTCACCTCGGAGTCGGTTTCCGAGGGCCATCCCGACAAGATGGCCGACCTCATCTCCGACGCTTTTCTCGACGCGGTCCTCGAGCAGGACCCTTACGGCAAGGTCGCCTGCGAGACACTGCTCACCAAGAACTTTGCCGTTGTCGCCGGCGAGATCCGGACCACCGCGCAGATCGACCCGGTCCCCATCGTCCGCCAGACCGCCCGGGAGATCGGATACAACGACCCCTTGGACGGGTTCGACTCGAACTCCTGCGGGGTCCTCACTTATATCGGCCAGCAGTCGGACGATATCGACATGGGAGTCAGAAAGGCCAACGGCGAGATCGGGGCCGGCGACCAGGGCCTGATGTTCGGCTACGCGACGACCGAAACCCCCGAACTCATGCCCCTGCCCATCCGTCTCGCCCACCGTCTCGTCCAGAAACAGGCCGAGGTCCGCAAGAGCGGCCTCCTCCCCTGGCTCCGGCCCGACGCCAAGTCCCAGGTCTCGGTCCGCTACCTGGATAAGCGGCCCGTGGCCGTCGAAAAGGTCGTCCTGTCGACCCAGCACTCGCGCGACGTCGATGACTCGACGCTCCGCGACGGCGTCATCGCCGAGATCATCGAAAAGGTCATCCCGGCCGAACTGCGGTCGAAGACAATCGAATACCTCGTCAACCCGACCGGCCGCTTCGTCATCGGCGGCCCCGTCGGCGACACCGGCCTCACGGGCCGCAAGATCATCGTCGACACCTACGGCGGCAGCTGCCCCCACGGCGGCGGGGCCTTCTCGGGCAAGGACCCGACCAAGGTCGACCGTTCGGCGGCTTACGCGGCCCGCTACATCGCCAAAAACATCGTCGCGGCCGGCCTGGCCGACCACTGCACGATCCAACTGGCCTACGTCATCGGCATCGTCGAGCCCTTCTCGGTCATGGTCAACATCCACAGCGGCGGGAAGGTCAACGAAGAGGCCATCGAAAAAGCCGTGCGCGCGATCTTCCAGCTCACGCCGGCGGGGATGATCAAGATGCTCGACCTGCGCCGTCCCATCTACAAGCAGACGGCCGCTTACGGACACTTCGGCC
Organism: Candidatus Aminicenantota bacterium; assembly: GCA_026393975.1. Taxonomy (GTDB): domain Bacteria; phylum Acidobacteriota; class Aminicenantia; order Aminicenantales; family Saccharicenantaceae; genus RBG-16-66-30. The sequence continues at coordinate 119,065 of JAPKZD010000003.1, read as the reverse complement.
GGGAACTCCCCGATTTCACCTGGGAGAAGACCGACAAGGTCGCAGAACTCAAGGCCTACTTCGGCTACACCAGCCTCGACGGAAACCGGGCACGGCGCGTCAGCTAGATCTCAAACCATTCGCCGAGCCGCGTGAAGTAGAGCCCCGATTCCTTGATCGGCTCCCCCGTCATCTTCGCCCAGAACCGCGTATAAAGCCGGACCTGGGGCCGGTAGAAATCCACCAAGGCTTGGAGGGCTTTGTTCCTGTCCTCCCCCCCGCCGGCCGAGAGGGCCTCGGGAAGCCGGTCGGTCTTGTAATCGGCGATGACCCAGCCGTCCTTCTCTTTGAAGAGGAGGTCGACCGCCCCAGACAGAAAAACCGGCGCCCCGGAGACGGGGACTACGGGCCTGCCCCCGGCGAGGGGGACGAGGCCGACCATGGCGACGAGGTCTTCGTATTCGGCGTCCTCCGGCCCCATCATGATCGAGAAGGGCACTTCGAACAAGCACCGTTCGGCCCGCATCGCCCTCAGCCAGAATCCGGACCGGACGATGTCGCCGACGAGGCCGGCGAGCTCCCGACACGCCGTCGAATCCCGTTCCGCGGCGACCAGGACGTCCCTGGCCATCCGTGTCAAGCTGTCCTCTCCGACGATCGCCTCGGCCTGGCCGCGCTTGGCCGCCGCCCACGCCTGGCCCAGGGTCTTCAGCATGACGTGGACCTCTGATCCCCACAACCCCAGTCCTCCCTTGGCCCACTCGGGCGGCTCCCGGTCGCGCCTGGCGAGCGAGGTTACCGTTTCGAAGAGAGCGCCCGCCCGTGAGGCATCCCCCATCTTCCTCCGGAGCTCTTCCCGGCCCTTCCTCACGTCGCCGGGCTTGAGAGCGGCCGGTTTTCGGCGGGTCAGATCCCCGCGTCCGACCGCCGGTCCCATTTCCCGAGCGAAGGGCGGGAGCTCCTCGATCCCGGCCAGCCCCCCTTCAAGGGGACCCCAAGCTTTTCTCGCGCCCAGGTCGCCTTCATAGGCGCTGATGACGAGGACGTCCCGGGCCCGCGTCGCAGCCACGTACATGAGGCGGTTCTCTTCCGCCTCTTCGTACTTCCTTTCCTCGGCGGCGCTCTCCTCCCAGCCGACCGGCTGGGACACCGTTCTGGCCGTGAAGCCGACGGACTTGGAGAAACGGAAATGGCCGCGGGGCGTGCCACCGGTCCGGCGGATGTGTTTGTCCGGCTCGAAATCGCGGACCCCTGCCGGGTTGGCCAGCCACACGACCGGGGCCTCCAGCCCCTTGGCCTTGTGCAGGTTCATCAGGCGCACGGCGTTCCGGCGGCCGGGAGTCAGGCTCATTTCCTCGACCGGCTGGGCGCCAACCCATTCCTCGATGAACTCGACGGCGGCGGCGAAGGAGGTCATTTCCTCGCCTTCCCGGCCGCGCAGGGTTTCGACGAGCTTGAAGACGTTCCCGGCCCGGCTGCTGCCCATCTCGGCCGTCACCAGGTAATTGAGAAGTCCGGAGCTCTGGAGGATGGACTCCAGGGCCGCGGAAGGCGGGACCTTCGCCGTGATGTCCCGCCAGACACGGAGGACCGCGAAGGCCCGTCTCGCTTTCGCCGACCCTCCGCCCGCCGCGCCGAGATAGGAAAACGCGCCTCCGGCCGCCCGGTGTTCCAGGAGATCCTGGTCGCTCAAGCCGAAGAACAAGCCCCGGAGGACGGCCACGGTGAAGACCGGGTTGTCCGGGTCGTCGAGGGCCCGGAGGAGGTTCATGATCTCGCCGACCTCGCCGTTGTCCGTGAAGGCGTCGCCCCCGGCGATCTCGAAGGGGACGCCGAGTTCCTCGAGCCGCCGGGCGTACATATTCATCCGGTCCTTGTAGCGGAAGAGGACGAGGAAATCGCCGGGCTCAGCCGTCCGCGTCCCGCCGCCCTCGGCTCCGAGCCGCATGTCCCCGGCGCAGGACCGGGCAATGAACTCGGCGACCCGGCGCGAGTCGATGTCGGCGATGGCCTCCTTCGAATGGTATTTCACGGCCGGAACGGTGGCCTTATAGACGCCCGAGAAGGCCGGCCGACAGTCCGGGCGCACCGTCTCGAGGGGCATGAAACCCGCCTGATATTCATCGGCGGCGGCCGGAAAGACGTCCCGGAAGAGAGGATTGACCCATTCGGCCATGCAGCTCCGGGAGCGGAAGTTGGCGCTGAGCTCGAGGACCTCGCCGCCGCTCTCCCGGATCCGTTCCTTGACCAGGTTGTAGATGTCGATGTCCGCCCGCCGAAAGCGGTAGATCGACTGCTTGGGGTCGCCGACGAGGAACAGGGACCCGGGCGCGGGTTCGAGCCTCGTCCAGTCGCGCTCCTCGTCGTCGGCCCCTGTCAGGAAGAACAGGATCTCGGCCTGGATGGGGTCGGTGTCCTGGAACTCGTCGACGAGCACCGGATGGAAGCGCTTGCGGAAATAACGCCGGACCTCGGGGTTGTCGCGAAGGAGCGCCGCGGCGCGCATGAGCTGGTCCTGGAAGTTGAGCTTCGCTTCGGCCCTCCTCCTCTCCGCGTAGAAACCGACGGCCGGGCCGAGGAAGGCCAGGGCCCGGGTGTGGCGGAACTCGCGCCACGCGCCGAGGACCGGAACGGCCGTCTCGTCGCGGAAGGCCTCCGCCGCGGCCAGCATTCCTTCAGCCTCTTCTTTCGACCGCCAGCGGTTCTTGGTCACGCCGAGCTTCTTGTCGAAGAGCTCGATCGTCTCCATGAGCGGGCGGGGACCGGAGAAGCCGATGTTCCGCCGCCTCAGGAGACAGCGGATGATCAGGGATTGGAGGGAATCGTAGCCTTTCTCCGGCCGCTCCTTCGGAACAAGCGGATCGGCCCGGTCGAGGAACGCCTCGAGGTTCTTTCGGGCCACCCGGAAATCCGGGAGGACGTCGCGGCCGCCGACGGCCTCGACGTCGGGGAAGCCGGCGAGCACCGTGAAGGCCGCCTCGAGGTCTTCGGGCTCGAGCCCGGCCGCCTCGAGGCCACGCAGGGCCGCTTCGTTCTCCAGCCGCACCTTGGCCAGGTATTCGTCCCAGCATTTCTCGAGCAGGACGCGGTCCTCGTGCTCTTCGAGCTCGCGGAATTCGGGGTCGATCCCGGCCTCGACCGGACGCTCCCGGAGCAGTCGCGAGCAGAACGAATGGATGGTCCCGATGAACGACCGCTCGAGGTTTTGGAGGGCCGCGTCGAGCCGGGCCCGGGCCGCCGGGTCCTTCTCCTCCATGCGCGCTTTTTCGAGTCCGACCTGGAACCGGCCCCGGAGCTCGGCCGCGGCCTTGCGGGTGAAGGTCACGGCGGCCAGGGTGTCGATCATCGCCCGGCCCGAACGGAGGACGGCGACGAGCCGCCCGACAAGGCTCTGGGTCTTGCCCGAGCCGGCGCCGGCTTCGACAAGAAAGGTCGTGCCCAGGTCGTTTTCGATCCGGTCACGGGCGGCCTGGTCGTACGGTTTCTTATTATCCGGGCTCATTATTTGTACTCGTCGAGCTTATCGTAGGCTTCAAAGACCTCGGGATTGGCCTCCCGTTTCCTCTTCGTTTCGTCGGGCCCGCCCGAGACGCAGACCGGGGCAAAGTCGCAAAAATTGCACTTGGCCTCGGTACCGGCGATGAAATAACCATTCTCCAGGAGACGCAGAAGGTCGTTGAGGAGACAGCGAAGTCTGTCCCGGTCGAAGTTGCGGACCATGATCTCCCGGCCCTCGCCGCGCCTCGACGGAAAAAAATAGCCGCTCGCCGTCACCCGCGGCTTCGAGCCGGGACGTTCCCGCGCCAAGATCTTCTCGGCGGCGACGGCGTAGAGGGCGTGTTGGATGACCCTCCCCCGCCCGAAATTGACCAGATTCTCGTAATCGGAGGTGCGCCCGGTCTTATAATCCAGGATCCGGTAGGTGTCCTCCGCGGTCCTGTCGACCCTGTCGATGTACCCGTGAAGGAAGAAAGAGCGGCCGCCGCCGAGGCTAATCTCCTCCTTTTCGATTTCCTTCTCAAACTCAAGCGGTTCCCCCTTCTCTTCGCGTTTCGCCTCGGCGGCCATGAAGATGTCCAGGGCCTCGACGATGTCCCGCCGCTCGCTTTCGAAGATGGCCTCGGATGGAGGCGGGATCTTCCGCTTCGCCTGGTCGAGGAGCCGGCCGCCAACTTCGGCCATGAGCCCGCCGTGGCGGGCCGGGTCGACCGATTCCTTCTTCTCTTTGACCTTCGTCATGAACGCGCAGAGGATTTCGTGGACGAGGCTGCCGCGCCGGCGCGGGTCGAGCCAGCGAGAGCGCTCGAATTCGACCTCCTCGGGGGGCTTGATCCCCAGGACATGACGGAGGAAGTAGCCGAAGGGACAGCGGGCCAGGAGCTCGAGGCGCGTCGCGGACATGACGGCCTTCCCCCCAGCCACGGGATCGACCTCGTCGCGGACGGGGCCGATGTCAACGATACCCTCGTATTCGGTCAGCCGCTCGCCGGCTCGGGCGGCCGCGGCAGCAAGCCCGGCGGCAAGATCGGAGAAATTGGCCTCGACGGAGGCCGCTCCCCCGGGCGTCCGGCCTTCGCCGACGAGACGGGCCAGCCACCAGTCGACCTCGTCGAAAACATCGTCGCGCCCGCCCGGGACGAACCCGGCCGGTTCCGGGAGCTCCCGCTCGAGGGTCGTATAGTCGAGGTCGGGGTCGCCGCGGCTGAGACGGAACGCCTGGAGGATGACCGACGACGGGAAGGAGGCCCGTTCCCCGGTGATGTCGAACGAAGGGTAGCTCAGCGTGACGCTTCCCCTGAGGGAGGCGAGCAGGGCGGCCAGGGTGAAGAGGTTCGAGCGAAGAGAATCGGCCGCCGTCGGAAGGGAGGCGGAGAGCGCGGCGCGTTCCTCGTCGAGGAGGACAGGATCCTGGAGGCCGCGTCCGGGGAACGAGGCCTCGTCGAGGCCGACGACGAACGTCATCGGCCGGCCGGAGAATCCTCCCGAGGAGAAGCTGGCGACATGGAGATGGCCGGGCTGGGGCGGCGACGCCCCGACACGGAGGGAGGCACCCGCCTCCCGCAGCAGGTCCAGCGCGTCTTTCAGGGGAAGTTCGGGCGCCCGGCTTTCATCGAGGATCTCGGCGAGGCGCGACAAAAGAACGTCGCGGGCCTTGCCGTCGAGGTCCGAAGAGCTGCGTCCGAAATCCTCCGTGACCCGGGCGAAGGCCTCGCAGAGGTCCCCGAAATCGTGACCGGCCGCGGGACCGGGCTCCGGAATGACATCCAGCAGCGTGCCGACGGCGGAAGAGAGCTCTTCGATCTCCAGGATGACCGCCCGGTCGCGGGCCAAGCGCTCTTCCCGGGATTCGCCGGTCTCATCGTCGTCCTCCCGCCCCGCTTGCTCGAGGTCGGCCTTGCGGGCGTCACGGAAGGCCCCGAGCCGCTCGAGGTAGCGGTCTCGGCCCCAGCCGATCATGGCGCTCCTGAGGTGGTGGCAAGCCGTCCGAGCCGGAAGGGGGATCCCCGCCGCGCCCGAAGGCAGGACAAGGTCACCGTCTTCGACAAGGCGGCAGAGGCGGTCGACGGAGAAGTCGTCGCCCAGCCAGTCAGCGAGGCCGAAGAAGAGGCGGCCGGGCGAAGTGAAGGAGATCGGGAGGCCCTCGCCAAACGTCACGGGCAATCCCGTCCGGACCGATAGAAGGTGGAAGACGGTCGGGTACGGCGAGCCCGGCGGGGCGAGGATTTCCACGCTGTCGAAGCGGATCTTCCCGGCATAAAGCCGGCGGAGGATCTCGCGGCATTCGTTCCCGCACCCCAGAGCCCGGAAAATTTCGGGAACCCCGGTCTCGGCTAGGGGCGGCGCCTCGCGGGGCGCGAAGAGCCAGGACAGGCGGCCCGCTTCGGAAGCATCGAGGGGCCCGGGAGCGGGCCAGCAATGACGCGGCCGTTCGAGGCCGAATACGGGGTCTCCGGGGACCAGGACGAGCCGGTCTCCGGCCGCGGCCCGGACGAGGTCGGCTTCGAGCCGGCTCATTCGGGCATCCATCCGGCAGAGATGCCAATCGGGCGAGGACGGCGCCGGCGGGGCCGTCCTCAGGGCGAGGCCGATGAGCCCGGCCGTATCGAGGAGGCCGTCCTCTTCGAGGGCCCGTTCGTAGCCTTCGAGAATGAGGGCGAGCTCCTGCCCCTTCCGCTCGACGAGGAAAAGCCCAGGGCGGAGGTCGGCGCTCACCCGGCCATCGAGCCTCAGGTCACGGACGGCCCTGAAGATCGTCCGGACGAGCCCGGGAGAAGCCCCGCCCCGGCCGAAATATTCGAGCGCGCCTTGACCCAGGAGCCGCCTGAACACCCGATCCATCAGGGCGAGCGCCGCCGAAGATGTCAGCGGCTTTCGCACCGAGTCCCCTCCATGGCTTTCCAGGATCTCCTGGGCCAAGGACGCCAGGGTGACGAAGCGCAGGTTGACCCATGACCCGGTATCGCGGGCCAGGGCTTCGCCGATCTGGCGCCCGGCGATGAAGGAGGGAACGATGAAGATCTTCTCGTCGAGCGGATGCTCGCGGCAGAAGCCGGCCAGGAAACGGATCATCGCGTTGGGCTTGCCGGGCTTCCCAGTCCCGGTCTTACCAAGACCGGGGCCGGGCTTCTTCACTTGGCCCCAGGGATGCGATAGAGATGGATCTTGTGTTTCCGGCCTTTTTCGTCGGTCATGACCTCGCTCCGGACGAGCCGGTCGTCCCAGCCGGGGATCTTGTAGTTGTGGGAGACGATGCGAACGCCGGCGGCCAGATCCTTGTCGAAGAGGGGTTCGAGGGTTTCCAGGGACTCCGGCAGAAGATAGAGGGCCAGGACCGTCGCCTCGGTCACCCGGGCCTTGGTGGCGTCCATATGGATGAACCGGACGAGTTTTCCGACGCCTTCCCGGGCGGCGCCGGCCCGGCACTCCTCGATGAGGGCGGCGTCGATGTCGATGCCCACGCCCCGGGCCCGGTATTTCTTCGCCGCCGTGATGACCATGCGGCCGTCGCCGCAGCCGATGTCGTAGACGACGTCGTCCCGGCCGACGGCCGCGACCTCGAGCATTCGCTCGACCACCGTCTGAGGAGTGGGAACGAAGGGGGCGAGGTCGGCCGCGTCCTCCCGCCCGTGCGAGCCGGGGTAGACCTTGATGACGTCGTTCTCATCGTAGCGGAACGAGTAGGGCTTGCCCGGATGGATGAGGTATTCGCCCGTCCTTCTCCCGTTGTCGAACGAGATCTCGACCGGCAGGTCGGTAGCGATCCTGTCCACGGCGTCAACGCGGAGCGTCCGGGTGCGCGGCGCCCGCGCGCCGGGTCCGGGCTTGATGGTGTACACGATGTCGTGCTTGGTGACGTTCCTGATGGTCGCCTCCGCCCAGAAGGCCGTCGCGGAGGAAGGCCGGGGGCTGAGGTCGATCCTGTTCTCCGCTTCCCGGCCGGCGCGGCCGACGAAGAGGGCCAGCACGACGAGCGTCAAAAAGGCGGCGACGAGCCCGGCCTGGATGGCCCGCTTCACGATCTCCCCCCGGGCTGAACTCCTGTCCGCATCAGCTCCAAGTTAAAACAGCCCGTGAGGGAAGTCAACCGGCGAAGGGGCGCGCTAAGAACGCGGCCTAAGCGAAAAAATCGCCGGGGACGGCCCTCAGACGGGCGATGTCTTTGACGCGATCGGCGATGTCGAAGCCCTTGGCGCAGACGGCCGAACAGGAAGCGCAGGAGCCGCAGGGATTTTCGGCGACGTCGAGAGTGCCGACGAGCTCGTGGGCGGCCTGGAGGTTCCGGTAGCCGTAGGCGTACATGTAGCTTCTCATCAGCGCCGGGATGGGCAATCCCTGCGGACAGCCGGAGACGCACTGGCCGCACTGCTGGCAGTAGAGCCCAGCCACCTGCTCGCCGAGCCGGAGGTCCTTCAGCTCCGCCGGAGTAAGATTCAGGTCGGTCATGACCGTCAGGTCCTCCTTGAGCTGGTCGAAGGTGGTGAAGCCCGGGATGGCCGTCGTGACGTTCGGGTCGTTGAGGACCCACTTCAGAGCAGCCCGCATGTTGATCGGCTGCTTCCTCTCCTTGTCCCAGTAGGCGCCGGCCTGGGTCTTCATGGCCACGATGCCGATCCCGGCCGCGGTCGCTTCGGCTACGGCCTTGCGCATCTCGTCACGGTAGTCCTGGCGGAAATTGTAGGCCGTCAGGATGACGTCGTAGACCTTGGCTTCGATCGTCGCCCTGATGACGACCGGTTCGTTGGCGTGGGTAGTGATCCCGATGAACCGGGCCTTGCCCGCCTTCTTGGCTTTCTGGAGGGCCTCCATCAGCGCCGGATTCTGGACACTCTCCCTGGTTGTGTTGTTGTGGAGGTAGAGGATCTCGACGTGGTCGAGACCGAGACGTCCGAGGCTGATGTCGAAATTGTCCAAAAAGGCCTTCTGGACCGATGCGGAATCCAATCCCTGCATGGACTTGTCCCGGCCGGGACCGGAGACCTTGGTCGCGATCATGTACGAATCGCGTGGTCTGCCCTTGATGACCTGGCCGATCATCTGCTCGTTCCGGCCGCGCTGGTAGCCGTTGGCCGTGTCGAGCATGAAGATGCCCGAATCGAGGGCGGCCTGAACGACGGCGGGGTTGTCAGCGTTCATGACGCCCATGCTGACGACGGGGATCCTGAGGCCGGTCTTGCCCAGGGTCCGGACGATCGGCTTCGCCTGGCTTTGGGCTTCGGCCACGCCGGTCCCGGGAGTATCCGTTGAGCCCAGGGCGGCCGCTTTGACCGCGGCCGGGATGGCCCCGACCGCAGCCAATCCGGTCAGGCCTTGCCTGAGGAACGCACGTCTTTTGAGTTCGTTCTTTTTTTCGGTCATCGATTCCTCCCTCCGAGAGATGTTGTCCTCGTCCGGCCCCTCTCCGAGAACTCCCGGGGGCGCCGAATTAACGGAATGTCGATAGAAAGGATATTCATTGTATAGATAGGGCGGAGAAAGTCAAACGGGACGGCCGCCGCGAAAACGGCGAATTGACTTTTCCGGACCCGACGATATACTTCCTATCGATGACAAGGCGGTCGCGGCTCCTGTTGACACTGGCTGTCTTCTCCTGTCTCGTGCTGAACCTCCTCTCCGGCGGACAGGTTCCCGCGCCGGCCGCCGACACCTCCCTGCGGACGTTCTTCACCGTCCGCTCGGCCCAGAAAGACAACACGCTGCCTCCGGAGATCCGCAAGGAATTCGACAAGGACGACGGCAGCCCGTTGAGGTCCGTGGCCTTCGACCTCGACGGCGACGGGAAAGAGGAGAAATTCGTCCTCTGCGGCGTCCCCTCGGCCGCCGGCGGTCACCAGTGGCTCGTCTACGACCCGGCGAGAGGCGCCGCCCGGGGGGTCGTCGTCGGCACCATCGTCTTCATCGGCCGGGAATCCGACGACGGCTATCCCAAGCTCGAGACCTATTGGAAGCAGGGCGGCGACATGTCGGTCGTTTTCCATTACCAATACGCTCGGGGCCGGTACGGCCGCATCGACACGCTGGCCATGACGCTCTGGGAGACGAGCGAATATTTCCGGGCCAAGCCGCCCCTCGACCTCAACAAAGAGCTTGTCGAGATCAAATAGTGCCGCGATGGCCGGAGGATGGGCACGACCCTCGAATTCTGGAAGTCGGTCCACGCCGGCGCGCTGACGGCGGCGCGCTTTAGTTCTCGTAATCTCGCGTCAACTCGAAGACGACGGGGGTGTCCGCGTCGGGACAGGGGTGGGTCAGGACGTCAGGATCCTTGGCCCAGGGGAAGCTAGCGTTGAACATCATGGCGAAGATCTTGGGCAGCATGCTGTACATGGCATGGATGCAGATATGCCCGTCGACTCCGCCTTCGGTAAACCTGACGACGTCTCCCACTTTGTGACCGTGGCCGCACGTGCTCTTGACGCTGATCACCTTGGCCCTGACTTCCTTGACCTTCTTGGCCATGTTTCGCTCCTTTCCGCGCCCGATACCATCTTCGCCGGGCTTCGCCTCACAGCTCCCGAATTATACCTCAATTCCTCCCCTGTCTCATCCATCTCTACCAGCCGGGAGACCTTTTTGAGAATAAGGCCGGGCTTTTATCGTCTTTATCTTCGAAGCCGACAGAATGGAGGAACGGATGAAAACCAAACTCACCCAGGAGGAATTCGTCAAGCTGGCCATCGCCAGGTTGCGCCTCGAAAACTACAAGGGGATCCACTCGATCTACAGCGGGTTCAACGACGCCTTCAAGACCTACTTCGACGGCGGGAACCCCATCGACGCGACGGGCGAGCTGGCCCGCTTGGGGAAGATCGTCATCAGGCCGGTCAAGGGCGGCGTCATGCTCTACATCCCCGGCGAGGGGCCGGAGATGAACCGCGGCGACATGGCCCTGAAGAAGATGGGCCTGCTCGAAAAGGCGCCCGCCCCGCAGGACAACTGACCGGGCCTATCTCTCAGGCGGAAGGCGCGGCCGTCGGGGCGGGTTGGCCGGGCTGCTCCTCCATGTACTGGATATAGAGGTCGGTCAGGTCCTCGTGGGCCAGTTCCTTGGCCGTCTTCATCATGACCAGCCGGCCCTTCCGCATGAACCCGATCCGGTCGGCGATGAGTTTCGCCCGGAAGATGTCGTGGGTCGACATGAAGACGGACTTGCCCTTGTCGCGCATCTGGACGAGGATCTCCAGGAACTCCCGGCCCGACTGGGGGTCGAGGCCCGAGGTCGGCTCGTCGAGCAGGACGTTGGCCGCGTCCTTGACCACGGCGATGGCGATGCCGAGCTTCTGGCGCATGCCCTTGGAGAAATTCTTGACCCGTCGGTCGAAGGCCTCCTTCTGGAGGCCGACCTGCTCCAGGACCGCGCCGTAGTCTTTCTTCGTGAGATTCCGCTTCCCGGCCAGACGACTGAAGTAGTCGAGGTTCTGGACGGCCGTGAAATTGCCGTAGAGCATGACGTTCTCGGAAACGAAGGAGACGTGGCGTTTGGCCTTGAGCGGGTCCTTGGCCACGTCGACCCCCTCGATGAGGGCCGTCCCCGACGTCGGCGGAATGAAGTTCAGGAACAAGTTGATGGTCGTCGTCTTGCCCGCCCCGTTGGCCCCGAACATGCAGAAGATCTCGCCCGGTTCGACCTTGAAGGTCAGGCCGTCCAGGGCGAGTTCGCCGTCCTCATAACGCTTGGTCAGACTGATGGCTTCGAGCATGGGGATTCTCCTTAACGGACGTCGTAGCGCAGGAACGAGACGTACGCGCCGACGAAAAAGACGATGATCATGACGGCGAGCAGGGCGAAGTCGGGGATGGTCCGGACGAGCGACTGGCTCAGCCACTGCGGCTCGTAGATGTGCTGGGGCATGTCGTCGATCTTGATCTGGATCGTCTCGCCCGTCTGGAAGTTGATGCTCTGGCCGAGCTTGGAGTTGATCCACTTGGTGTAGATCGGCTTGTAGGCCCGGACCGAAGCCAGGAACCTGTCGAAGTCGTCGATTCCCGTCCGGGCCAGGGTCATCGAGCCGAATGTCAGGGCCGAGGCCGGTGAGATCCGGGACAGGTTGACAGCCAGGCTCTGCTGGGCGCGCTTCTTCTGCTGGTAATCGCGCTCGAGCGCGGCGTTGTTCTCGTCGATCTTCGAGGTCAGCTCCTGCTGGTAGTCCTGGATGAACTTCCGGAATTTTTCCTGATAGGCCTTGACGTCCTTCTGGGCGTCGGCCGCGTTCTTCTTGCTCCACTCGATGACCCCCTTCTGGCCTTCGCTCTGGATCTGCTGGAGAAAGGCGTCCTTCTTGGCGGTGATCTCGTGGACCGAGGGGATGGGCCGGATCTGCCCGGCGGTGATGACCGCGACCTTGGGGATGACCATGACGAAGACGACCCAGACGAAAAGAAGCACGAGGAAGCTCGTCGACGAACGCGACGTCCGGGCCGAGACGAAGAGGCCCAGGCTGAAGAAGACGGACAGATAAAGGAAGAACAGGAGGAAGATCAAGAGCAGCCGGGCCCAGTCCTGGCCGCTGAGCGAAATGTCGGGCGTGATGAGGAGGATGAGGAGGCCCAAGACGAGCGGGATGAGGAGGGGCAGGAGGAGGCTGATGTAGCCGCCGATGGCCTTGCCCAGGATGAGCCGGTCGCGCGGCACGTCGTTCGACAGGGCCAGCTTGAGCGTCCCCTTCTCCTTCTCGCCGACGATGGCGTCGTAGGTGAAGAGGATGGCGAAAAGGCTGAGGACGATCTTGACGATGAACATGAGGTCGAGGGAGCCGAAGACGGCGAAGACCGGGTTGCTGCTGTACTTGGAGTCGATGAGGTTGGGGTCGGCGGCAATGTTGACCGGGGCGACGCGGCCGACGGCCTCCTCGATGCCCGTGACAACGGTCCCCAGGACCTGCGGCGGCTTGCTGATCTTGATGCCGATGCCGGCGAGCGATTGATAGTTCGGCTGGCTCTCCATGTTCTTCTTGTTAAGGGCGAGCGCCGCCGTGTACTCCTTCTTCTCCGCCCGATAGTTGGTCACCCCAGTGTAGATCGAGAGCAGGATGAGGATGGTGCAGAGAAGGAAGGTGAAGACGAATTTCGGGCTGGTGATGTTGTCCAGAATCTCTTTTTTGATGATGTCTCGAAGCATGCCGGCCTCCCTTGAATGTGTCGCCATCGACGGATGAACCCGCGGTCGGGTTTCTTGCGTATTATACGGCAAATCGGCCCGGCGGTTTAATAATAAATAGAGAAGGGGCCGTCCGCGGCTTGACCCGCCCCGGACGTTTTATCTATCATGCAGACATGCGCGGAAAACCGTCCTCATCGCTAAAAATCCCCTGGGTGGCCCTCCTCATCGGAGCCGCCCTGGCCGTCGGCGCGGGCTGCCGGCAAACTCCACCGGGACCGGCCCCTGAAAAGCCCCTGGACCTCTTCGACGCCCATGGCGATATCGGCAACGTCGCCAGGCCCGGGTCGGCATCCGAAGACGCCGCGAACGGGGCCATCGTCATCGATGGCGCCGGGGCCAACATGTGGTTCGCGGCCGACGAGGGCCATTTCCTGTGGAAGCGCCTAAAAGGCGACTTTATCGTCAGCGCCAGGGTCGAGTTTCCCGGCCCGGGCGTCGAGGCCCACCGCAAGATCGGCTGGATGGCCCGGTCGACTCTCGACCCCGGCTCCGCCCACGCCAGCGCGGTCGTCCACGGCGACGGGCTGACCTCCCTCCAGTATAGGAAGAAGGCCGGCGAGGAAACGGAAGAGGCCCGGCTCTCCATCTCCGGCGCCGACCAGGTCCAGCTCGAGCGCCGGGGCGACACCTACATCATGTCGGCGGCGCGGTTCGGAGAGCCCTATGCGAGCGAGCGGATTACCGGTCTTTCTCTCGGCGACGAGCTCCTCGTCGGCCTCTTCGTCTGTTCCCACAACGCTGCGGTCACGGAGAAAGCCCGGTTCACGAACGTCCGCCTGACCATCCCGGCTCCGGAGGGTTTCATCCCTTATCAGGACTATATCGGCGGGATGCTCGAGATCCTGGACGTCGAAACCGGCAAGCGGACCGTGGTTTATCGCCTCCCACGCTCCATCCAGGCGCCGAACTGGACGAAGGACGGCCGCTTCCTTATCTATAACGTCGACGGGCTTCTCAACCGGTTCGAGCTGGCCACAGGAAAGACGACCCGGCTCGAGACGGGTTTCGCCACGGCCAACAACAACGACCACGTCCTCTCGTTCGATGGGAAAAAACTCGGCATCAGCCACCACAGTTCCGAAGATGGGGACGAATCGATCATCTATGTCCTCCCGGCCAAGGGCGGTACGCCGGAGCGAGTCACGCCCAAAGGACCGTCTTACTTGCACGGCTGGTCGCCCGACGGCCGGTTCCTGGTCTACACGGGCGGACGCGACGACAATTTTGATATCTACAGGATCCCGGTCGAGGGCGGGGATGAGGTCCGTCTGACCGACGCCCCTGGGCTCGACGACGGGCCGGAGTACAGGCCCGACGGCCGCTTCATCTATTTCAATTCCAGCCGGACGGGCGACATGCGCATCTGGCGGATGGCACCCGACGGGAGCGGGCAGGAGCCCATCACGTCCGGCGTCTTCCATGATTGGTTCCCGCACGTCTCTCCTGACGGCAAGCGGGTTGTTCTTCTTTCGTTCCAAAAGGACGTCGCGGCGGACGACCACCCGTTCTACAAACAGGCGTATATCCGGATGATGCCCGCGGCGGGCGGCCCGGAAGAGCCCAAGGTCATCGCCTACGTCTACGGCGGGCAGGGCACGATCAACGTCCCCTCTTGGTCGCCCGACGGCAAAAAGATCGCCTTCGTCAGCAACACCCGGTTCTGAAGTCCTATCGGTTATCGACGCCCTTCGCGCCCGGGTTGACGCGAAAGGGGTCGAAGAAGAGCCCGAAGCGCTCGGGCGTGGACGGAAAGACCTCGCCCCTGGTTTTTAAGAGACGCACACGGACTTTCGTCGCTTCGACGGCCGGGAAGCGGAAGAGCTTTTTCCAGCCGATCGTCGTCCCCCTGGCAGTCTCTTTCCAGTCCCTTCCGTCCCAAACGTCGAAGGCGAAGGCCTCGATTCTCTGCCCCTCACGGAGGTCTTCTTTCATCATGGCGACATTGAAGAGCTTCGCGCCGCCGAGCTCCCAGACGAAGACGCCGAGCGCCGGCAGTGAATGGCCGGCGACAAGTCGTCCCCGTTTGTCGCCCACGTCAACGAGCGTGGGGCCAGAATAGGTCGCCGATATCTTCATTGGCTCGGCCAGGTTGACGGCGAAAGTCGCCCGCAGCCTGTCCCCAAGTTCCTTGAGCCTTCGGACGTCGTTCTCGTGGATGCGGCCGCGCTTGTCGGGCGGGATGTTAAGGAGAAGCTGGGCGTTCCCGCCGACCGAGGTGTAATAGATTTCGAGAAGTTGGTCGAGGGTTTTGACCTTGTCGTCCTCGGCCGCGTGGTAGAACCAGCCCGGCCGGATCGAGACGTCAACCTGGCCCGGATACCAGATCAGGCGCCCGCCCTGTCTGGCGACCGCGGCGATCCTCTCGAGCGAGCCCAGGTCCTCGGCCTGGGCGTCGAGGCCGGCGATGCCGCCGGGATTTTTCTCGTCGGGCAGGTTGTCAAACCGGGTGACCGGAATGACGCTCCACTCGCTCTCCCGAGTGACCCCTGCCTCGTTGCCGATCCAGCGGGCGTCGGGACCGATGATCGAGATCACCGCTCCCGGCTGAAGCTCGCGGATGAGGGCGTAATATCCCTCCCAGTCGTAGACCTGGCGCTTGCCGTTCGGGCCCTCGGCGCAGGCCCCGTCGAACCAGACCTCGGAAATCTCCCCGTAGTTCGTTAAGAGCTCGCGAAGCTGGTTCTTGAAGTGCTCGTTATATCGCGGCGAATCGCCGTAGCTTGGCTCATGGCGGTCCCACGGCGAGAGGTAGACGCCGAATTTCAAGCCTGCCTTCCGGCAGGCCGCCGCGGCCTCGCCGACGACATCGCCCTTACCGCCCCGCCAGGGCGAGCTCTTGACCGAATGCTCCGTGTACCGGCTCGGCCAGAGGCAGAATCCGTCGTGGTGCTTAGCCGTGAGGATAAGGCCCCTGATCCCTGCGGCCTTGACGGCCTCGACCCATTGGCCGGCGTCGAAGTCCGTAGGGTCGAAGAGCTTCGGGTCCTCCGTCCCCTGCCCCCATTCCCGGTCGATGAACGTGTTCATGCCAAAGTGGACGAAGGCCTGGAACTCGAGAGCCTGCCAGGCGAGCTGCCGCGCTGAAGGCACGACACGGGCCGCTTTCCATTCGAGCTGGAAAACCTGGTCCGTCGGGAGGATTTTCACGCTTCCCGGAACAGGCGCCTTTTCTTCATGAAACACCGGCCTCGAGCACCCGGAATAAGAAAAAACAACGGCGGCCAGCGCGGCCGCGATGACGACGTTCATCGCTTGGAATGAATGTCTCATGGCCTCTCCCCTGCCGTGAACTTGGTGCGGTATTTCCCGCTCCAATATACAGAAAACGGACGGACAGCACCTAGCCTTATTTTTCCTCCCCCCCCCCCCCCCCCCCTTATGCTCCTTTCGCAAAAAGAGGACGTTTGGCGTCCCGGAGGAAAGGAGAGCGCGATGGACCCCGTCATCACCCTGAACGCCGTCGATTACGCCATCATCGGCGGCTACATCCTGGTCATGATCTTCGTCGGATACTCGCTCAAGAAATACATGAAAACGGGCGAGGACTTTTTCCTCTCCGGCCGGTCGCTCCCCGGCTGGATCACGGGCCTGGCCTTCCTCTCGGCCAACCTGGGCGCGCTCGAGGTCATCGGCATGGTGGCCAACTCGGCCAAATACGGCATCGCCACGATCCACTTCTACTGGGTTGGGGCCATCCCGGCCATGGTCTTCCTGGGCATCTTCATGATGCCCTTCTACTACGGCAGTCGAGTCCGGACCGTCCCCGAGTACCTCAAACTCCGGTACAACGAGGCCACGCGCGGCCTCAACGCCATCTCCTTCGCCATCATGACCGTCCTCATGAGCGGCATCAGCCTCTACGCCATGGCCCTCCTCTTCAAGCTCATGCTTGGCTGGTCGCTCACCGGGAGCATCCTCTTCGGCGCGGTCGTCGTGCTTCTCTACGTTTTTTGGGGCGGACTGTCGTCTTCGATCTACAACGAGGTCATCCAGTTCTTCCTCATCTGGCTCGGCCTCCTGCCCATCGTCTTCCTCGGCCTCAAGGAAGTGGGCGGGTTCGCCGGGTTCGTGGCCAAACTCAAGGAACCCCTCCTCCATTCCGCGAAGTACCTCGGCACGAGCGCGAACCCGCTCGGCGTCGACTGGTTCGGCGTCGTCTTCGGGCTGGGCTTCGTCCTGTCCTTCGGCTACTGGACGACGGACTTCCTGGTCGTCCAACGAGCCCTGGCTTCGAAAAACATCAACTCGGCCCGAATGACGCCGATCATCGCCGCGTTCCCGAAGATGCTCGTCCCGATCATCGTCGTCATCCCCGGCCTCGTCGCCCTGCTCGTCCTGCCGGAGTTCAGCCAGGCCGCCCTGCCCACGGCCGATTACAATTCCGCGCTGATCCTCCTCATGAAGCACTACCTGCCGAACGGGCTGCTGGGGCTGGCCATCACGGCCTTGCTCGCGAGCTTCATGTCCGGCATGGCCGGCAACGTCACGGCCTTCAACACGATCTGGACCTACGACATCTACGGCAGCTACATCAAGAAAGGGAAGTCCGATTCCCACTATCTGAGGATGGGCAAGTACGCCACCGTCTTCGGGGTAGCCATCAGCGTGGGCACGGCTTACATCGTCCAGTCGTTCCCGAACATCATGGACTACATGCAGCTCGTCTTCTCCTTTTTCAACGCGCCCCTCTTCGCCACTTTCCTCCTGGGGATGTTCTGGGCCGGGGCCACGGGCTGGGGCGGGTTCTTCGGCCTGCTCGTCGGCATCTTGACGGCGGCCGGCCATTATATCCTCTACAAGCTCGGCGTCCTCCATTACGCGAGCGACATGGCCGCCAACTTCTACCAGGCCTGGTGGGCCTGGCTCGCCGACTTCGTCGTCACGATCGGGGTCAGCCTCTTCACCGCGAAGCGGAAGCCGGAGGAACTGGCAGGTCTCGTTTTCGGATTGACGCCGAAGACCAAGGCCGCGGTCCGGTGGCTGGCGCGGCCGGCGGTCTGGGGGATCCTGGCCATCGTCATCGCCATCGTCCTCAACATCATCTTCTGGTAGTCGAGCCTGACCCCGTCAAGGAGTGAACCATGAACGAGAAGAGCGAAATGAAAGACCAAGAGACGGGGATGAGCCAAGGGCATGTCCTCGACATCAAGCTCCCGATCGGCTGGCTCCTCAGCGCCTACGGGCTCCTGCTCGGGATTTATGGCCTGGTGACGAAAAAAGAGATGTACGCGAAATCCCTCGGCTTCAACCTCAACGTGGTTTGGGGGGGCCTGATGCTCGCGATCGGCGCGGGTTTCCTCCTCGCCGCCTTCTTGAAGAAGGATAGGGCCGGGCGCTAGTCGCGGCTCTCGCGCGTGCGGATGTAGATCGCGGCGCCGCCGCCTTCTTCGCCCCGCGAGTTGATCTCGAAGAGCGCCTGTTGGCTTTTGATGAGCTGGGACAGCTGTTTGAAGCCGTAGGTGCGGGGGTCGAAGCCCGGGTCGAGCTGGCGCAGGTAGAAGCCGATCTCGCCGAGGTTGGCCCAGCCGTCCTCCCGGACGGCCATGTCGAAGGCGCCCTTGAGCAGGGGGACGGGGTCGAACTTGCGGCCCTTGTCCTCGTGGTCCGCGTGCTCTTCACGCGGTTCCTTGCCCTCGGCCTTCCTCGCCCCGCCCCGGTCGCGCCGCCGCGTCTCCCGCTCCCGGGGGACGAGGTTTTCCGTATAAATGAAGATGTTGCAGCCGTTGACGAAGGCCTTGGGCGTCGAGCGCTTGCCGATGCCCATGACGAAGAAGCCCATCTCCCGGACCCGCGTCGCCAGCCGGGTGTAGTCGCTGTCGCTCGAAACGATGCAGAAGCCGTCGACGAGGTGGCCGTGGAGGATGTCCATGGCGTCGATGATCATGGCGCTGTCGGTGGCGTTCTTGCCGATCGTGTAGCGGAACTGCTGGATGGGCTGGATGGCACTGTCGTGGAGGGCGTTTTTCCAGCCGGACATGTTGACGGTCGTCCAGTCGCCGTAGATCCGGCGGATGGTCACGAGCCCGTATTTCCCCGCCTCGGTCAGGATCTGGCCGATGAGCGAGGGTTGGGCGTTGTCGCCGTCGATGAGGAGGGCGATCTTTCTCGTTTTTTCTTCGATGAACGGCTCGGCCATGGCGGTGTCCTTTCTTTTCCCGTCGATTTCCCCCTCATACTACCTCATTGCCGGGACGCATTCAACAGGAATCGACCCATTCGCCTCCCCGGTCTCAGGCCTCTTCGAGGACGCGCCAGCCGAGAGCGTCGGCCAGGGCGAAGACGGGCTCCTTGAGGTCGCCGTAGACGGTCACCCGGTGCCAGCCCCATTCGTCCCACTCGGCAAAGAGCTTCTCGATGTCGCCGACGGGCTCGACGGCGAGCTTCGTTCGGCAGGCGCGGTCGTCGGGGGAGTTGGCGACGGTCTTGCCCTGGTGGAAGAGGATGGTCTTGCGTTCCGGCGAGAACTCGAGCGTCGAGGTCATGTAGCCCAGGGGAAGGAGCGACCGGACCGAGGCGCCCTGGCGGTCCTCCGAGTGGGTCAGGATCTCGATGGGGTTGGCCGGGCCGCCCGGGCCGAAAGCCCTGTTCGAGGCGACGCAGTGGGCGTAGATGATCTGGCGCGAGGACGTGTCGATGACGGGGTCGGAGATGTAGCCCGGCCGGCCCTTGGTCAGGGCCGTCATCGTGACCATGGTCGCCGTCGACCGGACGTCGCATTCGCAGGCGCCGATGAGCCCCTCGTTCAGGAGCTCGTGGAACCCCAGGCAGGGGTAGGCGTGGATATGGCCGCCGTAGAAGCCGCCGAGGCAGTTGATGGTGATGGCGCTCGCGCCGTGCTTGCGGAGGACGGCCTTCTGGCCGATGTACATGGCCGCGGAGGTTTCGAGCGTTTGCAGGCTGACGCCCTCGACCTTGGCCGCCGTTTTCTGCCACCGGTCGGCGATGGCTTTGGCATCCTCTTTATCGGCCGCGGCCCAGGCTTCGTTGACCTCGGCGAAGGGCACGTTGACGACTTCGATGCCCATCCCCTCCATGACCGCCGGGGCGATGCCGGGCCAGCCGCCGCCGACAGCCAGGATCTTCGATTCCTTCATTTTCCTGAGGCAATCGCCGGCGGAGAGGACGGACAGGTTGTCGGTCTTGACGGCGAGGCTGCCGGGCCCAGGTGTGGCCTGCCTTCGGATGGAAGCGACGATCGCCCCGAAATCGCTCCCCGGGCCGGCCTTCTTCGCCTGTCCGAAGGCGCGGAAGGCGGCGACGATGTCCTCCATCCGGGAGGAAGCGACGAAACCGAGGTTGGGCGTTTTCTTGCGCAGGAAAGCGGCCGTATAGACGAGAAATCCGCCGCTCCCGCCGTATTGGAAATCGACATAGAGGGTGGGTTTGCCGGAACCGGCGATCGTCTGGACGACTTGGTTCCAGCAGTTGAGCTGGCAGACGACGTAGCCGTCGACGGGGGACACCACGTCCGCGGCCAGAATTTTCTGGGCCTCTTCAGGACCCTTGGCCATGGTGCTGATGAGCTCGCACTCGGGGAAGCTTCTGGCCAGGGCTGTGGTGATCCCGTCCATGACGGGCTGGAAGTTGAAGCCGACGTTCGGCCAGTCCGGCCCGGGCTGGGTGACGGCGTGGAGGGCGTAGATGACCCGGATGCGCGTTTTCTCTCCCCGCCCGCCCCCTGGGAAAAGCCCCTTCGGCGCCAACGCGCCCAAGGCCCCCGCCGAGGCCGCGGCCAGAAAACGGCGGCGGCTCAAGGGGCAAGTCGGACAACCCGTCGATCCTTGTTGTTTCTTCACTGGACCGGTCTCCTTCCTCTCCGCGGATTCGCGCTGTCCCTCGTTCGTCCTGATGCTAATTCAGGCCCGGAGCGGATGTCAAGGGACGAGCCTTCGGCTCGCCACTCGCCCGTAGCTTATATCCACGGGCGAGTACTGCGGAAGTGGACCCCCGGGCTTTGCAGTCCTCAGGCGCGAAGCGAATGAGGGCGGGCAAACCCGGGGCCCCGGCCGCTGTCAAGGACACGCGAGAGGCCCGCGGGTGCCTTCGGACGCGCGGGCGGCTGATCGAAATTGACCGGCGGCGGAAAAAACCGGTATAGTAGGGTCCCATGAAAAAATTCACGCGGCGGGCCTTCGTCCAGGGCTCCATGGGCGCGTTGGCGGGCGCGGTGATCATGGGCCGGCCCGGGATCGGCGCGGGTCGGACAGGCCTGGACGAACGCGTCATGGGGCGGTTCGAACTCGGTCTCGCCTCCTACACCTTCCGGGAATTCGACCTCGACTCGGCCCTGGCCATGGCCGGGCGGGTCGGCCTCGTCCGGATCGCCGTCAAGAGCATCCACCTCCCGCTCGAGAGCTCCGAGACGGACATTCGGGCCGCGGCCGCGAAGATCAGGGCGGCCGGCCTCGTCCCCTACGGTTGCGGGGTCGTCTATATGACTACCGAAGCCGAGGTCGAACAGGCCTTCGCCTATGCCCGGGCCGGCGGCATGGAGGTCATTATCGGCGTCCCCGGCCACGAGCTCCTCGGCCGCGCCGAGCGGAAGGTCCGCGAGTTGGGCATCAAGCTCGCCGTCCACAACCACGGACCGGGCGACCTCCTCTACCCGACGCCGGCGAGCATCCTGGACAGGGTCAAGAACCTGGACCCGCGCATCGGGGTCTGCCTGGACATCGGCCATTGCCAACGCTCGGGGATCGACCCTTCGGAGGCGGCGGTCGCCTGCGGCGCGCGCCTCCTCGACGTCCATCTCAAGGACGTCACGGCCCGGACGAAAGACGGCGGGCCGGTCAAGGGCCGAGCCTTCGGCTCGCCACTCGCCCGTGACTTATATCCACGGGCGAGTACGGCGGAAGTGGACCCCCGGGTAAAGCCCGGGGACCTGGTCGCCGTCGAAGCCGGCCGGGGCGTCATCGACATCCCCCGCTTCCTGCGAACGCTCGCCGGGATGGATTACCGGGGGACGGCCGCTTTCGAATACGAGAAGGACGGCCGGGACCCCCTGCCGGGACTGGCCGAATCCGTCGGCTACGTCCGGGGCGTCCTCGCCGCTCAAGAGAAGCAAGGGAGAAAATCATGACAAACCCATCCGGCCCGACCTACGTCGTATCCACCGCGCCGGCCACCGTCAAGGAACGGTTGACCGGCCTCGACGCGTTCCGCGGCTTCGACATCCTAACCATGGTCTTCGTCAACTACATCGCCGGGATGAAGGCCATTCCCTTCATCCTCAGGCACGCGTCCGCGGAGATGGACACGTTCACGCTGACCGACGTCGTCTTCCCCGGCTTTCTCTTCATCGTCGGAGTGTCCATCCCCCTGGCCCTGGCCAAGAGGCAGGCCGAAGGGCGGACGGGCCTCGCTCTCGTCGGCCACGTCCTCGTCCGTACGTTGGCCCTTCTCTTCCTCGGCGTCCTGCTCGTCAACGAGGACCGTTTCTCGGCGGCCGCCGCGGGCATCGGCAAGGACCTTTGGTATTTCCTGGCCACGCTGGCCGTCTTCGCCATCTGGGCCGTCGTGCCGAAAGGGGCCGCGACGGCGAAGCGGCGCCTGCATCTTGGCTTGAAGATCGCCGCCGCCGTCCTGCTTCTGGCCCTGGTCGTCGTCTTCCGCGGCCAGGGCGAGGACGGCCGGGTGACCTGGCTTCAGACTTCCTGGTGGGGGATCCTGGGGATGATCGGCTGGACCTACCTGGCCGGTTGCCTTCTTTACCTGGCCAGCCGCGGCAACAGGGTCGTTTTGGCCGGAGCGGTCGGACTCATGACCGCCCTTTACATCGGCAGCCGTCACGGCGCGTTGGATTTCCTCGGGCCGGTCAACGGCGTCCTCAACGTCGGCAGCCTCTTCGGGTCCCACTCGGCCATCGTCGCCGCCGGAATGCTCGCCGGAACGCTCTTCCTGCCGGGGAAAAAAGATATCGCCGCGCCCCGGACCCGCGTCCGTTTCCTGGCCGTCCTGGGAACGGCGCTCCTCCTCGCCGGGTACGTCCTCAGGCCGCTCCACGGGTTCAGCAAGATCGGCGGCACCGAGTCCTATTGCCTGGCCACGGCGGGCATCTGCTGTCTCGTCTTCCTTCTTTTCTTCGTCGTCCTGGATATCTATAAGAAAGGAAAGAAGGCGGCGGCTTTCATCCTCCCGGCCGGCAGGAATCCGCTTCTGGCTTACCTCCTGCCGGGGGTGATCGGCAACGCCGCCGCGCTTCTGGGCGGGGTCTTGCACATCAACTTGTGGCGGGTCATCTGGCCGTTCGCCGAAACAGGGGGCCTCGCCGGCATCCTCAACGCGGCGGTCATGACCGGAGTCGTCCTCATCCTGACCACGCTCCTCGGCCGGGCCGGGCTCATGCTCAAGCTCTGAAGCCCGTGACAGAGGCGGCCCGAAAAGGCCCGTCTATCTCGCGTAGTAGCCCAGCCGGTTGGATACCGTGTAGTTCCCCCCCTTGACCCGGACGGCGATCGTCCGGAATCCGCCGTCGGGGGAATACGCGCCGGGCGTATAGGACAGGAGGTAGTAGTCCTCGGAGATCGCGGCGGCGCGACGGAAAGAAACTGCCGGGTTCTGGGAGCTTTCCGCAATGCCTCCCGTCGCCCGGGCGATCTCGGTGAACCCCGGATAGATGTCCTCGGACTGTTCTCTCATGGTCCCGCCGAAGATCCTCTGCGACTTCTTCTCCATGAAGATGAAATGGAAGCTGATGCCGGCGTCGGCGAAGGCCCTCTTGACACGGTTCGCGTCAAACGTCTTCTCGCGCTTGAAGAACTGAAAGAGGTCCATCAGGTTGCCCAATATGTCGGGGTTGTCCTCGTAGAGGCTCATCAGCCGGTTCATCGTCGCGGAGCTGATCTCGGGCCGGTATTCCCGCTGGTAGAAAAGGATGACCGTCTTCTGGCCCGGCACCGCCCTGAGCGTGGCAGCGAAGCTCAGGAGCTTGCCTTCGTCCACCAGGCGCATGCCCTCGATCTTCATCAGGGCCTGCCTGTAGCGGTCGATCTGCATCTCAAGCCCGAAGCCGCCGTCGGCCTCGGTCGACGGGTCCGATTCCATGTCTTCCTGGAAGGTCGTCGCGTTCCCTCCGATGGCCTTGCTCAAGCGCTTGAGCTCGTTGATGAGGTTCCGGTACTCGCCGCCGCCCCGTAAAATATCTTTACGCAAGACATCCTGCATGCTTTTCGAAAGCACGGCCGCCGGCCGCGTGGCCAGGACGTCACTTTGCAGGTAGTAGGGCTTGACGGGAGTGACGAGCGTCATGGAGTCGCCGGGCTTGAGGACGGAGGCGAAGAGATGGTCGACGGCCTCGACGAGCTTCGGGTCCCAGTCCACGGCCTGGAAGAGGAGGGTGTAGGACCGGGCCAGGCGGGGCTCGTAAGGCTTGTTCTCCTGCTTGAACACAACGTCCCGGCCCCTGACGAGGCGGAGGGAATCGATCGCCTGCGGTTTCGAGTCCTCGAGGACTTCGAAGTCCTCGAGCTTGAGGCCGTCGACGAAACGGCCCCCGGTCGAGACGTGGACCCGGACCTCGACGACCGGCGGCGACGGGGGCCTCGCGTCCTGGGCCGCGGCCGCGAAGAAGGGCACGCCAAGGAAAATTCCGGCAAGGACGGCCCCGGAAAATAGATTCTTGTCCATACCCCTCTCCTTGATCGCTCTCATAGCAGTATACCACAGAAAAATCAGCAAGAAATATGCCATCGCCCAAACAGGGTCCGCGCGCTCGTATATTTTCTTTTTATCTCCGTAAGTGGTAAAATGGGCCTGCTAATGGAATACCGTCCGCCTTCCCAAGAGGGATGCAGGAGGTTACGATGAAAAGAAGCGCTCTCATGTGCGGACTTTTCATGGTCCTCATCGTAGCCCTCTTCCTCGGCGCCCAGGACTGGAAGGGCAAGGGCCGTCTCGGCGGACGCGTCCTCGACGAAGCCGGCGCCCCGCTAGAGGGGGTCCGGGTGAAGCTATTCTCGCTCAAGGCCCAGGAAGGGCTCGAAGTCAAGACGGACAGATCCGGAAGATGGTTAGCCGCGTGGATCCGGAGCGGTGGCTGGAACATTGATTTCGAGAAGATCGGCTACGCGCCGAAGAAGCTCTCCGTCGAGATCTCGGAGAACAAAAAGAACCCCGACATCGAGATCGCCCTGGACAAGATCGAGGGCCTGATCATTACCGACGAGATGAAGGACCTTCTGACCCGGGGTAACGAACTCTTCGACGCGAAGGATTATGCCGGGGCCATAGCCGTCTACCAGAACATTCTCGCCAAGTATCCCGACGCCTACCCGGTCCACATGAACATCGGCAACTGCTACTTCGCCCAGGAGAAGTACGACCTGGCCGAGGAGAGCTACCTCAAGCTCCTCGAAAAGGACCCGAAGAACGCCAATGCCATCATCGCCGTCGGTAACTGCTACGCCAACCGCGGCAATCCCGAAAAAGCGCTGGAGTGGTACGGCAAGATCGAGTTCGACAAGATCAACGACCCCATCGTCCTGTTCAACCTGGGGACCAACTATTACAACAACGCGAAATTCGAGGACGCCCTGAAGTTCTACCAGAAGGCCGTCGAGAAGCAGAAGGATTCGACCGACGCCCTCTTCCAACTCGGCCTGACCTGCCTGAACCTGCAGAAGAACGCCGAGGCCATCGCCGCCTTCGAGGACTACCTGAAGGTCGACGCCGACTCCGCGCGGGCGGCGCAGGTTAAGGGCTTTCTCGAATACCTGAGGAAAAAATAAGCGCCGCGCTCGAGACCGGGGAAGGGCCTCCATGACCGCGCAGAAACGACTGCTCCCGTCGCTCCTATTGGCCCTGGCGGCCCTGGCCGCGACGGGCCTCGCCGCGTCCAAGCCGAAGCTCGACGCCGAAAGCGAGAAGTTCCACCGGACCGCCCGGCTCATCATGACCAAGGAGGAGAGCAAGATCTTCCTCCAACTGCCGGACGCCGAGAGCCGCAAGGAGTTCATCGCCGATTTCTGGCTCAAGCGGGACCCCGACCCCGACACCCCGGATAACGAATACAAGAAGGAGTTCGAGGCCCGCGTCGACTACGTCAACAAGCGCTTCAACAAGGAAGGGGGCCCGGGCTACAACACGGACCGCGGCCGGATTTACATCTTCATGGGACCGCCTGACAAAGTCGAAGAGTTCCCCCCCGGGACCGGCCAATCGATCCGCGGCTTCGTCATCTGGTGGAGCTACTACGACGACAAGATGGCCGTCGAGTTCGCCGACGAGACGGGCACCGGCAAGTACCGGATCACCGATACCGCGGGCGATTTCTTCGGGGCCATGGATCTCATGAAGCTCGGCCGCTACGTCCGGGCCGACGACGTCTTCAGCAGGAAGTTCGTCAAGTTCGAGACGGTCTACGACCCGGACACCCGGGAGATCGAGGTCCGCCTCCCGACCAAGGGCCTGATGTTCCGGGAGAACGACCAGGGCCGCCTCCAGGTGGACCTGAGGTTCCTCATCTATATCTACGCCGACCAGGGTGCGAGCAAAGAGAGCTTTGCCGACGCCCGGTCGGTCGTGGCCACGGATGCCGAGCTCGACGGCATGAAGACCGTCGACATCCGGTTCGCCCACGCCCTCAAGGCCGGGACGAACTTCGTGGACGTGATGATCAAGGGCCCGAAATCGACGTCGAGCCGGATCCGGCAGATCTTCGAGATCAAGGTCGCGGGAAAAACGCTGTGACCAAAGGAGCCGCGGCCATAAGATTCCGGACCCTCTTCGTCCTTGCCGCGGCCTGTCTTTTTGCGGCCCTGCCCGCCGCTGGCCAGAAAATATCCGAACGGGACCTCCCCCAGCAGTATCGGGATTGGCTGAACCTCGTTGCCTACCACATCCAGCCCATCGAAAAGGACGTGTTCCTGCAGCTCGCCAACAACCGGGACCGGGATGTCTTCATCGAGACGTTCTGGAAGCAGCGGGACCCGACGCCCGGAACGCCCGAGAACGAATACAAGGACGAGATCCTCAAGAGGTTCCAGTACGTCAACCAGTTCTTCGGACGGGGGACGACCCGCGAGGGCTGGCGGACCGACATGGGGCACTTCTACATGGTCCTCGGCCCTCCCGCGAGCACCGAGCATTTCGAAGCGACGATCGGGCTCGTCCCCTGCCTATCCTGGAGCTTTTACGGAGACTCGCGGCGGGGTCTCCCCCCCCAGTTCTATCTCCTGTTCTACCAGCGGGGAGGCATCGGCGAGTACAAGCTGTACGACCCGGTCTCCGACGGACCGACCCGCCTCCTGCTGAACCAGCGTGATATCGAGGACGCCTTCAATTACAGCGCCCTCTACGAAAAGATCAGAGATCTCTCCCCGACCCTGGCCGAGATCGCCATCACCCGGATCCCGGGCGAATACAATTACGACTTCTCCCCCTCGCCGCGCAACAACATCCTCCTCGCCGACATCCTGGATTCCCCGAAGAAGGACGTCAACCCGTCCTACGCCACCCATTTCCTCAACTACAAGGGGATCGTGACCACCGAATACCTGACGAACTACGTGGACAGCTATGCCCTGACGGCGCTCATCCAAGACCCCGTGACGGGCCTGCGGTTCCTCCATTTCTCCATCGTCCCCACGGACGTCAACGTCGATTATTACGACCCAAAAAGCCAGTTCTATTGCAATTTCCAGGTCACCGTCAGCCTGCGGGACGGCGAGAAGATCATCTTCCAGTACAACCGGGAATTTCCGCTCTACTTCCCCGAGGACGCCTGGAACAGGGTCAAGGCCAGCGGTCTCGCCGTGGAAGATTCTTTCCCCATCGCCGAGGGGAAGCACCATCTGAATATCCTCCTGACGAACACGGTCGGCAAGCAGTTCAGCCTCCTCGAGCAGGACGTGACCGTGCCGGCCGCGAGCGCGGCCCCGTCCATCGACGGCCTCGTCCTCGGCTACAAGTTCGAGAAGTACCAGCGGGACGTCCACATCCCGTTCAAGGTCAACGATCAAAAGCTCGTCGTCGACCCGAAAAAAACCTTTTCGAGGACGGACACGGTGGCCGTCTTCTTCAATGTCCTGAACACCACGGAAGGCCTTCGGACGGACGGCGAGGTAAGGATCGCGGTCCGGGGGCTCCGGGAGGCCAACCCGGTCCGGAAATCCTACACAGTCAGGCTGGACGCCTACCCGTCCTCGCGGATCCTGAGCATCCCCCAATCGATCCCCGCGGGAGAACTCGATCCGGACTATTACGAGATCAGCGTCACCCTGGCCGGCGCCGGCGGCGAGATCCTCGACGAGAAAAAAGACACCTTCGTCGTTTCGCAGGCCGCCGCCGTCGGGCATCCCATCGCCAACGCCAAGGGCATCCCTCTGGCCAATCAGTTCCTGTTTCGCTACATGCTGGCCCAGCAGTACGAGAAGGAGAACCGTTCCGAGGCGGCCAAGCCCCTGTACGAAGAGGCCTACCGGCTCAACCCGGAATACAAGGAAGGCGTGGTCATGTACGGGAATTTCCTCAACAAGTCCGGGTCCTTCGAGGACGCCCTGCGGATCGCCGAGGAGCTGCGGAAGGACGACCGGCGGCAGTTCGCCTTCCAGGGCATCCGCGGCCAGGCCCTGCTCGGCCAGCAAAAATACGAGGAGGCCCTGGCCGCCCTTCTCGAGGCCAATAAGATATACAACAGCGAAACGAGCGTCCTGAACTCCCTGGGCAAGTGTTACCTGAAAATGGCTCGAAAAACGGAGGCCCTGGCCGCCCTCGAAGCGTCCCTGAAGCTCGATCCCAGCCAGGGCGAGATCAAGAAGCTCATCGAAGAGCTCAAAAAATAGAATACCCCGGTCCTCCTCTCCATTCAAATTTCTGAATAAAATCCAATTATTTGAACGAAGCGCCTGCCCGAGCCTGCAACTCGACAGCCCATAATGCTGTAAATGAACAATTTATAAAAAAATATTTGACTTGGGTCCATGGCACGCTTATTGCATATTTATCAAAAAAGAAGGAAGAATAGGACTGTCAATTCGATGATTAAAATAACGATCGGAGGAGGTGAAAAGGGAAAAGAGCACATCACGAGAAGGGTATGGGTTGAGTGGGATGCCACTCAAAGGCATGGAAAGGCCTAATGCGTAAGGAGGTATGGTTCATGAAGAGGTTTTTAATCGTTCTGTCCGTGCTGTTGTTCGCCGTTACGCTCACGGCACAGGTCAGAACCGGAAACATCTACGGGAAGGTCGTGGATACGGAAGGCAATCCCCTCCCCGGCGTGAGCGTCACCTTGACGGGCACCCAGATAGCGCCCATGACGCAGGTCACGAACGAAATGGGGATCTTCCGGTTCGTGTCTCTCTCCCCCAGCGACAAATTTGACATCTCCGCCGAGCTCACGGGCTTCAAGAAGGAGACCCGGACGGGCATCATCGTCACCGTCGGGTCCAACGCCGAGATCAACCTGACCTTGGCGGTCGGGACCATCGAAGAGCAGATCACGGTCGTCGCCCAGACCCCCATCGTCGACACCAAGAAGACGACGGTCGGGCAGAACATCGACAAGGAAGCCATGCAGTCCCTGCCGACGGCCCGCGACCCCTGGGTCGTCATGGCGCTGGCGCCGGCCATCATGATCGACCGCGAGAACGTCGGTGGCAACGAATCCGGCCAGCAGTCGGGCTTCGTGGCCAAGGGCGACGCGACCGGCGGCATGGGCCGTAACCAGGGCGCGAACAACATCTGGTCGGTTGACGGCATCGATATCACCGACCCGGCGGCCCTCGGTGGCTCCGCGTTGTACTACGACTTCGATATGTTCGAAGAGCTGAACGTCACGACGGGTGGCGCGGCCGATGTCTCGATCCAGACCGGCGGCATCGCCCTGAACATGGTCACCCGCCGCGGCGGCAACCGGATGACTCTGGCCGGCCGTTTCTACCTGACGGACAATTACTTCCAGAGCGACAACCTCACCGCTGATCTGATCGCCCAGGGCGTCGCCCGGACGAACAAGATCCAGCAGATCAAGGACTTCGGCTTCAACGCCGGCGGCCCGATCATCAAGGACAAGCTGTGGTGGTGGGGCGCTTACGGCGTCCAGGACATCTTCGTCTACACCATCACCGGGAACCAGGACAAGTCCCTCCTCAACAACTACAACCTCAAGCTCAACGCCCAGCTCCTGCCCAACAACCGGTTCGAGGCCCTGGTCACCTCGGGTGCGAAGGAAAAGTTCGGCCGGGACTCCAGCCTGGCCTCGCCCGAAGGTAACCACCAGCAAGGTTTGTACCACTGGGGCAGCCCGATCCTCAAGCTGCAGGACGAGCACGTCTTCGGCAACAACATTTACTTGTCGCTGAAGTATTCTTTCAACGACGCCGGGTTCGGCTGGCGCCCGATGACGGACGAGGGCGTCAACTACCCGATCGTCTACGATCAGACCACCCTGAAGTATATCCCCTACACGTCCGGCATGAACGCCAGCTGGGGGTCCTACCAGGTGGCCCGGCCGCGGAACAACTTCCAGCTGAACGCCAGCTACTTCAACGACACGTTCCTCAACGTGTCCCACGAGATCAAGATCGGCGCCGAGTACTCCCACAAGGCCCAGAACTTCCACACGGGCAACTACCAGGGCTATAACATGTACCGGAATTACAATAGCCTGCAACTCGACGTCAACGCCGACGGCAGCCGGTCCGCGTCCGAGATGCTCAACTGGCAGCGCGTGTACCTGTTCCGCTCCAACGAAGGCGCGAGCATCGCCGACCAGTACGCCGGCTACATCCAGGACACGATCACCAAGAACAACTTCACCTTGCTCCTCGGCCTGCGCTACGACAAGCAGGTGCCGGGCTCAGGCGCCTACACAAGATCCGCAGTTTATAAGGGGCAGACAGCGTGGGACACCGTCTTCGACTCGACGACTTCGGACGTGCTGGCCGGCATCCTGCCCGGCTCCCAAGTCAACGCCGTCAAGGGCGAAGATCAGATCGTCAACGGCGCCGCCCACGCCTATTCCTGGTCCACATTCTCCCCGCGCCTCGGCCTGACCTGGGACGTCTCGGGAGACGGCAAGACCGTGGCCAAGCTGGCCGTGTCCCAATACGGCGACGTCATGGGCGTTGGCTGGTGGGCCGCGGCCCCCGTCGGCACGGGCGGCGGCCTGCGCTACTGGTGGAAAGACGTCAACGCCGACAAGAAGATGCAGCTGACCGAGATGTACTGGATGTACTCGACCCGGAACCCGGTCGCGGATCCGGCCAACCCCGGCCTGCCGTACCGGTATGTCCCCTACCAAGTCTTCAATACCGACGGTTCCCTGACGTCGGCGGCCACGGCGATGCTGGACGGGGGCTACAATAGCGACGCTTATTATGGCGGTCAGTACTATAGCTTCGACTACTACAATCCGACCGACATCACCTACGGGGTCCAGTACGACTACTTCAACAACCGCAGCGACCAGGCCTCCACCCGGACCCGCGAGATCCTGCTGACCCTCGAGCGCGAGCTCATGCCCGACCTGTCGGTGTCGATCGCCGGTACTTACCGGAGGTACGACAAGTTCGACTACGGCATGTCTTACTATCCTACGGCGCACAGCGACGAGTATCCGGACTACACCGGTCCCGAGGTCATCGATCCGCGCACGCCGCCTGCGGGCGGCTGGTACGTCGCAGCCGGCACCATCCCCAGCACCGTCGACATCGGCGGCGTCACCTACAGCTCCGGGGATGCGGCCGGGCTGCCCTACTACCTGCCCGGCGCCAACTGGCCCACGACGTCCACGAACTACATGCTCTACCGGAAATCCGACGCTTACAAGACCTACATGGGCGTCGACCTCGTCCTGACCAAGAGACTTTCCAACAAATGGTTCGCCAACGCCTCATTCACCTGGCAGGACCAGAGGAACTACTGGGGCACCGACTACTTCGATACCACCAACAAGTGGGCTTTCGAAGGCAAGGCCTACGGCGACTGGGGCGGCGGCGCCAGCGGCAAGCTGGCCGTCCTCATGTACACCCGCTGGATGTTCAAGATCAGCGGCATGTACCAGCTTCCCCTGGGCTTCGACCTCTCCGGAACGTTCAACGCCCGCGAAGGCTGGAAGGTCCCCCACTATTACTGGATCGAAGACGACTCTGCCCCCAACTACGCGGCCGGCAGTTGGGCCCAGATCTACACGCAGCCGTACACGACGGACTCTCTACCCACGTTCTGGAACGTCACGCTCCGTCTCGAGAAGAAGATCAACGTCGGCGCGGGCAAGCTCTACCTTATGGCCGACTGCTTCAACGTCTTCAACTCGGCCATCGTCAACAGAGCCTATGACGCCTACTACGGCGACGCCTACATGGCCGACGGCGCACAGTACGACTCCTGGGTCAACCCCACCAACCGCACCCTGAACGAGATCCTGAATCCCCGCATTTGGAGATTCGGCGCCCGGTTCGAGTTCTAAGCAGAAGCACCCGCAGCAGAAGCAGCACAAAAGCCCGCCCCGGCCCGGCCGGGGCGGGCTTTTCTTTATCGGGAGCGAGGACGTTGAGCCCGAGAGGGCATTTGACAATGTTTCCGGGCTTCGTTAGGATGGGATTTCCGGAACACGAAGACTCGAGAAAAACGCCATGAAATTCCGCTTGTTTCCCAAGGAACAAAAGTTCTTTGAATTGTTCCGCCAAGACGCCGCCAACCTCAAGACCGGCGTCCTAGCCCTCCAGGAGCTCGTGAACAACTACGAGGACGTCGAGAAAAAGTACCAGCATATCAAGGACATCGAGCACCAGGGGGACGTGATCACGCACGAGATCTTCACCAAGCTCCGCGAGACCTTCATCACGCCCCTCGACCGGGAGGACATCCACGGCCTGGCCAGCGGCCTGGACGACGTCCTCGACTGCATCGAGGGCGTGGCCAGCCGGATGTTCTATTTCAAGATCGCCCGGCCGACGTCCGAGGTGAAAAAGCTCGTCGACATCATCAGCAAGGCCGTCCAGCAGATCTTCGAGGCCATCGACAACCTGGAGTCCCTGGGGCATGTCCACGCCTTCTGCAAGCAGATCAACATCCTCGAATACGAGGCCGACGTCGTCTGCCGCGAGGCCATCGCCGACCTTTTCGAGAAGACCGAGAAGGTCGAGGACATCAAGGACCTCATCAAACTCAAGGAGATCTACTCCCGGCTCGAGGTCGCGGCCGACCGCTGCGAGGATGTGGCCAACGTCATCGAAGGAATCATCGTCAAGTCCACCTGAGTTTCATGCCCAGCGCCGGCTTCCTCTTCGTCGTCTTCATCATCCTCGTCGCCCTGGCCTTCGATTTCACCAACGGCATGCACGATGCCGCGAACTCCATCGCCACCGTCGTCTCGACCCGGGTGCTGACGCCCCGGCAGGCCGTCATCTGGGCGGCCTTCTTCAACTTCGTCGCCTTCCTCGTCTTCGGCACGGGCGTCGCCCACACGATCGGCGCCGGGATGATCGACATCCGCATCGTCACGCCGCAGGTCATCTTCGCCGCCCTCTTGGGGGCTATCGGTTGGAACCTCTTCACTTGGGTCCTCGGCCTGCCCACGAGCTCGTCCCACGCCCTGATCGGCGGGTACGCGGGAGCAGCCATCCTCAAGGCGGGCCCCGGCGTCATCATCGCTAACGGCTGGGTCAAGACGGTCATGTTCATCTTCATCGCGCCCATCCTCGGCCTCGTCCTCGGCGCCGTCTTCATCACGGTCACGACCTGGATCGTCCATAAGAAAAATCCAGCCCGCATCAACAGGGCGGCCCGCCGTCTCCAGCTCATCTCAGCCGCCCTCTACAGCCTGGGGCACGGCGGCAACGACGCCCAGAAGACGATGGGCATCATCGCCAGCCTGGTCTACGCGGCCGGCTGGACCAAAACCTTCCATATCCCCCTGTGGGTCGTCCTCTCCGCCCACGCCGCGATCGCCATGGGCACCCTCTCCGGGGGATGGCGGATCGTCAAGACCATGGGCCAGAAGATCACTAAGCTCCGCCCGATCGACGGCTTCTGCGCCGAGACGGCCAGTGCCATCAGCATTTTCTTCGCTACCCATGCCGGCGTCCCGGTCAGCACGACCCACGTCATCACCGGGGCCATATCGGGAGTGGGGGCGGCCAAGCGGCTCTCCGCCGTCCGCTGGGGAGTCACGATCAGGATCGTCTGGGCCTGGGTCTTCACCATCCCCGGCGCCGGCCTGACGGCCGGCCTCGCCTATTTCCTCATAAACCTCGTCGACAAGTATCTGGTGTAAACCATGCGAAAAACCATCTTGCTTCTCACGATCGCCGCCGTTCTCCTCTCGCCCACCGCCGGTCCGGGCCAGGTTCCGGAAAGGGGCCGTCTCCGCGACGTCCTGCCGGCCGAGGATCTGGACAAGTCGAGCGTCGTCGTCTTGCGCGATCAGGCGGCCCTCAACGCCCATTATTACCTGGCCGACGAGACCGTCCTGGGATTCAGCAAAAAAACGGAAGCCGTATTCGCGCGGTACCGGACGGGCCCGGGAGTGGCCCTCCTTCTCGTCGTCGCCTATCCTTCGGACGAAGAGGCCCGCCGCGTGTACGAAAGGTTCGGCCGCGATTTCTTTTCGAAGAAGTTCGATGGGAAGAATCCGCGGACGCTCGAGAAGCTCGAAACGGGCGATTACGCCGCCGCCGTCCTGGCCCGGTCCGTCCTCGTCGTCGTCCTGGAAGCGCCGGACCGGAAAAGCTGCGACGATCTCGCCCGCCGGGCGGAAGAGCGGGCGCTCGCCCTTTTTTAGGGATTTCCCGCCTCGATACACAATTTGATCCGGGAGGACACCGACCATGACCGACGAACTGACCGCCAAGCCGAAGTTCCCGGCCACGTTCTGGACGGCCAACACGATCGAGCTCTTCGAGCGGGCCGCCTACTATTCCATAGCCTCCTTCATGGTCATCTACCTGAAAGAATCCCTGGGGATGACCCCCAGCGCCGCGACCTTCCTCAACGGCTCCCTCCTCTGGGGCATCATCTATTTCATGCCCATCCTCTCGGGGACGCTGGCCGACAGGTTCGGCTTCAAGCGCTCCCTCTCGGTTTCGTTCGTCCTGATCTCGCTCGGCTATTTCGTCATGGGCAACCTGCAGCGGCTCTGGCCCGGCCTCATCGGCAAGGGCGCGGCCGAGACCGTCGACTTCACCGCGCCCGTCGTCCTGGGCATCGTCCTCATCGGCCTCGGCGGCTCGATCGTCAAGCCCTGCATCGCGGGCACCGTCCAGAAGACGGCCGGGACGCGGGCGACCCTGGCCTTCGGGATCTTCTACATGGTCATCAACATCGGGTCGATCACGGGCCGTAGCGTGTCCTACTTCATCCGGACGAGCCTGGGCATCCCGGCCATCTTCACCTACGCCGCGACCGCCTTCGCCCTGGTCGGCCTCGTCATTACGCTCCTCGTCTACAAGGAGCCGCAATTCGTCAGCGACGGCATCAAGGACGGCCAAAAGGTCCAAAAGCGGACTCTGAGCCAGGCCCTGCTGGGCATTTTCGTCGTCCTCCGCAACGTCCGGTTCCTCTTCCTCATCCTCGTCCTGAGCATGTTCTGGTTCCTCTACATTCAGCTCTACAATCTTATGCCCCTGTTCATGCGCTACGTCGACCCCGAAGCCCCCATGGAGCTCTACACGCTGGCCAACCCCATCATGATCGTCTGCTTCCAGCTTCTGATCACGCGCCTCGTCAAGCGGTGGCTGCCCATCAAGACGATCATGCTCGGGGCCATCGTCGTCACCCTGGGCATGCTCGTCAACGTCCTGCCGCCCCTCCTTTTCGCCGACGCCACGCAGAAAACCGGCGTGCTCGGCCTGAGCCTGCCCATCGCCGGGATCTTCATGATCATCTCGATCGCCTCGATGGCCGTCGGCGAGATGATGGCCTCGCCGCGCGTCTACGAGTACATCGGGGCCATCGCCCCCAAGGGGCAGGAAGGGCTCTACCTGGGCTATCAGAGCCTGCCTATCGCCCTGGCCAGCATCGTCGGCGGGCCGATCGGCGGCCGGCTCTTCGAGCGCTACATCAACACGCCGCTCAAGGAGGGCCGGCCGGTCGACACGGTGAGCATGTGGCTCATCATCGTGGTGATCGGCGTCGCCTCGATTGTCGGGCTGTGGATTTACGACCGGATGGTCGTCAAGGAAAAGAAAGTCTGATCCGCCGGAAGGCTATTTCTTCTTGGTCTGCGTCCCGTCGTCGCACGGCAGGTCCTCATTGTCGTTACGGGCCATCTCGGCGTTGGGGGCTGTCGTGCAGAACGGCAACGGTTCCATCTCTTTATGGCAACAGAGGGGAACGGGTTTGCCCTTCTCGGCCTCGACCTTCTTGCCGCACACCGAACACGTATATGTCATTTGAGCCATGGGGATCTCCTTCTGTTCGATTATTCTCTGTGGCATTATTTTAGCACTTCACAACCGGTTTGGGAAGCATCCCCTTCCGCGCGCTTAAGGATCAGTGGTACAGGGGCGATGCCCGTAAGATCCAGGACTCGCCTCAGATATTTCCCAAAAATGCGGCTCCGAGCCACTCCGCCGCATTTCTGCCGGTCGCTCCTCAGAGTCCGCTCCCTGCCGCTCCCATCGGATCCGGACCGGGAAGGCGTTAAGAATCACTGCAGCGGACGAAGACAATCCCCGAGGCCGATATTGACAGCCGTTCCGCGATTCCTGTAGTGTCTAAAGGAGCGAATAGATCATGAATCCCGAGAAAGGCCTCGTCCTCGGCAATTACCGCCTCGTCGAAAAGCTCGGCGCGGGCGGCATGGGCGTCGTCTGGAAGGCCCAGGACCTCAAGCTCGACAGGGATGTAGCCATCAAGTTCCTGCCGGAGGGGTTCGCCGACAATCCCGAGCGGCAGGCGTTTTTCGAACGCGAGGCCAAGGCCGTGGCCGCGCTCAGCCACCCCAACATCGTCACGATCTACGCCATCGCCGAGGCGGAAGGCACCATCTTTTTCACGATGGAATTCGTGGACGGCGCCCCCCTGTCAAAGCTTGTCTCTCCCGGCGGCGTCGAGCTCGGCCGGTTCCTCGAAATCGCCCTGCCCCTGGCCGGCGCCGTCGCCGCCGCCCACGCCCGCGGCATCATCCACCGCGATCTCAAGCCCGGAAACATCATGATCGACGCGACGGGAACGCTAAAGATCCTCGACTTCGGCCTGGCCCGCATCCTCTCCCCCGGCCCCCAGAAGCTCGTCGTGGACGACGACAGGACAGCCACGCTCGACTCGGGGTTCGTCGGGACGATCGCCTACATGTCCCCCGAGCAACTCCGGGGCGAACCCCTCGACCATCGCGCGGACCTTTTCTCCCTCGGGGTCGTGCTCTTCGAATGGGCCACGGGCCGCCTCCCATTCGGCGGCAAGAGCAACGCCGCGACGATCGCTTCGATCCTCAAGGACGACCCCCGCCCGGCGACGGAGATCAACCCCCGCCTGCCCCACCACCTCGACCGGATCCTCCGACACTGCCTCGAGAAAGAACCCCGCTACCGCATGGCTTCGGCCCGCGACCTCCGCGAGGAGCTCGAGACCCTCAGGCAGGCCGGGACCGAAGGCCGGGGCGCCGGAGTCCCGTCGATCGCCGTCCTGCCCTTCGCCGACATGAGCCGGGAGAAGGACCAGGCCTACTTCTGCGACGGCATCGCCGAGGAGATCATCAACGCCCTGTGCCGGGTCCATGGCCTGCGGGTCGCTTCCCGCACCGGCTCGTTCCAATTCAAGGGTCCGGCGGCCGACCTCCGCGAGATCGGGAACAAGCTCCGCGTCGAAACGATCCTTGAGGGCAGCGTGCGCAAGTCGGAGAACAGGCTACGGATCACGGTCCAGCTCGTCGACGCCGCCCGCGGTTTCCACGTCTGGTCGGAATCCTACGACCGGGAGCTGCTCGACGTCTTCGCCATCCAGCAAGAGATCGCGCAGAGCGTCGTCCGCGCCCTCCAGGTCACGCTCAGCCCCCAGGAGAAGGGCGCTTTGGCCGAGATCCCGACGAGCCACGTCCAAGCCTATGACTACTATTTGAGGGGACGGAGCTTTTACTATCGCTACGGACGCCACGATATCGAATTCGCCCTTCAGCTCTTCTCCCTGGCGACGGAGCTCGACCCCGAATACGCCCTGGCCCACGCCGGCCTCGCCGACTGCTGGTCGTACATCTATCTCTATTCCGAACGGAAGGACGCCGTGCGCCTGCAGGCCGAAACCGCCGGCCGGCGGGCCGTCGAGATGGCCCCCGAATCCGCCCAGGCCCAGGCCTCGTTCGCCGTGGCCATGTCCCTCGGCAGTCATAAGGCGGAAGCGCAGGCCGGCTTCGAGAAGGCCATCCGTCTCGACCCCGGCCTGTTCGAGGCCTGGTATTTCTACGCCCGCCAGGTCTTCGCCAGCGGCGACCTGCCCAAGGCAGCCTCGCTCTACGAAGAGGCCATGCGGGTCCGTCCCGAGGACTTTTACGCGCCCCTCCTCGTCGCCCAGATCTACTACGAGCTCGGACGTCACGAGGACGCCCGGGCCGCCCGGGAGCGTGGCGTCGGCCTCGTCGAGCGCCGCATCGACCTCCACCCCGACGACGCCCGGGCCCTGTACATGGGCGCCAACGGCCTGGTCGCCCTGGGCCTGAAGGACAAGGGCCTCGATTGGGCAAGGCGGGCCCGCGAGATCGACCCCGACGACCCGATGCTCCTCTACAACCTGGGCTGTATCCACTCCCTAGCCGGGAACATCGAGGAGGCCATCGAGTGTTTGGAGCGCGCCGCCGCCGGCGGGCTCCTCCAGAAGGGCTGGTACGAGCACGACGGCGACCTCGACCCTCTCCGCGGCCACCCCCGGTTCAAGACCCTGCTCGAAAAGATGGGAAAGGCGGACGCGTGATCCCCCTCGTCACGGCCGCCGGGCTGACCAAGAAATACGGTGACCTCGTCGCCGTGGCCGGGATCGATTTCGAGATCCACGAAGGCGAATGCTTCGGCTTCCTCGGCCCGAACGGGGCCGGGAAAACGACCACGGTCCGGATGATCCACTGCGTTTCGCCCGTGACTTCGGGGACGCTCACCGTCGGCGGGCTCCCCGCCGGGATCGACAACCGGGCCCTGAAGATGATGACCGGCGTCATCCCCCAGGAGATCAACCTCGACAACGACCTGACCGTCCAGGAGAACCTCATCGTCTTCGCCCGCTTCTTCGACATCGGCCGCAATGAGGCCCGGGCCCGGATCGCCGAGCTCCTCCGTTTCGTCGAGCTCGAAGCCAAGTCGGGGAGTAAGATCTCGGAGCTGTCGACGGGCATGAAGCGGCGGCTGCTTATCGCCCGGGCCCTCATCAACCGGCCGCGGCTCATCGTCGCCGACGAACCGACGACGGGGCTCGACCCGCAGGCGCGGCACCTCATCTGGCAGCGGCTGCGCCAGCTCAAGAGCCAAGGGACGACCCTCGTCCTGACGACGCAGTACATGGAAGAGGCCCAACAACTCTGCGACCGGATCGTCGTCATGTGCCAGGGGAAGATCCTCAAGGAGGGAATCCCGGCGAAGCTCGTCGAGGACGAGATCGGGCGGGAGGTCGTCGAGATCCGCGTCCCGCCGGAGGAGGACGGGAAGGTCCTCGCCGAACTCTCCGCCTTTCCCTGCGCCCACGAGCGCGTCGGCGACACGCTCTATTTCTACTGCCGGGATGGGCACGCCCTCATGCGCAAGCTCATCGAGCTCGACCTGCCCAATACCCTGAACAGGCCGGCGACGCTCGAAGACGTCTTCCTCAAACTCACCGGCAGGAGCCTCCACGAATGAGCCTGTCCTACCGGATCGCCTACGTCTTCCTGAGGAACCTCTATTCCTATAAAAGGTTCATCGTCCCGACCTTCCTCGTCAGCCTCGTCGAACCCTTGTTCTACCTCATCACGTTCGGGGTCGGGATGGGCGCCTACATGGGCTCCTTCGGCGGCAAGCCCTACCTCCACTTCCTCGTCCCGGGCGTCCTCGTCTCCGCCGTCATGATGTCCTCGTCGTTCGAATGCCTTTACGGGACGTACATCAAGATCGTCCACGAGAAAGTCTACGATTCGCTCATCGCGACGCCCGTCTCCGCCGACGAGGCCGTGGCCGGCGACATCGTCTGGGCGTCGTTCCGGGGCCTGGTCAGCGGCTCGCTGATGATGGCCGTCGCCCTGGCCATGGGCGTCGCCCCCGCCTCTCCGTTCCGGCTCCTTTTTCTCCTCGCATTCATGGTTTTTATCGGCATCCTTTTCGGCTCCCTGGCCATGATCGTGACCTCGGTCGCCCCGAGCTTCGACTTTTTCAGCTACTACACCGAACTGGTCGTCACGCCCATGCTGTTCTTTTCCGGCGTCTTTTTTCCCCTCGACAGATTCCCCGGCTGGATGAAAACCCTGGCCGAGTTCCTGCCCTTGACCCACGCGGTCAGGATCTCGCGGGCGGTCTTCACCGGCGAGCCCGCGGCCGGGCTCGGCTGGAGCTTCGCCGCCCTCATCGTACTCGCGGCGGTCGTCTTCACGATCTCCATCCGGATGATGCGAAAGCGCCTGATTAAATAGGAGCGCCTCATGGCCAACCGCACCCTCCGCGCCGCCACAGCCGCGGCATCCGTCTTCCTCCTCTTATCCGCCTCCGCGGGCAAGGCAGGGCTCCCCAGTCCCGGTCCTGATCCGACCGGGGCAGGGCTTCCCACCGGCTTTGCAGTGCCGGTGCTGGAAACCGGCAGTCCCGGTCCTGATCCGACCGGGGCCGGGCTTCCCGCCATCCAGGACGTCGAAACCGTAGGGGCGAAGCCGGGCAACCGCACGGTCGTCCCCGTCAACCAGGTCGTGACACCGATCGGGATCCAAGTCACTCTCCCGGGCCTGCGGCCCCAGGCGCTGGCCCTTTCCCCCGACGGGAAGCTCCTGGCCGTCGCCGGAAAAACACCCGAGCTCGTCATCCTCGACCCGTCCACGGGCGCGGTCAGGCAGCGCGTCGTCCTCCCCGCCGAGGAGCGGGGCACGCCGCAGCCGCAGGCGCCGTCCCCGAACGTCCTCCAGCCCGACGATAAGGGCCAGTTGAGCTATACCGGCCTCGTCTTCGCCCCCGACGGCGGCCGCATCTACATGAGCAACGTCGACGGCAGCGTCAAGATCTTCACGGTCGCCGCGGACGGCGCAGTCGCGCCTTCGCACACGATCCCGCTCCCTCCGGCCGACGCTCCGCGCCGGGCGGAAGAGATCCCGGCCGGATTGGCGCTCTCGGCCGACGGCCGGAAGCTCTACGTCTGCGGCAACCTGTCCAACCGTCTCCTCGAGCTCGACACGGAAACCGGGACGGTTCTGCGGACGTTCGAGGTGGGCGTCGCGCCCTTCGACGTTGTCCTGGCCGGCGGCAAGGCCTACGTCAGCAACTGGGGCGGCCGCCGGCCCAAACCGGGCGACCTGACCGGGCCGGCCGGACGAGGCACCGAAGTCCGGGTCGACCCGGTGAGACACATCGCCAGAGAGGGCTCCGTCAGCGTCATCGACCTCACCTCCGGCACGACGTCAGCCGAGATCCTCGTCCAGCTCCACTCGTCGGCTCTCGCCCTCTCGCCGGACCGCCGCTACGTCGTCTGCGCCAACGCCGGTTCCGACAACCTCAGCGTCATCGACACGGCGACCGACGGCATCGTCGAGACCATCTGGGCCAAGTCGAGCCCGGCCGACCTCTTCGGCGCCTCCCCCAACGCCCTCGTTTTCTCCCCCGACGGAAAGACGCTCTATGTCGGGAACGGCACCCAGAACGCCGTCGCGGCGATCGAGTTCGACCCCCGCAAACGGAAGTCCCGGCTGAAGGGGCTCATTCCCGTCGGCTGGTACCCGGGGGCGCTCGCCTTCAACGCCTCCCGGGGAACCCTCTGCGTCGCCAACATCAAGGGCCATGCCGTCGAAACCACGCCCTACAAGCCGACGGGAGCCCCGGGGTTCAACTCCCACCAGTATCGCGGCTCAGTCTCGATCTTCCGCGTGCCGCGACAGAATGAACTGTGGGCAATGACCGACGTCGTCTACGCCAACTACCGCCGCGAGAGGATCGCCCTAGCCCTCAGCAAGCCGCGCCTCAACCAGCCGCCCCGGCCCGTTCCGGAGCGCGTCGGCGAGCCAAGTGTCTTCAAGCACGTCGTCTACGTCATCAAGGAGAACCGGACCTACGAC
This sequence comes from Candidatus Aminicenantota bacterium, assembly GCA_026393975.1. GTDB lineage: Bacteria > Acidobacteriota > Aminicenantia > Aminicenantales > Saccharicenantaceae > RBG-16-66-30. The sequence continues at coordinate 77,282 of JAPKZD010000003.1, read as the reverse complement.
CAGATCCTGGGCGACGTGGGCAAGGGCAACGGCGACCCCGCCCTGTGCATCTTCGGCGAAAAGGTGACGCCCAATCAGCACAAGCTCGTCCGCGAGTTCGCCCTCCTCGACAATACCTACTGCAGCGGCATCCTCAGCGCCGACGGCCACCAGTGGTCGACCACGGCCTTCGGGACCGACTACCTCGAGAAGTCCTTCGCCGGCTGGCCGCGGAGCTACCCCGACGGCATGGGGCCGGACGAGACCGACGCCCTAGCCTACGCGCCGAGCGGCTTCATCTGGGACAACGCCCTGAAGCACGGCGTTTCGCTCTGGAACTTCGGCGAGTTCACGATGCAGAACTGCGGCTGGAAGGACCCGGCCCGCGAGGGCGACCCCGAATGGAAGGATTACTGGGACGAATACCTCAACGGCCGCGGCGAGGTGAGGATCGGAAGCCGCCCGGCGATCGAGACCGTCCGCCCCTTCTCGCCGGCCGACACGGTCGGCTGGAACATGGACGTCCCGGACGCCTGGCGGGCGCGCTACATCGTGAACCAGATCGCCGCGTGGGAGAAAGAGGGACGGATGCCCCAGCTCATCCTCGTCTGCCTCCCTGACGACCACACCAGCGGGACGTCGGAGGGCTCGCCGACGCCGGAAGCATGCGTCGCCGATAACGACCTGGCCTTCGGCCGCATCGTCGAAGCCTTCAGCCACAGCTCCTTCTGGAAGGAGACCGTGATCTTCGGCATCGAGGACGACCCTCAGAATGGCTGGGACCACGTCAGCGGCTATCGGACGACGGCCTACTGCGCGAGTCCCTACACGAAGCGGGGCGCCGTCGTCGGCACGCAATATAACACGACGAGCCTCCTCCGGACGATGGAGCAGATCCTCGGCCTGCCGCCGATGAATCAGTTCGACGCCACGGCGACACCGATGTTCGACTGTTTCACCGGAACGCCGGACCTCACGCCGTTCGACGCCGTGCCCAATGCCATCCCGCTCGACACGATGAACCCGCCGGAGGAGAAGATCGCCGACGCCCTGCTCCGCCGCCAGGCCATCCAGTCAGGGCGCCTGAATTTCAAGCGGGTCGACGCCTGCCCGGAGGACACGCTCAACCGCATCCTCTGGCACGCCGTGAAAGGCAGCGCCGTCCCCTACCCGGCCTGGGCTGTGACCCTGGCGCCCGGCGATGACGACGATTGAAAGGAGACGCCATGACCGTACTCAAGCCCCTCGACTGGATCATCATCCTCGTCTACTTCGGCATCATCCTCGGCCTGGCCTGGAAGGTCATGCGCCAGAAACAGAGGACCTCGACGGACTACTTTCTGGCCGGGCGCAACCTCGGATGGCTCATCATCGGCGCCTCCATTTTCGCCTCGAACATCGGGGCCGAGCACCTCGTCGGACTGGCCGGCTCCGGCGCGACCGACGGAGTCGCCATGGCCCACTACGAGCTCCACGCTTGGTGTCTGCTCGTCCTCGGCTGGGTCATGGTGCCGTTCTACATGCGCTCGAAGGTCTTCACCATGCCGGAGTTCCTGGAGAGGCGCTTCTCTCCGGCGGCCCGGACCGTCCTCTCGCTCATCTCGCTCGTCGCCTACGTCCTGACCAAGATGGCCGTCGGCATCTTCGCCGGCGGGGTCGTCTTCAGCGTCCTGCTCCCCGAGCTCAATTTCATGGGCCTCGACAGCTTCTGGATCGGCTCCATCCTGGTCATCCTCATCACCGGGCTCTACACGGTCATGGGCGGGCTCAAGGCCGTCGCCTACACCGAAGCCATCCAGACATTCATCTTCATCGTCGGCTCGGCCCTGGTGACCTACTTCGGCTTGAAGGCCCTCGGCGGCTGGGGCGAGCTCCGGAGGATCGCCGGCTCGGAGATGTTCAACCTCTGGAAGCCCCTCGTCCCGGCGGGAGTCCAGGGGACCTGGGCCCCGGTCCAGGAGGCCGGCCGGATGGCCTGGTACTTTAACGACAACTATCCCTGGATCGGCATGCTCTTTTGCGCGCCCATCATCGGCCTGTGGTACTGGTGCACCGACCAGTACATCGTCCAACGCGTGCTTGGCGCTCCCAACGAACGCCAAGCCCGGCGAGGCTCCATCGCCGCGGGCTTCTTCAAGCTCCTGCCCGTCTTTCTCTTCATCATCCCCGGCATGATCGCCTTCGCCCTGGCCAAGAGCGGCCAGAACCAGGCCCTCCACAAGGAGCTTTTCGGGACCGGCACCGAGCTCATCCGGGCCAATGCCCAGAAGGCCTTCCCTATGCTTGTGGCCAACATCCTGCCGGTCGGCGTCCGCGGCATGGTCGTGGCCGGATTGCTGGCCGCGCTCATGAGCTCGCTCGCCGGCGCCTTCAACGCCGCCTCGACCCTCTTCACCATGGATTTCTACCAGCGCCTGCGGCCGAAGGTGACACAGGAACGGCTCGTCTGGGTCGGACGCGTGGCCACGGGCGTCATGGTCCTCATCGGGCTGCTCTGGATCCCCGTCATCCGCGGCGGCCGCGGCCTCTACGATTACCTACAGGGCGTCCAGTCCTACCTCGCTCCGCCCATCTTCGTCGTCTTTTTCTTCGGCGTCTTCATGAAGCGGCTGAACGCCAAAGGCTGCCTGGCCGCGCTCGGCACGGGCTTCGCCCTCGGGCTCTTCCGGCTGGCCGTCGACACGCCGGTCAAGCTCATCAGCGGGTTCTCCTACGCCAAGGGCTCGTTCCTGTGGATCGTCAACCATATCTTTTTCCAATACTACAGTTTGATCATCTTCCTCGTCAGTGTCGTCGTCATGATCGTCGTCAGCTACCTGACCGCGCCACCGTCCTACGAGAAGATCAGCGGGCTGACCTACGGCACGGTCACGGCCGAGCACCGGAAGGAGTCGCGGGCCAGCTGGACGGCGACGGACATCATCACCTCCGGCATCGTCCTGGCCCTGATCCTCACCGCTTACCTCTATTTCACGGGGTGAGGGGGACGGAACGCACGAGCTCGCCCGAATGATGCCCGCGGGCCCGGATTGACGGCCTGGAGCAGCGCTGATATATTCACGTCTCATGCTTCGCCCACCCCACCTTGCCCGAGGAGGCCCCATGGCAAAAAGACCCGGACTCTCTCTCTTGAGGATCATTATCCTCGTCATCCTTGTCCTGCCGCTCGCCATCGCGACAGCGAACGGTACGGCCGCGGGGACGAGCTCTGTCGCCCCGGCGGCGGAGGCTAGTTTGCCCGCTGCCGGGACGAAAAAGCCCGTCAGCTACGACGCTTACAACGGCTGGCGGTCGATCCAGGGGACACAGCTTTCGCGCGACGGCCAATGGCTCGTCTATGCCCTCGTCCCCCAGGACGGGGACGGCGAGCTCGTCGCCCTGAACCTCAAGACGAACAAGGAATACCGCGCCGCCCGCGGCAGACAGCCCGTCCTGACCGTGGACGGCAAGTTCGTTGCCTTCACCGTCGCCCCGCCCAAAGCGGATGTCGACAAGGCCAAGAAGGACAAGAAGAAACCGGAGGAACAGCCCAAGAACGGCCTGGGCATCATGAACCTGGCCACCGGCGAGGTGACGACGGTCGACTTGGTCAAGAGCTTCAAGGTCCCCGAGGAGTCCGGCGCCTTCGTCGCCTACCTCCTGGAACCGCCGTTGAAGAAACCGGATGAAAAGAAGGACGAGGCGAAGAAGGAAGAGGCCAAGAAAGAACCCGAGGTCAAGAAAGAACCTGCGGTCAAACCGGGGGCTAAAAAGGAAGAATCCAAGACCGAAGAGCCGAAAAAAGAAGAAAAGAAAAAGGAGCCCGGCACCGACTTCGTCGTCCGCGAGCTCGCCTCCGGCAAAGAGACCAAGGTCGCCGAAGTCGTCGACTACGTCTGGAACAAGCCGGGAACCTGGCTGGCCTACGGCGTCTCCTCCAAGACCCCTGAGAACGACGGCGCCTTCGCCTGGGAAGCGGCGACGGGCAAGACCGTCGCCCTGCTCAAAGGCCTCGGCAATTACAAGAACCTGACCTTCGACGAGAAGGGGGCCCAGCTCGCTTTCACCAGCGACCGCGACGACTACAAGTCCGAAAAATCGGCATCCAAGCTCTACCATTGGGTCCCGGTGGCCAAACCCTTAGCCGCCACCGGGGCTATCGAGCTGGTCCCTGCAGCGAACAAACTAGCCCCCGCCGCTGGGGCGACAGAGCTCGTCCCCGCCGGGGCCAAGGGCTTCCCCGCAGGCATGGCCGTCAGCGAGAACGGCAAGCCCCAGTTCTCCAAGGACGGCGAGAGGCTCTTCTTCGGCATCGCCACCGCCCCCAAGCCCGAGCCCAAGGACACACCTGAGCCTATCAAGGTCGACATCTGGAACTGGAAAGACCCTTACCTCCAGCCGATGCAGAAGGCCCAGGCCGACGATGACAAGAAGCGGACGCTGATGTGCGTCATGCACCTCGGTCCGAAAGAGAAGAAGTTCGTTCCGCTGGCCACTGCGGACATCCCCGACATTACGCTCGCCGAGGACGCCAAGGTGGCCCTCGGCTCGGCAGGCCTCGCCTATCGCCAACTCGTCTCCTGGGACCAGAGTTACGAGGACATCTACGTCGTCAACGTCAACGACGGCTCGAGAAAAAAAGTCCTTGAAAAAACCCCCAACGGCGCCCGCCTTTCCCCGGGCGGCGCCTGGCTCTTCTATTTCAACGACTCGGACAACGCCTGGACCACCTACCGGATCGCCGACGCCAAGACCTTCAACCTGACCGGAAAGCTCGGCGTCCGCTTTGATCAGGAGGTCTGGGACTCCCCGAGCGAGCCGGGTCCCTACGGAACGGCTGGCTGGACCGACGGCGACAAGTCCCTGCTTGTCTACGACCGCTACGACATCTGGGAGATCTCTCCGGACGGCGCCAAAAGCCGGATGATCACGAACGGCGTCGGCCGCCGCGACAAGCTCGTCTTCCGCTACAGCCGCCTCGACCCGGAGAAAACGACCATCCCGGCGAGCGGGCCTCTCGCCCTTCAGACTTCGAACGAGAGAACCCGGGCCTCCGGCGCCTACCGTGTCGACCTGGCCGCGCCGACCGCCGACCCGGTCAAGGTCGTCATGATGGACAAGCTCTTCGGCGGCCTGCAGAAGTCCAAGGACGCCGACGTCTTCGTATTCACCCAGCAGCGCTTCGAGGAGTTCCCCGACCTCTGGGTGAGCGGCCCCGACTTCTCGTCTGCCCGGAAAGTCAGCCAGGCCAATCCGCAGCAATCCGAGTACAACTGGGGCCGGGCGGAGCTCATCGAATATACCAACGCCGACGGCGTCCCGCTCCCGGCCGTCCTGATCAAGCCCGAGGATTTCGACCCGGCCAAGAAGTACCCGCTCATGGTCTACATCTACGAAACCCTGGCCTCGGGCCTCCACCGCTACTACCCGCCCTCTCCCGGCACGAGCATCAACTTCACCCGCTATATCAGCAACGGCTACGTCATCCTCATGCCGGACATCATCTACGAGGTCGGCTACCCGGGCTCGAGCGCTCTCAAGTGCGTCATCCCGGCCGTCAACAAGGTCCTCGGCATGGGCTTCATCGACCCCAAACGGGTCGGCATCCAGGGCCACAGCTGGGGCGGCTACCAGATCACCTACCTCGTCACCCAGACGGACATGTTCGCCGCCGTCCAGGCCGGCGCATCGGTCTCGAACATGACCAGCGCCTACGGCGGCATCCGCTGGGGCACGGGCATGTCCCGGGCCTTCCAGTACGAAAAGACCCAGAGCCGCATCGGCGCGCCGCTCTGGTCGCGGACCCTCCAGTTCATCGAGAACTCGCCCATCTTCTGGGTCGAACGGGTCAAGACGCCCTATCTCTCGATCCACAACGACGATGACGACGCCGTGCCCTGGTACCAGGGCATCGAGTTCTTCTCCGCCCTCCGCCGGCTCGGCAAGGAGGCCTACATGTTCAACTACAACGGCGAGAAGCACGGCCTCCGCGAGCGGGAGAACCAGAAGCACTGGACCGTCCACCAGGACGAGTTCTTCGACCACTTTCTGCTGGGCAAGCCGCGGCCGGAATGGATGGAGAAGGGTGTGCCCTACCTCGAGCGCGGCCAGCGCGACGTGACGCCGCTCTACAAGGCGCCGGAAGCCAAGGAAGAGAAAAAAGAAGAAAAGAAAGAGGAGAAGAAGGAGGCGAAATGACGTTCAAGCAAGCGGTCACACTGTATCTCATCACGCTGGCCGTCTTTTTCGTCATCGACATGATCTGGCTCGGCGTCGTAGCCAAGGGCTTCTACCGCAAGCACCTCGGGACGATGCTCAGCCCCAAGGTCAACTGGGCCGCGGCCCTACTTTTCTACCTGGTGTTCATCGTCGGACTGCTCATCTTCGTCATCCGGCCGGCCCTCGCGCAGGGCGAACCGCTCAAGGCGCTCCTCCTGGGGGCGCTTTTCGGATTGATCTCTTACGCCACCTACGACCTGAGCAACCTAGCCACCCTGAAAGATTGGCCGATAATCGTGACTGTCGTGGATCTTGTCTGGGGCGCTACGCTCGGAGGGTTGGTTTCCCTGGCCGGCACCCTGCTCGGACGCTGGCTGCTCAGGCTCTAAAGGCCGGGACTTCGCCGGCGGATCCCCTGCCGTCAGCGGACGTCGAGGCCGGCCATGGAAGTCGCCGAGAGGGTGATGGTCGCCCGGCGCGACTCGACCCGGACCGACAGCTGAGCCAGCCCGGAACCCGCGTCGTACTCCTCCCGCCCCAACCGCCTGGCCGTAACGCCCCGCGGCGACGCCGGAAGGTCCACGGCCACCTCGAGACTCTCAGCGCTCTTGTTGATGAGAAGCACGCCGAGGCTTCCGTCGGCTTTCCTCACGGCGTATCCGGTCACGATCGAGGGTTCGACGTCGAGCGTCACCGCCAGGACGGCGATCGGCACCACGGGGTCGGAGGACGACAGCGTCTGGGCGGGCAGAGCCACGGGCCAGTAGTTCTTCGTCGGCCGCGGCGGCGTCGCGCCGTCGTCGATGAGGGAGTGGGGGTCGGCGCCCGGGTGGAGATGGATCCAGACGTTGGCCGCGTCGGCTTTCATGAGGGACACGCCCAGGGCATCGGCCAGCCACAGACCCTGTTCGATGGTGAACTGGCCCCGGGTGCAGCCTTCGTCCCAGATGGCGGCGTTCATCTCGGTGACGGCGATCTTGACCCGGGAAAGCCCGCGGCCGGCCAGCGCGTTGCGGATCGTCTCCAATTCTCCGTCGAAGTCCTGCGGGTCGTCGAGGTCGATCCCGTTCTGATTGCCGTTCGAGATCCAGCCGCCGTAATGGTGATAGCTGACCCAGTCGAGGAGGTTCAGGGCGCCCAGGCTTTGCAGGCGGTTCAGGAAGCCGTTGATCCAGGTCATGTTGTAGCCCGAGACGACCGGGCCCATGGCCCGGGCGGACGGGTCGACCGCTTTGACGGCCGTCATCAGAAGGATGAACCTGTCGGTGTACTCGTTGATGCTGAGCATGGGGTTCCAGGAGCCGTCGTTCTCGTTCCCGACTTCGTAATAGGCGCCGGCGAAACCCTCGGCCACGAAGAGGCGGGCCAGGTCGGCCGCCTCGGACGCCGCGCTGTGGACTTGGCCGTCGATATTGTGGTCAAAGGGGTTCAGGGAGAACATGGGGACGCAGCCGATGGCCTTCAGGAAGGCGATGTACTGGCCGACGCCGATCCCCCAGCTCCAGTCCTCCCACTGGACATGGTCGTTGCCGCTGACCTTCTGGGTCACCCAGCAGTAGTTGTTGGACATGTTTCCGCCGGGGAACCGGGCGACCGACGGCCGGAGGTCCCTGAACAGGTCCTGTGTCGTCGCCCCGAGCTTGGTGTTCGAAACCCAGGCGCCGAGGTTGGCGCCGAAGATGAGGCCGGGTTCGAGCTCGCGGAGGACGGCGCTCCCGTCGACCGTCACGACCACATCGACCCCGGGTTCCGGAGAGGACGTCGATTGGCAGCTGGTCAAAAGAAGGGTCGGAAGAAGAAGGAACAAGGGGATGAGGAGCCGCCTTTTCATCGTCATGCCTTAGCCTTTGAAGGCCCAGGCGAGCATCTGGTTGTCGGGGGCCTTAAGCGGGCGGCCGTCGAAGCCGCCGAGGATGTCCCAGCGGGAAAAGCCCGCCGCCCGGAAGAGAAGCTCCAGCTCGAAGCGGTAGACCCAGCGCTGGGACGTCGAGAACTTGTGGACGGCCTCCGGGCGGTCGGACGCGCCGAGTTCCCAGATCTCGACCTCGGAATCCTGGCGCTGGCCGACGATATCTTTTTTACGGTTATCCCACAGCTGGATCTTGCCTCCGCCGGGCCTCGGGGCTTCGTGTTCGAGGACCGCCGCGCCCTCCGGTTCGGACCAGTAGGCCGGGCCGGGATAAGACATGTGGAGGACGAGGGCTCCGCCCGGTTCCAGGTGCTCGAGCGAGCGGCGCAGGACGGCGATCTGGTCCTCGATCGTATCGCAATGGGCGAAACCGTTGAAAGCGCAAAAGATCCGAGCGTAGCGGCGGCCCATCGAAAAATCCCGCATATCAGCGACTTCGGCCCGGACCGTAAGCCCGCTTGTCCGGGCCTTTTCCTTCAACCGGCCGACCATCGCCGGGCTCGAATCAAATCCGTCGATCTCGATACCCGTCTTCAGGATCGGAAGGAGGATCCGGCCCGTGCCGCAGGCGACTTCGAGCACCGGTCCTCCGGCGGACCGGGCGGCGTCGAGCCAATAAGGAATATCGAAGTCGAGCGAGTCGAACAAGAAATCATAGAGCTCGGGGGCGTCGTAGGGGGATGGATTCTTGTGATCGTTCATGAAGCTCCTTTCGAGCATCATATGTGATATTCTATTGCCGGGCAAGACAGACGACAGGAGACGATTATGGCCATTCCGATTTTCCAAGTCGACGCTTTCGCCGAGGAGCCGTTCAAGGGAAATCCCGCCGGAGTCTGCCTTCTTGCCGCGCCGGCCGACGCGGCCTGGATGCAGAACGTCGCGGCCGAGATGAACGTGGCCGAGACGGCCTTCCCGCTGGCCGAGGGCGACGGGTTCCGTCTGCGCTGGTTCACGCCCAAGGTCGAGGTGAAATTGTGCGGCCACGCCACACTGGCCACGGCGCACATTCTGTATGAGCAGGGAATTCTCGCGCCGGACCGCGAGGCGCGCTTCCAGACCTTGAGCGGACTCCTGACGGCGCGGCGGGACGGGGGCCTCATTGAGCTCGACTTCCCGGCCCGGCCTCCCCTGCCGAAACCGCCGGAATGGGCCGACGCGGTCGTCGGCGCCCTGGGCATCAAGCCGGCCTACATCGGCATGAGCGCCGAGGACGTCCTCTTCGAGGCGGCCGACGAAGAGGCCGTACGCTCCATCAAGCCGGACTTCGCGACGCTCCGCTCGCTTCCCGCGCGCGGTGTCATCGTCACCAGCCGCTCATCCGACAAACGCTTCGATTTCGTCTCGCGTTTTTTCGCCCCGGCAGTCGGCGTCGACGAGGACCCGGTGACCGGCTCATCCCACACCGTCCTCGTGCCCTACTGGGCGAAGCGGCTGGGGAGAACGTCGTTCACGGCCACCCAAGCCTCGGCGCGCGGGGGTGTCCTCTATCTCCGTCTCGAGGGCGACCGGGTCCGGATCGCCGGCAGCGCGGTGACGGTCATCCGGGGGGAGATTCTCGTCTGACATGCCCGCGTTTCCGGGCCGATTTGCCAGGCGGCCTGGAGTTTGCTTTTTCTACAGGAGTTCTTTATCCTTGATCCATGGAATACCCGAGCGATGCCCCGGCCGGCGGCCAGCGTCTCCAAATTCTTGTGGTCGATGATGAAGCCAACATCCGCCGGACGCTCGCCGTTTGTCTCGAGACGGAAGGCCATCACGTCGTCGGCGTCAGCAACATCGCCGACGCGATGGCCGAGGCCGCCCGGCGATCCTTCGACCTGGCTTTCATCGACCTGCGCCTGGGCACGGACGACGGCCTCGACCTGATCCCGGCTTTGCAGAGTAAATCCCCTTGGCTGAAGATCATCGTCATCACCGCCTACGCGTCCATCGATACGGCCGTCGAAGCCATCCGACGGGGCGCCGCCGACTATATCCCCAAGCCGTTCACTCCCGCCCAAATAAGCCTGGCCGTCCGCAAGGTCTTCGAGATGCGCTCTCTCGAGCAGAAGGTCGCGGCCCTGCAGGAGGACCTGGGGCAGGAACATCCCGAAGTCGATTTCTCGAGCTCCAATCCCCGGATGAAAAAGGCCGTCGACATGGCCCGACAGGCGGCCTCCTCCGAGGCGACTATTCTTATCCGGGGGGAGAGCGGCACGGGGAAGACCATCCTCGCCCGGGCCATTCACGGCTGGAGCCGCCGGGCGGCGAAAGCCTTCCGGATGGTTTCCTGCCCGTCCTTTTCGTCCGAGCTGCTGGAGAGCGAGCTCTTCGGCCATATCAAAGGAGCCTTTACGGGAGCCATCCGCGACAATCCCGGCCGGATCGCCGCGAGCGAGGGCGGAACATTGTTCCTGGACGAGATCAGCGACCTGCCGCTCGCACTCCAACCGAAACTCCTCCGTTTCGTCCAGGATAAGGAGTACGAGCGGGTCGGCGACAACGTCACCCGGAAGGCCGACGTCCGGCTCCTCACGGCGACTAACATCGACCTGGAGTCGGCGGTCAGGGAGGGCCGGTTCCGGGAGGACCTGTTCTACCGTCTCAACGTCATCCAAGTCGAGATCCCCCCTCTCCGCGAGCGTCTGGAAGATCTGGCCCGACTCGCCACGGGGTTGCTGACTTTCCACGTCCGGCGAAACCACCGCTCTTTCCTCGTCTTTTCCGACGAAGCGCTCAGCGTGTTCCGGGAGTACCTCTGGCCGGTCAACGTCCGTGAGTTGAGCAATGTCATCGAGCGTGCCGTCATCCTTTGCCATGGCGAGCGGATCGGCCCGGAGCTTCTCCCCCCCCGCCTCACCCCGGCCGATGCCTGCCATCAGATCGGTGACCCCGTCTCCCTCGAAAAGGTCGAAGAACAGCACATCCGGCGTGTTCTCGCCTCGGCAAGATCCCTGCAGGAGGCGGCCAAGGTCCTCGGCATCGACCAGGCCACCCTCTGGCGCCGCCGTAAGAAATACGGCATCTGAAGCCCCGTCCCGCATTGCAAAACGCAATGGCGTTTTCTTCCCGCCCTTTCATAACGCAATGTCTCCCTAAATTAGTGCCAGCTATCCTATTGATAAATATATCTATCTGCCTATAAATCCTTGGCACGCCGCTTGCAATATTACAGAGCCGAGGAGAAGACAAATGTTGGGACTGCGGCAAAAAATAACCCTTGGATTCTGTGGTCTTCTGGTCATCACCTTGGTCATCGGCATTCAGGGTATCCTGAACATCACCAAGTTGGGCGGGTCGGTCGACGTGATCCTCAGGGAGAACTACCGGAGCGTCATCGCCTGCCAGCGGATGAAAGAAGCCTTGGAGCGCATCGACAGCGGCCTGCTGTTCACGCTTATTGGAGAATCCGAGCGCGGCAGCACCCTTATCCGCCAGAACGAAGCCGAGTTCGAAAAAGCCCTGCAGATCGAGCTCGACACGATCACTCTGCCCGGCGAGGCTGAAAAGGCCTCCCGCCTCCGCGACCTCTTCAGCCAGTACCGGGTGGGGCTCGGGACCGTCGAAAACTCCGCCGGGCCGACCGTTTCCCGCCGGGATGCCTATTTTTCAAGCCTCTTCCCGCTCTTCGGCGAGATCAAGAACACCGCGGACGGCATCCTCCGGATGAACCAACAGAATATGAGCGACGCCAACGACCGGGCCCGGCGGACCGCGGCCCAGGCCCGAAGGGAGATGTATGTCCTTCTGCTGGCCGGGACAGCGGCAGCCGCAGCCTTCATCATTTTCTCAAGGAAGTGGGTCATGCGGCCCATCCACCAGCTGATCCGTTCCACGGAAGAGATCCGGCGCGGGAATCTCGACCTCGTCGTCTCCAGCCAGTCGCGGGACGAGATAGGCCAGTTGTCCGAGTCCTTTAACGTCATGGCCGCCAGCCTGAGAGAATTCCGCCGGACCGACCAGGCCAAGCTCCTCCGTATCCAGCGGGCCACCCAGCAGGCTTTCGACAGCCTGCCCGATGCGGTCGCCGTCGTCGACCCGGAAGGCCGCATTGAGGTTGCCACCGAGGCCGCCAAAACGACGTTCGGGATGAAGCCCGGAGCCGTCCTGTCCGACCTGCCGTTCAGCTGGATGACCGACCTTTTCGAGCGGGCCGTCCACACCGGCCGCAGCGCCGCTCTCGAAGGCGGAAGGGCCATTCAGCAATTCGTGCAGGGCCAGGAGAGGTATTTCCGGCCGGAGACCTTTCCGATCCTGGACAACGACCGGCTGACGACCGGGGCAATCATCATGCTCAAAGACGTCACCCAGGTCCGCCAGCAGGACGAGATCAAGAAAGGCGTGATCCGGACAGTTTCCCACCAACTGAAGACTCCCCTGACCTCCATCCGTATGGCCATCCATCTGCTCCTCGAGGAAAGGGTCGGCGCCTTGACGGAAAAGCAGGCCGAACTCCTCGTGGCGGCAAGAGAGGACAGCGAGCGTCTGCACGAGATCCTCAACAGCCTCCTCGACATCAGCCGCCTCGAAGCCGGAAGGGCCCAGCTGGAACTTCGGAGGGCCTCGCCCTCTTCGATCGTCCTCGACGCCCTCGAGCCGCATCGCCGGACCGCCCAGGACCGCGGCATCAGCCTGCAGACGGATATCGCGGCGGACCTCCCCGATGTCTGGGTGGACAGGAACCGCATCGGCCACGTCTTCGGCAATCTGCTTTCCAACGCGTTCAAGCACACGCCTCCCGGAGGGCGCGTCATCGTATCGGCCTCGGCCGGAGAGGCCTGGGTCCGCTTCCAGGTCTCCGACACGGGCGAGGGCATCCCGGCGCCGTTCCTGTCGCGGCTTTTCGAACCGTTCTTCCGTGTTCCCGGTCGCAAAAACGAGACCGGCGCCGGGCTCGGGCTGGCCATCGCCAAGGAGATCGTGGAGGTTCATGGCGGGAGCGTGGCCGCGGAAAGCCGGGAGGGGGAGGGATCGACCTTCACCTTCACGCTGCGGCGGGCCGACCGGTTCCCGAAAGAGGAGGCCCTCCCTTGACCGACCTGCTCTTTATTTTATTAGCGTTTCTCTTTTTCGGCCTGTGCGATCTCTACGCCCGGGCCTGTGAAAGGCTCTGACAATGGCTGACATCCTCGGATTGATCATCGGGATCTTGCTCATCGGTTACCTCCTGCTGAGCATTGTCCGACCGGAAAAATTCTGATTAAATGGCCATGATGGACCTCTACGGCTGGATCCAACTCGCCCTTTTCGTCGGGCTGCTGTTTCTTGTCACGAAACCCGTGGGACTCTATCTCGTCCGCGTCCTTGAGCCCGACGGGAAAACCTGGCTCGACCGACCCGTCAGGCCTGTCGAGCGCCTGCTCTACCGGGTCCTCGGCGTCGACCCGAAAGGGGAACAGGACTGGAAGCAATACACCCAGTCCCTTATCTCTTTTAGCCTGGCCGGATTGTTGTTCACGTACGCCGTGCTCCGGCTTCAGCACATCCTCCCCCTGAATCCACAGAAACTCGGACCCGTCCGGCCTGACCTCGCCTTCAACACCGCGGCGAGCTTCACCACGAACACGAACTGGCAGAATTACGCGGGAGAAACGACACTATCCTATTTTTCACAGATGGTCGGGCTTGTCTTCCACAATTTTGTCTCGGCGGCCGCCGGAATCGCCGCCGCCGCGGCCCTGGTCCGCGGCATCGCCCGGCATTCGGCCAAGACCATCGGAAATTTCTGGGTCGACCTCGTCCGGGTCAACCTCTATCTTCTTCTCCCCTTCTCGCTCGTCTTTTCCCTGTTCCTAACTTCCCAGGGGATTGTCCAGAACTTCAAACCCTATGTCAGGACGACCCCCGTCGAAAGCACGACAGCGGCAGCCCCGGACAAGGCCGGGAATTCCCAGATAATCGCCCAGGGCCCGGCCTCCTCCCAGGTCGCCATCAAAATGCTGGGGACCAACGGCGGCGGCTTTTTCAACGCCAACGCCGCCCATCCCTACGAGAACCCAACTCCCCTCTCGAATTTCATTCAGATGCTTTCGATTTTCCTCATCCCGAGCGGCCTCACCTATTACCTCGGGCGGAAGGTCAGGAACCAGAAGCACGGTTGGGCCGTGTGGAGCGCCATGGCAATCCTCTTTTTAGCCGCGGCGCTCGTCTGCTGGCGGGCCGAAAGCGCCGGCAATCCCCGCCTGCAGGCCCTCGGCGTCGACCCGGGCGGCGGTAATATGGAAGGTAAGGAAGTCCGGTTCGGCGTTTCGGGCTCCAGCCTGTTCGCCACCGTCACGACGGCGGCCTCGTGCGGAGCGGTCAACTCCATGCACGACTCCTTCACGCCGCTGGGCGGGTTGGTCCCGCTCGTCAACATACAGCTCGGCGAGGTCGTCTTCGGCGGGGTTGGCTCCGGGCTGTACGGGATGCTCATTTTCGTCATCCTAGCCGTCTTCCTCACCGGATTGATGGTCGGCCGCACCCCGGAGTACCTGGGCAAAAAGATCGAATCCTATGACGTCAAGGTTTCCGTCCTGGCCGTGCTGATCCTGATTTTTTCGATCCTCGGTTTCTCCGCCTGGGCCACAGTCAGCCGGTGGGGCCTGGCCGGCTTGAACAATTCCGGACCGCACGGCCTGAGCGAGATCCTCTACGCCTTCTCGTCCGGCACGGGCAACAACGGCAGCGCCTTCGCAGGCCTCAACGGCAATACGCCTTCTTACAACATCACGCTGGCCCTGGCCATGCTCTTCGGCCGCTTCATCATGATGGTGCCGGTTCTGGCTCTGGCGGGCAACCTCGCCCGGAAGAAGCTGATTCCGCCGAGCGAAGCGAGCTTCCCCGCGAGCGGCCCGACCTTTATCATCATCCTTATCGGGACCGTCCTCATCGTCGGCGCCCTCACCTTTCTGCCCGCCCTGACCCTCGGCCCCGTCGTCGAGCATCTCCTGATGACCGGATCCGGGGTCCTGTATTAAAGGAGGAAGACGTGCCCGCATCGACCCGCAAGCTTCTTGACCCGGACATCATCGGCCGGGCGGCGCTCGATGCCGTCAGGAAGCTGAATCCCGTTCACTTGCTGAAGAACCCCGTCATCTTCGTCACCGAGGTCGGCGCCCTGCTGACGACCGTCGGACTCTTGATGAGATCGAAGAGCGAGCCGGCGGGCTTTGTTCTCCAGATTTCGGTCTGGCTCTGGTTCACCGTCCTCTTCGCCAATTTCGCCGAAGCGATGGCCGAGGGGCGGGGCAAGGCCCAGGCCAGTGAGCTCAGGAAAACGAGGACCTGCCTGACAGCTAACCTACTGAGGTCGGACGGCTCGGTGGAATCCGTCTCCGCCGAACGGCTGAGGAAGGGCGACCTCGTCATCGTCTCCGCCCGCGAGGTCATCCCGGCCGACGGGGAGATCGTCGAAGGCGCCGCCACAGTGGACGAATCCGCCATCACGGGCGAGTCGGCCCCGGTTATCCGCGAGGCGGGCGGCGACCGAAGCGCGGTCACCGGAGGGACGCGTGTCCTCTCGGACCGGATCAAAGTTCGAGTCACATCCGACCCGGGCCAGAGCTTTCTTGACCGGATGATCAGCCTCGTCGAAGGGGCGCGGCGCCAGAAGACCCCGAACGAGATCGCCCTGACGATTCTCCTTTCGGCCTTGACGATCATCTTCCTGGTCGTCATCATTTCCTTGAAACCATTCGGCCGTTATTCCGGAGTCGACCTGACGATGACCGTGCTCGTGGCCCTGCTCGTCTGCCTGATCCCGACGACGATCGGCGGTCTGCTAAACGCCATCGGGATCGCCGGGATCGACCGCATGGTTCAGAAAAACGTCCTGGCCATGAGCGGCCGTGCGGTCGAGGCAGCCGGGGACGTCGACGTCCTCCTTCTGGACAAGACCGGGACGATCACCCTGGGCGACCGCCAGGCGACGGATTTTTTCCCGGCGCCGGGAGTTACAATCGAAGAGATGGCCAGCGCAGCACAGCTCGCATCGCTCGCCGATGAAACGCCCGAGGGCCGGAGTATCGTCGTCCTGGCAAAGAAGCATGGCCTGCGGGGACGTTCCATCTCGGACATGCCCGGGGCAGCCTTCATCGCCTTTTCGGCCCAGACCCGGATGAGCGGTGTCGACCTCGGAGGACATCGCATCAGGAAAGGGGCCCCGGACGCGATCAGGGCCTTTATCGGGAACGACTATTCCGTCGAGGTCCACGATGCGGTCAGCCAAATCGCATTCAAGGGCGGAACTCCGCTCCTCGTCGCCGATGAAAAAAGGGTCCTGGGCACGATCGAGCTCAAGGACATCGTCAAGGGCGGCCTGAAAGATCGTTTCGAACGGTTCCGGGCCATGGGGATCAAGACCGTCATGATCACTGGCGACAACCCGCTTACTGCCGCGGCGATCGCCCGGGAGTCCGGCGTCGACGATTTCATCGCCGAGGCCAAACCCGAGGACAAGCTAATGCTCATCCGGAAGGAACAGGCCGCCGGACATCTCGTGGCCATGACGGGCGACGGTACGAACGACGCCCCGGCCCTGGCCCAGGCGGACGTCGGGATGGCCATGAACACAGGGACGCAGGCCGCCAGGGAAGCCGGCAACATGGTCGACCTCGATTCCAACCCGACCAAGCTGATCGAGGTCGTCGAGATCGGCAAGCAGCTGCTCATTACCCGGGGCGCGCTCACGACCTTCAGCATCGCCAACGACGTCGCCAAGTACTTCGCCATCGTCCCGGCCATGCTCGTCGGCGTCTTCCCCGTCATCGCCCCCCTCAACATCATGGGCCTTCGTTCGCCGGCCAGCGCCATCCTGAGTGCGGTCATTTTCAACGCCCTCATCATTATCGCCCTCATCCCCTTGGCACTCCGCGGAGTGCGCTTCCGCCCCCTGGGCGCGGCGGCTCTCCTCCGGCGCAATCTCCTGATCTATGGGCTGGGCGGTCTCGTCGCGCCCTTCCCCGGGATTAAGCTGGTGGATATCATCCTCAACGCCTTGCATCTTGTTTAACATGAAAGAGGACGCGCGGAGATGAGAAATTGGATCACGGAACTCAGGACGTCGTTTCTGGCCGTTCTGGCTTTGGCCGTCATTCTGTGCGGCCTCTATCCTCTGACCGCGTGGGTCCTCGCCCACGGCCTGTTTCCCGGAAAGGCCGACGGCTCTCTGGTCACGCGGGACGGCACCGTCCTGGGGTCGAGCCTGATAGGCCAGGAGTTTTCATCCCCCCAGTATTTTCATCCGCGTCCGTCGGCCGCGGGTCGGGGCTACGACGCCGAGCGGTCCGGGGGAACGAACCTCGGCCCCCTATCGAAAAACCTGGTGGATGAGGTCGAGAGGCGGGTGGCCGCGTACCGAGCGGAAAACGGGCTCCCCCCGAACGCCCTGGTCCCCGCCGATGCGGTCACATCTTCGGGGAGCGGCCTCGACCCCCATATTTCCCCGGAGAACGCCCATCTCCAGGCCGGCCGGGTGGCCAGAGCGCGGGGCGTTCCCGAGGCAAAGATCCTGGAACTGGTCGAAGCGTACACCGCGGGCCGGACCCTCGGCATCCTGGGGCAACCGCGCGTGAACGTCTTGAGGTTGAACCTGGCGCTCGACGGAGTTCGCGATGTCGGACGATAGAGCCAACGCCTTTCTCCGGTTGATCCGCCTCTCCGGGCGCGGACGGCTGAAGGTTTACCTCGGCTATAGCGCCGGGGTGGGCAAGACCTACCAGATGCTCCAGGAGGGCCACCGGCTAAAAAGCGACGGCATCGACGTCGTCATCGGACTTCTCGAAACGCACGGTCGGGCCGATATCGTCAACCTGGCCCAGGGATTGGAGACGGTACCGAGAAAGTGCCAGGACTATCACGGCATCGCCCTGGAAGAGATGGATGTGGAAGCCGTGATCGCCCGCCGTCCCCAGGTGGCGCTCGTCGACGAGCTGGCCCACACGAACGCCCCGGGCAGCCGCAACGCGAAACGGTATGAGGACGTCCAGGAAATCCTCGCGGCCGGGATCCACGTCATCAGCACCCTGAACGTCCAGCACTTGGAAAGCCTGTACAACGTCGTCGAGACGTCCATCGGCGTCAAGGTCCGGGAGCGCCTCCCCGATTCCGTGCTGGCCGAAGCGGACCAGATCGTCGATGTCGACCTGGCCACGGAGGACCTCCGCAGGCGCCTCCAGGAGGGCAAGGTTTACCCGGCCGAGCGCATCGACACGGCTCTGGCGAATTTTTTCAAACCGGCGAACCTGGAGAAGCTCCGGGAACTGACCCTCCGCGAGCTTGCCGCCCAGATCGACCTCCGCCGGCGGGAGGCGGAGGAGGACCAGGGGGCCGCCTCGGACCAGGTCATGGTCTGTCTCAGCTCGCACGGCCCAAACAGCAACAGGCTCCTGCGCTATGGCTCCCGGCTGGCGGGAAAGCTCAACCGGAACTGGTACGCGGTTTACGTCCAGACGCCCGCCGAAGAGGCCACGGTCATCGACGCCGGTGTCCAGCGCAACCTGTCGGAAACGCTGACCCTGGCCAAACAGCTGGGCGCCATGGTCTTCACCTACAAGGGACAGGATATCGCCGATACGATCCTGCGGTTCGCCAAAGAGTACCGGGTGGGCCACATCGTCGTCGGGAATTCCCGGTCGCGGCCCCTATGGAAGAGAATCGGGCGCAACAAGACCGTGATCGAAACCCTCGTCCGGAACGCCCGGGGGGTGAGCGTCATCGTCCTGGACACCTGCGAGGAGCCTCTCCCCGACCGCCGGATGCCGCCGCGATCTCCAGAGGCGGCCGAATCGGCGCGGCCACGGGAGGCCAAGACAACGGAAGTGATGGACCACCTCCTGCTCAGCCGCTGGATCACCGGACAGCGCATCCGGATCTGGGACGAGCCCGTCCCCAAGTCCGTCGTTCTCCGGGCTCTTGCCTCGGCCGTGGGACAAAAATCGGGGATCACGGACGAGGAAATCCTGCTCGAAGACATTTTGAAAAGGGAAGCTCAGGGCTCGACGTTCTTCAATGAAGGCGTGGCCTTCCCTCACGTCCGGGTGAAGGACCTGGGGGCCCCCATCATCGCTTTGGGGCTGACCAAGAAGGGGATCTCCGATGTGGCGACCTTAAAGCCGGTCGAGGTCGTCTTTCTGATCCTGTCCCCGGCCCGTAGCCCGGACGCCCAGGTGAAGCTCCTGGCCTTGGTCAGCCGGGCCGCCCAAAACCGGATATTCCTCCAGAAACTCCTTGCCGCCAGAACGCCCGAGGAAGCGATGGGCGCCATCAAAGAACGGGAAAGCCGCGGCGAATCTTGAGTTCCAATGATAAGAGTTTCCTTTTTCCGCTGCGTAGGGATTCCCGCCCTTGGCGCTGAATTCACCCTCCTGTCCATAGCGGAACAATATCGCCGGCTGGGCGGCACTGTCAATAACCGCGAAAACTGCGCCCGCAGATTATGTCCGGACAAGAAATCCTCTCGGACCGGCTAAGAAGGCGATGAGAGCTACGGATTGATGGTCGTGAGCAATGAAGAGGACGGGAAGCACACAGCCGGTGCCGCGTTGGCTCTCGGCAAGTATCGTGGGGATCAGGGTATTGGACTCAGCTTGATATTTCCGACGCCCAAACATACAATGAATCCGGTTATGTCCTCCCTCATTAATCCTCGGAATCCCTTTGATAAGAACGCCGGGGAAAAAGACAAGGTCGTCTGGGCGCTCAAAGAACGTGTCAAGGAGTTGACCGCGCTCCACGGAGCGGCCCGCGTCCTCGAGTACGCCGGAAGAACGCCGGCGATTATCTTAGGGGAGATTGTCGCCCTCCTGCCCCCGGCCTGGCAGTATCCGGAAATTACCGCCGCCAAGATCAGCCTCAGCTCCGCCGAAACGGCGACGCCCAACTTCCGCCGAACCCCCTGGTCGCAGACCGCCGCGTTCTCCGCCGGTGAAGGAGCCGGGGGCCTGATCGAGGTCGTTTACCTTGAGGAAAGACCGATGATTTTCGAAGGCCCTTTCCTGAAGGAGGAGCGGGCGCTCATTCAATCGCTGGCTCAGATGCTGGCATCTTATTTCGATCGTCAGGCTGCCCAGGAAAAGGCCAGGAACGCCTACAATGATCTGGAACGTCAAGTCTGGGACCGGACCGCCGACCTCGAGCGGATGAACCAGACCCTTCGGGACGAGATTTCCGAGCGTTTAAGGGCGGAGCAGGTGATCAAGCATTCCCAAGCCCAGCTCAGACGCCTGGCGACGGAACTGACCCTGGCGGAAGAACGGGAACGCCGGTCCATCGCCTCCAACCTTCATGATCATATCGGCCAGGCGCTGGCCGTGATCCGGGCCCGCCTCCGGCAGATGCAGAGCAATGCCACGTTCAGCGGCATGGAAAACGACATCGAAGATACGCTCGAACTCCTGGACCAGACCATCCAAAGCACCCGGACCCTAACCTTCGATATCAGTCCTCCCGTGCTCTATGATTTGGGCCTGGAACCGGCCCTGCAGTGGCTCTGCCGGCAGTTTCAAAAAAAACACGGGCTCCGGGCGGAGATGACATCCGAGGGATCGGGGCCTCCCGTTCCCGACGATATCCAGATCACCATATTTCGTTCGGTCCAAGAGCTCCTCTTGAACGCCGCTAAGCATGCTCGCGCCTCTTCCGTGCACGTCCACCTGGCGCGGCTGCCGGCGGCGCTTAGGGTCGAGGTCCGGGACGATGGCAAGGGTATTGACGTCTCCCGCGAAGAGGCGACGATGGATGATCATGGAAGGTTTGGTTTATTCAGCATAAGAGAGCGTCTGAGAGTCCTGGGCGGCGCCCTCAGCGTTTCTTCTTCATCAGGCCGGGGGGCCGCGTTCACCCTGGATGTGCCTCTGGCCGGCGGCGCGGGGACTGGAGGAGGACCGTGATTGTCCGGATCCTCATCGCCGACGACCATAAAATTATCGTGGACGGCCTGCGCAGCCTTCTCGAAAAAAATTCAGCCCTTAAAGTGATCGGACAGGCCGCCGATGGGCTGTCCGCGGTCCGCCTGGCCGCGGACCTCTCACCCGACCTCGTCATCATGGACATCTCCCTGCCCGGGTTAAACGGCATCGATGCCACTCGTCGAATTCTGGAGGCGAATCCCCGGATGAAGGTCATCGCCCTCTCCATGCACAGGGACGGCCGCTACATTGCCGAAGCGCTCAAGAGCGGAGCGGTGGGCTACTTATTGAAAGAATCGGCCTTCGATGAGCTCACCGCCGCCATCCGCACCGTAATGAAAGGACAGTGCTACCTGAGCGCGTCCATTGCCGACCTGGTGATCAAGGACTATATCCGCCATCTTGAGAAAACGGGCTCAGGGGTCTTTTCCGTCCTGACGCCTCGGGAGCGGGAGGTCCTTCAATCTCTATCCGAGGGCTTGTCCACGAAAGAAATCGCGGCCCGCCTGGGGGTCAGCGTCAAGACCGTGGAAACCTACCGGGCCCAAATCATGGAGAAGCTGGACATCCACAGCGTGGCCGAGCTCACCAAGTATGCCATCCGGGAAGGCATTACCTCCCTTTAAACCTCCGGCCCGACCGTTTTTCACTAGCCCGGGGTTCAGGTTTTTCGAAGCGGCAACATCCGTTTTCCCCGATTGTCGTCCCGGCCGTCCTTGCCGTAGATTTCAGATGTTTTCCTCGGCGCCTGCGCGAATCTAAAGAGGAGGTGTCTGAAATGTTCGACACGGGCAACACGGGATTCATGCTGGTGGCGACCAGCCTGGTCATGCTCATGACTCCGGGCCTGGCGTTCTTTTATGGAGGGCTTGTCGGCCGCAAGAACGTGCTGGCGATCATGATCCAGAGCTTTTTGTCCATGGGCTGGACCTCGGTCCTCTGGTTCACAGTCGGCTACTCCATGTGTTTTTCCGGCGACGTCGGCGGTATCATCGGGAATTTCAAAATGGCCTTCCTGCACGGGGTGACGCCGGACATGGTTCTCTCTCCCACCAACAACATCCCGCTCCTCGTGTTCATCGCGTATCAGATGATGTTCGCGATCATCACCCCGGCCCTGATCACGGGCGCCTTCGCCAACCGGGTCCGTTTCGCGGCCTACATGGTGTTCCTGACAGTATGGCTGCTTTTCGTTTACTTTCCGGCCGTTCATATGATCTGGGGCGGAGGGCTTCTCCAGAAGTGGGGGGTCCTGGACTTCGCCGGAGGGATTGTCGTCCATGCCATAGCCGGCATGGCGGCTTTGGCCGCCGTTTTCTTCGTCGGCCGGCGTAAGGTCAGCGAGAAAGGCCCCCACAGCATTCCCCTAGTCGCGCTCGGCACTGGGCTTCTGTGGTTCGGGTGGTACGGGTTTAACGCCGGGAGCGAGCTCCGCGTCGACCATATCACCTCGCTGGCCTTCCTCAACACGGACACCGCCGCCTCATTCGCCGCCGTCACCTGGCTGCTCATGGCCTGGGTCTTTGAGAAAAAACCCAAGTTCCTGGGATTGCTGACGGGATCCATCGCCGGCCTCGCGACGATCACCCCGGCCGCAGGCTACGTGACCGTCCCTGTCTCGGCCCTGATCGGGATTGTCGCCGGGATCGTCTGCTACGGGGCGATTTCCTGGAAAAACAGGATGGGGTGGGACGATGCCCTGGATGTCTGGGGAGTCCACGGGGTCGGAGGGACACTCGGAATCCTGCTCCTCGGGGTTTTCGCGACGACGAAGGTCAACCCGGGAGGAGCCAATGGCCTTCTCTTTGGAGGAAGCTCCTTTTTCTTCAAACAGGCCGTGGCCGTGATCGGCTTCAGCGCCTACGCGTTCGCGTTCACTTATTTCGCGCTGTTCGTCATTAATAAGATCATGAAGGTCAGGATCACGGCCGATGAGGAAAACATGGGTTTGGATACGGTCCTCCACGGGGAAGAAGCCTATATGCCCGATTGATGCTTGACCAGGAGTCTTTAAAGGCGGGGGGCCATCATGAATACACTTAAGCGAATGGGTACCGTCGGCCGAGTGCTCCTTTTGGCCGCCGCTCTAGCGGTTGCCCTGTCAGGCGAGGGGGTCGCGGCATCGGTAACCGGGAGCGCTTCTGTCGGAACCTTCAACCGCTATATCTTCCGGGGATACCGGCTTGGAAGGGACAGTGTCGTTTTCGAGCCTGTTCTATCTATGTCCATCCGAGGATTCTCGGCCATTTTTTGGGGCAATATCGACATGAGGGAAAAGGCCACTCCCTGTTTCGCTCCGGACAGGCCCGGCCGGAAGAGCTTCAATGAAACCGACCTGACGTTCTCTTATACGCACAATTTGGGACGGTTCGGCTTGACGGCCGGCTTCATTTATTATGGAACGAAATACACGGCCGAAACGCAGGAGCTTTATATGGGAGCCAGCCTGGACGTCCCGGGAAAACCAACGCTGATGATCTACCAGGACATCGATGCGTATCCGGGAACCTATTGCCTTTTATCCCTGTCTCATTCCGTGGCCCTGAAAAAAAAGATAACCCTCGACCTGGGCGCCTCGGCCGCCTACTTTTCGGGGTCGGCCGATTATTGGAGGACCTACCTGCCGAGCGCCGGAAGCTACGCGGGAGAAAAGTACCGAGCCTTTCACGACGGGATGATCAAAGCCGGGCTGACCTTTCCTTTGGCCAAGAACCTCGGTCTTCAGGCCGGAACGCAGTTTTACTTCCCCCTCTCTGCGGCGGCCAGGAGAACGATTGAAGGCCATTCGTATAACATCAATGGCCATCTCGCGAGCGTCCTGGTATTCGGGACGACTCTGACCTTCGCTTTCTAAGCCTGGCGGCGGGTGGGCGGGCGATCATCCGACGCGGTAACGTTCAGTCCGAACTGAGCGGGGTCATTTTAGTCCACCTCTAGCGCATCTTTATTGTCTTTCACGCCCAGCTTATTCTCCAGCAGGTTGATGCCTTGCAAAATAATAAAGGTCTCGTCATTCGTCTTGATATCGAGGACAATGTCGGATTTCTTCAGGAGCGCCTGCATCCTGCCCGACAGATAGGAGATCGAGTTGGAAATGTAAAACGGGAAGTACCAAAAATAGCCGAACGCCAGGATCAAACAAAACACTCCAATAGCGGCCATGAGGCTGATGATCCTGGCCGAATCATGCTTCGCCATCTGGCTTTTCCGCTCGACCGCCTGCATGTTGATATCGTTGATGTTGTTGATGGCGTGCCTGAGCGTTTCAAAGGCCGGCTGGTATTCGATGAAATACAGGGCGCGGCCGCCATCCCCCTTGACGATCCGAAGGCAAAGATTGGTGTACAGAATATAGCCTTGGTTGACCGTATCCACGTATTCCCTTTCATGGATCTCGGTGATGTTGCCGTTTTCGGACTTGAGGTTGGTCTCGAATTCAGTCCTGCCGGCTTCAAAGAGCTTCAAGTAGTAATCGGACGTGCTTTTATCATCGGTCGGATTAAAGACGATGCTGCCGATGGCCGTCCGCATGTCTTCGAGGGCCGAGATCATGTTCTTGGAAAAGACGAGGGATTTGTAGTTATCTTTCAAAATGTTCTCGGCGTCGCGCGAGAGCTGGCCGATATAATAGGAATAGAAAATCACTAACACAAAGAGGATGAGGAACAAGAACCCCAAGCCCAAGGTCAGCTTCTTCTTGAGTGTCATGGTGCCTCCAGAGGGAAATCCGTTTAGCGGGACTATATCGCCGGCTGGGCGGCACTGTCAATGACCGCGAAAACCGCGCCCACAGATCATGTCCGGACAAGAAATCCTCTCGGACCGGCGCGGCCTTCGACGGCCGTCCGCTAAACGATCCCGACCCGGACCGAGGTCGGCTTCAGAACCCTCATCAAATCTTTCGGGTCGAGGCCGACGAGGAAACCGCGTTTACCACCGTTGATGTAGATTCTCGGCAGCTCCAGGATTGTTTCTTCGATATAAACCGGGAGCGCCTTGCGCAGTCCGAAGGGCGAAGTGCCGCCGACCATGTAGCCGGAGTGGCGCTCGGCCGTTTCCGGGGCGCAAGATTGGATGGTCTTTACGTCCAGAATCCTGGCCAGCTCCTTGGTCGAGACTTCGCGGTCGCCGTGCATGAGAACGACGAGCGGTCTCTTCGCGTCGTCCTCCATGACCAAGGTTTTGACGACGACGTGCTCGTCGACGCCGAATTCCCGGGCAAACATCGCCGTGCCGCCGTGCTCCACGTACGTGTAGGGATGCTCGGTGAAGGGCACGCCCGTCCGCTTGAGTTCCCGCACCGCCGGCGTCATCGGCGCCTTGTCGTGGCTCATTGCGGGGAAGCCTCCGGCTCGGTGTGGATGAGGACGTTCTCGATCTCAGGGATCTCCTTTTTCAGGGCCTCCTCGATCCGCGAGGAAAGCCTGTGGGCCTCGATGACGGGGGCGTTCCTGTCGAACTCGCAGTGGAGGGAGACCGCGAAGCGGTCGCCCTGCCGGCGGACGAGGATATTGTGACAGCAGGCCCGGCCGGCAACGGCCTCGGTGATCTTCCTCACCCGCTCGACGAGCGGCCCTTCCTCGGCCGTGACGTCCAGGCCGCTGCCGACGCCCGTACCCCGCGATTCGATGTGGGTGTTGACGCGCTGGATGGCCGGGATGTCCGCCTCGAGGTCCTGCTCGATGTGGCTGGCCAGGTCGTGGGCCTGGTGGAGAAGAAGATGGTCGTCCACCTCGAGGTGGAGGTCGACGTGGATCTCGCCGCCGTCCTCGTGGACGCTGATGTTGTGGACCGGGACCTGGTTCCTCTCGGCGACGGCCCGGATGCGCCGGGCCATCGTCTCGCGTTCGCTCTCGCGGGGGTCGGTGTGGATAACCACGTCCGCGCCCGGGACGAGGGCCTGGATCCGGGCCTCGACGTCCTCGGCGATGGCGTGGGTCCGTTCGAACGAGAGGTTGCGGTCGACTTCGATGGTCATGTCGACGAAGACGAGGGCGCCCGACCCGCGGATCCGGACTTTGCCGGTACTTATGACTCCCTTGACTTCGTCCGCCGCCGCCGCGATTTTTTCCTTCACGCCCTCGGGCGCGCGGTCGAGGAGGACGTCGATCGTTCTCTTCCCCAGCCTGTAGCTGACGAAAAGGACGATGAAGGCGACGCCCAGGGCGGCGGCCGCGTCGGCCCGGTCGAGGATGCCGGCGTGCCCGGGGAAGACTTTCCGGCCAAGCCAGACGAGGACGAGGCCGCCGAGGACGACCGCCGACGACCAGACGTCCGTCGAGAAATGGAGGGCGTCGGCCTCGAGGGCCTGGCTCTGGTGCTTTATGGCCGCTCGGCTGAGCATCCGCGACCGGCTGACGTCGATGGCGATGGAGATGATGATCACGAGAAAGGCCCAAATGCTGGGGTCGACGTGGACCGTTTGGAAGAAGATCCGGCGGACGGCTTCGTAGATGATCCAGGCGCAGGCGAGGAAGAGGAGCAGGGTTTCTATGAGGGCGGAGAAATTCTCGACCTTACCGTGGCCGTAAGGGTGAGCCTCGTCGGCGGGCCTGTCCGAAACGCTGACAGCGACGAGGGTGATAATCGCGGCGACGAGGTCGAGGCCCGAATGGGCGGCCTCGGCCAGGATCCCGAGCGAGCCGCTGAGGAGGCCGACAGCGAGTTTCATCCCCGTCAGGCCCAGGGCGGCAAGGACGGAATTCGCGGCCGCTCTTTGTTTCTCTCTACGGGTCAGTTCGACGCTCGTCGGTTCTTTGGTGGACATGCTTTTCGATGGTCCCAGCAGGACGATATGTTATCACGGCCTGCGGGCGACAACAACCCCCCGGGCAAAGAAACGAATATCCGCGTATCCAGAGAAGAGGCGGCGGATTGCATTTCGTCGCCGGATGCGGTATGTTGACCGGGACGAATCGTTTAAACCCAAGGAGGGCTGCATGAAAAAGTTCACCGCCATCGCCGGCCTCCTCCTCGTCGCGTCCCTCGCCGCCGCCCAGACGGCCACGGTTCTCACGGGCCCCTTCGACGAAGCGCTGGCCCAGGCCCAGAAGCTCAACAAGCTCATCCTCATCGACTTCTACTCGAGTGGCTGAGGGAGCTGCAAACTGCTGGTTCAGCAGTTCTACAACAACCCCAAATACGCCGATTTCCTCAACAAGAACGTCATCCTCTACCGCGCCAGCCGCGGCGACAAGAACGGCGACGCTATGTACGAGAAGTACAATATCAGCGCGACGCCGACCGAGCTCATCGTCGATAAGAACGGGAAAGAAGTCGATTGGATCGTCGGCTATGGCCCGCCCGCCGACAAGTTCCTAGAAAGGGTCCAGAAATCCCTATCCGGGGTCGACACTTATCTCGCCTTGAGCGAGCGCTACGCCAAGGAGCCGACAAACGTCGAGGTCGTCTTCAAGCTCGCCCAGAAGTGCGGCGATCGCTACACGATGGAAGCGAAGACCAAGGAGCTCTACGCCAAGGTCATCGCCCTCGACCCCGAGGGAAAACAGGGCGCCTACACCTTCGAGTACCTCAAGGCGACCGTCCCCTACACCCAGGCCGCCGAGTTCGAGCTCGGCCAGATGGCCTCCATGGGCCGTAAGCCCGACCCGGCTCCCCTTCAATCCTTCATCAAGAAATACCCCGAGAGCAAGCTCGTCAAGCAGGCTTACTCCTACCTGGGCTACTACTACGGCTACCAGGCCTCCAAGGAAGACGCAAGCAAGTTCTTCGACGCGTACACGGCTAAGTACCCCGAAGACAAGGATGCCCTCGGCTCCTACGTCGAGCGCATCGTCCGGGACAAGGAGCCGGTCGACAAGGGCATCGCCATGGCCGAGAAGCTCAAGGACATCGCCGGCTATCCGCAGAACCCCAACTACCAGCAGAACCTCGCCCGGCTCTATGTTCTCAAAGGCGACCCGGCCAAGGCCGAAGAGGAATTTGGAAAGGATTTCATCGACGGCTATGTTTCGAACGCCGTCTACGCTCTGACCGGCTACGCGAATTTTTGGCTGGAACAGAACAAAAACCTCGAGAGCGTCGAGGCCATGGCCGACCTGGCCGCCAAGCTGAAGCCCGACCAGTCGTACACGCTCGCCCAGGTCGCCGGGATCTTCGCCAAGCTCGGTAAGACCGACAAGGCCCTGGCGATCTACGGGCCGGAATTCGCTAAGAAGAACTGGGGCGACCAAGGGAGCCTCTCGAGCTACGCCAGTTTCTGGAACAAGCAGGGGACGAACCTCGACAACGCCCTCGCGGCGGCCAAAAAGTCGGTCGAGCTCACTTCCGACTATTACAACAACTACGTCCTCGGTCAGGTCCTCTTCAAGCTGAAGAACTACGCCGAGGCCCTCAGGGCCGCCGAAAAGGCCCTCGAGCTCGTCAAGCCCATGGCCGTCAAGTACGAGGGATTCCCCGTCCAGCAGTACGAGAAGCTCGTCAAGGACATCAAGGACGCCATGGCCAAGGAGAAGGGCGGAGAAGTCAAGAAGTAGACGCCTGGAATCGCTCACTAACGGGCCGCTCTCCGGAAGAGAGCGGCCCTTTTTTTTGGTTCTTCTCAAGCTTTCGGGGAATCACGGCAATGAATACCGCCCCTTTCCCCCCGGCCCCCCCGGGAACCAGTCCCGGCGGTTCCCCCATCGCCGAGCGATGGGTCCCCCTCCGCTACGGGGGTCTTCAGGGCGGTATTCACTGCCGTCGAATATTCCCCGAAAGTTAAAGAAGAACCTTTTTCTTGCCTGGCACGGTTTGACAAGGCATCAGCGCTCCCCTATAGTGCCTGTAGGCGGCTAGAGATGAAAAAAGCGGCCTGTCTGGTCATCGCGTTCGGCTCGTTGCTCTCCCTCCTCGCTTACGGGCAATCCGCGACGGCCTCCCAATCCCTCGACGATCGCGTCCGGGAATTCCTCGCCTCGCAGAAAGATCAGTGGCGCGAGGAGAACGTCACCGAGGCCGACGGCCGGTTTCTCTACGACATCATCCTCAAGCACGGCTACACGCGCGCCCTCGAGATCGGCACGTCCACGGGGCACTCGGGGATCTGGCAGGCCTGGGCCCTGAGCAAGACGGGCGGCTCGCTCATCACCGTCGAGATCGAGGAATTCCGGCACCTCTTGGCCGTCCGGAATTTCAAGGCTTCCGGACTCGACGGCACCATCGACGCCCGGCTGGCCGACGCCCACGAGCTCGTCGAGGAGCTGCCAGGACCGTTCGACTTCGTCTTCATC
This sequence comes from Candidatus Aminicenantota bacterium, assembly GCA_026393975.1. Lineage (GTDB taxonomy): Bacteria > Acidobacteriota > Aminicenantia > Aminicenantales > Saccharicenantaceae > RBG-16-66-30. Next base: position 48,096 of record JAPKZD010000003.1, on the reverse strand, counting down.
GACGCCGACAAGAACTGGACCCTGAACTACTTCAAAGCCCTGCTCCCCAAGCTCGCCCCCGGCGGCTGTTTCGCCGTCCACAACGTCTCGAGCCTGGGCTATATGAAGGGCATCCGGGACTTCCTCGATTACGTCCGTAGTCTCGACTTCATAGAGACGACGATCGACACCTCGGCGAGCGGCGGGATCTCCCTGAGCTTCCGCAAGAAGATTTAAGGGAGACGTCCATGAATAACCCTAAGGTCCATCACCGGATGTTCGCGGCCAGCCTCATCGTTCTCGGCCTGGCCGTGACGTGCCCGCTCATCGCGATCGAAGGTCCCACAGCAGGCCAGGTTCTCGAGGGGCTTCATCTCACCAGCGCCATCCTCGGCCGGGACGTCGCCTACGCCGTTTACCTGCCGCCGGGCTACGCCACTTCGACGCGCCGCTACCCCGTCGTCTACCTCCTCCACGGCTACACGGACAACGAATCGGGCTGGATCCAGTTCGGCGAGATCGACATGGCCGCCGACCGAGCCATCGCCTCCCGTGAGATCCCGCCGATGATCATCGTCATGCCCGACGGCGGCGTCAGCTGGTACATCAACGACTCCCAGAGCAAAGTCCGCTACGAGGACATGTTCGTTCAGGAGTTCATCCCCCACATCGACGCCACTTACCGGACCCGCCCGTCCCGCGAATTCCGGGGCGTCTCCGGGCTGTCGATGGGCGGCTGGGGAACGCTCGTCTACGCCCTACGCCATCCAGAGCTGTTCGCGGCCTGCGCGGCGTTCAGTGCCGCCGTTTGGCCGGACGAGGAGATCCTGGGCATGAAACAGGACACTTGGGATAAGGTCGTCGGCCCCGTCTTGGGGGTCGGACTGACGGGCAAAGACCGGCTGACACCGTACTTCCGCAAGGTCAGTCCGCTCGACCTGGCCAAGTCCCTGCCCGAGGAATCGCTGAAAAAAGTGCGCTACTACATCGATTGCGGCGACGACGACTTCCTCATCCGTGGCAACTGCGCTCTCCACATCGTTCTCAGCGACCGCAAGATCCCCCACGAATTCAGGGTCCGGGACGGCGCCCATGCCTGGATCTACTGGCGGACCGGGATCGTCGATGGACTGAAGTTCATCGGCGAGAGCTTTAACCGATGAGCACCCCTTTCCGCGACCGGCTCCTCCGTGGCGACCGGCTCATCGGGACCCTGCTCAGCCTGCCCTCGCCGGAGCTGGCCGAGATCGCCTCCGCCGCCGGCTTCGACTGGCTCTTCCTCGACATGGAGCACGGAGCCCTCGAGGCCCGGGACGTCCTGCGCCTGGTCCAGGCGTTGCGCGGCCCTTGCGCGGCCCTCATCCGCATCCCGGAGAACCGGGAGATGTGGGTGAAAAAAGCCATGGACACCGGCGCGGCCGGCATCATCGTTCCCCATGTCAACAGCGCCGAAGACGCCGCTCGGGCCGTCCACTGGGCCAAGTATCCGCCCGAAGGCGGGCGGAGCGTCGGCTTCAGCCGGGCCAACGGCTACGGGGCTCGCTTTCAGGAGAACGTCGAGACGGCCAACCAGGAAACGGTCGTCGTCGCCCAGATCGAGCACATCGATGGCGTGGGCGCGATCGAAGCCATCCTCGGGGTCGCCGGGGTCGATGCCGTTTTCATTGGACCCTACGACCTCTCCGCCAGCATGGGCAAGCCCGGCCGGATCCAGGACCCCGACGTCCAGGACGCGGTCAGGACCATCGCGGAAGCGTGCGCCCGCAGGAGCGTCCCAGCCGGTATCTTCACCGTGAATACGCCCGGCGCCGTCAAGGCCCTGGCGGAAGGCTACACTCTCGTCTGTTCGGGCATCGATATCGGCCTTTTTTCGCAGGCGGCGTCCGAGATCGTCAGAGGTCTCAGGCCAAGAACCCCTTGACAGGCTTAAGGTTATATACTACATTTTGTATGGATGCGTATGGAGTCCTACAAAATTTGGTGTCGTGGTCTGACCTCTGAACCTTTGTTATTTTCCACGCCCCTGCCCATCGGCCGACTAAAAGGATCCATGCGTTCCAGGGAGGCCGGACCCTAGATGGCGCGAGAGCAGATGGAAAAGACAGCCGCGGGCGCCCTGCCCGTCGTCCTCGTCGTCGACGACAACCTCGCCTATCTCGAGAAACTCCAGCGGGCCCTGCGGGACATCTATGCCGTGTACACGACGACGAGCGGCGTCGAGGCCATCCAGCTGATCAAGGCTCTCCCGGAGGTCAACGTCCTCGTCGTCAACGAAGACCTGCCCCGGATGAAGGGCACCGAACTGCTCCGTTTCCTCAACGAGCTTTTCAAGAACTCCGATGCCATCATCAAGATCCTTCTGACCGAATCCGCTACGAACGGGTCCGTCATCGACCTGGCCAGCTACGGCCGCATCGACTGCTGCCTGGCCAAGCCGACGGACCCGGCCGCCATACGGCGGAAGATCAGCTTCCTCATCGCCCAGCGGTCCCGGGAAAAGCGGTCCTCCATGCGGGTCACGCTCGACGGCTCCCGGGACATCCGCATCGAGACCGGGCCCCTGGGCGAGGCCAAACTGGTCAACCTCAGCGAGAACGGCATGTTCCTCAAGACCCTGTCGTCGTTCCCCGAGGGCTCGGCCGTCCCCCTGAGCATCTCTCTTCCCGACGGCCGGCACTACATGGTGAACGGCCGGGTCGTCCGCCAGGACATCGATCAGGGCGGGGTCGGCGTCGAATTCGAAGCCATCGACGACACGAGCCGCCTGTCGCTCCTCCAGTTCATGTCCGATTACGTGTCCATCCGGGACTTGACCGAGCTCAAGCTCCGCTACCCGTTCCTCCGGACCGACGAGATGGTCCTGTTCACGGACTCGGTCAAGATCGAGTCCCTCATGCGCGAAGCCCTGGTCCGCAAGGTCGAGGTCGCTGCCGTCCCGGCCCGCTCCGGCAACCCTGAGATCCTGTCCTTCGCCGACATCCGGCCGCCTTCCGTGTGCCTCCTCTCGGGCGAGAAGCTCGACGTCAAGTTCAAGACCTCCGACCTCCTCTTCGTCTCGTACCAGATCGGCTATGCGACCTACAATTTCGAGACCATGATCTCCCGGATCTTCCCCGACGGCCGGACGCTCGTCTGCCTCTACCCGCGGGTCATGTTCTACTCGGAAAAACGGGCCGATAAAAGGATCAGCCCGGCCGGCGACCTGCGGGTCGAGATCCCCCTGCCGTCCCCGTTCGACCGAAAGCTCCGGGGCCGCATCACCGATATCAGCCCGAACGGGATGAGCTTCGTCGCCGACTATGCCGCCCCTGCCCTTCTCAAGGGGACGCCCCTCGAATCCTTTGCCATCCTCGACGATGAAAAAGTCCTCTGGGAGGAGACCGGCGAGGTCCGCCACGTGGCCCGGGCCGAGGCGGGGGAAGACCCCGGATTGAAGTACGGCGTCCAATTCGGCATCGGACGGATGAGCATCCAATCGGTGCAGCCCCCGGACCTGGATTTCGCCCGTCACGGCGAGGATGCCCCGGAAAAGGCCGGCGTCCGGGGCCACGCGATTCCGCCGGCGGATTTCGTCAAGACATCCCTCATGGTCCCCCACGTCATCAGGCTGGAAAACCGCCGGGGGGAGGAGATCGTCGGCCTCCTGAACACGGCCCTTCCCCTGGACGACAGGCCGGTTCCCGTCGTTATCGTTCCGCCGGCGTTCGGGAAGACCAAGGAAGTCCTCTTCGGCCTGGCCCTGACCCTCTGCGAAAACTTTCGGCTCCTGGGAAAGCCCCTGGCCGTCATCCGCTACGACGGGATCCGCAAAAAGGGCGAGAGCCACAACGACCCCGAGGCCGACGAGCCGCCCTACGAGATGCTCAACACCAACTTCAGCCAGGGGGCCGAGGACATCGTGGCCGTCCTCGACTGGCTCCAGACGAACCCCAAGCTCAAAGCCTCTTCGGTCATCCTCCTGACCTTCTCCTTCTCGGCGCTCGAAGCGCGGATCGTGCTGAGGGACGAGGTCCAGCGCCGGCGGGTCGACTACTGGATCGCCTGCATGGGCACACCGGAATTCCGTGACCTCATGGTCCGGATCAACTGCGGCCTCGATTTCCTGGAGCACTACCAGCTCGGGATCAAGCTCGGCGTCATGCCGGTCCTGGGCAACCTCGTCAACGTCGACCCCTACGTCGCCGACGGCGTCGTCAACGCGGTGGCCACGCTCGAGCAGGCCCGCGAAGACATGCGCCATCTCGATCTGCCGATCACCTGGATCTACGGCCAGTACGACAACTGGGTCAAGGCCGAGTTCATCCGGGACGTCATGAGCGTCCAGGTCGACGCCCCGCGCGAAGTCATCTCGGTCCCGATCGGGCACAACGCTCGGACGTCCAAGGAAGGCCTGCGGCTGTTCGGGACGATCACCTCCCTGATCTACCGGTTCCTCCACAAGGAGCTCGTCCAGCCGGTCCTGCCGGGGCGGAAGGACATGGAGGTCATGCGGCGCACCGAGAAGGACCGGCTCCCGCCCCGCAACCTCAAGAACCGGAAGAGCTACTGGAAGCACTACCTCGTCGGCGACGAGAAGCTCATCGGCTTCGACGTCATGGCCTTGTCCGACGACTACCAGCAGTTAATGCGCGACCAGCTCCACGCCCTGGAGCTCAGGCCCGGGGACCGACTCCTCGACCTGGGCGGCGGGACGGGCAACTTCATCGAGCATCTCCTGCTCAGCGGCAGCGGCCTGCCCGCGCAGACCACGATCGCCGACCTCATCCCCGAGGCCATGAAGAAAGCGTCCCGGAAACTCGTCTCGCGCTTCCCCATGCTCAAAGAGCCGGGACGCTTCGACCTCGTCGCCGTCGATCTGGAGATGAGCCGCTTTCTCGCCGTCCGCCGCTTCCTCGACGGCGAGGTCGGGACGTTCGAGGAGATGGCCGACAAGGTCGAGAACCTCGCCCTCGAAAGCGCGATCAAGATCCAGGAGGACTACTCTCCCCGCCTCCACCGGATCCTCCGCGGCGAGCGGATCACGCCGGCCCACGACGACTGGCTGAAGACTCGTTTCGACCTCCACGAGTACCGGATCATCACCGACTTCAACCGCGCCGCCCGGTACGTCCGGGGCCTTTCGGGGAGCAAGCCGGACTTGCGCCGGCTCCTCATGCCCGGCACGCTGGAGGGCACGTTCCATCTGCCGGTCAAGGCGGGCTGGTATAATAAGATCCTCATGAGCCTCGTCCTGTCCTACATTTTCAACCCGGCCGAAACGCTCAAGGAGGCCCGCCGGATCATCATGCCCGGCGGCCTGCTCGTCCTGTCGAGCATGCGGCCCGACACCGACGCCTCCGGCCCGTTCACCCGCCTGCTCAAGAAGATCGAGGCCATGCCTCCGGAGGCCCTGCCGCCGGAAAGGCCCAAGACGCTCCTCATCGAGTCCCTCCGCGCCTTCCTCAACGACGCCCAAGAGCTCGTGGACCTCGAGGAAGCCGGGACTTTCGATTTCTTCGACCCTGAAAAACTCGAGGCCCTGCTCGAGGAGACCGGCTGGGAGATCCTCCGGGTCATCCCGTCCTACGGGACGCCACCCCAAGGATATGTCTATGTCACCAAAGCGAGAGATTCTGATGGCAAGCCATGACACCCAATTCGAAGACCGATTGAACCAGGAATACAACCTCAAGGGACGGACCCGGCTCGCCGCCCTCCTGAGCATCGTCCTCTACACGCTGTTCATCGGCCTCGACGCCGTCTACTCGCCCCAGTACTTTATGACGTTCCTGTTCATCCGCCTCGGCGTCATCGCCGCGGTCGGTCTGATCCTGCTCATCCTGTCGAAGACAAAGGCGAGCCGTGGCGTCATGAACGTGGCCCTCGTTCTGGCCCTCATCGACGCGGCCGGCATCGCCGTCATGATCTACATCCTGGGCGGTTTCCTGTCGAGCTACTACCAGGGCTTGAACATCATCGTCATGGGCATGATCGTCCTCATCCCGTTGACGTTCCGCTGGACCATCTATCTCTACGCCTCGATCTGGATCATGTACACGGTACCGAGCTTCCTCAGGTACTTCCTGGGCCAGAAGCCCATCGTCGTCGACGGCGTCGAACTCGAGGTCTGGCGGTTTATCACCAACAACCTCCTCTTTCTGACCTCCATCATCGTCGTCGGCGCTTTCGGCTCCTCGATCATGGAGAGCATCCGCCGCCGCGAGCTCCGCAGTCGCCTCCAGCTCGAAGAGACGACGGCCCAACTCCAGGAGTCGAACGTCAAGCTCAAGAGCCTCGACGAGCTCAAGACCCAGTTCTTCGCCAACGTCAACCACGAGCTGAGGACGCCCCTCACTCTGATCCTGGCCCCGCTCAAGGCCGTCCTCGACGGCCGGATGGGGAAGCTATCGCCCACCCTCAAGGACACGCTGGAGACGATGCATCGCAACGGTTACAAGTTGCTCAAGCTCATCAACAACCTCCTCGACCTGAACAAGCTCGAGGAAGGGAAGATGCGGCTCAAATTGAGGAACGTGAACCTCGTCGATTTCATTCCGGCGCTTCTCGCCTCGGCCAAGCCCCTGGCCGACCAGAAACAGATCCGGCTCTATTGCCAGCATCCTCCGCATCCCATCGAGCTGACGCTCGACTCGGACCAGTTCGAAAAGGTCGTCTTCAACCTCCTCTCGAACGCCCTCAAATTCACGAACAAGGGCGGCAAGATCACGATCTTTATCGAGGAGCAGGACCACACCGTGACGATGACCGTCGAGGACACGGGGATCGGCATCCCGAAGAACATGCTCGAAACGATCTTCGACCGCTTCTCCCAGGTCGACGGGTCCAAGTCCCGGGCTCAGGAGGGCACGGGCATCGGACTGGCGCTGGCCCGGGAGATCGTCGTCGTCCACAAGGGGACCATCCGGGCGGAAAGCGAGCTCGGCAGGGGCTCCCGGTTCATTGTCGAGATGCGCAAGGGTGAGGAGCATTTCGACGACGAGGTCCTCGACCGCCGGTCGGAGGACCTGCCCATCGGACTCCGGCGGCGGCTGACCGACACCGACGAACCGCACGTCCAGGATATCGTCACCGACTTCCGCCGGCTCCAGCTCGTCGACCTCGAGAAGGTGGACATCGAGGGCGGCCGCGTCGACCAGGCCAAGATCCACGACGCCCTGATCCTCTGCATCGACGATAACCCCGAAGTCCTCAAGCTGATGAAGATGCTTCTCGCCGACGAGTACGACCTGGAGCTCACGGCCTCCGCCGAAAAGGGCTTGGCCTTCCTCAAGGCAAAGAACCCCGACCTCGTTCTCTGCGACGTCATGATGCCCGGCATGGACGGCCACGCCTTCTGCCGGGCGGTCAAGAGCGACGAGTCCTTGAAGCATATTCCCGTCATCCTGTTGACCGCCAGGACAGGCGCCGAGATGCTGGCCGAGGGGATCCATGCCGGCGCCGATGATTACATCTCCAAACCGTTCGACTCGACCGAGCTCAAAGCCCGCATCCAGGGCCAGCTGCGCCTCCGCCAGATGGAGTCGGAGCTGACCCTGGTCAACCGCAACCTCAAGATGAGGACCTCTGACCTCGTCGACCAGCAGAGGTCGCTCTTCCTGTCGACGGTCAAGTCCCTTGCCTCGGCCATCGACGCCAAAGACGAATACACCCGCCACCACTCGACCCGGGTCACGGAATTCACGATGAAGATCGCCGCGAAAATGAACTTCAGCGGAAAGGAACTGGGCGACCTCGAACTGGCCGCGCTCCTCCACGACGTGGGTAAGATCGCCGTCCCGGAGAGCATCCTGAACAAGCCCGGCAAGCTGACCGACGCCGAGTTCATGCTGATCAAGGAGCATCCCGCCCGGGGCGAGAGCATCCTCAGTCCCGTCATCGAGCTCAAGGAGATCGCCCGGATCGTACGGTCCCACCATGAACGCTACGACGGGACCGGCTACCCCGACAAGCTGAAGGGGCGGGAGATCCCCCTGGGAGCACGGATCATGGCCATCGCCGACACCTACGACTCGATTACTTCGGAACGGCCCTACCGGAAGCCCGCCTCCCATCGTTTCGCCGTCAAGGAGATCATCAGTTGCTCGGGGACGCAGTTCGACCCCGAGGTGGTCGAGCACTTCCTCGAGATCGCCGGGACGTTCGTCCCGGACCAGGGCCGGGACCGGGAAGAAGCGTCCAAAGACATGTGAGCCTCCAAGTCAGCTGCTGCGTCCTCTCCCTTTTTTCCAGCGCCCTCATAGCCGGCACGATATAGAACTTCGTCGGCGCCTGGCCGGTCGGCCGTATGACCAGGCGGCTGTGCTATAATAAACCCTTTTTAGGAGGTCCTCATGGCCCACATCGAACCCTTCTGCGGCGTCAGGCCGCGGAAAGACATCGCCCATCTTGTCGCCGCTCCGCCCTACGACGTCCTGACCTCGGAGGAAGCCCGGGACATGGCCACCGGGAACCCCTATTCCTTCCTGCACATCGGCAAGCCCGAGATCGACCTCCCGCCCGGAACCGACCTCTACTCCGACGCAGTCTACGCCAAGGGAAAAGAGAATTTCCTCCGTTTCCTTCGCGAGGGAACGATCGCGCCGGACCGGACCAGGAATTTGTACATCTACAAGCAGGTCTGGGGAGAGCACGTCCAGATCGGCCTCGTCGCCACGGCCTCCTGCCAGGATTATCTCGACGACATCATCAAGAAGCACGAGCTGACCCGGATCGACAAGGAAAACGACCGGATGCGCCACATCGAAACCTTGGGCGCTCAGACCGGCCCCGTCTTCCTGACCTACCGGCGGAAGGAAACGATCGACGCGCTCATCGCCGAGGGCATGAAAAAAGACCCCGAGTACGACATCACCACGCCGGACGGCGTCCGGCACATATTCTTCGTCGTGGACGAGGCGGGTCTCGTCCTCAGGATCCGGAAGGCGTTCGCCGCCCTGGACCATCTTTACGTCGCCGACGGCCATCACCGCTCCGCGGCCGCGACCCGGATCAAGGTCAAGAGGGATGGCGAGCGTCCCGGCCGGACGGGCCGGGAGGAGGACAACTTTTTCCTGGCCGTCATTTTCCCCCACAACCAGATGAAGATCCTGCCCTACAACCGCGTCGTGCGCGACCTCAACGGGCTCGACTCCGCCGCGTTCCTGGCCGGGATCGGCGATAAATTCCTGGTCCGGCCTTCCGGGCGGAAATCTCCCGAACGGAGCCGGAGATTCGCGATGTTCCTCGACGGCCGCTGGCATGGCCTCGAACCGCGGCCCGGGACATTCGACCCGGCCGACCCGATCCGGTCGCTCGACGTTTCCATCCTGCAGGAAAACATCCTCGCGCCCGTCCTCGGTATCGCCGACCCCCGGACGGACAAGAGGATCGACTTCGTCGGCGGCATCCGCGGCACGGCCGAGCTCGAAAAGAAGGTCCTCTCCGGCGGCTTCCGCGTCGCCTTCTCCCTTTTCCCGACGACGATCGAACAGCTCTTCGCCGTGGCCGACGGAGGCAAGGTCATGCCGCCAAAATCCACCTGGTTCGAACCCAAGCTGAAGGACGGACTCGTCGTCCACATGATCGACGAATGACCCGCACCGTTTCCGCCGCCCTCGTCTCCGAGATCAAGGGCGAGGCCGGAGCCTTTTTCCGGAGCGCCCGGGGCAGTCACGGCTGGGACCACACGGAACGCGTCCTGCGGCTCTGCCTGAGGATCGGAAAAAAGGAAAAGGCCGACCTCGGCGTCCTCAAGCTGGCTGCCCTCCTCCACGACATCGGGCGGGAGGAAGAGGACCGGTCGAACGGGAAGGTTTGTCACGGCCGGAGCGGCGCGGCGCTGGCCAGGAATCTGCTCGAACGCCGCGGCCTCGACGCCGCCACGGTTCGGGCCGTCGTCCACTGCATCCGGACACACCGCTTCCGGAAAAGGGCCGTACCAAAGACTCTTGAGGCCAAGATCCTGTTCGACGCCGACAAGCTCGACTCGATCGGTGCCGTCGGCGTCGGCCGGGCCTTCCTCTTCGCCGGGGAGGTCGGGGCGCAGCTCCACGACAAGGCGATCGACGTCAGGAAGACCAAGCCCTACTCGCGGGAGGACACCGCCTACCGGGAATTTCTGGTCAAGCTCGGCCGGGTCAAGGACCGGATGACGACCCGCGAAGGGAAGCGGATCGCCGCCGAGCGGCACCGGTTCATGGCTGCGTTCTTCGACCGCCTCAACAAGGAAACCGACGGCGTCCTCTAAGAAACATGGAATGGCACCAGGTCTATGATCCGCTCTCGAGCGCCGGGCTCTCGACGCTCCTCGCCGCCCTGCCCATCGTCATCCTGCTCGTCGGTCTCGCCCTCTTCCGGCTCCGGGCCCACGTAGCGGCCCTGCTCGGCCTGGCCGCGGCCGCGCTCGCCGCGGTCTTCGCCTTCGGGATGCCGGCGGGAATGGCCCTGCGGACGGCGGGGCTGGGGGCCGCCTACGGCCTCTTCCCCATCGGCTGGATCATCCTCAACGTCATCTTCCTCTACGACCTGACCGTCGAGAAGGGCCACTTCAAGGTCATGCAGGACAGCCTGACCGGGATCACGCGCGACCGCCGGCTCCAGCTCCTCCTCATCGCCTTCTCCTTCGGCGCGTTCTTCGAAGGCGCGGCGGGCTTCGGCACGCCGGTGGCCGTGACCGCGGCCATCCTCATCGGCCTCGGCTTCGCCCCGCTCGCCGCGTCCGGCCTGTCCCTCATCGCCAACACGGCGCCCGTGGCCTTCGGCGCGCTGGGGACGCCCATCGTCGCTCTGGCCGGGGTCACCGGCCTCGACGTCCGCCAGTTGAGCGCCATGGTCGGGCGTCAGCTCCCGTTTTTCTCCCTCCTCATCCCCTTCTGGCTCGTCTGGGCCTTTTGCGGCTTCCGGAAGATGAAGGAAGTCTGGCCGGCCCTCGTCGTCGCCGGAGTTTCTTTCGCAGTCCCCCAGTTTCTCATTTCGAACTACCACGGTCCCTGGCTCGCGGGCGTCGGAGCGGCCGTCATCTCCATGGCCGCGCTCGTCCTTTTCCTCCTGAAGTGGCGGCCCAAGACAACGCTCGGCATCGCGGGCGAAGAAGAAACAGGACCTTCCCTTCCCCGGCGCCGCCTCACGGCCGGCGAGCTCGTCCGCGCCTGGATGCCCTGGCTCGTCCTGAGCGTCTTCGTCTTCCTGTGGGGCACTCCGCAGGTCAAGGCCATCCTCGACGGCCTGTCCATCGTCCGCTTCCCGGTCCCCGGCCTGGACAAGCTCGTCTTCCGGGTACCCCCCGTCATCGCGTTGCAGACGGCAGAGCCGGCCGTCTTCACCTTCAACTGGCTCTCGTTTACCGGGACGGGGATCTTCGCCGCGGCCGTCGTCTCGGGGTTCCTGATGTCGTTCTCACCGCGCCAGCTCCTCCGGGCCTACGGCCGGACGCTCAAGCGGGTCCGCTTTTCGCTGCTGACAGTGGCCGCCATGCTTTCTCTCGGCTACATGACGCGCTACTCGGGCCTCGACGCGACGCTCGGCCTGGCCTTCGCCCAGACGGGGATCCTCTACCCCTTCTTCGGCACGATGCTCGGCTGGCTCGGCGTGGCCCTGACCGGCTCGGACACGTCCTCGAACATCCTCTTCGGCAGTCTTCAGAAGATCTCGGCCGGACAGCTCGGCCTGAGCCCGGTCCTCATGGCCTCGGCCAACAGCTCCGGAGGAGTCATGGGCAAGATGATCGACGCGCAAAGCATCGTCGTCGCCTCCACGGCCACCCGCTGGTACGGCCATGAGGGCGACATCCTCCGCTACGTCTTTTTCCACAGCCTGGCCCTGGCCGCGCTGATGGGCCTCCTCGTCTTCCTCCAGGCCTACGTCTTCCCCTTCACCCTCCTTGTCGTCCGCTGAATGAAGGGCGACGTCAGCCGACGATCTTCTTCTGGCCTTTGTACTTGGAATCGACGCGCTCGCCGGGCAGATATTCGTTCTCCATGGCCCGGTATTCCTTGAGTCCGACGAAATCCGTGTACTCCTCGAAAGACGACGCCCATTGGGTCTGTCCGGCCAGGATGCCGGTCGGCGACGCCTTGAGCGCCTGGAAGAAGCTGAGCAGGGCCTTGTGGGCGACCATGATGGAAGCCACCGGGATGGAGACCCGGCCGACGCCCATCTTCTTGAGCTCGGGGATGGGGAGGAGCTCGGTTTTCATGCCGGTGATCGCATCCATGAGGTTGACGGACAGCGGCCCCTTGACCGCCTTGACCGCCTTCTCGATGTCGGCCCGACTCTTGATGCCGTCGATGAAGGCCAGGTCGGCGCCGGCCCCGAGGTACAGGTTGCAGCGGCGGATGGCTTCGTCGAGCCCCATCCCGGCGAAAACGTCTGTCCGGGCGTTGATGATGAAGTCTTTGTCCTTCGCGTCCCGGATGGCGGCGCAGGCCCTGACCTTCCCGGCCATCTCCTCGGCCGGGATGACCTCTTTTCCGGCCATATGGCCGCAGCGCTTGGGAAAGACCTGGTCCTCGATGTTCATCCCGGCCAAGCCCATCGCGATCAGGCGCTCGGTGATCCAAGCGGCGTTGACGGCGTTGCCGCCGCCGGTGTCGATGTCGGCCATGACCGGGATGCCCACGGCCTGGGTGATGTTCCAAGACAGGTCGAGGACGTCCTTCATCCGCACGAGGCCGACGTCCGGCTTGGCCAGGAAGGCCCCGGCCAGGCCGTAGCCCGAGATCTGGATGGCCTCGAAACCGGCCTTCTCGATGACCTTGGCGGACAGGGCGTCATGGCAGCCGGGGACGACGACCGCCCTCCGCTCCATGATGGCTTTTCTTAAAACCGTCGTTTTTTTCATACTCACGAACTCCCTTTATTGAAAATACCCATCCATTCTAGCCGATTAAACCCCGGGAAGGAAGTGGGGGAAAGATGGTATACTTACTCCCATGCTAGAAGGCATTTCCATCGAGACCTTTAAAGGCGACTACGAGGGGCTGGAGCGGATGGCCCACGCCTCCTGGCGCGACGAGGACGGCCAGGCGATGATCAACTTCATCCTCCACGACCACCTGGGAAAGAAGGTCGAACGCTGGGCCTGGATCAACCATGTCGCCTTCCCCGACCTCTCCCCCGCCGAGCGCACGGCGTTTCTGCGGGCCTATTTGAACGCAATTAAGGCCGCCGGATGCGTCGGGACGATCGATTTCACAAAACGGGGCTGGCCGGCGGGACCCTTCACCCGGGCCCGGTTCATCCCTTATCCCCGGGCCGTCAACCTCGTCTCCTGGACGTTCAATCCCGATATTTCACTCGCCGGGATCCCCATCGTCTACGAGATCCAGGTTTGACCCGTTCGCCGACAGCGGCTGGGGCCCCGGGCTTTGCAGTCCTCATGCGCGAAGCGATGAGGGCGGCCTTGCCTGGGGGTCCATTTCCGCAGTACTCGCCCGTGGATATAAGACACGGGCGAGTGGCGAGCCGAAGGCTCGTCCCTTGACGCTAAGCTCCGCCTTTCAAGGCGGGGATGAGAAGCGAGGCTCAGGGTTAACCCCGGGAAGTCTGGGGTTTGACTTCGCCATTTTGAATTGATAAAAAGGGAGTGGACTGAGGAGCATGGTATCCGCCGCTGAACGATGGGTCGAGGACCAGGAGCGCCTGGCTAAGCCGGCCCGTGTCTATTGGTGCGACGGCTCTGACGGCGAGGCCTGGCGCCTCCTCGAAATCGGCCTGAACGAGGAGCGGCTGAACGGCCCCGTTTTCCAGAAGCTCAACCACAAGACTTGGCCGACGGCCTACCTCCATCGCTCCTCCCCGACCGACGTCGCCCGGACCGAGAAAGTGACCTTCGTCTGCCACCCCACGAAAGAAGCCTCGGGCCCAAACAACAACTGGATGGAGCCGGCGAAGGCCAAGAAGTTCATGGCCAAGCTCTCCGAAGGCTGCATGACCGGGCGGACGATGTACGTCATCCCCTACATGATGGGCCACCCGGAATCGCCCTATGCCAAGGCCTGCCTCATGGTCACGGATTCATCGTACGTCGCGGTCAGCATGCGCATCATGACCTGCATCGGCACGCCCATCCTGGAGAAGCTGCGCAACCACGAGGATTTCATCAAGGGCTTTCACTCGATCGGCACCCTCGACCCCAACCGCCGCTACATCATGCACTTCCCGGAGGAAGGCCTCGTCTGGAGCGTCGGCTCCGGTTATGGCGGCAACGCCCTTCTCGGCAAGAAGTGCGTCTCGCTCCGCATCGGCTCCTTCCTCGGTTACAAGCAGGGCTGGCTGGCCGAGCACATGGTCATCATGGGCATCGAGGATCACCGCGGCCACGTCACCTATGTCACGGCCGCCCTGCCCAGCGCCTGCGGTAAGACAAACCTGGCCATGATGGAGTCGGCCCTGCCCGGCTACAGGGTCTGGACGCTCGGCGACGACATCGCCTGGCTCAACATCGGCCCGGACGGCCGGCTCTGGGCCATCAACCCCGAGGCCGGCTACTTCGGCGTCGCGCCAGGGACGTCGATGAAGACGAACCCGAACATGATGAAGACGATCAAGCGGGGCGCCTTCAACCCAACGCTCTTCACCAACGTCGCCCTGGACACGGACCGGAACGAGCCCTGGTGGGAGGGCCTCGACGGGCCCGTCCCCGAGCATCTCCTCGACTGGCAGGGCAATCCGTGGACGCCGGCGTCGGGGACCAAGGCGGCCCACGCCAACTCCCGGTTCACGGCCTCTCTCATCAACTCGCCCATGCTCTCCAAGGAGGCCGAGAACCCGAGGGGCGTGCCCATCTCGGCCATCATCTTCGGCGGCCGCCGCACCCAGCTCATCCCCCTCGTCACCGAGAGCTTCAACTGGTCCCACGGCGTCTTCATGGGCGCGCGGATGGGTTCGGAGACGACGGCCGCGGCCACCGGGAAGGTCGGCGTCGTCCGCCGCGACCCCATGGCCATGCTGCCCTTCTGCGGCTATAACATGGCCGACTACTGGCGCCACTACTTGAACGTGGGCAACCGCCTGTCGCGTCCACCCAAGATCTTCTCCGTCAACTGGTTCCGGGTGGACGACCGGGGAAAGTTCATCTGGCCCGGGTTCGGCGACAACATGCGGGTCCTCAAGTGGGTCATCGACCGGGTAACGGGCGCGGTCCCGGCGAAGGAAACCCCGGCCGGCCTCGTCCCGCGCGTCCAGGACCTCGACATGACCGGCCTCTCCCTCCCCAAGGACAAGCTCGAACGGCTCTTCGAGGTCAACATCAAGGAATGGAAGAGCGAGGTCGACGAGGTCCGGGCCTTCCTCAAACCCTACAAGGGCCGGCTCCCCGCCGAGATCCGCGAAGAATACGAAAAGCTCGAGCGCCAGGTCCGCTGAACCGACGAGGCGGCCGGTTAGCGGGAATAGGACTCTATGATCGACTGGTAGACGAGGGCCTTGAACTTACCCTGGGCGTCGCTTCCGCCGGCGGGCAGGAGCTGGGTCATGAACACGGCGACGAGTTTTTCGGCCGGGTCCACCCAGTACGTCGTATGGTAAGCGCCGCCCCAGCCGAAAGCCCCGACCGACCCCGGCTCGCCGTTTTTCCCAAGCTCCTTCGTCACCCAGAAGCCGAGTCCGAAGCCCTGACTTCCATAGAGCGCCCCGACGTGGTCCGCGGTCATGAGCTCGACCGACTTCGGGCTTAGGACGTGGACGCCGCCCCACTCGCCGCCGCTCTGGAGCATGAGCAGGAAGCGGGCGTAATCCTCGGCCGTCGAGAGGAGCCCCGCCCCTCCTCCATAGCACGTCCTGGGTCCTCTGACGTAGGCGTTTTCCCGGGGATCGGCCACGAGCTCGGCCTTGCCGTCTTTGTTGGCCCCGAAGACGGCCGTCATCCGTCCGGCTTTATCCTCGGGCAGGAAGAAGGAAGTGTCGGACATCCCCAGCGGTCCGGTGATCCTGGCCTTGATGAAATCGGCCAGGCTCATCCCCGAGACGACCTCGACGAGGTAGCCGAGGATATCGGTGTTGTAGCCGTAGACCCACTTCTCGCCCGGCTGGGCGTCGAACGGAAGTCGAGCGAGTTTTTTGATATACGCACCGATGGGCTCCGGCCGGTCCGCCATGAACCATCCTTGGAGGCCGGCAGCTTTATAGAGGTCCTTGGCCGGCCCGTCGCCGTAGGAGATGCCGGCGGTGTGCGTCAGCAGATCGCGGACGGTGATGGGGCGTTTCGCCGGGACGATCTTGTAGCCCGGCCCCTTTTTCGCCGCCTCCGGGACGGCGACCGTCGTGTCCTTGAACTCGGGGATGTACTTCGAAACCGGATCGTCCAACAAGAGCTTCCCCTCCTCGAAGAGGATCATGACGGCGACGCTCGTCACGGCTTTGGACTGCGAGGCGATGCGGAAGACGGCGTCCGTCGGCATGGCCGCGCCGGTCGTCGGGTCGAGTTTGCCGAAGGACTGGAGGTAGGCGACTTTTCCGTTCCGCGCGACGAGCGTGACCGCACCGCCGAGGCGGCCCTCGTCGACGTACTTCTGCATCAGCTCGCCGATCCTCCCCAGCCGCTCCGTGGACAGGCCGACCAGCTCCGGCCTGGCCGTCGGCAGCTTCTCGGCAAAGGCCGGAAGGGCGAACCCGATGATGACAGCTAATATACAGAATCTAAATGACTTATTGAGTCGCATGGGGGCCTCCGTCATGTCGAATATTTATCCTACTTATACCAGATATCGACGGGGCAGGTCAAAACGCCTCGCAACGGATGTAACAGAGGGAGGACCTCTTATAGGGGCATTCCCTTCTTTTCACGGCGATGCTTATAGGATCCGATGGGCGTCGTCGGAGGGAGCGGCAGGGAGCGGAGTCTTCGTAGCGACCAGCAGAATTGTGGCGGAGTACCCGGAGCTACAATTCTGGTAAATATCTGAAAAGAAATTTCTTTCAGTGGACTTGTTTAAGATATTTCCTAGATGTGCGGCTCCGAGCCGCTCCGCCGCACTTCTATCGGTCGCTCCCCAAAGTTCGCTCCCTGCCGCTCCTCCCATCGACTCCGGGCCGGGGAGGCGTTAAGAATCACCGCAGCGGACGGAGACGATGCCCTGAGGATAATATGGGCGTCGTCGAGAGAACTACTTGTTCTGGCCGTTTTCTCTCCGTATAATAGGCGCGCCATGCGCGGTCCAGCGTCTTTCGGGAAAGGACAATAACCATGCATCTTCAAACCATCGACTGGGTCATCGTCTTCGCCATCCTGCTCGTCTGTTTCGGCCCCGCCCTTTTCTACCGCAAGCGGTCGGGCAAGAACACCTCCGAGTTCTTCGCCTCCGGGCGCATGGTGCCCTGGTGGCTGGCCGGCCTGTCGATGGTGGCCACGACGTTCAGCAGCGACACCCCGAATCTGGTCACGGACATCGTCCGCCGCAACGGCGTCGCCGGCAACTGGGTTTGGTGGGCCTTCACCCTGACCGGCGTCGCGACGGTCTTCTTCTACGCCCGGATGTGGCGGCGGTCCGAGGTCCTGACGGACCTCGAGTTCTACGAGCTGCGCTATTCCGGGAAGGCGGCCGGCGTCGTCCGCGGCTTCCGCTCGGTCTATTTGGGCTTCGTCTTCAACTGCATCATCATGGCCACGGTCAATCTGGCCGCTTGCAAGATCGCCGCCATCCTCTTCGGCCTGGAGCGCTGGCAGACGCTCCTCCTCGTCGGCGTCCTCAACGTCGTCTTCGCCACGGTCACCGGGCTCTGGGGCGTCCTCATCATCGACATGATCCAGTTCTTTATCAAGATGACCGCCGTCATCGCCGCGGCCTACTTCGCCGTCAAGTACGTCGGCGGCATGGGCGTCCTCGTCGAGAAGCTCTCCGCGACGCCCGGCCCCGGCGGCATCAACTTCCTGAGCATGCTGCCGAACTTCAAGAGCAACTGGGACCTGGCCATCGCCATCTTCATCATGCCCCTGGCCGTCCAGTGGTGGGCGGTCTGGTACCCCGGGGCCGAGCCGGGCGGCGGCAGTTACATCGCCCAGCGCATGCTGGCCTCGAAATCGGAGAAGGACTCGCTCGGGGCCGTGCTCTTCTTCAACATCGCCCACTACGTCCTCCGGCCCTGGCCCTGGATCCTCGTCGGCCTGTGCTCGATCATCGTCTACCCCCAGCTCTCCGACATCCAGAAGGCCTTCCCCCACCTCAACCCGGCCCTCCTCGGCCACGACATCGCCTACCCGGCCATGCTCAAGTTCCTGCCCGTCGGCTTCATTGGCCTGATGGTCGGCGGCCTGATCGCGGCCAACTCCTCGACCAACCTGACCCATCTCAACTGGGGCGCCTCCTACCTCGTCCACGATTTCTACCGGAGATTCATCAACAAGAGCGCCACCGAGAAGCACTACGTCATGATCGGCCGCGTGGCCACGATCGTCCTGTTCGTGTCGGCCGGCGCGCTCGTCTTCGTCCTTGACACGGCCAAGGACAGTTTCGACATCATCCTCCAGATCGGGGCGGGCACGGGCCTCCTCTACCTCGTCCGCTGGTTCTGGTGGCGGGTCAACGCCTGGTGCGAAATCAACGCCATGGTCAGCTCGTTCTCCTTCTCCCTCCTCCTCCTCGTCCTGCGCAAGTTCGGGGTCATCGTCCCGACGCACTACGCCCTCATCCTGACGGTCGCGGTAACGACGATCAGCTGGGTGCTGACGGCCTTCCTCGGCCCGCAGACCGAGCACAAGACGCTGATCGCCTTCTACAAGAAAGTCCGTCCCTTCGGGCCGGGATGGAAGGCGATCCGGAAGGAGGCGGGCATCTCCGAGGCCGAGGCCAGGGCCCCCGGCGAGAGCTTCCCCTTGGCCCTCGTCGGCTGGGTCTCGGGATCGCTGACCATATGGTCGGCCCTGTTCATGGTCGGCAATTTCCTCTATGGCCGCACGACCTACGCCCTCGTGCTTCTGGGGGTCTTCATCGCGAGCGGTCTCGTCCTGATCCGGGTCGTCAACCGGCTCTGGGCCAAGGGCCCGGCTAAGGCGAAAACCCAGGCAACGACCTGAAGGTCGTCCGCATGACAATCTTCAAAGGAGGTAGCCGAATCGTGCGAAAAATTATTCTGATAGCCGTGACCGTTTGTCTTTTCTGGGCCGGCTCGAGCGCGGTTTCCGCTTCGGCCGAGGATAAAACGCCGCCCATCACCCAGGTCAACGTGCAGGTGCTCGGCCCGCAGCGGCTCGGCCCCTTGCCTCCCGTCATCGCCCCGCCGGGAAACCCGCCGTCGAGCCTCAAGATCCACCTGGGAAAAGAGCTCTATTTCGACCCCCGTCTCTCGGCCGACGGCACGGTCAGTTGCGCCTCCTGCCATGATCCGGCCCTGGGCTGGTCCGACGAGGGCCCGACAAGCAAAGGCATCCGCGGGCAACTCGGCGGCCGCCGGGCGCCCCCGGTTTCCAACGCCGCCTACAGCCCGCTCCAGTTCTGGGACGGACGCTCGCCGTCGCTCGAGGATCAGGCCAAGGGGCCGATCCAGAACCCAATCGAGATGGGCAACACGCACCAGGCCATGATCCAGACCGTCGACAAAATCTCGGGGTACGTCGAGGAATTCCGGGCCGTGTTCGGTGAGGGCCCGATCACCGTCGATCAGGTCGCCGACGCCATCGCCGCCTTCGAGCGCACGGTCGTCACGACCGATTCGCGTTTCGACCGCTACGCCCGCGGCGACCATCAGGCCTTGACCCCTCTCGAAAAGCAGGGGCTCGAGGTTTTCAACGGCAAGGGGCACTGCACCTCCTGCCACTGGGGCCCCTACTTCAGCGACGGCCGTTTCCACAACATCGGCGTGCCGGCCAAAGACCCCAAGAAGCCCGATACGGGGCGCTACGCGATCACGAAAAACCCCCGCGACATGGGGGCCTTCAAGACCCCCACGGTCCGCGACGCGGCCCGGCGCGCCCCGTACCTGCACGACGGGTCGGAAAATACGCTCGAGTCGCTGATCGATTTCTACAACCTCGGCGGCGGCAAGGATCCCAACCTCGACCCGCTGATGCTCCCCCTGGGCCTGACCAAGCTCGAGAAAAAGGCGCTGGTGGCCTTCATCAAGGCCCTTGACAGCCTCAACCCGGAAGTCGCCAACGTCAAACCGATCGCGCCGGACGAATTGCACAAGTGAGGGGGGAGCCATGAGAAAGATCCTGACCGTCACCTTCGGCCTCGTTTTCGCCCTTCTCGCCCTCAGTCAGACGGCGCTGGCCATCCCGGCCTTCGCCCGGAAGTACGGCTACAACTGCAACATGTGCCACGTCGCCTTCCCCAAACTCAACGACTGGGGCCAGCGCTTCCGCGACAACGGCTACCAAACCCCCGGCCAGACCGGCCTCGAAAAGACCGTCTTCGAAACCGCCATCCCCCTCGCTATCCGGACCACGGCCGGATATTCGATCTACCATGACGGCGAAGGCACGACCTCCGGCTTCCACCTCTACGGCCTGGATTTGCTTGCCGCGGGCGTCCTCCACAAGAACATCTCGTTCCTGTTCGTCTACACGCCGCGCGTCGACGAGCCGGCCGCAGATTTTACCGGGCCCGGAAACGGCGACAACCCGGCCCAGCTCGCGGCCATCGAATCGGCCAACGTGGTCTTCAGCAACATCATCCAGGATAAGCTCAACCTGCGCGTCGGCCGCTTCGAGCCGGGCTTTCAGCTCCTGAGCTCCAAGCGGCTTTACTGCATCCTCCAGCCGTTCGAGTTCTACGGCTTCGCGGGCTCACGGAATAAGTTCGATTTTTCCGCCAACCATATCGGCGTGGAGGCCACCGGCCGTTTCAATCCAGGTCTCAAGTACGCCCTGGGCTTCATCAACGGCAGCGGGGCCAACCCCGACAACAACCGGTTCGCCGACCTCTACTTCGCCCTGTCCAAAACCTTCGGCAGGGGGGAGGGCCAGTCGGCCGGGCAGAGGTTCGGTGTCTTCGGCTATCTCGGCTGGCAGCCGGCGGACCCCGGCGATCCGATCGTTTCGCCCTTGGGCGACGCCGCCGGCCAGCATAACAGGAATTTCTACCGCCTGGGCGGCGATTTCAGTCTGAACTGGAAAACGCTCAATCTTCAGGCCATGGCCTTCCGGGGCGTGGACGACGGGGCCTTCAACGACTTCGACCCGACCAGGGATTACGCGTTCTGGGGCGGCGTTGTCCAGCTCGACTGCGCGGCTCTGGCCAATAACCGCCTCGTGGGATCGCTGATGTACAACTGGGTCCGCCCGCCGAGCGCTGACAGCGTCAGCCGGATAAACGCCTATTCCGCCCTCGTGCGCTATTACCTCGGAAGCTGGTCGGCGGTGAACATTGCCCTGCACGCCGAGTACACCCATCGCCTGGTCGGATCCGTCCTCCCGTTCAAGGAGGACCTATTCACGCTTCTTCTGGATTTCGATTTTTAGCCCGGGCGGTCACGGCCCTTGCGGCCTCTGGCCCCCAAGCCGCAGCCTCAGTCGAATCCGGCGTTGAGATCCGTCCGGCCGCCATTCTCAAGCCCCAGCGTCCTATCGGGAGACCGCTCGGCCTGGTTCGATTTATTGAAAAGAAAAGAAGGGGCATTCAATGAGAAAATCCGGACCGGCCGGTCGTTGTCTCATAAGGAAATCGCTTCTTGACAAAAAGCGCTTAATCGCTTAAGCTACTATCAGAGGAGGGCCTCCATGGAGACCGCGACCATCCGTATTCCCGAAGACAAAAAAAACCTCCTCAAGGCGGTGGCCAGCCTTGAGAACAGAAAAATGAACGATTTGATCGTCGACCTGATCGACGCTTATATCGAGCGGCGTAAAGAAACAGCCGAACTCATGGCCGTTCCGGGTTTGTACGAGCGGATACGGGCTGCATCGCGGGAATTCCGGCAAAGGAAAACCGTCTCTTTAGTTGATGCCCGAAAAAAGCTGGAGCGTTGAGTTTTCCAATTCCGCCCTGAAAGCCCTTAAGCGTCTGGACAAAACGGCCTCTCTCCGGGTCCTCGACCGTTTGGGAGAGCTGGCAGACGCTGAAAACCCCCTCCGCCATAAGGACGTTCGATCTCTCGAGGGAAAGCTGAAAGAATTCTATCGCTTCCGGGTTGGAGAATATCGGGTGATCTTCGAGCTGGATCCGAGAGACCGACTAATCGGGGTGCTGGCGGTGATACCCAGGGGGAAAGGCTACTAGTGGCGAGCTGGCTATTCGTTGGAGCGGGGTAATGTTAGAATAGCGAAGGTAGGGAGGTGATCATGAAAAAGCTCAGAGTTTGGGCGACGGTTTCTCTGACGCTGGCAATCCTGGGGCTGGTCGCTCTCTTTCTTTCGTTCGCCGCGTTGACGGATATCTACCACGGGGAGAAGGACGCCAGTCTCGAATGGGCGTTCCTCCGGCTGGCGTTCTTCGTCATTCTCTTCCTCATCATCGCGACATTCGTATGCACGGGCCTCGTTCTCAAGTATTTCCGCGACAAGGACGCGGAGAAGGAGCGCAAACCCTCGAATTGACGCGGCCTGGCGAACTCCGTATATTGAGGGATGTATCTCCCCAAAAATCCGGAATCCGGAGGGAACGATGTCTCAAACCCCGCAAAAAACGAACTGGGGCCCGGTCCTCGTCCTGGGCGGCCTCTGGGGACTCTCCGAAGCGGCGCTCGGCATGTACCTACGCCAGTGCGCTTCGACCGTCTCCGGCTCGCTGATGACGGGCGCGGCCCTCTTCTTCCTGGCGGCAGCCTGGGCGGTTTCGCCCCGCGTCAAGACGGCGGCCCTGATGGTCGTTATCGCCTCGGGCTTCAAGCTCTTCGACGCCCTGCTCCTCGGACTGCCCGTCCTCCACGGCGCCATCGGCAACCCCATCTTCGCCATCGTCATGGAGGGCGCGGCCTTCGTCCTCATTGTCAGCATCATCCGCAAATCGCTCGCAGGGAAAACCGCTGGGCGAGGGCTCGTTGGAGGCATAGCCGCGCTCGTCGCCGTCAACCTCTTCCCCTTGGTCAAGTTCGCGACGGGCGTCGCACCCTGTGTCGCGGGGACGTCCTATCCCCTTTCGCTCTACTACGCGCCCATCGCCGTGGCTCTGTCGGCCCTCACCGTTCCCCTGGGCTTCCGGGTCGGCGCCGTCCTCGCCGCGCTCGAAAGCCGGCCGGCTCACCTGCGCTGGGCTTCACCCGCGGTGTTGGCTCTCTCTCTCGGCGCCCTGGCCCTGCTGAGACTTCTCTGAGCCCGGTGTTTGCCGAGAGGTGACCATGGAAAAAAATCCGGACAAGAAGCACCCGGGCGGCGTCAGCCGCCGCGATTTCATCAAGGGCATGGGGACGGGTGCTTTGGGCACGGCCGTCCTGCCGCCCCTCCTCGGGCAGACGATCGCGACCAGGAAAGGCCGGGTCCCCGTCTACGACAAGAAGACGATCACGCTGACCGTCAACGGAAAGAAAGCGAGCCTCACCGTCGAGCCCAACGAAACGCTCCTCGACGTCCTGCGCGACCGTCTCGACCTCGCGGGCACGAAAAAAATCTGCGACCGGGGTGAGTGCGGCGGCTGCACGGTCCTCCTCGACAGAGCGCCCGTTTACGCCTGCATGTATCTCGCCATCCGCGCCGACGGCAAGGCCGTCAAGACGGTTGAAGGCCTGGCTGAGGGCGAGAAGCTCCACCCCGTCCAGGAGGCCTTCATCGAAAAGGACGGCTATCAGTGCGGCTTCTGCACGCCCGGCTTCCTGATGACCACCTCCGCTTTCCTCGAGAAGAACCCGGCCCCGTCCCTCGACGAGATCAAGCAGGCGCTCTCCGGCAACCTCTGCCGCTGCGGCAACTACGCTAAGATCTACGGGGCCGTCGACGCCGCGGCCAGGAAGATGAGGGGGGCCTGAAATGAATACCAAAGCCCCCGACTACCGTCTCATCGGCAAGCCGACGCGCCGCATCGACGGCCGCGAGGTCGTCACCGGCCGGGCCACGTACACCCAGGACATCAAGCTCAAGGACATGCTCATCGGCAAGATCCTGCGCTCGCCCCACGCCGCGGCCGAGGTCGTCTCCATCGACCTCGCCCCGGCCCTGGCCCTGCCCGGGGTCTTCGCCGCCCTTAAGCTTGCTGAGGGCAAGGTCCGCTACGCCGGTCAACAGGTCGCGGCCGTGGCCGCGGTCGACGAGAGAACGGCCGAGAAAGCCCTGTCCCGCATCAAAGTCGAGTACAAGACCCTGCCCTACGTCGTCGATTGGGAAAAGGCCCGCGACGCGAGCGCCCCGCAGGTCCGCGACGGCAAGGGGAACGTCGAAAAGTTCAACGAGTACAGCCGGGGTGACGTCGAGAAGGGCTTCGCGGAAGCCGACGTCGTCGTCGAGCGGACCTACCGCACGGCGTTCGAGATCCACAACCCGGCGGAAACCCACGGCAGCGTCGCGTATTGGGAGGGCGACCATCTCGTCGTCTATGATTCGACGCAGAACATCCACGGCGTCCGCGACGGCCTGGCCCGGACCCTGAAGGTGCCCGCGGCCAACGTCACGGTCATCAAGAAATACATGGGCGGCGGCTTCGGCAGCAAGCTCGGCCTCAACGAGCATACGGTCGCCGCCGCGAACCTGGCCCGCGAAACGCGACGGCCCGTCAAGATCCTGTTGTCGCGGCGCGACAACGCCGTCTGTGTCGGCTATCGGCCCTCCTCGCTCCAAACATATAAGGTCGGGGCGAAAAAGGACGGGTCCTTGACCGCGTTCTCGCTCGTGAACTACGCGTCGGGCGGCGTCGGGGCGGGCGACGAGGTCTCGGAGCCCGTCGTCGATATCTATAAGTGCCCCAACTGCAAGGTCGAGGAATTCACCGTTTTCACGAACACCGGCGCCTCGCGGGCGACGCGGGCCCCGGGCCACACCCAGGGCGCCCTCGGGCTCGAAGGCGTGATGGACGAGCTGGCCGCGGCCCTGGAAATGGATCCCCTGGAGCTTCGCAAGAAAAATTACTCGACGCGGAACCTGGGCGACACGGGCCTCCCCTACTCGACCAAAGGCCTCGACATGTGCTACGAACTCGGGGCCAAGGCCATCGGCTGGGAGCGGCGGAACCGCAAGCCCGGCGAAGGGAGCGGACCGGTGCGACGCGGCATCGGCGTCGCTACGAGCATCTGGTTCGGCGCCGGCGTGCCGGGGACACTGGCCGACATCGTCCTCTACCCGGACATGAGCGTCGAGGTCGTCTGCGGCACGCAGGACCTCGGCACCGGCACGCGGACACACATGGCCGTCGTCGCGGCCGAGACGCTCGGGCTCGAGCCGAAGGACATCACGGTCAAGCTCGGCAACTCCGACTACCCCTGGGCACCGCTCTCAGGCGGCAGTCTAACGACGCCGTCCGTGGCCCCGGCCGTACGCGACGCCGCCCTCAAGGCGGTCGACCGGCTCAAGGCGGTAGCGGCGGCGCGGCTCAAGGTTGCGGCCGACGACGTCGCCATGGGCGACAGGAAATTCTTCGCTAAAAGCGCACCCGAAAAGACGGTTGTCTTCGCCGACGTCTACCGCGACCTGCGCCGGGAGACGCCCTTCCACGGCGAGAGGACCGGCTATCCGGGCGACGCGTACGCCTTTAACACGTTCGGTGCCCACTTCGCCGAGGTCGACGTGAACGTCGAGACCGGGCGCATCCGAGTCCTCAAGCACGTCGCCGCCCACGACAGCGGTCAGATCATCAACAAGCTGACGGCCGAAAGCCAGGTCGTCGGAGCCGTCACCCAGGGCCTGAGCGCCGGCCTTTTCGAAGAGCGGGTCATGGACGATACGACCGGGAACCCGGTCAATCCCAACCTCTGTGATTACAAGATCGCGACCTCGCTCGACATCCCGGAGATCACGCCCATTTTCGTCGACATCGTCGATACACGGCTGAATAATTTGGGGACGAAGGGCCTCGGCGAGCCGCCGCGCATCCCGAGTTCCGCGGCCATCGCCAACGCCGTCTATAACGCTATCGGCGTTCACGTCCGCGAGATCCCGATGACGCCCCAGCGCGTCCTTGCGGCCCTCAAGCGGAAGGAGGCCGGGTCATGAGAGAATTCAAGATCGCCCAGCCGCGGACCGCGGACGAGCTGGCCGCCCTCCTGGCCGAAACGAAGGAGCCGGTCGCGATGATGGCTGGCGGCACGGACCTCATCGACGAGCTCAAGAGCGGCGTCGCGACGGCCGGACTCGTCGCCGACCTTCAGGCCGTCGCCGGCCTGGCCGGGATCGTGCCGGAGAAAGAAGGACTGAGGATCGGCGCCATGACCAAGGTCGTCGATCTGGACGAGGACGCGGCCGTGGCCCGGAATTACCCGAGCCTTAGGCAGGCGGCACGGTCGCTGGCGACACCTCAGCTCCGGAACGTGGGCACGGTCGGCGGCAACCTTTGCCAGCGGCCGCGCTGCTGGTATTACCGCGACCCCCAGGTCGTCTGCCGGAAGAAGGGCGGCTTCAACTGCTACGCCTTCCAGGGGCGGAACAAGTACCATGCGATCTTCGGCGGAAGCGGCTGTTTCATCGTCTACCCGTCGGATCTGGCCCCGGCCCTGATCAGCCTCGGCGCGAAGGCGACGATCGGGAGCGTCAAGGGCGATAAAGTCGTCCCTCTCGAGCAGTTCTATGCCCTCCCTGAGATCGACGGCAGGCGCGAGAATATCCTCGATAAAGGCCAATTCCTGAAAAGCGTCTGGGTCCCGGCGCCCAAGGCTGGGCAAAAAGCGGTCTACGTCAAGCTCAAGGAGCGCGGCACCTGGGACTTTGCCCTCGTCTCGGCGGCCGTAACGGGCGTCGTCCAAGGCGGCGTTTTCGCGGAGATCTCGGTCGTGATGGGCGGCGTCGCGCCGATACCGTGGCGGTTGAGAAAAGCGGAGGACGTTTTGCGCGGCAAGCCCGTATCGGAGGCGCTCGTCCGGCAGGCCGTTGATGAGGCGCTCAAGGACGCCTCGCCGCTCCGCGAGAACGGCTACAAGGCCGATCTCGCCTTCGCCGCGCTCAAGGAAGCGGTCCTGGCCGCCGCGGCATGAATTACAGCTTCCCCAAGCTCATCGAGTCCATGGCCGGAGGGGAAGGGCTCGCTCTGGCGACGATCGTCGAGGCCGAAGGCTCGACGCCGCAGGTTCCGGGCGCCTCGGCCATATTTTCGGCGGCCGGGCTTGTAGCCGGGACGGTCGGCGGTGGACTGCTCGAGGCGCGGGTCGAAGCGATCGCCGGCGAAGCTTTGCGCGACGGAAAAGCCCGGCTCGTGTCCTTCCGGCTCGACGCCGACCCGGCGGATATAGAGGGCGCGATCTGCGGCGGCTCGGCCCGGGTCCTCATCGACCCGGGCGTCGGCGGGGAACGGGCCGTGTTCGAGCGGGCGCTCGACGGCTTCCGGAAGCGCCGGCCCGGCTTCTTAGCCTCCCTCATCGTGCCGGGCCAGGGGGATTTCGTTTCGGTCGAACGCCGGTTTCTTGGGGTCGGGAGCGCTTCTGCCCCACGCACCGAGACGCTGTCATTGGCTGCCGATACCTTCGCGGGCGTCGGCCCGGACATCCTCGCTGCCGCCCTCGTGGATGGCCGTCCGCGTCTTGTTAAAAGCGAGGGCCGGCTGATTTTCCTCGAGTCCGTCCGGCCCCTGCCGCGGCTCATCATCGCCGGGGCGGGACATGTCGGCCGGGCCGTCGCCCGGCTGGGCTCGCTCCTCGATTGGAGCGTAACGGTTATCGACGACCGGCCCGAATTCGCCAACGCCGATAATGTCCCCGAGGCGGACGAGATCATCGTCGGGGACATCGGCGAGTCGGTCCGGCGGATCGAGGATTCGACCGAGAACTACTTCGTCATCGTCACCAGGGGTCATCAAAAAGACGCCGAGGCCCTGCGGGCCGCGATCGGGCGCCCCGCGGCCTATGTCGGCATGATCGGGAGCAAGCGGAAAATCGAGATCATGCACTGCGAGTTCCTGGAGAGCGGCTGGACCACGGCCGAGGCGTGGGCCAGGGTCCACGCGCCGATCGGGGTCGAAATCGGGTCGAAGACGGTCGAGGAGATCGCCGTCAGCATCGCCGCCGAGCTTGTCCTCGTCCGCTCCAAGCGGAAGGAGAGCGGCCGGCCATGATCTGGGCCGTCATCCTGGCCGCGGGCGAGTCCCGGCGGATGGGGACGCAGAAGCTCCTCCTCCCCTTTAGAGAGACGACGGTCGTCGGAGCCGTCGTCGGGACGGCGCTCGCCTCGCGCGTCAACCGAGTACTCGTAGTACTGGGCGCGGACAAGGACGATGTCCGTAAGGAGATCGAACTTCTCGGCATCAATTTTGTCGTCAATGAAAACTTCGCTGAAGGCATGCTCTCGTCGGTCCAGGCAGGGTTCCGGGCCCTGCCGGCGGACGCCGAAGCCGCAGTCGTCATGTTGGGCGATCAGCCGTTCCTCCCGACCCGGGTTGTCGACGCGGTCGTCGAGGCCTTTCGGCGAAGCGGCAAGGGCATCGTCGTCCCGGCCTTCCAAGGCCGCCGCGGCCACCCCGTCCTCGTCGACCTGAAGTACCGGGACGCAGTCCTCGCGCTCGACCCGGTCGACGGCCTGCGCCGGCTCATGCACGCCCACCCCGAGGACATCTTCGAGGCCGACGTCGAAGACGCGAATATCCTCCGCGACATGGATGTGCCCGAAGATTACGCCTCCGCAAAGAAGGTACCAGGTCTACGCAATGCCAAAACTGGCATTG
>JAPKZD010000003.1:0-19473 GCA_026393975.1 Candidatus Aminicenantota bacterium | reverse complement strand
GAAGGTACCAGGTCTACGCAATGCCAAAACTGGCATTGCGTAGACCTGGTACCTTCTGTTTATTGACTCGCCCCCAAAATCACTCTACTATACCGGCAGTCTGATATAGGAACAGTGATCAGCATGACCAAGAAAGCCGTATCTTTCCGAGCCGCGTTCGTCTTCGCCCTGGTGGCCCTCCTCGCCGCCCACGCCCCGGCGAGGCCGCAGGCAACGAAGGAGGCCGCGGCGGGCGCTGAGCTCCCCTGCCACCGCATCCCCAACCTGGGCCAGGCCGCCGAGTGGTACTTCGCTCCCGACGGCAAGTTCCTGGTCGGCGACGCCAAGGGCCCGGGCGATGCCGTCCACCACGTCTACATCTCGAGCTTCGACGGGACGGACATCCGCCGGATCAACGCCAAGGGCGAGGACGCCTGCTCCTATTTCTTCCCCGACGGCCGCCGCGTCCTCTGGACATCGACCCGCGACTGGCCGGACCTCCCCAAGGGCAACTGGTCCGACCCGAACGACTATCCTCAGGGGGCCGAGATCTACGCTTCGGACACGCGGGGCGGCCACGTCAAGCGGCTGACGACGAACAAGGTCTACGACGCCGAGTGCGTCGTCGCGCCCAACGGCCGATGGATCCTCTTCGGCCGTCAAGTCGACGGGAAGATGGACCTCTGGACGATGAAACCGGACGGCGCGGACCAAAAGCAGATCACCTACACGGACGACTGGCAGGAGGGCGGCGCCCAGATCCTCCCGGACAGCGAGACGATCATCACCCGGGCCTGGAAGCGACAGGACCAGGGCAAGGGCCGGGGCATGATGCCCATGCAGATCTTCACCCTCAAGCGCGACGGCTCGGGGCGCAAGCAGATCACCACGGAAGAGGGCACGCACTGGGCACCTTACCCCGCACCGGACGGCCACCATTTCGTCTACGTCCGCGTCCTCGCCGGGCCGGGCGGCCGGCCGAACTGGGAGATCTACCTGAGGGACATCGAAACGGGCGAAGAACGACGCCTCACCGACGACCCCGCATTCGACGGCTTCCCTTCGATCTCGGCCGACGGCCAGTGGATGACCTTCTCCTCGAGCCGCGGCGGCAAGCCCGGCGAGCGAGCCCTCTACCAATACCTAATGGACATCTCCAGCCTCGACGTCGGGCCCCGGCACAGCAACTAAAATAAGAAGGTACCAGGTCTACGCAATGCCAAAACTGGCATTGCGTAGACCTGGTACCTTCTGTTTGACTCGACACGGTCATCGGCATATCATTAGGCCGGCAAAGGGAATGAACTCATACAAAAAGTAGGGAGGAACCATGCATGCCCGTATGCTGAAAATGCAGGTCAAGCCGGAACGGATCGACGAGGCCGCCCGCCTCTTCGCCGAGGATATCGTCCCGAACTGCCGTGAGCAAGCGGGCTACCGCGGCGCCTATTTTCTTGTTGACCGTAAGCTCGGCGAGTGCGTGCCGATCACGCTCTGGGAGACCGAAGCCGACATGATCGCCACGGAGGAGAACCGGTTTTTTCAAACCCAGCTCGTCAAGTTCCTGGGCTTATTCCGCCACGGCCTCGTTCGGGAAGCCTACGAGGTCGTCGTCTCCGACCTGCGCTGAAACCCGCCCGCCCGTTTGTCCGGAAGTCCCCTTTTGTGTTATAAATCGCCCCGAGAGGTACAAACACGATGACCCTGAAAAGAATAATCCTCCCCCTTCTGGCGGTCCTCGTCCTGGCGGCCGCCGCCCAGGCCCAGGCGACGAATACGCTTCTCCAGCAAGGCGACGACCTTTACGCCCAGCGGGGCGACCTGGCCAAGGCCAAGGAATCCCTGGCCAAGTACCAGGCTGCCCTGGTCGCCGGCGAAGACGCCTACGGCGTGAACTGGCGCCTGGCCCGGGTGGAATACTGGATCGGCGACCACACGGCCGACAATACCGTAAAGAAGCAGATCTTCCAGCAGGGGATCGACCACGCCAAGAAAGCCAACGAGCTCGGCCCCAATAAAGTCGAGGGGCATTTCTGGCTCGGTGTCTGTTACGGCGTCTACGGCGAAGCCAAGGGCGTTCTCAAGAGTCTGTTCCTGGTCAAGCCCATCAAAGAGGAGATGCGGCGAGTCCTTGAGATCGATCCCGCCTACGACAAGGGCGGCGCCGACCGCATCCTGGGCCGCGTCTTTCACGAAGTGCCCGGCATCTTCGGCGGCAGTGAGAAGAAATCCCTCGAACACCTCCTCAAGGCGGTCGAATACGGTCCGCGCGTCGGCCTCAACCTCCTCTACCTGGCCGACACCTACATCTCCCTCGACCAGATCGACAAGGCGCGCCAGACCCTGGAATACATCTTGACCATGGAACCCGAGCCGGAGCTCATCCCCGAGACAACGGAAGAGCGCGTGCAAGCCCGCCAGAAGCTCGAAGGGAAGCCATTCAAGAAAAAATGACCGGGCCATCGATCCGGGTCCTCTTCGAGAACGCCGACTACCTGGCCGCGGACAAGCCCGAGGGCGTCGTCTCGGTCTCTGAGGCGGGAAAGGGCGGGCTGCCGGAGCTCCTCAAGGACGTCTTCCCCGGCAAGCTTTACCCCGTCCACCGCCTCGACCGGGAGGCGAGCGGCGTCATCGTCTACGCCAAGAACGCCGACGCCCACCGCCATCTCAACGGCCAGTTCGACCGCCGCGAGGTCCGCAAGTCCTATCTGGCCGTCGCCCTGGGTGCCATCGTGGCCAACCGCGGCTCCATCAACGCCCCGATTCGCGAGTTCGGCTCGGGACGGATGGGCGTCGACGCCAAGCGCGGCAAGCCGTCCTCGACGGAATGGAAGGTCGCCGAGCGGCTCGACGGCGCGACCCTCGTCCGGGTCCACCCGGCGACGGGACGGCGCCACCAAATCCGCGTCCACCTCTATCACATCGGCCATCCCATCGCCGGCGACCTCAAGTACGGCGACCGGGAGCGGCAGGGCCGTTTCCCCCGGCTCATGCTCCACGCCCTCGAGATCGAGTTCGGCCTGCCCTCCGGCGAGCGCGCCACCGTCGAGGCGCCCGTCCCGCCGTCCTTCGAAGCGGTCCTGCAAAGTCTGCGAAAGGTGAAACCATGAGCGCCTACGGACTCGTCGTCATCGGCGGCGGCGAAGCGGGCATCTCCGCCGCTCTGCGCGCCGCCCAGCTCGGAGCCAAGGTCTGCCTGATCAACCGCGAGCCCGAGCTCGGCGGCGGCTGCGTCCAAACAGGGACTCTCCCCAGCAAAACCCTGAGCAACGCCGCCCATTTCCTGGAGAACCTCAAAAAGGGCAAGCGTTACGGCATCCCGGTCGTCGAGGGCGCCAAGGCCGACTACAAGACGATCCTCGAAAGCCGGCACAAGACGACGATGTGCGAGGTCGGCATCCTGGCCACCCTCATCCGCAAGAATGCCATCGAGACGCTGATAGGGACGGCTTCGTTCAAGGGCCCGCGCTCGGTCGAGCTCCGCCTCCTCGACGGGACGGTCCGCGCGCTCGATTCCCCCAAAACGGTCGTCGCCACGGGTTCGCGGCCGGTCGCCCTTCCCGGCCTGCCGTTCGACGGCAAGACCGTCCTCTCTCCCGACGACCTGACGGCTTTAGACGCCGTCCCCGGACGCTTCCTCATCGTCGGGGCCGGAGTCATCGGCTGTGAGATGGCTTTCATCTTCCGCTCCCTCGGCTCGGAAGTCGTCGTCGTCGAGAAAGCGGAACGGGCCCTCCTCGGCCAGGACCATGATGTCGCCGCCCTGATCACCCGCGAGTTCAAGAAACGGGGCATCCGGCTCCTCGTCCAGACCGGCCTCGAGCGCGTCGAGACCGGGGCCGACGGGCGCGTCCGGGCTTTTCTCTCCAGCGGCGAGACGGTCGAGGCCGACCGGGTCATGGTCGGCATCGGCCGCCGGCCGAGCACGGAAGAGCTCAACCTCGCCGCGGCCGGCATCACGCCGGGTCCCCGAGGCGAGATCCAGGTCGACGAGCGCATGGAAACGACGGTCCCCGGCATCTACGCCGCGGGCGACGTCCTGGCCAGGTTTATGCTCTCGTCCATGGCCGTCGTCGAAGCCCGGATCGCGGCCGAGAACGCCCTGGGCCGGGCCGTCAAGATGGATTACACCTGCGCTCCCTGGGGCATCTACACCGACCCCGAGGTCGGTTCGGTCGGCCTGACCGAGGAATGGGCCCGGGCCGGCGGCGACGTCGTCATCGGTCAGTGCGGGTACAACGATCTCGTCCGCTCGTGCCTCGACGGAAATGTCACGGGCTTCTTCAAACTCATCTTCGACGGCCCGACGCGCCGTCTCGTCGGCGCTCACGTCGCCGGTCAGGACGCCTCGGAGATCATCCACTTCGCCGCCCTGGCGGTCAAGATGGGCGCCCGGGCCGAGGACCTCAAGGACATGGTCTACAACCACCCGACCGTGTCGGAAGGCTTCGGCAAGGCCGCCGCCGACGCATTAAATAAATTCGGCCAAAGGACCCCCGCATGAAGCGAATCGCCAACCTGCTCTTCACCACGCTCGTATTCCTCTTCCTCGCAACGCTTGTCTCCCCCGTCGCCCTTTCCTCCTCAAGCGCCGCCAAACGTAAAGTCGTCCCCCGGGCCATGCCCGACGGCGGGAAGGCCTTCGCCCACATCAAATACCTGGCTTCGGACAAGTTCCAAGGCCGCAAATCGGGGACGCCCGAATACCGCAAGGCCGCCGAGTACGTGGCCGCCGAGATGGAGAAGGCCGGCCTCAAGCCGGGCGGCGAGAACGGCACCTGGTTCCAGGAGGTCCCGTTCAAGAATTGGACGGACTTCGAACAGCCCATCCGGCTCGAGGTCGTCTCGCCCGAGCGGCGGGTCTATTTCGCCGGCCGCGGCCGCGACTTCACCCCCGTCTCCGGGACAGGGTCGGGGATAGTCAAGGGCGGGCTCGTCTTCGCCGGCTACGGCGTCGTCTCGGAAAAGGACGGCTGGAACGACTACGCGGCGCTCGACGTCAAGGGGAAGATCGTCCTGGTCATGCCCGACCTGCCCGCCTCCCTCGGCAACGACGCGAAGAACGAATGGAACTTCGAGAAAAAAGTCAAAACGGCCGCGGCGATGGGCGCCCTCGGCCTCATCGAGATGGACCTCACGACACCCAGAGAGCAGGCCGGACCCCAGGCCGGACCGCGGTCCCGCCCTGGCTTCCTGCGGCCCGGACAATGCCCCGAGGGCTTCGTCGTCATGCGGGCAGGACGCGATTTCCTGAGCGACGTTTTTTACCTTGTCGAGAAGAGCTGGCGGGACATGGTCAGCAAGACGCTCCGCCTCAAGAAATCCGTGACCGCCGATCTCGGCGTCACGGTCGAGATGGAAGCCCATTTCGTCTCCGGCGAAAGGACGGCCCCCAACGTCATCGGCGTCCTCCCCGGCAACGACCCCAAGCTCAAGGACGAGGCGCTCGTCATCGGCGGCCACCTCGACCACCTCGGCGTCGGCGTCGACGGCTGGGTCTACCCCGGCGCGGACGACAACGCCGGGTCGGCCGCGGTCATTCTGGAGACCGCCCGGGCCCTCGCCGCCGCGGGCTACAAGCCGGCGAGGACCATCGTCTTCGGCGCCTGGGCGGGCGAGGAGCTCGGCCTCCAGGGCTCGCGCTATTACACTGAACACCCCGTCATCCCCCTCGAAAAAACGGCCCTCTACATGAACATCGACATGGTCGGGACGGGCGACTCCGACCTCCTTGTCGGCGGCATGACCGAGTTCGCCGAGCTCTACGAGGTCGTCAAGCGCGGCCTCGACGCGGACACGATCAAGAAGCTCCGGCCCCGGCCCAATTACCGGGGCTCGGACCACACCTCGTTCTGGGGGAAGAACGTCCCGGCCATCAGCCTCAGGACGGGCGAAGTCCTGACCGAGAAGCTCGACGACGAGCATCCCGAATACCACCTGCCCGGCGACCGGCCCGAGACGATCGACCCCGAGCTCCTGCGCCTGGCCTGCCAGTATCACGCCGATATCCTCCAAAGCCTGGGCTCGAGCCGGGAGAATCTCCTTGACCCCGTCTATCGGACGCTCTTCCTCCACCGCGAGGCGTCCGTCGTCGACATGCACTGCGACACGATTGCCCGGTTCATGGCCGGCGAGGACCTGAGCCAAGACCTGCCCAAAGGCCACATCGATATTCCCAAGCTCAAACGAGGCGCGGTCGACCTCGAGGTCTTCGCCTGCTTCGCCCCGCCCCCGGCGAACGAAGCCGAGAAGTATCGATCGGCCAACGGGGTCTTCGCCCAGATCGAGGCCGTGAACAAGCTCGTCGAGAAGAATCCCGGCGACCTGGCCCTCGTCCGTTCGGTCGACGAGGCGAACGCCGCGCGTAACGCGAGCAAGACGGGCGTTCTCATCGCGATCGAGGGCGGCTACGCCATCGAGAACGACCTCGTCCTGCTTCGGGAATTCTACAGGGCAGGCGTCCGGCTGATGACCCTCACCCACTGGACCGCCACGGACTGGGCCGACGCCTCGGGCGACCCGCAGGCCGTCCACCGCGGCCTGACCGACTTCGGCGAATCGGTCGTCCGCGAAATGAACCGCCTGGGCATGGTCATCGACGTCTCCCACGCCCACGACGAAACCTTCTGGGACGTCATCCGCTTGTCCAAGGTGCCTGTCGTCGCCTCCCACTCCGGCTGCCGGGCCCTCTCGCCCCATCATCGGAATCTGAGCGACGAGATGCTCAAGGCCCTGGCCGAGAACGGCGGCGTCGTCGGCATTTGCTTCGTGCCGGCCTTTCTCCAAAGCGAACTCGACCGGGCCGAGACCGGGCTCTTCGAAAAAACCGCTGGCGAACACCGCCTGCCGGCGGACCGCGCCGCGATCGAAAAGGCCGAGCCTGCGGCGCGCGGCAAGTTCTACGCCGATTTCGAAAAGCGTTGGGCGGAGCTCAAGAAGACGCTGCCGGTCGTCGACGTGAAAACCGTCGTCGACCACATCGACCACGTCGTCAAGGTCACGGGCGACGCCGACCACGTCGGCCTGGGCTCGGACTTCGACGGCACGAGCGACACGCCGGTCGGGCTCGGAAACGTCGGCCTCCTGCCCAACATCACCAAGGAGCTCGTCGCCCGCGGCTACAAGCCGGAAGACATCCGCAAGATCCTCGGCGGCAACTTCCTCCGCGTCTTCGGCGCCGTTGAACGGGCAAGGGAGAAATAATCGCATGGACCCGGAAAACCCCCGGCCGAACGAACTCGAAGCGCCGGCCATCCTCGACCGCTCCGGCCACCGTATCTCGCGGCGGGATATCGATCCCGACGCCCTGAAGGTCCTCTACCGGCTGAGCAGTCACGGTTTCACGGCCTATCTCGTCGGCGGCGCCGTCCGGGACATGCTCTTGGGCCGCAAGCCGGTCGATTTCGACATAGGAACCAACGCCCACCCGAACCAGATCAAGAAGCTCTTCCGCAACGCCTTCCTCATCGGCCGCCGCTTCCGCCTAGCCCACGTCAAGTTCCAGGGCGGCAAAACGATCGAGGTCTCGACGTTCCGGAGGAAGCCCGACGAGGAGGAGCTCGCCGCCGAGCGCGAGGAGCAAGAAGCGAAGCGGACTCGAGAGGCGGAGCGGGCCGAGGAGACGGGAGAGAACTCGAGTGCGGCGCCGCTGGACGACCAGTCCGCCCCGATTGAGGCGGAAGGCCGGGCCGAGCCGGTAGAGCCGGAGGGTGAGCAGACAAGCGCGCCGTCGGCCGAGTCGGCGCTTGGGCCCGGGATAGTCATATCGGCAGCGGAAACCGCCGGGGCAGCCGTGGAAGCGTCTGCCCAAGGGCCCGCCGCCGAGCCAACCCCGCTGCGTCACGCCCGCCCTCCCCTCAAGCCCATCGCCTACGGCACGCCGCGAGAGGACTCCTTCCGCCGCGACCTGACCATCAACGCCCTGTTCTACGACATCGCCACCTATTCCGTCATCGACTACGTCGGCGGGCTCGAGGACCTCGAGGCCGGCCGGGTCCGCATCATCGGCGACCCCGATACGAGTTATACAGAGGATCCGGTCCGCATCTGGCGCGTCCTGCGCCACGCCTCGCGCCTCGGCTTCGCCATCGAGGAAAAAACGGCCGACGCCATATCCCGCCACCGCGACAAGCTCGCCGTCTGCGCCGGGTCGCGTCTCTTCGAGGAATTGAACAAGGACATGAAGTCGGGGAACTCCCGGCCGTTTTTCCAGTCCGCCCGCATCCACGGCGTTCTTCCGAAGATCCTCGGCGCCGTCGGCGAGCTCTACGAAGCGTCCGACGACCGCTTCGACAAGCTGACTCTGCTCCTCGGCGCGCTCGACGCGTCGATCAACTCCGGCGGCTCACCGCCCTCCGAGGTCATGTACGGCCTGCTCCTCTGGCCCTGGGCCGAGCCTCTCCTCGCCGATATCCACGGCGACAAACCCATCGTTCTCTACAACGCTTTCCGCACCTCCGGCTCGGCCGCGCTCATCCCCAAGACCCTGCTCCTCGAAACCGTCAACACCCTGGTCATCGCCGACCATATGGTCCAGGCCCTCGTCGACGGCAAGATGCGCTGGGCGCTCAAGGAACGCCCCCGCTACCCGGAGGCTTCGCGGATCACATCCCTCCTCGTCGAGGGTTCCTTCGGCAATTGCGAGGATCCCTTCGCCATGATCTACCAGCGCCGTTTCGGCGCCCGGCCGCGGGCGCATCCGCGCCGCCGTAAGAGGCGTCCTCAAAAGGCCGGTCCGCCTTCGACCCCTTTGGCGACTGCCGCTTGATATTCTCCGCATGGCCGGCGCTCAAGCAGACGTTTAAGCGGGAACATGTCCCCCGAGTATGTGTCCCCTTCCTTCAACTCAAGAGCCGGGTTGCGCGGGTCAAGATAACCCCATATAATGCATCCGCCGCGGGCAGCCAAGCGCGGTCAAGGAGAGAGGTAATGGAAAACACGCGCACGAGGACATTGACCCTGAACAGCCTGAGACTGCCCCGCATCCTGAGCTTCGTCGCCGGAACGGGCATGATCACGGCTTCGTTCATGACCATCGATCACTTTTTCAAGGCCAACTACCCCAAGACGATCTTCGAGGGCTCGTTCTGCGACATCAGCGCCTTCTTCAACTGCGACAGCTCCGCGTTCTCCGCGATCTCCCAGATCATGGGCGTCCCGCTCGGCTTCTTCGGTATGTTCATGGGCGCCCTGGTCGTCCTGGGCACGATCTTCCCCTCGGAGGCCTTCGAGCGGACCAACAAGTCGCTCTCGCTCCTCAATGTCCTCGGCGTCGCGAGCCTCTTCCTCTACTCCGTCTTCTTCCTCGGCAGTCTCTGCCTCCTCTGCTCGGGTTTTTATCTCTTCTCGATCATGAGCTTCGTCCTCTTCTGGGTCTACGGCATCGACCATGAGACGAAGAATATCTTCAGGCGCTGGGTCCGGCCGTCCCTCAAGCTCATCGTCGTCTTCGGCCTCATCGCCGCTGCCGGCGCCTACGGCATGATCGAGTACCACAACGCCCGCAAGGAGGCCCAGTCGGGGACGGCCGTCAATATCGTCAAACAGTTCTACGAGCTGCCCAAGGTCGCATCCCCCAGCTTCCTCTCGCCTTACTGGTCGGTGAAATCGACCGACAAGTTCGAGGATGCGGCCATCCAGGTCATCGAATACACCGATTTCCTCTGTCCCGATTGCCTCTACCTCAGCCAACAGCTGGAAAAGCTCAAAACGGAGTTCGCCGGAAAGATCAACGTCGCCATCCAGTTCTTCCCGCTCGACGGCGCCTGCAACACGGTCGTCCCGGAGAAGGCCAACCTCCACCCCGGCGCCTGCGAGATGACCTACATCGCGGCCGGGAATCCGGCGCGCTTCGCGGAAATCCACGACGAGATGTGGACCAACTTCAACTCACGGAAGGACCCGGCCTGGCGGGCCGCCCTGGCCAAGAAATACGGCACGGAGGGCGCCGCTAACGACCCCGCTCTGCGCGAGCTCGTGAAGAAAATTATCGAGACCGGGGCCGAGTACGAGAAGACCTCGGATAAATACTCCCACGGCATCCGCTCGACGCCGACCGTGATCATCAACAACCGGATGATCATCGGCACCCTCCCCTACGATCACCTGAGGGCCATCTTTCAGGCGCTAGTCGACGAGCACGAGGGCGGGCCGAAGAAGTTCATCGAGAACTGGATGCCGCCGACCAAGAAGAAAAAGAGATAGCGGGCCGCGAGCCGGAAAGCCTGGTCTTTTCGAACCATGGGAAACAGGGCTTAGAACTTGAATTTCAGCAAGCCGGCGACCATGAGCACCACCGCTGTGCCCATGAAGGCGAAAGTCAGCCATCCGATGATCGTATGTATTTTCGACGTTTGATACCCCCTCACAACACGACGGTCTCGCGCCAGCCGGAGGATAATAAAAATGAGAGGTACCGCGGCCACGCCGTTCACGATCGCCGCAACGTACAGCGCCCGAATCGTGTTAATTCCTAAGAGATCCATCAGCAGTCCAACGATCGTCGCCAAAGTCAAGATCGAATAAAATCCCTTGGCCTTTGAGAACTTTTCCGCCAAACCCTGCTTAAGACCCAAAGCATCGGCCATGGCATACCCAACGGACCCGGCCAATACCGGGATCGACTGCAGACCGATGCCGATAATGCCAACGGAGAACAGAAGATAGGCTAGGTTGCCGGCCAACGGTTTGAGGGCCGAGGCCGCCTGTTGCGGTGTCTCGATACTGAAGATGCCGCTCCTGTGGAGAGTCGCCGCCGTCGTGAGGATGATAAAAAATGTCATCACGTTCGAAAAGACCATTCCGATCTTGGTGTCCGTCCCCAAAGCCCTGATTTCCTGTCGCGACACTTTCGGCCGGACATGGAAATCCGCTATTTTCTTTTTTGCGATCTCTTCTTCCACCTCCTGGGACGCTTGCCAAAAGAAGAGATAAGGTGAGATCGTCGTCCCGATGAACCCAACCATCGTCATCAAATAGCCCCTGTTCAACTCGACGTGAGGGACCAGAGTCGCCAGTGCCACATCCCCCCAGTCCTGTTTTACCAGGAAGGCCGTCACCACATAAACCATCAGGCTGAGCCCGAGCCACTTCAGGCCGACGGAATACTTCTTGTAAGGCACTCTGATCTCAAGCAAAACGATCCCCAACGCGAGCGAAAAAAGCCAAAAACGAAAAGGCAAGCCAAAAAGCATCTGCAAGGACGCCGCCATGATTCCCAGGTCCGCTCCAATATTTATCGTATTGGCCACGGCCAAAAGCACCACCGCAAACCACATCAGTTTCCTTGAATAATACTTCTTGATAACTCCGGCCAGCCCTTCCCCTGTCACGATGCCGATTCGGCCGCACATCTCCTGAACCGCCACCATCGACGGAATCAGGAAAAGAGACATCCAGCTCATCTTGTAGCCGTACTGGGCGCCGGCAATGGAGTATGTGGCGACACCGGAAGGATCGTCATCCGCCACGCCGGTAACAAACCCTGGCCCAGCTCTTCGCAGAACTCCGTGTATTCTTTTCCAAACCGTCATGTCGACATCATAAAACAAAGACGCCTATTTTGACACGAAAAATCGGCGGCTCTGTCTGCGAGTATAAAAGAGATTGCGGGGAGAAGCCCGACCTTTGCAATTGACGCCTTTCCCTGTTGATGTTACCCTTTTGCCAAACAGTCAAGGGACACTCGCCCGTGGCTTATCTCCAAGGGCGAGTGCGGCGGAAGTGGACCGCGGCGCCCCGCCCGCCCCGGCCGCTGTCGAAAGAGGGCAACAAATGGCCATCACAGAGACGAAAAAACAGGATCATGAGGGCCTGATCGAACCGAAGGTCGGGCGGGATGGATGGGAAAACAGGCGGCATGTGGCGCGGCTGGTGTTGGTGGTATTTCTGATCACGTTCACCGTCATCCGGATCCTGATATTCTTGATCATGAGCCGGACCCTCCCGGATATGTTTGTCTATATCGGAGGCACGCACGTTCATCATCTGAATCTGGGGATCTTCTTGCTGTCCGCCGTCGGCGGATATCTTTTATTCGTCCGGCCGAAGGGCCGAATGGCAGAGTGGACAGCCGTTCTTTACGGGATCGGACTGGCGCTGACGTTTGACGAATTCGGGATGTGGCTTCATTTGGGGGGCGGGTATTGGCAGCGGGCGAGCTTCGACGCGGTTACGGTGGTCGTGGGATTTCTCGTGTTAATGGCGTTCGGACCGTCGGTCAAGGAAATTCGTGAAAAACATACGATCACGATCCTGATCTTATTGTTATTGAGCGCGGGATTCTTCTTCTTGTTGTTCCAGACGGTGAATAAATATGGGGGGAAGGTGCATCCCCGAATGAAGAAAGTGGGACAGACGCAGGCCCCTTTTCAGAGCCAGAGCGAGGCGGCTTCGGGGACGGCGGCGCGGTCGGAGAGCGTGATCGCGTCGCGCGGGCACGTGTTCCGGCAGATGCCGCAGCCGTAGCACTTCTTCCAGTCGACCCGGGCCAGGTACCACTTCTTCCCTTCCCCGTGCTGGTGGCAGAAATCGCACATTTCGGCCCCATCCTGCCATACCCCTCCCGGCCTGTCAATTCGACGAATCGCCCGGAGTCCCTAGAGTTTAAATTCGTGATTCTCGATGAACTCGAGAAACAGTCGGACTCTCTTCGCGTCTTCCGGCCGGTAAAGGAACGGCGCCACATCATCGGCCAGGCTATCGAAGTCCAGCTCCCGGCAGCGCTCGATCAGCTTCGTTCTCAGGTTCCGGGCGCCTTCGATGCAGAGTTTTTCCTTGAGATATGCCGGCCGGGGCTCGGTTTTGCCCCACAGAAAAAGCGCGTCGAAAAAATCCCGCCCCATGGGCCGCGGCCGCAAGAACATGCAGAGAATTTTTTGGGCCAGCAGAAGGTCCACCGGGGCGACGGAGATCCGTCCGAAGACGTCGAATTTGTCGATCAGAAAGGCGGTCGGCTCGTAAGGGAAACACTGGGGCTCGGCATCGACTCGCAGATGGAGCTTCTCTTGGGGGTCCCGGGAGAGGCCCAGGTGCCGAAGCAGCCCGGGGAACCGGAGCGACAGCCGAAAGGCGCCTGCCTCGACGGTCTTCGTTTCCAACGTGAATCCCTGGAGCTCCATTTTCGACCGGATGACCTCTCCCAAGGACTCGAAGGCCAACAGGTCGAGGCCGCGGTTGTCGAAATCGAGGTCCTCGGAAAACCGGGGGTTGCCGTGGACGATATGGATGGCCGTTCCGCCCATGAAGATTAGCTTGTCGCCGAACTTGGAATCGTAGATGACCTCCAGGATCTTGTACTGAAGATACTCCCTGAGCAGATTCCGTTTGAATGCCCTCAGCGGCTCCGGAAAATAGGAGACAATTTGATGAAGGTCGAGCATGGCCTCCCCCTCTAGGTCCGGCTCCGTAGATGGTTCAGAAAAAGATCGACCCGCAAGGCAAACGCCTTACGGGCGTAGCGGGCCACCGCGGCTCGAAGGTCCCGGACGGCGACCGTTCGGAAAAAACGGTCCGTGTCGATGCGCAGGCTCTCGAAATCCGGCGCGCTCCGGTAGCGCGGATTCAGGTAGAGGAAATCCAGGACCGCCTTTTCCGGTCGGGCGATCTTGACGCGCTTTCCGCGGATGGACACGAGGTCATAGCCGAAAAAAAGCGTCGGCTTCACCGTCCGGAAGCGGAATTCGGCCAGCTCGGTAGAAAATTGATAGGTCCGGCGGGTCGATATAGAAGTCACCCCGAAAACGCTTTCGGGGATTAGCTGATAATGGGCCAAAGCCGACTCCAGGGAGACGTAGGAGGGCTTGTAAACCCGGTTGGCGATTTCGAAGAGGACCATTTCGTCAAGAGGGAGGTCAGCGAAGACATAGAATCCCTTGATCACCTTACGGATATACCCCTTAGTCTGCCAGTCGTTCAGGCGCCGGCGATGGAACCCGGGTTCGACCCGAAAGATATCGCGGAGCGAGAAAACGGTGAAGTTCTTCAAGGAGTCGCGTAAGCTATGATAGTTCATTTCGTATTCGTGCTAAAAATAGCACTAATGAGAAACAATATCAAGCCAAATCTCAAGAAAAAAGAAAAAGGTGCTTGACATACTGTTTTGTATACAGTATAGTATTATACACATTATAGTGATACACACGGTATGAGCGAAATGGGAAACAAAATGAAGCGATTCAGGGAGAAAACATGACAGATCCCGACATCGGCAGCATGGAAACGGAGATGAACCGGGGGTTCCTCCAGATCCTCGTCCTGGCCCTCCTCGAAAAAGACATGTACGGCTATTCCATGGTCAAGCACATCGAGGGCCTGGGCTACAGGATCGAGGAGAACACCCTCTATCCCCTTCTCCGCCGGCTCGAGAAGAACGGCTGGATCGCGTCGAGGTGGGACCTGACCGAGGACAGGCCCCGCAAGTTCTACGCCATCACCGCGGAGGGCCGGGCCCTGCGCGGAAGCCTTCTCGAAGTCTGGAAGAACCAGAACCGCATCCTCGATGAGATCAACAAGGAGAACGTCCATGTCCAATAAGCTCGAAACCTATCTCGAAGAGATCAGCCATTTTCTTTCCGGCCGCGAGGAACGGGAGGAGATCCTGTCCGAGATCCGCAGCCACATCCAGGAAAAAGCCGCCGCCGAACACGGCGAGACGAGCGACGCCGCCCTCGACCGGGTCATCGCCGCCTACGGCCCGCCGCGTAAAGTCGCCGAGAAATACCTCGACGGCCGGCCGATCATCGCCCCGGCCTACAAGCGTTACCTCTTCCGCTACACGACGCTCCTCTTCGCCTTCCACGCGTTCCTGACCGTGATCGCCGTCGTGTTCAAAGAGGACTTCATCCTCTTTCCCTTCC
This sequence comes from Candidatus Aminicenantota bacterium, assembly GCA_026393975.1. GTDB lineage: Bacteria > Acidobacteriota > Aminicenantia > Aminicenantales > Saccharicenantaceae > RBG-16-66-30. The sequence continues at coordinate 4,639 of JAPKZD010000003.1, read as the reverse complement.
TCTTCATGCCCCGGCTGGGCGTCATCGAGGCCCTCATGTACCTGCCGACGGCGTTCCTGACCGACCTCGGCGTCGTTACCATGGTGCTCTACTTCATCACCCAGAGCGGAAAAGACGTTAAGCTCCCCTGGCCCAAGTTCGCCGTCGACCTCGACGAGCTCAAGCCGCCGACAAAAGGCTTCTGGGTAAGCCGCATCGCCACGGCCGTCGGAGCGGTCATCATGCTGGCCATCACGGACTTCGCCCTCGATCTCTTCGCCAAGCACCACACCATCTTTTTCGTCGACTTGAATTGGGACGACCCGCGGCCGCTATTCACGCCCGACGCCGGACGGCGGCTCTCGATGATCGTCATCGCCATGTTCGCCGCCTCGACCATGGCGCTCCTCATCAAGCTTTTCACGCGCTCCCGCTGGGTGGACACGATCTCGAACATCGTGTCGCTCGCCCTGATCGGGCTATTGCTCCGTCAGCCGTTCGACAACCTCTTCGCCATCACCGTGTCCGAAAAGCTCCTGCCCAAGATCAAGTTCGGCGTGAAATTCATCCTTCTTTTCATCGCTGTCATGATCACCATCGACCTGATTAAAAACCTGGTCATTATCGGCCGCAGGAAACTCGCGCTAAACTCACATAATAATGGAGATGCGCGCACCAGGACTATGGTTTAATCGTTTTTACAGGCAGCCGCGATATGGTCAAGAACACAGAAAAGCTCAGGGCGTTCGAGGCCTTTTAAAGGCGAGTGAGAATTCGCCGTGCCTCCGGTCGTCCACAATAAAGACGGGAGGCCCTTGACAGATATGCACAAAAATAGCATACTCATGCATATGAGAACGACGATTAACATCGACGACAAGATCCTCTCCAGGGCTTCCGAGCTGACCGGGATCAAAGAAAAGACGGCCCTGGTCAGGATGGGTCTGGAATACCTGATCGCCCGGGAGAGCGCCAAGCGATTGGCAAAGCTCGGGGGGACGGCGAAAGGCCTCCGCCCCATCCCACGACGTAGAAGTACCTGGTAACCGATGGTTCTCGTCGACACATCGGTCTGGGTCGATCATCTCCGCTTCGGGAATCCGCGACTCGCATCCCTACTCGAGGAAGGAGCCGTCGTGTGCCATCCCTTCGTTATCGGGGAATTGGCATGCGGAAATCTCCCCGACCGTGGGGATACTCTAAGCCGCCTGCATGACTTGCCCCGGACAGACGTTGCCGGCCAGGACGAGGTCATCAGTTTGATCGAAGCTCATCGGCTCATGGGCATGGGTCTCGGCTTCATCGACGTCCATCTTTTGGCTTCGGCGCGCCTCACCGGAACCCCCCTATGGACTCGGGACCTTCAACTCAAAAAGGCCGCCGCGAAGCTCGACATCCTATTCCCTTACTAATTTACGTTTTCCCTTACTAATTTACGTTTTTCGACGGCTGGTTCACTAAGCCCCCGTTATTTGCCTGTCCGCAAAATAGGACGAGTCCTGTCCAAGAGGAGAATTTCCCCCTTCCTCCAGGGCAACGCCCTCAAGGAAAGCTCTTGGCATGAAATCCGCAGTTAGGATAGGCAAAAGGAAGCGAAAATGAAAAAAATGCTGATTCTGCTGTTCTTTGCGCTGTCGACAGCCGCCGTCGCTTCGGATTCTTGGCCTGGTTGGTTTAAATCGCACCCGAAAACGGGCCATAGCCAAGTCGGTACCACCCGGGGAGCCGGAATCAACGGCTATTCCTTGACTGAGCCGCAGGCTATCGCCCTACTTGGGGTAGGTCTTGTTTCCCTGGGTGTTTATGCCAAGCGTAAACAGGGCAAGAAACGCTAAAGCAACCGCGGCTAGGGCAGGAACTGTGACGAGTCGACGGCGATCGACGAGCCGAGGTAATAGGCCGCGGCCCGGGCCACGGTGAAGACGATGAAACCCATGATGACGATGGTCAGGCCGACGAGGGCGATGGCCTTGGCGTTCGAGACCTTCTTGGCCAGGCCTTGAGGGGCCAACACGTCCCAGAGCGATTTCCCGACAAAAAGGATCATGACGGTCAGGCCCAGGGCCAACCGATAGCCGTTGATCTTGCCGTTGGCCTCGGTCGAGGCGTCGATGCGGAAGAACGGCGAAACGAGCCACAAGGCAAAGAGAAGCACGAGCGCATTCAGGCCGATGACCAGGGCCTTTTTGGGGTCGAGGGTGAGTTTCATCTATTTCAAATAATAGCTCCTACCTTAGAATCCGTCAAGGCGTCACCCATGTATCTGAACGAGATAAGTGACTATAATACGGAGGATGCGGCCCCTGCACCGGAAAGGCTTTTGGTATATCCCCGGCCGGCTCTACGACCTGGCGTTCGGGCTTATTTTTTACGGGTCGAGGAGGCGGGTCGCTACGGCGGTCGAAAGGGATGGGCTTTACCCCTGGCTCGACGTCTGCTGCGGGACCGGGAGCCAGTTCCGCGGGAGCGGGGGCACGCGTGGGCCGGTCTTCGGCCTGGACAAGAGCTGTGACATGATCCGTTACGCCGCGGCCCGGGCACCCGGGCGGCCCTTTGTGTGCGGCGACGCGGCGCGTCTCCCCTTCAAGGACGAGGCGTTCCGGGCGGTGACGGTCTCTTTTGGCCTCCACGACAAGAGCGCGGACATTCGGCACACGATGATGGCGGAGGCGCGGAGGGTCCTGGCTCCGGGCGGCCGGCTCGTCGCCGTGGATTTCGAAAATCCCTGGAACGCCAAATCGCAGGCTGGGACCCTAGTCGTACGGGCCGTCGAGCGCCTAGCCGGCGGCGAGCACTACCGGAACGGCCGGGACTTCTTGAAGCGCGGCGGGCTTAGGGCATTCTTGCGGGAGAACGGTTTCGTGGAGACGGCGCGCCACGAAATCGAGGTGGGCTCCATCAGCATTGTTGTCGCCTCCCCTCGTTAGCCTCCCAAGAACGGGCACACGTACCCGAGATACATGTCCCCCTTTTGGCTCCCCTCATTTGAGTTGCGGGAGAAGGCCGGAACCTGATATCTTTGGGTTCCGCGAATAAGAAGGGGCATCGCCCGAGGAGGTTTGAATGAAGCTTTCCCCTAGAAATTGGGCTTCGTTTGCCATTTCGACGATCTTGCCGGTCTTCCTGATTGTCCTTGCGGTCGCCCCCGCCTTCCTCGCAGCCGACGAAACGACGGACAAGGTCGACAAGCTCTTCGCCGCCTGGGACAAGACGACGACACCCGGCGCCGCGCTGGCCGTGATCAAGGACGGGAAGATCATCTATGAGCGCGGCTACGGCATGGCCAAGCTCGAGGACGGGATCGTCAACACCCCGGACAAGGTCTTTGACATCGGCTCAGTCTCGAAGCAATTCACGGCGACGTGCGTCGCCATGCTCATCCGTGAGGGCAAGATCGGACTCGACGACGACATCCGCAAGTACATCCCGGAGATGCCCGCCTACGAGAAGCCCATTACGGTCAACCACCTCCTCCACCACACAAGCGGGCTCCGCGACTATAACGCCCTGCTCAGTCTGGCCGGCTTCAGGCCGGAGTCGGATTCGCCGACCGTCGAGGAATCGCTCGAGGTCATCCGCCGCCAGAAGAAGCTCAACTACACGCCGGGCGAAGAATATTCCTACACGAACACAGGCTTTTTCCTGTTGAGCCAGATCGTCGAGCGAGTCAGCGGCAAGTCCCTCAACGCCTTCGCCCAGGAGCGCATTTTCAAGCCGTTGGGCATGACCAAGACGCTCTTCCAGGACGACCACACCCAGATCATCAAGGACCGGGCGACCGGCTATTCCCGTGGGGACAAGGGATTCGCCATCTCCATGAGCAATTGGGACGAGACGGGCGACGGCAACGTCTACACCACGGTCCGCGACCTCTACCTTTGGGACCAGGCTTTCTACACGAACGTGCTCGGGAAAGACCTCATGGACATGCTCCACACGCAGGGCGTCCTCAATTCGGGCAAGAAAATCGACTACGCCTTCGGACTGGTTGTCAGCGATTACAAGGGGCTCAAGGTCGTCGAGCACGGCGGGTCCTGGGTGGGGTTCCGGGCAGCGCTCGTGCGCTTTCCCGAGCAGAAGTTCTCAGTCGTCATCCTGGCCAACCTCGACTCGATCGACCCTTCGGGGCTCGCTTTCAAGGTGGCCGACATCTACTTGGCGGGGCTGATCAAGGAGCCGGCCAAGGAGGAGACGAAGAAGGAAGCCAAGGCGGCGCCGGTCAAGGCGATGAGCGCGGCAGAGCTCGGAGTGTACGCGGGGACGTATGTCAGCGAAGAGCTCCTCGACACCAGGTACGTCATCAGCGTTGACAAGGACACGCTCGTCCTAAAAACGCGGGACGTGGCCCGGGCGCCGCTCAAGGCCATGGCCCCGGACAAGTTCACCCAGCCCGACTACGGCCTCAACATCGAGTTCGTGAGAGAACGTGGCGGGAAGGGCGCCAAGGTCACGGGCTTCACGGTCAGCGTCGGCCGCGCGGCCGGGATCGTGTTTGTGAAGAGATAAAAAAGGGGGTCAAACCCACGCCTGTCCGGGTATTATTCGAATAAAATCAACTGGTTGGAATCCTCTTCATTTTGAACCATATTCTCGTTTTTCGTAAGTAGTTCATTAAGCGTGGTTTGGCTGAAGGGGTTAACGCTGATGACCTGCAAAATAG
>JAPKZD010000022.1 GCA_026393975.1 Candidatus Aminicenantota bacterium | reverse complement strand
AAGCAGCTCACGCCCGACCCCTGGGCGAACATCGCCGAGAAATATCAGGCCGGGCAGAAAATCACCGGAAAGGTCTCGAGTCTGACCGACTTCGGCGCCTTCGTCGAGGTCGAGAAGGGCATCGAGGGACTCGTCCACATCTCCGACATCAGCTGGGAGAAGATCAAGCACCCGTCCGAGAAGCTCCAGCCCGGCCAGGAGGTCGAGACCCTCGTCCTCAACATCGACGTCGACAAGCAGAAGATCTCCCTGGGGATGAAGCAGCTCGAGGGGGACATCTGGGAGGGTTTCTTCAGCCGCCAGAAGGCCGGCGACATCGTCAAGGTCAAGATCGTCCGCCTGACGGACTTCGGCGCCTTCGTCGAGATCATCCCGGGCATCGAGGGGGTTATCTTCACCTCGGAGCTCGACGAGAAGAAACTCGAGAAACCTTCCGACGCCTTCGCCGTCGGCGACGAGCGGAACGCCAAGATCATCCGGCTGAACCCCAAGGCCAAGAAGATCTCCTTGAGCTTCAAGCAGGCCCTGTACGACATCGAGAAGCAGGATTTCCAGCGCTTCATGGAATCGCAGAACGACCGGATGACCCTCGGCGACATCATGAAAGACCAGCTGAAAGGCATCAGCGCTCCGAAGAAGAGGACCAAAAAGGAGGACTCCCATGATTAAGGCCGATCTGATCAACAAGATCTCCCAGGAAATGAGCATCCCGAAGCAGGAAGCCGAAGAGGGTGTGAACCTGTTCTTCGAAACGATCCGCGAGGCCATCCTCAGGGGCGAAGAGATCGAGATCCGCGGTTTCGGGAGCTTCCGCTTCCGCAAACGGACCTCGCGCGCCGGGCGCAACCCCCGGACCGGCGAACCGGTCAAGGTCCCGCCGAAGAAGGTCCTCTATTTCAAGCCGAGCAAGCTCCTCAAGGAGCTGATCAACAAGTAATGCGCTACATCTCCGCGCCCTGGAGAGCCGACTACGTCCGCAAAGCCCTGAGCATGAAACGTTGCTTTTTTTGCGAGGCCCTGAAGAGCCGCGACGACCGCTCCATGGTCGTCCTCTACCGGGGCCGCCGCAACTTCGTCCTGCTGAACAGGTACCCTTACACGCCCGGTCACCTCCTGATCGCCCCCAAGCGGCACGTCGCGGACTTCGTCGAGGCCCGCCCCGACGAGCGGGCCGAGCTCGCCGATCTTCTCCAGGTCGCCCTCCGCATCCTCCGCGTCCGCTACGCTCCCCACGGGTTCAACGCCGGCATGAATCTGGGTCCCAGCGCCGGGGCGGGGGTCGCCGGGCACTACCATCTCCATGTCGTCCCCCGCTGGACGGGGGACGCCAATTTCATGCCCCTCATCGGGGCGACGCGGGTCTTCATCGAGGACCTGGACACGACCTACCAGCGACTGCGCCCCCTTTTCGACAAGGAGCAGGCACGCCGGGAGCGCACGGGACGGCCCAAGCGGCCGACCGCAACCCATTCGAGGTGAACCCATGCTGAAGACCATGAGACGCAATGTGAAGTCGCTCAAACCCGTCATGTGGATCGTCGTCGCGACGTTCATCGTCGCCATCTTCGCCATCTGGGGCGGCGCGGGCCGGCTCGGCGAGGCCAACAGGTCCGACACGCTGGCCAACGTCGGAAGCGAGAGGATCTCCTCCGACGAGTATTTTCAGGCCCTCCGCTCGCGGCTCGAGGCCATGCAGAAGCAATTCGGCGACCTCAACGCCAACCTCATCCAGCAGCTCGGCGTCCCCCAGCAGACCTTGGAACAGCTCGTCCAGCAGAAGCTCCTCCTCCAGATGGCCTCGGACATGGGCCTGAGGGCGACCGACAAGGAGGTCCGGGCGAAGATCGTCGCCTATCCCGCGTTCCAGAGGGACGGACAGTTCATCGGCTTCGAGGAATACAAGCGGGTCCTGGACTACAACCGCATCCCGCTCGGGGATTTCGAGAACGGTCTGAGACAGGACGTCATCATCGGCAAGGTCGTCCGCGTCCTGACGGCCGGCATCATCGTCACCGACGAGGAGGTCTGGGAGGGCTATCGGAAGCAGAACGACTCGGCCAAGATCGAGTACCTCGTCGCCGAGACGGCCAAGGTCGAGGTCACGGAAAAGCCGGCCGAGGCCGAACTCCGGGCCCACTTCGACAAGAACGCCGCGACGTACAGGATCCCCGAAAAGCGGACCGCCGACTACATCGTCGTGAAGACCGAAGACCTCAAGAAAGAGGTCGCGGTCAAGGACGCCGAGATCGATAAGTACTACAAGGACAACACGGCCCAGTTCCAGGAGCCCGACAAGGTCCGGGCCAGCCGGGTCTGGCTGCCCTTCACCGCCGCCAACCGGGAGGCCGTCCTGGCCCAGGCGCGCGACGTCCAGAAGAGGGCAAAGGGCGGCGAGGACTTCGCCGGTCTGGCCAAGACGTTCTCCAAGGACGACAAGGCCGCGACCGGCGGCGACTGGGGGCTCTTCGACTGGAAATCCCTGACCGCCGCGGAGACCGAGGCGGTCGCGAAGCTCGACAAGGACGGCGTGTCCGACGTCGTCGAGACCGAGGGCGGGGCGGCCGTCTTCAAGGTCACCGAGAAGGCGCCCGCCGTGACCAAGTCGCTCGCCGAGGTGAGCGCCACGATCAAGGGCATCCTCGTGGACCAGAAGGCGCGAGCCCTGGTCGCCGACAGGATCCAGCGCCTCGAGAAACTGGCCCGTAAGGAAAAGAACCTCGACTATGCCGCCCAAAAGGAAGGGCTCAAGGCGAGCTCGACGGGCGCCCTCAAGAAGGGCGACGCTCTGGGCGATTTCGACAGCGCCGGCGCCGTGAGCGAAGCCCTTTTCGGCCTCAAGGTGAAGGAGATCTCGGCGCCGGTCTCCACCTACGCCGGCGAAGCCCTGGCGGAGCTCCAGACCGTCGAGCCCGAACGGCCGGCGAAGTTCGAGGAGGTCCGCGACCAGGTCGAGAAGGATATCCTCGACACGCTCAAAAAAGAGAAGGCCCTGGAAAAGCTCCGTGGAGTCCGGGCGTCCCTCAAGGACGACTGGAGCGCGGAGGCCCCCAAGCTCAAGCTCGAGTATCAGTTCGTCGAGGCCCACAAGAAAGAGCAGTACCTGACCCTCGTCGGCGAGAGCCCCGAGATCGACCGCCTCGTCTTCGGCCTGTCCCTCAAGCAGGCGAGCGAGCCGCTCGAAGTCGACGCGGGCTACGCCATCTTCCGCGTCCTGGAGAAGAAGGAAGTCAGCCGCGAGGATTTCGAGAAGGTAAAAGCCACGGAGAGGAACACCCTGCTCGAGCAGGAAAAGAACAAGTTCCTGCAGTCCTACATGGCCAAGGCCCGCGTGGAGAAGAAGGTCCGGGTCAACTACGACACCTTCCTCCGCCTCAACAACGACGTCCTGTCAAGATTTACGAAGACGCCCTGAGTCTCACCGCCTGAGTTTCGCCCGATACAAACGAACTTAGAAAGGAGACCGAGATGGAGACGTCCACGAAATCCCTCCCGCCCGAGGCCTACCGGGAGCTCGCTCCCGGGGAGATCTACAAGCCCTACGTCCCGGCCGAGTCGGCCGTCCCCGAGGTCACGGTCCGCTCCGTCCTCTGGGGGCTGTTCATGTCGCTCTTCTTCACCTTTTCCATCGCCTACCTGGGGCTCAAGGTCGGCACGGTGCCCGAAGCCGCCATCCCCGTGGCCATCCTGGCCGTCGGCATCGGCTACATGTATAAAAGGAAAAGCACGATCCTCGAGAACGTCATCCTCCAGTCGATCGGCGCCGCTTCGGGGGCCCTGGTGGCCGGGGCCATTTTCACCATCCCGGCCCTCTACATCCTCGGCCTGCCGACGGACATCGTCAAGATCTTCCTTTCGACCTTCCTCGGCGGCTGCCTGGGCATTTTCTTCCTGATCCCGCTGCGCCGCTACTTCTGCGTGGAACAGCACGGCAAGCTGCCCTTCCCGGAGGCCACGGCCACGACCGAGATCCTGATCTCCGGGGAATCCGGCGGCAAGCAGGCCTGGGCCCTGATCCTGGGCGTCGCCGTCAGCGGCGTCTACGAGTTCCTGGCCATCGGCGTCCGGGCCTGGGACGAGCTCATCAACTTCCGCTTCCTGCCGTTCATGGACAATCTGGCCGTCAAGACCAAGATGGTCCTCAAGCTCGACGCCCTCTCGGCCTTCCTCGGCCTCGGCTACGTCATCGGCCTGCGCTACAACGCCGTCATCGTCGGCGGCGGGCTCCTCTCGCACTTCGCCTTCATCCCGGCCCTCTGGTTCCTCGGCCAGCACGTCCCCGGCGCGGTCTACCCGGGTGTTGTCCCCATCGCCCAGATGAGCGAGACCCAGATCTTCACGACCTACGTCCGGAACATCGGCATCGGCGCCATCTTCATGGCCGGCGTCCTGGGCATTATCAAGTCCATGCCGGTCATGATCAAGTCGTTCTCGCTCGGCTTCCGCGAGATCTTCAAGGGCAAGAGAGCGGGCGCGGCCGCAGAGCTGAGGACGAACCGCGACATCAAGATGAAGACGATCCTCCTGGGGCTCTTGGCCACGGCCTCCGGCCTCTTCCTCTACTTCCTCTGGATCTCGAACCTCAAGCTGGCCATCATCGGCGTCCTGATCTGCGTCCTCCTCTCGTTCCTGTTCACGACGGTCGCCGCCTACGCCATCGCCATCGTCGGGACGAATCCGGTCTCGGGCATGACCCTGATCACGATCATCCTCTCGAGCGTCGTCCTCCTCGGGGCGGGGCTGTCGGGGGAACAGGGGATGGCCGTCGCCCTCCTCATCGGCGCTGTCGTCTGCACGGCCCTGTCGATCTCCGGGAGCTTCATCACCGACCTCAAGATCGGCTACTGGCTCGGGGCGACGCCGCGCAACCAGGAGCGGTTCAAGTTCGCCGGCATCCTCATCTCGGCCCTGACCGTGGGCATCGCCATCTACATCCTGGACAAGGCCTTCTCGTTCCAGAGCGGGACGCTGGCCGCCCCCCAGGCGAACCTGATGGCGACCGTCATCAAGTCGATGATGTCGCGCGAGCCCGTGACCTGGCTCCTCTACGCGATCGGGGCCTCGGTCGCCCTCGTCGCCGAGCTGGCCAAGGTGCCGCCCCTGGCCTTCGCCCTGGGTATGTACCTGCCGCTACCGTTGACGACGCCGCTCCTTGTCGGCGGCTTCATCTCCCACCTGGTCAAAAAGTCGACAAAGAACAAGGAGCTCGGCGAGCGGCGCAACAACCGCGGCACGCTCATCTCCTCCGGGTTCATCGCCGGCGGCGCCCTGATGGGCATCGTCCTGGCCGTGCTCAAACTCACGAAGCTCGACCACTTTATCAGCCTGGGAGTCCCGATGGTCCTCGAGAGCGGCCGCTGGGTCGACGGGACGCCGGCGGCTTGGTTCACGGGCTACGGGCAGATCATCAGCCTGACCGCGTTCCTCCTCCTCTGCGGTTTCGTCTATTGGGACGCGCGGCGGACGAAATAAGGAAAAAGGAGATCAGCCATGAAAGTGAATAGACTCTATTCGGCGGCCGACCGGGCCATCAATCAGGCCCTGCGGCTCAAGCCCGGCGAGAAATTCCTCCTCGTCACGGACAAGCAGAAAATGGACATCGCCGAGGCCCTGGCCTGCTACGCGAAACAGGCCGGCGCCGAGACGACGACCTATCTCATGACCGAGACGCTCAGGCCCATAACCGAACCGACCGGCCAGTTCAAGGACCTCATCCGCAACGCCTCGGCCACGACCTATCTCCTCGAAGGCCGCTTCCCGGAAAAGCCCTTCCGCGGCTTCATGGTCTCCGAGGGCGGAAAGCACGGCCGGATCTGTATGATGCCCGGGTTGACCCGGGACATGATGGAACGCCTCGTCAACGTCGACTTCTCGGAGATGGACAAGTTCACGAAAAAGGTCATGCGGGCCATGAAGGACGCCGAGGACGTCGTCGTCGAGAACCCGGCCGGGACGCGGATCGCCTTCAGTGTCAAGGGCCGGGCGTGGCATAACGACAACGGCAACATCAGCCGGAAGGGCATGCACGGGAACCTGCCGGCCGGCGAGTGCTACACGGCCCCGGTCGAGGAGACGTTCACCGGGACGATCGTCATCAGCTTGATCGACGACAAGCTCGGCCCCGGCGTGATGACGTTCAAGCAGGGCAAGCTCGTCGACTTCAAGGGCAAGGGCATCGCCGAAGTCATCGCAACGATCGGGGCGGACAAGACGGGGAAGATCATCGGCGAGTTCGGCATCGGCACGAACAAGGGCGCCCGGATATGTCCGAACATGCTCGAGGCCGAGAAGGCCTTCGGCACGGTCCATTTCGCCATCGGCGATTCTTACGGCATCGGGAAGAACAAGAGCAAGTACCACTTCGACGCCCTGGTCGACAAGGTGACGATCACGGCGAAGGGCAAAACCATCGCCAAGAACGGCAAGTTCCTGATTTGAAATACGATTTCGACAAGGTCATCGACCGGACGGGCACCGAATCCCTGAAGTGGGTCTATCCCCGCAAGGTCCTCAAGGTCGAGGACGCCATCCCGATGTGGGTGGCCGACATGGACTTCGAGGCCCCGCCGGCGGTCGTCGAGGCCATCCGCCGCAGGGCCGCTCACGGCGTCTACGGCTACCCGCTCATTCCCCCGTCCTTTTGGCAGGCGGCGATCGGCTGGCTCAAACGGCGCCACGGTTGGGACGTCCGCAAGGACTGGATGGCCAAGTCGCCGGGCATCGTCCCCGCCCTCAACTACGCGGTCCGGGCCTTCACCAAGCCGGGTGACGGCGTCATCATCCAGACACCCGTCTATTTCCCGTTCTATCATGCCGTCGAGAACAACGGCCGACGCCTCGTCCGCAATCCCCTCCGCTTCGATGGCCGCCGCTATACGATGGACCTCGGCGACCTCGAGAGGAAACTCGACGAAGGCGGCCGGATGCTCATCCTCTGCAGCCCCCACAACCCCGTCGGCCGCGTTTGGACGCGGGAGGAGCTCGAGGGCCTCGGCCGCATCGCCATCGAGCGCGACCTCCTAGTCGTTTCCGACGAGATCCACCACGATCTCGTCTTCAAGGGGAGCCGGCATGTCCCTTTCGCCTCCCTCTCTCCCGCGCTGGCGGAACGGACCGTCACCTGCATCGCCCCGAGCAAAACGTTCAACATCCCCGGCCTGTCGACAGCGGCCGTCATCGCCTCCAACCCCAAGCTCCTCGAGGCCTTCAAGGACGAGACGGAGCGGGCCGGGTTCGAGCTCGGCCAGGTCTTCGGCATCGTCGGCTTCGAGGCCGCCTACAGCCAAAGCGATGATTGGCTCGACGAGCTCCTTTCCTACCTCGAGGCCAACGTCGATTTCCTAGAGAAGTTCCTCGAGGAGCGGATCCCCGGAATCCGGCTCGTCAGGCCCGAGGGAACATATCTCGCCCTCCTCGACTGCCGGGGTCTCGGCCTCGCGCCCGCCGCGCTCAACGACTTTTTCCTCAAAAAGGCCCGCGTGTATTTCAGTGATGGCGCGATGTTCGGCGAGGAGACGGCCGGCTTCGTCCGCATCAACTTCGGCTGTCCCCGGGCCCTTCTCGAGGAGGCCCTGGAGCGGATCGAGCTGGCCGTCAAAGAACTCGGCTAACATCCGCTCCCTGCCGGTCCCCGTCGCAGCATAAAAGGGTGGCGTCATCTCTCTCTTGTAATTCGTACAGCGCCAAGTACAATGGGGTCTTCGTGAAGGAGGCCGTATGTCGATCAAGGCGAAACTGACCACCTTCGACGCGACGATGATCGTCGTCAGCCTGATCATCGGCATCGGCATCTTCCGGACGCCGGCCATGGTCGCCGCCGCGGCCCGCACGCCCGCGCTCTTTTATGCCGCCTGGGCCCTGGGCGGTCTCATCAGCTTCATCGGCGCCCTGACCTTCGCCGAGATCGGCGGCCGCTTCGCCAAGCCGGGCGGCTACTATAAGGTCGTGGCCGAGAATTATAGCTCCGGCCTGGCCTTCATGCTCAACTGGACGAACGTCGTCATCCTCAACGGGGCCGGCGCGGCGGCCGTGGCCCTGATCGGCGCCGAATACCTGACGCCCATCCTTTTCCCCGCCGCGGTCCCGGGACGGGCGACCGTCCAAGCGACCGCCGTTGTCCTCATCCTCGTCCTCCTCGTCATCAACTACCTCGGCATCAAGACGGGCGCCTGGGCCCAGAACGTCCTCAGCCTGCTCAAGGTCGGCATGATCGGCCTCCTCACGGCGGCGGCTTTCCTGTCCAAGAAAGCGCCCGCGGGCCCGTCCGCCCTGCCCCTCGACCGGCCCTGGATCTTCGCCCTCGGCGTCTCGTTCATCTACGTGTTCTACGCCTACGGCGGCTATCAGAACACGATCAACTTCGGGGCCGACGTCCGCGACGCCAAGCGCAACGTCCCCCGGGCCATCTTCTTCGGCATCCTCATCGTTCTGGCCTGTTACCTGACCATCAACGTGGCCTACGTCAAGACCCTCGGCGTTCCCGGCATCGCCTCGGCGAAGCTCGTCGCCGCAGAGACCGCCCGCGTCACCTTCGGCGAGACCGGCCGGCTCGTCGTCTCCCTGGCCATCTTCCTCTCGGCCATGGGCTTCCTCAACGTCACCCTGATGCAGATCCCACGGGTGTACTACTCCATGGCCGAGGACCGGACCCTGCCGGCCATTTTCCAGAAGGTCAACCCGAAGACACAGACCCAGGCGTTCGGGCTCCTCTTCCTCGGCGCCATCATCCTCGTCTCGATCTTCCTCCTAGGCACGTTCGAGAACATCGTCAACTACGTCATGTTCCTCGACACCATGACCCTGGCCATCGTGTCGTCCTCGATCTTCATCCTCCGGCGCAAGGCCCGCCGCTCCGGCGAGGCTTACACAGGCTACCGGATTCCCCTTTATCCCTTACTCCCCCTCCTTTTCGTGGCCTTCATGCTCGTCATCTCGGTCAACGTCCTCGTCACCCAGACACGCGAAGCTCTCTACGGGGCGATCTTTTTCGCCGCGGGCTTCCCGGTCTTCCTGCTGATGCGGCGGGTCAGCCGGCGCGAAACCCCGCCCGCCGCCGTCCCGGACGAGCCCGAGCGCTGAAGCCGGCCGGGGCTATCCGCAGGCCTCCCGCTCGCATGGTAGAATAGTAGCGGAGAGGAGTGTGTCATGGAAAAGACGAGGAAGATCAAGAAGGTCCTGATCAGCCAGCCCACCCTCGAGGGGGCCGGGGTCCATCTCCATCGCGGCTTCGGCTTCCGCGAGGTACCGACGTTCGACCCCTTCCTCATGTTCGACGATTTCCGCCAGGACGACCCGGAGCGCTATCTTCCCGGCTTCCCCTGGCATCCCCACCGCGGCATCGAGACGATCACCTACATGCTCCGCGGCACGGCCGAGCACGGCGACAGCATGGGCAACCGGGGCGTCATCGCCCCCGGTGACGTCCAGTGGATGACGGCCGGCAGCGGCATCGTCCACCAGGAGATGCCCAAGGGCGGCGCGGACGGCCGCATGGGCGGTTTCCAGCTCTGGGCCAACCTGCCCGCGTCCCAGAAGATGATGGACCCGCGCTACCGCGACGTGAAGCGAACGGACATCCCCGAGGTCGCCCTCCCCGGCGGCGTCACCGTCCGCATTATCTGCGGGACGGTCGGGAAAATCCGCGGGCCTGTCCGGGACATCGTCACCGACCCCGAATACCTCGATGTTTCCATGCCTCCGGGCGCCGAGTTCGTCCATCCGACCAAGCCCGGCCACACGGTCCTCGCCTACGTCTTCGAGGGGCAGGGCTGTTTTGCCGGAGAGGCCAAGCCGTCATCCTACGACGTCGAACCGGCCAGTTATTTCGACCTCGATCGGAAGCCCTTTCTGGGAGACCACTCCGTCATCCTCTTCGATGACGGCGGCCGGATCAAGGTGGCGACGACGGACTCTTCCATCCGTTTCCTCCTCATCGCGGGCCGGCCGCTCGGCGAACCCGTGGCCTGGCAGGGACCGATCGTCATGAACACCCAGGATGAACTTCGGACCGCTTTCCGGGAGTACAGGGCTGGCACGTTCATCAAACACTCCAAAGCCGTCTGAGGCGGTATCGCGGGTTTCCCGCCGCTCCCGTTATTGCAAACGTGGGGCAAAATAGGTAATCTGGGGAAAATCGAGGAGGCCTGCCATGACAATGACAAGCCGGGAACGCCTGGAGGCCACGCTCAACCACCGTTCCCCCGACCGCATCCCCGTCGACTTCAACGGGACGGCCGTCACCGGCATGCACGTCAAGTGCGTCATCGGCCTCCGCGAGCATTACGGTCTCGCCAAACGGCTGGTCAAGGTCCACGAGCCCTACCAGATGCTGGGCTGGATCGACGAGGACCTCGAGGCCGCGCTCGGCCTCGATGTCGAGGGCGTCTACGGCCCCGAAACGATGTTCGGCTTCCGCAACGAGAACTGGAAACCCTGGCGCATGGACGACGGGACGGAGGTCCTCGTCTCCGAGAATTTCCGGGTGACGCGGGACGCGAACGGCGACACCCTGATCTACCCCAAGGGCGACCTCACCGCACCGCCCTCCGGCCGCCTGCCGAAGAACGGCTTTTTCTTCGACACCATCGTCCGGCAAGGGCCCATCGACGAAGCCAAACTCGACCCCGAGGACAACCTCGAGGAATTCGGCCCCGTTTCCGACGCCGCGCTCGACCACTTCGACGCCGAGAGCCGCCGGGCCGCCGCCACAGGACGGGGGGTTATCGCCAGTTTCGGCGGCACCGCCCTGGGCGATATCGCCCTCGTCCCCGCCCCGTTCCTCACGCATCCGAAGGGCATCCGCGACGTCGAGGAGTGGTACGTTTCGACCCTGACCCGCCGGCCCTTTATCCACAAGATCTTCGAGCGCCAGACGGAGATCGCCCTCGGGAATCTCGAAAAGATCCACGCCCGGGTCGGCGACCGGGTCCAGGCCGCCTTCCTCTGCGGCACGGACTTCGGCACCCAGCAGTCGACCTTCTGTTCCGTCGCCGCCTTCCGCGAACTCTACATGCCCTACTACAAGCGGATCAACGACTGGGTCCACCGGCACACGGCCTGGAAGACCTTCAAGCATTCCTGCGGCGCCGTCCAAACTCTCATCCCGGCCTTCATCGAGAGCGGCTTCGACATCCTCAATCCCGTCCAGGTCTCGGCCGCCGGCATGGACGCCCGGAACCTCAAGGAAAAATTCGGGCGGGACATTGTCTTCTGGGGCGGCGGCGTCGACACCCAGAAGACGCTCGCCTTCGGCACCCCGGAGGAGGTCCGGGCCGAGGTTCTGGAGAGGTGCGAAGTCTTCGGCCGCGACGGGGGCTTCGTCTTCAATTCCGTTCACAACATCCAGGCCAACGTTCCGGTCCGCAACGTCGCCGCCATGTTCGAAGCCGTCAGGGAATTCAACGCATGAAGAAAACCGGATTCTATGTCGTCTCCATCACCCTCGTCGCCGCGATCGGCGGCCTGATCTTCGGTTTCGACACGGCCATCGTCGCCGGCGCGACGCGCTACATGAAAGAGCAGTTCTCGCTCAACTCGCTCCAGGAGGGCTGGGCCGTGAGCGTCGTCCTCATCGGCTGCATGTTCGGCGCCGGCCTGGCCGGCCCCATCAGCGACCGGATCGGCCGGCGGCGTTTCATGCTCATCTCGGCCATCCTCTTCCTCGTCTCGGCCATCGGCTGCGCCGTGCCGCGGACGATCGCGGCGTTCGTCGTCTTCCGGTTCGTCGGCGGCCTGGGCATCGGCTCGGCGGCCGTCCTCTCTCCGCTCTACATCTCCGAGATCGCGCCGGCCCGCATCCGGGGCGCGCTCGTCTCGGTCAACCAGATGGCCATCGTCACCGGCATCCTCCTGGCCTATTTCGTCAACTGGGTCTTCGCCGGGTCCGGCCCGTCCAACTGGCGCTGGATGTACGCCATGGGCGCCATTCCCTCGGTCCTCTTCTTCCTGCTGCTCTTGCGCGTCCCGGAGAGTCCGCGCTGGCTGGTCAAGAACGGCCGCGAGGACGAAGCGGGCGCCGTTCAAGGACACGCTGACCCTCGGGGAGGGGTCCTTCCGCGATCTCTTCCGGCCGGCCTTCCGGCGGCCCCTCCTCATCGCCGTCGTCCTGGCGGTCTTCCAGCAGGTCACGGGCATCAACGCCATCCTCTACTACGCCCCGCGCATCTTCGAGGGCGCCGGCTTCGCCCGGATGTCAGCCATCGGGCAGTCGACGATCGTCGGCTTGGTCAACATGCTCTTCACGGTCGTGGCCATCGTCCTGGCCGACCGGGTCGGCCGCCGGCCGCTTCTGCTCATCGCCACCGGCGGCATGGGCGTCTCCCTCGTCCTGCTCGGGGCCGCGTTCAGGTTCCCGGTCCTGCCGGCCTCGGCCCTGCTCCTCATCATCCTCCTCTACATCGCCTTCTTCGCCTCGGCCATGGGGCCGCTCGTCTGGGTCGTCATGGCCGAGATCTTCCCCATCAAGGTCCGAGGCAGCGCCATGGGCCTGGCAACCCTCGTCCTCTGGCTGGCCGATTTCGCCGTGACCCTAACGTTCCCGGTAATCTCGGATAAGTTCCACCCGTCGACGGCGTTTTGGCTTTACGCGGCGATGTGCGCCTGCGACCTCGTGTTCATATGGCATTTCCTGCCCGAAACGAAGGGAAAATCGCTCGAGGAGATCGAGCGTCACTGGCTGAAAACCGCCTGAACCCCCCGACGGGCGGCTATTCTTTCCGGTCGCTGAGCAGCCGGCCCCCGACCCCGACATTCTCCGGCGGATTATCCTTGATGATCACGACCATCGCCGCCACCGGAATTCCAAAGGCCGTCGACGCGGCGGCAGACACTTCGGCCACGAGCCTCCGTTTTTTCTCGATGTCGCCGAGGGGCGGTCCCTCAATCACGATGGTCGGCATGGGCGGGCTCCTTCACTTCCAGCGCGCCGGCCAGCTTCCGGACGGCAATGTCCAGCTCTCCCATGAGGATATTCGAAAGGACGGCTGGAAGCTGCTGGACCTTGCGGACCTGGAGCGGCAGCTTTCTGTCGAACGAGTGCTTGAGAAGGCTCCGGCCGGATTTGAACTCCAGGAACTCAAGGTCCATGGCCAGCCGGCCAAACCAGGCTTTGGGGTTGTCGATCTCCTCGACGAGGCGGACGTTCGAGCGCAGGACGATCTCCGGGTTGCCCTGGAGGACGTCGAGCGTCACCAGGGAGAAGCCCTCTTTCTCGATGAGGTAATCGCCGATCGCCTCGCGGAAGAGGGCGTCCGGCTTCGTCGCCCAGAACACGTAGGAGTAATATTTGAGCTCGAACAGAGAGACGCGGTAGATGACCCGGAAATCGTCGTAGAGGGGGTCGACGCGGACCGGCTCGATGTAGAGAACCTTGTCGATCTTGGGGTGGGGCTGGGCGTTCGTGTCCGTGACGACGATCTGGAAGTACCGTTTGGTCGGGGCGGAAAAACAGCCGGTGAGAAGGAGGACGAGAAGAGCACAACGCGCGGCTTTCCTCATTTTTTCTTGTCCTTTCGTGTCCGGATGAGGGCCGACGGCTCGTCGGCGATCTCTCGGGAGAAACGGGCCAGGTTTTCGACGGCGACGCCGAGGCTCGAGAACGTCCTCGTCAGCTCCGACTGCTGCTCGAGGAGGACGCTCTCGACCTTTTTCAGGCTGACCGAGGCCGTGTCGAGGAAGGCCCGGACGTCCTTGATGGCCTGGCCCATTTCCTCGCTAGAGAAGCGGCGGGAGATGTTGCCGAGGGTTTCCTGGGAATTCGTCTCGAGCGTCCGGATGAGGCGGTTCATGTCCTCGGTCATGGGCACGAACTTTTCCGTCGCCCGGGCGAATTCGAGGGACGCCTTTTCGAAATTGGCCAGTGTGTTCTCGAGGGACGTCCGGCGGGATTCGAGGATCCCGGAGAGGGCCGCCGAGCCCTTCTCCGCGTTCTCGAGGAAGGCGGAAAACCTCTTTATGTTCTCCGGGGCGAGGAGCTCGGCGATCCGCGAGGCCGTCGTATCGATGTTATTGACGATACTGTCCGCCTTTTCCCCGAGGCCCCGGCCCGTCTCGATCTCGCCGTGGGCCTTCAGGTTCTCGGCGGCAAGGGTGCCCCCGCTGAGCTCGATGTATTTCTGTCCGGTCAGTCCCACGTAGACCAGGAGGGCGCGCATGTCCGTTTTCATGACCAGCCCCGGCCGGATCTTGACGTCGACAAGGACGGAATCGAGGTTCAGCGGGTTGACGCGGATCCTGATGACCCGTCCGATCTCGACGCCCCGATACTTGACGAGCGAGCCGACGATCAGGCCCTGGACGGAGGTGTCCCGGAAGTTGACGGTGTACTCGTCCCCGGGGTCGCGGAGCTTGGGGACGATGAAGAAACCGGCGACGGCGATGAAGATGACCGTGGCCAGGGACAGGAAAACCCCCAAGCGGATCTTTTGTTCATGCGTCATCATGGCTGTCCTTCCTGAGAAAGAATGTCCGGATGAATTTGTCGTCCGCGGCGGCCAGGTCGGCGTAGTCCCCCGAAAAACGGAGGCCCCCGTCGTTGACGACGAGGATACTGTCCGCCACCCGCTCGATCGAGCGGAGCTCGTGCGTGACGACGACGAGGGTCATCTTGAACGTCTCTTTCAGCCGGAGCAGAAGATCGTCCAGGAGGGCCGACGTGATCGGGTCGAGGCCCGACGAAGGCTCGTCGCAGAAGACGACGTCCGGGTCGAGGACGAGGGCCCGGGCCAGGCCCCCCCGCTTGGTCATGCCGCCGGAGAGTTCGGCCGGATACTTTTCGGCGCTCCCGGCGAGTTCGACTTGGGCCAGGCTGGCGTAGACCATGTCACAGACCATGTCCTCGGGCATCTTGGGGTACTGCATGCGGATGGGCAGAGCGACGTTCTCGAAGAGGCTGAGGCCATTGAGGAGCGCCCCGCCCTGGTAGAGGACACCGATCTTCCCGTAGAGAAAGCGGAGGGAGGCTTCGGAGCGGTAATCCACCAGTGAGCCGGCGAAGTCGAAGCCGCCAGAAAGCGGGGGCAGGAGGCCGGCGAGCGTCTTGAGCAGGGTCGATTTCCCCGAGCCGCTGACACCCACGATCGCCGTGATCCGCCCTTCGGGCACGGTGAAGTCCAGGTCGCGGAGGACCTCGGTCCGGCCGTAGCCGACGGTCAGATCGCGAGCTCTTATGATGTCCATGGTCTCAATACAAGATGAACGAAAAGAGGCAGTCGATGACAATGATCAGGGTGATCGACAGGACCACGGATTCCGTCGTGGCCCGGCCGACCTCCTCGGCGCTCCGGCCGACCGTCAATCCCTTGAAGCCCGCCCCGACGACGACCGCCCAGCCGAAGACGACCGTCTTGATGAGCCCCCAGCCGAAGTCGGTCCAGTCGACGGCGGTGACCATCTCGGCGATGAAGGCCGACGGGGGCGTCCCGAACGTGACCCGGGCAACGACGATGCCGCCGAAGATGCCGACGACGTCGGCCATGGCCACGAGGAGCGGGACGACCAGGGTGATGGCCAGGAGGCGGGGGACCATGAGAAACTTCTCCGGGACGACGCCCATGGTCCGCAGGGCGTCGACTTCCTCGAGGACGGTCATGCTGGCCAACTCAGCGGTTACCGCAGCGCCAACCTTGCCCGCGAGGATGACGCCGGTCATGAGGGGCACGAGCTCCTTCAACATGCCGATGCCGACGAGATCGGCGAGGTAGATATCGGCACCGAAGTGCCGCAACTGCTCGGCCGAGGTGATCGAGATCGTGACCCCGACGAGAAAGATGAGCAGGCAGACGATGGGAAAAGAGCGGTAGCCCATGAAGAACATCTGGTTCCACGTCTCTCCGGGGTAGACGCCCTTGCGCTCCTTGAGGTAGACACCGACGTGATAGACTTCGTCGCCGAGCATGGCCAGGAACCGCCCCAGGCTCTTCGCCTGGAAGATGAAGCGGTCGGCGATGGCGGTCAGCGCCCGGCTGGGCAGGCCCCCGGAGGGCGGACCTTTGGTCTCCTCGGTCGGCGGCCTCCTGACAAAGCTCTCCTCGGCTCGGGCCAGGGCGCCCCCGATGTTGACCGTGACGACGTTCGCCAGTCGGCCCCGGACGTAGTTCAAGAGGGCCAGGGTCGAACTGTCGAATTCCTCGACGTCCCGGAAATCGAGGGTCAGCGGCCCGGCCTCGGCCGAGCGGCAGATGCCGTCGAGGAGGGCGGCGACCTCGGGGGCCCGGATGCGTCTCGGCAGGAGGATGGTCTCCGGAGTTGCCGCGGCCGCCTGGGGTTCGTTCATGCTCTTTCCCTCACACTCCTCATTTCGCCGCCGGAAAAACGATGACGGTCTGGTTCAGGGCCGGAGCCGTAGCCGGAAAAAAAACGGCTTGGGCGTCGGCTCGGGCCTCGATATAGTACTCGATACCTGTTTCTGGCACGGGGAAAATCAGGCGATAGACGCCCCGGGCGACGTTCTCCAGGGGGACGGTCCGAAACTCCCCCTTGCCCATCTCGCGCCAGCAGAACGCGACGGACTCCGGCCGGCCCTTGGCCAGGACGAGGACCCTGAGCGAAAGCGCTTCGCCGGCCTCGAGAGACGTACGCACGGCCGGGACAATAACCCGGGGCAGTCCGTCATACTCCCGGGGCAGTCGGACTTCCGGCGGCAATTCCCCGCCCAGCATCTTCACGAGCTCGGCCTCCGGCCGGTCCCAGGCGCCAGGGAGGAGGTGCTGTTCCCAGTTGGCGATCGTCCCGAGCTCACCCGTGTTGCTTACGGTGGCGAGAAGGGCGGCGAAAATTCCGCGCAGGGCCGCGGCCATTTCGGCCCGGACCGGCAGGGCCTCAGCCTCGAGGATAGCCTTTTTCGCCGGCTCGTCCGCTGCCGCCTTGGCCTTCTCTACGGCCTTGTTGTAGACGGCCCAGAGGCAGTTGAAGCGGGCGACCTCGCGCATATAGCGGAAGTTCCGAAGCCAGTAGTCGAAACGCTCCCGGTTCCCCATCCCGGAAACCTTGGGCGCGGGCACGGCCAGGTCGTCGACGAATCTGTAGGCCGTCCTGACCTCGTCCCACGGCCGGGGGTCCGGCTGGATGTTTCCGGGTCCGCCGATCCAGGTGACGGGGACGGGGTGCCGGCCGTCGATGCGGGAGAAAACCGCGGCGATTTCCTCCGCTGCCTCAGCGCCGAATTGAGCGCGGCACCAGTCCTGGTAAAAATCGAGCGCGGGCAGGTACCGCTCCGTCTCCGGTCCATCCGCTTCATAATCGAGGACGGCCGGGCCGCCGCAATTGATCTTCTTAACGAAGCCCTTCCCCTTGATGACGATGGCGGCGACCGAGGGGTAATAGATGCGGTCGGCGAAATCGACGGCCAGCCGGCCGTCGGCGACCTCGATATTCTCGAACATCAGATCGTAGGCCCTGAACAGGCTGGCGGCGGCAAAGATGTCCACCCTCTCCGCGGCCTTGCGCCCCTGGATCAGGACGTCGAAAACGCGGCGGCCCTTTTCCTTGATCTCGCCCTCGACGAATTGAAGCGTCACGGAGTAGGTGCCGTTCGGGACGGACAGATGATAGCCGAAGACGCGGTCGCGGACGTCCCGGTAAACGGCCTCGCTGTCCGGGCCGGCGCCGGCGATCTTCCGGTCCTTGAAGGCCACGAACTGGCCGGTGATCGGTCCGATGTCGTCGGCGACGCGTCCGGGCAGAGTGTTCCAGCTCTGGTCCCAGGCGGCCCGGGCCAGGGCCAGGACGTTCGCCGAGAGGACCCGTGTCCGCCAGTGGATGCCGAGCAGTCCGTCGCAGCCGTAGCGCAGGGCGTCGGCCGCGTCCCGGCGCATCCGGCCGGCCCAGAGCTGGGGCGAGGTGAGCGCGGGGTCGTCCTCCATCCAGGGGATAGCCCAGAGCGACCGGCCCGAGATCCTCGAGAACCCGGGGTCCACGGGCGCCTTGCCGACCTCGCGATTGATGCAGCTCATGGCCACGTCCTTCGGCAGGACCTGGTCGAAGAGCGTCCGGTTCGACGGCGGACCGAGGACCCAGCCGCACGTCGCCAGGCTGAAGGGCGGGGCGGCTTCCTTCCAAGCCTGAATGGCCATATCCAGGTCCGTGGTCACGGCCTTGATGGCCTCCGGCGAAGCGTCGTCCCAAGTCCATCCTTCATTCGTCCAAAACCAATAATAATCGACAGGATAGGCCGCGGCGATCCGCTTGAACATCCCCTTGTAGAGGTCCTTAACGACGGCCGGGTCCTTGGGGTCCCGGCCGGAGTCGGCCAGTCGCTTTTTGACCAGATCGGGGATGGTCAGCGCCGTTTCCGCCCCGACGCAGGTCTTGACGCCGAAGCGCCGGGCCAGGGTGAAGGCGTTCCGGAAAACGGCCGCGGCCCGGTCGAAAACCTCGTTCGAGGCTTCGGGGGTGGCCGGGTCGGGGCTGAAGCCGGCCATCACGTCGTTGCCAAAATCGTCGCGCTCGAAGAGAAGGCCCGCGCCGAAGTGAAAATCGCCGGTCTTCTTGGCCTCGTAGCCCCAGTTGCCGCGGGCGGTCGTCTGGTAGCTCGCGGGGTAGCTCGCGAGGACTTTTCCGTCCGCGCCGAAATCGCCCTCCCGGCCGATCCAGACCGTGGGCTCGGCGTTCGGTGTCGCGCCCTTGGCCTTGCTGGGATTCTCAGGGTAAGTGTGGAGGCCGAAGAAGTTCATCCGCAGTTTCGGGAGCTGGCTCAGGATGGCCTTGTAGTCCTCGAGCGTCCACCAGTCCGGGCCCTCGGGGAAATCGTGGAAGGGCTGGATACCGCGGACGGCAAAGAGCGGGTGGCCCGTCTCGTCGAGGTCGAGGCTGAGGTTTTTGACGGTCCCGTCAGGGACGACGTCGCCCTCGAGGAAGAAGCGGACTCCCAGCTTCTCGGCGAGCTGGTAGGCGCCGTAAAGGACGGCCGGACCGCTGCCGCCGGCGACGAGGACGATCTGCCCGGACCGGCGCGGGATCGTCTTCAGCCAGTAATCCTCGGGCCCGAGGGCGGCGATTTTCGATGCGGCGCCGGCGTCCTCCAGGCCCCGAGCGAATGTCCCGCCTTTTTCCAGTATGGCCACGGCCGGGAACGCGACCCGGGAGAACGACCCCACTTCCCTGAGGACCGGGAGAACGCCGGTCCTCAGGTAGTAATAGCGGCGGATTTCGGCCGCCGCTACGCGCTCGTGCCAGGAAGCATCCTTGGCGATGACGATGTCCGGGCTCGGGCCCTTCCGGGCGCACCCCTGGAACGCCGCGAGGGCGATGGCGGAAAGAACGAAGAAGGCTCTGCCGGTCGATCGGTGTTTCATCTCGAGCACCACGGTCCTTGTGCCCTTCATTCTAATACAGGCACGGCCGCATTTCAACGCGTCCCCCGAGAATCCCGGCCCGGCACGGATCGTCTTTTTAAAAGGAAAAAAAAGGCGGCGTTCATTCCCGATGAAGATCCGTGATAAGATAAAAACGCCTATGACCACCCGCGAGCGATTCAACAGGGTTTTCCGCTGGGAGAAGCCGGACCGCGTCCCCGACATGGAGTTCGGCTATTGGGACAAGACGATCGCCGTCTGGCACGAGCAGGGGCTGCCGAGCGACTGCCGGACGAATGAGGACGTCGAGAGGCGCCTGGGACTCGAAGGGATCTCCATCATCCCCGAAGTCCCTATCCGGAAGGGACTGTTTCCGGCCTTTGAAGAAAAAACCATCGAGCTGAGGGGCGAGCGGCGCATCGTCCAGACGAAAGACGGTGCCCTGACCGAGATGCTCGACTACGACTCTTCCATGCCCAAGTTCCTCAAGTTCGCCGTCGAGACCCGGGCCGATTGGGAGCGACTCCGAGACGAGCGCCTCGACCCCCGGCGTCCCGGCCGGGTCGGCGACGTTCCGGCGGCGATTGCCGCGGCCCACGCCGCCGGCATGCCCATCCTCTTCCACTGCGGCTCGCTCTACGGCTGGCTGCGCGATTGGATGGGCCTTGAGAACCTGTCCATCGCCCTCATGACCGACCGCACTTGGGTCGATGAGATGATGGAGCATATCACCTTGATGGACCTCGAGTTCATCGAGAAGCACATCCCGGCGGACGGGGTCGACGTCGCCTGGTGGTGGGAGGACATGTGCTACAATCACGGCCCGCTCATGTCGCCCCGGCTCTTCGAGGAACTCATGGTGCCGCGCTACAAGCGGATCACGGACGCCCTCAAGACACGCGGCATCGCCGTCAACGTCCTCGACTGCGACGGCCGGATCTACGAGCTCGTCCCGGGCTGGCTCAGGGGCGGCATCAACGGCATGTTCCCTATCGAGGCATTACACACGGACCCCTTGCGGCTGAGGGAAGAGTACGGGGATAAAGTCCTTTTGCTCGGCGGCGTCGACAAGATGGCCCTGATCGCCGGTAAAAACGCCATCGACCGGGAGCTCGAGAGGCTCCAGCCGCTGGTCGAGCGCGGCGGCTACCTGCCGTGCGTCGACCACCGCGTCCCGCCCGACGTCACCTACGAGAACTACCTTTATTACCTCGAAAAGAAAAAAGCGATCCTGTGACCCGGGACTAAGCCCGGGCGACCCTTTCCAGCCGCTTCATGATCGAGAATATGAAGGCGGCCGAGAGGAGGCAGGCCACGACGAGGATCGCCCACACCGACCAGAGCGGCACCCGCATCCAGAACCAGGCGACGACGCCGACGAGGTTGCTGCCGATGGCCGTCGCCGCGAACCAGCCGCCCTGCATCAGGCCCTTGTACTTGGGCGGGGCGACGCGCGAAACGAACGAGATGCCGATGGGGCTGAGGAAGAGCTCGGCAATGGTCACCAGGAAGTAGGTCGAGATGAGCCAGTAGACGGAGACTTGGGAGCCGGCCGGGGCGACGAGTCCGCCCAAAGCCCTCGGGCTGGGCAGTTTAAGCGAGGCCAAGACCAGAATAGCGTAGGCGGCAGCGGTGATGAGCATGCCGATGCCGATCTTGCGCGGCGCCGAGGGTTCCTTGCCTTTGCGGTTCAGCCAGCCGAAGATCCCGACGACAAGGGGCGTCAGGGCGACGATGAATAAGGGGTTGAACTGCTGAAAAATTTGAGGTTGGAAGTCATTCGCTACTCCGTAGCCCCGATAGCGGAGGAAGGCCAGAACGCCGAACCCGATGAACGAGGCCGCGCCGAGGACGCGGGCGAGGCGGCCCGAGGCCCTTCGCAGGAGGACGACCAAGCCGGCAAGCGCCAGAAAAATGATGAGCAGTCCGGCCATATCGAACCAGAGGTTGTTGGCCCTGCCCACGCTATGGACGGTATAATCGCGAGCGAAATAGGTCATGGTCACGGCGCTCTGGTTGAAGGCCATCCAGAAGAAGATGACGACGAAGAAGACGAGGCCTAGGGTGACCAGCCGCTCGCGCGTCTGCTCGCGGGTCAGCTCGACGACCTGGGATTTGAAGGCCTCGGACTTGGCCTTCTGGCGCTCGGTCAGGTCGGCCAGCTTGTAGTGTTTCCGGAAGGCCCAGAAGATGGCCATGGACAGGATCAAGCTGAGGCAGGCGACGCCGAACGCGAAGTGGTAGGACTTGCTCAGGGCGTTGATGTAGGTTTCCGAGAAGCCCCGCAGGGTATCCGCGGTCACCGCCGGGTCCTGACGCTGGGCGATCGTCAGGTAGGAGGCGACGTCGGCCAGCTTGCCCTTGAGGAAATCGTTGGCCAGGGCGGGAATGCTTGGATCGTAGACGAAATGGGCCTTGCGCAGGATGAAGTTGGACACGGCTTCGGAGGCCGAGGGCGCGAACATGGCTCCGATGTTGATGCCCATATAGAAGATGTTGAAGGCCCGGTCGCGCATGGCGGAGTACTTGGGGTCGTCGTAGAGGTTGCCGACGAGCACCTGGAGGTTGCCCTTGAACAGGCCCGTGCCTAGGGCAATGACGGCCAGGGCAGCGACGATGAGGGGGAAACCGGTATTCATTGCCGTCGGCAGAACCAGCATGACGTAGCCGATGAACATGACGATGATGCCCAGGCTGATCGTCCGGCCGTAGCCGAGGTAGCGGTCGGCCAGGAAGCCGCCGAGCAGGGGGAAGATGTAGACGCCGACCATGAAGGTCGCGTACATGAAGCCTGCCGCGGCGGCGGACATGCCGTACTTCGCCTGCATGAACAGGACGAAGATGCTGATCATCGTGTAGAAGCCGAAGCGCTCGCCCATATTGGCGAAGAAGGCGACGAACAGGCCCTTGGGATGTCCTTTAAACATGGTTCACCGTCCTGGGCAGGGATTTCGGGGATGCCGAATTGCTCTCAAAGCGCGGGGATTATAACAAAAAAATAGAAGGGGTCAAACCTTAAATCCTACACTTTTTCAGGTACCTCTTCATGACCTAGAGGGAAACCATTGTCCCCTCCTCGTTCTCACCACGATAAGCTTTCGTACAAAAGTCCGGAAACCCGCCGTTCGAGGGCGGCCCGGAACTTCTCGACGGTCTCCACTTCGCCGCCTCCCCAGTAGTCTCTGATATAGAGCGGCTTCCCGACGTTGACCTTGATCGTCGCCGGCACTCCCCACATGATGTGAGTTCCGAAAATCGACATGGGCGTGACGGGGACGGCAAAGCCTTCCTGCTTGAAAAGGTTGTAGGCCATGATGGAGACGCCCCGCCGGAAGCTCTTGACGTAGGGGTTCGGGTCCTTGGGGTGGACGCGGCCCCGGCCCTGCAGAGCGATGACAGCCCTCCCCTTCCTCAGATAGTCCTGGCACTTGAGGATCGACTCGCGCTTGCTGCCGTAAATGTCGACGGGAATGGAGCCGATCTTGGCCGCATGCCCGGACACGAAGTGGACCAAATAGGAGTAGAGCGGGATGAGGATGAGATGGACGAACCCGCCGAACTTGCCCATGTGCCGATGGAGGTGACGGAGGACGAGTTCGCTCGCCTCTTTCTTATCGAAGATCATCTTGTTGGCGGTGAAGAAGATCATCCGCGGCACGGTCCGGAGCATGATGGCCACGTCCTTGTAGCTCCCGATGTGGTTCCCGATGATGATGTTCGGACCCTCTTGGACGAAGTTCTCGCCGCCGCGGAGGTCGATTTTCTTGGGGAAAATAAACGCCCGCGTCACGCGGTCGATGGACTTTTCGATGCGCTTGAATTCTTCCTCGAACGTAGCCACGGGCATAGAGCTATTCTACAAAATCCGCCCGGGAAATTCAAAGAGCGCCCGGGGCGGAGCGGCCGCTTGCGAACGCCCGTCAGCCGTGATAATTTAGGCCCCGTCCGGATAAGGAGGTGCCCATGGTCACTCTGATTCGCGGCGGAGACGTCTTTGCCCCTGAGCCGCTCGGCCGGAAGGACATCCTGCTCGCCGGAGGCGCGATCGAGGCCGTGGCCGAACCGGGCCGCATCCGGGTCGACGGCCTCGAGGCCGAAACCGTGGACGCGGCCGGGAAGCGCGTCTTCCCCGGGCTCATCGACCCCCACGTCCACATCCTGGGGGGCGGAGGGGAAGGCGGCCCGGCGACGCGCGCTCCCGAGATCAGGGTCGAAGATATCATCTCGAGCGGCGTCACCACCGTCATCGGCTGTCTGGGGACCGACGGCGTCACCCGCCACATGACGTCCCTCCTGGCCAAGGCCCAAGCGCTCGAGCTCGAGGGCGTCTCGACGTTCATCTATTCGGGGTCCTACGAGATCCCCGTCCGGACCCTGACCGGAAGCGTCCGTTCCGACCTCATCGTCGTCGACAAGGTCGTCGGCGCGGGCGAGATCGCCGTGAGCGACCACCGCTCCTCGCAGCCGACGTTCGACGAGGTCGCGAGGCTCGCGGCCGAATGCCGCGTCGGGGGGATGCTCGGCGGGAAGGCCGGCGTCCTCCACCTCCATCTCGGCGACGGCAAGCGCCGGCTCGAGTTTCTCTTCCGGCTCGTCCGCGAAACGGAGATCCCTGCGAGCCAGTTTGTCCCGACCCACATCAGCCGCAACCCGGAGCTTTTCGAAGAGGGCCTCGAATGGGTCGCCGGCGGCGGTTCCGTCGATATCACCGTCGGGCCGGATCCCGTCCCGCCCGACCCGGAGGTGAGTCTCGAAGACTGCATCGCCCGCTTCCGGGAAAAAGGCCTCCCATTCGGCCGGATGATGCTCAGCTCGGACAGCAACGGCAGTATCCCCGTTTTCGACGAGAGCGGCCGGCTCGTCCGGCTGACGATCGCCACGGAGAAGGACCTCTTCCGCAAGTTCGGGGACGTTCTCCGCAAGGGCCTCCTGCCCCCCGAAACGGCCGCCCGGCTTTTTTCGACCAACGCGGCAGAGTTCTACAAGCTTGGGAAAAAAGGGCGTATCGGGCCGGGACGGGACGCCGACCTCGTCGTCATCGACGGCAATCTCGCCCTGAGCGACGTCTTCGCCCGGGGAAAAAGGATGATGGCCGGCGGGAGGCTCCTCGTCCGCGGCACGTTCAGCGCCTGAGGGGATTCCCATGGACGAAAAGACCGTTCAGCCGGCGGCGATGCCGCCCCAGCCGCCTCCTCAAGCCCCCATCCCGGGACGACCGCCGAAGTTCGGGGTCGCCCTCATTCCGCTCGTCGCCATGGCCCTCCTCCTCGGCGTCGGCTACGGCGTCTACAAGATCAAGGCCCAGGTCCTCCTCGTCGCCGCGGCCGCGATCGCCGCGACGATGGGCCTCGCCCTCGGCTTCAAGTGGAAGGACATGGAGCGGGGCATCGTCGACAGCATCCACAAGGCCATGCCGGCCATCCTGATCATGCTCTCGGTCGGCATCCTCGTCGGGTCCTGGATGGCCGGCGGCACTATCCCCATGGTCATTTATTACGGCCTGAAGCTCATCTCTCCCAAGTTCTTCCTGGCCACGGCCTGCCTCGTCTCGTCGGTCGTCGCCATCGCCTCGGGGACGTCGTGGGGCACGATCGGCACGGTGGGCGTGGCCTTCATCGGCATCGCCATGGGCCTCGGCATCCCCCTCGGCCCGGCGGCCGGGGCGGTCGTGGCCGGCGCCTACTTCGGCGACAAAATGTCGCCTCTCTCCGACATCCCCAACCTGGCCACGGTCATCTCCGGGTCGAACCTCTTCGACCACATCAAGCACATGATGTGGTCGGCCGTGCCGGCCTGGCTGGCCGGCCTCGTCATATACTTCTTCGTCGGCCTGAAGTACGGCGCGGTGGCCGTCCAGTCGGACACGCTCGACCTCATCCTCCGTACGCTCAAGTCGAACTTCCGGTTCAGCGTCCTCCTGCTCCTGCCCATGGTCGTCATCTTCTATTTCGCGGTGGCCAAGAAGCCGACCATCCCGGCCATGATCCTGTCCTCCCTCGTCGCCGCGGCCCTGGCCGTCATCTTCCAGAAGATCCCCCTCACGGTCGTGGCCACGGCCATGAACTCGGGCCTCCCGGCGCGGACGGGCGTCGAGGTCGTCGACCGGCTCCTGGCCAAGGGCGGCATGATGAGCATGATGGAGACCCAGCTCATCGCCTTCACCGCCTTCGCCTTCGGCGGCATCATGCATAAAACGGGATGTCTGGCCGTCATCCTAGAGCGGGTGATGAAGTTCACCCGGGAGGTCTGGAGCCTCGTCCTGACGACGATCGGCGCGGCCGTTCTCTCGGCCATGATCACCGGGAGCTCCTATCTTTCGATGATCCTGCCGGCCGACCTTCTCGCGCCCATCTTCAAGAAAAAGGGCCTGGCCGCCAAAAACCTGTCGCGCATCATCGAGGAGAGCGGCGGCATCATCGTGCCGCTCATCCCCTGGAGCATGGCCGGCGTTTACATCACGGGGACGCTGGGGGTCTCGACCTTCGCCTACCTGCCCTGGGCCTTCATGAATTATCTCTCGGTCGTTATGCTGGCCGTCTTCGGCTTCACCAAGTGGACGATGTCGCCGCGGGTTCGCGAGGACGAGACGCAGCCCGGCAGCTGACACCGCACGTTTTAGCTCCGATGTACGTAAGGGACCTCTTTGACGCCACCCGGGCTGTGAGGGGAACTATCCGGAGCCCCCGTAGCGGAGGGGGCACCATCGGGTACCGATGGGGGAACCGCCGGGACTGGTTCCCGGGGGCCGGGGGAAACGGGTGGTTCCCCTCGCAGCCAAAACGGGTGGCGTCACCTAACGAGAAGGCCGCGCGACCTTAGGCCGCGGGTTCTTCGTCCTCGCCCTTCTCGGCCTTCTCGAGCGCCTTCTTGAACAGCTCGTCGGCCTTGTCGTGTTTCTCCTTCTGGAGCTCGAACGTGGCGTCGAACTTGCGGTCGAACTCGCTCTGCCGCTTGTGCTCCTTGACCAGGAGGTCGTCGAGCGAGCCCTTCTTCTTCTTGGCCTTCTCCGAGCGCAGGACCGCCCGGGTTTCGTCGTCGACCCAGAGGGTCGCCTCGCAGCAAGGACATGTTAGCGAAAAGACGCGGGCCTCATCTTTTGTCTCGGCCATGGAGCGAATGTAGCATAACCCGCCCCCCTCTTCAACAAAGAGGGACCGTCGGACTGTCCCTCTTTTACTGATCCGGCTGCGGTCCGGCCTGAGCGGCTTTCGGATCTATCCCGTGTTTTTTTAGCAGCTTGAAAAGCCCCTGGCGAGTCAGCCCCACTTCGGCCGCCGTCCGGGTGCGGTGATACCGGCAACGGACCAAGGCCTCCCTGAGGAACCGCTTCTCGAAATCCGCCTTGGCTTCGGAGAAGCGGTGG
Source organism: Candidatus Aminicenantota bacterium (assembly GCA_026393975.1). Classification (GTDB taxonomy): domain Bacteria; phylum Acidobacteriota; class Aminicenantia; order Aminicenantales; family Saccharicenantaceae; genus RBG-16-66-30. Next base: position 94,113 of record JAPKZD010000022.1, on the reverse strand, counting down.
GAGGCGCGCGAATAGGTCTCCCCGGCCGGGTTGATCTTGGGCGAGAGGTACTCCTCGAGGATGAGCGGGGCGCCGTCGGCCATGACCAGACATCGCTGGATCTCGTTCTGGAGCTCGCGGACGTTCCCGGGCCAGGGATAGCGCAGGAGCATCTCCAACGCAACAGGCGAAAGGAACGGCCGGGGCTTGCCCATGGACCGGGAGAATTCGTCGAGGAAGTGATTGAGGAGGAGCAGGGCGTCCTCCGGCCTTTCCCGGAGGGGCGGCAGGTCGATGGCGATGATCTTCAGCCGGTAGTAGAGGTCCTGGCGGAAACGGCCCCGCTCGACCTCGTGGTCGAGGTCCTTGTTCGTGGCGCTGACGAATCGGGCGTCGACCGCGCGATGGCGCGTTTCGCCGACCCGGCGGACTTTTTTCTCTTCGAGGACGCGGAGGAGCTTGGATTGGAGGGCAAGCGGCAGGTCGCCGATCTCGTCGAGGAAGAACGTCCCGCCCGTGGCCTCCTCGACCAGGCCCGTCTTGTCCCTCACGGCGCCGGTGAAGGCCCCCCGGGCATGGCCGAAGAGTTCGCTCTCGATGAGGGCTTCAGGGATGGCGGCGCAATTGACGGCGACGAACGGGCCGGCTCGACGCCGCCCCGTTTCGTGGATGATCCTGGCGGCGAGTTCCTTTCCCGTCCCACTCTCCCCCGAGATGAAGACGGGCGCGTCGGTGTCCCGAACTTTTTCGATCATGGCCCGGACACGCCGGACGGGGAGCGCCGTCCCCATGAACGGGCTCCCGGCTCTGTCGTCATCCCGCGAGGACGCCCCATCCTCCGGGCCGCGGCTCCCCTTTCCCCGCAAAAAGTAGAGGACGGGCGACATGACCAGGGTCAGGAACTCCATGTTTTCCCGGGTGAAGGGACAGCCGTCACCGTTTCGGGCCAGGTAGGCAACGCCGGCAGGGAGGCCTTGGAGCGTCCAGGGATAGGCCAGAAGGCTTCGGGGATGACAGCTTCCGTCGAGCTCCAGGTCGGCAAAGAGCGGCTCCGAGGCAAGGTCCGTGACGAGGACCGGCCGGCCCATCTCGAGGACACGGCGGACGATCGTTTCGTCCGTTTCCCTTATGGGTCCCCCTCCTCCGTTCGTCCCATCCATCCCCTTGGAGGTTTCGAAGACCTTGTTCCCATTTCCGTCGAGCGTCCGGAAAAGGGCCTGGTCCGAGGGGACCTGGTCGAAGATGATCTCGGCCAGCCGGGAAAGGAATCGATTCGCCATGGAACCTCGGGGAGACGTTTCTTAATGCCTTCATTAAAGCAACGCTCGGCGCGGCCGGATTTTCTCAGGGACCTCGCCGCTTGCAGGCCCTGGCGAGAATCTCATAGAATAACGAGAAGGAGGCGTCCATGGCTAAATTCGTTGCACTCCTGGGGGCCCTGTCCCTGTTCGGGTTCGGTTTCGCCGCCGAGCGCAAGTCGACGGTCGCCGACGCCCTGAAAAACATCCGCGTCCTGGCCATCCCCGCGAACGGACGTCCCGTCGACCGGACCGTGGCCGATGAATTCCGCCGCGACCTCGTGCCCCAGGCAGAGATCGAAACCCCCGGCCAGGCAGGGCGGAACGAAAAGGGCGTCATGCGCATCGCCATCGCCGACGAAAAATTCCTCTCCGGCCCGTTGCCCGACGCCCTCCGCGAGTCCGGCGGGAAAGGCTGGATGTTCCTCAAGCTCGCCCCTGACGGAAGCGGCGAGCTCACGACGTCCGCGCCCCACCTCCTTTATGCGCTCTATTCCCTGCTCAAGGAAGACTGGCTCGGGCTCGACGCCGCCGGGTTCGAGAACGGAAAAATCGTCGTCCCCCGTTTCTCCCGGCTCGAGGGCGGCGACAATTACCTGGCCAACCCGAAGCGGGTCGCGGCCGGCTACGATGCCGAGCGCTCCGTTCGCGAGCTGGCCCGCCTCGGTTTCAGCCATATTCCCGTGAACGCCCTGGCCAAGGATATGCCCGCCGAACAGGGGCCGCCCGGGGAGATCTACTACCGTTTTTACTATTTCAGCCCCGACCTCGACCAGTTCGTCGAGACGCCCCTCAACGCCGGGGCCTACTCGCCGGAATACCTCGAGGCCAACCTGACGCTTCTCAAGGAGAACGCCCGCCTGGCCGTCAAATACGGCTTGACGCCCGGCCTCAACATCAGTTCGCCCCGCTCGGTCCCGGATTCCGTTCTCGAAAAGTACCCCTACCTCCGCGGGGCCCGCGTCGACCACCCCTTCAGGAGCTACCGCCCGCGCTTCACTCTGACGCTCTCGCATCCCGCCGTCCGCTGGCATTACGCCGAGCTCATGCGGCGGCTGATGCGCGAGGTCCCCGAACTCGGCTACATCTATCTCTGGACAAACGACAGCGGCTCGGGCTTCGAGTACACGGCCAGCCTCTACGCCGGCCGCAACGGCGGGGCCTATCTTGTCCGCGAGTGGAAGTCCCACGAGGCCATCGCCAAGGCGGCGGCGGAGAACGTCCTCCGCTATTTCCGAACCCTGCGGGACGCGGCAGCCGAGACCCGTCCCGACTTCCGCCTCCTCTTCAACCTCTTCTCCTTCTCGAACGAGGAGGAATTCATCCTCGACGGCCTGACCGAGGGGCTCGACCTCTGGATCGCCCCGAAAGAACTCGACGACTCGCCCCGCGGCCGGCGGCTCAAGTCCCTGCCGGCGAAAGGCAGCGAGATCTTCACGACGACGCGGCTCCAGAACAACTACCTCCTGGGCATCCCCTCGCCCTGGCTCGCGGCCGAAGAGGTCCGCGGCCTCCAGGCGGCCGGCTTCGACAAGGCCCAGGTCACGGTCGACCCCGAGCCGCTCGCCCCTTATGACGTCAATCGGGACATCCTGCGGGCGTTCAACTTCGACGCGGGCGCAGACGTCGACGCCGTCGTTGCGGCGGCGGCCTCACGCCTCGTTGGAAAAAGCGGCGCCCCGGCCCTGGTCAAGGCTTGGCGACTCTGCGACGCGGCCGTCCGCGGTTTCCCATCGATTATGCTCTACGGCGACAACAACTGGGGTTTTCCCTGGTACCGGCTCCTCGTCCGGCCCTTCGCCCCGGACATCGGCAAGATCCCGGAGGCCGAGCGCGCCTACTACGAGAAATACATGACCGTGACCTTCAATAACCCCAACCTCATCGACCTCGGCACGGACATCCTCTGGACGCTCATGACCCGCGATCAGGCGGACGCGGCCGTGGCCCAGGCCGACCGGGCGACATGGAAGCCCCTGGACGAGGCGATCGGGGTCCTGGGTGACGCGGTCAAGGGAGCGAAGGACAAAGCGCGAGCGGTCTTCGTCGACCAGTTCGACCGGCTCCGGGCCCTGCGTTGCTACTTCCGGACCCTGCGCAACACCGCCGCCTGGGTGGCCGGCGTCCACGGCACCATCGAGACGAAAGACCCTGCCGAGAAAGAGAGACGCTTGGTTATGGTCAGGGCCATGGTCGACGACGAGATCGGGAACGCCAGGACGCTGGCCGCGCTCTTCGAAGAGTCGAAGACACGGTTCATGCCCGTCGACCCCACGGGCGAGACCTTCAACATGTACGGGACGAACCTCCCCGAGCTCATACGGAGAAAAGTCGCTCTCATGGAAAAACACCGGGCGGACGAGCCCCGCATCGATCCCGATTTCATGTGGCGCCTGCCGCCGGATTCCGGGCTCGACCCGAAAACGTATATCAAGTACTGATCAACCCATTCGCCTTCCCGGTCTGAAGTCCGGGATATGCTCAGGGTTGATACTGAGCGGGGCTTGACGCCCGCGAATGTATCTACCCATTTGCCAGCGGCCGGGGCTCCGGCGTTGACAGCCCTCCCTGTCGGGGATAATCTTGGGATATTCGTCGAGGAGGAGAGGTCGAAACATGAAAACCCGGACGATCGCCTTTTTCGCGGCATTTCTTTTATTTTCAACGTTTTTCGCCTCAACGGTCCCGTCCCTGGAGGCCCAGTCCCAGACGCCTGATCGCCTCCAGTGGTTCCGGGAAGCCAAATTCGGCCTGTTCATCCACTGGGGCGTCTACTCCATGATCGGCCGCGAGGAGTGGGCCCGCCAACTCCTCCAGATCCCGCTCAAGGAGTACCAGTACTACGCCGACAACTTCAACCCGATCGACTTCGACCCGGACGCGTGGGCCGCGCTGGCGAAAGACGCCGGCGTGAAATATGTCATCATTACTTCGAAGCACCACGATGGCTTCTCGATCTTCGACAGCCAGTACACCGACTACGACATCATGAAGGCCAAGTACGGCCGGGACATCCTGGGTCCGCTCTCATCCTCGATGAAGAAGGCCGGGGTGCCGCTCGGCTTCTATTACTCGATCATGGATTGGCACCACCCCGACTACCTGCCGCGCCGCGGCTGGGAGACCGACCGGAGTTCCAAGGGCGCCGACTTCGGGCGCTACATGGACTTCGCGACAAACCAGCTCAAGGAGCTCGTAACGAAATACGACCCGGCCGTCCTCTGGTTCGACGGCGAGTGGGAGCATTCGAACGAGGAGCAACGGGCCTTCGCCATCGAAAAAATCCTCCTCGGCTTGAAGCCGACGCTCCTCATCAACGACCGGCTGTTCAAGCGCGAGCCCGGCCACGGCGATTTTGGCACACCCGAAAACTACGTCCCGGCCACGGGCGTCCGCAACCCCGACGGTTCACCCCGCCTGTGGGAAGCCTGTTACACGATGAACTGGAACGGCTGGGGCTACAACCGTACCGAGACCGAGTTCCACAGCGCCAGCCAGCTCATCCGACAACTCATCGAGATCGTCAGCAAGGGCGGCAACCTCCTCCTCAACGTCGGGCCCCAGCCCGACGGCCGCATCCAGGCCGACTTCGTCGCCCGGCTGAGACGGATGGGCGAATGGCTGAAGACGAACGGCGAAGCGATCTACGGGACGACGGCCAGCGTCTTCGAGCGTCTGCCCTTCTTCGGCCGGTGCACGGTCAAGGGCAACAAGCTCTACATCCACGTCATGGGCTGGCCCGCGGACGGCAGGATCCGTCTTCCCGGGCTCAAGACGGACGTGAAAAAAACTTATCTTTTAACGGGCCCGGGGAGGCCTTTGCCATTCAAGCGGGCAGGGAAGGACGTCATCATCACCCTCCCGGAACGCGAGCGCGACCCCGACGCGACGGTGGTCGTCATCGAACTCCAGGGACCGCCCATGGTCGAACCCTACAAGATAAGCCCGGAGAAAGACGGGCGGATCGAGCTCCCCGTTTATCTCGCCGACATCCAATCGGAGATGGGCCAGCGCGCCTATATCGACCATTTCTACCGGACAACGATGCTGACCAACTGGCAGAACGTCAACGACTACCCGGAGTGGGCTTTCACGACGGACAAAGCCGGGGCCTTCGAAATCCTGGCCTCCTACGCCAGCATGTGGGGCGGCAAGGCCGCGTATGAGGTCGAGGTGGACGGACAGAAAATCGCCGCCCAGACGGAATCGTCGCCGAGCGTCTATTTCCCCAAGACGTTTCCCGTGGGCAAGGTCACTCTCAGGGCGGGTGCGCACAAGCTCCGGGTCAGGATCACGTCCGTCGTCAACAACCACGCCATGAACCTGGAAAAAGTCACCCTCGTCCCGGCGAAGTGAAATAGCCTCCAGCCGTCAGTTGAGGACGACCTCGCACTCTCCGGCGAGCTGTGGGTTTTTCGTGTCCCGGACCTTGATCGTCAGCTTGTCCCCCTTGGCGAAGCCGGGATTCTTGAAGTACATGGGCGTCAGGAATCCATTGAACGCGGCCATGTGCCCCTCATCCACCGAGAGCGTCGACGTGAGCGTGAGCGGAGGGAAGAAATTCGCCTTCTCCGGAAACTCATAGAGCCTGGCCCAAGAGGCGATGATGCCCTCCTTGCCCAGGTGCCGGTAAAAATCGACGTCCCGGATCTCGCCCTGGTAGCTGTCCCGGAGGTCTTTCAGCGAGGGCATACGATATTCCTGCCCCTTGTAAACCATGACCACGTCCTTCGCCGCGACGCTGATGGACTGGCCCTTGTCCTTGGCGGCCAGGAAAACGACGAACATGACGTAAGGGCTATGGATCTCCTGGTTGACGAGGGCGGCGTCGACGGCCACGAGGATGGCGCCTTTTTCGTTGGAAAACGCGCCCATGCCCAGGTCCGCCGTCTGCGGATAGGCCGTCGCCGAGATGACGAGAGCGATCAACGCCAGTCTGATGAGTTTCATCGAATTCTCCTTTCTGTATAGGAGAAGTGCAAGTTTCATGCCAAGGTACACGGGGGGAGGGGACGGGTTAGGGACCTGGAACGGGAACCGGCGGATGTCCGAAAAGGGGGACGGTCCCTGTCCTATTTCCTACTATTTTAGTAAGATTTCATGAGGGCTGGAGGGTCTTTTTGATCTTGCTCAGGTCGTAGCCTTTGGCCGCGATCCGGCGGATGAGCTCCTCGTAGACAGCCCCGTCCATATGTGGCGTCCGGCTGAGGATCCAGAGGTAGCTCCGGTTGGGATGGCCGACGACGGCCCACTGGTAGTCCTTGTCGAGCTCGATGATCCAGTAGGCGCCGGAGAAAGGCCAGAAGAAGCGGACCTTGAGTTTGGCGTTGGTTGTCTTATCCACGATCCAAGCCTTGCCGCGGGCCGAGCGCTCCTTCCCGTCGAGCGTCTCTTTGCGGCAGGTGTTGATAACATCGATATCCCCATCTTCGCGGAGCGAGTAATGGGCCGTGACGCCGACGCAGCCCTTCTGGAAGCGCTGGGGGATGGTCGCGATCTCGTACCACGTGCCGAGGTATCTCCGGACGTCGACGGAGGGGACGACCTCGAGGGGCTTTGTCCCGGCCCGGGCCTTCGCGGCCGCGCCCGCGGCGACGATCATAAAAAGAATCACTATCCATGGTTTCATGCGCGGCCTCTCTCCTCTCCAGTGTAGGCCATGCCCCGGCCCGGGTCAAATCCCCCCTTTTTTTCATCACGGTTGAATTAGCCCCCTCCTTTTAATAGAATCTTGGTGTCGTGGGCGTAAAAAGAACCCTCCGAGAACCCCTTTCCATCCTGTCCCGGGCTTGTCGCTCTCTTCTTGCCTGATCCCGTTCTCGGAGTCCGTCCTTTCGCCGCCCCGGAATTCGGGTAAGCAAGGAGGGTATCCATGGGAAATCGAGACAACCGCTCGACTCGGAGGGGTTTCCTCAAGACCGCGGTTCTCGGGGCGGCGGCCGCATCCCTGTCACCGCTCGGCGTGTCCGGCCAGGCCAAGTCCGCGGCGGCCGCCGGCGGCGGCTTCAAGCTCAAGTACGCCCCGGACTTGGGGATGTTCGAGGCCCACGCCGGGAAAGCTCCCGCCGACCAGCTCAAGTTCATTGCCGATCAGGGCTTCAAAGCCTGGTTCGACAACGGCCTGATGGGCCGGGCTCCCGCCGAGCAGGAGGCTCTGGCCAGGGAATCCACCCGACTCGGCCTGACGATCGGCCCGTTCGTCGTCTACGCCGACTTCAAGGTCAAATCCTTCGTCGCCCGGGACGCGGCCGTCCTCGACATGCTCGCCGGACGGTTCAAGACAGCCGTCGAAACGGGCCGGAGGACCGGCTGCAAGTGGGCCCTCGCCGTCCCCGGCCGCTTCGACGAGAGCCTCGACTGGGACTACCAGACGGCCAACGTCGTCGAGAACCTCAAGCGATTCGCCGGGCTGTGCGAGCCGTCGGGCTTGATCATCGTCCTCGAACCCCTCAATCCGAAGGACCACCCCGGCCTCTTCCTGACCAAGATGGCCCAGGCCTACCAGATCTGCCGCGCCGTCGGGAGCCCGTCCGTCAAGATCCTCGACGACATGTACCACCAGCAGATCACCGAGGGCAACATCATCCCCAACATCGACGCCTGCTGGGACGAGATCGCGGCCTTCCACGTCGGCGACTCGCCGGGACGGAAGGAGCCGGGCACGGGCGAGATGAACTACCGGAATATTTTCAAGCACATCTACGGCAAGGGCTACCAGGACGTGCTCTGCCTCGAGCACGGCAAGAGCAAGGCCGGCCTCGAGGGCGAAAAGGCCCTCATCGAGGCCTACCGCGCCGCCGACGCCTTCTAAATTGAAAAAAGGAGAGAACATGACCAACGAAAAAAAAGACACCATCTTCGGCATGACCAGACGAGATTTCATCAAGACGACGTCGGTCGCCTCCATGGCCTCTCTCGCGGCGGCCGTTTCGGGCTCCGGAGGCCTCTTCGCCGCCGGCGCCGACACCGTCCGCGTCGGCGTCGTCGCCTGCGGCGGCCGGGGCACGGGCGCGGCCATCGACTGCATGGACGCCGCGCCCGGCGTCGAGGTCGTGGCCCTGGCCGACCTCTTCGCTGACCGCGTCCAGAGCTCGCTCGCCCGGCTCAAGGAAAAACACGCGGACAAGGTCAAGGTCACGCCCGACAAGTGCTTCACGGGTTTCGACGCCTACAAGAAAGTCTGCGCTCTGCCCGAGGTCGACCTCATCGTCACCGCCGCGCCGCCCGGCTTCCGGCCCCTGCACCTCAAGGCGGCCGTCGAAGCGGGCAAGCACGTCTTCACGGAAAAGCCGGTGGCCGTCGACCCGGTCGGGATCCGCTCGGTCATCGCCAGCTCGGAGCTGGCCCGCCAGAAGGGCCTGGCCATCGTCGCCGGCACCCAGCGCCGCCACCAGGCCCGCTACCTCGAACTCATGAAACGGATCCACGGCGGGGCCATCGGCGAAGTCGTCGGCGGCCAGTGCTACTGGAACCAGGGCGAGCTCTGGGTCGTCAAGCAGACGCCGCAGATGACCGACATGGAATGGCAGTGCCGGAACTGGCTCTACTTCACCTGGCTTTCGGGCGACCACATCGTCGAACAGCACGTCCACAATATCGACGTCATGAACTGGGCCTTCGGCGCGACGCCGGTCAAGGTCATGGGCATGGGCGGCCGCCAGGTCCGGACCGCGCCCGAATACGGCAACATCTTCGACCACTTCGCCGTCGAGTTCGAGTACCCGAACGGCGCCCGCGTCATGAGCATGTGCCGCCAGACCCCGGGCTGCGCCGACCGCGTCGAGGAAAAGATCGTCGGCACGAAGGGCTCGGCCATGGGCTACGGCGAGATCTCCGGGCCGAACGCCTGGAAGTTCGAAGGCGACGAAATCAATCCCTACGTCCAAGAGCACACCGACCTCATTGCCGGCATCCGCGCCGGGAAGCCGCTCAACGAAGGCAAACGCGTCGCCGAAAGCACCCTCTGCGCCATCATGGGCCGGATGAGCGCTTACACCGGCCGGGCGATCTCTTGGGATTGGGCCATGAACGCCTCCAAGCTCGACCTGACGCCGGCGAAAATCGAGTTCGGACCGCTTCCGGTCGAGCCCGTCGCCGTCCCGGGGAAAACGCCGCTCGTCTGAAGCACCACGGCAAAACGGAGGAAGTCCTATGAGGGAAAAAAACGGGAATAAGAAAATGAACCGGAGGCATTTCCTCAAGACAGTCGCTGTCGCCGGCGGGGCCGCCGTCACGGGATTCCCGACGATCATCAAGGCCGCGGCCCTGGGGAAGGACGGCGCCATCGCGCCGTCGAACCGGATCGTCATGGCCGGTATCGGCTTCGGCATGATGGGACCGGGCAATATGTCGAGCTTCCTCGAGAAGTCCGAGGTCCAGTGGGTCGCCGTCTGCGACCTCGATACCGAGCCGCTGGCCATGGCCCGGGACATGGTCAACAAGAAGTACGGCAATAGATCCTGCGTAACCTATCACGACTTCCGCGAGCTCTTCCTGCGTAAGGACCTCGATGCCGTCTCCATCGCCGTCCCCGACCATTGGCACGCCATCCTGGCTATCTCCGCGCTCCGGTCCGGCCTCGACGTCTACGGCGAGAAACCGCTGACCCACAATCTGCGCGAGGGCCGGGCCCTCTGCGACGCCGTCGAGCGCTACGGCCGCGTCTGGCAGACCGGTTCTTGGCAGCGCTCCGTCGAGAACTTCCACCTAGCCTCGGAGCTCGTCCGCAACGGCCGCATCGGCAAGATCGAGAGGATCGAGGTCGGACTCCCCTCGGGGCACTACGACTTCGCCGGGACCTTCGGCCAGGAGGCGCTCGTCGCCCCGCCGGCGAACCTCGACTACAAATTCTGGGTCGGACCCGCGCCCTGGTGGCCTTACTGTAAAGCCCGCGTCCATATGAACTGGCGCTGGAACATGGACTTCGGCGGCGGCCAGTACATGGACTGGATCGGCCATCACCTCGACATCGCCCATTGGGGCATGGGTTGGGACGAGACCGGCCCCGTCGAGATCGAAGCGACCGGCGAGTTCCCGACGTCGGGCATCTACAACAGCCCGACCCGTTACTACGTCAAGGCCAAGTACGCCGACGGGACACCCATGGTCCTGGCCGGCGGCCACGACGAGATCTGGAGCGGCACCAAATGGATCGGCGAGCACGGCTGGATCTGGGTCGACCGCGGCCAGTTCGAGGCCGAGCCCGCGAGCCTGAAGCGTGAGGTCATCGGGCCCGGAGAGGTGCGCCTCACCAAGAGCCGTGACCATTACCAGAACTTCCTCGACGGCGTCCGCAGCCGGTCCAAGACGATCGCGCCGGCCGAGACGGCCCACCGCTCGGCGAGCGTCGGTCATCTCGGCGTCATCGCCATGGAGATCGGCCGGAAGATAAAATGGGACCCGGCCACCGAGACCATCATCGGCGATCCCGAGGCGGAGCGGCTCCTCGGCCACTCGTACCGCAAACCCTGGCAGCTGCCGGAATAAGGAGGCCGAAAATGATAAAGAGAAAGAAACAGATCGCGTTCTCGGCCCTCCTCCTTTTCGCGTTTCTGGGGATCGCGGCCGCCGCCGCGGCCGGCCCGCAGACGGCGACGGCCGGGGCGCCCTCCGAATCGCTCGAGACCATCCTCAAAGACCTCCAGTCTTACGACTTCGCCCAAGGCGTCGGGGCGCTGACGCGGCTCCGGGCCTATGTCTTCTCGCATAAGGACGACCCTCAGGCCCGCCGGGAAACCGCGGCCGGGTTGCTCCGCTTCATCCAGGGCTCGCCCGCGCCGGGCGGGCTGATGGCGGCCTGCCGGGCGCTGCGGCTCATCGGCGGCCCGGATTCGGTGCCCGCTCTCGCGGCGCTCGTCCTCAAGCCGGAGACGACGGACGCGGCCCGCTTCGCTCTCGAGAGGATCCCGGGCAACGAGGCCGACCAGGCGCTCATCTCCGCGTTGGACAAATCCCAGGGCGACGTCCGGCGGGGTATCGTCTTCTCGCTCGGGGAGCGAAAGTCGGCCGCGGCGGTCCCGGCGCTCGAGCGTCTGGCCGGCGGCAAGGACCTCTCGTCGGCCGCGGACGCCGTCAAGGCCCTGGGCAAGGTCGGCGGCCCCGAAGCCGTCCGCGCGCTCGTTGCGACGCTCGGCAAGGCCGGCCCACCGCTCAAGCTCGAAGCGGCATCAGCCCTTCTCCTCGCGGCCGAAAATGACCCGGGGGCGGCGGCCATTTACGACAAGCTCTTCGCCGCGGATCTTCCCCCGGTCATGCGGCAGGCCGCGTTCAAGGGGAGGATCGAAGCGGCGGGCGGAGGCGGCGGGAAAGACCTCATCTTGAAAGCTCTCGCCGGCAAGGACGCCGTCCTCTTCGCCCCGGCGATCGCCATGGTCCCGGCGAATTTCGGGCCGGGGGAGATCGGGAAGGTGGCCGATTCTTTCGATCGGCTTCCCGTCGAGGCCCGGGTCCAGCTCATGGCTGTCTTCGCCGGCTATCCCGCCGACGTCGTCGGCCCTTACCTCCTCTCGGCCGCGGAAAATGCGTCACTCGACGTGAGACTGGCCGCGCTCCGGTCCATCGGCAAGGCCGGCGACGCGAAGTCGGTCGCGTTCCTGTCGACCAAGGCCGCCAGGGCGTCCGGCGCCGAGCAGGACGCCGCGCGGGAGACGCTGGCCCGGCTCAAGGGCGCCGAGGTCGACGCCGCGATCCTGGCCTATATCCCCAAGACGTCCGACGACGCGGTCAAGGCCGAGCTCGTCCAGGCGGCGGGCGAGCGCCGCATCACCGGCGCCAAGCCCGCGCTCATGGACATGGTCAAGTCCGCTTCGCCTATGCTCAAGGCCAAGGCGGCGGCCGCGCTCCGCGATATCGCCGGGACGGCGGACATTCCCGACCTCCTCGGCCTGCTTCTCGGCCTCGAAGACGAAACCGCCCGTGAGTCGATGCGGGACACCGTCGCCGCGGTCGCTCGCACCAACCCGAGGGAACTCAGCCGCGCCGGGGCCGTCAAGGACCTCCTGGCCTCGGAAAAAGACCCTAAGAAAAAGGCGGACCTCCTCCGCGTCCTGGGCAAGATCGGCGACGACACCAGCCTGGCCCAGATCCGGGCCGCCCTCGCGGACCCGGACGAGACCGTGGTCGACGCGGCTGTCCGCGGCCTCGTCGATTGGCCGACCCCGGCTGCTCGGGACGACGTCTACGAGGTCGCCCGGACCTCGCTCGTCCTCAGCCACCGCGTCCTGGCCATCCGCGCCTTCATCCGCATGGTCGGCCTCGAGCCGTATCGAGGGCCCGAGGGGGCCGCCGCCGATCTTCTCAAGATCCTATCCCTATCTCCGCGTTCGGAGGAAAAAAAGCTCGTCCTGGCGATGCTCGTCCGCTTCCCTTGCGTCACGGCGCTGAAGACGGCCGAGTCGCTCCAATCCGACGCCGCTCTCGCCGAAGAGGCCAAGCTCGCCGCCGGCCGCATCCGCCAAGCACTCGGGGCGAAGTAAAAAAGGTGGGCCGGCCATGATCGAAGGACAGGCCTCGGGAGAAAGAACGCCGAAGCTCCGCTACGGCATGATCGGCGGCGGCCAAGGCGCCTTCATCGGCGACGTCCACCGCAAGGCCGTCGCCATGGACGGCAAGGCAGAGCTCGTCTGCGGCGCCTTCTCCCAAAGCCACGATAATACACTGACCACGGGGGACACCCTCGGGCTTCCCCAGGAGCGCCTCTACCGGACCTTCGAAGAGATGATCAAGACAGAGGCGGGACGCCCGGACCGGCCGCACTTCATCAGCATCGTCACCCCCAACAGCACTCATTACGCCGCAGCCAAGCTGGCCCTCGAGCACGGCTTCGCCGTCGTCTGCGAAAAGCCGCTGGCCACGAACTCCCGCGACGCCGCGGACCTGGCCCGTCTCGTCCTCCAGAAGGACCTTCTCTTCTGCGTCACCTACGCTTACTCGGGCTATCCCATGGTCAAGCATATCCGCGACTCGATCGCGCGGGGCGAGATCGGCGAGATCCGCTTCGTCAACGGCGAATACCCGCAGGAGTGGCTGGCGACGAAGCTCGAGGACACCGGCCAGAAACAGGCCGCCTGGCGGACCGACCCGGCGCTCGCCGGGATCTCCAACTGCGTCGGCGACATCGGCAGTCACATCGCGTTCATGGCCGGCCACATGACCGGCCTCGTCATCGAATCGCTCTGCGCCCGCCTGGATAAATTCGGCCCCGGCCGGCCCCTCGACGACAACGCCACGGTCATGGTCAACTACAAGGGCGGGGCCAGGGGCGTTTACTGGAGCTCCCAGGTCGCCCCCGGCCACGACAACGCCCTGCGCCTCCGGATATACGGGACCAAAGGCGCGTTCGAATGGTTCCAGGAAACGCCGAACACCGCCCGGGTCTCCTTCCTTGACCGGCCGAGCGCAACGCTCTCCCGCGGCCGCGACCCGATGTCGGCCCGGACCCAGAGCCTGTCACGTCTTCCGTCGGGCCACCCCGAAGGTTATTTCGTAGGATTCGCCAACATCTACTCGACCTTCATCACGGCCCTGGCCAAGAAGCTCCGGGGAGAGGCGCTCACGGCCGACGACCTCGACTTCCCCGGCGTCGAGGAAGGAGTCCAAGGCGTCAAATACATCGAGAAATGTGTGGAAAGCTCGGCAAAAGGCGCGATTTGGCTGGACATGGGGACATGACTCAAGGAAGTAGGAGGGATCTATGGCCAGACCTGTAACCTTATTCACCGGCCAGTGGGCCGACCTGCCCTTCGAAGATATCTGCAAGAAGGCGGGCGCCTGGGGCTACGACGGCTTGGAGATCGCCTGCTGGGGCGACCACATGGACGTCCGCAAGGCCGCGGCCGATCCGGCCTATGTCCGCGAGAAGAAGCGCGTCCTCGAGAAGCACGGCCTCAAGTGCTGGGCCCTCGGCGCGCACCTGGCCGGCCAGTGCGTCGGCGACGAATACGACCCCCGGCTCGACGGTTTCGCCCCCGATGTCGTCAAAGGCAAACCGGAAGCCCTGCGCAAGTGGGCCGTCGAGGAGATGAAGGCCGCGGCCCGGGCCGCCCGCAACATGGGCTGTTACGTCGTCAACGGGTTCATGGGCTCGCCCATCTGGAAGGCCTGGTATTCCTTCCCGTCGACGACCGAGGAGATGGTCGAGGCGGGGTTCCAGAGGATCCTCGGCCTCTGGACGCCCATCCTCGACGAGTTCGACGAGCAGGGCGTCAAGTTCGCCCTCGAGGTCCATCCGACCGAGATCGCCTTCGACGTCTACACGACGAGGCGCCTGCTCGACGTCTTCAACTGCCGGTTGACCCTCGGCCTCAACTTCGACCCGAGCCACCTCGTCTGGCAGGGCATGGAGCCGCACCTCTTCATCCGCGAGTTCGCCGACCGCATCTACCACGTCCACATGAAGGACGTGGCCGTGACCCTCGATGGGAAGGCCGGCATCCTCGGTTCGTTCCTGCCCTTCGGCGACGTCCGCCGCGGCTGGAACTTTCGCTCGCTCGGCCACGGCGACGTCGACTTCGAGGCCGTCATCCGCGAGCTCAACGCCGTCGGCTACGACGGCCCCCTCTCGGTCGAGTGGGAGGACAACGCCATGGACCGCGATTTCGGCGCCCAGGAAGCCCTCGACTTCGTCCGCGCGACGAACTTCTCGCCGTCCAATGTGGCTTTTGATAGGGACATGAAGAAGTAATATGATACGACTCAACGCGTAAAGGAGGTTCGGATGAAAAAGCCCGCTCGGTTGACGTTTCTCATCGCGACGGTTCTCGTCGTCTTCGTCTTTCTTCTGGCCGAGACCGTCGTCGTCAAGATCAAGACGACAAGCATCAGGCGCGATCCCAAGTTCACCTCTCCCGCGGTCGCCGCCATCAAGGCCGGGGACACGATGGAGAAGCTCGAAGCCCGCGACGGCTGGGTCAAGGTCAGGACGAAGGCCGGGGTCGTCGGGTGGCTCCACTCGACAGCCGTGGAAACCAAGAAACTCGATCTCCTGGCCATGGATAAGACCATGAAAACACAGGCCTCCGCGGGCGAGGTCGCCCTGGCCGCCAAGGGCTTCAACAAGCAGGTCGAGGACAAGTACCGGGCCGGGAACGCGGCCGCCGATTTCGCCGCCGTCGACGCTATGGAAAAGGTCAAACCCTCGGCGGCCGAGGTCGATGCCTTCCTGAAACAGGGCAAGCTCGGCGAATACGGAGGTGCCCGATGAGCGCCCGGACGAAGGCCCTCGCGGCGGCCGCGCTCGCCGCGACACTCGCCCTGGCCGGCTGTCAGGCCATCAAGCAGGGCGCCGCGGGCATCATCGCCTCGACGGGCAAGGTCAGCCGGGAGGACGCCCAGTCCCTGGTCCGGACCGCCGAGGCCGTGCGCTCGACCTTCGCCGAGATCACCGAAGAAGAGGAATACTACATCGGCCGGGCCACGGCCGCCCTCATCCTCTCGAAGTACACGCCCTACCGGAACGAGGCCCTGAACGCCTACGTCAATGTCATGGGAACGGTCCTCGCCTACAACTCCGACCGACCCGAAACATACGGGGGCTATCATTTCCTCGTCCTCGACACCGACGAGGTCAACGCCATGGCCGCGCCCGGGGGATTCATCTTCGTCACCAAGGGCCTGGTCAACCGCTGCGGCGACGAGGAAACGCTGGCCGCCATCCTGGCCCACGAGATCGGCCACGTCGCCGAGCGGCACGGGCTCCAATCCATCAAGAAGTCGCGCCTCCTGGACGCTTTCAAGGTCATCGGCAGCGAGGCCTCCCGGCAGTTCAACTCCGAGGAACTGGCCAAGGTTACCGGCATCTTCGAGGGCGTCCTCGGCGACGTCGTCGAGACCCTGGTCGAGCGGGGCTATGACCGCAAGTTCGAGTACGAGGCCGACAAGCTGGCCCTGTCCTTCACCGTTCGGACGGGCTACTCGCCCGGCGGGCTGGCCGAATTTCTCGTGGGCATGGAGGAACACAAGCCTTCCGGCACGGCGGCGGGCTGGTTCAAGACGCACCCGAGCCCGGCCGACCGGCTGGCCAGGGTGAAGACCGAGACCGCAGCCCTGGGCGCCGTGCCCGCAAGGCTCGACGTCCGGACGGCCCGGTTCGCCGAAGCCGTCAAGAACCTGCGTTGACCGGGCCACAGGCTTGCCGGGCTCCGACGTTTTCGCGCCCGATGGTGATGTGAACGGATCATGCCGAACGAAAAGACGAAATCTCCGGCCCGCAAGAAAGCTCTTCGAGGCCTGGCGGTCGGCTTGGCCGTTTTCGCCCTCACCTTACTCCTGGGCCTCCTGAAGGTCTTCCCGCCCCTGGAGTGGAAGTCATGGGACGCGCGCCTCCATCTTCTCGCCGCCCCGGAACAGGCCTCCAAAGACATCGTGCTGATGGCCGTCGACCAGTACAGCCTGGACGTCTATGAAAAAGAGCAGGGCCTCGGCTGGCCCTGGCCGCGGCAGATCTACGCCGGCGTCCTCGACTTCCTGAAGGCAGGCGGGGCCAAGGCGGTCTTTCTCGACCTCATACTGACGGAGGATTCGACCTACGGCGTCGACGACGACCGGCTCCTGGCCGAGGCCATGACCCGCGCGGGAAACGTCTTCCTGCCCATTTTCCTGAGCGCCGATGAGCGGGAACAAGACGAGGGAGAGACGCGGCTCCTCGAAAAATCGGTCATGGACAGGAGCCGAATCCCCGGACCGGCCGCCCACGCCCTCAAGTCCGTTTCCCTGCCGGTCGACATCCTGGCTGCGGCCGCCGTGAAGATGGGCAACGTCCAGTTCGTCCCGGACGGTGATTCCGTCTACAGGCGGCTGCCGCTCGTCTTTCGCTACGGGGATTGGCTCCTTCCGGCCTTGCCCCTGGCCATGGCCGAATTCATCTCCACCGGGGTGGACCTCCACAAAGTCCCCTTGGACCGTTCGGGAAACATGATCCTCCACTTTTTCGGCCCGAGCGGGACGTATAAAACCTACTCGATCGGCGCGATCATCAATTCCCAGGCCCGCATCGAAGAAGGCCTCGAGCCCCAGGTTCAGCCCCGGGAATTCGCCGGCAAGACCGTCATCGTCGGGACGACGGCGGCCGGACTGCTTGACTTCCGCCCGACGCCCTTCGGCGGCGTCTATCCGGGGATGGAGATCCTGGCCACGGCCCTCGACAACCTCGTCGGCAAGACGTTTGTCCGTGAAACTCCGCCGGCCGTCACCTGGATTTCGGTCCTCTTCCTGGCCCTCCTCGCCGGCATCGGAACGACGATGCTGAAAAAAATCCGGCACCTGGCGGCCCTCGGTCTGGCCCTGCCGGGCCTGGCCGCGGTCGGCTCCCTCCTGGCCGTCCGGGCGGGCTTCTGGGCCGAGTTTGTCGCCCCGGCTTTCGCCGCCGTCATGACGTTCATCGCCGCCTCGCTCCTCAACTACGGCATCGAAGGGCGCCAGCGCCGCTTCATCAAGAACGCCTTCCGTTATTACCTGAGCCCGCTGGTCATCGACCGCGTCCTGGCCGATCCGTCCCTCCTCCGGCTCGGCGGCGAGAGGCGGGAGATCACCGCCTTTTTCTCCGACGTCGCCGGGTTCACTTCGATCTCCGAAGGACTTTCGCCCGAGGACCTCGTCGGCCTCCTCAACGCCTACCTTTCGGAGATGACCGACATCATCCTCGACCTCGGCGGCACCCTCGACAAGTACGAGGGCGACGCCATCATCGCTTTCTGGAACGCGCCCGTCGACCAGCCGGACCACGCCCTGCGGGCCTGCCGGGCGGCCCTCCGCTGCCGGCAACGGCTGGCCGAGCTCCGCGAGGATTTCCGCGGCCGCTACGGGCACGAGGTCCGGATGCGGATCGGTGTCAACTCGGGCCCGGCCGTCGTCGGCAACATGGGCTCGGAGCGGCGCTTCGACTACACGGCCATGGGCGATACGATGAACCTGGCCTCACGGCTCGAAAGCGCCGGCAAGATCTACGGGGTTTCGACCCTCGTCGGCGAGGAAACGGAGCGGCGTGTGCGGGACGAGATCCTGGCCCGGGAAGTGGACGTCATCCGTGTCGTCGGAAAGAAACAGCCCATCCGCGTCTTCGAGCTCATCGGAGAAAAGGGCGCGGTCCCAGCGGAGGAATTAGAGAAGGCGGCCCGGTTCGGTCGGGCCCTCGAAACCTACCGGATACAACGCTTCTCCGAGGCCGCAGCCATGTTCGAAGCCATCGCCGGCGACCCCGTTGCCACGGTCTACGCCGGCCGGGCGCGGCAGTCGGCCGCCTCGCCCCCGCCCGGGGACTGGGACGGCGTCTACGAGCTGGATAAAAAATAGGATAGGGCCATGGAACTCGAATTCTGGGGAGTCCGCGGGACGGCGCCGGCGCCGGGGGCCGCCTGGGCCCGCTACGGCGGGCACACGACCTGTTCGTCGGTCCGGGTCGGGCTCGGAGAGTACATCGTCATCGACGCGGGAACGGGTATCCGCGAGCTGGGCGACCGGATCATAGCCGAGGGAGAAAACGGGGACATCCGTATCGACCTCCTGCTGACCCATTTCCACCTCGACCACATCATGGGATTCCCGGATTTCGCGCCTCTCTTCTCGCCCCGGACGGCGCTCGTCGTCCATTCCCCGGCCGGGGCCCGGGAGACGGAAAGCGCCCTGGCCGGGCTGATGGCCTACCCTTATTTCCCCCTCGGGCTCGGCCGGACGGCGGCCAGGAAAGAATTCCGGAAATTCGAACCGGGGCCGCTCGCCGGAGGCATCGCGGTTTCCGCCTGCCGCCTTCGCCATCCCCAGGGCAGCGTCGCCTACCGGCTCGATGCCGGCGCGACGAGCGTCGTCCTGGCCACGGACACGGAGCACCCGGAGGCGGGCATCGACGAACGCTTGGCCGCCTTCGCCCGCGGCACGGATTATCTCGTCTGCGACGCCATGTACACGCCCGGGGAATATGAAGCCGGGAAAAAAGGCTGGGGGCATTCGACCTGGCTGGCCGGGACGGCCCTCGCCGCCGGGGCCGGAGCCGGGCATCTCGTCCTCGCCCATTTCAATCCCGCCCACACCGACGAAGCGGTAGACCTTATCCTGGGGGAAGCACGCGGGCACTTTCCAGCGACGCTCGCGGCGGCTCAGGGCCTCAAGCTCGGAAAGGAATGACCCATGGAGAAAAGCTTCTCTCCGGAGTTGACGCTATACGGGCAAATCCTCTTCTCTCTCCTCTTTATCGCGCTGGCGGGCTTGGTCATGGCTCTGCTCCGCCGGATTTTCGTCCGGCCGGCGGCCGCCGGCGGGAAAGGCGCGCCCGGCCTGCCGTCCCGGCTCCTCCTCCCGGTTTCTCTCCTGGCCGTCGCCGGCCTCGCCAATCTGCCGGTTCTCCGGACCGCCCTTCCGCTGGGGACGAAATTTTTCAGGTTCGTCGACGCCGCCTTCGTCTTTTTCGTCATCTTCCTCCTCGTCCGGCTCCTCGACGGCCTCGTCCACATGCGATACGAGAGAAAGGGGCGGCCGTTTCCCCTCCCCCTCGTCCTCCACGGGTTTTTCCTGATCGTCGTCTACATCGCGGCCGCCCTGGCCATCCTCCGCGGGTTTCTCGGCTTCAACATCACTCCCCTGCTGGCCGGCTCCGCCATTCTGACGGCCGTCCTCGGCCTGGCCCTCCAGGGCGTTCTCGGCAACGTCTTCTCCGGGATGTCGCTCCACTACACGAAATCCTTCAGCCGCGGCGACTGGGTCAAGGTTGGGGAGACGGAAGGCCAGGTCGTGGACACGAACTGGCGGGAAACGCGGCTCCGGGACCGGGCCTCGAACATCGTCGTCATCCCCAACACCGTCGTCGCCTCCCAGACGATCGTTAATTTCTCCCTGCCGGACAGGGCCTCGGCCGTCGTTCTTCCGGTCAAGGTCGACTTCCTGGCCCCGCCGGCCGTCGTTCTAGGACTGCTAGTCGAGGCGGCCAGGGAGACGACAGGGGTTCTCGCCGAACCCGCCCCGACCGCCTACCTGCAGAGCTACGATGAGTTCGGATTGTCCTACGTCGCGAAATTCTGGATCTCCGACTACGGGAAACGACCCGCCATCGCCGGAGAGGTCGGCCGGCTCGTCTGGCACAAGCTCCGGCGGCGCGGTGTCGAGATCTCCGTCCCCGTCGAGAGCAAGCTGAGGGGCGTCCTCCGCGCCCTCCGGCCATCGGAAGACCGGATCGCCGAGATCGCCACGGACAGGGAACGGAATTACCAGGACTTTTCGAAGTCGACGTTCCTTAACATCCAGGAGGGCGAGAGGGCCGGCCAGTCGGTCCTCTCGGAAGCCGAGGTCCGCGACCTGGCGGCGAAATCCGAGCGGGTGCGTTTCGGCGCCCGGGAGGTCCTCTTCCGGCAGGGCGAAACAGGAGACGCCTGCTACGTCGTCGCCCGCGGCAAGGTCAAGGGCGAGATCGTCTACGAGGAGGGCGGGAAAACCTATACGACTTCGTTCGAGGTCGGCCGCGGCGGTATCTTCGGCGAAATGTCGCTTTTCACCGGCCTGCCGCGGACGGCCACCGTGGTCGTCGACGAGGAAGCCGAGCTCCTCGAAATCCGGGCCCCGGCCCTGGCCTCGCTCCTCGCCCGCAACCCCCAGCTGGCCGAGGCGGTCGCCGAGGTCATCAGCGGCCGGAACCGGGCGAACCTGGAGACACTGCGGAAGGTCAAGGACCTGGCCGCCCGGGACATCGAAGCGGGCGCCGACAAGAAGTCCGTCCTCGAATACCTGAAGAAGCTCGTGCATCTCTTCAAGCGCTGAGCGCCGCCTTGCGGAAGCGCCGCCGCTTTCGTATAATCGGGGCGACGGACGCCGGAACACGATGGACAGCCGCAAACGCATCTTCATCTCCCTCGGGCTGTTCGTCACCGTCTTCCTCATCGGCGTCGCCGGCTTCAAGACGATCGGCGGCGCCGAGTGGTCCCTTCTCGACGCAGTCTATATGACCGTCATCACCGTCGGCACGGTCGGCTACGGCGAAACCCACGACCTCGGCGGAAACCCGGCCGCCCGCGTCTTCGCCGCGGCCTATATCATCCTCTCCCTGGGGACGATTGCCTTCGCCGTGACCTCGATCACCGCATTCGTCGTCGAGGGGGAGCTCAAACGCATCCTGGGGAGGCGCAAGATGGAAAAGGAAATCAGTCGGCTCAAAGGCCACGACATCGTCTGCGGCGCCGACGAGACGGCCCAGACCATCATCCGGGAGCTCCTCACGACGAAGCGGGATTTCGTCGTCGTCGAGCCGGACCGGGCCAAAATCGATAAGCTCGCGGCCGCGGCGACCTTCCTCTTCGTCGAAGGCGACCCGGCCGACGATGAAGTGCTGAAGAAGGCCGGGATCGAGCGGGCCCGCGGCATCCTCCTCTCCCTGCCCACCGACGAGGCCAACCTCTTCGTCACGGTCACCGCGCGCCAGCTCAACCCGCAGATCCGCATCGTGGCCAAGGGCATCGACGTCAAGTCCCACGAGAAAATGGTCCGGGCCGGCGCCGATTACGCCGTTTCGCCGACGTTCATCGGGGGCATGCGCATGGTCTCCCAGTTGGTCCGGCCGGCCGCCGTGACCTTCCTCGACATGATGCTTCGGGAAAGGGACAAGGCCTTCCGCGTCGATGAAGTCATCGTCGAGCCCGGATCCATGCTGGCCGGAAAAACCCTGGCCGAGACGACGATCCGCGAGAAGCGGGAAGCGCTCCTCGTCGCCGTCAAGCGCGAGGGCGGCCCGGGCTACATCTTCAACCCGCCGGCCGACACCGTCCTCCGGGAGAAGGACGTCCTCGTTTTCATCACCACTCCGGAGAGCCGCAAGGAGCTCGAAGGCCTGGCCGGCCGCTGTCGGCCTCAACCGAGGCAGGAGTAGTTTCATGGGCATATCCGAAAAAAAGCCGGCGATAGACCGGATCACGCGTCGCGATTTTCTCAAATCCTCGGCTACGGCAGGCCTCGGCGTCGCCCTGGCCGGGACGGCCCTCGGCCAGTCGCCATCCCAGGCCGCGCCCGCGGCCGCGAAAAGCGCCGACGAGCTCCGGGTCGCCGTCATCGGCTGCGGCGCCCAGGGCCGCGTCCTCATCGAGTCCATGCTGCGCATCCCGTCGGTCCGCATCGCGGCCATCTGCGACATCTGGTCCTACAGCCGCCAGTACGCGGGCAACTACCTCAAGAAGTACGGCCATGTCGCCAACGTCTACGAAGATTACCGCGAGCTTCTGGCCGCGGAGAAAGGCCTCCAGGCGGCCGTCGTCGCCACCCCCGACTGGGTCCACGCCGAACAGGCCGGCGCCTGTCTCCGGGCCGGGCTCCACGTCTACTGCGAAAAAGAGATGTCCAACTCGCTCGACAAGGCCCGGTCCATGGTCCTGGCCGCCCGCGAGACCGGCAAGCTCCTCCAGATCGGGCACCAGCGCCGCTCCAACCCGCGCTACATCCACGCCATCAACCGCCTTATCCGCGAGCACAGCCTCCTCGGCCGGGTGACCGTCGCTTACGCCCAGTGGAACCGGGCCAAAGCCGACCTACTCGGCTGGCCGGAAAAGTACGTCATCGACCAGGCCACCCTGGACAAGTACGGCTACGGTTCCATGACCGAGTTCCGTAACTGGCGTCTTTTCAAGAAGTTCGGCGGCGGCCCGATGGTCGACCTGGGCTCCCACCAGATCGACCTCTTCAGCTGGGTCCACGGCACGCCTCCCAAGTCGGTCGTGGCCAGCGGCGGCCTCGACTACTACAAGAACTGGGAGTGGTACGACAATGTCATGGCCATCTACGAGTTTGAGACGAAGGAAGGAACGTCCCGGGCCTTCTACCAGGTCCAGACGACGACCCAGCACGGCGGCTTCTACGAGACCTTCATGGGCGAGAACGGCTCGCTCGTCCTGTCCGAGATCCCTCAGCGCGGCAACTGGGCCATGCGCGAACCCCATGCCCCGGAATGGAATTCCCTGGCGAAGGCCGGCCTCCTCCTGTCCGAGAGCGTGCCCATCCAGAAGTCGACGACGAAGAACGTCTACGTCGACGTCCGAGTGACGGCCGAGGCCGGGCGCTGGCCTCTTCCGGTCGAGCTGGCCAAGCCTGCCCACCAGCCCCACCTCGAGAACTTTTTCGACGCCGTGCGACGCGGCACGCCCCTCAATTGCCCTGCCGAGGTGGCCTACGAATCCTGCGTCGCCGTGCTAAAGACCAACGAAGCCGTCAAGGCCCGCCGGGTCATGGACTTCCGGCCGGAGCAGTTCAAAGTATGAGCCGCCACGGACGATTCGTCCTCGGAGCCCTGGGCTTTGCGCTCGCCGTTTTCGCCCTCGCCCCGGCCGGTTCCGCCGCGGCTGCGGACCAGGATGCGAAGAAGACCGCCTGGGACGGCAACCGGACGACGCCGGCCCACCTCATCCCGCTCCGCGACGAGAACGACCAGCCCATCATCCCGACGGAAACGAACCCCCTGCCCTATTCCGCCCGCTTCACCTGCGGCCCCTGCCACGACTACAAGACGATCCAGGGCGGGTGGCACTTCGGCGCCATGACCGCGACAAAGAACGGCCGGCCCGGCGAACCCTGGCTCCAGGTCGATCCGAAGACGGGGACCGTCCTGCCCCTCTCGTACCGAAGATGGCCCGGAAGTCACGACCCGAAGGCCGCGGGCCTCACGGCCTGGGATTTTACGCTTCTCTTCGGCCGGCACCTCCCGGGCGGCGGCCCGGCCGAGCCGTCAGACGAGGGGGTTCTGGCCGACCGAGCCTCCCGTTGGAGCGTTTCCGGCCGGGCCGAAATCAACTGCCTCGCCTGCCACAACAAGTCGGGACGCCAGGACCATAGCGAATGGGCTAAACAGGTCCTCCGCGAGAACCTGCGCTGGGCGGCCACGGCGGCCGGCGGCGTCGGAGAGGTCGGCGGCATGGCCTCCCGGCTCAACGAAACGCGGGATGTTTACGACGGGCCCAACCTCGACGACCATGAGTGGGCCGTTGCCCCGTCCGTCAAGTACAGGACGGCCGACTTCGACTCCAAGCACCGCTACTTCTTCGACCTCAACTACCAGCCGGCGGACGACCGCTGTCTGGCCTGCCATTCGGTCTCGGCCAAGGACGAGACCCAGTGGAGCGCCGACGCCGATGTCCACTCGACGGCCGGACTAAAGTGCACCGATTGCCACCGGAACGACCTCGGCCACGCCATCGTCCGCGGCTACGAAGGCGAGGCGGCGGAGACGGGGAACCGGACCGCGGAGTCCTTCACCTGCCGAGGCTGCCATCTCGGCGAGAATGCGGCCGGCGAGAAGTCCGTCGTCCCGGGCCGTCTCGGCGCGCCATTCCCCAAGCATACCGGCATCCCTCTTGTCCACTTCAAGCGGCTCGCGTGCACGGTCTGCCATTCCGGGCCCAAGCCGAAAGAGGGCTTCACCCGGGGGAGGACCTCGCGGGCCAACCGGCTCGGCATCTACGGCGTCGCGACATGGGCGACGGACATGCCCGCAGTCGTCGAGCCCGTCTACGCCAAGAGCGCCGGACACAAGATCGCCCCGAATAGGCTCGTCTGGCCGGCCTTCTGGGCGAAGCTCGAAGGAAAAGACGTCAAGCCGCTCAAGCCGTCCGACGTCGAAACTGCGGCCGGCGATATCCTTAAGGCGGAAGAGCACATCGGCCAAGTCCTCGTCGCCCTCACCCAGGTCATGGCCGAGGACGAGATCCCCGTCCTCGTTTCGGGGAAGTTCGTCTTCTCTCCCAACGTGGACGGCGGCATCGACTCGGCGGAGCACCCGGGAGCCAAGGCGGGAACCCCGGCTTTCTGGGGCATCGGCAAGGGAGCCGAGGTCCTGCCGCTCGTGCCGGATTTCGACCCGGCCGCGGCCGATAAGGACCCGGCTGTCGAAACGAGGTTCCAGGAGTTCCTGCAGGCGCTGGGGACGGTCGTCAGCGCGCCAGGCCAGCCGGTCATCGTCGTCAAGAAGACGCTCTACAAGCTCGTCGACGGCGGCCTCGACATGTCGGACGCTCCGGCCGAGCTCGCCGGCGCGGCCGGACCCGGCTGGCTGGCCGAAGGGAAGTTGGCCCCGCTCGGCTCGGACTTCGACATCCGGACGGTGACGGCCAAAGCCGGTACAGAACAAACGCTGACCGAGGAGCAGGTCGCGCTCGTTCTCGCGGCGCTCGCCAAATCAGGGGAAAAATCCGATTTCGTCTACATCTCCGGGGGCCGGATGTTCCGGCTCGACAAGAACGGAAAGCTCGCGGCCGGCGCTCATCCCGCGGCCGAGCCCGTGACCTGGCCCCTGGCCCACAACGTCCGGCCGGCCCAGCAGTCGCTCGGCTGGAACGGCTGCACGGATTGTCACAGCGGCGGCTCGGACTTTTTCTTCACCAAGCTCAAGGGCGCGGGCCCGCTCCTGACGAAGAAGGTCGAGAAACGCTCGGCCGCCTCCTTCATGGGCCTGGGCGGAATCTTCCAGAGGTTCTTCGGGCTGTCCTTCATCACCCGGCCGTTGTTCAAGGTCGTCCTGGCCGTCTGCGCTTTCGTCATCGGGTCGCTCGTCTTCCTGGCCGGCCTGCTCCTCCTCGGGCGCCTGGCCGGCTTCCTCGAGAAAAAGTGAGAGCCATGCTGTTCACGATCATCACCATCCTCTTGGCGCTGGGGCTTTTCGCCGGCCTCGCCTTCCACCGTTTCTGGACGACCAGAGAGGAGGCCCGGTCGACCATCATCTACGTCGAGATCTTCAAGAAGTACTTGGCCTGGCTGGCCCTCCGGACGATCCAATCGGCCCGCAAGGCTTCGCCCAAAGACTGGTGGGATTACGTCAAAGCCCTGCCGTTGTGGCGCCTGCCGGACCTCGAGAAGTGGCTTTTCGTCGGTTTTTACGGAAGCTTCGCCTACCTCGCGGCAAGTGGTTTTTTCTTCGCCATTTTCGTCCCGCGCGGACTCTACGGTTTTCCCCTTGTCGGCCACGTCATGGCCGGCGGCCTGTTCGCGGCCTGCCTCGCCGTCATCGTCATCTTCAAGGGCCGGAATTTCATCTCCGTCCCCAAGCCGGTCAACCTGAGCCTGGCCCTTCTCGACCCCAGGAAGATGGGCATCACGGCGGCCCGGGTCAAGATCGCGGCCTTCTGGTTATTCGTCCTGGCCGGCTTCCTCCTGACCCTGTCCGCCCTCGTGCCGATGCTCCCGCTTCTCCGCACGGCCGGGCAGAAGTTCATGTTCGAGCTCCACCGCTACACGGCGCTGGCGTCGGCCCTCGCCGCCACGGTCTACGTGGACCTCGAGGCGATGGGTGCCCGCCGGCCCTGACCGGCGAAGAGGGTCGGGGCCTTCGGCTCCTGGCCGAAGGCGGGGGAACCCCAGAGCACCAGCAACGCGGCGATGGCGAGTATCTACCGGACTGCCGTTTTAGTCATGTCGAACCTACCCGAGTTCGTTTGAAGGCGTGTCCGCGTCATCGCGTCCAGCTGGCCGGACGCGAAGGACAGGGGAGAAGACCTTTGATGAGCAGGTCGGCGATGCGCGTCACCTGGTCCTCCACTTCTTCCCTCCGGCCCAGTTCGCGGGCCGAAAGGCTGAACGGCAGGAGGGAATTGGTGCTCTGGATGAGCACGAAGGAGGTCGTCCGGGGGTCGGGGCATTCCAGGGACCCAAGACGGGCGCCCTCCCGGAGGACATCCTCGATCACAGCCGCCTCTTTTTCGAAATGCGCTTCACGACGGGTTAGGAGCGCCGGCCTCACCGACGATAGAAGGTCGCTGAGGTTCTGGGAGTAGTGGGCGACGCTATCGAAGCGGAAGAGGACCCGATGGACGAGCATCTTGCGGATGCGCCTGTCGGGAGAGTCGGACGAGCCGGCGATCTCGCGGAGCTTGGCGACAATCCTGTCAGCGATGCGGTCGATATGGGACAGGATCAACTCCTCTTTTCCCGGGAAATGAAGATAGATCGTGCCCTTGCCGATCCCGACTTGGCGGGCCACGTCCTCCATGGTCATCTTCTTATAACCGAACTTGGCCAAAAGGATGTCCACGGCGTCGAGAATCAGGTCACGAATGTCTTCACGTCTGGCTATTTGTCTCATTGTGACTAATGAACTATATTATATATTAGTCATTTATTGATGTCAATAGGGTTTCTTGTCTTAAAGCTGGGGACGCGGCCGAGGCTGCCGCTCCTCAATCGAGCTTCGGCCGCTTGAGGTGAAAGTCGGTCTTCTGCTGGAAGGCATGGGCGAGGAGCAGGATGTCCGCTTCGCCGAAGAGCCGCCCCGTCAGACGCAGGACGGCCGGCTGGCCCTTGGAGTCGAAGCCCTGCGGAAAAGCCACTTCGGGATGTCCGGTGAGGTTCGTCGGTCCCAGCGCGCTCCCGACGAGCACGTCCATATCTTTGAAGAATTCGTGGTAAGCTTCCATCAGACGATACCGGGCCCGGTTGGCCTGGATGTACTGTACGGCGGGGACCAACTCATGTTGCCGGAAGGAGCCGACCCAAGCGCTGCGCTCCGGCTCGGCCGACATCATATCGAGCCTATCGCTCCGGATGAGGCCGTCGAAGGCGGCGGCCGCTTCCGTGGTCAAGAGGAAATCCATCGGCCCCGAACCCATCTTCGGAAGCTCAACCGGAACCGTCTTGACGCCGAGCGCTCGGAGAATCTCAAGGGAGGCCTTGTTGAAGGCCTGCGTCTCTCTCATCCTCAGGACCCTGTCCGGATTCTTCGGATCGTCGGGGATCTCTTTTTCCACGTCGGACTTGAGATAGCCGACCCGGAGCTTGCGGACGTCGCGGCCGGCGTCCCAGGCGAAGGGGACATCGACCACCGAGTTGTCCCGGCCGTCAGGCCCCTGGATCGCGTGCAGGACGACGGCGCAGTCCTCGGCCGTCCGGCAGAGCGGTCCGATCTTGTCCATGGAGAAGCTCAAGGCCATGGCGCCGTAGCGGCTGACGCGGCCGAAAGAGGGTCTGAGCCCGGTGACACCGCAACGGCTCGCAGGCGAGATGATCGAGCCGCGCGTCTCCGAACCTATGGCGAAGGGAACCAGCCCCGCGGCCACGGACGCGGCCGGCCCGGCCGAAGAGCCGCTCGAACCCTGGCCGGGGTTCGTCGGGTCCCAGGGGCTTTTCGTCTGGCCGCCGAACCAGCGGTCACCCATGGCCAGCGCCCCCAGGGTCAGCTT
The DNA here is from genome assembly GCA_026393975.1 of Candidatus Aminicenantota bacterium. Classification (GTDB taxonomy): domain Bacteria; phylum Acidobacteriota; class Aminicenantia; order Aminicenantales; family Saccharicenantaceae; genus RBG-16-66-30. The sequence continues at coordinate 65,717 of JAPKZD010000022.1, read as the reverse complement.
GGCCACGAGAACGGCGCCGGCCTCGGTCAGCCGCTCATAAACCGTGGCGTTCCTGTCGATCGCCTGGTCCTTGTAAGGCGAGGCGCCGAAGGTCGTCTTATATCCCTTAACCGCGAAGAGATCCTTGGCACCCCAGGGGACACCATGGAAAGGTCCCTGGTATCTCCCTGCCGCTATCTCCCTGTCCGCCCGGGCCGCCTGCTCCAGAGCCAGGTCCTCGGTCAGCGTGACGACACAATGGAGGATAGGGTCGTATTTCTTGAGACGTTCCAGGCAGAGCTTGGCTAGGTCGACGGACTTGATCTCGCGCTTCTTGAGGAGCGCGGCGAGATGGCTCACCGGCAGAAAAGCCAGGTCTTCGTCGGTCCGGGGCGCCGCGACCTTGACCTTGGATATCTTCAGCATGGAAACCCCGGCCGGGAGCTTCGTCCCGGGAAAGATGGGGTTGAAGACAAGGGCCGACGGCGTGTCGTTGCCCAGGTCCATTTCCCTGAGGGCCTGGAAGTCTTGAAGCAGGCCGCCGCGCCGGTTCAGGCCGTCGGCGATCGACTTCTCAGCCTCGGGTATGAGCGGGACGCCGGCGATCTTCGCCGCCGCGGCGACCATGCCGGGCGTGATTTCGGAGGCGTCCTGGGCCGCGGCAAGAAGGGCCCCGGGGAGGAGCGTCCCCCCCAGGCCGGCCGCGGCGAAATACCCGAGAAACCGGCGCCGGTTGACGGCCGCCCGTTCGTCCTTCTCGTGCTCGTCGTATTCGCTCATGGGACCTCCTTTCCAAACCGCGTCTTATCCTAGCCGGAAGCCCAGCCTTTTTCAATCCGGAGGCGGCCCCGACCCGCCCCCGGCACACCCGCCATCGGGACTTGCTATTTGGCCTGTCTTCGGCTATCATTTTTTGTTGCGGCTTCATGGTCTTTCGGTCTGAAGCAAGTCAACAGATTTTCACGATATCATAAGGAGTCTTTTCATGGCCACCAAAGGGTTCAACGCGTTCGAGATGGCCCAGAAACAGTTCGACACTGTCGCTGACCTTCTCGAGCTCGACCAACCGACCCGGGACCTCCTGCGGCAGCCGCTGCGGGAGTACCATTTCTCGATCCCCGTCCGCATGGACGACAACAGCGTCCGCGTTTTCCGCGGCTTCCGCTGCCAGCACAACGACGCCCGCGGCCCTTGCAAGGGCGGCATCCGCTTCCACCCCCAGGAGACGATCGACACCGTCCGGGCCCTGTCCATGTGGATGACCTGGAAGTGCGCCGTCGTCGACATCCCGCTCGGCGGCGGCAAAGGCGGCGTCATCTGCGACCCGCACGACCTCAGCCCGCGCGAGCAGGAACGGCTCTGCCGCGGCTGGATCCGGGCCATCGCCCAGGACATCGGCCACCTCCGCGACGTCCCCGCGCCCGACGTTATGACCAGCCCCCAGCACATGCTCTGGATGCTGGACGAGTTCGAGACGATCCACGGCGCCAAGTACCCCGGTTTCATCACCGGCAAGCCCGTGGGCATGGGCGGCTCTCTCGGCCGGACCGAGGCCACCGGCTACAGCCTCATCTACACGGTCCGCGAGGCGCTCAAGGAGCTGGGCATCAAGATCGAGACGACGGTCGCCTCGGTCCAGGGCTTCGGCAACGTCGCCCAGTACGCCATCGAGCTCTACACCCGGCTCGGCGGCAAGGTCATCGCGGTCGCCTGTTGGGACCAGGCCGACCAAGCCTCCTACACCTACCGGAAAAAGCGCGGTGTCAGCCTGGAGGAGCTCAGGGCCATCACCGACCGCTTCGGCGGCATCGACAAGGCCAAGGCCGAGGCCCTCGAGTACGAACGGCTCCCCGGCGACGCCTGGATCGAGCAGGACGTCGACATCCTCCTCCCCTGCGCCCTCGAAAACCAGGTCAACGCCGAGACCGTGAAGAAGATCGCGCCCCGGGTCAAGGTCATGGCCGAAGGCGCCAACGGGCCGACGACCCCCGAAGCCGACGTGGTCATCAAGAGCCGCGGCATCTTCGTCATCCCTGACTTCCTGGCCAACGCCGGCGGGGTCACCTGCAGCTATTTCGAGCAGGTCCAGTGCAACATGAACTACTTCTGGACCAAGGAAGAGGTCCTGACCCGGCTCGACGACAAAATGACCTCGGCCTTCAAGGCCGTGAGCGAGCTGGCCCGGACGCGCAAGCTCTACATGCGCGACGCCGCGTATGTCATTTCCGTCAGCCGCGTCGCCAACGCTTGCAAGGACCGCGGCTGGGTCTGAACCGTTTCGACGCTGCGACTTCACGATCCGTCTCCCCCGGACCGCCGGGGGAGACGGGCCTTCTTTAGCCCGGGAAGCCGGGCCGACTAGGAGAGGGCCGCGCGGGCGGCCAAGGAGGGACGCGGCGACATGACCAACCAGCGCACCCCGACGGCCGTCAGCACCCTCTTCTCCACCCTCCACGAACGGGCCAAGGAGCTCAGCTGCCTCTACCGCATCGAGGAGATCCTGAGCATCTACGATGTCCCCCTCGAAGACGTCTTTCGTCAGGTCATCGAGGCCATCCCGCCCGGCTGGCAATTCCCGGACTGCTGCCAGGCCCAGATCAGCTACGGCTCAGAGGTCTTCGAGTCGCCCGAGTTCGAAGAGACCCCGTACACCCATTGCGCCGAGATCCGGGTTCAGGACACGTCGGTCGGCCGGCTCTGCGTCTCCTACCGAAAGCCGACGCCCGAGAGTGACTGCGGCCCGTTCATGAAGGGCGAGGCCAAGCTCATCCAGACGCTCGCCGAGCGCCTGGGGCACTTCATCCTCCACCAGCGCCTGCGGGGCATGTACGAGCAGATGAGCGACGGCCGCCGCGACGTGGCCGAGGGGAAGCGGGGCTGGCGCATCGCCCTGGACCTCCTCCGCAACACCAATCCGAGCCTCCTCATCCGGGTGTCCCGCAAGATGATGAACTACCTCGGCTGGCGCGGCGTCACCGAAGCCCGCGACCTCCTCCAGCGCTTCAGCGGGGACCGGGTGGCCAACGGACTCTTCGGCGACTCGAACCTGCCCCAGAACAAGGAATCGATGGACCGCTTCTTTGAGCTGACCGAGGAGACGTTCAAGATCGCTTCGGCCAACTTGACCGACGACGACATCCTGGACCGCATCCAGAAATGGATCAACGAGGACCGCTCCAGCTCGGCCGTCAACAGCCTGGAAAACATCTACGCCGACCTGGCCGAAGTCCTCGACAGCATGCGCCGGATCAAGCTCCTGGCGCCGGAGGGCATCCAGCTGCCCCGGTCGACGGCCAACAGCGTCCGCGTCGCCCTCATCCGGCGCTTTTTCACGGAACAGCTCGAGTTCATCAACGTCGCCAAGAAGTACGTCGACCTCGAGGACTTCTTCGGCCTCATGGAGCGGATCGTCTTCCCGCCCGGCAGCCACGGCAAGCTCGGCGGCAAGAGCGCCGGCCTCTTCCTGGCCAGCCGGATCCTCAAGCAAGCGGCACGCCGGACGAAGCTCATCGGCTCCGTGAAGAAGCCCAAGACCTGGTACATCACGTCCGACGGGCTGATCGCCTTCACCACCCACAACAACCTCGACGACGTCATCGAGCAGAAGTACAAGGACATCGAGGTCGTCCGCCAGGAATATCCCCATCTCGTCCAGGTCTTCAAGAACTCGACCTTCCCGCCCGAAGTCGTCAAGGGCCTTTCGGTGGCCCTTGACGACTTCGGCGACGTGCCGCTCATCGTCCGCAGTTCGAGCCTCCTCGAGGACCGGCTGGGAACGGCCTTCGCCGGGAAATACAAGAGCCTCTTCCTGGCCAACCAAGGCGACAAGCAGCAGCGCCTCGAGGCCCTCCTCGACGCCGTGGCCGAGGTCTATGCCTCGATCTTCAGCCCCGACCCCATCCAGTACCGGGCCGAGCGCGGCCTCCTCGACTTCTACGAGGAGATGGGCATCATGATCCAGGAGGTCGTCGGCACCCGGGCCGGCAAGTACTTCTTCCCGGCCTACGCCGGCGTCGCCTTCAGCCGGAACGAGTTCCGCTGGTCGCCGCGGATCAAACGCGAGGACGGCCTGCTCCGGCTCGTCCCCGGGCTCGGGACGCGGGCCGTGGACCGGGTCAGCGACGACTACCCCGTCCTCGTCTCCCCCGGCCAGCCGAACCTGCGGGTCAACGTCTCGGTCGACGAGGCCGTCCGCTATTCGCCCAAGAAAATCGACGTCATCGACCTCGAGGAGAACACCTTCGTCACCAAGGACATCAAGGAGCTCCTCGGCGAGGTCGGCCACGAATTCCCGGCCCTGACCAAGGTCTTCTCGGTTTACCGGGACGGGCTTCTCCAGAGGCCCATGGGCCTGGCCACGGACATCGCCAAGTCGGACGCCGTCGTGACGTTCGACGGCCTCATCTCCGGGACGCCATTTATGCTCCAGCTCGAGGCCATCCTCAAGACCCTGTCCACGGCGCTCGGCGTCCCGGTCGACATCGAATTCGCTTCCACGGGAACGGACTTCTACCTCCTCCAGTGCCGGCCGCAGAGCCAGGCCGCCGAGGACGTGGCCATGGAGATCCCGGCGAACCTGTCCGACGAGTCCGTCCTCTTCACGGCCAGCAAATATGTCTCGAACGGCCGCGTCGCCGACATCACCCACATCGTTTACGTCGACCCCGACAAGTATGGGGAGCTCGCCGATTACACGGACCTCGTCGCCGTCGGTCAGGCCGTGGGCAAGCTCAACAAGATCCTGCCCCGCCGCCAGTTCATCCTCATGGGCCCGGGGCGGTGGGGCAGCCGCGGCGACATCAAGCTCGGCGTGCGCGTGACCTATTCGGAGATCAACAACTCGGCCATGCTCATCGAGGTCGCCCGGAAAAAGGGCAACTACGTCCCCGACGTCTCGTTCGGGACGCATTTCTTCCAGGACCTGGTGGAATCGGGCATCCGCTACCTGCCGCTCTACCCGGACGATCCCGGCGCGAAGTTCAACGAGGCCTTCCTGCTCCAGGCCCCGAACAAGCTGGCCGAGTTCTGCCCCGAATGCGCCCTGCTGACCGACGCCCTGCGGGTCATCGACGTCCCCGAGGCGACCGGCGGGAAGGTCCTCCGGGTGCTCATGAACGCCGACCGGGAGCTCGCCGTCGGCTTCTTCGCCAGCCCCGAGGCGACCGTACGGACCGCCTGCGCGACGAGCCTGCCCGCCGTCCGCGAGGACGAGGACCATTTCCGCTGGCGCCAGCGCATGGCCGAGCGGATCGCCTACCACTGCGGCGGCCAGCCCTGGGGCGTGCGGGGCGTCTATCTCCTCGACGAAACCGAGGCCGGGGAGGTCAGCCCGGACAGCCCGATCAAGCTCATCGTCCATTTCCAGGGCGGCGCGCGGCAGCGCAAGGAGCTCGAGACGTGGCTCCAGGGCTGGAGCCTGTCCCTGGCCGAAATGAACTATTTCCGGACGGGCTTCCATTCCGAGGGTCTGCTCGACGTCCACTATCTGACGGACGAGAAAATCCGCAGCGAGAAAGACGTCGCCGCCCGCATCAAGGCTCCTTCGGACAGCGTCCGGGAGCTCCCTCTCGGTCCGAAATCCCCAAAATAGGTCCACGCGAGATGTCCTTACAACCCGGAAAGCGCGTTCACCGGTTCGCCCACGAGGCGATGGCGACCGTGTTCGAGGTCTTCGTCGCCGGGAAGGCCGAAGCCTATGCCCGGCAGGCGGCTCGGGCGGCCTTCGACGAGATCGACCGGCTGGAGCGACTTTTCAGCCGGTTCGACCCGGCGAGCGAGACGAGCCGCATCGGGCGCCTCGGCCCCGGAGAGTCCCTGCGCATCGGGATCGAGACGGCCGAAGTCCTGGGCATCGCGGCCGCCGTCCAGGCGGAAACGGACGGCGCCTTCGACGTCAACTATCTGGCCGCCGGCCGGTCCGCGGCGAGGAAGTCCACGGCATCCCCCCCGCCGCTCGGCAAGCTCATCCACGTCGTCCAGACCGGCCGGGGGATCGAGGTCGCGCGGCTCGCCGGCAGGGGGAAGGCGAAAGCTCCGCCGCTCCTCCTCGATTTCGGGGCCGTCGGCAAGGGCTACGCCTTGGACGGCGCCCTGGCCGTCCTCCGCGATTGGGAGGTCGAAAATGTCCTCTTGCACTCCGGCACGAGCACCGCTCTGGCCGCGGGCCCGGGCCCGGGAAAAAACGGGTCCGGGCGAGGCTGGCCGGTCGGCGCCGGGCGGCCCGGACCGCGTCTTTCTCCGGGACCGAGCCCTGAGCGGTTCCGGGACCGAGGTCAAGGGTGAACACATCGTCGATCCGCGGACGGGCCGCCCGGCCCGGGGGCACCGTGCCGCCTGGGCGTCCCATCCATCCGCAGCCGCGGCTGACGCGCTCTCGACCGCTTTCATGGTCATGGCCACGGCCGGTGTGGCGGCCCTCTGCAGCCGTCATCCCGAGGTCTGGGCGCTCGTGATAAACGCCCGGAAAAAGTGTAGAATATTCAACGCGGGTACGATCGCCGGAAACGGGCCCGTCCGAACAAGGAGACAGAGATGAAGAAGATCCTCGGTTGGATATCGACCGCCGTCCTCGGCCTGGCCTTCCTCGCGCCCACGGCCCCGGCACAGGACCAGGGAAAAGAGGTCCTGAAGATCCAGCTCCCCAAACCGATGTTCGTCGGCACGCCCAAGAACATCCGCACGCCCAATCTCGAAACGATCACCGGGAAACCCCGGGGACCTTTCATGGTCCCGGTCGGCACGGTCCTCCTTTCCGCGGGAAAGCCGGTCGCCGCGAGCGACAAGGAGCCCGTCATCGGCGAGATCGCCTTCGTCACGGACGGCAAGAAATCCGGCGAGGACGGCTACTACGTCGAGTTCGGACCCATGCTCCAGTGGGTCCAGATCGACCTCGGGAAATCCCAGGAGCTCCACGCCATCGTCGCCTGGCACTACCACAGCCAGGCCCGCGTCTACCGGGACGTCGTCGTCCAGGTTTCCGACGACAAGGACTTCATCAGCGGCGTGACGACGGTTTTCAATAACGACCACGACAACACCTCGGGCCTCGGCGCCGGCAAGGACAAGGAGTACATCGAAACCTTCGACGGCAAGCTCTTCGACCCCAAGGGGGTCAAGGCCCGCTACGTCCGTCTCACCAGCGGCGGCAACACTTCGAACGACATGAACCATTATGTGGAGGTTGAGGTCTACGGCATCCCGGCCAAATGACGAATAAGGTCTTTCGGGGGCTCTTTGTCTGCGCCGTCCTCGGCGCCCTCCTTTTCCGTATCGTCCGCCTGGACGTCCGGCCCATGCACCACGACGAGGCCAACCAGGCGGTCAAGTTCGGAGACCTCCTCGAGCGAGGGGAATACCGGTTCGACCCGAACGACCACCACGGGCCGAGCCTCTATTACCTGACGCTGCCCGTGGCCCGGGTGGCGGGCGAGAGAACCCTGGCCGAGCTCAGCGAAACGACGCTCCGCCTCGTCCCGGCCCTCTTCGGAGCGGGATTGCTTCTTCTCTTTCTTCTCCTCGCCGGCGGGCTCTCCCGCGAGGCGTCGCTCGCGGCGGCCTCATTGGCCGCCGTCTCGCCGGCGATGACCTACTACAGCCGGTTCTACATCCAGGAGACCCTGCTCGTCTTCTTCCTGGCAGGGCTCATCGCCGCCGGATGGAAATACGCGCGAACGCGCTCCGGCTGGTGGGCCCTCGCGGCCGGCGTCTCGACCGGCCTGATGTACGCCACGAAGGAAACGAGCGTCATCCTTTTCGCCGGTCTGGCCGCGGCGCTCGGGCTTGTGTTCCTCATGGACAACCCTCGCGCCCGCCGGGGGGAAGGGGCCGGCGCGGCCGGAAACGCCCGAGGCGGGCGGAATGCCCCGGCAAAGCTTCGGACAGCCCTGCACGCCACTCTCTTCCTGGCCGCCGGCGCCATGACCGCCCTCCTCTTCTTCACCTCGTTCTTCCAAAACCCGCACGGACTGGCCGATTCGGTCCGGGCCATAGGGGCGTCTTTCAACCGGGCCGGCCATCCCGGATTCCATGCCCACCCCTGGTACTACTATTTCCAGACGCTGGCCTATTCCAAAACCGCCGGCGGCCCGGTCTGGAGCGAAGCCTTCCTCCTCTTCCTCGCCGCGGCCGGAGGCATCGCCGCGTTCGAACATGACGCGGGAAAGGACGGCAGTCCCCGCTTCGTCCGTTTCGTCCTCTTCTTCACCGTCATGACGGCGGCGGTGTACAGCCTGGTTCCTTATAAAACACCGTGGAACATCCTTCCTTTCTACCTCGGCCTGGTGCTTCTGGCGGGAAACGGCGTTGGCCTTCTCCTGAGAATAAGCCGATTCCGCCTGATCAAAATCCTCATCCTGGCCGCGCTCGTCCCGGGCTTTGTCAATCTGACCGCCCAGGCCTACAGGGCCAATTTCACCGCTCCCTCCGACCCATCGAACCCCTATGTCTACGCTCAGACGATCCCGGACTTCCTGAAGCTCGTCGCCGCCGTGGAGAAAATCGCCGCCGCCGCGCCGGAAAAAAAGGACCTGTTGATCAAGGTCATCGCCCCGCCCGATGAGACCTGGCCCCTTCCCTGGTATCTGAGACGGTACGGCCGGGTGGGATACTGGACGAGCGCGGAGACGGCGGGCGACCCCGGCGACGCGGCGGTGGTCATCGCCTCAGCCGCCAACGTCGAAAAGGTCGCGACGGCGCTCGGCGACCGGTATCAACAGAGCTTCTACGGCCTGCGTCCCGAAGTCGTCCTCGCGCTCTTCGTCCGCCGCGACCTCTGGGACGAATTGCTCAAAAGCAGGCCGCCGATTTCCCGCTGATCCTCCGACCAGTCACCGCCTATTTCTTTTTGAGAAGCGGCGCGTAGATGTTCATTTTGGGCGGATCGTCGCCCATGACCCGGGCGGCCCAGAGGAGCCCCCGCTCGACGATCTCGCGGGCCTCGGGGACGTTGAAATCGGCCGCGACGTGGCCGAGGGACGTGTAGAAAACCCGCCCCTTCCCGTAGAGCTTCTTCCAGACGACCGGCATGACCAGGCCGTCGATCCAGGGCGCGTGCTGGCCCGTGAACGTCGTCGTGGCCAAGACGTCGACGATGGGGTCGACTTGCATGAAGTACTGCTCGGACTTCATGTGGAAGCGCCTCTTGAGGCCCTTCGTGATCGGGTCGGAGGGGTTGGTGATGTCGACGTCGTAGTCGATGACCCCGCCGGGGTGCGCGACCCACTGGCCGCCGACCATGAACTGGTATTCGACGGCCGTGCGGTGGGCATCGCCCAGCCCGCCGTGCCAGCCGGCGAGTCCGACGCCGCTCTTGACGGCCTCCTCGAGGTTCTTCTCCTGCTCGGGTTTGATGTCGGACATGGTGAAGATGTGGACGATGAGGTCGAGCGTCTTGAGCTTGTCGAGGTCGAGGTAGGCGTCGAGCGAATGGGAGATCTCGACCTTGAAGCCCTGGGATTCGAGCCAAGGCGCGAAGATGTCCACACACTGCTTGGGCTCGTGGCCCTCCCAGCCGCCCCAGACCATGAGGACCGTCCTCTGCTTTTTGGGCGCCTGGGCCGCGGGTGAGCCGACGAGGAGACAGGAGACTCCTAGGACAACCGTCGCTAGCAGGGTTTTCGTCTTCATCATGGACTCCTTCACTCGAGCTCCCTCAGCCAGATATTCCGGTAGCGGACGGGATGGCCGTGGTCCTGGAGAGAGAGCGGCAGTTTATCAGCGTGCGTCTTATAGGGCGGCCGGGCCATGTGGGCCGTCGGCCCGGTCAGGACGGCGCACTCGTGGACGAGGATGCCGTTATGGAAGACGGTCATCCGGGCCGGAGTGAGGAGCTTGCCGTCCGTTTCGAACCGCGGCCTGTGGAAGACGATGTCGTAGGTCTGCCATTCGCCGGGCGGCCGACAGGCGTTGACCAGGGGTGGATGCTGGCCGTAGATGGCCGCGGTCATGCCGTCGGCGTAGGTTGTGTTGCCGTAGCAGTCGAGGACCTGGACTTCATAGAGGTCCATGAGGAAAACACCGCTGTTACCGCGGTCCTGGCCCATCCCCTTGGCCGGCGTCGGGGCCATCCATTCGACGTGGAGCTGGCAGTCCCCGAACCCCCGGACGGTACGGATGGCGCCCGTCTTGGGCACGACCTCCATGTATCCGTTCTCGACTTTCCACTTCACGGGCTGGCCCTTGGCGTCGGTCCACGAGGCGAGGCTCTTGCCGTCGAAAAGGACGACCGCGTCGGCGGGCGGCGGGACGGGCGGGCCGGCCGGGCCCGGCGCGACGACCGGAGGCATGGGCCGGTTCGGGTCGTGGACCGGCCACTGATCCTGGACGGCCCAAAGCGCGGCAGCCAGGAAAATCGAACTCGCGACGAAAAGCGTGGCTTTCTTCATCGAAGAACCCCTCTTTTTTCCCTTACAGACTCCAGCCGGGCCGGTATTCGAAGTGAAGGAGCTCGTTGGCCTCGGCCAGGTTGGTGAACTCCATCTTCTCGCCGTCCCAGAGGAGCTTCATGTTCTTGTCCTTGAGGCGGACGGCGACGTTGGCCAGGAGCATGGTCTCGGTCAGCGGTCCCGAGTAGGAGAAGTCGGTCGTTGACTTCGTGCCCTTCTTGATGGCCTCGATCCATTCCTCGCGAATACCGGGAGAGCGAAGGATGGTCTTCTCGGGCCGCTTGTATTCCTGCATCCGGGTCTCGGGGATGAGGCGGGGGTTCTCGCCGTAGGTGCTGCACACCAAGAGGCCCTTGGTGCCGCGGAAAAGGCATCCGCCGCCCTCGTCGCCCATCATCCGGCCGGGCTCGAGCTCGGCCGGGCGGGGTGGCATGATGCCGCCGTCCCACCAGGTCAGGGTCAGGGGGCCCATCCCCTCACGGGCGGCGAACTCGTAGGTCACGACCTCGGCCCGGGGGGCGTAGTCCTTCGTGAACACCGTCGAGGAGGCCTGGACGCTGATGGGGGACTTGAGCTTGAGGGCCCAGAAGGGCTGGTCCATGATGTGAGCGCCCATGTCGCCCAAAGCGCCCGTGCCGAAGTCCCACAGCCCGCGCCACTTGAAGGGCGCGTAGGCCGGATGGTAGGGCCGGAACGGGGCCGGGCCGAGCCAGACGTCCCAATCGAGCGTCGATGGCACCGAGGGGATCTCCTTGGGAGCATCGACGCCTTGGGGCCAGATCGGACGGTCCGTCCAGCAGTGGACCTCGAAGACGTCGCCGATGGCGCCGGCCCAGATCCATTCGCAGATGAGCCGAGCGCCTTCCTTGGAATGGCCCTGGTTGCCCATCTGGGTGACGACCTTGGCCTCCTTGGCGGCCTTGGCCAGGATGCGGGCTTCCTTGATGGTGTGGGTCAGGGGTTTCTGGACATAGACGTGCTTGCCCAGTTTGATGGCGGCCATGGCGATGACGGCATGATTGTGGTCGGGGACCGTCACGGTGATGGCGTCGATGCCCTTTTCCTTCTCCAGCATCCGCCGAAAATCGCGGTACTTGGCCGCCTTTTCGTACATGGCCTTCTCGGCCGGTTCGACGTCCTCGGATCGGATGAGGTTGGCAACCATCTCGTCATCGACGTCGCAGAGGGCAACGATGTTCTCCGAGCGGACGCCGCGCGTGTCCGAAAAGCCCATGCCGCCAACGCCGACGCAGGCGATATTGAGGGTGTCGCTCGGCGCCTTTTTCTTTTGGGTCGCCCCGACGACGTGGCGGGGAACGACCATCAGGCCGGCCGCGGCCGTCGCCGACGCGCCGAGGAACTTCCGGCGGCTCCAGAGCGGCTCGCCGGGTCCCGGGGATTTCGTGCTTTCGTCCATGTTCACCTTCCTATCCGTCAGAGTTGACTGGTCGCGCTTTTCCTGATGGGCCAAGGGAGGCCGGCCGCCGCGGACAACGCCCCGAAAGAAAGCGGGGGAATGCTCAGGGGGAATTTCCAAGGGGGCGCGGGGACGGCGTCTAGCCTCATGGGATCGGGATTCCGCATACCACAGAGGCTTATATCACAAAGCCGCGACGGGGGTCAATTTCGGGGGAGAAAATCCCGGGCCCTCCCCCTGGGGGGAAAGGCCCGGGCGCGTGAATTTCTTAGAACTTGTAGGTGAAGTTGAGGCTCGGCACCCACATGCTCATGCCGTGGACGCCGGGCATGTTCTGGCCAGGGATGTATGAGGAGAGCGGGACCGTAATATCCCCGCCCACACCGTATTGGATGGCGGCATCGATGACGAACTTATCTGACTTGTAACCGAAGCCCGCCGTGAACCAGTTGTACTTGAACTCGGGCAGCAGGATGTTCTGGGATTCAATGGGGCCAGGGTTCTCGTCGATGTAGTAGCCGGCCCGCAGGGCGAAGCTGTTGGAGATCCAGTATTCCGCTCCGATACGATACTGGAACGTGTCCTTCCAGGCGAGATTGTAAGCCGCCTCTGGCGCGAGGGCAGCCTGCCAACCGGGATTAGTGAAGCTGACAGGGATCGAATCGAGTTCTTTCCAGTTCGTGTACTGTACGTCCGCCGTGATGGTCAGCTTGTCGGTCGGCTTGACGGCGATGCCGCCGGCGAGCCACATCGGCCACTTGGCCGTCCGAGTTCCGGTATCCGTTGTCGGCAGGCCGAAGCCGGCGGCCGCGGGAATCGTGACGTCGCCTTTGAGCTTGGCCGTGAAGGGCAGCTTGTAGGTCACGCCGAAGCTGAACTGCTTGACGGGTTTGACGAGCAGGCCGAGCGTGCCATTAACCGCCCAGCCTTTCAAATCCTCCGAATACTGAGTGAAGAGGCCGGGAGCGGGCTGAATGGGCTGGGCCATCTTGAGCATGCCATAGTTGATATCGACGGTAGCGCCGATCAGGACCTTATCGCTGATCTTGTAGGCGATGGCAGGCGAGATCGTGAAGATCCCCAGCTTGCTGTTCCAATCATAGGGTGTGAACTTCGTGAGATTCGCCAGGTCCGCGCCGTCATAAGTCGAGCCGGCTCCTGAAGGAGCATAGACATAGACGCCGACGACAAACTTCTTGCCGAGGGGCTGGAAGTATCCGAGGCCGGGGATCAGATAGTGCTTGGGGGTCGACTTGGCGTCGACTCCGGCTCCGGAAAACACATACGTCCCCGTGGGCAGGATATCCGCACCGTAAAGTGAGAAGCTGGCCTTGGCGATCTGGGCCAATCCGGCCGGATTCCAATACGCCGCGCTGAAATCGTTGGCCAGGCCGACGAAAGCGCCGCCCATGGCGTCGGATTTGGCGCCGGTACCGTTCAGGTTGAGGCCGTTGGCGAAGAGGCCCATCGTCAGGCCCGCCGCCAGGACGACGGCCAAGAAGAGTCGCATACATGTTTTCATTTTACCTCCTAGTTTGTCCGGAGATTCTATCCTATCCTTTGAAGAAAATCCACAAAAAAAACACGGGCGTTCTTTATCATCTTAATTATCAGCAAGTTACATATATAGATCCGGTTTATAAGCGGGGGGACCGGCGAAAATTCACCAACAATGCCAAAAATCCCGGGCCCTCTCGGGCGGCCGACCTTTGTAATCCGGATTCAAAGACGGTATATTCACGGTATATTCATGGAATAAGGACCTAACATGACCCTTGGCGCCCTGTCCGAAGTCGCCCCGATCAAGAGCCTTCTCCTCAAGCACCCCCGCGAGGCCTGGCGCGGCCAGGAAAATATGCGGAATCAATGGAAAGCCCTGGGCTACACGGAGGAGCCGGACCTCGGGAGAGCCGTCGCGGAATACGACCGCTTCGTCGACATCCTGCGCGGCTTCGTAACCGATGTCCATTTTCTTCCCACGGACGCCCGGACCGGACTCGATTCGATCTACGTCCGCGACGCCGCCTGCGTCACCGGGAAAGGCATCGTCCTCTGCCGGATGGGAAAGCCGCCCCGCTCGGGAGAGCCCGCCGCGGTCGGCGACTTCTCTGCGAAGGCCGACTGGCCGGTCGTCGGGACCATCCGTGAGCCGGGCACTCTCGAAGGAGGCGACGTCGCCTGGCTCGACGAAAGGACCGCGGCCGTCGGCCACGGCTACCGGACCAACGCCGAGGGCATCCGGCAGTTCCGGGAGATCGTCGGCGGAGACGGATGCGAAGTCATCGAGGTGCCCCTGCCGCATTGGGACGGGCCAGGGGATGTCCTCCACCTGATGAGCATGCTCAGCCCCGTCGCCGAGCGGACGCTCCTCGTCTACTCCCGCCTCCTGCCCGTTCCCTTCCGCAAGCGCCTGCTCGAGATGGGCTTCGCGCTCCTCGAAGTGCCGGATGAAGAATACGCGACCATGGCCACGAACGTTTTAGCCATGGCGCCGGGGAAATGCGTCGCCCTCGCCGGCAACCCGCGAACCATCGAGGTCCTGAACAAGGCCGGCATCGAGGTCTGGACCTACGAAGGCGATGAGATCTCGCGCAAGGGCGCCGGCGGCCCGACCTGCCTGACCCGCCCCATTCTTCGCTCCACCTGAGGGGCCCAAAAATTGACACGGCAGGCGGAGAATCTTATACTGAGGGACTGAAATCCTTCCTAAGGACGTGACAATGGACCTCTTCGAAAAGTGCATTGGCTTTTACTCCGACCCCAAGGTCGCCCAGAAATACGGCTACCCCCTCAATCCGCGTACGGCCCAGGCCATGGGGATTTTCCCTTACTTCATCCCCATCGAGCACCCCGAGGGGACCGAAGTCTACATCCACGGCAAGAAGTTCATCATGATCGGCTCGAACAACTACGTCGGACTGACCGACCACCCCAAGGTCAAGGAAGCCGCTATCGAGGCCATTAAAAAGTACGGCACGAGCTGCACCGGGTCGCGCTTCCTCAACGGGACGCTCGACCTCCATCTCGAGCTCGAGGAGCGCCTGGCCAAGTACGTCGGCATGGAGGCGGCCCTGGTCTTCAGCACGGGCTTCCAGGTCAACCTCGGCACCATCCCGGCCGTCATGGACCGCGACGACATCGTCATCACCGACCAGGAGGTCCACGCCAGTATCATCGACGGCGTCCGGATGGCCAAGGTCTTGAAAAACGTCCAGACCCGCTATTACCGGCACAACGACATGGCCGACCTGGAAGAGGTCATGAAATCCCTGCCGCCCGACCCGGCGAAACTCGTCATCGTCGACGGCGTCTTCAGCATGGGCGGCGACATCGCCAAGCTGCCCGGGATCATCCCCATCTGCAAGAAATACGGCGCCCGGCTCATGGTCGACGACGCCCACTCCCTGGGAGTCCTCGGCGGCGGCCGGGGCACTGGGCATCACTTCGGCTGCCAGAAAGACGTGGACCTGGTCATGGGCACGTTCAGCAAGTCCCTGGCCTCGGTCGGCGGGTTCATCGCCGGCCCCAAGGAGGTCGTCCACTGGATCCAGATGTTCGCCCGGCCGTTCATCTTCAGCGCCAGCCTCCCCCCGTCCAACGTGGCCACGGTCCTCGCCTGCCTGGACATCCTGGAGAAGGAACCGGAGCGCGTCGAGCGGGTCAACAAGATCGGCGAACGGATGAGGACCGAGCTCAAGGCCATGGGCTACAATATCGGCGAGACCGAAACGCCCATCATCCCCATCATCATCGGCGACATGATGAAGACGATACAGGCCTGGAAGGTCTTCTACGAGGCCGGGATCTACACCAACGTGGCCCTGCCCCCGGCCGTCCCGCCCGAGTTGGCCCTTCTCCGCACGAGCTACATGGCCACCCATACGGACGAGCAGATCGACCGGGTCCTCGAAGTCTTCCGGAAAGTGAAAGACCTCGTTCTCATCGGCGCCTGAAGCCGACTCCTCGTCCGCCGGCCTCCGCCCACCCCTCTCTGGAGTCGCGTCCCGAGCTATGTTATGTTCGTCGTCATCGGGACGCCTTAACATTTTCGCCCGGGCCCGGGTATAACCATGCGGATGAACGAAACCGAGAAGGAGCTTGTGGCAATGGTTCTATCCGGCCGCACCGAGGCGTTCGAGCCGCTGGTCACCCCGTACCGGCGGCCGCTACTCGCCCTGGCCTACAGGCTGACCCGCAACCGGGAGGAGGCCCTGGAAGTCGCGCAGGAAGCGCTCCTCCGCGCCTTCCGCTCCCTCTCCCGCTACGATGTCTCCCGGAGCTTCAGGAACTGGCTCTTTCAGATCGCGGCCAACGAGGCCCGCGACAGGTTCAGGAAGAGGACGCGCGAGAAGGCGGCCTTCGAGAACGCCGGCCATGGGGCCACGGGTTCCGCAAATTCGGAGGCCAGCCGGGAACGCCAAGAAATCCGATCCGATATCCTGACGTGTCTTGCGGTGCTCAGCCCCCGGGAGCGGGAGGTCTTCGTCCTGAGGGACCTCGAGGAGCTCGACATCAAGGAAACGGCCCGGGCCCTGGGCTGTTCGAGCATCTCGGTGCGCGTGAACCTTTCATCGGCTCGGCGGAAGCTCCGCGAAGCGATCAGGGCCAATTTTCCTCACATGGTCAAGGGACGAGCCTTGGGCTCGCCACTCGCCCGTGACTTATATCCACGGGCGAGTACGGCGGAAGCGGACCCCCGGGTAAAGCCCGGGGCCCCGGCCGCCGAGGAGGGACGATGACGTGCCGAAGAGCGAAGAAGCTCATTCCCCTCTACACAGGCGACGACCTTCGGCCGCGGCTGGGGGCGGCGGTCCGGGCTCACGTCGATTCGTGCCCGGCGTGCCGGAAAGAACTCGGAGAATACGGGCAGGCTTTGACGAGGCTCAAAACGGCGGCAAAGGCCGAGAGTATTTCCGACTGGAGCGAGGGCGAATGGCAAGCCCTTGCGGCCCGGTTCAAACCGGCGGCTCCCGCGACGAGGCGGCCCGCGCTCCTCGCCTGGCCACGATGGGCCGCCGCCTCGTTCCTGGGCGCGTTTCTCGGCCTGGCCGTCCTGTCCCTCGTCTTCAAGAACGGGAATTTGGGGCCGCGAGGGACATCGCCGGCGGGCGAACCTTCCGTCGTTTCACTCACCCTGGTATCACAGGAAACCGGACTCCAAGTCGTCTGGTTCCTCGACAAGAATTTCGAATGGAAAGGAGATGAAAAATGAAAAAGGGAATTCTCGCGTTTCTGGCTTTGGCATTTTCCCTGGCCATCGTCCTTCCGGCTTTCGCCGAGGACCCAGCCCAAGAACCGAAGAACGTGACGAAACCGCCCGTTAAGACCGAACTCGTCCGCCTGAAATATTTTTCCGGCGGCAGGATGGCGGGCCTCATCAACACCTATCTCAGCCGCGACGGGCGCACCGAGCCGGGGCCCAATGAAAAGATCATCGTCATCAGCGACTATCCTGAGAACATCGAAAGGATCCTTCAAGCCATCCGTCAGGTCGACGTCAAACCGGCCGACCTCCAATTTACCGTCCAGCTCATCCTGGGCACGGACACGGAAGAGAAGGGCGGCGAGGCCCTGCCGAACGATCCCATCATCAAGGAGCTCCGCAATCTCCTGAAGTATCAGAGCTATTCCCTTCTCGATACGTCCCTCATCCGGGCCATGGATAATTCCGATTCGCAAGTCCGGATGGGAGAGAAGGCCGAATTCGAGTTCTGGATCAGACCGAAGGTCATCAAGGACGAAAAAACGTCTCTCATTCAGATGGAGGTCAGACTGCGGCGGATCTTTATCGCCAGCATGCCGCCGAACGCCACCTCGGCTAAGCCCGAGTACATCACGACCGACCTTATCGGGACGACGCTCAACATCAAGCCGGGAGACAAGACCGTCGTCGGGGTCTCCAAGCTCGACGGCAGCGGCAAGGGACTGATCCTCATCATTTCGGGTAAGATCGTCGACTGAGCGGAAAAACAAAGAGGGACAGTCCCCACCCTCCGGGGGTGGGGACTGTCCCTCTTTGTTTGCGTCAGCCGGCGGACACTTTTTCCAAGCTCTCGAGCCTGGCCAAGATGTTCCGGTAGCCCGGGTTCCAGGCGCGGATCTCCTTGAAGAGGGAGGTGGCCTTCTCCCGGTCGTCGGATTCCTCGTAGATCTCGGCGAGTTCATAGAAGAGGGCGTAATACTGGTCGGTGCCCGGCTTGGCCGCGGCAAGAGCCATTTTCAGCCATTTCTCCGCTTCATCGTGATTCCGCTTCTGCCTGTAGCACTGACTGATCAAACTGTAGCTGTCGATGGCGAGTTCCTTGTCCTTTGCGGCCTGGGTGAGCTCCTCGACGGCTTCTCCGGTGAGGCCCTGCCCCATGAAGGCCAGGCCGAGCTGGTAGTGGGTCTCGGAGGCGTCCCCTTCCACCTTGGCCTGGAGGTCCTTCCGGAATTCGGCGACGATCCCGGAAAGCTCCCGCTCGTACTGGGACGTGTCCCCTTGGAGCTGCTGGGTGTGCGCGGCGGCGAGCAGCCGGAGCTCCTCGACCGCCAACGCCTTGAGGTCGTAATATTTTTTCTCGCCGGTTTCGGAACTGACGAAGGGGAGGATGTCCGTTCCGGCGAAGATATCGGCCGTGCTGACCTTCGCGCCTTCGAGGACGTCATCCTTGAACGGACCCGCGGTCTTCTTGCGGTCCTCGGCCCTCTTGTCTTCGGCCTTTTTTTCCGCGGTCTTTTCCTTGAATTTGGCTTCGAGGACGCTGGTCTTCTCGACGCGCCGGCGGATCTCCTCTTCGTCCATGTGGGTCCGGACCTCGTCGAGGACGGCGATCTTCCTCTGGATCTGGGGCGCCTCGGGATAACGGAAGCGGAGGTTCTCGAGGAGCCGGCGGGAGATCCGGACGAGACCCTGCTGCATGTAGAGGTCCGCCTGGGCCATGCCCTCCTGGAGGGCTTCGAGATCCCTTTTCGAAAGCTCCGGCGTCTCCTCACGGACCTCTACCGCGGGCAGGCCTTTCTCGAGCCGGAGGGCCTGCGCTTCCCGGGCGATGTCGGCGTCGTCGGGCCGGAGCTCCAGGAGCTCCGCGCAGACGGCGACCATCCTGCCCTTGTCTCCCTGCTTCCGGAGCTCGTCCAGAATGGCCCGGTCCACGACCTCGAGTTTCTTCATTTCCTTGTTCGATCGGTAGATCAGGGCCAGGCGTTCCAGAGCGGGCAGGTGAGGCTTCTGGCTCTCCAGGATGAGGCCCAAGAGGCCGATGGCCTTCTCGTCCCTGTGCTTCATGACGAGGTTGTTGATCAGGGGCTCGAAGAGCTCGTAGGCTTGGTCGAGCTTGTCCTTGAGGATCTGGATGCGGCCGAGCTTGATCCGGGCATTGACGTTGAGTGGGTGGCCGGTCACGATCCGGGTGAAGATCTCCTCCGCCTTCTTGGTGTCCCCGGCTTCGAAGTAGATGTTTCCCAGGATGTTGAGGAGCTGAACGTTGTCGGGGGTCGATTCGAGCTGTTTTTCGAGGATCTCGATGGCCTTGCCGGCCTGGTTCTGGCGCTTGTAGACGTCGACCAGGTTGACCAGGCTCTTGTTATCCCCCGGCCTCAGGGCCAGGGCCTCGTTGAGGATCCCCACCGCGGCCTCGAACTGGTCGTGTTCCGCGCGGATCTCGGCGATATCGTTCAACTGCTCCAAGGCGGCGTCGAGGTTGCCGACGTCCCTGTACAGGCCGGAAAGCGCTTTCCGCGCTTCGAGGTCCTCCCGATCGAGCTTGATAACCTTCTCGAAGATGGCGATGGCGTCCGGGACCTTCTCCGCCCCGGCGAGGCCGCCGGCGATGGCCAGGTAGACGTTCTTGGCGTCGGCCAGGAAACCCTGCTGACCGTAGAGGTCGCCGAGCTTGAGGGCGTACTCCACGTTTTCGGGATTGAGCTTGTGGATCTTCTTGTAGATGGCCAGGGCCTGGGAGAAGAGGCCCCGACGTTCGTATTCCTCGGCGACCTTCAGAAAGAACACGACGGCCCGGTCGTTATGGCGGAGCCGGATGTAGAGGTCGCCGATGATGTTGAGGGTCCCGACGTCCTGGGGGTCTGTGAGCGCGAGCTTCTCGTATTCGGTGATGGCGTCCTTGACCCGGCCGGCCCGGACGTGCTTCTCGGCCTGCTCGATGATCTTGACCCGGTCGCTGCGCGCGCTCATGGCGTTCCGTTCTTATCCGAGCTTGAAAGAGGTCCGGTGGAGTCCGGTCGGCCCCTTGTCCTTCAACGAACGGATGTGCTCCTCGGTCCCATAGCCCTTGTTCCTGTCCAGGCCGTAGCCCTGGTAGAGGTCGGCGAAAACCCGCATCAGGCCGTCTCGGAAGACCTTGGCCACGATGGAGGCCGCGGCGATCGACCGGCTCTTCCGGTCTCCCTTCAGGATGCCCATCTGGCGATACATTACATCTTTTATCGGGAACCCGTCAACAAGGAGCATGTCGGGAGCGCCGGGCAGGCTCTCGACCGCCCGGACCATGGCCAAGTGCGTCGCCCGGAGGATGTTCAAGGAATCGATTTCGGCCGCGGAGGCCAGGCCGATCCCCACGCCGACGGCCTCGCAGAGGATGGCGGTCGCGAGGTTCGCGCGCCGGGCCGGGGAAAGAAGCTTCGAGTCGTCGATGGCGCCGGCCCAGGACGGGGGTCGCCGCAGAAGCCACTCCGGAGGGAGGATGACGGCGGCGGCCGCGACCGGGCCGAACAGGGAGCCGCGGCCGACCTCGTCGACCCCGGCGACGAGCCGAAAACCACCCCGGAAGAGCTTCTTCTCGAGCCTGAGGGTGGCCACGGCCCCCGACGTTACCCCTGGTCCTCTTTGAGCCGGGCGGCCTTGCCCTTGAGATCGCGGAGATAGTACAGCTTGGCCCTGCGGACGTTGGCCTTGCGGACGACCTCGATCTTGCGGATCATCTTGGAATGCGCGGGGAAGACACGCTCGACGCCGATGCCGAAAGAGACCTTGCGGACCGTGAAGGAGGCCTTCATGCCGGCGCCGCGCTTGCTGATGACGACGCCCTGGAAGATCTGGGTGCGTTCCTTGTCGCCTTCCCGGATGATAACGTGGATCTTGACGGTGTCGCCGACGTTGAAAGGATCGAGGTCCTTCCTCAACTGTTTATCCTCAACCATGTCGACCAGGTTCATTCGCCCTTCCTTTCGTTCGGAATTTCCTCCAGAAGACGCCGGTCCTCCGGGGTAAGTGTTTTATGCGTGACCAGGTCCGGCCGCTGCCGGATCGTTTTTTCGAGGGCCTTTTTCCGCCGCCAGCGTTCGATCTTCTTGTGGTCGCCCGAGAACAGGACCTGGGGGACCTTCAGTCCCCGGAATTCCCGCGGCCTCGTGTATTGGGGGAAATCGAGGATCCCCCCGGCGAAGGAATCGTTCTCCACCGACCCTTCCTTGCCCACGACGCCCGGAACGAAGCGGGCCGCCGCATCGACGACAACGGCCGCGGCCAGTTCTCCGCCCGACAGGACGTAATCGCCGATCGAGATCTCCCCGTCGGCCAAGTGCTCGACGACCCGCTCATCCACACCTTCGTAGCGTCCGCAGATAAGGATGACCTGGGCATACGAGGCCAGCTCCCGGGCCAGCGCCGTGTCCAAGGGCCGGCCCTGGGGGGAAAGAAGGTAGACCCGGCTCGCGGCGTCCTCGCGGACGGCCTCGACGGCGCGGAAGATCGGCTCGGGCTTCAAGACCATTCCTTCCAGGCCCCCGTAGGGCCGGTCGTCGACCTGCCTGTGCTTGTCCTCGGTGAAATCCCGCAGGTCGTGCACGGCGATCCGGACCGTCTCCCTCTCCAGGGCCCTCTTGACGACCCCCCCCGAAAAGACGCTGGCGAACATCTCGGGGAAGATCGTGATTATATCAAATCTCATTCAACTCCAAAAGGCCGTTCGGAGGGTCGATGAGGATCTCCTTCGCCTCCGGATCCACCTTCACGCAGATCGTCTCCGTGAACGGGACGTAAACCTCCCCTTCCCCCCGCCTCACGACGAGGAGGACCTGGCCGCCGGCGGGGAGGATCCCCGCGACTTCTCCGACCTCGGCCCCGTCACGCGTGACCACCCGGCACCCGATGACTTCGAAGTCGTAAAAAAGGCCCCGTTCGAGGCGCCGGAAATCGGCTTCGGCGACAAAAACATCGAGCCCGGCCAGAGCGTCCGCCCCGGCCAGCGTATCGATTCCCTTGAGTTTCAGGAAGTACACGTTCCGGTCAAGCGTCAGGGATTCGACGGCGAAGGCCTCGAACCCGTCCGCCCGGCGGAGATATATCGTGGCGCAGTCGGACCCGGGAAACCCTTTTTCGTTGAGCCTGAGCTTGAGATGTCCGTCGCGCCCCTGACTCCTGAGGATCTTCCCCAGAGCGACGAGGTCAGCCTTTTTCAATGATCTCGAGGTTGTATCTCCTCTTGAGCTTCATCCCCGCAGCGCCGAGGAGGATGCGGATCGCGCGCGCCGTCCGTCCCTGTTTTCCGATCACCTTACCGAGGTCCTCCGGGGCCACTTTGAGTTCCAGGATGGTGGTCTGCTCGCCCTCGAGCACGGAGACCTGCACTCTTTCCGGTTGGTCCACCAATGCCTTGGCAATCAACTCCACGAGTTCTTTCACAGTGACCTCCTTTAAGATTTCGCGAATTGGGCGGGTTTCGCGGGCTTGGCGACTCTATCCAGAAGGGATTGAACGGTTCTCGATGGCCGAACGCCTTTCGAAAGCCACTGGTTCGCCTTTTCGAGGTCGATCTTGACGCCGGCCGGATCCTCGAGCGGGGTATAGGTGCCCAGCGTGTCCAGGGCCTGGCTCTGGCGGGCTCTTTTCGAGTCCATCACCACGATCCGGTAGGTCGGTTTTTTCTTGGTGCCGAATCTCATCAAGCGCATGGTAATCATTGTGGTTTCACTTCCGCGGTAGATGTAATTGCTGAAAAATCATACCGGAATTCGAGGGGCAAGTCAACCCCTTTCCATCCTCTGTCCCCAGGGGAGGACAAGGGAAGCACGGGGAAAACCGTTGCCTCTCCGGGGCCTTCTCTGTTATCCTATCCCCGCCAGAAGGAGTCATCGACATGGCCAAGATCTATTACGTGGGAGATTGGGCCGTCCTGACGGGGCCGGTTTTCGCCGAAACGCCTTTTTACCATTCCCCCAAGGGGCTCGACATCTTCAACTACGGGAAATGGCTGAAGGACGCCCTGGAATCGACCGGGAAACACACGGTCGAGTCCGTCCCGTCCTGGGATTTCTACAACAAGCTCGGCCCGGGCGACTACGAGGGTATCCTGGCCTCCCACGACGTGCTCATCTTCAGCGACGTCGACGCCAAGCTCTTCCAGCTCGCCCCGAACTTCTTCGACCGGGAGAAATTCGGGACGGCCGTCCTGACCTATCCGGACAGGATCCGCTTGACAGTCGAGGCCATCAAGGCCGGCAAAGCGGCTCTCTTTCTCGGCGGCTGGTATTCCTTCACGGGGGAGCTGGGCAAGGGAGGCTGGGGCAGGACTCGGCTCCGTGAGGTCCTCCCCGTCCGCTGTCTCGACCACGAGGACCTCGTCGAGAGCACGGAAGGGTTCGACGCCGAGCTGACGGCGTCCGGCGAGCGCTTCTTCAAGACGATCAACCTGAGGACCATGCCGCCCATCTTGGGGTACAACAAAACGATGTCCATCCCCGAGGGGAGGGTCCTCCTCGAGGTCAAGGATTCGGGCGATCCGCTCCTGGCCGTCAGAACCTGCGGCCGCGGCCGGGTCCTGGCCTACATGTCCGACCCCGCCCCCCATTGGGGATGCAACTTCATCTTCTGGGAAGACTACGCCGCGTTCTGGCTCGAATGCGTCGCCCACGTCCTCGAAAGGTGATAGCGGCGGGGACTACTTCAGACCGCCGAGCAGTTTCTGGACGACCGACCTTTTCATCATCTTCTGCATTTCCTGGAACTGCCTGACCAGCTGGTTGATCTCGTTGACCGGCCTCCCGCTGCCGCGGGCGATCCGGGCCCGGCGGCTGCCGTTGAGCACCCTCGGGTTCTCCCTCTCCTCAGGTGTCATGGAATCGATGATGGCCGCAAAGTGGGCGATCTTTAGGTCGTCAACCTGGGCCTTGGCCAGGTTCTTGAACGGGCCCACCTGGGGGAGATGGCCCAGGAGGTCCGAGAGCGACCCCATTTTCTTCATCTGGACGATCTGTTTCTTGAAATCCTCGAGGGTGAACTCCTGCTTGCGGAGCTTGCGGGCCATCTCCTCGGTCTCGGCGACATCAGCCTCGCCCTGGGCCTTTTCGATGAGCGAGAGGATGTCGCCCAGGCCCAGGATGCGCGAGGCCATGCGCTCGGGGTGGAAGACCTCGAACTTGTCGGGCTTTTCGCCCACGCCGATGAACTTGATGGGCCGGCCGGTCACGGCAACGATGGACAGGGCCGCCCCTCCCCGTGCATCGCCGTCGAGCTTGGTCAGGATGACCGAGGTCAACCCGATCTTCTCCTCGAAGGCCTGGGCGCTCCGCACGGCGTCCTGGCCGGTCATCGCGTCGCCGACGTAGACGACTTCGGTCGGGTCGAGGATCGCCCGGACGAGGCGGAGTTCCTCCATGAGCTCGTCGTCGACGTGGAGACGGCCGGCCGTGTCGACAATGAGGGGGTCGAAGCCCCTGTTCGCCGTATGGACGAGGAGCTCCTTGAGGGCTTCCTTCGGGGAGGCCATCCGGGCGGAGGTCATCTCATAGAACGGGAAGCCCAGGGACGTGGCGATCGTCTTCAACTGCTCCTGGGCCGCCGGCCGCTTCAGGTCGAACGACACGAGGAGGGGGCTTTTCCCGATGCCGGCGACCCAGCGGGCGAGCTTACCGCAGGTCGTCGTCTTGCCGCTTCCCTGGAGGCCGACCAGCATGATGACCGACGGCGGCCGGCTCGAGAACAGGAGGGGTTTCTGCTGGCCCCCCAGGATGCCGGCGAGCTCGTCGCGGACGATCTTGATGACCTGCTGGGCGGGGCTGAGGCTCCGCAGAACCTCCTCGCCCAGGGCCTTTTCCTTGATCCGGGCCTCGAAATCCCTGACGACCTTGTAGTTGACGTCCGCCTCGAGGAAGGCCAGGCGCATCATTTTCAGGGCCTCGGCCATGTTCTTGTCCGTGACCTTGACTTCGCCCCGGAGGAACTTCATCATCCTCTCGAGGCGTTCGGAAAGCTGGTCGAACATCGCGTCCTATCCCTTGGAAATATCGGCCATCGGCCATCATAGGAGAACCGCCGGGGCCAGTCAAATCAGGCAGCCGAGGCTGAAGTGTCGAGCGAGCTCAGGAGCGAGTGAGACGACCGCTGAACCCTGGACCGAGGGGGTCATCAGAGCGAGCATAGGCGGTGATTTAGTCGGGCAGGGTGACGGACGAGGGCAGTTTCAGGGGAAACCGCCAAAACGTGTCTGAGCTCGGCGTAGCGCACGCCGAGCGAGTTGTTTTGGTGCCGAGGCCGGCACACTGACCGGCGTTAAAAATCACCGCAGCGAGCGAAGATGATCCCTGAGGTCCTTCTTGACATTTCGGGGGGATGCCGTTAAGGTAAAGTTACTTATACGAGGTGGATAAGGGCATGAACGACAAGAACAAGCAGCCGATCGGTCCGGAAGAATGCGCCATGAGCGGGAAGATCGACTACGAAGAGCTCCGGAAGCTCATCAGCCTTCTCGAAGAAAAAGGCCTGTCGATCTTCGAACTCGAAGTCGAGGGCCTGAAGGTCAAGATCGGCCGGAACGCGCCCCAACCGGCGCCCTCGGCCATCGCCCCGCCAGGCGGTCCTGCCGCCGGCCCCGCCGCTCCGCACGAGAGCGCGGCGGCCGCCGAGGCCAGGGCCCTGGCCATCGAGGTGGCCAAGGGCCACCACATGATCACTTCGCCCATGGTCGGGACGTTCTACCGGGCCCCCGACCCGGCGTCCCCCCCCTTCGTCGACATCGGCGACGTTGTCAAGAAAGGCCAGACGCTCTGCATCATCGAGGCCATGAAGCTGATGAACGAGATCGAAGCCGACGTGGACGGGACGGTCGTCGAAATTTACGGCGAAAACGCCAAGCCCGTGGAATACGGCCAGAAGCTCTTCGCCATCCTGCCTTCGAGCTGAGGCCCGATGATCTCGAAAATCCTAATCGCCAACCGCGGAGAGATCGCCCTCCGCATCGTTCGCTCCGCCCGCGAGCTCGGCATAAAGACGGTCGCCGTCTATTCGGAAGCCGACCGCCAGGCCCTTCACGTCCTGCTCGCGGACGAGAGGGTCTGCATCGGCCCGGCCAAGGCCTCCGAGAGCTACCTCAACATCGCCAACATCCTGAGCGCGGTCGATATCACCCGCGCCGACGCCATCCACCCCGGTTACGGGTTCCTCGCAGAGAACGCCAAGTTCGCCGAGATCTGCCAAGCTCACGGCCTGATCTTCATCGGCCCGCCGCCGTCCATCATCAGGCTCATGGGCGACAAGAACAAGGCCCGCCAGACGATGAAAAAGGCCGGGCTGCCCATCCTGCCGGGGAGCGACACGGTCATCGAAGACCTCGCCATAGCCAAGAAGATCGCCGCGAAAATCGGCTTTCCCGTGATCATCAAGGCCGCGGCCGGCGGCGGCGGCAAGGGGATGCGGATCTGCCGCTCGTCCTCCCAGCTCGAGGACCAGTTTCCGATCGCCCAGGGCGAGGCCAAGGCGGCCTTCAACGACCCCTCGCTCTACATCGAAAAGTACGTCAGCGGGGCGCGGCACATCGAGATCCAGATCGTCGGCGACCGCAAGGGAAAAGTCATCGCCTTCGGCGAGCGGGAGTGTTCCGTCCAGAGGAAATACCAGAAGCTCATCGAGGAAACGCCTTCCCCGTTCATCGACGAAAAGACCCGCAGGAAGATGATGAAGGAAGTCGAGGACGCGGCCTCCAAAGTCGGCTACCAAAGCCTGGGCACCTTTGAGTTCCTGGTCGACGAGAACCGCAAGTTCTATTTCATGGAGGCCAACGCCCGCGTCCAGGTCGAGCACCCCATCACGGAGATGGTCTACGGGATCAACCTCATCAAGGCCCAGATCAGGATCGCTTCGGGCGAGAAGTTCGGCTTCCCCTTCGAGCTCGTGATGCGGGGCCACGCCATCGAGTGCCGGATCAACGCCGAGGACCCGGCGACCTTCGTTCCCTCGCCTGGAAAAATAGATTTCCTGGTCCTGCCGGGGGGCGAAGGCATCCGCGTCGATTCCGCCGCCTACGGGGGCTGGGTCGTCCCCCCGGACTACGATTCGCTGGTGGCCAAGATCATCGCCTACGCTCCGAACCGGGACCTGGCCATCCGCAAGATGCGGGCGGCCCTCGAGATGACGACCATCGTCGGGATCAAGACGAACATCCCGCTCCACCTGGACATCCTGTCCAACACCGATTTCCTCGCCGGGCGGTATAATACCCAATTCATGGACGGGCACATGGCCGCGAAGGCGGCCGAGGAAACGCTTTAAGACCTGTCCGATCTCAGGCTGGGCGCCGGGACACGAGAACGGTGAACTCCCCCGCGTTATCCTTGAGGACGTTTTCGTTGAGGCCGAGGTAGAGCCGCCCCCTCACGGGGACGGTCACGGTTCTCTCCGGGCCGATGAAGAAGAGGACGAAGATCTCGTCGCGGATCTCCATCCCCGAATCCTCGTCCGTCCGGGCGGACACGAGCTGGGCCACCCGGCCGATGAGGGCCCCGAGGTTCTCGTTCGGGACCGGCTGCTCGACGGTGATCACGTCGAGCCCTCCGGGGCCGCAGCCGGCGTCCGGGTTTCCCCGCTGGAGGCTGACTTCGCCGGCGGCGCGGAAGACGAACTCCTCCCCCGGCCCGACGTCGATCCCCGTGTCCACCCAACCGGCATCGGCCGGGACGGCGACTTTCTTGACGGTCGGACCGTCCGCGGCCGTCGTCTGGACTTGGGGCGCGAGCCCGCCCAGGGCGAGGGCGGCGAAGCCCAAGGCCGCGATCCCCAACGCTAAAAAGATCCTAGACGCGGTCGTCCGGGCCATCAGTCCCTCCCGACATTCCGTCCCTGGCGAGAACATCGAGCATCTCCTGGTGGATCCGCCCGTTCGTGGCCAGGATCCCCGGGGTTTCCAATGCGAATTCCGCCCCTCGGAAATCGCTGACCCGCCCGCCCGCTTCGGCGACGATCAGAGCCCCCGCGGCCACGTCCCAAGGCTTGAGCTTGAGTTCCCAGAAGCCGTCAAAGCGGCCGCAGGCGACATATGACAGGTCTAGGGCCGCCGACCCACAACGGCGGATCGCCTGGGCCCTGACGATGAAACGCCCCCAATGGCCCAGATTGTTGACGGGGCTCGTCCTCAGATCGTAGGGGAAGCCTGTCGCAAGAAGGCTCGCCCCCAGGTCGGCGACAGTCGAGACCCGGATTGCGGCGCCGTTCAAGAACGCCCCCCGCCCGGCCGAGGCCATGAACATCTCTTCCCTCATCGGGTCATAGACGAACCCCAGGACGACCCGGCCGGCACACTCGAGGGCTGCGGAGACGCTGAAAACGGGGAAAGCGTGGGCATAGTTGGTCGTTCCATCGAGGGGGTCGATGATCCACCGGAAATCAGAGCTCCCCGGCCTGGCGAGGCCCTCCTCGGCCAGGAAGCCGTGCGTCGGGAAGACGGCCGACAGGCGGCCGACAAGGATCTCCTGGGCCCCCAGGTCGAACGGGGTGACCAGATCGACGGCTCCCTTGAGGGACACCTCGACCCTCCGGCCGAGGTTTTCCCGCAGGTACAGGCCGGCCTCGCGGACAACGGCCTCGCCGATCCTCAAAAACTCCTCGCGGACGTCCATCGGGCCTCATCTTACCAACTCCCCCAGCCCAAGGCAAATCTTGAACCTATTCGCTGGCCTTCCGTAGTATAATAGGTTGGTTACTTCAGAAATCGACGAGAAAGGCTTCAACCCATGACGGAAAAGAAAAGCTTCTTGAAACGGCGGAAAAAGCCGTTGATCATCCTGGCCATAATCCTTGTCGTCGGCGTCATCGTCGTCGCCAACCTCCGGTCCCAGCGCGAGAAGACCGTCAAGGTGACCGTGGATAAGGTCAAGAAACAGGACCTGACCTCGATCGTCTCGGCGTCCGGAGAGGTCAAGCCCAAGAAGAACATCAACATCAGCGCCCAGGTCCCGGGCCGGATCATCAAGATCGGCATCGTCGAGGGGCAGGAAGTCAAGGCCGGGGATTTTCTCCTCAAGCTGGATTCCACCCAGTACGAGGCCATCGCCGACCGCGACCAGAACTTCATCCGGGCCGCCAACGCCGATCTCATCCAGGCGGAGGCCCGCCTCCAGAGGGACAAGAACGCCTATGAGCGCCAACTGAAACTCTCCGACGAGCAGCTGATCTCCAAGGACCAGCTCGAGACGACCAAGACCCAATACGACATCTCCGCGGCCCAAACGAACGCCATCCGCTTCCAGATCAAGCAAGCCGAGGCGTCCCTCAAGAGCACGCTCGACAACCTCAACAAAACGACCTACGGTTCCCCGATCGACGGGGTCATCACCAGCCTCCGCGTCGAAGAAGGCGAGGTGGCCATCATCGGGACGATGAACAATCCCGGCACGGTCCTGATGACCATCGCCGACCTGTCGGTGATGGAGGTCGAAGTCGAGGTCGACGAAACCGACGTCATCGGCGTCAGCCTCGGCCAGGAGTCCAACCTCCGCGTCGACGCCTTCCCCGAGACCGTCTTCAAGGGCAAGGTTACGGAGATCGGCAGTTCCGCCCTGCAGAAGACGACGGGCGGCGTCTCGACCCAGGAATCCAAAGACTTCAAGGTCGTCATCACCCTCGAGAATCCGTCCCAGAAGCTCAAGCCCGGGCTGTCCGCCTCGGCCGACATCATCGTCGCCGAGAAGAAGCAGGCCCTGGCCGTGCCCATTGCCGCGCTCGTCCTCCGGGACAAGGCCGGCGCGGACAAGAGCGCCCCGACGGCGCAGAAAGAGGAGGAAGGCGTCTACACCGTCGAGAACGCCCGAGTCAAGTTCCAGCCGGTCGGCAAGGGCATCACCGGCGGAATGATGATCGAGATCACTTCGGGCCTCAAGGACGGGCAGGACATCGTCACCGGCCCCTACGCCTCCCTCCGCGACCTCAAGGACGGCGTCCTGATCAAGACGGAGCCGAAGAAGGATATCCCGACAAAATGAGCGGCGCCGACCCTATCGTCATCTTCGCTGAAAACCTCTGGAAGATCTACAAGCTCGACGAGCAGGAGGTCGAGGCCCTCCGAGGGGTTTCCCTGACGATCGAGCGGAACGAGTTCGTGGCCATCATGGGCCCCTCGGGTTCGGGCAAGTCCACCCTGATGAACCTCATCGGCTGTCTGGACACGCCCACGTCGGGGACCTACCGGCTCAACGGCAAGCTCGTCAGCACCATGACCGAGGACGAATTGGCCTTCACCCGGAATCGCGAGATCGGGTTCGTCTTCCAGGTCTTCAACCTCCTCTCACGGGCCTCGGCGTTCCGCAACGTCGAGCTCCCTCTCGTCTACAGCGGGATGAAGAAGGCCGAGCGCGAGGAGCGGACCCGGCGGGCCCTGGAAAGGGTCGAGATGAAGGCCCGGATGAGCCACAAGCCGGCCGAGCTCTCGGGCGGTGAGCGCCAGCGCGTGGCCGTCGCCCGGGCCCTGGTCAACGAGCCGTCCCTCCTCCTCGCCGACGAGCCGACGGGGAACCTCGACTCGCGGACGGGCCGGGAGATCCTCAACCTCTTCCACCGGCTCCACGAACAGGGGAACACGATCATCATGGTCACCCACGACCAGGAAGTGGCGAACCAGGCCCAGCGCATCGTCCATATCCGCGACGGTGAGATCGAAAAAGACGAACGGAAAGGAGCCTAGCCCATGAACCTTTTCAAACGCATCGAAGGCGTCTTCTTCAATCCCCGTCCCGTCTTCGACGGGCTGGCCGCGAAACCGGTCTGGGTCGACGCTCTCATCGTCGTCCTCGTCGCCCTCATCGCCTTCAACCTCATCGTCGCCCCCTACATGCAGAAAGACCAGCTCCGGCTCATGAAGGACAACGCCGTGCTCAAGGAGCGCGTGGGAGCGGAGCGTTACGACCAGATGATCCAGAACATGGAGAACCCCTCGGCCCGAAGCCGAATCATCCAGACGTTCGTGACGACACCTCTCTTCACCCTGATCGCGCTCCTCCTCCAGGCGTTGGTCCTCCTCATCCTGGGCCGCTTCCTCTCCTCGCAGGGAACCTACGCCCAGGTCCTGTCCGCGCTCCTTCACGCCAGTCTGGTGGACAAGCTGTTCGGCAACGCCGTCCGCATGATCCTCGCCCTGACCCGGAAATCCCTCATGCAGACGTCGACCAGCCTGGCCCTGCTCTTCCCGAAGATGGAAGTCACGTCGACCTCTTACATCATGCTTTCCCAGGTCGATTTCTTCCAGCTCTGGATGTTCGGCATCCTGGCCTTCGGGCTGGCCGCGGTGTTCAAGATCGAGCTCAAGAAAGCCCTTTTCTTCTCCTACGGCGTCTGGTTCCTCAAGGCTCTCGTCAACGTCGGCATCGCCATGATCGGGATGAGTTTCCTCAGGTAAATTGACTTCGCGCCTTCCCGTCTATACATTAAGGACATGGACGACTGGCTCGCTTCCGGGGAATTCTCCCGCGCCCCCATCGCCCGCGTCCTGGCCGAGATCTGGCGGCAGGGGCAGAGCGGGTCGCTCTACGTCAAGGCCGACGGCGGCCCGAAATGCCTGTCGTTCGAACGCGGCTCGCTCATCCTGGATTCGACGTCCTTCGAGGAAAAGGACTTTCTGCGCTTCCTCCTGACCACGGGAGAAGCGGACCTGATCGCCCTGACCCGGATCGAAGAGCACGCCCAGAAAAACGAAGTGCCCGCCCTCCGGGCCCTCGTCGAAACCTCTCTCTTCGAGCCCGAACGCCTCTGGACGCTCCTCGAGTCCTACGCCCGGGAAGAGGCCTTGTCGCTCCTCGACGCCCGCGGCCCCGAGCGCGAGTTCCACGTCCGGGCCGGTCCGCCGGGCCGGGTCCTGGTCGGGGCGATCGACATCCCCGGCCTCCTCCTCGAGGGCGTCCGGCGGATGAAGGACGACGCGGTCCGGGACGAATCCCTTCCCACCGATGGAGACATGGTCCGACGGCTTCCGTCCTGTTCGCCGGACGCCTTTCGGCTTTCCCTCACCGAGAGATACGTCCTCGGCCTCCTCGATCCCGCCAAGACCCTGGCCGAACTCTGCGACGCGAGCGCCGTCGGCGAAGCCGAGACCCGGAGGGCCCTCTTCGCCCTTCTCTGCCTGGGTCTGGCCGGGACTGCGGGCCCGAAGCCGAAGACGGGGAAATTGCCCCCCGACATGTCCCTGGCCGGCATGGACCGGCTCTTGGGCGTGTTCAACGCCAAGTGCTCGTTCGTTTTCAAGTACATTTCAAAAGAGATCGGACCGGTGGCCTTTTCCATCGTCGAGAAAGCCTTGGAGGAGGTCCGGGGCCGTCTCGACCCGGCCTTCCAGGGCGCGGAGATCAAGCCGGACGGGCGGCTCGAGATCAAGTCCCTGCTCAAGGTGAACGCCAACATCGTCGGGGACGGATGCCGCCGGAGCCTCCTCCGGAGCATGGACGAGGTCCTCGCCGCCGAAGTCCTGGCCGTCAAGCGGACTCTCGGCCCGGCCCACGAATCCGCGCTCGTCAGGAGCCTGGACAAGGTTGGAGAGGCCCCTTGAAGCGGCGCCAGCTCTTCGCCCTCCTTCTTTTCGCCTCGGTCCTCGCGATTTGGATACTGATCGAAATTGGAACCTGACACGAGCGATATCGTCATCGTCCTCGGCCCGACCGCCGTCGGCAAGAGCCGGGTGGCCGTCGACCTGGCCCTGCGTTTCGGCGGCGAGGTCATCAGCGGCGATTCCATCCAGGTTTACCGCGGCTTCGACATCGGTACCGACAAACCGACGGCTGCGGCCCGGCGCGGCGTCCGCCATCACCTGATCGACGTCGTCGGGCCGGAGGTCCAGTTCACGGCCGCCGATTTCGTCCGGGAAGCGCTAGCGGCCGCCGGCAAGATCGCCTCCCGGGGACATCTCCCGTTGATCGCCGGAGGCACGGGCCTCTACATCAAGGCCCTCGTGGATGGCCTTTTTCCCGGCCCCGGCCGCGACCCGGCCGTCAGGGCCTCGCTCGAGGCCACGGCGCGGGAGGAAGGGCTCGATTCCCTTTTCCGGCGGCTAGAGGCGGTCGACCCGGAATACGCCCGGAAGGTTCGGAGCCGCGACCGCGTCCGGATCATCCGCGCCCTCGAGGTCCACGCCGCGACCGGACGGCCCATGTCCGAGCACTTCCTCAGGACCGAATCGCCGGTCAAGGGCCGGAACGTCCTGCGCCTCGGCCTCCGGCTAGAACGGGACGCGCTCTACCGGCGCATCGACGACCGCGTCGAACGGATGTTCGAGCGGGGGCTCGTCGAGGAGGTCCGGGGCCTCCTCGAACGGGGCGTCGCCGAGGACGCGCCGCCCTTCCGCGCTCTCGGCTACAGCCATGTCCTGAGGCTCCTCCGGGGCGAAATCGGCCGCGAGGAAGCCCTGGCCTCGACCAAGACCGACACGCGCCACTACGCCAAGCGGCAGACGACCTGGTTCCGGAAGATGGACGGCGTGACCTGGTTTTCGCCCGACGACGGCCCCGCCCTTGAGGAATACGTCCAAAACCATTTACAATAGGATTCCCTAAGCCCATGGAACGCGCAATCCTCATCAACGTGGCCACGACCCGGAAGGAAAGGGACGAGGCCGAAGAGTCTCTGACGGAACTGACCGGCCTGGCCGGCGCGGCCGGCGCCGAGGTCGTGGGGAAGGTCTTTCAGGCCCTGCCCCGGACGAACCCCCGCTGGTTCGTCGGCACGGGCAAGGTCGAGGAGATCGCCCGGCTGGCCGGGGAATCGGCGGCCGACCTGGTCATCTTCGACCACAACCTCAACGCCACCCAACAGCGGAATCTCGAGGACGAGATCCGGGCCAAGGTTGTCGACCGGACCCAACTCATTCTCGACATCTTCGCCCAACGGGCCCGGACGAACGAAGGGAAGCTCCAGGTGGAACTGGCCCAGTTGAACTATCGACTGCCGCGCCTCCGGGGTAAGGGCCCCGGCCTGACCCAGCAGGGCGCCGGCATCGGGACCCGCGGCCCGGGCGAGAAGAAGCTCGAGGTGGACCGCCGCCGCATCACGGACCGGATCACAAAGATCAAAAAGGATATCGACGGCCTCCAGAAAAGGCGTTTGAGCCAGCGCCAGGGCCGGAGGGGAAGCCCCGTCCCCACGGTCTCGCTCGTCGGCTACACGAGCGCCGGGAAATCGACGCTGTTCAACCTTCTCACCAAGGAGCGGCGATACACGTCGTCGAGCCTCTTCTCCACCCTGGACCCCCTCCTCCGGCGCGTCTCCTTTCCCGACGGCACGTTTTTTTTCCTCACCGACACCGTCGGCTTCATCAAGAAGCTCCCGGTCGAGCTGGTCACGTCCTTCCGGGCGACGCTCGAGGAGGTCGGCGAAGCGGACTGCATCTGCCACGTCGTCGACATCGCCTCGCCCGCCTCGGAACATCAGCTCGGCGCGGTCGAGGGCATCCTGGCCGACCTCGGCATCGCCGGCATCCCGGTTGTCAAGGTCTTCAACAAGATCGACCTCCTGCCCGAAGACGAGAGGGTCCTTCTCTTGAAGCGGAACGGCGACCCGCAGGCCCAGACGATCGCCCTCTCGGCGATAACGGAGGAGGGCGTCCCGGATTTCCTCCGCCGGCTCCGGGAGGTCCTCTTCGGCGGCTACAAGCTCTATTACATCCGCGTCCCCAAGGAGAGCCGCGAGATCACGGATTCTCTGCCTCGCCGCTCGCTCGTCCTGAAGAAACGGGAGAGCGAGCGCTTCCTCGAATTCAAGGTCATGGCCGACCCGGCGGGGATCGTCAGTTTCCTGCCCTATATCGATCAAGGAGAAGAGCCATGGTGAGAAAACTCGCCGCGATCGGCATCGCCCTCCTCGGGGCCTGGTCCTGCGCCACCCTCCCGACCGGGCCGCCCGCTTTCTTCGTCGGGGACATCCCGCCGGACGTCTCGACGCGCCTGCGCCTGGACGACCGGATCGCCGTCAAGGAGGCCTGGGACGCGCTCAAAGCCGGCCGGGCCGAACACGCGAGAAAACTCGTTTCGAAGCTGGGGGCAGCGAGCCCCGCCTACGCCGTGGGGCTGGCCTACGCCGATCTCCTCCTCGGCGACCTCGCGGCCGCGGAGGAGGGATTCAAGACCTCCCTCCGGAGCTTCCCGGACATGACCCCGGCCCGGATCGGGCTGGCCCAGATCTACGAGTCGAGGCGGGAGAACGAGAAGGTCCTCGGCGAGTACCGGGAGATCCTCAAGAGAGATCCCAGCGACCGCTGGGCCAAGCCGCGATTCGAAGCCCTCCGCGACGACCTCGTCAAGGCGTCCCTGGCCGATGCCCGTACGGCCCTGGCCGCGGGCGACCGGGAAACCGCCAAGAGGGAATTCCTGAAGGTTCTGTTCTTCGCTCCCGAGACAGTGGAGGCCCACCTCGACTTGGCCCGGATCTACAGGCAGGAGAAAAATGCCGCCAGCGCGCTCCTCCACTTCAAGGCCGCCATGGAAGGCCGGACGGCGGACAAGGCCGTCCTCCGGGAGTATGCCGAATACCTGGCCGATTCCGGAGAACTCGGGCAGAGCCTGGATGTCCTCGAAAAGCTGGCCGCGCTCGAGCACCAAGACGCGGCCACCGGCAAGCGCATCGAGGAGCTCAAGGCCAAGCTGGGCATTTATGAGTTGCCCAGCGAGTACGCTGGCATCCCCGCCCTGGAGGCCGTCGCCCGTGAGGACTTGGCCGCCCTGATCGGCGTCAAGTTCGGCGATCTCCTCGACTCCCCCGGCGGGCGGACGGAGATCCTCGTCGACATCGCGATGTCCTGGGCCCAGAGGTACATCGTCAAGGTCGCCTCCCTCGACATCATGAGCGTCTTCGACAACCACACATTCCAGCCCCGGCGGATCATCAACCGGGCCGAGCTGGCCGACACGGCGGTCCGGCTCATCGGGGTCCTCCAGTCCAGGGGGGCCAGGTTCGTTCCCCTCGTCGAGACGAGGCGGATCCAGGTCGCCGACGTCTCCGCGGACAACTATTACCGCCAAGCCATCATTCGTGCGCTCTCCTTCCAGGTTATGACCCTCACGCCCGAACGGATGTTCGAGCCCGAGAGGACCGTTCCCGGGAACGAAGCGGTTCGGGTCATGGCCCTCATCCTCGGTCTGGCCAGGTAGGGACAGGCAAGAAAGCGTGTCATGAACGAAACCGTCAAGGGCCCCGAAGGAGCGGCGGGCGAGGCCCGCCGGTCCGAGGCGCTCACCCTGCCCAACCTGCTCTCCCTCTCCAGGATCCTGCTGACGCCCGTCTTCGTCTGGATGATGGTCCAGAAAAGACCCTGGGCGGCGTTCATCGTTTTCCTGGCCGCCGGAGCGACGGACGCGCTCGACGGTTTAGCTGCCCGCCTGCTCCGCCTCAAGTCGACCCTCGGCCTCTGGCTCGATCCCGCCGCCGACAAAATCCTTCTCACCTCGGCCTTCGTCGTCCTCACCCTCCCGGCGCTCAGCCAGCCCAACACCCTGCCCTTGTGGTTGACGGCAATCTGCATCGGCCGGGACGTCGCCATCGCCCTGACCACGCTTGTCCTCATCACCCTCCGAGGCAAGCAGACGTTCAAGCCGATGCTCGCCGGAAAGGCCAGCACGGTCTGCCAGGTTCTCGTTCTTTACTTCGTCCTTTTCTGCAACGCCACGGGCCGGTCACCCGAGGCCCTGGGCTGGCTCTATGCCATGACAGCGATTCTCACTTCCGTGTCCTGGGTCCAGTATGGATTCCGGGGGATCGCCGTTCTCCGCCGCGACCGCCCTTGATAGGTTGATTTTTTCCGCCATCGTGATAAGATTCCGCCGTTATGTCCCCCACTAGGAGCTCCGCATGAACCTCAACGAGACCTTTGACAGGCTGGCCAAAAGGATCGAGAATTTCCGCGACGAGATGGTAGATCTCCAGGTACGCCTCTGCGCCATCCCGGCGATCGCCCCGTCGAGCGGCGGGGAGGGAGAGGCCAAGAAGGCCGATTTCCTCATCAACTTCCTGAAAACAAACGGCTTTGTCAATGTCACCCTGATCAAGGCCCCGGACCTGGACACGCCAGCCGGCTACCGGCCCAACGTCCTGGCCTATTACCGGGGCAAGAGCCCGGCCCGGAC
This sequence comes from Candidatus Aminicenantota bacterium, assembly GCA_026393975.1. GTDB lineage: Bacteria > Acidobacteriota > Aminicenantia > Aminicenantales > Saccharicenantaceae > RBG-16-66-30. Next base: position 28,640 of record JAPKZD010000022.1, on the reverse strand, counting down.
GATCTGGATCATGACCCACACGGACGTCGTCCCGCCCGGCGAGCTCTCCCTATGGCACGGGAATCCATTCAAGGCCTGGGTCGAGAAGGGCCGGGTCTACGGCCGCGGCGTCGAGGACAATCAGCAGGACATGGTCGCCTCCCTCTTCGCCGTGAAAGCCCTCCGGGCCGAAGGGGTCGCGCCGAACTACGACATCGGCATCGCCCTCGTCGCCGACGAGGAGACGGGAAGCCAAAAAGGCATCGATTACGTCATCCAGAACCGCAAGATCTTCCGCAAGCAGGACCTGATCATCGTCCCCGACGCCGGGAACGAGACCGGAACGATGATCGAGGTGGCCGAGAAGAGCATCCTCTGGCTCAAGTTCAAGACGCTCGGCAAGCAGGCCCACGGCTCGACCCCCGAAAAGGGCATCAACAGCTTCAAGGCGGCCAGCTTCTTCATCGCCGCCCTGAACGACCTCTACAAGATCTACCCGGGCCGGGACAAACTCTTCGACCCGCCCATCTCCACCTTCGAGCCGACCAAGAAAGAGGCCAACGTCCCCAACGTCAACACCATCCCCGGCGAGGACGTCTTCTACATGGATTCGCGGATCCTGCCGAAGTTCAAGGTCCAGGAAGTCGAGAAGACGATCCGGAAGATCGCCGACGGGGTCGAAAAGACGTTCAAGGTCAAGATCCACGCGGAAGTCCAGCAGAAGGCCGCGGCCGCTCCCCCGACCTCGATCCAGGCCCCCGTCGTCCAGGCCCTCAAAAAGGCGGTCAAGGCCGTCTATAAAAAGGACGCCAAGGCCATGGGCATCGGCGGCGGGACGGTGGCGGCTCTTTTCCGCCGGGCCGGGTTCCCCGCGGCCTGCTGGGCGAAGCTCGACGAGACCGCCCACCAGCCGAACGAATACTGCATCATCGACAACATGGTCGGAGACGCCAAGGTCTACGGCCACATCTTCCTTCAGGACTGACGGGGGGCGCGGTTCCCAGGCCCTAGACGGGGCGTCTCGCGGCGAGGGGCACCGGCGCTTCCGGGAAAACTCGCTGGACGCGCTGGGCGATGCGGACCGTGTTCAAGTGGATGTCCACGGTGTCCTTGATCTCGGTGGCATATCCCCCAGCCAGGACGACGGCGACCGGGATTTTGAGGCGCCGGGCGTTCTCGATGACGACCTTGTCCCTTTCCTTCAGGCCCGCCTTGGTCAGCGACAGGCCCCCCAACTGGTCTTTTTCATAGGGGTCGGCGCCGGCCAGGTAGAAGACGAGGTCCGGCCGGAACTCATTGTAAATGCTGGGGATATGCGCTCCGAGTTCGGCCAGGTATTTGGCGTCCCCGTCGCCGGCCCAGAGGCCGACGTCGACCGTGCTCACGGGTTTTTCCGTGGGGTAGATGTCCATCTGGTGGATGGACAGGGTGAAGATGTCCTTCCGTCCGGCGAGCGCGGCGGCGGTCCCATTGCCCTGGTGGAGGTCGCAGTCGACGACCATGACTTTCCGGACGAGCTTCTCCTCGATCATCTTCCGGGCGGCCACGGCGACGTCGTTGAAAAGGCAGAAGCCCTCGCCGTGGTCGGGGAAGGCGTGGTGGAAACCGCCGCCGAGGTGGACGGCCAATCCGCATTCGAGGGCCTTGCGGGCGGCGAGAACGGTCCCGCCGACCGACAGCAGGGCGAAGCGGACGAGCTCGGGGGAATAGCGGATCTCGAGGGTCCGGAGCTCGGCGTGGCTCAGGGTGCCGGTCTTGACCCGCTTGAGATAGCGGGCCGTATGGACGAGCAGGACGTCCTCGTCGGGCGCCGGCCTCGGCCTGAGGAAATTCTCCTTCTTGGCCCCCATGGCCAGGAGGTTCTCGTAGACGAGGCGGTATTTCTGGAGGGGGAAGACGTGCTTGCCGGTCTCGACCATCCAGTATTCGTTGCTGTAGATGAGCTGGAAAGGGAACCGTTTCCCGACGAGCACCCGGAAGAGATTGAGCAGATCGCCCATGCCGCCCTCACCATATCAAAAATCGCGGCAAGATAAAAGGCCGCGGACCGCGGCGCCCCGCGCGCCCCGGCCGCTGTCGGGAAAAAGCCCGTCAGCGTTTGCGGGCAGGCTTTTTCGTCCGGACCGCCTTCTTGGCCGGGACCGGCTTTTTCGCGGCCTTCTTCCCCACCGTCTTGGGCGCGTTGAGAAGCGCCGCGCGAGCCGCGGCCAGCCGGGCGATGGGCACGCGGAAGGGCGAGCAGCTGACGTAGTTCAGGCCGATGAGGTGGCAGAACTCGATCGACGACGGATCGCCGCCGTGCTCGCCGCAGATGCCCAGCTTGATCCCCGGCCGCGTCCTGCGGCCCCTCTCGACGGCCAGGCGCATGAGCTGTCCCACGCCGTCCCGGTCGATGACTTCGAAGGGATCTTTGGCATAAATCCCTATCTCGACATAGGGGATGAGGAAGCGGGCGGCGTCGTCGCGGCTGACGCCGAGGGCCGTCTGGGTCAGGTCGTTCGTCCCGAAGCTGAAGAACTCGGCCACGGCCGCGATCTCGTCGGCGGTGAGCGCGCCGCGCGGGATCTCGATCATCGTCCCGACGAGATAGTCGAACTTGACGCCCTGCTCCTTCATGACCGACTCGGCCGTCGCCCGGACGAGCTTCTCCTGGTGGGCCAGCTCTTTGACGTGGCCGACGAGCGGGATCATGACCTCCGGCGCGACGCCGATGCCCTTCTTCTTCGTGGCCGCGGCGGCCTCGAAGATGGCCCGGGCCTGCATTTCGGTGATCTCCGGGTAGATGATGCCCAGGCGGCAGCCGCGGAAACCGAGCATGGGGTTGAACTCGTGGAGCGACTCAACGCGCTCCTTCACTTTCTCGTAAGAGATGCCCATCTCGCCGGCCAGCGCCCGCTGCTCCTTTTCCTCGTGCGGCAGGAACTCGTGGAGCGGCGGGTCGATCGTCCGGATGGTTACCGGCCGGCCGGCCATGACCTCGAAGATGCCGGCGAAATCCTTGCGCTGGAGCGGCAGGAGCTTGGCCAGGGCGGCCTTCCTCTGCTCCAGCGTGTCGGCCAGGATCATCTCGCGCATGGGGCCGATCTTGCCCTCGCCGAAGAACATGTGCTCGGTCCGGCAGAGGCCGATGCCCTCGGCCCCGAAGGCCACGGCGTTGCGCGACTGGTCGGGCTGGTCGGCGTTGGTCCGGATCTTGAGCGTCCGGTATTTATCGGCCCACGCCATGACCTTGGCGAAGGTCCGGTAGACGGGGGCCTTCGACGGGTCGAGCGTCTTCTCGATCAGGACCTGGAGGACTTCCGACGGCCGGGTATTGACCTTGCCCTCGATGACCTGTCCGGTCGTGCCGTCGATCGAGATCCAGTCCCCCTCCTTGAGCGTCCTTCCCTTGACCGTCATGGTGTGGCCGGCGTAATCGATGGCCAGCTCGCCGCATCCGGCGACGCAGACCCGGCCCATCTGCCGGGCGACCAGGGCGGCGTGCGAGGTCATGCCGCCGCGGGCGGTCAGGATGCCCTCGGCCGCGTTCATGCCCTTGATGTCCTCGGGCGAAGTCTCGATGCGGGCTAGAACGACTTTCTCGCCCCGCTTGGCCCAGGCTTCGGCGTCGAAGGAGTTGAAGACGACGCGGCCGGTGGCCGCGCCGGGCCCGGCGTTCAAGCCCTTGGCCAGAAGCCGGCCGCCCTTGATCGCGGCCTCCTTCTCGGCGGGGTCGAAGATCGGGCGGAGGAGCTGATTGAGCTGATCGGGTTCGATGCGGGCCAGGGCTTCCTTCTCACTGATGAGTTTCTCGTCGACCATGTCCACGGCGATCCGGATCGCGGCGAAGGCGGTCCGCTTGCCAACCCGGCACTGGAGCATGTAGAGCTTGCCCTGCTGGATGGTGAACTCGATGTCCATCATGTCGGTGTAATGCTTCTCCAGGATGCGACGGATCTTTTCGAGTTCCGCGTAGGCCTTGGCGTCGTCCTTGCGCAGCTCGGCGATCGGCAGCGGCGTCCGCGTGCCGGCGACGACATCCTCGCCCTGGGCGTTCATCAGGTACTCGCCGTAGAAGATGTTTTCGCCCGTAGCCGCGTCGCGGGTGAAAGCGACGCCGGTGCCGGAGTCGTTGCCCATGTTGCCGAAGACCATGAGCTGGACGTTGACGGCCGTGCCCCAGGCTTCGGGGATATCGTACATCTTGCGGTAGGCGATGGCCCGGTCGTTCATCCAGGAGCCGAAGACCGCGCCAACGGCGCCCCAGAGCTGTTTCATGGGGTCGTCGGGGAATTCCCGGCCGGTTTCTTCCTTGATGGCGGCCTTGAAGCGGGCGACAAGGTCCTTGAGGTCGGCCGCCGTCATGTCGGTGTCGCTCTTGATGCCGCGCTGGTGCTTTTTGGCCTCGATGATGACCTCGAAGGGATCGATGTCGTCCTTGTGGACCGGCTTAAGGCCGAGGACGACGTCGCCGTACATCTGGACGAAGCGGCGGTAGGAGTCGTAAACGAAGCGTTCGTTACCCGTCTTGGCGACGAGGGCCGCGGCCGTCTTGTCGTTGAGGCCGAGGTTGAGGATGGTGTCCATCATGCCCGGCATCGAGGCCCGGGCGCCGGAGCGTACGGAGACGAGGAGCGGGCTGCGGGGGTCGCCGAACGCCTGGCCGACCGTCTTCTCCAGTTTTTTCAGGTTCTTCTCGACCTCGAGGCGGACGGATTCCGGGATCTTGTTTTTGTTCTTATAAAAGAGGGAGCAGACCTCGGTCGAGACCGTGAACCCCGGGGGCACGGGCAGGCCGATCCCGGCCATCTCGGCCAGGTTGGCACCCTTGCCGCCGAGGATGTCCTTCATCTTCATGTTGCCTTCGGCGGCGCCGGCCCCGAAGAAATAGATGTACTTCTTAGCCATTGGTCATCTCCTGAACGTTAATATATTCAGTGAAATATACACGGAATCTGCTCAAATATCAACGGACATCGGGCCACCGCGGCGCCACCCGCTAATGACGGCGACGGTAACCATCCGGGTGGCGTCTAGGCCGGCCCTTGGCTTGCAAGCCCGCTCTCTCCTTTGACCGGAGGACCCTTGATTGGGGGACATGTGCTGCTTCTCTCGAAGCGGTGCGTGACACCCTTCATTCTTGGAGGGAATTCAATAACTCAGGTCTGCTTGGCCGGGGCAAAGAGGAGGCACAGGCCCATGAAGAGCATCCCGAGGTCCTCGAGGATGACGCCGAGGCCGGATTTCCGGCTGATGGCCCCGAAACAGCCGCAGTCGACGTCGAGGCCGCGGGCAATCGTGACCAGGGTCAACAGGATGAAGAAGACGAGGAGGCCGGAGATGATCAGGGCAGAGGCGCGTTTCCAGATACCGGCGGCCATGGCGACTCCGGCCAGGATCTCGAGCCAGGGCAGGACGACGGCCGCGATAAAGGAGAGCGACTGGCCGACGAGGCGGTAGTTGCGGATGTTCTGGGCGAAGTCGAGCGGGTCCAGGACTTTGACGACTCCGGCGTAGACGAAAAGTCCCCCAAGGACGAGCCGGAAGAGGACGAGAAGGGTTTTATTCTTTATCATCGCCCTTCTCCTCCGGCAGACCGGCCTTTTTCCATTCCTCCCAGCCGCCGGTCATGACGCGGATGTCCTTGAAGCCTTCGTCGTGGAGCCGCTTCGCGAGGAGGAGGCTCGATTGGCAGTCCCCGCCCTCGCAGTAGACGACGAGCGTCCGCTCCCGCGGCAGCTTCAGGACCTCGGCGGGCAGCTCCTGCCCGGACGCGGCGGCCGGAAAATTCCGGGCCCGCAGCACGTGTCCTTCGCCGTATGGGCCTGCCCCCCGGGCATCTAAAAATACAGTCTCCGCCGCCGCCCAGAGGTCCTCCGCTTCCTGAAGCGTGATCAAGCGGACGCCGGGATTATCGGCCTGAGAAAAGAACGTCTCCCGGAACTCGCCCCGGGCGAACCGCTTGACAAGGGGGAAATTGACCGTTGCGCCCAGGAGGACGCTGAGGACCCCGATGACCAGGGCCTGCCGGATGATTTTCGGTGTTTCGCTCAAGGCGTCATCAGCCGTGGACCGCCCGGTACTTTTCGAGGCCCGCCTTGAAGATCCGGACGGCATCGCGCAACTCGTGCTCGTTGACGACGTAGGCGATCCGGGCCTCGTCCGTTCCCTGGCTCGGCGTCGAGTAGAAGCCCGGGGCCGGAGCGATCATGACCGTCTTGCCGTCGAGCGAGAACTCCGACAGCAGCCAGACGGCGAAGTGCTCGACGTCCTTGACCGGGAGGCGGATGATGACGTAGAAGGCGCCCTGGGGCTTGCGGATGACGACGCCGGGGATATCCTTGAGGCCGTCGTAGAGAATATTCCGGCGCTTGGTGTATTCGTCGCGGACGCCTTGGAAATAGTCCATGGGCATGTTGTAGGCGGCGAGGGCGGCCATCTGCTCGACCGACGGCGGACAGAGCCGGGCCTGGGCGAACTTGAGGGCGGCCGCATAGACGTCCTTGTTACGGGTGATGATCATGCCGATCCGGGCGCCGCAGCAGCTGTAGCGCTTGGAGATGCTGTCGACGACGACCACCCTCTCCTCGATGTCCTCGTATTCGAGGATACTCTTGTGCTTCAGGCCGTCGTAGACGAACTCCTTGTAAACCTCGTCGCCGACGAGGAAAAGGTCATGCTTCTTGACCAGGCGGACGACCCGGTCCAGTTCCTCCGGCGTGTAGACGGTCCCCGTGGGATTGTTCGGAGAGCAGAGGAGGATGGCCTTGGTCCGGGGCGTGATTTTCGCCTCGATGGCTTCAACAGGAGGCAAGCGGAAACCGTCTTCGACGCTGAGCGGCAGGGGGACGATGCGGACGCCGGCGAAAGAAGCGTAGCCGTTATAGTTCGTATAATAGGGCTCGGGGATGATGATCTCGTCGCCGACGTCGGCCAGTACGGAAAAGGTAAAGTGGATGGCTTCGGAGCCGCCCGTGGTGATGAGCACGTCGTCCGCCCCGAGGGGAATGTTATAATTCGCGAAATAGCGGGTGACCGCCTCCCGGAGTTCGAGGAATCCCTGGGCCGGTCCGTAGCCCAGCACGGGCTGGCTCCAGTTATGGAAGGTGTCCATGACGGGACCAGGGGCGGGGATGTCGGGGTCACCGATGTTAAGGTGGATGACCTTGATGCCCCGGGCCTTGGCCTGGTCGGCATAGGGCTTCAACTTCCGGATCGGGGACGCCTGGATGTCGTGTCCGCGCTGGGAAATCTTCATGGTTGAGTCCTCCATCGTGATAGGCTGCGATTGCTAAGCCTCATTATAGGAGATATCCGGGACGGAGCGCAACGGCTCCTTAGAGGGCGATCCCGACGATCAGTTTATAGCTAGAATAGCGGAACTTCAGCCCTTCGAACGGGTCCCAGAACCCGACGAGCGTCTCGCGCTCGAGGATGTCCGGCCGGCTGCCGATCTCGCGGTTGCCGAACGAATAGCCGAGCCCCACGGTCAACGCCGAATTCTTGATGGCGATCTCGGCCCCGGTGACGATATGGTAGATGTCCCAGTCCGTCAGGGAGAGGTTGGTCGCGGTCCCGGGTTTCTTCGCCGAGTAGTCCGTGTTGAAGCTCGCGTAGCCCTTGAACCGGGGCGAATAGACCCAATCGAGGCCTATCCCCATGTTCAGCACGGAGGCGAGTTCCTGGGTGACGTCGGTCGACAGCATCTCCCCTGTCGTCTGGGCGACGAACCCCGCCGCGTCGATGACGGTATAGGGACGGACCCGGGCGAACCATTCCGCGCTCCAGTAGACGCGGAACTTCTGGAGCTTGAACGTCATCCCGGCCGCAAGAGAGAAGGGCGTCCGGAAGGCCACGGGCTGGCGGTCGCGGTAATCGGCGGCCAGGAAATCGTCGCCGACGCCGTCGCCGTCCATGTCCAGGGCGGCCACGGTGGAATTGACGCCGGTCGAGCCGGTGCCGAAGATCGTCAGGCCGGGCGTGGTCAGCGTCAGTCCCAGCGTCGCCTCTTTGAAGTCGGCGGCCAGGCCGAATTTCCACAGGATCCGGCAGTTCTGGTAATAGAACTGCCGGGCGCCCAGGGCCATGGCGACCCGGTTCTCGGAGCTCAACGCCTCGACGAGAGTCTGAATGCTCGCCCGGTGCGTCCGTACGGCGATGTATTGGGTGACGCCGATGCCGATGTTCTTCCTAACCTTGTAGGACCAGGTCAGTCCGAACCACGGCTCGGACATCTTTTCCTCCAGCCGGAACTGGGTGACGTACTTCTCCCAGCCCGGGGCGTCCGGGAGGATGTCCCTGGTGCCCGTCGAGGAAACCGAAACGCCGAGGTTGACGTCCTGGCGGGAGAGGTAGGAGTAGCCGAACCAGTGCTTGCCGAGTCCCCGGAACTTGAACGTGCCGGCGATGAGCGATGGGGCCGGGCCCAGGTCGGCGGAATTGAAGGGAACGCTCCTGCTGTCAGTCCCGACCAGGGACAAGTGAGGAGACTGGATGACCTTGGCCGCCATCAGGGTTTCCGGATTCTTGATCAGGCTCATGCCCCCCGGGTTGTAATAGGTCCCGCTGAGGTCGAGGACACTGCCGATGACCGCCCCGCCGAGGAGGGTGGCCCGGGTGCCGTACTGGATCGTCCAGTAATGGGCGTCCTGGGGCCGGGCGAGGGGAACTAGACAGAAATGGGCGACGGCGACCAACGCGGCAACGCGGACAGTTCTCATAGCCCTTTATTTATATGCGATTTTTTCGCTTTTCGTCAAGCCCGAGCCGCGGATGCCCCTAAGGCACTTCGACAGCAAGGCTATGCGCCAGAATGCCCGTCGAAAATCACGCCTTTGGATACTTGTAACGCCACCGTGGCTTCCTGGTGGCTCAGGCAGCGAACTGAGGAGAGCTAGATGATGGCCCCGAAGTTGCGAACATCCGTTGGCACGGCCCTCTCGAGCTCCATCTTCATGACTGTATCTCAGCACCGCACTCAGTGCCCTCAACCCGGGCCCCAGCCCGAGCATTCCCCTTCTGTGTAAAAACGGCAATCTATTCGCAGAATCCTTAGTGTTCTAAAGAACTAATGATCACGCCCCTATGTTTATCAACTAGTTTATGAGTCACTAAATCAAAAAGGAGAGAGAAGTCATCTTGTATGGGCAAGGGACTATGATATATGAACATATCACATTTTCTCCCTAGAAATTCCTCTCTAGTTAGATATTGTGATGGCGGACCAATGACAGGAATTACGTCACGCAAATCGGCGCCAATCTGGATCTCGTCATAGAACTTCAATTTTTTACCATATTGAATCGTCCTGAATACAAACGTCCCCACTGCCAACATAAGCATTAATACGCAGACCAGACAACAGACTCTTGGTTTCTTATCCGGATCTGAAACGGCTCTCATAGACATTGAATATCTCCTTGTTTGTGCTCGCTCCCGTCTCTTAGAACGCATAAGACGATTAAAGCCAAAAAGCCCTTCTACAAGGCCTATTTGTCCCAATTTGGCGCAGGAGTATTATCGATAATAACATTGAGAAAACCACAATTTGCACCTAAAAGCTTTACAAAAAACGTAAAAAGCAACTTTGTCATTTTAGCATCGATCTTATTGTCTATTTTATTAGCTTCGAACGTCTCCGCGACCTCAATTGTGTTTTCAAAAAACGAAAGGACATTTTCAAGATGGGAAAGTTCGTGATTAAGGGAATCATTAATATCTTTGGGATTATCTGGAGTTCCATAGATGCTATCGCCAGCTTCAGGAATATAGACATTTATGGGCAAGGAGATGGTCGCACAGAAACGGCCCTCTCCATTTACCTTTCCTATATCACTTTCAACAGTCATGGTCCATTTAAGTGCTCCCCCCCGTGTTTGGTGGCCGGATATTTCCCATATTGCCTCTGAAGAAACATAATAGATATTTAATTGGAAATAGATCTCTGCGGCTCCATTGGGGTCTATATATGCGACGGGATTATTCGAACAATATGAATAGAAATGCCACTTCTTGGGAGGCATAAGGGCGGTAGCTAGATACATTTTGGGATCAGCTGAGATGAACCTGTACTGGCTCCTATCATAATACCTCGCCCCGAAGTAATCGAGCTCCGATTCCGCGTCCCTTTCCTTGCCCGAGAACTTCGGCAGCGGATCGATGTTATTATACTGATCAGGGATTTGCACTCCCCCGTAAGGATTATAGGTTGCGGAATAGACCACGTTGCCGCCCTGATCTGTCACGACGCGGGTCGAATTGATCTGGTCCGGAGTGTAGTAGAGGAAGCGAGCCCCGATGTGGTCGTATTCGGCGATGAGGCGATCGCCCATGTAGATATAGTCCTTGAGGAGAACCCCGTAGACATTGTATGTCTGCAGGAGCTTGCCGTCAAAGGAATAGAGATAGTAGTTGCCGACCGGGGAGGCCGACATGAGCTTCATCGTCTTGTTGCCTGAGCCGGAGGGGGTACGGCCTGCTTTAGCGATGCCGGGAACCTGTTCCTCATTGGCGGTTTCCGACTTTCGATCCGAGACCCGATCCTCTTCTTCGCGCGACCGGTCGGGTCGATCTCCCAAGCCAAGCTCCTCCACCAGCCTGCTTCTCGAAATCGTCTTCACCTGGGAAGCCGTCTTGGCAACGCCTATCATGAAATTCCCCTCGCTCACGCCGAAAGGCACGCGGGACGGAAGGCTCAGCCGTTTGGCCACGACAACCTCACCGGTCCCGTCAGATGCGATAAGGAACGATCTCAGTCCCGTGACAGAATCCGCTTCATTGGCACCGGCCTTGCCGCCTGCGATCTCTTGGGGAATCTTACTTCGAAATCCTTATACATCATCATTGGAACGATAGCCTGTTTATTTCCTGTTCAAGCCTTCGATAATCTCCGCACAAGCCGAACTAAAACTCGGCTTGGTGTGAGATATATCACGATACATTGTAGTCAATCGGTCGATGTCATCTTGTCCCAGAAACTTCCTAATGCCGAAAACGCTCTCCTTATAATTCTTAAGATCGCCCCAATTCTCGAGGATAAATATTGGATCGCTATTGATCATCTTCACTATTTGCCATGTCATCCCCTCAGCAATATAGCCATCGGACGTCCTGAAAAATTCCATGAACAGCCTCAAGGCTGGCGCGTAGCCCGCGTCAAGAACCGTTGTCATAAACGCAATCCAGTTGTCATTGCTCCGATAATCCGCCAGCCACCAAGCAGGGACAGGTTCACTGTCAATTTCTCGCCGGCAATCATACCGTGGGATTGCTTTTTCCAGAACTCGGAGGAGATTATCGATGATCTTTTCTTCAATCGGATTAGATTTCCAGATATCATAGGCACTATTGATCTCTTTTTCCAAATCTGGCATGGGACAAATCGTCGTAACTGGGCCTGATAATAGTCTGGAAAATACAACTTCTTTAAGTTCGACTCCTGGAGGGATTTTCAATTGGAATTTGTCAACGGGGATATCGGGCGGAATGCCCGATTCGTTACCAAGAAAAAAGCAATTAGGACCTCCGTCGGATTTCACCACAAGAATCCCGGCTACTCTTCCCCAATTCCCCACCCCCACCCAAGTGAAAGCAACATCAACAGATTGGCAAACAATTGGATTCTTTAATGTTATGAATATTCGGCGAATTAACGTATTTTGAGGGAATAGAAAACTGATGGTTCCATCGTTTTCGCACTGTCTAGGGAGGATGTCGGCTATAACAGGGCATGCATCCTTGCTCGGTTGGCACCTAAATCCTTCAGCATGGAGCAGACTCATGCTGATTCTTGAAAAAAACAGAAGGGCACAGAGTGAGATTATTCGATTCTTTTTCATGGGTTGTTAGCCAATAGCAAAATGAATGATATCGATAAGAAAATGACCTTGCAGGCAAGCCTGATCAAATCTGCCCATCCGATATTAGCGTGAATGATACTTATCATAGGGTTGGCTCTATTTTGGGGCATAAGAAATAGCCCAGGATATATCGTTTCCAGCTGGCAGCGCAGTCACAAGTAGCCTCGTTATTTGAACCGAAGCCAATAGAAGATCCATAGTCATGACAGGTAGTGCGGGTAGTTCTATATCCGCCCGGTCTACTTGGATGCCCTGTATGGGATCAATACGATCCCACCAGCGTAACGTAGCCATTGTGCTGCCCTCTATAGTAATGCAGCCTGCGGAGGCATCGGTATAAGTATACCCAAAGACCTCATCGTGAGCATGAATTCCCATCCCCCTGTGGCCCGTCACAGAAAATATATATGCACCCTGACAGTCGATTCCCTTTATCCAATTCGGATTATAGTAATCGAGGCGCCAAGTTCCTTGAGGAAAGGGATTGGCATGGCCTTCAAAAAAGCCGTTATTAGCTGCAGGGAAGGGCCCTACAACCGTGCCTAAAGAATTGTTGAGGACAAGATATACTTGTCCCCAAACATTATTATAATATATCCAACTCATTCCGTCGGGGTCGATATAGCTCGTGGGCCTATCTCCGCAATATGAATACATGTTCCAACCACTGTTTCTGGCTTTTTCAAGCTCGAACACTGGATCTACAGAAATAAACCTATACTGGCTCCTGTCATAATACCTCGCTCCGAAGTAATCGAGCTCCGATTCGGCGTCGCGCTCTTTGCCTGAGAACTTGAGCTGGGGGTCGTAGGTGTTGTTGGTACCGGTCTGCTGGATCCCGCCGTAGGGGTCGTGGACCGCCGAATAGACTACCGTCCCCGCGCTGTCGGTCACGACGCGGGTCGAATTGATCTGGTCCGGCGTGTAGTAGAGGAAGCGAGCCCCGACGTGGTCGTATTCGGCGATGAGCCGGTCGCCCATGTAGATATAGTCCTTGAGTAGCACCCCATAGACATTGTATGTCTGCAGGAGCTTGCCGTCAAAGGAATAGAGATAGTAGTTGCCGACCGGCGAAGCGGACAGGGTCGTCATCGTCTTTCGGCTGTCTCCTGAGCCCTGATCAAGAGCTGTGTCGGCAGATCTACTTTCAGCAGGGAGGTTTCTTTTATTCTTGACGCCGGATGTCGGACCAGTTACCGGATCATTCTCCTTCCCAAGCTTCCCGGATCTCCTATCCAGGAGGGATACCCTATCCGAGCCCTCCCTCAGGCCGGTCCTTGTTTGGGAATCATTGGGCTTGACGCCTATCGCGAAACTCCCCCCGCTCACCCCAAAAGGAACGCGGTCAGGCAGGCTGAACCGCTTGACAACGGAAACCGACCCTATTCCGACGGTTTCGAGCCTGAACGACCTCAGCCCGGAGACGGAGTCCTCATCATCAATCAGGGCCGCTCCGTTCTCCGAAGCCCCATCGGAAAGGTTTAAGGCTTGGGCGCCTTGCTCGCCGGACTGAAGCACCTCGCTGCCCCTGCTTTCTCTCTCTGCCCCCGTCTTGGCAATCCCGAGTCGTTTTACCTTGTCTTTTAAAGAGCCGGCAGGTCGCACGTTTAGAGCATCAGCCGGCGTTTCTCTCGGACTAATCTCTGAGAGAAGTCCCGCAATCTTCTCCATGCCCGTGAGCCACCCGCCCGTCCTCGGGAAGACCCCCGCCCCGTACGTCTCGAACGAATCACTGACGATAGACTGCGATACCTCCTCTCCTTCGTTTTTGGGCTTCAGCGTCTGGTCCCGGTACTTGACTTCTTTGACGTCCTCGGCTCCCGTCCAGGTGATGAGATGCACCGCGCCGGGCACGAGCTCCTCGCCTTCGACGGGCGACGTCACGACAAACGCGGATTCCTCCAGGATCTTGTTGGGGCCCAACTCGCCGGTTCCAAGCATTAAGAATCGCATATCGATGTCCTTACGGCTGCCAGGTAGAGTCTTGGCTTGATTGGTCAGCTGCGGGATGCCGATTAGAAAAGCGCGGGTAGGTAGGTAGGCAGACGGAAAGAAAATGACAGACGCCCGGCTCACAGGATATGTGGCCATTGATTCCCACCCCTAGGCCATACTCTAGATTAGCGAGTTTGATAATGTCAATAGGCATGGGCACGGGACTTTTCCCTATCGAACATTCCGGTTGCCAACGGCGGGGGATTTCTGCTAGTTTAGGGGGCGAACCGAGCCCCCGAAGAGCCATGACGATAGACAGGAACGCCCGACTCCGCGAAATCCGTAACTGGGATGACTACTTCCATTTAGCGATCGACGCCCCCGAGATCGGGCAGGAGGCGCGGCCGGGGCAGTTCGTCATGGTCAAAGTCGCCGACGGGCCCTTCCCCCTCCTTCGCCGACCCCTGAGCATCCACGACGCCGGGGCGAATGGCGTCGAGCTGTTTTTCAAGGTGGCCGGCCTGGGCACGGAGATCCTATCCCGGAAAAAGCCCGGCGATCCGCTCGACCTCATCGGCCCCCTCGGGAAAGGCTTCACCGTCACGAACGGGATGAAGGGAAAGCGGGCCTTCTGCGTCGGCGGCGGCCGGGGCATCGCCCCCATCTACTTCCTGGCCCGCGAGCTCGGCGCCCGCGGCGTCCAGACAACGGTCTTCTACGGCGGGCGGCGGCTCGTCGACATCCCTCTTCGCGACAAGTTCGAGAAGGCCGGGATTAAGCCCCTTTGCTCGACCGACGATGGCAGTTTTGGGTTCGGCGGCCTTGTCACCGAGCTCGTCGGCCTCGATCTCGCCAAAACGAAACCCGACGTTCTCTACGCCTGCGGCCCGGAGGCGATGATGAAGACGCTCGCCGCGCTCGCCGCGAAACACGGCGTCCCGGCCGAGTTCTCTCTCGAATCCGTGATGGGCTGCGGCATCGGCGCCTGCTGGGGCTGTGTCCACCGCATCAAGAACGAGAGCGGGGACGGTTGGACGAAGATCTGCGAGGAGGGCCCGATATTCCCCGGGGAGCGCATCCTATGGCCATGACGAAGAAGAGCGTCGACCTCACGGCGGACCTGGGTTTCCTGAAGCTTCGCAACCCCGTCCTCGCCGCGAGCGGCACTTTCGGCTACGGCCTCGAATTCGAGCCCTACCTCGACCTCGAAAAGCTCGGCGGCTTCGTCGTCAAGGGCCTCTATTACAAGCCGCGGGAGGGCAATCCCCCGCCGCGGCTGGTTGAAACGGCCAGCGGCCTCATCAACGCCATCGGCCTCCAGGGCGTCGGAGTCGAAGCTTTCTCGGAAAAAATCCTGCCCGAGCTCCGCCGCCTGAAGACGGCGGTCATCGTCAACGTCTGCGGCGCGGACGACGACGAGTACGCCGCGGTCGTCGAGTACCTCGATAAGCAGGACGGGATCGCCGCTTACGAGCTCAACATCTCCTGCCCCAACGTCAAGGCCGAAGGCCTCTGCCCGGCACTCTCGCCCCGGACGACCTTCGACCTGGTGAAAAGGATCAAGGCCGCGAGCCGCCGTCCGCTCATCACCAAGCTCTCGCCGAACGTCACCAGCATCGTCGAGATCGCCAAGGCGGCCGAGGAGGCCGGAACGGACGCGATCGCTCTCGTCAACACTTTCCTGGCCATGGCCCTCGACCTCGAGACGCGCCGGCCCAAGCTCCGGAACGTCTTCGGCGGGCTGAGCGGCCCGGCCATCAAGCCCATCGCCCTGCGCATGGTCTACCAAGTGGCCTCGCGGGTCCGGGTGCCGGTCATCGGCATGGGCGGCATCATGACCGGCGCGGACGCCCTGGAGTTCCTCGTCGCCGGGGCGGCCGCCGTCGAGGTCGGGACGGCGAACTTCGTCGACCCCGACGCCGCCGTCCGGATCGTGGCCGAGATCGAGAGCTGGTGCGAGGCGCACGGCGTCGCCGCGGTCCGCGAGATCGTGGGCACGATCATGGTATCCTGAAAAGAAAGGACGGCGCCATGGACAAGACCAACGCCAGCCGCATCATCATCGCCCTGGACGTTCAGACCAAGGAAGAGGGCCTTTCCCTCGTCAGCCGGCTCAAGGACGCCCGGACGTTCAAGGTCGGCCTGGAGCTCTTCACGGCCGAGGGCCCGACGCTTTTCCGAAAGCTCAGGGCCCTGCGCAAGGACATCTTCCTCGACCTCAAGCTCCACGACATCCCCAACACCGTGGCCGGAGCGGTCCGGTCGGCCTTCAAGCTCGGCGTCCAAATGATGACCATCCACACCTCGGGCGGCCGGGAGATGATGGCCAAGGCGGCCGAAGCGGCCCGGTCCGCCGCCGAGGCCGGCAAGGGGCCCAAGCCCGTCCTTCTGGGAGTCACCGTCCTGACCAGCCTCAAGGGCGCCGACCTCGAAGAAGTGGGGATGGGCGCGGACGTGGCCTCCCAAGTCCTCCGCCTGGCCGGGCTGGCCAAGGCGGCAGGCCTGGACGGCGTCGTCTGCTCACCTCAGGAGATCGAGGTCCTGCGGAAGGAGTACGGGCGGGAACTTCTCATCGTGACGCCGGGAATCAGGCCGCTATGGGCGGCGGCACAGGACCAGAAGAGGATCATGACGCCGGCCGAGGCCGTGGCCAAGGGCGCGGATTATCTGGTCATCGGACGCCCCATCACCGGAGCGCCCTCCCCCAACGAAGCCTTTCTCAGGATCGTCGAAGAGCTCGATCAGAGCCGACCGTAGCGGACGGCGAAGATCCCTCCGAGGATCAGCGAAAAGACCACATAGAGGACGATCACGACGACGATGCTGACGGCCATGTAGCCGACGACCTTATCCTTGGGCGTCTCCATCATCGGCGTGTCGAAACCCAGGTAAAGGACATAAAGGCCGTACAGACTGGCCAGAATGCCCAGGATCCAGAGGCCGGGAATGATGTAGAAGATGCCGGCCACCCAGCCCGGGGTCATGCTGTAGACGGAGAGCTTAAGGGCGTTCGTCATGTTCTTGGTCGAGCCGAAGTTCGGCGCCAGCTCGTTGATGATCAGGGCGAAAAGGTAGACGGTGATCAGGGCGAAAACGTACGAGACGACGGCGTTGCCGAGGGCTCGCCCGATGGACCACCTGAAGACGCCGACCATAGGCAGCCGGTGCCCGACGAGGATGTTGCCGAGGAATTGACAGCCGGCCGGGATCGCGGCCAGGATCATGGCATAAGAGGTGAAAAGGCCGGCGACCGTCGAGGGTTCGGCCTTGATCTTGACCCATTCCTCTTTTGGCTTGAGAATGATCGACTGGACTCTTTGAACGATATCCATGGGACCTCCTTACTGAAGTTAGGCCCACTATATCCCCTTCCCAAGAAGGGTGTCAATCCCGGTCCTTGCAAGACCGGGGCAGGGCTTCCCAGTCCCGGTCCTTGCAAGACCGGGGCCCCGGCCGCTGTCGGCGAACGGGTCAACGCGGGAATTCGGTAGGGATAGGGGGGATGTGGAGGCGCGGGTCGGACTCGAACCGACGAATAAAGGTTTTGCAGACCTCTCCCTTAGCCGCTTGGGTACCGCGCCAGGTTCGTCATGAGGACTGAGTCAATGCTTGGAGCGGGCGATGGGACTTGAACCCACGACCTTCTGCATGGCAAGCAGACGTTCTACCACTGAACTACGCCCGCCCGCTCGTCCCTCCCTCGCGGGAGGGGCGGCACGCCTTAAACTAGCAGAATACGCAGGGAGTGTCAACCAACCGGACGGATGCTCGGGAGGCTTCTATCGGGCGACGTTGAGCTGGACTTCGCTGCCGATACTGACGATGTCGCGGGCGCCGAGGATCTTGACCGTCGACGTCCCGCCGCGGACGTCGATGACGATGGCGCTGGCGACGGCCTCGCGCGGCAGGTTGGGCCGGGCGCGGTAGAAGACGTTGAGCTGGTCGCCGATCTGGACGCAGTGCTGGCGGCCCATGTCGATCAGGGCCCACTGGCCGGTGCCGGCGATATGGAAGTCGTTTTCGATGTAGACGACCTTGCCGTGCTTGCTGGCGTTCGGGTCCATGTCCCCGAAGCCCAGGTCCTTGCCGATCTCGCCGGCTTCCTGCTCGAAGGGGATCAGGAAATCGCCGGCCTGGATCGTGCCGCAGCCCTTCTCGACCTTGGCCGTGGCCATCCTGTCCTCGAGGCGGACGACCCGGGCCCGGCCGTGCCGTTCCATCACGGTGCCGAGTTTGGCGACCCTCGCCCGGAGGCCGACGGTCAGGAAGAGCTGGCCGATCTCGAGCCCGTCGGCCGCCCCTTTGTTGATGTAGATGACGTCGCCGTCGCTGAAGACGCTCTTTTCGTTCATGCGCTCACCGCCGATAATCCGGATGTCCGGAAGCAGTTTCCCTTCCTCATGCATGTAGAAAGAGCAATTGAGGTCCGATTCCGAGATCAGCTCGTAGGTGTCTTCGAAGATCTTCGCCCTCTTGATCATGTTCTCCTGGGCGAACGGCCGCCCCGGAACGATCAGGGTCAGGCTGGCGAAAACGAGAACCAGGAAGCCCAAACAGAGTATCGGTTTTCTACTCATGGTCACACCTCTCGGCCGATGGAATTCCACCTGACGGTATTATAGAGACCCATTCCCGCGGCTGTCAACATATAGTTAGCGACTATCATCGGGAGTTAGACAATTGACCGCGATTCGATTAAAATGAGTCAAACCATAAGGTTAGTCGTGCCGAGGGCCTGAATGTCCAAAAAAATCGAGGTCGCCCTGATCTTCGGAGGCCGCTCGGCGGAGCACGAGATCTCCCTGGTTTCGGCCGCCGCGATCCATAAGAACCTGGACAAGACCAGATTCGGGGTCCGGTCCATCTACATCACCCGACAGGGCCTCTGGAAGGCCGTCGAAGCCCCCTCCTCCGATATAAGGACGCTCGAGGGGGGCCAGGCCTCCTCTTTCCTTCCCTGGGCGGGGCGGGGCGAGGGGCCGGAGCTCGCCGCCGACATCTATTTTCCGGTCCTTCACGGACCCTATGGCGAGGACGGGACGATCCAGGGTCTCCTCGAAATGGCCGGCGTCCCCTATGTCGGGGCCGGGGTCCTAGGCTCGGCTTTGGGCATGGACAAGTCCGCGACCAAGTCGATCCTCCGCGACCAGGGCCTTCCTGTCGTCCCCTGCCTCGTCATCCGGGAAGAGGACTTCCGGGCGGACGCCGGCAGGCTTCTCGGCCGTATCCGCCGGTCCTTGCCGCTTCCCCTCTTCGTCAAACCCGCCAACCTCGGGTCGAGCGTCGGCATCACCAAGGTCGGCAAATACGTCCAAGTTCCGGCCGCACTCGCGACCGCCTTCCGCTACGACGCGACGGCCCTCGTCGAGAAGGGCATCCGCGGCCGCGAGCTCGAATGCAGCGTTTTGGGGAACGAGGCGCCCGAGGCCTCCCTCCCCGGGGAAGTCATCCCCTTCCGGGAGTTCTACGACTACAACGACAAGTATATCGACGGCAAGACGACGTTCGTCATCCCAGCCGAGCTCGCGCCGCAGACGCTGGCCAAAATCCGGGAGCTGGCCATCGCCGCCTTTAAAGCCCTCTCCTGTTCCGGCCTGGCCCGGGTGGATTTTTTCCTCGAGAAGGGGACGAACCATCTCACCATCAACGAGATCAATACCATCCCAGGCTTCACCGAGATCAGCATGTACCCGAAGCTCTGGGCCGCCTCGGGCCTGCCGTTCCCCCGGCTCCTGGAGCGCCTCATCGAGCTCGGGTTCGCGCGGCACAGGAACCGAAAGGCCTGCCTCGAAAGGGACCGCTGATGCGGATCCTGGGGATCGACTACGGCGACCGTCACGTCGGCCTCGCCCTGAGCGACCCGCTCCTGATCACGGCCCAGCCGCTGGAGACCTACGAGCTCACCGGGAGGGAAAACGTCGACCGGCAGCACTTCCGCGACCTCGTCGCCAAATACGATGTCGGGGAAATCGTCATCGGCGACCCTCTCCGGATGGACGGCAGTTCCGGGACACGAGTCGAGAAGACGCGCGTGTTCGCCGCCTGGCTGGGCAAGGCCGTCGGGAAGCCCATCGTCTTCATGGACGAACGCCTGTCGACCCGGCAGGCCCTCAACGTCCTCCGAGGCGAGAAGCTCAGCGGCAAGAAGAAAAAAGAGTGGGAGGACCAGATCTCGGCCGTCATCATCCTTTCGACCTACCTCGAGCAGAAGCGCGGTGCGAAGGATGTTCCTGAAGCCAATTAAGGCCCTTCTCCTGGCCGCCGTCCTCCTCGTCCCCGCCTTCACCGCCTGGCTCGCGAGGGAGCTCTCGACGCCCGTCGGGAAGGAGTCCGCCGCCGTTTTCTTCGACGTCGAGAAAGGCCGGAGCGCCCGCGGCGTCGTCGAAGGCCTGCGGCAGCGCGGCCTCGTCCGGAGCGCTCTCCCTCTCAGGCTGGCCTGTCGCCTCTTCTACCCCGAGGAGCGGTTCAAGGCCGGCGAATACCAATTCTCCCCGCCCCTCAAGCCCAAGGACGTCCTGTTCCAGGTCTTCAAAGGCCGCATCCACCTCCAGCCCTTCACCATTCCCGAAGGCCTGACTGGGCGGGACATCGCCGAGGTTCTCCGGCCGGGCGACGCGGAAGCCTCTGCGGCCTTCGAACGGGCCTTCCTCGACATCGGCCTGATCGCCAACTGGGACCCCCGGGCGAAGGACCTCGAAGGCTACCTTTTCCCGGACACCTATCACCTGCCGCGACAAGCGCCCATGGCCGAGCTCGTCGCGGCCATGATCGCCGAGTTCCGCGAGGTCTTCGACGAGGGCCGCCGGCTGAGGGCGGCGGAGCTCGGCATGAGCATCCGCGATGTCGTCACGCTGGCCTCGCTCATCGAAGAAGAGACCGCCCTGCCCGAAGAACGGCCGCTCGTTTCCTCCGTTTTCCATAACCGCTTGCGGATCGGGATGAAGCTCGACTGCGACCCGACCGTCATCTACGCCCTCAAGCTCGAGAACAAGTATGCCGGGCGTCTCCTTCTCCGCGACCTCAAGTTCCCCTCGCCCTACAACACATACGTGCACCCCGGCCTACCGCCCGGCCCCATCTCCAATCCGGGCAAGACGAGTATCGACGCCGCCCTCAATCCCGCGCCGGAGAAATATCTCTATTTCGTTCTCCAGGGCGATGGCAGCCATCGTTTCAGCCGGACCCTGGGCGAGCATCTCAACGCCGTCCGGAATTACCGAGGATTGAAAAAAAAATTAAATTTGATATATTAGCTGACTCGATTCGCCTCCGGAAACGCCGGCGCAAGGTTCGCTGAAAGGCTGTAAAAGACCTTTACATGTCCCGCCGGATTTTCTCGAGAACAAGAGAGCCCCTGCCATAAGAGTTGGCATGGGAATTGCTCTCTAGGGAGGCGGAATAAAATGAGGTATTTTCAACAGGAGGAAAGATGAAAGCTTTTAGAACGATCGCGGCCGGCTTCGCGCTTCTCTCCGTCATCAGCATGCTCTCGGTTTCCGCACAGGCGGCGTCCGGAATCCAGGACAAGAAGCAACAGGACAAGAAGCAAGAGGTGAAGCCGCCGGCAAAAGCCTCGATGCCCAAAGAGGTCGCGGCCTTGATCCAGGAAGGCCTGGCCGCCCGGCAGGGTCGGCAGGACATTCCTTTCAGCTTCTTCAAACAGCTCATCCTCCCCGCTCAGGGCGGCAATATCTACCCCGTCTTCTTCTTCAAGGCCAAGAACGGGGACCTCGGCTACGTCCCATCGGCCTCCGGTTCGGGAGAAATGGAAACCACGCTCAACGTCTTCTTCCAGTTTTTCCAGCCCGGCGACGCCGGAGCGTTCAAGCCGTTCTGGGGCGGAAAGAGTCTCACCGTCCTGAAGAGCGACGGCACGGGCTATGACGCGGAAAAAGAGGACTGGTACTCTTTCGGCCTGGCCATGCCCTCGGGGAAATACACGCTGGCCATGGTCCTCACGACTCCCGACATGAAGAAAATGAGCGTCGGATACTGCGACATCACTCTGCCGGGACCCGAGACCTTCCAGTCCGCGCTCTGGCCGACGGAACTGGTGATCGTCAAGTCCATGGACCAGGTCGAACCCGATAAGCGGCCGATGGTCCACCGGAGCTGCTTCACCTGGGGCGCCATCAGGGTCGTCTCCAGCATAGCCGGCGAGATCAAGGCCGGCGACAATCTCGAGATCTTTTTCTTCGTCCTCGGCGCGGGGGTCAAGGATCCGGCCGCGCAGAGGCCGGTGAACGACCTCGAGGTCAATTTCGAGATCCAGGGAGAGGACGGGAAGGTGGCCATCAAGTGGGCCCCCCAGGCCTACGAGGCCTACTTCATCAATCAGCCGCTGCCCCTCGTCCAGACTCTTCAGATCAAGGACGACAAGGGCGAGCGGGTCGAGAAGAGACCCCTGCCCGCCGGCAAATACACGCTCCTCGCCCAGATCACGGACAAGGTGACCGGGACGAAGGCCGACGCCAAGGTCGCTTTCGAGGTCAAGTAACCCCCCCAGGGCACTACTTTTTCTTCAGGAATTCGAGAAGCTGCTTGGCGATCCCGGCCTTCTCGTGGGTCGGGGCGAGGGCCAGGAACTTCTCCAGGCTGTCGCAGGCTTCGGCCGCTTTGTTCTGGCCGATGAGGATCGTGCCCATCTGGTAATACGCCTCGGCGTAGTCCGGCTTGATTTCGACGGCCTTCTGGAAACGCGGCAGGGCCGCCTCGGATTCGCCGACGTTGACGAGGCAGACGCCCAAGTTGTATTGGGCGTCGGGGTCGTCGGGGCTCAGGGCGGCGGCCTTTTCATAGAAGGGCCTGGCCTCGGCGAACTGCTTGGCCGTGGCCAAGGCCTCGCCGGTTTCCTTGTTGGCGCTGTAGCTTTCCGGGTTGAGCTCGACCGCCTTACGGAAGGCGGCCAGGGCCGCCTCGGGCTGGCCGGCCTTTTTCTGGGACAATCCCAGGTTGAGCCGGTAGCCCCAGTTCCCCGGGTCGAGCGCGACGGCCTCCCCGTAGGCCGACACGGCTTCGGCGTATTTCTGCTCGGTATAGAGCTTATTCCCCTTGAGGAACGACTTGTCCGCGGCGGAGTAGCTTTTCGCCTCTTCGGTATCGACGGTTTTGAGGGTGATCTCGACGGACTCTTCGCCCGCGACGCCGACCTTGATCTCCTTGGACCCCGGCCCGAAACCGGCTTTCTTGGCGGAGAGCATGTAGTAGCCGGGCATCAATCC
Source organism: Candidatus Aminicenantota bacterium (assembly GCA_026393975.1). Lineage (GTDB taxonomy): Bacteria > Acidobacteriota > Aminicenantia > Aminicenantales > Saccharicenantaceae > RBG-16-66-30. The sequence continues at coordinate 5,668 of JAPKZD010000022.1, read as the reverse complement.
CACTTGGACGAACCGGCCCTCCTTGTCGGTCTTGCTGTCGTAGCGGATCGTGGAGGTTCTCTGAGAGACGAGCATCACGTCGGCCTTATCGACGGGATTCCCGGAAGGGTCCAGGACGCGTCCTTTGATCCGGCCCTGGTACTGAGCCCAGGCCCCGGTCGCGGACAGGGCGAGGGCCAAAGCGATGAGCGTGGCTTTCTTGGGTATCATCTCAAACTCCTATTTTTGACCGGCACGCTTTCTCGTTTTTTCCTCCAGAGCCTTGACCGCCGGCTGGTCGGGAACGAGCGAAAGCGACTTCTGGAGGAGGGGCAGGGCTTTCTCCGGGCGGTCGAGGGCCAGGAGACATTCGGCGGCCAGGTTCAGGACCGGGACTTCGGTCGCCTCGGCCAGGAGCTTGTCGAGATAGGTCAGGGCGGAATTCCAGTCCTTCAGCGCGGCGTAGTCGAGGGCGATAACCTTGGCCGCTTCCCGGTCGGGTACCCGCTCGTAAAGCGGCAGGGCGTGGCCGAGCGATTGCTTGAAAAGCCCGAGGCCGTATAACGTTTTAGCGAGGAGGAGGCGTACGGCCGGGTCGTCCTTGTCCTTGAGCGTCTTTTCGAGGGTGTCCCGGGCCCGCTCGTAATCTCCGGTCAGGAAGTACTGGGAGGCGAGGATCTTGAGGTGCTCGGGACCGGGGAACGGCCCGTGCAGACCGGCGTACGTCCAAGGCACGACCGGGACGGGCTGGGAAAGGACGACGAAATTCTCCTTCTGCGCGAGGACCGTCCGTCCGTCGGCGGCCCGGGCCGAGATCTCCGCCCGGTAGTAGCCGGGCTTGACGTCCTTCAAGGAGGCGGTCCCCGAGACGAGGAGGGTCGCCGGGGCATGGGGGTCGGCGACAACGTCCGACAGGGCAAAGAGCCCGGCGCTCTGGTTCGTATCGAGCGAGACAATGTCGAGGACGAAGGTCGGCGGAGCGGCGAGGCCGAGCTTGCCGAGATTCCAGGCCTGGACGAAGACGCCCAGCGTCGAGGCCGTAGTGAACTCGTTCCGGGCGCCGACGATATACTGCCAGCCGCCGAAAGCGAAAGCTTTGAGGTTGTTTTTCTGGGCGTCGGGGACGGCCTCCCGGGCGTGGAAGATGAGCGGGGCGCTGAGCCCGGCCTGGCCGGCCTCCGGCTCCGCCGGCGTGACGACCCTCGTCTCGAAAGAGGAAAAGTCCTTGCCCGTCTTGTTCTTCAGCAGGAAGAAGGCCCGGTACTCGCCGGGGACGACGGCCAGGAGGTCCTGGAAGGCGAAGCGCTGGCGTTCGTGGGCCTTGTACTGCTCGGGCGTGAGCTTGAGCGGGATCTCTTCGACCTTCTCGAAGACCGTCCCGCCGCGGCCGTCCTCGAGCCGCAGGACGAGCTCGAAGCTGGCGTAGATAGCGCTGCCCTGGGTCCCGAAATTCATCTTCTCCGGCTCGATCGTCCAATGGACGAAGGCCTGGCCGCCTTCCCGGAAAACTTTGACCTGGAAGGCGCTCTGGAGATAATTGTCCGAATACTCCGTCTCGACGTAATCCTTGTAGGACATGTACGACTTGGCGTAGGTGTCCGAGAATTTCTTCTCCGGGAGGCCGCGGATGGAGGCGATGATGGTGTCGGAGGAAAACGAGCCCATTCCCATCGGTTGTTCGCCGGGCATGTAGCTCAGGGCCGCCGAGGCGAGCTCGGAATTCGCTTTCCTGATGGCCTCGACCGCCTGGGAGCGGTTCATGCTCCCTCCCCCCATGATGGGGACGGCCAGCTTCTCCGGGCCATCGACGCCCGGCGAGTAGAGACGGAAATCGCCGATCCCCTCGGGCTGGTAGAAGATCAGGTAAAAATAATCCGGCAGGCCGTATTCCTGGGCCCCCTTGTAGAACCAGAGCTCGAGGGGCCAAACCTCGGATTGGGTCGTGAAAAAATGGCGCTCGAGCGGCGGCCCGAGGACGAGGTAGTAGTAACCCCGGTCGGTTTGGCTCCCCCGTTTCGGCGAATAGTGGCCGAAGTTCTGGTCGGTGAAGCGGACGCGTTCCTCGTACTCTTTCTGGAACTCGTTCGCCGTCGTGTCAGGCAGGGGGTCCCGCATCCGCCAGAAGAAACGGACGAACTTCTCCCGTTCGACGTTGGTTTGGAGTTTCTTGAAAACGGCCCGCTCCATCCGGGTGAGGATCGGGGAAACGTCTTCGAGCCAGGCCTGAAGTTCCGGCGAAAGCTTTTCCGGACCGGCCAAGGCGCTGGCCACGAAGAGAATAGAAAATGCGACACCAAGGACTCGGGTTTTCATCTTCCTAGAAGCTACGATAGCACACGCCCGGGGTCAATTCAAATCGCCCTCGGGACATCGTCCGTTTTTGCGAAATTTTTCTTGATATTGCCGATTTTTTTGGATAACATCCAAATTAATGGATGAGCGGATGCTTGTCATGATTGCTATTTAATTTATTATCAACGGGATGTATGCAATCTAAAGTTGGCATTAAAATTGCTTGGTTATTTCAAGGAGGTGGCAAATCGGTAAATCTATAGATCATTCCGGCCAAGAAACAAGTCGTGTATCAACGGAAAGGAGGACTATTTGAGAAACAAGCTTTTATGCATCCTGGCGATCACGCTTCTCCTCGCCCCCATCGCCTTCTCCCAATCCAAGGAAACCGGCGCCATCCGCGGCGTCGTGACTGACGAGCAGGGAGCGCCGCTGCCCGGTGTCAACGTGACGATCTCGAGCCAAAACCTCATGGGTATTCGAACGTTCCTCACGGACGCCGGCGGCGAGTTCCGGTTCCCGGCCCTGCCGCCCGGAGAATACCAGGTCAAGGCCGAGCTTCAAGGCTTCGGGGCGGTCATCCGCGAGAAGATCCGGGTGAACACCACGTCCACCCTGAACATCGACATCCAGATGAAGGCCTCGACGATCTCCGAGGAGGTCACGGTCACCGCCCAGTCTCCGACGATCGACGTCAAGTCCACGGAGACGGCGTCGGTCACCCTGTCGAACGAGATCCTCAGGAACGTCCCCAACAGTCAGTTCACGTCGGACATCGTCAACCTGGCCCCCGGGGTCAAGGACGATGTCGCCTACGGAGCGTCCCAGAGCACGGGCATCGCCTACTCCATGGACGGCGTCAACGTCGCCGACCCCGAAGCCGGCTCGGCCTGGGTCTTCTCGGACTACAACATCATCGAGGAGGCCAAGGTCATGGGCGTCGGCCTGCCCGCCGAATACGGCAACTTCACCGGCGTCATCTTCAACCTGGTGACGAAGTCCGGCGGCAACAACTTCTCGGGCCATTTCGAATTCGATTTTCAGGGCTACCAGGCCGACTCCAAGTTCTGGCAGGCTAACAACAACCAGGCCTACCTCACGGACTTCCCCTCGCTGACCTCGCCGAGTTCGAAGCTCATGGACATCAACGGGCACCTCGGCGGACCCATCGTCAAGGACAAGCTCTGGTTCTACGTCGGCGGCCAGTTCTACCGGACCAGGAACCGCCCGGCCGGCTTCCCCGAGGACGTCGACTACAAGCAGCCGCGGTTCTTCGCCAAGCTGACCTCCCAGCTGACGTCGACGCTGAGCATGAACCTCGCCTTCCAGAGGACCAAGTATCAAGGCACCAACCGCGGCGCCGACGCTACGACTCTCCCCATAGCCACGGTCACCCAGGACTCGCCCGACTGGCTCCTGAGCTTCAGCCTGACCAAGATCCTCAGCCCGAAGACCTTCTTCGACATCAAGGCCAACTACTTCGAGGGCCGCTATTATCTCGATCCCACGGCCGGGTACGACACCTACTCCCACTTCAACCTGGACGCGAACATGCTCACGGACAGCGCCGGCTACTACTACTACGCCGACCGGGCCCGCTTCGGGACCAACGCCAGCCTGACCCACTACGCCGAGGACTTCCTCCTCGGCTCCCACGAGTTCAAGTTCGGGGCCGAGTTCGAGCGGTCCATGGCCCGGAGCCGCTACGGCTACACCGGCACGGGGGGCACCCTGGGCGATAACGTCAAATACGTAGACTATTACAGCTACGGCTACTCGGGGCCCTACCTGGCCTACCAGTACGGGGGGTACGATACGAACACCCGCTACACCCGGCTGGAGATGTTCTTCCAGGATTCCTGGCAGGTCACGAAAAGGCTGAACTTAAGCCTCGGCCTCCGCTACAGCCAGAACTGGGGCGACGTCAAGGGCGTCAGCGGAACCGTCTTCAAGACGAAGCGGCTGGCCCCCCGCCTGGGTTTCACCTTCGACATCCTGGGCGACAAATCGACCATCCTCAAGGCTCACTACGGCCACTTTACCGAGGCCATGCTGACCGCCTACCACGACAGGATGAACCCCAGCGCGAACTTCAAAGACTACGTCGGCTACTACTGGGATCTCGAAGCCGGGGAGTGGGCCGAAATGTTCCGGACTCCCTACACCCCCTACACCATGGACCCCAACATCAAACACCCCTATATGGCCCAGTTCACGGTGGGGATCGAGCGCGAGCTGTTCAAGGACACCTCCTTCGGTGTGACCTACATCAACCGGAAGTGGAACGACCTCATCGGACGCTACAATAGAGCCGCCGACTACACCGAGCAATCGGTCTATTCCTCCGATCTCGACCAGACCTTCACCGTCTACGAGCAGACGGCCGAAACGCTGGGGGCTACCGATTACCTCATCACCAACCTCAGAAAGGACCCCGTGCTGTTCCCCTGGATCCTCGAGGAGCCCTACCGGAAATACGAGGGCATCGAGGTCCTGTTCAACAAGCGCTTCTCCAACCGCTGGCAGCTGCTCGTTTCCTACGTCTACGGGAAGGCCACCGGGACCATAAACAATAGCTTCGGCGGCGATATCGGCTGGGGCGGAGCAAAGAGCGATCCGAACGCCTGGATCAACGCCAAAGGCAACCTCACGTACGACCCGACCCACATGATCAAGCTCCAGGGCACCTACGTCCTGCCCTTCGACATCAGCTTGACCGGCTACTTCTGGGGGATCACGGGTGAATCCTGGACGACGCGATTCCGGACATCGTCGTTCAACCAGGGCCGGATCACGTTCTTCACGGAACCCCGCGGTTCCAACCACTACCCCATGGAGAAGATCCTCAACCTGCGCCTCGAGAAGATCTTCACCCTAGCCGACAAGTACCGCCTCGGACTGATGGTCGACGTATTCAACGTCTTCAACGCCAACACCATCAACTCCTGGGGCACGCGCATCGGCTATGACTGGACTCCCGGCGATTATACTTCCACGGACGGACATGAACTCTACGGCATCAGCACTCCGCGGCAGGCGCGCATCGGCGCCCGGCTGATGTTCTAAGCTCAAGCACACCGCAGACGCACGGGGCGGCGGGCTTTCCCGCCGCCCTTTTTTTTCGGCCCGAAAAACTTTGCCTTTCGCCTTGACAAGGACCTTTTACTTCCACCATAATCGGGTCGATGATTTGGAAACCAGAACTGACGAATTGGAGGAACCCATGAGAAAGACACTGACAGGGGCCGTCGTTATTCGGTAGTGTACAGTGAAGTTCGCAATTTGGCATAGGAGGCGGGCCATCGTAAACTCTCTTCGATCGCCAAACCGAAAGAGAGGAGGATTTTTACTACGATGGCCCAACAGCATTATAGGACACCCTTCAAGAAGGCGCTAT
>JAPKZD010000008.1:80569-100350 GCA_026393975.1 Candidatus Aminicenantota bacterium | reverse complement strand
TGGGCCTCGGCCGGGTTGACTCGGCCATACGAGACGCGGCGCTCGCGGACGACCTCGAGGCCGAAGAGGGTGACGCGTTCCTTCGCGACGACCTCCCCACGAGTCCGGTCCCAGGCGGCGTCGGAGTAGGAACGCTTGCAGAGCGGCCCGCCCAGGGCCTCGAGCCAGGCGGGGTCGATGCGGGCGGCCGTGCGGGCGAATAGGCGCGACGTCCGGACGACCTCGGTCGAGACGATCCAGCCGGCCGACTTGCCGAAGAGGACGGAGCCGGGCCAGAGCATGACGTCGCGGTTCCTGGCCCCGGAGTACATGTGCTTTTCTTTGTGGGCGGCGATGTTGGAGAGGTAGCCGCTGAGGACGGACCGGTGGATCGCGCCGTACAGGGCCGGCGACACGTCGGCGTGCAGCCTCGCGCTTTCCGCTAAGACGGGGTTAGAGTAGACCTGACCCCATCTTAGCCGGCGCATGGCCTCCTGGATCTCCGCGTAGAGATAGGTCCACTCGCGCATGCGGGGGAAGGACAGGAAGTTCTCGTGGCAGAAGCGGCGCTTCTGGACGAGGCTCGCGAGCTTTTCGAAATCGCCGTGGTAGCGGTTCCAGATGTTGAGCAGGACGAGGAAGTCCGAGTCGGGGTGGCGGAAGGCGGCGTGCACGGCATCGGCCTGCGCGGACTTGTCCGGCGGCCGCTCGCGCGGGTCGCGGATGCTCAGCGCCGCGGCCAGCACGGCCACCTCGGGCAGGCAATTCTCGGCGCGGGCCTCGAGGAGCATGCGCGACAGGCGCGGGTCGAGCTGCATCCGGGCCATGAGGCGGCCGATCTCGGTCAGCTCCGATTTTCTCATGGCGCCGATCTCGACGAGCGTGTCGTAGCCGTCGTGGACGGCCTTGGCCGCGGGCCGGTCGATGAACGGGAACTGGAGCGGGTCGCCGAGGCCGAGGTCGGTCATGCGCAGGATGACTTCGGCCAGGTCGCTGCGCAAAATCTCCGGCGAGGTGAATTCCTCGCGCGATTCGTAGTCGACCTCCGAGTAGAGGCGCACGCAGAGCCCCTCCCGGACGCGGCCGCACCGCCCCTTGCGCTGGTCGGCCGAGGCCCGCGAGACCGGCGAGATCGGCAGGCTGTTGATGCGCGTCCCCGGCTGGTACTGGGCGATCCGGGCCACTCCCGTGTCGACGACGTAGCGGATGCCGGGGATGGTCAGCGACGTCTCGGCGACGTTCGTGGCCACGACGATCTTCGGCGCGGTCACGGTGTAGACCATCCTCTGCTCCCCCGCCGGGAGCCTCGAGAAAAGCCGCAGAACCTTGACCAGCGGCCACTTCCTGCCCTCGAGGATGCGGCAGGTCTCGAGGATGTCCTGCTCCGTGGGCATGAAGACGAGGATGTCGCCCGGCGGTTTCTCCCGGCGCAGGTACTCGACGGCTTCGACGGCCTGGTCGACGTAGTCCTTGTCCTCGGCCTCTTCTTTCTCCGGCGGCCGGTACTCGAGTTCGACCGGGTAGAGTCGACCGCTGACCTCGATGATGGGCGCGTTGCGGAAGGCCTTGGAGAATTTCTCCGTGTCGAGCGTCGCCGAGGTGACGACGAGCTTGAGCTCGGGCCTCTCGTCGAGGAGCTTGCGCATGATGCCGAGCAGGAAGTCGATGTTGAGCGAGCGCTCGTGGGCCTCGTCGATGATGATCGTGTCGTACTCGTGGAGGAGGCGGTCGCCCTGGGTTTCGGCAAGGAGGATGCCGTCGGTCATGACCTTGATGTAGCCGTCGCGGGCCGTCCGGTCCTGGAAGCGGATCTTGTAGCCGACGGAGCGTCCGAGCGTCTCCCCGAGCTCCTCGGCGATGCGGTAGGCGATGGTCACGGCGGCCAGACGGCGCGGCTGAGTGACGCCGATGCGGCCGTTGATGCCGCGCCCCGCCTCGAGGCACATCTTCGGGATCTGGGTGCTCTTGCCGCAGCCCGTCTCTCCGGAGATGATGACGACGTGCTGGCGCGGCGAGCGAAGGGCAGCGACGATCTCGTCGGCCCGGGCGGCGATGGGAAGCTCCGGCGGGTAGGAGACGCACGGCACGTTCCGGGCGCGGGCGGCGAGCCAGGAATCTATCTTGTCCATCGGCTCTTATTTTACATTATTTCCGAATCCAGGAACTCGCGCGGCGTCACGATCTTGACACGGCGATATTCCCCAAGTGCCAGAAGGTGCTTATCGCCCGAAACGATAGTGCGGGCACGCCCGGCCGCGGCCAACGCCAGGAACTTGTCGTCGGCAGGGTCTTCGCGGATGACCCCCGGCGCCTCGGCGACCGTCACCATCTCCGCGAAAGGCAGGACGTATTCTTCGACGAGGGCCTTGATCTCCTCCCCGCTCAACTTGAACTTCGGATAGGCGAGGACGCGCAGGTATTCGATGAACACGTCTTTGGACAGGAGGAGCACGATCCGGCGTTCCCGCCAGAGCGATACGAGACGGCCGATCGGGCCGGCGAACAGCAGGGCCGAGACGAGGACGTTCGTATCGAGGACGACCCTTATTTCTTTCTGGCCCATGCGACGGCGTCCTCGACGTCCCGTTCCGTCAGCCCCAGCTCGGCGACCTTTTTCCTGGCCTGGACCAGTCTGCTCTCGTCGATAGGCTTGACCTCGACGGGCTCAAGGACGATGGCTCCCTCCCGAATCCTCGCCTCGAAGTATTCGACGCCGTCGAATTTTTCCATCACCTTCTTGGGAATGGTGATCTGGTTCTTATAGGTCCGTTTGCAGAGCATCGGCATCTCCCTTGGACGATCTACCCATTCCGATAATACGATTAAGTAATGCTTCTGTCAAGTAATGCGCTATTACTTTCGTTCGATTGACACGCGGCGCGGGCCAATACTATATTTCGGGCGCATGATGACCGAAAGAGAGCGCGTCTTGACCCTGCTCGCCGGCGGCCGGCCCGACCGCGTCCCCTGGTTCGGGGACCTCGAAGTCGAACGCTGGGCGGAGTGGCGCGGCGGAGGGCAGACGGTCTTCTGGGGCGGCCTTCCCGGCGTCTACTTCACGGACAAGGTTCCGGAGACCGAATTCGAGCGGCACGTGAGAGCGGTCTTGCGCGTGATGATTTCAAGCCCCCGCTACGTCCTCGGCGTCGCCGACCAGGTGCCTCCCGACGGACTGGAAAGCCGCGTCCGGCGGGTGGCCGAGCTCGTCGAGGAATACGGGCGCTACTAAAAGTTGCTAGGCCGTACCGGCGCCAGGGACTTTCTCCCCGGGTAGGCGAAAATGGGGAACCCGGGGAGATATGGGAAAAAGAAACCGGCCACGGAGATCAGGGCGGCGCGCTCCCGGCGCCGGCCCGCTAAAGCCGCGGCCAGCTGATTGATCGCCGACGCTCCGGGCCTTACGGCGAGCCGGAGCGTCTTTATCCTCGAAGCGTCGTGCTGTTGGTATCTCATGGTCGTTCTCTTCGTTTCTCTCTTTCTTGCCGTCTCCATACATATAGACGAACGCCCCTTCCAAAAGGTTTCATTTCTTTCCGATGAAGTATTTTTTCATGCTCAGAATCTCCAGAGGTAGCTGACCTTGAAGAAGAAGCCGCGCTTCATCTCGTGGAAGCGGCTGCTCGGGGCGAACCCGGCCAGCCCTTCGTCCCACTCCTGCTTCTCCAAAGCCGAGCCGTAGCCCAGGTGGACGACCGTGCCCGGGATGTACGTGAACGAGAGGAGCCCGTCCAAGGTCATTCGCTTGTAGAAGTCGTTGTACTCGACGATCCCCCGGACGAAGAGGTACTTGTTGACTTGGTAGGTGTTCCGGCTTCGCAAGATGAGATAATCGTAGATCTTCGTCCGGTCCGACTTCCTGAAGAAATCGACGTAATCCAGGCTCAGACTGAAATCAAGCTGGTCCATGGGCTGATATCGGACGGCCGTCGTGGCTTGGGTCCCGTAGCCCTGGTAGGGGTCGGCCGGGTCGTAGAAGGTATTGCCCGTCCGCCGGACGCGGGCTTGGACATAGACTTGTTTGGCCAGTTGGGACTCCATCATGAACCCGCAGCCGCTCTGGTCGAACCTCTTCCCCGCATAGACTTCGTTGGCCAGGATTCCATCGAAGCGGACCATGGTGTTCCGCGGCAAGCGAAAACGCAAGACGAAGACGTTGACCGTTTCCCACATGTCGTAGATCGTGTCGTAGAGATGATAGCTCCAGTAGAAGGGCTCGATCTTCTGGAAGAACTTCGACTTCGGATAGATGTTGTACATGGCGAAGGCCGCCAGCCGCCGCAGGCCCGTCCGGAAAAGGAAACCCGTGTCGGCCCGGAAGCCCTCCGAGATGTCCTGGTAGCCGAGGTCGATGTAAACCTTGCGGTTGCCGAAATTATAGGCGAGCGAGAGCGCGTGGTCGGCGTTCGTCGTCTCGGCGCCGGGGTCCCGGGTCAGCGAGCCGAAGAGGTGGAACGAGGCCGTGGCCAACGGGCTCAGCCGGAATCGGCCGTCGACGCCCCCGACGCGGTTGAAGCCCGAGCCGACCTCCCGTCCCGTGTAGAAGGCGCCCAGGAAGGCGTCGTCCTTGAGCGCGTGCTTGTAGCGGGCGATCATGAAATCCGGAGTGAGATGGACGATTTCCGGGTTGTACGGATCGCGGGGAATGGTGTCTTGGGCGTAGATCGCGGCCACGGTGTCGCGCGGGGTGATCTTGCCGGTCAGCTTGAAGCCGAAGGCCGGGTCGACGATGTTCCGCGTGTAAACGAGGGCCATCAACGGGGCTTCCTCCATGGCCCCGCCGAATTGCCAGAGGTCGTTCCCCTCCAGGAAAAACGGCCGCTTTTCCTCGTAGTAGAGCGAATAGCGGCGGTTGAAGTCGACCTGACCGGCATCGGCCTCGACCTGGCTGAAGTCGGGATTGACCGTGCCGTCGAGGGTCAGGTCGGAGGTGATGCCCAGCTTCCCGGTCAGGCTGAGGTCGCCGATGTCCAGCTCTTTATTCCTGACGACCTCGCCCTGGGTGGCTTCGCTCGCTTCCTGGGTCCGTCCGAAAGTGAAGGCGGGCAGGAGCTCGACGACGCGCTTATACTTGAGGCCCGAGACCTGGAAGGGCTGGGCCTGGCTGAGGAGGGAGCCCTTGTTCGGGTCGAGGGGCGGGAAGCTGACCTGCTCGGAGCTCCGGGTGAAGAAACGGATGAACAGGATGCGCATGGTCTGGACGTCCCGGTTCGGGAAGCGGATGCTCTGAAGGGGAATGCGGGCCTCGACGGTCCAGCCCTGGTCGTCGATCCGGCCCTTGCTGTACCAGACCGTATCGAAGCTCGCCTCGACGTTCCCGTTGACCGTCAGCATGCCGTCGCCCTGGATGCCGAGCGGGTTGAGCATGAAGACGAAGGCGCTCTGGTTGTCGTTGAACGTATCGAGGTTGATGAAGACCATGTCGTCCTGGAAGATGTTGTCGCGCTTGCTGACGGCGGCCTTGACCTTGGACGGCTCGCTGTCGTAGCAGCGGAAAGCGAAGTAGAAGTTCTCGGCGTCGTGGGCGATGTAGGCCTCTGTTTTTTGGCTGCCGTCCTTGCCGTAATCGGGCTTGAATGTCTTGAAACCGTCGAATCTGAGGGCCGTCGACCAGACGGCGTCGTCGAGGACTCCGTCGATGACCGGCGGGACGGTGGCTTTCGTAAGGACGGGCACTTCCGCCTGGACGGCGGGGCGCGCGGCGGCAGAAGCGGAAGTTTCGGCCCGGAGAACCGCTGGGGCGGCCGCCAAGATGGCGAGGACGAGAAGGGCCATGGACAGGGAGGCTGAGGCCGTCGTCATCGACCTCGAGAGCGGGCTTTTCTTCAATTCGGTCTCCATTTTCGGTCAGGATAGTATTCGCGCGTCGCTCCTATTTACGAAACGAGTTCTCAAAAGGTTCGCTTTTCAGGAAGAGACTTGCCGGGAGACCGTCTAAAGTGTCGGGAGGAGCGAGACGATGAAAAATTCGAAGATCCTGGCGGCTCTTGCCGCATTAGCCCTGCTCGGCGCCGTTTCCGCCTGTAAAACCAAGGTCGCGGAGGACGTCCCCGGCGACTTCACCTTCCGCGGTCAGGCCATCCACCCCGCCGCGATCAACGCTCTCTACCGGTCCGCGAACGGCCAGATCAACCTGGCCGATTTCAAGACAAACCTGGAGGCCAGCCAATTGGAGGACCAGCCCGGCTGGTGGATCACGGATTTCGAGGAAGACCCTTTCAGCCAGAAGTCGCCCTTCTTCGCCTACGTCGCTTTCGCCGGGTCCGTGAGCGGAGGCGCGGAGATCTACATCCTCTCGATCACTTTCAACGCCGGCGAAACGGCCGACATCGACAACATCCTCCTCCTCCAGAAGAACGGAAGCTGGCTCGGCCTGATCAGGGTCTGGAACGAGGGCAGCGCCTGCAACGGCGGCATCCTCGCCCAGCGGATGGACGGCGAGAATTTCCTCTATTCCCGCGAGCTCACGCCTCTCGACCTCCTCGACCTCTCGCTCGACGTCCGTCTCAGCCTCAACGCCCACGAGGACCTCGAGGCGACGAGCGAGAGCTGTTACGCCGCCGCAAACTACGTCTACAGCCTCACCCAGGACCGCGAGGACCTCGTCTCGGTCCGGCTCTACGACGAGCCCAAGTTGGACGAAAAAGGATTGACCGACAAGCTTCGCTACCAGTCTTGTTTCAACCGGGTTTTCAACGCTTACGTGGCCGAAGGCAAAACGGCGCTCGCGCCCAAAGAGGTCGACGAGTTCGCCCGGCGGTTCCGTGACGAATGCCTCAAGCCGGCCGCGGCCTTGCCCGCGCCGGTAGACAAGTGATCCGCTATGACAGATCGGGGTTTTTAAGAATAGCCCGGGCTAAGGCGTGCTGTCGGAGAGCAGGTCCGCGGCCGAGGCGTTCTCGGCCACCTGTTCCGGGGACTTCGCCCCGGGGATGACCGCCGCCACGACCGGGTCACGCAGGCACCAGGCTAGGGCCCAGCGGGCACGCGAGACACCGAGCGGCACCTCCTCGTCGGCGATCCGTTCCGCTTCGTGGACACGGCGCGCGATTTCGTCCTTGCCCAGCGTCGAACGGTAATCTCCCGCGCCGAACTTGTCCCCCGCCTCGTATTTCCCGCTGAGAAAGCCGCTCCCAAGGGGGACGCGGGCCAGGATGCCCAGTCCGTACCGACGGGCGAAGGGGAAAACATCGGATTCCGCCCGGACGTCGAGCCGGTTATAGACGACCTGAAGGACGCCGTAGCCGCGCCCGAACGCCTCCCGGGTCTGGACTTCGCTGCCCGCGCCGCGGATGGAGACGCCGAGGTTGCGGACCATGCCCGACCGCCGGGCGTCCTCGAGCACTGCTTGAAGGCTGTCGTCGAGGAAGGCCTCGTCGCTCCCAGAATGGAATTGGTAGAGGTCGATCCTGTCGGTCCGCAGGGCCCGGAGGGAGGTGATGAGCTGATCTCTGACTTCCTCCGGCCGGAAGCGGTCGGTCCTGTCCATGAAGCCGTTGAAGCCGTGGCCGAACTTGGTCGCGACGATCCAGCGGTCGCGCTCGTGCCGCGACAGGTAGTCGCCGACGAGGCGCTCGGCCAGATGGTCGCCGTAGCATTCGGCCGTGTCGATGAGGTTGATGCCGGCTTCGGCCGCCCGGTCGAGAATGGCGTCGACCTCGGCCTGGCCGAAGTCCCTGCCCCATTCGCCGCCGAGCTGCCAAGTGCCGAGGCCGACGATGGAAACGCGTAAGCCTGTCCGGCCCAGTGTGCGGTATTTCAGTTAGCCCGTCGATATTTTAGTCGTGCAGAGGCCGGCCGTCAAGGAACCGAAGAGGGACTGTCCCTCCAGACCAGGCCGGAGCTTCGAGGGAAACGGCGGATGAATGCAACCTTTCGCCAGGCCGAGCGGTTTGGAAATCTGTGGATGTTAAAAAAATAGCAGACCCTCTTGACAAGCCTGAAAACGAGTGCTAATATTTTAGCATGCTATTTTTTTAGCATAACGAAGAGGAGCGAAGGCCGCATGAAAAACGAGAAGAACCTGAGCCGGCGTGAACGGCAGATCATGGACATCGTCTACGAGATGAAGGAGGCCTCGGCCCTCCAGGTGCTCGAGCGCCTGCCCTCCCCTCCCGGCTATTCGGCCGTCCGGGCCCTGCTCCGTGTCCTCGAGCAAAAGGGCCACCTGGCCCACCGTCAGGACGGCCCCCGCTACATCTACTCGCCCCTCCTCCCGCGGGAGAAGGCCCGGCGGAGCGCCCTCAGCCATCTCATGCGGACTTTTTTCGACGGCTCGACCGAGGACGTCGTGGCCGCCCTGCTGGACATCTCCGAGGACAGCCTTTCGGAGGACGATTACCGTCGGTTGACGGGGCTCATCGAAAAAGCCCGCAAGGAGGGACGCTGACATGGGCGGATTCGCCGCCGCCGGAACGCTCGGCCTCGGCGTCGAATATTTTCTCAAGACGACGGCCGTCCTGACGCTGGCCCTCCTCGCCACCGCGGCTTCGAGGCGCCGGCCGGCCGCCTTCCGGCATTTCGTGCTGTCCTTCGCCCTTGTCGGCCTGCTCCTCCTTCCCGTCCTCTCGCTCGCCCCGGTCGAGTGGCGGACGTCGCTCCTTCCGGCGCGGGCGGCCGGCGCGGGAACGGGGACGTCGGCGCCCAATCCGGCCCGACCGGGAGTGACCGGAGCGCGGGCCATGGGTCTCGACGTCCAAAGTCCGTCGCCCGGCGTTGTCCGGTTTCCGGAGTTGGCCCTCGCCTCAATTGCGGACGGCCCCTCGCCCGAACTCTCCTCTCCCCCGCTTTCCGCTGCCGCGACTTCCCGTCTTCCCGCAACCGACGCAAGCCCTATCAATTCCCTTCTCGCCGTCCTCTGGGCGGCTGGTCTTATCGTTCTCTTCCTGAGACTGGCCGTCGGCCTGGCCGGGGCGGTCAAGCTGACCGCGCAGGGAACCGCGCTCGGCGACCCCGCTTGGCGGGTCCTCCTCGAACGCTTCAGGGCGCTCGTCTCGCTCCGGCGCAATATCCGCCTCAAGAGCCACCCCGAGGTCCTCGTGCCCCTGACCTGGGGTTGGAGGAAGCCCGTCGTCCTCATGCCGGTGGGAGCGGACGCCTGGACTGAGGAGCAACGCTCTTCGGCCCTCTTTCACGAGCTCTCCCACGTCAAGCGGGCGGACTTCCTGGTCATGCTCCTCGTCCGGACGAGCCTGGCCGCTTTCTGGTTCAATCCGCTCTGCTGGGTCGTCTACCGCGAGCTTCGCAAGGAGCAGGAAATCGCCTGCGACGAACTGGTCCTTCGCGCGGGGATCAGGCCGTCGATATACGCCGCCAGCCTCCTCGCCTTCCGGCGCTCCGCCGGGTTCCGCTGGAACCCCTCGGCGGCCCTGCTCGGGATGCTGGGGAGGTCTTCGTTCCATGAACGCCTGGCGGCCATCCTCAAACAAAAGCTGACATTCAAGGAGGTCAAGATGAAAACGAAAATCATGCTGGCATCGGCCGTCGTTCTGGCCGTGGCCCTCGTCGGGACGGCCCGTCCGGCCGTCGGCATCGAGAAGACAGCCGCGGCGGCGACCGTCGTCGAAACCGCGGCGCCCGCTCCGGTTTCTCTCGCCGTCGTCCTGCCCGCTGCCGCGGCGCAGCAGGAGAAGCAGGCGGAGAAAGCGGTCGTCCAGGAGAAGGAAAAGAAAAAGATCTTCGTCACGACCAAGGACGGCGCAAAGACGCCGATCGAGATCACCATCACCGAGGGCGACACGGTCAAGACACTCGTCCTCGACAAGCCGCTGACCATCACCACGGGAGAAGGCGGGCACGTCCTCATCCTGAGCTCGGACGGCAAGGAAATCCAGGTCCTGGAAGGCAAGCCTTTGCGCCTGGAGATCAGGGGGGAGGAAATCGAGCTCATTAAAGAGGGCAAGGCCCTGAAGGTCGGCGAAGGCGGCAAGGAAGGTTCCAAGATCGTGTACTACTGGACCCCCGAGGGCAAGACCGCCGGCGCCCAGGAGATCCGGGTCATCAAGGAAGACGAGGCCGAGAAAGGCGCGATCAAGGTCATCGTCAAGAAGGCGACGGAAGTCGAGCCCGAGATCGCCTGGGTGGCCAAGGAGACCGGCAAGGAAGGTGCCGTTTGGGTCACGAAGGAATTCTCAGGAAAGCCGGTCGAAGGCGCCTTGGTGAGCGAAGGCGGCAAAGCGTTTGCCTTCTCGACGGCCAGGGACAAGGAGTTGCTGGAAAAGGTCCGTCAGATCCGGGAACAGGCCGAAGCTGTCAAGGCCAAGAAGATGGACATCGACGTGCTCCAAAAATCCCTGGAAAAGCTCGAGGCGGAGCTCAAGGCCCAGGAAGTGAAGCTCGATAAATTCGAGTTGAAATTCGACAAAGAACCGGGACAAATCAAGATCGTTAAAAAAATACGCGGCGAGGAAGCCGAAGCGGCCGAGGAGTCCATGGCCGTCACCAAGGTCGTCGCTAAGGACGACGGCTTGATCCAGATCGTCCTCACGGGCCGGGAAGGCGATGCGGGGCGCAAGGCCTATGAACTGGCCGTCGCCAAATTGAAGAAGGAGCTGCCCGAGGGCTATCGACTCCTCGAACAGAACTACGACGTCGAATCCGGGGCCATGACCTTCAAGATCGCTCTCCCCGAGGGGAAGAAGAGCGACGAAAAGCTCGTCCAGAAGCTCGTCGACAGCCTCCGGACGGAGATCGATAAGAAGTAACCTACTTTTTCACCCGGACCGGAAAGGCCGGCCTCTTGGGTTTCACCGGGGGGTTGGCCTTCAATTCCTCCATGACGACCTGGATGGCCCGTTCGAGCTGAGGGTCGCGTCCGGCGATGACGTCGCGCGGCGTTTGCTCGACCTCGATGTCGGGCGGGACGCCGACGTTTTCGACGATGAAGCCGTCCTCGGTCCAGATGGCCAGGTTGGGCGCCGTTACCGAGCCGCCGTCCATCAGTACGGGGAAACCGAGGACGCCGACGAGGCCGCCCCAGGTCGCCGTGCCGACGAGCTTGCCCATCCCGAACTTCCGCCACATGTAGGGCAGGAAGTCGCCGCCCGAACCGGCGGTTTCGTTGATGATCATGACCTTGGGGCCCTGGATCGAGGCGCTCGGCGTCTTCATGTCGGCCCCGTAGCGCATGGCCCAGTAGGCGGAGACGGGCTTGCGCAGCCAGTCGAGGTAGTAATCGGCGACGGCGCCGCCGCCGTTGAAGCGCTCGTCGACGATGATCGCCTCCTTGTCGGCCTGCGGGAAGAAGTAGCGCTTGAAGTAGACGTGGCCGAGGGTGGTCGTATTCGGGACGTAGACATAGGCAACCCGGCCGTTCGTCGCTTCGTGGACCTTGCGGATGTTACCCTCGATCCAGTCGCGGTTGCGAAGCGCCCCCTCATCAGCGATGGGAACAACCTTGATCGTCCGCGAGCCCGCCCCATCGGGGTTGGGGCCGACGGTGATCTCGACGATCTTGCCGGCCGTCGCCTCGAAGCGGGCGAAGAGGTTGTCGGGGGGGACAAGGTTCCGGCCCTCGACGGCCAGGAGGTATTCCCCCGCCTTGACTTCGGCGCCGGGCTCGGCGAGCGGGGCGCGGAGCTCGGGCGTCCAGTTGAGCCCGCCGTAGATCTTCTTGAAACGGTAGCGGTCGTTCTCGACGGCGTAGTCCGCGCCGAGGAGCCCGCCCGAGACGCGGGCCGGCTGGCCGATGAAATCGCCGCCGCCGACCCGGTGGTGGCCGACGGCGAGCTCCGAACACATCCATTGGATGACCCGGTTGAGGTCGCTCCGGCAGGCGAGGTGGGGCAGGAAGGCGGCGTATTTCGCCTTCATGGCCTTCCAATCGGCGCCGTGGAAGTTCGGGTCGTAGAAAAAGTCGCGGTTGATGCGCCAGGCTTCGTCGAAGATCTGCTTCCACTCGACTTCAGGCACGACCCGGACCTCGATCGCGTCCGTGTTGATTTTCCCCTGCCCCGGCTGGGGCTTGCCGCTCGCCGGGATGATGCTCCACGCGTTGCGGGAGGCGACCAGCATCATTTTTTTGTCGGCGGTCAGGGTGAAGCCGTCGCAGGCGGGACCGAAGGCCTCGTCCTTGCGGGTCGCTAGGTCGTAGACATGGATGGAGGAATCGCCCGGCCCGCCCGAGGTCGAGGTGGGCGGCGGGTCCTCCTTGCGGTAGAAGACCTTGCCGGCCTCCCCCGCCTGGAGGTTGCTGTAAACGCCGGCCGGAACAGGGACGACGACAATGCGGTTATCGAGCCCGTCGAAGTCGATGCGGAAGGCCTCCTGAGCCTTGACCGGTTCCTTGGCGGCCATCGGCGCGGGCTTGTCGGCCGGTTTCTCCGCTTCTTTCTTTTCTTCCTTGGGCTTTTCCTCGTCGCTCTCCTTGGCCAGCGGGTTGGGCAGGTCCTTGCGGAGGACGGCCAGGTAGAGGGCGGACGTCCGCCGCATGTCGGTGTTGGACATGTCGAACCATTGGCGGACGGGACCGGCATCGGTCGAGGCCAGGAACCAGAGGGTCTTGCCTTCGGGGTCGAAGGTCGGCTCGTCGACATCGCTCAGGCCGTCGGTGACGGGAAAGGACTTGTTCTGGTCGAGGGAATAGACGTGGACGCGCCGGAAAAAGGTCGGCGTCCCGAGGGTGTACGCGAGCCACTTGGAGTCGGGGCTCCAGGAGCTCTCCATCGAGGACTGGCCGCCGGGCTGGTAGAGGTATTCCGAGGCGATCTTTTTCACGGCCCCGGTCTTGACGTCGAGCCAGTACAGGGTGAGGGAGTTATCGGCGAACGCGATCTTCTGGCTGTCGGGGGACCAGTTCGGCGAACCGTAGAACCCCGATCCACCGAGCTTGAATTTTTTCGTCTCGCCCTTGCCGTCCTGGGCGCGGACGTGGAGCTCGTATTCCCCGGACGCGTCGGAGAAATAGGAGATCGACTTGCCGTCGGGGGACCAGGCCGGACCGCGCTCGTGCACGCCGGGCGTCTGCGTCAGGTTGCGCGGGTCGCCCTTTTCGGCCGGGACGGTGACGATCTCGCCGCGGAACTCGAAGACGGCCCGGGCGCCCGTCGGCGAGACCGCGCCGCCGAAGACCCACTGCGAGCCCTTGGCGTAGCGCTCCCGGAGCTCGGGGAGGTCCGTCGCGACGCCGATCATCAGTCTGCGGCTCCGGCCCTGGGCGATGTCATAGAGGTGGAGCGAGCCGGCCTGCTCGAAGATGACCCGCCCGGCCCCGACTGAAGCGGAGAGGACCGGGAAATCCTTGAAGTCGGTCAGCTGCTTGACCGCCTTGGATGCGGGGTCGAAGGAAAAGAGGTTGAACTCGCCGTTTCGGTCGGACCGGAAAACAACGCTCTTGCCGATCCACATCGGATCGACGTCGTTCGAGCGCCCCTCGGGCTGGGGCACCTTCTCGATGCCGTAGTCCTGGGCGTTGAAAATCCAGATTCGCGAAAACCTCCCGCCGCGGTAGTTCTTCCACTGGGTGAAGGCCTCGGGGAAGGGGTTGTAGGCGATGAACCGGCCGTCCGGTGAGAATTTGGCGCTCGAAGCGTAGGGAACTTTCAGCATCCCGGCCTCGCCGCCCTTGACGGGGACGGTGAAGAGCTGGGAATAGGCGCGGTTGGAGGAGAACCTAGACGAGGCGAACAGAACGGCCGTTCCGTCGGGCGTGAAGCCCTGGACGATGTCGGCGGCCGGGTGCCAGGTCAAGCGCTTGGGAACGCCTCCTCCGGCCGGGACGATATAGACGTCCGTGTTGCCGTCGTACTGGCCGCTGAAGGCGATGAGCGTCCCGTCGGGGGAAAAGGCGGGGACGAGCTCGACGCCGACGTCGGAGGTCAGCCGCCGGACGTTCCGACCCTCGAGGTCGGCCGTCCAGAGGTCATTGGCGTAGACGAAGGCAACGCGGTCGGCCGAGACGGCAGGCTGGGTCAGAAGCTTCGTGTCGACGGTGTCGACGGCCGCGAGCCGGCCCGCACCGGACATCATGACAAGAATGAACGCTAACGCGACAATGCTTTTTCTCACGATGACCTCCTCACGAAAAAACAGATAGGAAAAACTATACTTCCCCGCGGGCCAAATGGTCAAAGTATTTCTGGAGAGTGACGGTTTAGGTGCCGCCCGGACAGTGATGGGGGCCATGCATAGCCCCCGTAGCGGAGGGGGACCGGCAGGGAGCGAATTCCGAGGAGCGACCGGCAGAAGTGCGGCGGAGCTACCCGGAGCTGCACTTCTGGTAAATATCGGAAATGAGCTTCGGGTTTTGCGTTTGGGGGAACCGCCGGGACTGGTTCCCGGGGGCCGGGGGAGATGCGTGGCCCCCATCGCTGACAAAACGGGCGGCGTCCAATGACCGCAGAGAAATCTCCCCGGCCCGTTGACCGGGCTGTCGCGATTCCAGTATTATGATGTCCGAAGCATCATGGCGACGAGACCGCGCGACTTCTACGAAATCCAGAAACGCCAGCGGCAGAAGAGCCTCTTTCTGTTCGCGGCCGTCCTCCTCTTCCATTTCGCCGCCATCGGCTTGATCGCCCTGGCCTTCATGGCGAGCTTCGGCCTCGTTTTGAACAGGGCCATGCTCGCATCGGCGTCCTTCTGGCCCCGCTTCTTCCTCTTCGACCTGGCCGCCGCGGTCATCGTCTCCGCCCTCCACTTCCAGGACGCCCGGAAGAACGGCCCCCGCTTCATCCTCCGCCGGCTCCAGGCGGCGACGCCCGACGCGTCGGACCGCTACCACATGCAGTTCCTCAATACCTTGGACGAGATCCGCATCGCCGCCGGCCTGCCGCGCGTCAACGCCTACGTCCTGCCGTCCTTCGCCGTCAATTCGCTGGCCGTGATCGAAGAGGACGGCACGCCCGCCGTCGCCGTGACCGAGGGGCTCCTCGCCGAGGGGACGCGGGACGAGCTCCAGGCCGTCGCCGCCCACGAGCTGGCCCACATCGCCCGGGGCGACGCCTTCTACCTGACGCTCGTCTGCTCGCTGGCCAACCTCTTCGAGAAATTCAAGGACGCCCTCGAACCCGAGCCGGACGACCTGGCGGACTGCGGCGGGCGGCGCGGAAGCGGCGGCTTCCCCCCCGTCCTCTTCTACCTCGCGGTGGCCCTGTCGGCCCTGGTCATGCGCCTGCTCAGCATGCTGGTCAGCCGGGAGCGGGAGCTTCTGGCCGACGCCGCGGCCGTCGAGCTCAGCCGGGCCCCCGAAGCGCTGGCCCGGATCATCTACAAAGCTCAGGTCAAGAACTCGTTCGTCGGCGATTTCTCGATGAGTTACGCCCCCCTCTTCATCGTCCGGCCCGACTCGCGGGACACGCCGGACAGCCTCGCGGGCAGGATCTTCAGCTCGCATCCGCCGCTCATGAAGCGGCTCGGCGCCCTGGCGGCCATGGTCCGGAAGAAGCCCGAGGCCATCATCAACGCCGTGTGGGACGAGGAGCGGGCGAGAGACGAGGCCCGCGGCGTCCTTCATTCCTACGAGGAGACCCGGAAGGAACAGCTCGATCTTTTTCCGGAGACGCCGGAAACAGCCGCCACGCCCCTCCCCGAAGACGAAGCCCGGATCTGGCTCCTCGCTTCGGCGGCCGAAGAGGGGTGGGAGGGGCCGTTCACGCTGGGCGAACTCGTCTGCCGGCCGCGCTTCTCCCCCATCATGCGGGTCAAGAATACGCAGGAGGGCATTGAGGCCGTGGCCCGCGAATTCCCGCAGGTCCGGATCGCCCTGCACAACCTGGCCCGGAAAAAGCCCCTGAGGCCCGGCCGCGAGAACCTCTGCCCGCGCTGCCGCGTCCCTCTGGCCGAAGCGTTCTACGAGGGCGTCGGCCTCAGGGTCTGCCGGCGCTGCCGGGGCCGTCTCGTGGACATGGCCTCGGTCGACCGCATCGTCGCCCGGAGGGAGTTCGACTTTTCAGAGCCGCTGCGGCAAAAAGCGCGGGAGTTCCGGGAACGCGTTCTCCGCAACCCCCTCAAACGTCAGAAGGCCCAAGCCGCGCTCGGCCCGGACGTCCCCTGCCCGAACTGCGGCTACCGGATGGTCGCCCGGCCGTACAACTATCAGTATTTCGTGCCGGTGGATAAGTGCCTGTCCTGCTCGAAGATCTGGTTCGACGCCGACGAGCTTGAGATCCTCCAAATCCTCATCGAGGATCGGAAGGCAAAGTCCTGACCCCGCCTCAGTCGAAGATCTTTTCCAGCGCCTGGTAGCAGGTGTGGAGTTTCAGGACGGCCTGCTCGATCGCCTCTCCTTTGGCCTTGGGGCCGAGGGCGGCCAGGGCTGAGGCGGCGTTGACGAGCTCGGCGGCCGCGGTTTTGAACGCCTCGGCCTTCGGCTCGAGGGGCGTCGAGAGCTTGGCCTGGGTCACGGCTTCGGCCTTGGCTTTGAGCTCGGGCGCGGCGGCCCGGATGTTGTCCCACTTCTTGTCAGGGAGGTCCTTGTGGAAAACGACGTAGAGGACCTTGTGGAAGTCGTCCATTTCTTTTAGAACGGGCCGGAGGATGCGAACGAGCATCTCGTACTTGGCGTGGAGAAGTTCGGCGGCGTCGAGCATAGCCTTGTCGTCGGCGCCCTTGGCCGCGGCGTCGTAGGCCTCGACGGACTTGCGGAACTCGGCCAGGCCGGCGTCGTACTTGGCCTGCTTGTCGCGGAGGATGCCCGGAAGCGGGGCGGCGAAGACCTTCGCCGCGAGCTCGTTGACCTGGGGCGCCAGGCTCTTGAGCATGGCGATGTCCTTATCCGGATAAGCCGTGTGCCATATGGGGTAGATGACCTCGTGGAACGCCGTAAGTTCGGGGACGGCGCTTTCGGTCTCCTGGGCGATCGCGGGGACGGCGGCCGCCACGAGGGCGATCAGGCAAATGACGAGAGATCGTTTGAACATCATGAGAGCCTCCTCGGAATGATAGGCGAATAGGGATTATAGCGGAAAGCGCCTAGATTTTGAATTCTCCGGTGTCGATCCACTCTTTTTTCAGGACGGACCAGAAATCCTCGGCCAGGCCCTTGAGGACATAGGCGTAGGGGAGCCAGCCGTAGCCCTTCTCGCCCCAGCCGGTCCCCCAGGAGTTCCGGACGAGGAGCGCCCCTTTCGCCGTTTCGCCGCCGGACGTGTTCTTGATCGCGAGCGCATCGTCGTAGCCCATGGCGACGACGGCGTGCCCGCCTTCGATCCGCTCCCGGCCGACCGGGAAGGGAATGCGGCCGGTCTCGGCCGCCTGTTCGATAGAGCTGTAGACGGTGAAACCGAACATGGCCGGATGCCCCGCGGAGAGATAGGTCTTGAGCCGTTCCATGACGGCGGGGCGGGCGGCCCCGGCCGGGTCGTGGCGGTAGTACATCAGCGTCTTGTAGTTCTGGGCGAAGGCGTAACAGAAGGCGGGCGGCTCCTTGTCGAAGCCCTCCCCGGCATCGGTATAAGGCCAGTACTCTTCGGGCGCGACGCCGAAAAGGACCATGGCCCCCATGGTCAGGCGGAGGTAGGCCCCCGTGTCTCCCTTCATCTTCATGAGGTTGCGGGTCACTTTGTAAAGGAAGAGGCGCGAAGTTTCGACGTAACGCCCGAACGATTTGCGCTCGTAGTACTCGACGACACCGGCGCCCGCCTGGGCCGTGCACGAGCCGAGGCCGCCCTGGTCTTCGACGGGCGAGGCCCACTCGCGGAGGTCGACGGCCGCCGGGAGCGGGACGCGGGGCTTGCGGCCGCCGCGGTCGGCGCCGGAGGCCGGGAGGCCCGTCGGGGCCAGGATGTCCCGGATGTTTTTCGTTTCCTCGGTATAGTCCCGAAAATCCGGGAAATCCGGGATCCAGCCGAGGCCGCGCTTTTTCGATTCATTCATTTCGCCCTCCTTCAATTCTTTTGGGTTCCTAATAAGGGAATACGAAAAAAGGAATTCGCGAGTTTTCCGCACTTCTGCCGCTCCCCGCCGGCTCCCCGCCCTCGGGGCGAGGGGGGAAATCATCCCCGGAATCATCTTAAGGGGTGATTGACCCCAACTGGGGGTGAGGAAAAAATGGAGCATGTGAAGAACATCGCCGTCCGTAACGTATTCCGGCAGGGCCTTTCCCGGCCGGGATCAGACGTCCGGCGGTAGCAGCAAGTCTTAGGAAATGGGAATGAAGAAGATCCTCGTCATCGATTATGATCAGAGCTCCCTGGCCTCCCTCCAAGGAATCCTGATCAGGGAAGGATACCAGGTCGTCACCGCCAGCGATGGCCAGGCGGGCTGGGACAAGTTCAACAAGGAATCTCCGGACCTCGTCCTGATGGAGGCCATGCTCCCCAAGGTCCACGGCTTCGAGCTCTGCCAGAGGATCACCTCGGAACGGAATTCACTGGCTCCCGTCTTCATCATGACCGGAGTTTACAAGGACCGCGTCTACAGGACGGAAGCTCTGCGCACCTACGGGGCCTCCGAATACTTCGAGAAGCCCCTGAAGATGGCCGAAGTTCTGGCCTCGGTCGAGGCCGTCCTCGGAAAGCCCGAAAGGAAGCCGGCCGCAAAGCAGGCCCCGGCGGACCCCCACAAGGTCGATAAGCCCAAGCCCGTCGAGGAGGAATTCGCCTGGTCGGCCGACCTGGAAAAAATGCGTAGAGAGATCCCGAAAACCACGGTCCGGGCGCCGAGCCGCCGGGAGCCGTCCATGGAAGCCCGGCTCGACACGATCGCCAGCGAGCTTCTGAGCACAGCCGGCGTCAAGCCCACGCCGCATCACAAGGACGTCGAAGACAAGCCGCAGGAGCGCGCGGAACACAAGGGCAATGGGAACGGGAACGGCAACGGGAACGTCGACATCGACCAGTTCCTCAAGTCCGCGCTGGCCGGTCTCGACCTCAACAAGGAAAAGGTCAAGGTCCCCAAAACGGCGCCCCTGCCGCCACCGCCGCCCGCAGAGAGACCCCGCCCGGCGCCGCAGCCGGTCATCTTCAAACCGAAGCCGGCCCCGTCGATCACGATGGCCCCGGGAGACCCCGGGTCCGACGCTTCACCGTTCTTCACGCCCGACAAGAAGGAAACTGAAAAACCCAAGGAAAGGCCCCGGACTCCGGCGCCTCACCTCGCTCCGAAGCGACCCAAAGCGGAAGAAAGGGAAGCGCCGACCAAGCCGGGAATGGAGGCTCGGGAAGCCGAGGTCATCTCCTCGTCGCAGATCTTCTCCAATCTCTGCGGGGACAAGCCCAAGAAGACCTTCTCTCCGCTCCTCGCGGTCGGCGCCGCCGTCGCCGTGATCGCCGTGGCCGGCTTTTTCATCCTCCGGCCGAAGCGGCCCGCCGCGCCGGCCGACGACCGGCTGAATTCCCCGCAGACGATCACCCAGTCGAACGTCGCGGAGAAGCCGGCCGAGGAAGTCCCGCCTCCCGGAGCCAAGCCCAAGCCCGCAGCTCCCAAGCCGAAGGTGGAAACCCAGACCAGGGTCTCCGACATCGGCCCCAGTAGCGAGGATGCGATCCTCCTTCCAGTAGCGCCCGCGGACGCGCCGTCCACGATCGGAAACCCGATCCCCCCCGGAGACGGACAGGGCCAGAACGCCGCGGGGTCCCAGTCGGTCCAGGCTAACCCGCCCCCCATCACGACGGAGGGGAGCGCCCCCCCGGCTAAAACCGAAGAGAATCCGACCCAGGGCACGGCCGGCGATGTCGGGACCGCCGCGAACCCGGGGCCGGCGAAGCTCCAGATCAACGAGGGCGACCTCGTCGACTTCGCCTCGGTCGCCGAACCGCCCATGACGCTGAAAACCGTCGACCCCGTTTATCCGTCGGCGGCCCAGCGATTCGGCGTGGAGGGATCGATCACAATCAACGCCCTCATCGATGAAAAAGGCAACGTCATCG
>JAPKZD010000008.1:0-80530 GCA_026393975.1 Candidatus Aminicenantota bacterium | reverse complement strand
GGCCTGGGCAAAGCCGCCGAGACGGCCGTGAAAAAATGGAAATTCCGGCCGGCGAAGAAGGGCGGGGTCAACGTCAAGGTCTGGAAACCGGTCGTCATCGTCTTCAAGACGGCCGGCAAGATCGGTTGAGAAGATGGAAAAGCATAAACAATCCGACGATAGGAGTTTCACATGGGCCTGAGCAAGGAACAAGAAGACCTGTACAAAAAGACGATGGCCGAGGTCAAGCATCAGCTGGAACACCTCGACGAGGAAGTCGAGAAGGAACTTCAGAAGGTCAGGAAGCGGCTGGCCGAGCTCCAGGACTCCAAGAAGTCGTTGAAGATGGTCTACGAAGGGACGGCCAGGCTCCTCGGCATCGAACTCGAGGCCGAAGATGAGGCCGGCGACGAAGCCCCCCCCATCGCCAAGATGTGAGGCCTCCGTCGCCGCTCGCGGCCGGGCGGCCCGGCGGCGCTCCCCCACCGGATTCCCCGACTCCCCCGGAAACCTGCGAAAAAACGTCCCCCATCGTTGACGCCCCAGGGCTGTTCTGGTATAAACTTGTTTTTTAAATGTTTATCCTTCTCGGAATTTTCGTAGGATTGCTGGCGGCCGTGCCCCTTGGCCCGGTCAACGTCTTCGTCGTTTCCCAGGCGCTCAAGCGCGATTTTTTCCACGGCCTCCTCGCCGGCCTGACGGCGGCCATGCTCGACACGGTCTTCTGCTTCGTCGCCCTGGCCGGGTTCTTCCAGATCAAGTTCAATCTGCCCCCCTACGCGATGTCGGTCCTGAAGGTCGTCGCCGCCGTCATCATCCTGCTGCTCAGCGGCAAGTTGATCCACGATTCCCGGACGTTCTCCCTCCCTCGCGACGGCGACAAGATGCCCTCGGCGGCACCCAAGCCGATCCTCGGCGTCATTCTTCTCTATGTGAGCAACCCGACCCTCTACATGTTCTGGGTCGCCGTAGCCGGGGCGGTGACCGGGCATCACCTCGTCCAGGCCGGCACCTGGCCGGCCGTCGCCTTCGCCATCGCGGTCGGCGTGGGCTCGATGCTCTGGTATCTCTCGCTCGTCCGCTTCATCTCCCGCCGGCAGGGCCGGATCAAGCCCGAGACCTTCCGCAAGATCCTTTTCTGCCTGGGCCTGGCGCTCGCGGCCTTCGCCATCTACACGCTGGGCACGGTCTTCATCTAGCGCCCGATGACCAAGCGCGGACGGGTCGAAAAAACCTACGCCTTCGAGGTTCCCGACCGCGTCCCCTTCGTCCCCGCCGTCTACGAACACAAGGCCCGCCTCGTCGGGCGCCTGCCCTCCGAGGTCTGCCGCAGCCTCGAACTCCTCCTCGAATCCCTGGACAAGGAGCTCGAGGTCTACGACCCCGACATGCTCGTCGTCGGCATCGATGTCTACAACGTCGAAGCCGAGGCCATTGGCTGCGAGGTCCGCTATTTCGACCGCTCGTCCGACGTTCCGGCCGTCGCCGCCCCGCTCCTCGACCGGCCGGGCGACATCCGCAAGCTCGGCGTCCCCGACCCGGCCCGGGACGGCCGGATGCCGCTCTTCGTGGAGGCGGCCGCCCGTCTGCACAAGGAAAAAGGACGGGATCTCATCGTCCGGGGCGCCCTAACCGGGCCATTCTCCCTAGCCTGCGCCCTGGCCGGGACGGAAGCGGTCCTCGTGGCCACGGTGGAAGACCCGGGCTTCGTCAGGGACCTCCTCGGCTTCTCGGCCCGGGCAGCGGCCGTCTTCGGCCGGGCCTTTCTCGAGAAAGGCGTCGAGCCCATCCTCTTCGACTCCAAGGCCACCCCGGCCGCCGCCTCGCCCCGGGTTTTCCGGGAATTCATCCTCCCCGCCTACCGCGACATCCTCATCCCGGCTCTGCGCGAGGCGGGGGCGCGTCACACGCCCCTCATCATCGGCGGCGACACGACCTCCATCCTCGAGGACCTCCTCCGGACCGGAGCGGCCCAGCTTCTGTGCGACGCGGGGTCGGACCTGGCGCTTTTCGGAAAAAGGTGCCGGGAGGAAAGACGCGCCCTGAGGGCCAGCGTGGACTCGCGGCTCGTCCACCGGGGACGGCCGGAAGAGATCAAGGCCGAGGGGCTTCGGATCCTCAGGGCATCGGCGGGCCAATCCGGTCTCTTGTTCGGGTGCGGCGTCGTGGCCTACGACTGCGATCCGAAAAATGTCCTCGCCCTGCGCGAGGCCCGCGACGAGTTCGCGGGCGCTTAGCCGGCCTGCCCCCTTCGAAAATGGCCTTCGAATCGGACACGGCGCTGTCGAACGTATCAGTCGGCGGACCGCGTGATGGCCGAGCTCCGGGCAAGCGCCTGTCCCTGCCGGCCGACGAGGGCGCGCACCTTCTCCGCGGAAACCGCGGTCGTCGTGCCGATGCCCATCGTGCAGACCGCGCCGCAGGCCGAGGCGTAGAGGAGGATCTCCAGCCAATCGTCGAGCGAGAAATCCTCGGGCCGGACGCCCCGGGCCATGGCTCGATGCGTTTTCAAGATGATCCCCGCGGAAAAGGCGTCGCCCGCGCCCGTCGGGTCCTCGACCCGGACGGAGAAGGACGGAACGCGGATCGTCCCGCCCGCCACGGCGGCGACGGCCCCCCGGCTCCCCAGGGTCAGGAAGACGTCCTTAGCCCCCAGCCGGCGGATCATGTCCGCAGCCTTCGCCGGCTCGGTTTCGTCCACGAGGGACGCGGCTTCATCGGCGTTGCAGTGGAAGAAATCGGTCCAGGGCAGGGCCTTCCGCAGGAAGGCCCAGGTCTTGCGGTAGGGGCTGACGACGTCAACGAAAGTCAGGGCGCCGAGCTTTTTCGCCCGCCGCAGGACTTCGGCCAGGCCCGAATCGAGCCGGCCGAGGAGCCCGACGCCGCCCGCATAGTAGATGAGCGGCCTATGTTTTTCGAGGAGCGCGAGAACCGGGGCTGCCGACATCTCGACGTTGGCCCCGGGGTCGGCGTGGTAGCGGCGGTCTTCGCCCTGTGCGACGAGGATGAGGTCGAGGGACGTCGGGGCTTTATCGGCGAAGACGGGCTCGACCCGGAGCCCCTGCTCCCTCAGGCGGCGGACGAGAAAATCGCCGAACAGGTCGCGTCCCGCCGGGAAGACGACGCGCAGACGGGTTTTCGGGAAGCCCAGCCGGACGAGGTCGGCCGAGACGTTGCAGGCGTGGCCGCCGATGGAGGTTCGTACCGAGCAGAACGCGAGCTCGCCCGGCCGGGCCACGCGGGCGAGGCCGCTCCCGATCATGTCGACGACGGCGATGCCGCTGATGAGGACCACGGAGAGTATTGTATTCAATTCGGTCTGCAGTTCCAAGGTTTCAGTTAAACCCTAGACTCCCCGGCATTAATGCCGGGGCTTGTTCGGGGTTAACCCTGAGCGTCGGCGAACGGGTGAACCTATTGACTTATTCCGCCGTATAATGGGTGAGGAGACGCGACGATGATAAAATTCCTGATCTGGCTCATCCTGCTCGTGGTTTGCTGGCCGATCGCCCTCATGGCGCTCCTGCTTTTTCCGATCGTCTGGTTCCTGCTCATCCCCTTCCGGCTCCTGGGCATCACGGTCAGCGCCGTCCTCGACCTGTTCAAGACCGTCATCACGCTCCCAGCCCGGCTCCTCCGCGGGCCGTCCCGGACCTGAGCCCGGCCGCCGGGGATTGCTTTCCGGCCCTCCCTCTCCATATAATATCCGTTCCCATGGAAGTCCAAGAACACTTCTATTCGGACGACCCTTCCCGCGGCCCGGTTGACGGCAAAACATGGAGGTCGACGGGCGGCCGGCTGGAAATGGCCGTCCGGAAGGCGTGCCGGGGCGAAGAGCCCGGGACCAGAGTCGGCTCCCGGAAAATCCCCTACCACCCCTACGGCGTCGGGCTCGAGATCCCCGAAAAATTGGAGCGGATCTCCGTCCGCGCCATCCTCCCCTGAGAAAGGACGCGCATGGCCAAGAGAAAAATACATCTCGTTTCGAACGCCCACCTCGACCCGGTCTGGCTCTGGGAATGGCAGGAGGGCGCGGGAGAGGCCCTGTCCACGTTCCGCCAGGCGGCCGAATTCTGCGAAAAGCACGAGGGTTTCGTCTTCTGTCACAACGAGGCCGTCCTCTACCGGTGGGTCGAGGAATACGAGCCGGCCCTTTTCCGGAGGATCCGCAAGCTCGTCCGGGAAAAGAAGTGGCACATCATGGGAGGCTGGCACGTCCAACCCGATTGCAACATGCCCAGCGGCGAGTCGTTCGTCCGCCAGGTCCTCCTCGGCCGGCGCTATTTTTCGGAAAAATTCGGCGTCGAGCCGCGGACGGCGGTCAACCTCGACCCCTTCGGCCACACCCGGGGCCTCGTCCAGATCCTGGCCAAGAGCGGCTTTACCGCTTATCTCTGCTGCCGTCCCGGCGACAAAGAATGCCCGCTTCCCCAGGACGAATTCGTCTGGGTGGGATACGACGGCTCGGAGATCCTGGCCACCCGCGCCTCGGCCCACTACTGCTCGGTCGGCGGCAAGGAGCGGGAGCGGCTCGAAAAGTGGCTCGCTGAACATCCCGAGAGCGACCTGGCCATCCACCTCTGGGGCATCGGCAACCACGGCGGCGGGCCGTCGCGGAAGGATCTTCGGGACCTCGCAGCCTTGATGACCGAGCGCCGGGATCTCGAACTCATCCACTCGACGCCGGACGCCTACTTCGCGGAGCTCGAGGCCAAGCGCCCGTCCCTCCCCCGCCGCGAAAAGGACCTCAACCCCTGGGCCGTCGGCTGCTACACGTCGATGTCCAGGGTCAAGCAGGGGCACCGCCGGCTCGAAAATGAGCTCTTTTCGGCCGAGAAGATGGTCACGACAGCCTGGCTCCAAGGCCTCATGCCCTATCCGCAAGACGCGTTGGAAGACGTCATGCGCGACCTGGCCTTCGTCGAATTCCACGACATCCTGCCCGGTTCGGCCATCCCGGCCGGTGAAGAAGGGGCCGTCCGGATGCTCGGCCACGGCCTGGAGATTCTGTCCCGGCTCAAGGCCAGGGCCTTTTTCGCCCTGGCTTCGGGCGAGCCCAAAGCGGCCGCGGACGAGATCCCCATCTTCGTCTTCAACCCCCACGCTTACCCCGTCCGAACGCTCGTCGAGTGCGAGTTCGAGCCCTGGGAGCCGAACTTCGAGAAGACCTTCTGGAACCCGCGGATCTATGCGCGGGGCAAGGCACTTCCATCGCAGGCCGAAAAAGAGGAGAGCAACCTCAGCGTCGAATGGCGCAAGCGCGTCGTCTTCGAGGCCGAGCTCGCGCCCGGCCGGCTGAACAGGTTCGCCTGCCGCCTCGAAAGGACGCCGAAAAAGCCCCGGCCTGCGGTCGGGGAAAAGGACGGCGCCATCACCGTCGCGACGGCCGACGTCGTCGCCACGGTCGACGCCCGAACGGGTCTCCTCGACGTCTACCGGGCCGCGGGCATCGATTTTCTCGAGCCCGGCGGGTTCGCGCCTCTCGTCATCAAGGACAACGCCGACCCCTGGGGCATGAAAGTCCGGAGTTTCCGGACGCTCGAAGGGCGCTTCGCCCTAGCCTCGCCCGAGGAGGCGGCCCGTTTCGTCGGGATCCGGGAAGGCGGGCTCGCTCCCGCCCGCGTCATCGAGGACGGCGAGGTCCGCACGGTCATCGAATCGATCCTCTCGTACGGGGCATCGCGGATCGCCCTCCGCTACAAGATCCCCAAGCGGGGGACGGAGATCGAGGTCGAGGTCCGCGTCTTCTGGGCCGAGCGGGACCGGATGCTCAAGCTCGGGTTGCCGTCTAAGCTCCGGGCGCCGCGCTTCATGGGGCAGGTGGCCTATGGCGCCGACGAGCTCCCGTCAAACGGCGACGAGGCCGTCGCCCAGAAGTGGCTGGCCCTCGTCTCGGAAAAGGACGGAGCGGCCATGACCGTCGCGAACGACGGCATCCACGGCTCGGACTGGAGCGGCGGCGAACTGCGCCTGTCCCTCCTGCGCTCGCCGGCCTATGCCGCCGACACCTGGGAGGACCGGCTCGCCGTCGCCCAGGACAGGTTCATCCCTCGTCAGGACACGGGAGAGAGGGTCTTCCGTTTTTGGCTCAACGGCGGCCCGCTCGGCGATCGCATGGAGACGATCGACCGGGAGGCTCTGGCCCGCAACGAAGCGCCCTACGTCCTCGCTTACTTTCCGCCGGGCGGAAAAAAGAGGGCGCTCCCGGGAGCCGTGGTCGACGGCGAGGCCGTCGAGGTCACGGCGTTCAAGAAATCCGAGGACGGCAACGACATCGTCGTCCGGCTTTTCGAACCGACGGGGAAGGCACGGACGGCCGTGGTCAAGCTCCCGGCGTTCGGGGCGAGCACCAAGTGCCGGCTCAAGGGCTTCGAACTCCGGACGCTGCGCTTCAGCCGGCGCACGCGGACATTCGCCGAAACCGACCTTCTCGAGCGGAAGCCGGGAAAGGCATGACCTCCAAGGAGAGGGTCACCGCCGCCCTGGAGGGCCGGATACCCGACCGGGTTCCCTATGGAGAGTTCGCCGTCGACTTCGACACGGTCGAGCGCATCCTCGGCCGCAAAACCTACCTCCGGGCCAAGGCCGAGTCCCAGATCGCCTTCTGGGAGGGACGGGACGACGAGGTCGCCCAAAGCTGGCTCGAGGACCACATCGAGCTCCATAAGAAACTCGGGCTCGACATCGTCACCTTCCCCATGCCACCTGGGAGATGCCGCCGCCGGGCGACGACCCGCCGCCCCGGCGGATCGACGCCAACACTTGGGAGGACCGCCGCGGCCGGGTCTACAAGCTGTCGGATGCGACCCGGGACATCACCTGCGTCCACGACCCGGTCCGGGACGCCCGGGTCTTCACCGCGGCGGAGTTCGAAAAGGAGCCGGAACCGCTCCGGCGCGACGAGCGGTCCTGGAAAATCCTCGACGCCGTAATGTGGGCCGAGGACCTCGGCTACAAGACGGGCCCGCTCATCGGGCCGGCCATGTTCCGGGATCTTTTCCTCGAGGCCAACAAGGAACGGGCCCGGAACGTCAAGGGCAAGTTCGGCAAGAAGATCCTCAAGCATTGCTGCGGCAACATCAACCTGCTCCTGGATTTCTTCATCGACATCGGCTTCGACGCCTACCAGTCCATCCAGCCGACGGCGGGCATGGACATCTGCCGGCTCAAGAAGGACTACGGCGACAGGATCGCGCTCTGGGGCGGCGTCGCCGTCGAGCACCTGGTCGGGGGGACGCCCGAAGAGGTCCGGACCGACGTCCGGCGGGCCATGGCCTGCGCCAAGCCGGGCGGACGGTTCATCCTCGGCGCGAGCCACAGCATCGCCGTGGGCACGAAGTACGACAACTTCATGGCCATGCTGGACGAGTACACGAAACTGTGTCAGTATTAGCCCGAAAGAGCGGAGGATGCCTGAACCCGTGTCCGTGGTCCTGGTCGGAGTCGGCGGCATGGGCACGGTCTATGTCCGCGAACTCCTCGAGAAAAAGGATGGCGGCCTTTTCCGCATCGCCGGAGCCGTCGACCCCCAGCCCAACCGCTGCCGGCAGTATGTGGAGATGCGGGCCATGGGCGTTCCGTGCTTCGTCAGCCTCACGGATTTCTACAGGAACCGGATGGCCGAATTGGCCATCCTCTCCTCCCCGATCCAATGCCACAAGCCCCAGACCTGCTTCGCCCTGGCCAAGGGCAGTCATGTCCTCTGCGAAAAGCCCGCGGCGGCGACGATCCAGGACGTCCGCGAGATGATCGGAGCGGAGAAGGCGGCGGCCAGGTGGGCCGCCGTCGGCTACCAATGGTCCTTCAGCTCGGCCGTCCAGGCCCTGAAAAAGGACGTCATGTCCGGGCTCTTCGGGCGGGCGAAGCGGATGAAGTGCCTTTACCTCTGGCCCCGGGACGAGGCCTATTACCGGCGGAACGACTGGGCCGGGAAAAAGCGCGACGCGGAAGGCGCCTGGGTCCTGGACAGCCCGGCCCAGAACGCCATGGCCCACGACCTCCACAACATGTTCTACGTCCTGGGGAAGGAAACGGATTCGAGCGCCGAGCCCGTCGAGGTCGAGGCCGAACTCTACCGGGCCAACGGCATCGAGAATTTCGACACGGCAGCCGTCCGCGCCCGGACCGGGGAGGGCGTCGAGGTCCTCTTCCTCGCGAGCCACGCCTCGAACGAAGACAAGGGCCCGGTCCTCCGCTTCGAGTTCGAGAAGGCGGTCGTCCGCTGCGACAGCCGGACGTCGGGGCTGTGGGCGGAATTCCCCGACGGGACGCGCAAGGACTACGGCGTTCCCGACGCCGAGCCCATGAACAAGCTCTGGCAGTCGATCGCCAGCGTCCGGGACGGGACGCGACCGCTGTGCGGGCTCGAGGCGGCGGCCGGCCAGACCCTGTGCATGAACGGCATGCAGGACTCCATGCCGGACGTCCATGATTTCCCCGCCGGGCTCGTCCGCGCCGTCGAAGCGGAGGGCCGGCGCCGGATGGTCGTCGAAGGGCTCGACGAGACGTTCGAGAACTGTTACGAAGCCGGCCGGCTCCCCTCCGAGATGGGCGTCCCGTGGAGCGCCAAGGGCACGGCCGTCGACCTCAGAGAATACGCCGCATTCCCCTCGCGGTGAGATTCATGCGGATCGATATCCAGAAGATCGTTTACCCCGGCCGGCGCCTGGGCCTGGCCGAAGGCAAGGTCGTCTTCACGGACCGCGGCCTTCCGGGAGAGGCCGTCGAGGTCGAGGTCTTCAAGGACCGGAAAAGCTACGTCGAGGCGCGGACGCTCCGCGTCCTCGAACCCTCGCCGTCGCGGATCGAGCCGCGGTGCGGCCACTTTCTCGCCTGTTCGCCCTACCAGGACATGGACTACGGCCTCGAGCTCGAGGTGAAAAGGGGGCAGGTCGAGGAGATTATGTCCCGGGAGCTCAAGCGCCCCTTCGAGAACCTGCCCGTGACGCCGTCACCCGAGGTCTGGGGCTACCGGAACAGGATCCGGCTCAGGGTTATGCGGGAAGGCGGCGCGGCCCGCTTCGTCTACAACGAGCCGGGCGAGCAGGCGTCCTTCGTCACCGTGGACAGGTGCCATCTCGTCCCGAACCGGGTGAACGACATCCTGGCCCGGACGCTCGAGATGATCGAGGGCGCACCGTTTTCCTCCGTGACGGGCGTCGAGGTCAGGACGAGCCGTTCGAGCGGGCAGTCGCTCCTCGTCTGCGACCTCGAATCGGGGGCGGAGGCCGCGACCCTGGCCGACGGCCTGACCGGCCTCAAACAGGAATTCGCCCTGGTCGGAGCGGTCGCCTCGATCTACGACGGGAAAAAGTTCAGGGATGAGCGGCTCTTCGGCCGGGACTTCCTCGAAGAGAGTATCCGCGGCCTGACCTTCAGGATCGGCGCCCGGTCGTTTTTCCAGACGAATATCAGCATCCTCGAGAAGGTCTTCGACGACGTGGTCGAGGCGGTCACCCCGCAGGCCGAGGCGACCGTCGCCGACCTCTACAGCGGCCTGGGGACTTTCGGCATCCTGCTGGCGAAAAAAGCGAAGGAGGTCTTCGGCGTCGAGGAGGCCGGCGAGAACATCCCCTTCCTGAAAAAGAACCTGGCCCTCAACCGGGTCGGAAATTTCGCCGTGTGCGAAGGGACAACCGAGGAGTGGCTGCCCGAGATCCTGGAGAGAACGCCGGGCGTCGTCATCCTCGACCCTCCCCGCAAGGGCGTCGACCCGCGGATCGTCCGGGGCCTCGTCGGCGACCCGGTCCCTCTCCTCCTCTATTTGTCGTGCAACCCGACGACCCTGGCCCGCGACCTCAAGGGACTCGGCGAGGCCTACTCGATCGCCGGCCTGAGGGTTTACGACTTCTTCCCCCACACCCCTCATATCGAAACGTTAGCTATACTTGAGGCCAAAAAGCCGGTCATTCTCTCCATATGAGGACGTTGGCCGGGCAGAGCGGATTTGACCCGAGGACAACCTTAGAACCCGGCTTGACGGGCACGGCGAACGGCCGCGACGAATAATTGACGCCGACGAAGAAGCCGTCCCGCCACTCGACGTACACTCCCGGCGGATAATTCTCGGCGTCGACTCCGGCCCGGGCGTAGACCTCGCGCAGGACGTCCCGTTCGAGCCCGCCCTCGATCGTGTCCACGCCGATATACGTCACGGTCCCCCGGCCGAGCTTCCGTGTCACCACGGCCGGCCTGCCGGCGTAGAACTGGTCGACGTAGACGGCCAGGGTCTCCGTCCCAGGAAGCGGCTTGAGGACGTCAGCCCAGCGATTCCAGGTGTATCCCTTTCCCTTCATGCGGACGAGGCCGCGGCCATCGTCGAGGAGATTGTCGAAGAGCTCGACCTCAGCCCCGATGAGAGGGGCGACGAGCCCGGCCCAAGGCGCCTCGGGGAGCTGGCCGCTCTTCGTTTTCTGGCCGGTCCGGCAGGTCAGAACGAGATGCCCGCCGCCCTCGACGTATCGCGTCCATTTTTGAACGAGGGCCTCGTCGACGAGCTGGTAGGCCGGGGCGACGAGGAACGGGTAGGCGGCGAAATCGTCGTCCTCGCCGATGTAGTCGAGCGGCGCTCCGGCCGCCTTGATCGCGGCCATCATCTTGAAGCGGTGGTCCCAGGTGTCCCAGAGCGCGGTCTGTCTGTGGATGTCGAGGTCCCACATGACGTCGTGGCTCCAGAGGAGGGCCGCGCGCCGGGCCGCGACGCGTTCCGGCATTTTCGCCACCGGGTCGTAAAGCTTTCGAAGCTCCTTCATCTCGGCGATGACGCGGACGAATTCCAGGCCGCCGCGCGAGGGCGTAACGCCGTCCGGACCGACGATGCCGGCGTGGTAGAGCTCGCTGCCGTAGAGCGGCTGACGGAAGCGGTAGGTGCAAGCGAACGACAGGCCGCCTCCAAAGGCGTGCCACAACCACATCCGGATGGCGCCCGGCTCCGGCTGGGGGTTGATCGGGGCCCAGTTGACCTGACCGGGCTGGAGCTCCATGACCCCCGTGACACCCTTGAACGACCGGTAATAGTCGACGGCGAAGGCCAGCCGGTAGGGGGAACCCAGCCGGAAACCGAGCTCGCCGAGGTTCTTCTCGCCGCGCACCGGGTACATGGTGAAGGAGATAAAATCGAGGCGGTCCGTCCGCCGCGGGTCGGCCGTATCCGTGACGTTGATGTAGTTCGTCGTCACCCACTGTTCGGGGAGGATATGCTCGCGGAGGATGTCGCGCTGGAAGTGGAGGTAGTCGGCCTGCGTGTCGGCCGTGAACCGGCGGAAGTCGAGGACGGCGTGGGGGCTCAGGGCGTCCTCGCCGAACAAGCTCTCGTTCGGGATAAGGACCTGGGCGAACGAATCGTACTTCGTGCTCCAAAAATTGCCGCCCCAGGCCGCGTTCATCTTATCGACGGTCCCGTATTTCCTCTCGAGCCAGGCCTGGAATTTCTGGCGGGCCGAGGGGCTGTAATCGACGGGGGCGCTGGGCTCGTTGTCGAGCTGCCAGCCCCAGACGCGCGGGTCCCGCCCGTAGCGGCGGGCGAGCTCCGTGACGATCCTTCCGGTGTACTTGAGGAAGACGTCGTTGGCGAGAGACGCGTTGGCCCGCGTGCCGTGCTCGCGGCGCCGCCCATCGCCTCCGACGAGATAGATCTCCGGGTATTTTTCTCCCATCCACGCCGGCGGGCATGGCGTCGGTGTGCAGAGAATGACCTTGAGCCCGCTTCGGGCGGCGAGGTCGACGGCCCGGTCGAGCCAGGCGAAGTCGAATTTCCCGTCCGCGGGCTCGAGGAAGCCCCAGGCGAACTCGCCGAAATGGGTGAACTCGAAGCCGAGCTCGGCTATTTTCCCGAGGTCCCGCTCCCACTGCGATGCCGGCCACTGCTCGGGATAATAATAGACCCCGATCTTCATCAGGTCCGCCTTGGGGAAAAAGCGTTGGGCGGCGGGGGCCCGGGATTGGGCGAGGGCAGCGGGGGCGGCCGCCGCGGCGAGCCCGAGGGCCATAAGGAGAATCATAAACCGGGGCACGCTTTTTTGGATTTTCTCCCGATATCGGGGATGCAAATCAAGAGGCGGCGATAGATGTCGCCCTGAAGACCCCCGTAGATTTATTTTCATGGCTTGCTCCTCTTGAAGCGTCCCGCCAGCTGGCCGCACGCTGCGGCGATGTCGGTTCCCTTCGACAGGCGAAGGGTCGTGTTGACCTTCCGTTCTTCGAGCCAGCGCTTGAAACGGGCGACGTCGGCCTCGGTCGGCGTCTCGAATGCCTGGCCTTCGACGGGGCTGTAGGCGATGAGGTTGACCTTGGCCCGGAGCCGGCGGGCGATCGCGGCCAGGCCGTCGGCATCGTCGAGCGAATCGTTGAGGCCGCAGATGACGATGTACTCGAGCGTGATCATGCGGCCGCCGGAGCGGATGTATTCCTCGGCCGCCCGGACGACATCCTCGAGCGGGAAACGGCGGTTGATGGGCATGAGCTTGTCGCGGAGCCTGTCCGTGACCGCGTGCAGGGACAGCGACAGGTTGACCTGGAGGTCGAGGGCTTCGAGCCGCTTGAAGGCCGGAAGGTAGCCGGCCGTCGAGACGGTCATCCGCCGGGCGGCGATGCCCAACCCTTCGGGCGCGTTCATGATGCGGAGGGCCTTTTCGACGTTCGCCCAGTTGTCGAGGGGCTCGCCCATGCCCATGAAGACGAAGTTCGTCAGATCCAGCCCGAGCGAGTGCTGGAGATAAAGGACCTGGCCCGTGATCTCGGACGAGGCGAGGTCTCGCGTGAAGCCGTGGAGGCCGCTGGCGCAAAAGGCGCAGGCGAACTTGCAGCCGACCTGGGTCGAGAGACAGACCGTCAGCCGCCTGCCCGCGGGGATGAGCACGGTCTCGATGAAGGCGCCGTCGTTGAGCCGGAAGAGGAGCTTGACCGTTCCGTCACCGGAGTCGCGGCGGTCGGCGAGCTCGAGGGCGCCGATGCGGAAGCGAGAGGCGAGCTTCTCGCGCAAATCCTTGGACAGGCTGGTGAACTCGGAGAAACCCGACGCGCCCTTGTGGTAGAGCCAGTCGAAGATCTGGATGGCCCTGAAGGCCGGCTCCCCCATTGCCTCGAGCTCGGCCTTCAGTTCATCGAGCCCCAGGTCGCGAATGTCTTTTTTTTCTTCAGGCGATTTCATCTTGTGCGGCTCATTATACATCCCTGCCCGCACCAAAGAGAATAGGCCGAGAGGACGCTGCCCGGGCAGTGATGGGGACCATGCATAGCCCCCGTAGCGGAGGGGGACTCGTCCCGCTTCGAGAGAAGCGGGATGGGGGAACCGCCGGGACTGGTTCCCGGGGGCCCGGGGGAGATGCATGGCCCCCATCGCTGCCAAAACGGGTGGCGTTCCGAGGCCCTACCTTATATTCACCATGAGCCAGAGGAGCAAGATGATGACGCCGACGAGGAGCCAGCAGCCGCCGAAGCCGATGACGTCGATCATCTTCGGCTTCATGATCTCCCAGTTCGAGCCCGGCCGGAGCTTACGTTTCTCGACCTCTTCGTAGTGTTCGACGGCGTGCCGCAAGGCCCGCTCTTCTTCCTCGGGCGTCGGCTGGACCGGCGTGTGGACCCGGGCGAAGAAGCGGTTGAGGTCGGCCTTGGGGATGGGCCGGGTCACGGCGCTCAGCAGGAAGAGCAGGAGGAACGGGAACAAGGCGTCGAAGCCGAAGCGGACCGCGCTCAGCTGGGCCTTGGAGAAACTCGAGAAGTCGACCCCGAACCAGCTCACGACCCAGAGCTCGGCGTGGAAGCGGCCGATGCCGATGCGCGGCGAAGCCGGGTTCGTCGCGTCGCGGCGGGCGACCTTCTCGTAGAAGATGCCCTCGGGCGGGCTGGCATGCTCCTTGCGGATGACCTGGCCGACCTTCGCCGCCCGGCCGGCTGCGACGTCGTCGCGCAGGGCCTGCGTCGTGATCATGACCACCCGCGGCCTCGTTTCCCGAAGAAACCCTTCCCGCGTACGGGCCCACTCGAGCGACTGAAAGACGTTGGGGACCAGGGCGTAGATGGTGAAGCAGACGAAGACCTGGGCGATGACCGCGGCCTTGGTCACCCGGCGCCAGAGGAAGCCCAACCAGATGGCCGCGCCGAAAATGGCCGGGAGCGAGATGAAGTACTTGAACAGGTCGAGCAGGTTGCCGATGAAGAGGGCCACGCCGACGCCGCCGAGAAGGGTCACCCCGATGGCGATGCGTCCGACGTTGATGAGGTGGCGGTCCGACTTGGGTTTGACGAAGGGCTGGTAGAGGTTGCGGATGAAAAGCGCCGAGTAGGCAACGCTCGAACCGGCGAGACTCGACATCTTCGCCGACAGGACCCCGGCCATCATCAGCCCGATGGCCCCCGGGAAGAGGAGGTCCATGGTCATGTACCCCCAGATGAGGTCCGGGTCGTGGAGCTGGCCGGAGTAGAGGGCGATGGCCAGGAGGCCCGTCAGGGCCCAGAAGATCATGATGAAGCGCTTGAAGAACATGCCTCCGATCATGCCGACGCGGGCGGTCATCTCGTTCTTGGCCGAGCCGGCCGTCTGCATGCCCGAGGCGACGGCGATGATGGAGACGAGGTTGGCCAGGGCCATGGCCAGGATGGTGTACCAGGCGTACTCGCTCGTCGCCGCCGAACCGAAAAGCCGGAACATGAAGTCCGGGACCGAGGCGTGGAGGCCGGCGAAGCCGCCGACCCGGGCCAGGGCGATGGGGATGAGCATGAGCGAAAATGTCGTCAGCAGGAAGCCCTGGATGACATCGGTGATGGCGGCGGCGAGGAACCCGCCCATCATCGTGTAGACGGCCACGATCACGGTGTAGACGAGGTAGATCATCACCGAGTCGGTGTAGGAGATGAAGGCCTTGAGCTCGCCCTTCTTCTGCCGTTCGCCGAGCTCGGTCAGGCGCGCTCCTTCGACGGGGACGAGTTCCGTCTTATCCGCTTTGGCCCGAAGGGCCTGGTATTCGTGGAAAAGGTCGACGCTTTGCTTTTCCTGGACCGTGTACTTTTCCACGGGCTTGGGCGTCAGGGCCATCATCGTCTTGGCGGCGACCATGTAGCCAACGCCGTTGCCGAGGAAAGCCATGAACAGGGTGAAGACGGCGAACGCGCCGCCCAGGAAGCGGCTCTTGAAACGTTCGGTGAAGAAATCGCCGATCGTGACCAGCCGGACGCGGCGAAAAAAGGCCGTGGTGAACCAGTAGAACGGCGTCAGGAAGTCGCGGGAGACGATGATGGCCTGGTCGGCGTTGGTCGACGTCCCCAGGTTGAGGAAGAACTGGTAGAACTTGCCCAGGCGGCGCCCGGCGATATAGAAGTCCTCGGTCGTCTTCGTTTTGCGCGAGGCCCTCCAGCCGAGCCCCAGGACGATGAGGATGAAGACGAGGACGATGGCGAAATCGAGGACGTGCAGACCGAAGATCGTCAACTTAGAACATTCCGGAGTACTTGAGCCAGAGGTCGTCGGCGAGCTTTCCGTAAGCGGCGACGGCCCGGTTGGCCTGGTCGTGGGAATACTTCGTCAGGAGCTCCCGGGCTTTTTTCGGGTCCTTGTTATAGAGCGCCAGGGCCTCCTCCTCGAACTTGGCCTGGTTCCCGAAGGCCTTGTCCTCGGCCTCCTTCCAGACCTTCTCGATGTCCTTGGTCATCTCCTGCCAGCGGAAGTTGGCCAGCTTGCTCACCGTCCGGAAGGCCCACCAGGCGCAATCCCGGCTGAAGGCCCCGCGGCCGTCGACCATGTAGGACGCCGGCATCTGGGAGATGCCGATATAGAAAGGCAGATGCGGGGTCGTGGCCGGGTTGTCGTAGCCGAGCCAGACGACGCCGCCGATGGGGCCGGGCAGCCAGTCCCGGGATTGGGTGACCTGAAGGTAGGTCGCGGCCGGCGACGAGATCGTCCGCTCGCGCTTGATCCGGAAGAGCCCGAGGAGGTCGCCGTTCATGAACGGCGTGGCGATGGGGCTCTTGACGGTCTCCCCTTTCCGGTTGACGGAGGTCAGCGTCCGGGTCATGTCGTACTCGGTCCCGCCGTAGGTGTCGCGGAAGATGGCCAGGACGTCGGCGACGCTTACCTTCTTGTCCGGCTTGACGGAGAAGGGGTAGTTCTCGGATTCCGGGTTGAGCTTGAGCGACGGCGCGAGCAGGCTCAGGACCCGCCACTCGCGTCGCCGGCAGTAGAGGCTCGTCCGCGACTCGGGATTGTACGCATAGCAGAATTCGAAGGGCTGGCCGCTCGCCTTCGACCAGAAGCCCAACTCCTCGGCTAGGGATATGACGTTGGCCGAGGCCATGAAGTAATCTGCGGTGGCCAGATCGAGCCGCCGGATGCGCCCGGCGTTGGCCGAGACGCCGATCTCGTCGTCGGGGACCCGTTGGGCCGCCCACACGGCGCCTTTTTTGCCCTTGCCCGGGCCGTGGATCTCGAAATGCCAGACCTCCTTCGTGTCGGCGAAGGTGAAGCATTCGCCCCAGTCGTTGTAGCCGTAGGCCTTCGTCAGCTCGTCGGCGACGCGGATGGCTTCGCGGGCCGTTTTCGCCCTCTCGAGAACGAACCGGTAGAGCTCGGGCGCGTCGATGATGCCAACCTCGCTGACGAGTTCGCGGCGGCTGCCGATCGTCGTCTCGCCGATGGCCAGCTGGTGCTCGTTCATGATGGGATAAGCGGTGTTGAGGTACGCGTATGTCTCCGCGACCTGCGGGATCTCGCCCGTCTCCAGCCGGTCGGGGTCGTTCGGTCCCTTGGACCGCTTGGGCTCGTAGTAGACCTTGGCCGTCTCGCCGGGTTTGTGCTTCATGTTGGGGACGATGGTCATCCAGGTCCTGTCCGTGCCGGAATCGCAGGAATGAGAAGTCATGGTCGAGCCGTCAACGGAGGCCAGCCGGCCGACCAGGATGCTCGTGCACGAGTCGAACTCGAGCGGCTCGTCACGCCGGACGGACGCGGCTTGAGAACCGGGCAGGAACGACAGGGCCAGGACAGCCAGGCCGACGATCAAGAATGACAGGGACCTCGATTTTCTCATCGCGCATCTCCTCAAGGCTCGTTTATA
Organism: Candidatus Aminicenantota bacterium; assembly: GCA_026393975.1. Taxonomy (GTDB): domain Bacteria; phylum Acidobacteriota; class Aminicenantia; order Aminicenantales; family Saccharicenantaceae; genus RBG-16-66-30. Next base: position 63,503 of record JAPKZD010000008.1, on the reverse strand, counting down.
ACACGCCCGCGAGTTAAGGGTCAAATGGGCCGCGACGGATTGACGCGAACTTCCTTCTCTGCTATAAAATGAATTCGCATTTCGCGCATCCCCCGACAAGGACGGCAGGCCGATGTCCACGATGTTCGATTCGCTCGCGGCGTCCCGCTCGCTCGGCGAGATCCTCGCCCTGTCTTCCGGGCTCGTCTGGGCCGTGGCCGTCATCCTCTTCCGGGTCAGCGGCCGCAAGGTCCACCCCATCGGCCTCAACCTGTTCAAGACCGTTCTCGCCCTCGTCATCATGGCGCCGACCATGCTCATCCTAAGCGAACCGCTCTTCCCGGCCGTCCCGGCCTCGACGACAGGCCTCCTCCTCATCAGCGGCGCTCTTGGCGTCGCCGTCTCCGACACGCTCTTCTTCTATAGCCTCAACCGGCTCGGGGCGAGCCTCGTGGCTATCGTCGACTGCTTCTACAGCCCGTTCGTCATCGGCCTGTCCTTCCTTCTCCTCGGCGAACGCCTCTCGGCCTGGCAGCTCGTCGGCGCGGCGCTCGTCGTCTCCGCCGTCCTGACCATCTCCAAAGAAAAGCGCGCGGAAAAGCTGGACGGGAAAAACCTCGCCGTGGGCATCCTCTACGGGATCCTGGCCATGTTCTTCGTCGCCTTCGGGATCGTCATGGTCAAGCCCATCCTGGGGACGGTGTCGGTCGTCTGGGCGACCCTGGTCCGGCTGGCCGGCGGGACGTTGGCGCTCGTCCTCCTCGTCCCTTTCCTCAGGAACCGGCAGGCCATCCTGAAGCCCTTGGCCGACCTCGCCAACTGGAAAGCCCTCGTTCCGGCCTCGTTCTTCGGCTCCTACCTCTCGCTCATCATGTGGATGGGCGGGATGAAATACGCCAAGGCCTCGGTCGCCGCCGTTCTCAATCAGCTCAACACGATCTTCATCGTCATCATCGCCGCCATTTTTTTAAAGGAACGCCTGACGGGATGGAAGATTGCCGCGGTCGTCCTGGCCTTCCTCGGGGCCTACCTGGCCTTGATGCCCTTCTAGGCCCGGCCCCGCGCAAGAATCATGCTTGCGCGGGCAAACTCCTCCCCATCAGGAATTAAAGGGAACGAGACGTTTCGCCTTCCGGGGCTTAGCTGCCTTGAGCAGCCAGCTTGGCCGCGACCCAGAAGGAATGCTTCTTGTAACGCGGGTCGCGGTTAAAATCGGCGAAGTCGCCGCCGCCTCCACCGCCTTCACCGGAGGTATCCGAGAAGCCGGAGTCCGAGGACCCCTGCGACTGCCTGGCCACGCTGCCCGAACCGGCCCGGGCGGCCATGACGTCCTTCATGGTTTCCTTGGTCATGCCACCCCATTCGAAACCGACCATGACCGATTGGCCGGGTTCGACGCCGGCGCCGCCCGGCGGATTGATGCGGCTGAGGGGGATCTTGAACTCATAGATCGTTGCGGCCCCCTGGGCTGCCGCCCGGAAAACCGGCTGTTCGGCATCGGCGGCAGGGCCCGGCGCCGCGGCGGCCTTTTTCGGGCGGATGGGCTCTTCCGAGAATTGGGCGTAGGTTTTCTGCTTGCGGATCTCCGCCTTCCTCTCCTCGCTCAAAGCCTGCCCCTTCTTTTCGAGCGAGGCGATGAGCTCGTCCGCCGTGACCTGCTTCTTGAGGAAGAGGAAGCCGAAGTCCTTGCTCTTCTTTTCGCCCGCCGTGAGGAAGATTTGGATGCCCGTATAGTCGATAGTGGTCTTCGACAGGTCGCCTGTGAGCACCAGGATGATGTAGAGGTTTCGGCCGTCGTTCTTCAGCGCGTACTTCGCCTTCGAGCCGGCATCCAGGATGGGCGTCGCGTCGTCCCAATCCTGGGAAGCACCGTCGATCATAATCGGGCGCGGCGTCCATTGGCTTTCGACGACCTTCTCCATAGAAAAAGCGGAAGCCGAAAAGGCCAACAGGGCGGCCAGGGAAAGGATGAATACGCTAAGTTTACGGAACATGCCAGCCTCCTCGGGCTTCGTGAGCTCTAACAAATAATCCACTATTTTTTAATTATAGCATATCTCGGGTCAGGCCAATCCGTCCCACGTCTCGAAAACCGCGGCGACGTTCTCCGGCCGGGCGCCGATCCCGAACTCGCACTGAGCGATGACGCCGCCGTTGCGGAAGAGGGCCTCTTTGGCGATCTTGACCGCCGCGCCGACATCGGCCGGCGAGCCGTAGGGCAAGAGGCGCTGCCGGTCGACTTCCCCCCAGAAGGTGATCTGGCCGGCGAAGCGGCGACCGAGCTCCTTGACGTCCATGCAGAAAAGCTGGGAATTGAGGGCGTCGACGCCGATCTCGATGATGTCCGGATAGATCGCGGCGATGTGCCCGTCGGAATGCATGAAGATATACTTGCCGTGGCGGTGGGCGACCTCCGCGTAGTCCCGGTAGAGGGGCTTGAAAAGCTCGCGCCAGAGGACGGGCGAGATGAGCAGAGAATTCTGGCTGCCCCAGTCGTCGGCGAAGAAGAGCGCGTCGACGTCCGTCGAGGCCCAGAGCTCGAGCTCCTCCAAGAAGAAGCGATGGATCTTCTCGATGAGCCGGAAGAGTCCGTCGGGGCGTTCGGCCAGATCGACGTAGAGGTTTTCCGGCCCGCGGAGGAATTGGAGGAGCTCGAACGGCCGGACGACCGTCCGGGCGTGGACGAACGCGCCGGAGGCGGCGCAAAAGTCGTCGACCTTCCGGACGTCGACGCTCAGCCGCTCCTGAGGCAGGCGCAAGCCGTCGAGGTCGGACCACGCCGCGATCCGCGGCTCCTTGACCTCACCGATGATGCCGGCCTGCCTGCTCTCGAAACGGCAGCCCCACTCGTCGACGTAGACGCCGGGGGCGTATTCGTCTCCGGACGTCATCAATGGCTCGGTCAGGAAGCCCGGGGACTGAACGATATCATCGGGATATTTTTTCCGGATGGCGGAAAGTTCGGCCGGCCAGGTCCTTTCGGCCCAGGGCAAGACCCAGAGTTGCCGGGGGATCCTTTCCGGCGACCGGAATTCGAGAGCGGCGATGACGAGTTCGCGCGAGGTCATATCCATGGGCGCGGCGGCCTTCGTCCGGGGCGTTCGTGCCGGGACGCCGTCCGTCAGGCTGCGATGAGCCGGCCGATCTCCTCGACGGCCGAGGCGGCGTCGGGCGCGAAGCCGCGGGCCCGGATCTGGTTGGCGTAGTCCCGGGTGACGGGCGCCCCGCCGATGACGACGGGGATCCCGAGTCCCGACGCCTCGACGGCGTCGACGACGTTCTTCATCTGGACCATGGTCGTCGTCAGCAGCGCCGAGAGGGCGATGGCCCCGGCCCCGTTGGCCTTGGCCGCTTCGAGATATTTCTCGGGCAGGACGTCGACGCCGAGGTCGACGATCTTATAGCCGTTGCCGCGGAGCATCATGGCCACCAGGTTCTTGCCGATGTCGTGGAGGTCGCCTTTGACCGTCCCGATAACGACGATCCCCCGGGGCTTCACGCCGGCCGCGGCCAGGTGGGGCTCGAGCTTGCCCAGCCCCGCATTCATGGCCCGGGCGGCGACGAGGACCTCGGGGATGAAGACTTCGTTGTTTTTGAACAGGACGCCGAGCCGTTCCATGCCGGGGATGAGCCCTTCGTTCAGGATCCGGGCGGCCGGCAATCCGGCGGCCAGCGCTTGGTCGACCAAGGATTCAACATCCGCTTTTTTCCCTGCGATTAGGGCTTCCTGCATCTCTTTGAGCATCTCGCCTCTCCTCGTCTATCTTAAATAATGAGGGTAGGATATCCCAAGATATCCTCTTTTTCAAGACCGGGCAACCTGTTCAAACGGTCGCCAATTCTGCTATGATGAGGGGGACGGACGGGGACATGAAAAAACTCAAGGTCGGAGTCGACAGCTACAGCCTGAAGCCCCTCGACCTCTCCCCCTTCGAGATCCTCGAATGGGCGGTCATAAATGAGGCCGACGGCGTCCAGTTCTCCGAGGTCAACGTCCCGCCGGGACAGGCCCTTGACAAGACCATTCTGCAGGAGATCCGCAGCTACGCCGAGGAGAACCGCCTCTACGTCGAGTGGGGCGGCGGGGAACACATCCCTCTCGACCTGGCCACCGGGAAGGCCAAGGATATCGCGCCCGGGAACCGCAAGGCGGCCGAGCAGGCCTTTCACCTGGGCTCTTCGACGGTCCGGTCCTGCTCGGGCGGCCTGATGCGCTGGAAAAAGGACTCCCCGCCGACCGACGAGTTCCTCCGGCTGATGGCCGCCGCCCTCCGCAGGCAAAAGAGCATGTTGCGGGATCACGGCGTCGTCCTGGCCATCGAGACGCACTTCGAGTTCACCTCGTTCGAGCTCGTCCGGCTGTTCGACATGTGCGGCGCCGCGCCGGGCGAATACCTGGGCGTCTGCCTCGACACGATGAACCTCCTGACCATGCTCGAAGACCCGCTTCTTGCCGCGCGCCGCCTCCTCCCCTGGGTCGTGACGACCCATATCAAGGACGGCGGCCTGGCGCTCACCGGGGACGGGTTCGTGTCCTTCACGGCCGAGGCGGGCAAGGGCGTCCTGGATTTCGCCGCGATCTTCGAAACGCTGGCCGCCGCCCACCCGAAGATCAACCTGACCGTCGAGGACCACGGCGGGGACTTCCTCATCCCGGTCAACGACCCGGATTTCCTGGCCCGTTTCCCCGACCTCGCCGTCCCCGAGCTCGTGCGCCTGCTCGGCCTCTCCGTCCGGACGCGCGAGCTCATGGACGAGGGCAAGCTCGCCGTGCTCCCTCGGGAGCACTGGCCCGGGGCCTGCGAGCGCCGGGTCAAGCGCGACCTCCTCGCCGTCCGCCGCATCGTCGAAGGGCGGCCGCGGTAAGTCCCGATGGCCGCGCACGCGAAATTCCGGCTCCGGACGGCCGAAGAGCTTCACGACAAAGCCGGCCGCCTCGGCCTCGAGATCCCGTACGAGGAGAAAACCTCCGTCCTGCTCGAAAAGGCCCTGGTCGCCGGCCGGGAAGTCCCCAACCGGCTGGCCGTCCTGCCCATGGAAGGGGCCGACGCGGAGGCCGATGGAGCGCCGTCCGAATGGACCTTGCGGAGGTATAGAAGGTACGCCGCCGGCGGCAGCGGCCTCATCTGGTGCGAGGCGACGGCCGTCCGGCGGGACGGCCGCTCCAATCCCGGCCAGCTCATGCTCACCGAAAAAACGCTCGGCGGCTTCGGCCAGCTGGCCGACGAGGTCCGGACCGCCGCGAAGAAGGAGTGGGGACCCGCCCATCGGCCCCTCCTCGTCCTCCAGCTCACCCACTCCGGCCGCTTCTCCAAGCCCGAAGGGACGCCCTGCCCGATGATCGTCCAGCACAATCCGCACCTCGACCCGCTCCACGGTCTGCCGCCCGACTATCCTCTCGTTTCCGACGGAGAGCTCGAGGAGGTCCGGGACGACTTCGTCGCGGCGGCCGAGCTCGCCGCCGCCGCGGGCTTCGACGGCGTCGACGTCAAGGCCTGCCACGGCTACCTCGTCTCGGAGACCCTGGCCGCCTTCACCCGGCCGGGAAGCCGCTACGGCGGTCTCTTCGAAAACAGGACGCGGCTCCTCCTCGAAACCGTCCGTCTCATCCGGGAGGAGGCGCCCGCCCTTCTCGTGACCAGCCGTCTCTCCGCCTCCGACACCGTGCCCTTCCCTTATGGATTCGGGATGGATCCCGACGCGCCGGAAAGGATCGACCTGGCGGAGACGAAGGCGCTCGTTTCGCTCCTCGCCCGGGCCGGCGTCGGCTTCCTCTCGGTTTCGCTGGGCATCCCCTACTGGAAGCCGCACTTCGGCCGGCCGTTCGACGAGCCCGTCCCGGGCGGAAACCTCCCCGAGGAGCACCCGCTCGAAGGGGTCGCCCGCCATCTCCGGATCGCCTCCGAGCTCCAGCGCTCCTCGCCGGGGACGGCCCTCGTCGGCGCCGGCTACTCCTGGCTCCGCGCCTTCGGCCCGGGAGTCGGCGCGGCCATGGTCGCGTCCGGCCGGACGGCCGTCGTCGGCCTGGGCCGCGGCGCCCTGGCCTACCCGGATTTCGCCAACGACCTGGCCGCGCGGGGGCGTCTCGACCCGCGGAAAGTCTGCACGACCTGTTCGCTCTGCTCGCACCTTCTCCGCCAAGGCAGGAGAACGGGCTGCGCCGTCCGCGACGCCGAGGTCTACGGGATCTCATGAGCGCGCCGTTCGGGGCCATCTTCGACATGGACGGCGTCATCGTCGACAACAGGAAATACCACGTCCTGGCCTGGAAGGCGTTCGCCCGGAAGCACGGCGTCCCGTTCGACACGCGTCACTTCAAGGACCACCTTTTCGGCCGGGTCAACCGGGAGATCTTCATGGGCCTTTACGGCCACGCCCTGCCCGAGGCCGAGGTCATCGCCTGGGCCGATGAAAAGGAAGCTTTCTACAGGTCCATCTACAAGGGCCATGTCGAACCGGCCCGCGGCCTCGTCGCGTTCCTGCGCCGGCTCGCCGACCGCGGGATTCCGGCCGCCGTGGCCACGGCCGCGCCGCGCGTGAACCTCGATTTCGCCCTGGACGAAGCGGGCTTGCGGCCCTACTTCCGGGCTCTCATCGACGTCGGCCAGGTCCTGCGGGGAAAGCCGGCCCCGGACCTCTATCTCAAGGCGGCCGAAGCCATCGGCATCCCTGCCGCCCGTTGTGCCGCCTTCGAGGACTCCTACCCCGGCCTCGAATCCGCGCTGGCCGCGGGCATGAAGGTTGTCGGCGTCACGACCACGCACACGCGCCGCGAGCTCGGCCGGGCCCACCTCGCCATCCGCGATTTCGAAGGCCTCGACGTCGGCCGCGTCGAATCGCTCCTCGCCCCATAGCTCCGGCAGCGGACGGTTTGACGGCGGACGGCGAGTTGGGATACTTTAACCGCAGAAACGAAAGGCCGCCGGGCATGAAAAGATCGGTCATTCGGGTCGGCCGCACGGCCTACCCGGTTTATTCCCTGAACACGCTCGTCGTCGGCAGCGGAGCGGCGGGGCTCAACGCCGCGGTCCGCCTCCACCGGTTCGGGCAGACCGACGTCGCCGTCGTCACCGACCGCTTCGGGGCCGGAACGTCGGCCAACTCCGGCTCCGACAAGCAGACCTACTACAAGCTGTCCCTCGCCGGCGACCGCCCGGACTCCGCGTTCGACATGGCCCGCGACCTCGCCGCCGGAGGCTCCATGCACGGCGATATCGCCCTGGCCGAGGCCCAGGGCTCGATCGAGGCCTTCTTCCACCTCGTCGGTCTCGGCGTCCCCTTTCCTCACGACCGCTTCGGGGCCTACGTCGGGTACAAGACCGACCACGACCCTCGCCAGCGGGCCACGTCGGCCGGGCCGCTGACCTCCCACCTCATGTTCCGGGCCCTGGCCGCGGAGGTCCGGCGGCGGAAGGTCCGCGTCTTCGACCGCCACGAGGTGATCGCCCTGCTGACGGAAGGCACGGGCGCGGCGAAACGGGTCATCGGGGCCGTGGCCCTGGACAAGAAGAAGCTGTCCTCGGCGAACTTCGGCTTCGTCCTTTTCAACGCTACGAACATCGTCATGGCGACGGGCGGACCCGGAGGGATGTACGAGCACTCGGTCTATCCCGAAAGCCAGACGGGCTCGCACGGGCTTCTCTTCGAGGCCGGCGCCGCGGCCCAGAACCTGACCGAATCCCAGTTCGGCCTCGCCTCCATCAAATTCCGCTGGAACGTCTCCGGCACCTACCAGCAGGCCGTGCCGCGGTACATCTCTACGGACGCCGGCGGCGGCGACGAGCGGGAATTCCTCAACGACTTTTTCCCGGACATGGACCGGCTGGCCACGGCCGTTTTCCTCAAGGGCTACCAGTGGCCGTTCGACCCGCGGAAGGCCGCCAACGGCGGGTCATCACTCGTCGACATCCTCGTCTACGAAGAGACGGTGGTCAAAAGGAGGCGGGTCTTCCTGGACTTCAGGCGGAACCCCGACGGCGGCGGAAAGCTCGATCCGTTCGAGCCGCGCCTGCTCGCCCCGGAGGCCTACGCCTATCTCGAAAGGTCGGGCGCCTTGCAGGCGACGCCCATCGCCCGGCTCCTGAAGATGAACCGTCCCGCCGTCGACCTCTATATGTCCCACGGCATCGACCTTTTCCGCGAGCCGCTCGAGGTCGCCGTCTGCGCCCAACACAACAACGGCGGGTTCAGGGGATCAATATGGTGGCAATCTCACGTGCGCGGCCTGTTTCCCGTCGGCGAGGTCTGCGGCACCCACGGCGTCACCCGTCCGGGAGGCTCGGCCCTCAACGCCGGCCAGGTCGGAAGCGCCCGGGCGGCCCTCTGCATCGCCCGCCGGCGCGCCGGACGGCCGCTGTCCGTCACCGAGTTTGTCCGCGCGGCCAAGGCCCAGGTCCTGGCGAAAAGCGGACAGGCCCGGGCCATGATCGGCCGAAATGACGGGCGGGCGCTCTCGCCGGAGTCCTGCCTAGTCGAGGTCCGGCGGCGTATGTCCGCCTGCGGCGCCGCGGTCAGGATCCCGGCGGAGGTCCGGGAGGAGAAGGCCATGGCCCGGGAGTTGTGGCGGAGGGCCCGGCGGGAAATCCGGGTTCGCTCGGCGCGTGAACTTCCGAGGGCGTTCAAGGCCCTGGACATCGCCTTGACCCACGCCGTTTATCTCGAGGCCGTCGGCGAGTATCTCGACCGGGGCGGGAAAAGCCGGGGCTCCTGCCTCGTCCCGGACCCGTCCGGCCGCAAACCCCACCCGCTTCTCGGAGACCGCTGGGCGTTTTCCCTGACCAGCCCCTCCGACTTCGTCAGCGGGAACATCCTCGAGGTTTGGCTCGACAAAAAAGGGCAGGTCCGCAAAGAGTGGGTCCCCGTCCGGCCCGTGCCTCCGGCGGAGGGCTGGTTCGAGACGGTCTGGAACGATTTCATGAAGGACGCGATCATCGTCGAGGGACGAGCCTTCGGCTCGCCACTCGCCCGTGGCCTATGTCCACGGGCGAGTACGGCGAAAACGGACCCCCGGGCAAAGCCCGGGGCCCCGGTCGCTGTCGAGGAGGATTAGGCGTGGCAAATAAGGAGCGTAAGTCGCCGCCCGGGGCCCCCGTCGCTGCACACGCCCGTGATTTATATGCACGGGCGAGTACGGCGAAAGTGGAACCCCGAGCAGAGCTCGGGGCCCCCGTCGCTGCACACGCCCGTGATTTATATGCACGGGCGAGTACGGCGAAAGTGGAACCCCGAGCAGAGCTCGGGGCCCCCGTCGCTGTCGTCACGGGCGCCGGGCAGGGCATCGGCCGGGCCATCGTCCTGGCGCTGGCACGGGAGGGTTACGATATCGCCGGGATCGACATCGTCTTCGATCCCCGGAACAGGAAGAAAGGGCTTTTCGAAGTTAAAGAGAAAGTCGAAAAGCTCGGCCGGCGGTTCCTGCCGGTCGCGGGCGACATCGCCCGGCTCGAGGATCACGACCGGATGCTCGACGCGGCCGTCGCCGAATTCGGCACGATCGACGTCCTGGTCAACAACGCCGGCGTCGCCCCGGCGAAACGCGTCGACATCCTGGAGACGGCGCCGGAGAGCTACGACCGGCTCCTCGGCGTCAACGCCCGGGGGCCGTTCTTCCTGACCCAGAACGCGGCCAGGAGGATGGCCGCACGGAAAGATGCGCGCCCGGACGCGCCGTCCTCCATCATCTTCATCACCTCCATTTCAGCCGCCGTCACCTCGACCTCTCGGGCCGAATATTGCATTTCCAAGGCCGCCCTGAGCATGATTGCCACGCTCTTCGCCGACGCCCTGGCGGCCAAGGGCGTCAACGTCTACGAGGTCCGGCCCGGGATCATCGCCACGGACATGACCGCCGGCGTCAAGGACAAGTACGACCGGCTGATCGCCGGCGGCCTCGTCCCCCAGGGACGCTGGGGCCTGCCCGAAGACGTCGGCCGGGCCGTGGCCGCTTTGGCCCGGGGCGACCTCGCCTTCTCGACCGGGGCCGTCGTCGAAGTCAGCGGCGGCATGAACATCCGCCGGTTCTGACCACGCCCTCGACGCGTTTGGTAGAGCCGCGGGCGGTGTGGTATCCTAGACGGGAACGGAGGGAAAAATGACCGAACGGAAAATCCAAGGCCGCATTTTCTGGGGCCTTTTACTCATCGTTCTGGGCGTGCTTTTCCTGTTCGACCAGATGGGGCGCCTGGATTTCGGCCACCTCGTCCGACACTACTGGCCCATCGTGTTTATCCTCATCGGCATCTCGATCCTCCTCAGCAACAATTTCAAGAACGTCGGGTCGGGGGTATTCTTCATCATCTTCGGGGCGTTCTTCCTCCTTGTCCGGATGCGGATCTTCGACCGGACGGTCTGGCACTTCGTCTGGCCCCTGGCCATCATCGGGGTCGGTTTCTGGATCCTCCTCCGGCCGTCCCTGTCCTGGAACAAAAAAAAAATCCCTGAAATAACCGCTGACGACCTGGCCATCAGCCAGGTCCTTTCGGGGACGTCGCGCAAGGTCGAATCCCAGAACTTCAAGGGCGGCAAGGCCGACGTCGTCCTCGGTTCGGCCGAAGTCGACTTCCGCGGGGCGCGCCTCTCCGGCGGCCAGGCGACGCTGATTCTGTCCGTCGTCCTCGGCAACATCGAGCTCACCGTCCCGCACGAGTGGCAGGTCGTCCTCGAGGGGACGCCCGTCCTCGGCTCGATGGACAGCCGTAAAAAGACGATCCCCGACGCCGAGAAAACGGGGACGCTCTTCATCAAGGGATCGGCCGTCCTCGGCTCGATCGAAGTCAAGGAGTAGGCCCGCCGATGAAGAAAACAATTTTCTGGTTTCTAGCGGTCGTCATCACCCTCGGGTCGGCCGTCTACCAACGCATAACAGGCCCGACCTACCCCCTGCGGGGAAAGGCGGTCGTGGCCGGGACCGAGGTCAAGTTCAAGCTGCCCCGCAGCGCCGAGACCGTCCGCGACGCCGAGGTCCGGATCCCCGCGCCGGCCCCGCTCCAAGGCTATCTCGACTACAAGCGGTTCAAGACCGAAGACGCGTGGACCCGCGTGGTGCTCACCCGCGAGGGCGGCGATCTCGTCGGACTTCTGCCCCAACAGCCGGCGGCCGGGAAGCTCCTTTACACGATCAACCTGACCGGAGGATACGTGACCACGCCGGTTGCGGGCGAGGACCCGGTCATCATCCGTTTCAAGGACCCCGTCCCGGCCTGGATCATCGTCCCCCACGTACTGGTCATGTTCGCGGGGATGCTCCTGTCGACGGCGGCCGGCCTGGCCGCGCTCGACAAGAAGCGAAACCCCCGGCGCTTCGTCCTCTGGGCGGTCGCCCTTCTCTTCGTCGGGGGCTTCATCCTCGGCCCGCTCGTTCAGAAGTTCGCCTTCGGTGTCGCTTGGGCCGGGTTCCCGGTCGGCACCGACCTCACGGACAACAAGACCCTCGTCGCCCTCCTGTTCTGGATCGCGGCCCTCATCGCCGGCCGTAAGGGCAAGCCTGCCCGACCGTTCGTCCTGGCGGCGTCTCTCGTCACCCTGCTCGTTTACCTCATACCCCACAGCGTGTTCGGGTCCGAATTCGATTATTCGAAGATGCGATAGGCCGCATCCCGCGGCGGGGACACCGTTGGGTGGCTGCCCTTCGCGGCGTCGGTGACGCAAGCGGAAAAGCGGCTGATGATCCTCTTAAAGGAAAAAGAGATGAAACGGTTTTCCATTCTTTTCGCCATCGTGCTATTGATCACGGCCCTCGGCGCATGGGCCGCGGCGGACGTCCCCGACAGCGTCAAGACCCTACTTCAAAAAAGGTGCGCTGTCTGCCATAAGGGCAAGTTCCCACCCAAGGGTTTGAACTTCGAACCGGCCAACGTCGCTGCGGTCATCGACCGTTCGAGTTCGGAAGTCCCCGAACTGAAGATCATCGACTCGAAAGCCCCGGAAGCGAGCTACATCCTCAAGAAAGTCCGCCGGGAAAGCGGCATCAAGGGCAAGCCCATGCCTCCAGGCAAGGCCCTGACGGCTGAGGAACTTCAAATCGTCGAAACATGGGTCGCCGGGCTCAAGTAGTCGTTCGTCCCCGGCGGAAACTTGCGCCTCGGCAACTTCGACTTCCACATCGGCTTCAATGTCTTCAGGACGTTCTGATGCCCTCCCGCTTCACTTGAGCGTGAAGCGAACGGTCACGGTGAAGACGACGGGGACCGCCTTGCCATCGATGACCAGCGGCTCGTAGACCCACTGCCGGACGGCGTCGATGGCCGCCTGGTCGAGAAGCGGGATCGAGCGCAGGACCATGACGTCCTTGACCCGGCCTTCCTCGTCGGTCTTGACCCCGAGAATGACGACGCCTTCGATCACAGCCACCCGGGCGACCTCGGGATAGACAGGGGCGACTTCTTTGATGAGCTTCGGCGGCTTGATGTCGTTCTCGGCCCGGACCGCGCCCTGGGCGAATTTATCGAGCGTCTTCCCCTTGTCGCCTTCTTTGAGCATGAAGCGGACGGTGACGGTGAAGAGGACCTTGCGGGGCTTGCCGGCGATGATCAGGGGTTCGTATTTCCATTGTTTGACCGCGTCAATAGCCGCCTGATCGAGGATGGGGATGGATCTCAAGATCCTGGCGCCGATGACGTTGCCCTGCTCGTCGGTCTTGGCCTCGAGGATGACCATCCCTTCGACCTGGGCTTGGCGGGCCACCTGCGGATAGACGGGGTTGACCTGCTTGATGAGCTTAGGGGGCTTGATGTCGTCCACGGCCCGGACGGCGTCCCCTTCGTACTTTTGGAGCTCCTGGGGGGTCATGACCTCCCCCGAAACTCCCCCGGCGACGCCGCCCGTGACACCGCCCGTGACACCGCCCGTGACACCGCCTTCGACTCCTCCAACAACACCGCCCCCGACACCCGTGGATACGCCGCCCTGGACGCCTCCCACCACGCCCCCGCCTGCCGGCTTCTTCTGCTCGTCGAGAGTGAACCTCACGGTCACCGTGAAAGTGACCTCTTGCGGTTTCCCGTCGATGACCACGGGCTCGTAAACCCATTGCTTGAGGGCGTCCACGGCTGCCTGGTCGAGGGCGGGGATGCTCCTGAGGACCTTGATCCCGGCGACCCGGCCGTAGAGGTCCGTCGTCGCTTCCATGATGACGACTCCCTCCACCCCGCCTTTTTTCGCCTCTTCGGGATAAACTGGGTCAACCGTCTTGATGAGCTTGGGCGGCATGACCTTCCCCCCCCCGCTCAGCACGCCGGCGACGACACCGCCGGGAACATCGATCTTTTCCCCGCCGGCGCCCGTCGGCTCGCCGAGCCAGCGCGCGACTCTCAAAGTAATGAAATAGGGTTTGAGCTGCGTGTCCTCGAAGCCGAACACGGCCGCGCTTTTGTCCGGAAGTGAGAATTCCGAGTCCAGCAGGTTGGCCTTTTTATCGCGGCTCTGTTCGTAAACTTCGATCCGGAAGTGGTTTCGTTCGGGCAAGCGGCCGGGCGTGACCATGACCAGGTATTCCTGGCCGTTCAGCCGGAACATGTGGAAGGCTTTCTCGGACTTGTCTTTCACCCAGACGAGGTTGGCTTCGGTCAAGAGGCTGACATCCTTCAGGTTATAGACCTTCTTGATCTGCTGTTCGGCGGCCAGGTCCTCCTCGGAGTCGAAGTTGATGAAGTTCATGAACTTGAGGTAGGACGAGGTCACCGGCTTGGCCGGCTCCACCGATTTCTCCCGGACCCCCTCGAGGATCCGCATCTTCAGCTCGAAGGCGGAAGCGGCCGTTTTCGCGCTTTGGACGGCTTCATCGCCGCCCGCCGCGGCCGGCGGCATGGCCGCCCATAACCCGACGAGGGTTCCTGCCAGCAAGAATAGGATCGTTCTTTTCATCTCACCCCTCCAATCAAGGATTTTTTGTCGCCCAGACGAAGACGGTGTCCGTCCCCTGGGGCTGGTAGACGAAGGTTTGGGCGGGCGCGCCGCCCACATTGACGTAATCGATTTGAAACCGGTCGGCCGCGCCGACGAAGCCAGGACCGAAGCCCGGTTTCTCGACCTCCCGGAGCAGCCAGAAGCCGGTCACGGCGACGACGGCCGCGGTGCCCACGGCCGCGGCCCATCGCCAGCCCGCGCCCGCCGGGGTCGGCGGTGCTTCCGGGACTGGCGTCCCGCTCCCGGTTCGGACGGATATCCGCTGCCAAAGGCCTTCGGTGTTCCCGATCTGATCGGAAGCCACGAAAAGCTTCCCCGCCTCCGCCCGGCTGAGGAGCCGCGCCTGACAGCGCGAACAGCTTTCCATGTGGCTCCGGATGAGAAAAGCCCGGAGCGGCCGGATAGGCAGGGCGGCGTAGATGACATCAACCATTTTGCAGAAGGCCATGGTCGTTCTCCAGCAAGGTTTTTATTTTCCGGCGGGCGGTGAAGAGATAGACGCGGGCCGTCGAAGCGGAGCACGCGAGGACCTCGGAGATGTCCCGGGCCGTATAGCCCTCGTTCGCCCAAAGACAGAGGGCCGTCCGTTCGCGCGGCGAGAGGCGTCCCAGGAGGGCCGAAGGCAATGGTTTGGGGTCGGCGGGATGGGGATTTCCGCCCCGTTCGGCGACGGCCGGCTCGAAGCGGGCCCGGACCGAGAATTCGGAAAAGCGCCGCTTTTTCCTGATCATGTCGAGCGACCTCCTGTAGACGATGGTCAGAAGCCAGGTCTTGAAGCTCCTCGACCGGTCGTAACGCGCGAGATGGCGGAAGACCTGGAGGAAGGTCTCCTGGCAGACGTCCTCGGCGTCCTGCCTGTTGCCGACGACGTTGAGGGCCACGGCCATGACCAAATTCCCATAAGCATCGACCATCGCCCGGCTGGAAACGGGGCTCCCCCGAAGGCAGCCGTCGATGATCTCTTTTTCGTTCATGAAGGGCTTCTTTCCCTTTTCCATAGAGAATACGCCGTCCCCCCGAGGGGCGTTTAGGCGGAAACGGCCCTCTTTTATTCCTACACCTTTCCGCCGAGGGTGTCACCTATGTGTCTGAACGCGTATGGCGTTTTGACAATACGAGGCGTCTTTGTTAAATTCATTCGCGCATGGCCGAGAGACAGCGCAAAAGACCGAAGCGGACGCCGCCGGACGCGCCTGCCACGTCCGCCTTCCGGGTCGGCGAAGACCGCTACAAGGCGCTCGTCGAACAGCTCCCCGTCGGCGTCTACCGGACGACCCTCGACGGCATGATCATCGAGGCCAACGCCGTCCTGGCCCGGATGCTGGGCCACAAGAGGCCCCAGACCCTCTTCAACTGCAACGTCAAGGATTTCTACGTCAGAAGCGAGGACCGCTCCCGGCTCCTCAAGAAGCTGTCTTCGAAGCCCACGTCGTTCCAGGAGTTCGAGCTCCGGCGCGTCGACGGCCGGAGATTCTGGGTTCGCGACTATTGCCGCGGCGTCAAGGGGCCCGACGGGTCGATCCACCACCTCGACGGCATCCTCGTCGACATCACCGATAGGAAAACGGCGGATAGGAAGCTCGAACTCGCCCGGCGCAAGCTCCAGATGACCAACGAGAAGCTCGAAAGCCTGTCCCTGACCGACCACCTCACCAGCCTCTACAACCGCCGGGGCTTCTTCACCTTCGGTCTCCAGCAGATGAAGATCGCCAAGCGCCTCAAGAAAGACAATTACCTGCGGCCACGCGGTCGGGGACCTGCTCCTGCAGGGCGTCGCCGCCATTCTCAGGAACAGGCTCCGGGAATCCGACGTCATCGGCCGGATCGGCGGGGACGAGTTCGCCGTCCTGGCCATGCGCTCCAAGGGCCTGGGCGAACGGGCCCTCCCGGCCAGGATCGAGGAGGGCGTCCAGGCGTTCCGCTTGAAAAAGTTCAAGAACCTGCGCCTGTCCGTAAGCATGGGCCTCGTCCACGTCGACCCCCAGAAATACCAGCAGCTCGACGATTTCCTGGCCCACGCCGATTTTCTGATGTATCAGCAGAAACGAAGCAAGGAAAAACAAGGAAACCACCAATGAAAAAGCCGCGAGTCCTTTTTGTCATCGTCCCCCTCGTCCTGCTGGTTGCGTTCGCCGTGTCGGCCGCCCAGGACAAGCCCGCGGATAAGGCCGCCGCTCCGTCCGGTCCGCGCCTCCTAGCGCTTCAGGACATCCTGGCCTGGAAATCGATCGGCTCGGCCGAGCTCTCCCCTGACGGGATGTGGCTCATGTACAAGCTTAGCCCTCTCGAGGGAGAGAGCGAAATCGTCATCCGTCAGACGAAGGGAACCAAGGAGCATCGGTTCCCGATCGGGGAAGCCCCGCGGTTCGGCGCCTTCGCCAAGACGAGTTTTTCGTCGGACTCCAAATGGGCCGCCTTCCTGTCCTACCCCGGCTCAAAAGAAACGAAGGCCCTGCGGAAAGAGAAGAAGAAGGTCACGACGACGGCCGTCCTGGTGAACCTGGCCACGGGCGATAAAACGGAGTTCGAAAAGGTCCGCAGCTTGAATTTCTCGGGCGAGAATCCGGGCTTCCTGGCACTCCACCGGTACGCCCCGGAGAGCCAGGAGAAAGAAAAAGACAAGTGGACGGGCTCCGACCTCGTCCTCCGCGAGCTCGCCACGGGGAAGGAGGTCAACGTCGGCAACGTCGCCGAATTCGCCTTCGACAAGTACGGGAAGCGGCTGGCCGTGGTCATCGACGCCCAAGGCCAGGCCGGAAACGGCATCCAGCTCCGGGACATGGCCTCGGGCGCGGTCGTCTCGCTCGACAACGACAAGGCCACGTACAAGTCCCTGTCCTGGTCGGAAAAGGGGGAGGCCTTCGCCGCCCTCAAGGGCAAAGAGGACAAGGCCTACGAGGACAAGCTCTGGAGCGTCGTCGCTTGCGAAGGATTCCAGGACCCCAAGGGGCCCCGGAAAACCGTTTACGATCCGGCCGGAGACAAGTCCTTTCCCGAAGGCATGACCGTCAGCCCCAACCGGGCCCCGGAGTGGACGGAGAGCTTCGACGCCATCCTGTTCGGGATCCAGGAGGCCAAGAAGAAAAAGGACACCGACAAGAAGGACCCCCCGAAGGAGGGGCCGCCGGCCCCGCCCGAAAAGCTGGTCGACGAATCCGAAGAGGACACGCCGGACCTCGTCATCTGGCACTGGCAAGACAAGCGGCTCCAGTCCCAACAGCAGGTCCAAGCGACATCGGACCAGAACTTCAGCTATCTCGCCGAATACCGGGTCAAGGAGAAGACCTTCATCCGGCTGGCCGACGACGACGTCCGCGAGGTCGCGCTGGCACCGAAGGCCCGGTTCGCCGTCGGGCAGGACGACAGGGCCTACGAGCTCGACGCGAACCTCGACGGCCGGAGCTTCCAGGACATCTACGTCATCGACATGAAGACCGGCGCCCGGACCCTGGCCCTCAAGAAGAACCGGTATTATTTCGGAACCCTCTATGACGGCGGCCATTTTCTCAGCTACGACGACGGCCATTTTTACACCTACGACATGACGACGGGCCAATCCGTCAACATCACCAAGGACGTCCCCGCTTCGTTCTTCGACGAGGACGACGACCACAACGTCGTCAAGCCCCCCGATTACCCCGTCGGCTCGACGAAAGACGGCCTGAACGTGCTCCTCTCGGACGGCTGGGACGTCTGGAGCGTGCCCGTCCGGGGCGGCGGAAAGGGCACGAACCTGACCGGGAACGGCGCCAAGGACAAGATCCGCTACAGGCGGGTCCGGATCGACCCCGAGGAAAAGGCCGTCGACCTCGACCAGCCCCAATATTTCGCAGCGTTCGGCGAATGGACGAAAAAGGCCGGTATCGCCCGGCTCGAAAAAGGTAAGCCCGGTCCGACGGTGCTCCTTTGGGACGACGCCGGGTTCGGCGGCCTGGCCAAGGCGAAAAAGGCGGAGGTCTATGTCTATACCCGCGACACTTATAAGGATTATCCGGATTACTACATAACCGACGCCCTGCTCAAGAACGGGCAAAAGATCACCGAGGCCAACCCCCAGCAGAAGGATTTCCTGTGGACGAGCGGGCAGATGCTCCTCGACTACACAAGCGCCAGGGGTGACAAGCTCCAGGCGGCGCTCTTCCTGCCGGCCAACTACGAGAAGGGCCGGAAATACCCGACGCTCGTCTACTATTACGAGAAGATGTCCCAGCAGCTCAACCGCTACGCCCAGCCTTCGGCCAACGGCTTCAACAAGTCCGTCTACACGAGCAACGGCTACGCCGTCCTGATGCCCGACATCACGTATAAGATCAACGACCCCGGCATGTCGGCGGTTTGGTGCGTACTTCCCGCGATCGACGCGGCTGTGGCCGCAGGTGTCGTCGACCGTTCGAAGGTCGGGCTCCAGGGCCATTCCTGGGGAGGCTACCAGACGGCCTTCCTCATCACCCAGGCCGACTTCGCGGCGGCCGTGGCCGGCGCTCCCCTGACCGACATGATCAGCATGTACAGCTCCATCTACTTCAACAGCGGGTCGGCCAACCAGCCGATCTTCGAGAGCAGCCAGGGCCGGTTCAAGGGCGGATATTGGGACAACCTCGAGGCCTACCAGCGCAACTCGCCGATCTATTACGCCGAGCGGGTCAAGACGCCGCTCATCATCCTCCACAACGACAAGGACGGCGCCGTCAACTGGAACCAGGGCATCGAGTATTACAACACTCTCCGCCGGTTGAAGAAGCCGGTCATCATGCTTCAGTACGTCGGCGAGAACCACGGCCTCCAGAAGCCGGCGAACCAAAAAGACTACACGGTGCGGATGAAGGAGTTCTTCGACCACTACCTCATGGGCAAGCCGGCCCCGGCTTGGTACACCGAAGGCGTCTCCCACCTCAAGCTCAAGGACCACCTCAAGGAGCGGGCCAAGGACCTGAAGCTAGCCGAAAAAGCCGAGAAAAAGGAACCCGAAAAAAAGTAGTTGTCGACGGGGAGGGGAAGCTTCGGCCTCCTAACCCAGAGTTGAGGCTGGCCGTGATTCCCCGGTTTCCAGGAAAACGGCCCTCGAGACCGGCCTTTTTTGGGATCAATAATTAAGAGGCTGGCTGGCGAGGCGCCAAGGTTTCAAAGGAAAAGGAAGCGGGGCTAAGGAGGATCCCTCTCCAGCCAGCATGTTCATTATATGGGAGGCGTTTCTCGCTTGTCAATCCCAAAGTACGATGTTTACGAAATATTTCTTCGGCGGCGGAAGCCGGGCGCACGGGGAGCTCCTTGATTTTTCGGCGGTTCAATGTATACTAATTATATAGGATTTATCCAAAACAGGTGTCACCATGCGCGCCGGCGTCAAGATAGCCATCCTCGCCTTGGCGACTTTCCTGAGCCTGTCCGGGTGGAGGGGGCTCAACGCCCTCCTCGGCCGGGACGCGCCGAGGCCGGCATCATTCGCTTCGGGAGGGCAGGACATGCCTGACAAGATGAAGAAGACGGATAAGGAATGGAAGGCCACGCTCACGCCGGAACAGTACGACGTCATGCGCAAGTGCGGCTCGGAGCGGCCCTTCACCGGGAAGTACAACGACTTCTGGGAGAAGGGCGTCTACGTCTGCGCCGGCTGCGGAACGCCCCTTTTCCTCTCCGACGCGAAATACGAGCACGGCACGGGCTGGCCGAGCTTCGCGGCTCCCGTGGAGGGGGAGAGCTTCGAATACCGCGACGACTATTCCCTGCTAACGAAGCGCATCGCGGTCCGCTGCGCGGTCTGCGGCGCCCACTTGGGCCACCTCTTCGACGACGGTCCGGCGCCGACGTTCCTCCACTACTGCGTCAACTCCGCGGCCCTGGATTTCAAGCCCGAAGCGCAAGCGAAGACCGCGGCGACGGAAACGGCGACCTTCGCGGCCGGCTGTTTCTGGGGTGTAGAACACAAGCTGGGAAAGGTCCCCGGCGTCGTCTCCACTGCCGTCGGCTACACCGGGGGGAAGAGCGTCAATCCGACCTACGAGGAAGTCTGCGCGGATAGGACGGGCCACGCAGAGGCCGTTCAGGTGACCTTCGACCCGAAACGCATCAGCTACGCTGAGCTCGTCCGCCGCTTCTTCGGGATCCACGACCCGACGCAGGTCGATCGCCAGGGACCCGATCACGGCACCCAGTACCGGTCGGCCATCTTCTTCCACGGCGAAGCCCAGAGGGAGACGGCCCGCCGCGTGATGGACGAAGTCGAAAAATCGGGCCAATACAAGAAACGCCTGGCCACGGAGCTCGTCCCGGCGTCCGCGTTTTACCAAGCGGAAGAGTACCACCAGAAATATTACGAAAAACACGGCGTCGTCTGTTATTGAAGCTCGCTAAGAGATCCGGCCATGGAGCGGTGTCCCCTTTACGAGACAGTCCGCCCTCCCCACTGAACAGCCTCTCCGGGGTCCCCTGCCTGAAACTTCTGGCACGAATCTTGAAGAGGAACAGAGGACCAGGAGGTCAGGATGAACAGGGTAGAAATCAAGGCCGCTATCAGGCGGGAAAGGCCTGAACAGACCGGTCTTGGCCTGGGAAAGGGCGGAAATGTAAAGTTATTTATTGACAAGGCCAGCCGGATGTTGTATCCTCCGCGCTTCATTTGCGACGGTCCCACCCTCAGGGGGTGAAACGATTCCGGCCTCAACTCCGTTGGAAGAAATGGAGTCTAGGGCTAGAAGAAATGAAAAAAAAGGCTTTATTTTTGAAACGAAAAGTTTATTATTATAGTATTCCTATAATAATGGTAGTTAAAGGGAGATGACCATGGCTTCTCAATACAAATACAAGAACGAAGAGCTCCTTCAGCTGATCCCGAGGACACCCGGGGGCAAGCTCTTTTCGGACGAAGAGGAGACGTTCCCGGCCGCCGATGCCGCCGTCCTCGAGCCACGGCTGGTGGAGCCGAAAAACGGCGGCGGGAACGGCAAGGGCCTGAACTCGCCGGAGGACATCGAGCAGACCGCCGACTTGGTCAAGATCTATCTCCGGGAAATGGGCAGCATCCTGCTCCTCTCCAGGGACCAGGAGATCCAGCTCGCCCGGAGGATGGAGCGCGGCGAAAAGGCCATCCGCAAGGCTCTGGCCAGGACCCCGTTCACGCTCGAGGAGATCCTGTCGCTCGAAGCCCTGCTGAAGAAGAACCCCGAATCTTTCGTCAAGCACTTCAACACCCTAGAAGAAGATTACTCCGAGGACAGCCTCGAGGCCAGGAGACTCGATGTCCTGGACAGGATGCGCAGGATCCGGACGCTCAGTGGCCGGCTCAGGACGATCCGGCCTCTCGTCCGCAACCGTTTCGCCCGGGGCCGTCTCGCCGTCCGGATCATCCGTTTGGCCCGGGAGCTCGAGATCAAGCCGGAGCAGCAGGACCGGATCGTCCAGTCCGTCCAGGTCCGTCTGAAAGAGGACCTCAAACGGGCGTCCAAACAGGCCCGCAAGGACGACAAGGCCATCCTCCAGGCCATCCAGTCCGGGCGCCAGGCTCGGGAGAGGGCCAAGGGCGACCTCGTCTCGGCCAACCTGCGGCTCGTCGTCTCCATCGCCAAGAAATACCAGGGCCGGGGCCTCCAACTCCTCGACCTCATCCAGGAAGGGAACATCGGGCTGATGCGGGCCGCCGAGAAGTTCGATTACCGGAGGGGCCACAAGTTCTCGACCTACGCGACCTGGTGGATCCGCCAGTCCATCACCCGGGCCATCGCCGACCAGGGCCGGACGATCCGCATCCCGGTCCACCTGACGGAAACCATCCACCGGCTCAAGAAGATCTCCCAGACGTCCGTCCAGGAGAGGGGGAAGATGCCCAACCCCGACGAGCTCGCCCGCAGGATGAACCTCCCCGTCAACAAGGTCCTGGAGATGCTCTACTCCTCCCAAGACCCCGTCTCCATCGAGACGCCTCTCGGGCAGAACGGCGAAGGCTCGCTCGGCGACCTCCTGGAGGACAAATCCTTCCCCTCCCCTCCCGACACCGTCATCCACATCAACCTCCGCGAGCAGATCGAAGCGGCGCTCCGCACCCTGCCCGAGCGGGAGACCCTGGTCCTGAGGATGAGATACGGCCTCGGGGACGGCCGCGAATACACGCTCGAAGAAGTCGGCCAGCATTTCAAGCTGACCCGGGAGAGGATCCGTCAAATCGAGTTGAAGGCCCTCAAGGCCCTTCAACTGTCGCCCCCCGGCCAGAAGCTCAAGTCCTTCTGACCGGTCGTCCTGCCGGCGGGGACGACGTTCTTTTTCCGCCTCAGGTGGCCATATGACCTATGAAAAGATCGGCTTCATCGCCCCCTCCACCTGCCTATCCGTCAAGGAGAAGCCGGCCCTGAACAGGACGGCCCGTTTTCTCAAGCAGGCCCTGGGCGTCGAGGAGCCCTATTTCAGCCCCCACCTGTTCTCGAGCGACGCCGAGATCGACCATGTCACCGCCCCCGTCGAAGCGCGCGCCGAGCTCTTCAAGAAGGCCATCCGGGAGCTCGACCTCATCATCTCGGTCGCCGGAGGGACGGGCGCTGAGGACCTCGTCCGTGAAATCGACGGCAAGGATCTCCGCATCATCCGCGACAGGCGCCCGCTGTTCATCGGTTTCTCCGATTTCACTTTTCTCCTCAATGAGATCTACCATGCCTGCCGCGTCCCCGTCATCTATTTCCCCTCCCTCAAGGTCGGCAAGGGCGATTTCCGGAATCTGCTGGCGCTCATCAACGGGGACGAGATCCAGTACCGAAGCGCGACCTGGCTGACCCCTCCCCCGCCGCGGAGACTCTCAGGCATCCCCGTCGGCGGCAACCTCTCGACGTTCGTCAACTTTCTCAACCGCGGCGTCCCCCCCAAGTTCAATTGGAAACGCCACATCCTCTTTTTCGAGGATGTTCATGTCGACGTCGAGGACCTCCACCGCTCGCTCGCAGCCCTCCGGCGTCACAATGTCTTCGCCGGGATCAAGGGGATCGTCGTCGGCTCGGTCAGCCCACCGGGCAAGAACTCCTCCTCGAAGAAGCCCCGGAGGGAGGCCGTCCGGTTCATCCTCTCCTACCTCGCCGACGTCATCAAGGAGCGGCGGCGGCAGGGCTGTCCGCTGCCGATCCTGACCGTGTCCAACTTCGGCCACGACGTCCGTCGGAATCTCATGGCCGTGCCCATCGGCGGTCACGTCACGATCTCGAGATCGAAGAGGATTTCTTTCCGGCTCAAGAAGCGGCCGGCCCGCAACGGCTCGGTTGCCTGAGCCCCCCTGTCCGCGGCGCGCTACGCTCTCAGATGGATGAGGGCCTGCATGGCGGCCACGCATCCTTCGCCGGCGGCGGCGACGACCTGGAGCCCGCCGCAGGTGATGTCCCCCGCGGCGAAGACGCCGGGGATGTTGGTCCGCTGGAAACGGTCCACGGCGACACACTGTTTGTGGTCGAGGACGAGCCCGGCCCGCTCGAACATGGGACCGGCCGGGATCTCGCGGAATAAGAAGACGGCCGAAACCGGGAGGATTTCCGCCCCGGACGCGCTTTCCACGAGGACGGCCTCCACCCGCTCGGCACCGCGGATCTCCTTGATCTTCCCGTCCCTTCGGATGGAGACCCCTTTTTCTTCGAGGGCCCGGACGGCCGGCGAGTCCAGCCCGCCGGGTATTCCCGGCACCCAGAGGACCCGGCAGCCCATCGCCTGGAGGGCGCCGACCTCCTCCAGGGCCGCCTCGGAATGCCCGACCGCGGCGACCGTCGCGCCCCGGAAAAGCGGCCCGTCGCATGTGGCGCAGTAGCTGACGCCCTGCCCGAGGAGCCGGTCCTCACCGCCGATCAGGCGCTCCTTGGGCATGGGTTTCCCCGTGGCCAGAATGACCGCACCGGACTCGATGACGGCGTCCTTGGTCGTGACGTACTTCCGGTCGCCGTCGAGGGCGAAGGCGATGGCGTCGCCGGCGACGACCTCGGCCCCGAAGGACAAGGCCTGGCGGCGGACGATATCCAGGAGCTCCCCGCTGTCGATCGAGGGGAAGCCGGGATAATTCTCGAGCTTGTAGTTGATCCGCAGGCGGGAAGGTCCGCTCCCCTCGAGGATGAGGGCCTTCTTCCCGGCCCGGGCGGCGTAAATCCCCGCCGTCAGCCCGGCCGGCCCGGCACCGACGATGAGGATGTCCGTCTTGAGCGTCTTGATGCTCATTCGACGAGCCGGCCGCTGTCGGCGACGTTCCATACGTTCTCGCGCAGGACGTAAAGGACGGTCCGCCGGATCTCGCGGTTGTTCTCCCCCTTGATCCAGATGTCCACGACGGCCCAATCCTCGAGGCCCTTGAACGTCATTTCCAGGACGGGGACGCCGGCCCCGACGAGCTTCGAGCCGCGGAATTTTTTGAGGACCGCGGCGTTCCGGCCGTAGTTGCGGAACTGGAAGGGCAGAAGGCCCTTCTCTTCGTAATCGGTCTTGATGGACTGCTCGAGCTCGGTCGCGGGCTGGTAATAGGCGTCCATCGTCGTCCAGACGAAGTCCTTGGTCGGGTCCGCGCCGGGCCCCGATCCCGACCCTTTAGCCAGGAAATAGACGCCCACGGCGACGGCGTCGATGAGCAGAAAGATGAACAGCAGGCGCAACAGTTTACTCATCGGGCCCTCCCGTTGCCGGCCGCGCGGGCGGGTGGCCGCCCCTGGCCTTCTCCAGGGCAGCGGCCTCGGCGAGGAGCAGCCGGTAGCGGTCGGACGGTAGGGCCCGGGATTTCCGGAAGAGCGTTCGCGCCCGGCGCTCCTCCTGACCGGAGAGGCTGCCGAAAACCTCCTGCTCCCGGTCCTCAGGATTGTGTTTGAAGAATTCCTCGAATTTCGCCTCCGGGAGATGGCCTCGGCCGCGGAGGGTCCGCAGCATGGCCCGCGTGCTCACGCCGAAGTACCTCTTGAGGAACAGCACATCGTCGAACCCCAGGCCCTTCGAGCGGAGGTCTTTTTCGATGAGCTCCCGGAGCTTGGCCGGCGGGACCAGGAAACGGGAGGCAAAAGTCTGGGCGAACTGCTCCCGCGGCGGATAGAGGGAGACGTACTCGTCGACGACGACGTCGGGGTTGTCGATGATCGGGCTATCGTCCCTGTCCATGAGGTAATGGCCGTAGAGGTGGGCGGCGATGAAGGTCTGGAGCCCGGGCGGCTCGTTGGCGTTGACCAGGGCGAAGGCGGCCTTCCTCTCGGCGTCGAACACGAAGACCCCGGCGATCCGGGCTTCCTCGGGAAGCGTCTGGCGGACGATTCGGCAGCCGTTGACCTCGCAGAGGGCCAGGACGTCGCGGATCGGTTCGTTTCCGAGACCCAGGCGGCGCCTTTCCTCCTCGGCCAGGCGTTCCGGAGAGATCCGGGAGTACTGGGGGGCGAGGTCGAGCCGGCGGCCCGTCAACTCCTCAAGCAAGAGGTATTTTTCACAGGTCGTCCGGAACTTCTGGAGGTCCTTCCGGACCCGCTCGTCCGCAAGCCCGGGGGCGAACAAACTTTCGAACGCCGACCTCTTCTCTTCGAAGAAATAGGCGACGTTCTTGTTCAAAAACCCGGCGATCTTGAGAAGGGTCTCGAAACTCGGCGTCCTCTTGCCGGACTCGAGGAGGGAGATGTATTCCGACGATAGGCCCAGGGCCTTGGCGAACGAGCCTTGGCTAAGGTTGACCTCTTCGCGGGCCCGCTTGAGTCTTGTCCCGAAAAGCTTGTCCATGACGGCGCACCCCCTGGGCGGTGATGGTAAGATAACACGAGGTTAGGGGTGTGTCAACAGCGGCCGGGGGCCCCGGGATTGCCCGGGGATCCACTTCCGCAGTACTCGCCCGTGGATATATACCACGGGCGAGTGGCGAGCCGAAGGCTCGTCCCTTGACCGGCCGGAACGCTAAAAAAACGATTGACAAATCCCGGGGAGCCTTTAGAATGGAAAATGCTTACAAGGAAAAACTATGGCCGAAGAAAATGTCCTCGAGATCTTCCAGGGAGCCACTAAGAATCTCTGCAACATCGTCCTCAACCAGGTGCAGGACGCGGTGGTCTGGCTGGCCAAGGACAGGAAGGTCGTCTACTGGAACAAGGCGGCCGAGCAGATGTCGGGGATCGAAGGCACTCATATCCTGGGGAGGGCCTGCTTCGAGGAACCAGCCCTGTTCGTGGATTTCGGCGGCGTCAACGTCTGCCGGGACAAGTGTCCCGTCGCCATGACCCTCAAGGACGGCGCGCCGCGAGAGCTCGACATCTATCTCCAGCACAAGAAAGGGTTCCGCATGCCGGCGTCCCTCAGGATTATCCCCGTGCTCAAGGAGGACGGCGAGATCATCGGGGCCGTCGAGACGTTCACCAGCACCGCGCCGAAGGTCACACTTCCCCTCAACCTGGCGGAGCTCGAGAAAATGGGCCTCGTCGAGACCGAGACGGGCATCCCCTCCAAGCCGTACCTGGACATGACGCTGAACACCCGCCTGGAGGAATTTCAGAAGTACGGCCTGCCGTTCGGGCTGATCTACGTCGACCTCGACAATTACGGCAAGATCCTCGAGAAGTACGGCCGTTTCAACGCCAGCAAGATCATCCGGACCGTCGCCCGGACCCTGCACAAGAACATCCGCTTTTTCGACATCGTCGGCCGCTGGGGCACCGAGGAATTCCTGGTCGTCCTCCTCAACATCGACGACAGCCGGCTGGACATCGTCGCCAACAAGCTCCGCCTCCTCATCGCCGAATCCTACATCACGACCGAGACGGGGATGCTCAACGCCACGGTGTCCATGGGCGCCAGCATCGTACTCCGCTACGACACGGTCGAATCCCTCGTCAAGCGCGGCGAACAGCTCATGATGCACAGCAAGTGGCTGGGCAAGAACCGCGTCAGCATGAGCTTCGTCCAAAAAGAGATGACCTGAACAGAGGCCCCCTTCTCCGAGGATACGGAAAAGGGGGCGAAAACAGAAAGGAGGGTTAGAAAGAAGCCGGATTCTTGGCCTTAATATCGTTCGCTTCGGCGGCGAAAAGGATTTCGTTGTTCTCGCCGGTCAGGCTGAGGCGCAGGCCGGTGCCGCTGAACACCCATTCCGAAGAAAGACTCACTCCCCCCGATGAGAGGGCTCTTCCCCAGTCCTCGGCCTTTTCGGCGTGAGCCAGGTCCCGCCAGACGACGTTGTCGTAGCGCGGCTCGCCGACTTTCTCGTTGAGGAAATCCCTGATCTTATTGTAATCGGCGATATAGCGGTTCTTGTCCGCGTACTTTTCGAGGAGATGGAGGCGGATGGCGACGAGCTTCTCGTCGTTGAGGACATAGGCGAGGAGGCACTTCTTTCCCAGGAGGTCGCGGCTATAGCTCAGGAACTCGAGGCCCCCGGAAACTTCGCGGGTGAGCGGGCGGCCTTCGGCCCGCAGGATGCCCGCCTTTGTCTTCCCCCACTCCACCTTGGGCATGGGCTCGCCCGTCAGATCGATCTCCTTCGGGTCGACGATCTCGTCCTCCCCGGGGGTCAAGTTGATGACCCTGAGGGTAGAGTCGAGCTTGCGGACGAACCCATCCAGAACGTAGCCGGCGAGCGTCCGGCCCGAACGCGAGGAGACAAAGAGGACGTAGAACCAGTTGGTCCGGAACTTGAGCGCGCTCGATAGCCTCACGATCGCGCCGCGGAACAGAGTCTCGACGACCGGACTGCGGCCGTCGGGCTCGAGGTGGATGACGGCCTTGTCGGCCGTGACCTCGAGCCGGACGATGGTCTGGGCGCGGGCCGGACCTCGAAGGAACGAGACCCCGGCAAGGAGCAAGAGGGCGACAGCCGCGGACCGGACCGCATGGCCGGCACGGCCGCTTTTCCCGCGGTTCATAGGTGTTCTCATGGCATTCCCATCTTTCCGAGAGCATATTATCGGATGGGACGCCGGGGCTATCAATCGCCGCCGGGGATGATATCGAGGGGGATATTCCTCACCCCTGGAGGGGGGTCATTTCAGCTGGAACCTGACCGTCACCGTGAAGATGACCGGCCGAGGCCTGCCGTTGATGACCATGGGCTCGTAGACCCACTGCCGGACGGCGTCGATGGCCGCCTGGTCGAGAAGCGGGATCGACCGCAGGACCTTCACCCCGATGACGCGCCCGTAGACGTCCGTCGTCGCCTCGACGATGACGACGCCTTCCACCCGGGCCTGGCGGGCGATCTCCGGATAGACCGGGGCGACTTCCTTGACGAGCTTCGGCGGCTTGATGTCGCCGATAGCCCTCACGGGCGCTTCCACTTCGCCGACGACTCCGCCCAGGACGCCGCCGACGACTCCGCCCAAGACCCCGCCGACGACTCCACCCTCGACTCCGCCCTCGACGCCGCCTTCGACGCCGATATCCGAGAGCGTTTCCTCGGCGATCTGCTCGGGGATCTCGACGGGCGCGACGAGCCGCCCCGGTTCGACCTGGGCCGTGGCCTGGACACGCTTGATCCGCGCACTCACCGCCGCACTCTTCTTCTTGGCCGGAGGAGGAGGCGGAGGCGGCGGGGGCGGAGGCGGCGCGAGGAAGGCGCTGTAGACCTCGACCGTCGGCAAATCCGCCGTCCGCATCAAGGGAAGGACGATGAGCAGGAGGAGGATCGCCGCGTGGGCGGCCAGGGACAGCGGGAAGATCGCCGCCCTCGCTCTCGCCTGGCTTTCCGGCTGATAGAAGGAATCCTTGAACATCTCGACCTCCGCAACACGGGATGCGGGGGCTCCGGCCTGCCGCCTGTCGATCCCGGCCCGAACGCGTCCGGAAAAAGAGGCCCAGTATTCCGCTTCGCGCGGAACGGAGGGAGACGTTTTGGGAAGTTGGTCGAGGTCCCGGATGAAATCGAGGTCGCGCCGGCACGCCGGACAGGCCTGGAGATGCTTCTCCACCCGCAAGCGGTCGGTTTCCCGGAGTTCGCCGTCGGCATAGGCCCCGATGAGTTCCTGGAATTTTCGGTGTCTCATCTCAAGCTCCCCTCGCCAGGGAATCCGTCAGGAGGCCTTTCAGCTTCTGCCGGGCCCGGTTGAGCCGGGACATGACGGTGCCGATCGGCAGGTCGAGGGTCCGGGAGATCTCCTCGTAGCTCATGCTCTCGTGGAACCTCAGGACGAAGACGCTTCTCTGGTCGGCCGGCAGCGACGCCACCGCCCGCTCGAACCCGGCCTCGAATTCGGCTCGCTCCAGCCGCTCCTCGGGACTGTCGGCCGGCGCGGAGAAAGGCGTCCTCCGCGCTCCGAGCGTTCCTTCCAGGAGCGGCCGCTCCCGCTTCCGGGCCTTGAGGTAATTGAGCCCGGAGTTGAGGGCGATCCTGCGGAGCCAGGGGTAAAGGGGCCATTGCGCGTCGAACCGGGCCAGGGCGAAATAGGCCTTGATGAAGGTTTCCTGGGCCAGGTCGTCGGCCGACTGGTGGGCGCCGGTCAGGCGCCGGCAGAGGGCGTAGACCCTCTGCTGGTACTTCCGGACCAGGCTCTCGAAAGCGTCCATGTCTCCCTGCTGGGCTTTCCGGACGAGGACGGCATCC
Source organism: Candidatus Aminicenantota bacterium (assembly GCA_026393975.1). Taxonomy (GTDB): domain Bacteria; phylum Acidobacteriota; class Aminicenantia; order Aminicenantales; family Saccharicenantaceae; genus RBG-16-66-30. The sequence goes on along the minus strand of JAPKZD010000008.1, from coordinate 34,126 downwards.
TCCGGATGCTCGGGCGGCCTCGTCGGAGCTCCCATAGGTCATACACCTCGCGGCAGAAATTATTCCAATTTCATGATACACCTTTTGGGGGAGCCTGTCGCCCGGGTTCGAGCCGGCCGCGGCCAGGCCCGAAACGCGGGTGCGAGCTCAGGACGGTCCGGGATCCCCGTCGCCCGTTTCGAGGGCAATGAGCTCCTGGAAGAGGCGTTCCCGCTCTTCGATGATCCTCCGGTATTCGAGCGGGTGGAAGCGGCGGAGGTCCGCGCCGGTCATCCCGCCGTCGAGCCAGACGCGGCTCATCGGGAAGATCTCGGGGTTGAGGTGGACGGTGTACATGTGCCAGATGAGGATAGCCAGGAAGGCCAGGATGGCCTCGTAGCCGTGGATGACGACGAAGACCTGGTGGAGCCAGAGCGGGAACAGCCGCAGGGACAGCCCCGGGCCCCACATGAAGAACCCGGTCATGATCATGACGGCCGAGCCCCAGAGCAGGGACCAGTATTCGAATTTCTCGACGAAGCTGTAGCGGCCGAATTCCGGGATCCGCTCGAAGCGCCAATACGGATGCCGTTCGAAGAAACGGCGGAAGAGCCCTCGCCCGCGGAGGAACCCGGAGAGGCCCGCGTTGTGCCCGACCGTGGCCAGGGCGTCTTTGATGTCGTTCACCCGCGGCGCCCTGTCCCTGAAATTCCGCCGGCCCCTTTCAGTGAGGAGCGTGTAGAGGACATGCCAGACGAGGTCGGCAATGAGGACGACGGCGCCAGTGCGGTGGAGGATCCCCCTCAGGGCGTGGGCGCCGCCGCGGCCGGCGACGAACCGGATGACGCCGACTTCCCCGGACATGAGGGGCAGACCGGTGAGCACGAGCAGGATAAAGGAGGCAGCCAGAAGCCCGTGCTGCCAGCGCTCGGCCCGATTCATCCGGACGAAGATCTCGTCATCCGAAATGAGGGCGGCCGGGTTCACGGCTTTTTCGTCCATCGTTCTCTCGTCCGGCGAAGGAGGTCGACCCCGACATAAAGAAGGAAGAATCCGGCCATGACTCCGATGAAGACCTTGTACAGGAGCCTGACGACGCCGGCCGGAGAACGGCCGGACGATGCAGGGAGCTCATGGACATGGCCCCTGGCGAAGTTCGCAGTCGCCCCCGGATGGCATTTTCCGCACGTCCCGGGCCGGTTGGCGGCGTGAACGGAAGAGCCGGGGTCGGAGGAAGGGAGGACGTCGTGGGTGCCGTGGCAGTCCTTGCAGAGAACCGGCTTGGCCGCCAGGCGGGGGCTCGAAGTTCCGTGGACGCCGCCGGAAGATGTCCGGGCATAGTCGCCGTGACAGCCCGCGCATCTGACGGCCTCGAGGCTTTGGGCGTGGGGAAAGTCTTTGAATCCCTTGAGGTCGGCATGACAGCCGACACAACGGACGCCGGCCCGGCCATGGACGGAGGCGGCAAGCGGCTTGGGGCTCACGTAAACCGTCATCCCGGCCGACGACTTGAGTTCGGCATCGTCGTGGCAGACAAGGCAGGTCCGGTCATCGTCCTGAGCGGGAAACGTGGGCGCGGCGGCCGCGGCGGCGGCGGCCAGGAGCGCGGCGCCGATGACGACCACGCCCAGCCACGCTCTCGACATCTTTCGCACGGCCATGGATCTACTTAGCAGGGACAGGGTGCTTGATCGTCTCCCAAGCCGCCTTGAAATCGAACGCCTTGCCATGCGGATTCTGATGGCACTGCATGCATTGAGCCTGGATGGCCCCAGGGTCCGGGTAAAGGATGAGGCCGTTCTGGACCGCCTTCTCCTTGTCCTGCATGATGGCGAGTTTCCTGTAACCGCTCCCCGCCCCGTGGCAGACCTCACAGGTCACGCCCTCTGTTTTCAGCTCCGGTGCTTTGGCGGCGAGCGGCGCGTGACAGCCTAAGCATTGGGCATTTTCAGGGGGGCTCGATGCGCCCATGGACTTGGCGACTTCGAGCGCCTTGGGCGTCGTCAGGCTGGCGAAGGATTTTGCGTGAAGGCTGGCCTCCCAAATCGTGAATTGCCGGCCCTGGAGCTCCGCCTTGTGGCAGAGCTTACAGCTCGAGGCGCCGACATAGGTGACGTCCTTGGCGGCGAGGAAAATCGCGGGGGCGCCGACGCTTAGGACGATGACAAGCCAGATGGTTTTCTTCATCGCGTGTTCCTTTATCAAGCGTAGCTGTGGAGTCCGGCGAGCAGATAATTGACGCCGAAGTAGGTGAACAGGGCGGCCAGGAAGCCGAGGATGGCGACGATCGCCGAGCGTTTTCCCTTCCAACCCATGACGACCCTGGTGTGGAGGTAGAGGGCGAAGACGAACCAGGTGATCAGGCTCCAGACTTCCTTGGGATCCCACGTCCAATAGCTTCCCCAGGCCCGGTAGGCCCAGACCATGCCGAAAATGAGCCCTCCCAGGGTGAAGAGGGGAAAGCCCACGGCCACGGCCCTGTAGCTGAGGGAGTCCAGCTTTTCCTTCTTTTCCTCCGTGTCGGCCGCAAGGTAGAGGAGGCTGGAGACGAAGGCGACGGCGAAGAAAGCCTCGCCGAGGAGGGTCACCGAGACATGGAGCCAGAGCCAGTAGCTCTGGAGCGCCGGCACGAGAGGCGTCGCCCCCTTGGGCATGAGCGGGGACGAGGCCAGCGCGACGAGGCCGACGACGATCAGCATGAGGTAGGGCCCGAGTTTGGGGACCTTCGTTTTCCGGCCGAAAACGATCAGGGCGACAACGACGGCCCAGGAGAGAAAGGACAGGGATTCGTACATGTTGGTGAACGGGGCGTGACGGCTGACCACGGTCCTCAGGATGAGAGCCGCGGTATGGAAGACGAGTCCGGCCGCCGCCAAGGCGAGTCCGGTCCTGGCCCACTTCTCCCTCCTGGCGAAGAGCGAGGCGAAGTCGACGAGCAGGGCCGCGACATAAAAGATGAAGGCGATGGTGAAAAGCGTCGACTCGGTCATGCCGGCCTCCTGGCTGAATCGAAGATCTGGTCGAATTCGGATTGGAACGTCTCCCGGCTTTTCGCGGCCTGACCGCCGGCGGTCACTTCGATCTTGCCCTGGACCTCTTCGAGGACGACCCGGATCTCCCGGGGCGGCCAGTAGAAAGCCAGAAAGAACCCCGCCGTGACGAGGACACAGCCGAGCCAGATGAAGTTCACGCCCGGGTCCTTGGCCGCTTCGAGGACGGAGTACTGAGCCGCCGAGTAGTTTTTCAGCACGAAAGCGAGGGCGGACTGACCGGCCGTATGCCCCTGGCCGAAATCCGGGTACTTGGCGAAGATCCACCCGGAAAAAACGCGCTCCTCCCCTTTCCACGCTTCGACCATCGCCGCGGGGTTGTTGGGCTCCTGGGAACGGCTCTGGACCTTGTTCCCCTCGCCCATGACGAAATCGGGGACGAACTGCCTGACGACGACATGGCTGACGTCCGCGTCATCGACCGGGGCCCGTTCGCCGACCTTCAAGGCGACGGTCTTGGAGAAAGCGGCGTCGGCACGTTTCCTGACCTCCAGCTCGAGCCGCGGGTTGTCCCAATCCCAGCCGTAGCTCGTCTGGAAGAAAGAGAAACCGCGGTAGGTCAGCGGATGGTTGACCATGACGACCTGGGTCAGGACCGGCGTGCCGTTCTCGAGGACGGTGACCGTGCTCTTCCAGTCCTTGACCTCGCCCCGGGGATAGTATTCCGTCTCGAACTTGTCCAGGCGGACCTGGAAGGCCGCGTGGGGGATATCCGCCGTCTGGCCTTCGAGGAGGGGGACGTCCGCCCGGTGTCCCCCAAGGCCGCTGGTGAAACCGCCGATCAGGATGACCAGAAGACCGAGGTGGACGACGTCGGACCCGAACCGGCCCAGGCGCCGCTTTCTCGCCAAAAGGACGACGCCGTTCGCCGCCGCGGATTCCGTCAGGCGGTAATGACGGGAGCGCAGGAGTCCGGCGATCCTGTCCTTGGCCGCGGCGATCGGAAGCGCGAGGCGGAACCGGTTCTTGACCTTCATGGTCATGAGGGTCTGGGAGTTCGCCTCGACGGAAGGCCCGAACGCCCTTCGCCACTTCGGTCCGAATCGGGAGACCGTGCAGACGACCGTGTTCAGGGCGAAGAGAAGGAGAAGGGCCAGGTACCAGAAGGACTGGTACAGGCGCGTCAGCTGGAGCGAAACGAAGAGCCCGGACGAGCCGCCGTAGCGCGCCGCGTATTCGGCGGCGCTCCGGCCCTGGGGGATGAGCGTCCCCAGGATCGAGGCGAGGGTTATCAGGATGAACAGGACGATGGCCAGTTTGACCGAACCGAAAAACTTCCAGGCCGATTTCATACGCTCTCCACGGCTCTCCACGGTCAGGCGGCCGGCGCCGCCGAAACACTATCAATATTATCGGATTTGACTTTTTTTCGCAACTCGCCGGGCGGATGATAACCCTTGAACGTTTCCGGCGAATCCTCGTAGAATGGTGCGTGGAAATCGCCAAGCCCTGGAGGGAATACCAAAGGGAAACAGGGAAGCTCACCGGAATCGATCGTCCGGGAGATCAAGCGACAGACCCGCCGGAAGTTCACAGCCGAGGAAAAAATCCGGATCGTGCTGGAGGGCCTGCGGGGCGAGGCCGGCAAAAGACAGCTCAACGGGAACACCTCAGAGTGGAATATTACAATCATCAGCGGTATCACGAGGCCATCGACAACGTGACCCCCGCGGACAAGTATTACGGAAGGGACCGCAACGCCATTTCTGGTTCCTCAGAGGATTGACCCGCCGGCGCGGCCGGCGGTATAATACGTTGTCCGTCGTCCCAAAAAGCCCGCCTCGGGAGGTTAAAATGTCGAACCGAGTCTACTTGAGTAGCATCTCCATTGGGGCCCTCGCCCTGATCCTTACGGCCGCAGTCATCCCCACCACTCCCCTCTCGGCGCAGTCGAAGGCCCGGCAGCCGGCCGCGAAGGAGCCCGATCCTTACGCCGGCCTGTCCCTCGGCGCCTTCAAGCTCCGGTCCATCGGGCCCGCGCTGACGTCGGGCCGCGTCTCCGACCTGGCCGTCCGGCCCGGAAAGCGGCATGAATTCTATGTCGCCGCGGCTTCGGGCGGCGTCTGGAAGACGGTCAATGCCGGGACGACGTTCACCCCGGTTTTCGACGCCGAAGGCTCGCATTCCATCGGCTGCGTGACCATCGACCCCCGGGATCCGAACAACGTTTGGGTCGGAACGGGCGAGAACGGCAACCAGCGCTGCGTGACCTATGGCGACGGCGTCTACAAGTCCGTGGACGCCGGCGCTTCCTGGACGAATGTCGGCCTGAAGGACTCCGAGCATATCGGCATGATCGCCGTCGATCCCCACGACTCGAACGTCGTCTACGCCGCGGCCTATGGCTCCCTGTGGAGACCCGGCGGGGAGCGCGGCCTCTACAAGACGACGGACGGCGGCAAGACCTGGACGGCCGTCCTGACCATCGACCAGGACACCGGCGTCTGCGAGGTCCACCTCGATCCGCACAACCCCGACGTCCTCTACGCGTCAGCCCATCAGCGCCGCCGCCATGTCTTCTCCCAGATCGGCGGCGGCCCGGGATCGGCCGTCTACAAGTCGACGGACGCGGGCAGAACCTGGGAAAAGATCGTCAAGGGATTTCCCGCCGGGGACGTCGGACGGATCGGTCTAGCCCTTTCCCCCGTCGTTCCGAATCTCATCTATGCCATCGTCGAAGCCCAGGAGGACAAAGGCGGCTTCTACCGGAGCGTGAACGGCGGCGCCTCGTGGGAGAGGAGAAGCGGCTACTTCTCGAGCGGGAACTACTACCAGGAGATCTTCTGCGATCCCAAGGACCCGGGGCGAGTCTACGCCATGGACATCGTCCTCGGCGTCACCGACGACGGCGGAGCGACCTGGAGACCCCTCGGCAGCGAGAACAAGCACCCCGATTCCCATGCCTTCTGGGTCGACCCCGACGACACGAACTATTACCTGGACGGCAACGACGGCGGCGTTTACGAGTCGTTCGACCGAGGCCGGACCTGGAAGTTCATGCCCAATTTGCCTCTGACCCAGTTCTACAAGGTCGCCGTCGATTACGACCTGCCCTTCTACAACATCTACGGCGGGACCCAGGACAACGGCAGCTTCGGCGGGCCGTCGCGCACGACGAGCGCCCGCGGCATCGTCAACGCCGATTGGTACTCCACCCAGGGCGACGACGGCTTCGAGTCGGCCGCCGATCCCGAGGATCCCAACATCGTCTACGCCCAGTCCCAGTACGGCAACCTGGGCCGGTACGACAGGAAAAGCGGCGAGTCCACGGGCATCCAGCCCAAGCCGCGCCGGGGCGAAGCGGAATACCGGTGGAACTGGGACTCGCCCCTCTTCGTCAGCCCCCATTCGCACACCCGCCTCTATCTCGCCGCCAACAAAGTCTTCCGCAGCGACGACCGGGGCGATTCCTGGACGGTCATCAGCGACGACCTGACCCGGAGGATCGACCGCAACACGCTCGAGGTCATGGGCCGCGTCTGGCCCCTGGGCGCCGTAGCCAAGAACCTCAACACCTCTCCCTACGGCAACATCGTCGCCCTGGATGAGTCGCCGGTCGCCGAGGGCCTTCTCTACGCCGGGACCGACGACGGCCTCATCCAGGTGACCGAGGATGGCGGAGCGAACTGGCGCCGCATCGACAAGTTCCCAGGCATCCCCGACACCACCTACGTCAACGACATCATCGCCTCGCATCACGACCGGAACACGGTTTACGCCGCCTTCAACAACCACAAGCGGGGCGACTTCAAGCCCTACATCCTCAAGAGCGCCGACCTCGGCCGGACCTGGACCTCGGTCGCTTCGGATCTGCCCGAGCGGGGCTCGGTCTACTCTCTGGCCGAGGACCACGGCCGCAAGGAACTGCTCTTTGCCGGGACCGAGTTCGGGCTCTTCGTCACCATGGACGGAGGCCGGCATTGGAGGAAGCTCAGTTCGGGACTGCCCCCCGCCACGGTCCGCGACCTGGCCATCCAGAAACGAGAGAACGACCTCGTCGTGGCCACGTTCGGCCGGGGGATCTATATCCTCGACGACTACTCGGCCCTTCGGAACCTCAAGCCCGAAGTCCTGGCCGCCGATGGCCACCTCTTCCCGGTCAAGGACGCCTGGATGTTCGCCCCGACGACGTCCCAGCCAGGCGGCCAGGGAGGAAGCTTCTTCGCCACTCCCAACCCCCCCGTGGCCGCGATCTTCACCTATCATCTTAAGGAGGCGCCGAAATCGCTGCGCGCCCGGAGGCTCGAGGCGGAGGCCGAGCTGAGCAAGGCGGGCAAGCCCGTGTCCTATCCCACCTACGAACGGCTCAAGGCCGAAGAGAGAGAGGAACCGGCGGTCCTCCTCTTCACGATCGCCGACGAGGACGGCCAGGTCGTCCGTGTCCTTCAAGAGCCGGCGCGCCAAGGCCTCAACCGGGCCGCCTGGGACCTCAAGTACCCGGGCCTCGACGCGCCCCAGGCCCAGCCTGCGTGGGCCGCCCAGGGCCGGTCAAGCACGTTCGTCATCCCGGGTGTCTACACGGTTTCAATGGCCCTGAGCGTCGACAGCAAGGTCCGTCAGCTCGCCGGGCCCGTGCCGTTCAAGGTCCAGGCCCTGACCTCGGTTTCGCTTCCGGCCGCCGACCGGGCCGAGCTCGCCGCCTTCCAGAAAAATGTCCGCAAACTCGGCAACTCGGTCAACGGGGCTTCGAACGCCGTGGCCGATCTCCTGGCGCTCGCCGGGAACTGCAGGACCGCTCTCAAGAGCGTCACCGTCCCCCACCAGGACCTCCTCGATTCCATCAAGGCCCTCGAAACAAGGCTTGAAGACCTCCATGTGCTTTTGACGGGCGACCGGCGGCTCTTTCTTTGGCGTCTCTCCGAGGAAACGCGGCCCGCGATCGCCGTCCGGATCGACGGGATCATCAGCGGGCAATCCTGTTCGACCTCGGCCCCGACCCAGACCCAGCGCGACGCCTACGCCATCGCCGAAGAGGAGTTCAAGCAGGTTTACGAAGAACTCAAGAAGATCCTGGCCGAAGACGTCAAGGCCATCGAGAAGCGGCTCGACGCCGTCGGCGCGCCCTACACCCCCGGCCGGCTGCCGGACTGGAAGTAGGCGCGAATTGAAAAATTCACAGAAGGAGATGGGAAATCCGATGGATCTCACTCAAATCCTTAAGAAAGACAATCTGGTTTACGCGGGCAAATCCAAGGAAACCTGGTGTTCGATCCGGGCTATGACAACATCATCGGAGATATCCCGGGCAAGGGGGCGATCGCCTGCAGGTTCGCCGCGTATTTCTTCGAGCTCCTGAAAAAGAACAATATCCCCACCCATTACGTCGCGACGGTCGGCGACAACATCATGATCGTCGAGCCCGCCGTCCCCCTCAGCATGGCCGCCGAATCGCCCGAATACGAGGCCTGCAGAACCTCGAATGGACATGGCGCAACAACGCGACGGGGAGCTTCTGGAGAAGGTATCCGTTCGTGCGGCCGGGAAAAAACCTCCATCGCGTCGTCGAGGCCTGGACCAAGGGAGCCTCGGACACCCTCATCACCTACGAAGCGCTCGAAGCCGCGGGCGTCATGAGCCGGGAGGAGATCGAATACGTCGATAAGCTCGTCAACCTTTTGGCTGTCCTTTCTTAGGAGCGTCAGTCAAAGGTTCAACTTGGGGATTAAGATCAGGGATAGCGGAAAGGCCATATCTTACTAATCGCTATTCTCTCTCAAGGAATCCGCGTTTTTTTGATAGAAAAGACACGCCCAGGGCGAAAATCGAGAAGATGAGCAAGGCGAGGATGGTCGTCGACCGGCCCCCCTTCATGAGCCGGCTCAGGGCCCAACTGAAGATCAAGGCGACCAGGCCAAAGAATATCCCGAGCCCGCTCATCCTCCAGCCGGCTGAAGAGAAGAGCTCTTTGATCTTTCCCCAGAAGAATGCGACCTGTTTCCTTCCGACAAAGCACAAAAGCAGGGTCAGGGCCCCGAGAACTAGAACAACGCCATAAGCGGACCGCCGGGAACCGGTCAGATAAAGATAAAATGGGCCTTCCCACCATAGATTGCTCAGCATGTGGGTGACGGCGACGACAAGCAGGCTCCCCGTGGCATAGAACGCGAGGCAAAGGGCTATTCCTCCGATCACGGCCCCGAGAACATCAAGCTGAGTCCACTTGGGATTACTGAAATAGTGTCCCGGGCCGAAGTAGAGGAACGAGACGTAGAAGCCTACGATCGGCGCGTACTTTTTCGAGAATAGATTCTGCACATAGCCCCGCCAATGGATCTCTTCCCAAGAGGCGCTGATGAGCGTCCCCAGAGCCGAGAGGATCCAAGCGAGAACCAGCAGATAGACCGGCGATCGGACCGTGTTCCATTCGCTCACAAAGCTCGCCCCGGCCCGCTGGGCCTTGATAGGGAAGACCGCGAGCGTCCAGGGCAGGGAGATCAAGTTGGTCAGGCTGAAGGCCACGATCCCAAGCCAGATATCTCCTGGCCAGGACCGATGAATCCTGAAGCCCAGGTCTTTGAGCGTCCAGCCGTCTTTCGTCTTCCTGACCAGGAAGGCGAACCCGGCCACCGTCAGGCAGACCAGGGACAGCTTCACCACGGACAGGGCCCCGTCGAAAAGGACGGCAGCGGGTCCTTTGATGGAAATGACATTGGCCGGGAACTTGGACTTCCCGATGAGCAAGAAAAGAGCCCAGCAGCCCGCAGTCACGCCAAAGAATTCGAGAAGGATGAGAAGGGAGCTTTGCCAGGGAACTGACCTCATCCCTTCACCTGGATGATTCTGGTTCATACGCCGTCCTCCTGTCGCCTAGAATTCGTTTCAGAGAATACTTCTGGGAAAGCCTTGAACTCCGACCTTCGGGGTATCCAAAAACATACTGGATACCTGCTCGTTCCAACGTATCAACGACGATTTCGGATTTGATTTCATTCTTATACTCGTCCCCTCTTATGACCTGCCCCCGTTCAATGTACCACCTCTGAAGTGAGGTTTTCAAGCATTTGACCCGCACCCCCAGGTTTTCTCTCATTGTACCCGGACCGATTCTTGGGGGGCAGGTCAGGCGAACAAAGCCGCTTCGCGGGACTTCGAATCGTCAATGGGAAAGGCGGGATTTTGTTGCGGGACTTCTAAAGTCGGGAGCGGGGTGGCGGCTCAGGGAGTGCGGCTCGATGACCCGAGCCTCGTCGAGGCAGGATCCCCCGGCCGAAATGGGCCGCCGGCCGACGCGGGATAGGGCCGGAGCACCACGGAGAGGTCCCCGCCGTTCGTGAACGGACTCGCCTGGAAAAACGATGAAATAGACAGGGTTTCGTTGCCCTTCCCCATGCAGGACAGGACTCCCTCGAATGGTTCATTTGGCCCCGACGCAAGGATTTCCACGAGCGTGTAGTGGTTTTTCTTGGTGAACCGGGGCTCTTTCACGGCGGGCTCCAGGAAATTCCTCTGGCCCCCACCTCCCGTAATGATCATGAGGACGCCGTTGTGGACTACGGACGCGTGAACGTGCCTGTGGCCGAAGGCGGCCAGGACGACGTTGTGGCGGGCGAGAATGTCAAGGAATTCCCCTTCGTTTTCGAGCCGCGGGGTGAAGAGGGAGGCCAGGCCCGGAGTGATCTTCTTGAACGGAGCCTTCGGCGGAACGTGGGCGAAAAAGAATTTTCTCGACGGGTAGGGCGCTTTCAGTTTGTCTTCGAGCCAGCCCAGCTGCTCCCGGCTGAAACCGAAATCCCCATCCCCGTGGACGTTGCTCATAAACACGAAGCGCATGTCGTCCCTGTCGAAGAAGAAATCCTTATCGCCGAAGAAGGCCCTCGAAATCCGCTCGCCTTCCTCCCTGACATCATGGTTTCCGTCGACATGGAGGATGGGGCAGGGAGGATCGCTGATGGTCTTGAGGTACGTGCCGTAGTAATCGACGACGGGCGAGACGACCCGGTCTCCCAGATGGACGATGAACGACGGACGCGGGTCGAGAGTGGCGATCTCGTCGAGAAAGGTCCGGAAGGTCTCGTTGTTGTCGGAGATCGTGTCCCCGATGATGACAAACCTCAGATTTCCTCCATTGTTTTTGGCCGAGATCGCTCGCGCGGCTTCGCCGTTAGTCAGGACGATGCCCCGGAGCTCGTCCGGGACGGAGCTCAGCTCAGCGTTTTCCCTGAACCGGGACAGATCATATCCCCCGTCTCCGAGCGAGTACTTGCATCGGCCCGTGAGAAGGGCTATAACAAAAAGCATATATATTGTTCTCTTTCTGAACATTTGTCTTTTCCAACTCTCCACTACTATTATAGCCGACGCCAAAAACGGGCGGGGCAAGGCGGCCCTCTCTCAACGCTGAATGAATCCCATTTTTCCTCTTGGCCGGTCAGAGGGTTAATGTGAAGCGGATTTCAGGCCGGGTCAATCGCCAATAACATTATCGGCAGTTCTGAAGCTGTGTCCACACTGGTAATTTACATTCATGAGGTCTTCTTCGCTGATAGGAAATTGCATGCAGACTTTGGAACGGCGGTTATATATCCTGCATCTCGAGTGAGGGATTTCCCCAACAAGCATCGGGCACCTGAATAGGAGTTTACAGCATCTTCCACACTGCAAACATTTCCCCTCCCGCAGTTCAAGTTGTTTTTTTACTCTTTCGCTAAACAGATATATGTAAATATGTCTGTTAATTTTTTGTTTCGCAGTTCTTATTACAGCTGAAATATTCATGGATCACCCCTAATTAATGTTTATGTCGCTCTTTGGGTTCACTATTTTCAGTTTCTTCATTGACCTGCACCCCGTTTCTCGTCCATTCTGTCAGCAACTTTTTGAATAAGCAAGTCCATTTTTGATCGCCTCGAGATCTCGATCAAGAGGTTCAGGTCAAATGCTTGAAAGCCTCACTTCAGAGGTGGTATATTGAGAGGGGTAGGTCACGAGTAAATCACTTTCTTTGAAAAATGCCAGACTCATTTTGACGTGAAGCTGTGACAAATCCAACCAGAGTAAAAGGAGATAGATCTTATGATCCCAATCGGTGATGACGATACCTCTCGCAGAACTGTTCCGCTGGTCACATATGCCTTCATCGCTCTGAACGTCCTGTTTTTCTTTGTAGAGCTGAGTGGCGGTGACGCCTTTATTGGGAAGTGGGCTTTCGTTCCTAGCCGCTTCCTTGCCAATCCCTCCGGTGATTTTCTGACGCTCTTTACTTCCCTGTTCATGCATGCCGGGTGGGTTCACCTGGGAGGCAACATGCTTTACTTATGGATCTTCGGTGACAATGTGGAAGACCGTTTCGGGCATATCAAGTTCATAATCTTCTACCTGCTCTGTGGGCTTGCTGCAACTTTTGCACAGTTGGCGTTTAGCCACGGATCAAACGTGCCGAATTTGGGAGCATCGGGGGCGATTGCGGGAGTGCTCGGCGCTTACATTTTGCTGTTCCCAAAGGGAAAGGTCAGAGTATTGCAGGGCCAACAAGTGATTCAAATGCCCGCGCTGATAGTCATTGGGATGTGGATCGTTTTGCAGTTTTTTAGCGGCATCGGTTCCATTGCCAACACGGCGCAGACGGGTGGCGTCGCTTACATGGCGCACATCGGCGGATTTCTGGCGGGGTTTGTGTTGACCTTTTTATTTCGTGGAACTCGCGGGGCGCAAGCGACGGGCTGAATCGCTACGATAGTAGATCATCATTGACGAATCGAAAATGCTTGTGGGGATTGCGCCGATTACCGTCTGCAGGGATCGAACCTCCGACCTGCTGATTACGAAGGGACTGACCTAGCGTTTCGCTACACTCACATGGTTATCCGGCAGACAAATCTGCCGCAGTTGCCGCACTTGAAGGTGTTCGTGTATTCGCACGATTCGACGATGCAGAGGTCGTTAATCGGGCCTTCTGAGCAGTCTGTGTATCGCACCCGCACAGGATATCCACATTCACAGAATATCGCGGTCTTGCCATTTCCCTCCGCGCCCAGAGCAATGAGAAACTCAGTAAGTTTGCGTCGCTTATCCTTTTCGGCGATATCGCTGCGAAATAAACTATCTACCTCCTTCTTGATATCTCTGATGCACCACTTCCTGATGGTTTCCTTGTTGCCGGGAATCTTGTTGCCCAAGAGATCTCCCAACACCACGGGCTTCGCGCGAGAATCATCGATTTCCATCAAGACAGCAATCAGATCGGACCGAGCGTAGCCATCGGTGATCTCAGAATAGACTCGCAAGATATCATCGACAGCTTCTGGCCCGGCCACCGTCAGTGCTTTACGGGCCATCCTGCTGTCATCTGAGTTGTACGGCCGATAGCCCGATACAAATGCTGCCTCATTATCGGCGTCGGCGAGATTATAATATTGAAAGAAGAAAGTACTTCGGTAGGCAAGCAGCGTATAATCCCGATTCGAAGCGATCATGTTCGTCAGACGCTCGCAAAAAACCGGGTAGTTGGCCTTCGTCAAATCGACTTTCCCTTCGGAAAGAAACGTCAATGCCTCGGCCGCAAATTGTCGCACAAACCAACGCTGGTCTTTGAGCACCTGCCTCAGGAAGTCTCTTGCTCTATCTGAATCAGACTGCACGATCGTTTTGTACATTCTTGCGCGGTGATCAAGGTAAGGCCTATGGTATTGTGGCCTTGCGCTATTGATCTCTCTGCACTTCTGGTTGTCGTTGCGTTTGTATGCTTCGGCGTACTCCTGATCCATTTTCCTGACCGCCAGAATGCGCTCTGCGTCTTTCGATATCTCTTCTAATATCCCTTTCAGAGGCTCAAGGGTGGTAATTGCGGACATATCTGGCGCGCGTTGCGAGGTTATGGAGACATCCGCACCGGGGTCACGGGCAGTCTGCGCCGTGATCGCGGACACTTCCTCCTTATATTGAGTGAGTCGACGGCGAAACCTTGACAAGAATGTGTTCATCGTAAGGACCTCGTTTCATCGGTGCCAACGGAAGTGATGGCAAGCTGATGACCTGCCCTTATTCAATGTACTACCTCTGAAGTGAGATTTTCAAGTACTGAGCTTTCCTCCGAGTCGTGGAATGCTTGTCTTCCGAGGGCATCCTGAGTATCCTCCTCGCTGTCAAGAAATTTCCCAGGCCCGCGGAGGATCGGCGATAGCCGAAGGAGAAGAGCAACATGATCCGATCGAAGACGGTTATCGCAAGTCCGCAAGATAACATCTGGCGCTGGTTGATGGAGCCGGCCAACTGGAAGCTTTGGGACAACGGAGACCTGCAGGAGGTGATCCCAGGTTGGCAGGCCGGCGCGACAATGAGATGGGCCATTGGCCTACCCTCGAAACTTGCCTCCTATCAGGAAGGGAGTGTACTGGGGATCGAGAGCGCGTATCTCCTCTCTACTATCGGCCTCAATCCCAAGATGGCCGGGACAACCGAGGTCGAGATCATCGAAGTCCCTCTGCGCGGGGCATCGTTCTCCGACGCCGGTGCGGGGAGGATCGCACAGCTCGATAAGAACCTGGCCAAACTCAAGCAACTGATGGAGAGCCGGGAGGCCTTCCTGGGCCCTCTGACAGCCGAGGAAAAACTGTCCATCGGAAACCTTCCCTTTGATGTTTACGAGATCGTCATCCGCGAAAAAACTTCGGGAGCTGCCAACCTGGTATCTGCGGCGCCGGGGCCGGACGCCTTCTGGCGCCTACAAGAGCAACTGGCGATCCTCCGCAAGCAGAGCGTCGGGGACATCAGGCGGCTCAAAGAGTCCGTGGCTCATGTTATGGAAGCCGATCTCGTCGCCCGGGGGGGCCGCTATGTCAGCGATTCCGTTATCGTTGCCAAAGGCGGCGATACCCAGGCCCTGGTCAGGGGGGCGGAGCTGTACAGCGTCGCGGCGCGGTTTAACCCTTATAACGACCTAGCCCTGATGAGTTGCGGAGTTGCCTTGGCTCGGGCAGGCTATCACCGTGAGGCCGTCGCCTGGCTATCTCGAGCGCATGAGGTCAATCCAGGCAACGAAAGGATCTCGAATAATCTCAAGGCTATTCGGGCCGATGCCGCCAAGGCCCAAGCGGCCGGCTCGACGGCGACGGAATTCCCTGGCGGACTGCCGGATGCAGTCAAACCCGAAGCCATTCCCGCGTTTGACCTTGTCTGGCCGCCAACGGAACGGCCGGCCCCCATAATCCCGAAAAGGGCGACAACGGCCGGGCCTCAGCCGATCACGGCGGCATCCTACGCCTCTCCATGGGTGCGGCTCGTGGCATTCCTCATTGACGGATTCATCCTCATTATCGCATCAGCGCCGCTCCAGGCGATTGCGACCCCCAGAGGATCGGCAGCGCGAAATCCGGCTATCAGGCCGGGTTGGGTGCTTGCCGTGCTCGCCCTTTGGTGGCTCTATTTTGCTTTGATGGAATCATCGCCCAGAGGAGCTACCCTCGGCAAACGCATTCTTGGCCTACGGGTGACCGACATGAACGGCCGCAGGATAGGGTTCGGCCGAGCCACGGGACGCTTTTTCGTCAAGGTTCTGGGGATCCTGACGTTCTATATCGGTTATGCGTTGGCCGTCTTCACGCCCAAGAAGCAGGCGCTGCATGATCTCCTGTCGCGGTGCCTGGTCGTCAAGGCAGGGAAATCGTAAAGCCTATCGCGAGGGAGGCGAATGATGACCGAAAACTCAAATGACCGACTCCGCAAGGCGATTGATGCTGGTGACATCGCGGCTTGCCTTGCCGCCATTGACGCCGGAGCCGACGTCAACTGCCAACAATCCTGGGGATTCACCGCCTTGTCGATCGCCGCAAGCCGAGGCGACGTAAGCGCGGTTGACGGACTCCTCGCCCGGGGCGCTAACGTAGAAGCCAAGAACCATGTCGGCGCACCGGCTATCTTCTCAGCTGCAATCAACGGTCATCTCGAGGTCGTCCGGTCCCTATTGCGCGCCGGAGCCGACCCTGAGGCCGAGAACACCTCAGGCGAGACGCCGCTCTTCGCTGCGTGCTCCAAGGCGCACCATGAGGTGGTGCGAGAGATGTTGAAGGCCGGCGCCAAAACCAACCGCCAATCACGACACGGCTCGACGCCCCTCATGCACGCCGTGTTGAGCGCTGACATCGAAACCGTCAGGATCCTACTGAATGCCGGCGCTGACCCCCTGATCTCGGACCTTCAAGGACAGACCGCATGCCAATGGGCGGTCTCGCACCACCATTCAGAGATAGCCGGACTTCTTAGGTCGTTTGAGGAGACCAGAATGAGGTCATCTGCGCCCTCCCATGTACCCCCAACTCATTCGCATTCCCTCAGTGGAGAGGAGCTGTTCGCCGACGCTGAAGACATCCTTCTGCGAACAATGCCTCCGGCCCCCCTCGCCGCGGTGAAAAGGGTCAGGCGCCAGCCCAAGAAATGGACCCGCATTCTCGGGATCGCTCTCATCATCCTGGGCATCATGATGGTCACGAGCGGCATCGGGGTCATAGATGAAACGTCCTCAAGTAGCTCGGTCGCGGCCAGACAAGCGAAGACTCGTCCGAGGCAGGAGGCTTCTTCCTCGGAAGTGCCCTATATCGTCCTTGGTCAGGGTGTCCTGATGTTGGGAATCGGCATCTGGCTAACCGTCCGGCGAAGGGGCCCGCAGAAGATCAGGAAAGGTTAGCTTCAGCGTTCGCGAAATGCTGAGGCATACGGTGAATCCGGGGTAGCGACCCAAATTTCCATCGATTCAACGCTGTTCTTCTTCGCGTTGCCCGAGAGTTTCGCGCATACGAATCCCGGCCTTTTTTTCGGCGCTTCGGCTGGGATACGGGATTGCGGCGGGGGCTCGCCAACCGTTGTAGCTGGGCTCGGATTCTCGGCCTGCGCCGTTTCCGGTTCATAGATCTCCCAGACATGGGTTACTTTCAGCGGGTCCATCGTGACGATGTCGTTTAAAGAAACATTCGAATCCACCATGATCGTCCTCGAATCGCTCCCACTGATACGCTTCTGAAGGACGCGGTTGACGATATCCTCCATAAGGAAACCCAACTCCAAAGCGAACGTTCCGTCGTTGTTCAGCACGAGAGAAAGGGGTGGATGGAACTCGATGATTTTGCGCGACTCGCCGGAGCGAGGATCGCGCCGGACGATCACCGATACGTCCGAAGAAGCGACTCCAGGATTGGACACCGACCGAGCCTTGATGATGAACTCGCTCTCCGTCGGCTGTGTCGCACATGAGAGTGAGGCAAGGGCCAGCGCGGCAACAGACAACATTCCAAGCACACTGTTTCTCATCCCCAACCTCCTTCGGACCAACTTCTTAGGACTCTATCTTCCTGCCCTGGAATCTATCGTCCCGAAATATATCTATTTCCGATTGCAGCCGGATGTCAAGGATCCGACTCTCGGCTGCTGGTGACTATCAAGAAACTCCGTCGGCCGTCGATTCGCCTGCTGACTTTCCCCCTCTGCTTTCGAATTATCTTCTTATGAGATGAATTAGGGTTAAGGCGCTGGCTGCCCTATCGAGAAAATGAAAGGCTGCCTTTTCACCATAGTCTTTTAAATATTCCATCATCGAAGGGTGGACATTCTTGTCGATCATCATGATCGCTTTCGTCCTTCGTTCGGGCCCGATGCTGCTCTTTATGAAATCGACCATGGCCTTTGTCGCTTCGTCTCCGCCGATCTTGTCCAGGGCATCCATTGCGACGGAATTCGTAGAACCGAAGATAGCCTCACCGAACCCCGTGCCTCCCAGCAAATTGAATGCCTTGACGGATTGCGTTTCCCGGCGGTTTCCGGAGGCCAGCGTGGCGATGATCTGATAGGACCGCATCGGCCCCCCGAGTTTGACATACTTGACGATCGAGCGAGGCGGATCCTTGAAGAGGTCGAGAACGGTCTCGACGATCTTAGCCGCCTCTGAAGGGGGGGGCAGGCCCTTCGTCCCTTTATTTGCGTAATTGTTCCGGAGCGCTTGAAGCGCGCCGTTTCTGATATGATCCAAGGCTTTTTCGTCCGCTGTTCCGGCCAGGGCTTGGAGAGAGAACGTCCAGGATTCCAGGGCCTTCAAATCTGTTCCGGGAGGGTTCTTATTGACTGCGATCAGTGCCTCGACAGCGGGGCGTCCGATCATAGCTAGGGTTTGACTGGCCCATATGCTGGCCTGTTGGGAGCTTTTTTCGTCATTTAAGACGGCTGCGAGAGAGTCGACAGCCGCGCTTCCCATGCGCTTCAAGCAGCCCACCGCGATGTGAGCATCGGGGGTATTCGTGGCACAGCTTTTCTGGAGATCGTCGACGATGAACTTGGCGACTTCGGACTGATGAAAATGGCCGATAGCGATCAGGGCGGCCGATCTGATGCCGTCCCCGAAGTCCCTGGACTTGACGATCTGCATAAGAGGGGCTGCGGCCTCCTCTCTGAGATCCGTTAGATCTTCCCAGGAATTGAGGCCCATCAGAAACAGGATTCTTTCCTCGATGGTGCCGGGAACCCAGCCCAGTTCCCTCAGAACCGCAGCTGACCGGACATTTTGTAGCTCGTTGGATTTTCCCAGATTGGAAGAAAGAAAGCCGCGGGCGCTCTCCCCAAGGCAGCCGAATGCCTGGACGGCCTTCTTTTTAACCTCTGGATCCTTTTTGGCCGAGGCCTTAAGAAGTCCGTCAAAATTCTTGGCTTCGATGAGCCTCTGGATATCGACGTCACCCAACACCGTCTTAAACAATCCCATTTCAATCCTCCCCGCATATGATCACCAGAATAGATCAGCAGCCCCTTGGCATCCGAGGATCGATAGTATGCATCCTTTTCCGACAAAGTCACCGCCGGGCGCCCCAGCCGGCACCTCCCCTCCCTGATCTTGGAAGAGATACTGTCGAATGACCGTGCACGGCGGCCCATTTTTGCGCTGCCTCTCGCAGCGCCGAGTTTCCGCAGTTCAGATATTCCTCGGCCATCTCTGTAGTTCCGTGAGCATTCAGCGCCTGGATGAGCGGATCCTCCGACCCCGGCTCAGCCCATTCGATGAAGAAGGAATGGGCCCTAGCGACGACAGCAAGATCACCTGCCCGCAGGGCCGGAATCAGGCGCTCGGCGGCCGGTGCGCCGATCTCTGCCAAAGCGTGGGCTGCAATCGATCGGACTTCAGAATCTGAATCCTCCAGGGCGGCAATCAAGGGATCAACAGCGATCCCTAGCCCCGGCCGATCTACACCTTCGGTGAGGGGGTTCTTAATCTCTCCCAATATTCGAGCCGCGATGGCGCGGACCGTGGGATCCGTATCCTCCAGCACGGCGATCAGGGGAGACACGGCAGGGATGCCAATATCTCGCAAAGCGAAGGCCGCGCTCCATCTCACGTTTGAATCCGTATCCTTCAGGGTGGCTATCAGGGGCCCGATGGCGTCGCGGTCGTCGAGTTTCGCCAACGCCCCGGCCGCGGCGAATCGGACTTCCGCATCGGCGTCGTTTAGGGCGGCGATCAGGGGTACGACAGAGTGCGGGTCCCCGCGCTTCCCCAACGCCTCGGCCGCATTCCGTCGCACAGCAGGATTTGCATCCTTCAGGTCGGCGATCTGACGACTCTCCGAACTTCGACACCCGGCCAAGGCAAGTCCTAGCGCATACACACTTAGTAAAATGGCGCGGACTGACCGTCGTTTGATTTCAGGGGAACAACAAGCTTCTGGTTCGTTCATAAAATCACGATCCATCTAGCCGACGGAGCGGGAAAGCCTCGGTTCTGCATAACTATCAGCAGTTTTTTCTGATTTCCCCATGTCCGGGCATATTCTCTTCGTCTGGCGCTTCTATCTGCAGCTATTCTTTACTTAATACGTCGGACCCTTAGCTGTCAACTATGAAATCTAAGTGTCCACAAAATATCCACTGGAAGATTGAAATCTGCATAATTCCGGGGGACTCTGACGGACGATTAAACGGTACAGAAATGAGGCATAAACGACCTATTTTCTCGAGGGATATGGGATGGAGCCAGCGAGAGGGATCGAACCTCCGACCTGCTGATTACGAACGAACTGCGCTAGAAGGGCGACCCCATAAAAATTCCATCTTCCAATCCTCTGTTCGACAAAATTGAATGGAGGAAGAATAAAATGAAGATGTGTTTGACGAGAACCAGCCTTGTCCTCTTCGGAGTCGCTGTTGCCTGGTTCTCCGGATGTCAAGCGGGCGTCCGAGTCATTCCTCCCTCCGCTCCTCCCACAATCCCCGCTCCCGCCGCGCCAAGCGCCGCCGTGGCGCGGACGGGCTACACCGTGCAGGTTGGCGCCTTCTCCATCCTGGACAATGCTCGACGGCTGGCCCAGGCCCTGAACGACATCGGCCTGGATGCTTATTATTTTTCACAGGGGTCAGGGCTCTTTAGAGTTCGTTTCGGGGACTTCCCTTCCAGGGACGCCGCCGTCCGTGAGGCCAAGCGACTTCTCGAGCTAGTGCTCGTCGAGGACTACTTCATCGTCGGCCCCGAGGATCAGCCCGTATATAGGCGGAGCTTGTCGGGAGAGGACCTCCGGGAAAAGCTGGTGGCCACGGCGGAGAGTTTCATCGGTGTGGAGTACACGTGGGGCGGAACATCGAGGCCCGAAGGCGTCGATTGCAGCGGACTAGTCAGGGCGGTCTATCAGCTGAACGGCCTCAGCCTGCCTCGGTCGATGACGGATCAATACCAAGCGGGAACGACGGTCGCCCGGGACCGGCTGCAAAAGGGCGACCTCGTCTTCTTCTCTGGCTCTCCGGGACGGCCGACATCCCATGTGGGGATCTACGTCGGAGAGAACGTCTTTATTCATGCCCCGGGGAAAGGCAAAAAGGTCCGCGAGGAATCTCTCGACGGCCTTTATTTCAAGGAGCGTTTCTCCGGAGCCAGAGCCTACCTGAACTAGCCCCCTCCCCGTTAATGAACAAGCGGTTTTTCTTTGCTCCCCCAAAACAGAGGTTTGCGCAGACTTCCGGCAGGTTTGACGCTTGATCTCCCGGACAATCGATTCCGATGAGCTTCGCTGTTTCCCTGTCCGAATTTCGCTGACGTCAAGCAGTGAGTATCCCGGCGTTTCCTCGACGACTAATGTCGATCAGATCCGCATAGAACCTTGCTATTATCTCTATTCACCGCTATAGTATGTTACACACAGGAGGGTCATCATGAAACGGACCGGCATATATCTTATCGGTTATGTCGTGCTCATCCTTGGTGTTCTGGCCGCGCTCTGGAAAATGGGAGTTTTGGCCCGCATCGGCGCGATATGGACATTGATCGGAATCGTAATATTGATTGGATTCGGCATCATGATCGCAGTCTCCCACGGCGGCGCTAAGGAAAACATCGAAATCAACCGCAAATAACCCGGTTTTTCGATTCCAGATGGAATTCTGCGACATTGTTCATACTCTGAAAGTGGTACCAGAATTAGGCATTGTCAAGCTGGATAGGAAAATGGATATCCGGGATGAAAATCGCCGGTACCTCAGCTCGCCGTACGGGAGCCGCACCGAGGTTCATCAGCTCCATCCGCTCGTTGGGCAGCGCGCTTGCCCCTCTGCAAGAGCACTTCCCGAATGACCAGCGCTGCCGTTCCAAGGCCAAGCAGCCCGAATCCGACCAGCATCCCTCCGAACGGAAACATCGCCAGGGTCCCGACGGTGCCGCCCGCCAAAGACCACAGGAACGCCCCGCGAACCCCACCTTGGCGACGCTGCGTGAGGCGCTCAGCGACAAGCATGCCCAGGCCGAAACCGGCGGCTGTGACGACAGGAGCGGTGAGCATGACTGCGAATGAAGGCGGCACCGGCGGACGCGGCATGCGGACGAGCACGGCAATGAGCCAGACGGCGAACATGATGATTCCGCCCAGCAGTGAGCCCAGCACCCGAAAGCACACGCTCAACATCGCCGACCTACCGTGTCGCCACGACTCTGTCTTCGACTCGCCCACCCGGCACTCCTAACGTCTGCCCAACACTGGGGATAAGCTCCGAAGTTCACCAGGCTTCGGGATCTTCCCTCGGTTTTGTAGACACCTAAGTTTAGGACGCACGACGTTCGTAGTCGACAGGCGATCGGTAGCCGATCGATGAATGGATTCGCCTCTGGTTGTAGAAAGGAATGTACCAGCGGAGTTGGCTTCGCAATTGATAGGAAATTCCTTTTTTCGCGCGGCATGAAAGCGCCGGCCTCAGGCTCGAAACCTACCCTCCCCATCACGAAACAAGGATATCCCAGCCCCGGGCAAGAGTCAAGAACTCAAGATTCGCCAGGCCGGGGACTCCTGCAGGCGGACGGTCGGGCCGGGGGGCGGAGAATACGCCCAAACAAGGCCAGACCCCTCTCCTCTCTCAATCCCCCGCTATTCATAATCCCCGCTCTCCTCGGCCGCCATCAAGGCGACCTGCTCGAAGACATGGGCGGGCTTAACCTGTTGATAATAAATGGCGTGCCTGAGAGGATTCGAACCTCCGACCTTTGGATCCGATTACCATAAAACTCACATTGTGTTTGGACCATTTTTCAGGGATGAGGTCCCCCCAGCAATTCATCCCAACCGAGGAATCCTATACTCCACCCTTCGACTGGGAGGCTGGAGAACGATATCCTCGTACCCACTCGCTCTCCTGAACCACAGCTTGACTTGCTCCATGAAACCCGTGAATACCAGGAAGAGCCCCTTCAGGATCACCCCCGGGCCGGCACTGCCAAGGACTTTTCCGTACAGTCTCATCGCATTCCAGGCCTTCATCCTGGAAGCCTTGTTGGGTGCGAACAAAAGGGCGGGAAGCAGGATGGGGCGCAAGTTCAAGGCGATCTTCTGGAGACGTCTGATCCTCTGGCGCATGAACGCGTCGTCAGCAGCATGGTCGCTCTTCTCGTATCGCAGACTCTCGGGGTTCCAGACAAGCGATTCCGCCTCCCTCCGTGTTCTATTGGCCTCGGCCTTCGCATAGCCCCGGATGGCGGTGATTGCCATATTGAGGATACCAGGACCGCTGACCTCGTACTTCCTCCTGAATGCTTCTTTCAGCAGGTTGGCCTGTTCCTTTGGATCAACGATGTACGGGTGGTTCCAGTTCAGTTCTCCCGCCCCGTGGTGGAAGCGATAGTGGATATCCTTGAGCCTTCCCTCCCCGGCAAGCCTTGCATACAAAGCGGTACATGGGAAGGGTGTGTAGTTCATGAACTGGGTCATGTCGGAACCGAGGCCGATGATCCACTCGATGTCTTCTCTGATGGTCGCTTGGTCGTGGTGGTCAAGGAAAAGGATGCCAGACGTTATCACCGAGATGCCATTTTCCTGGAGCTGAGCTATCAGTTTGCCGATGTCTATGTCCCTAAGCTTCGCATGGGTGTTGGCCCTTGACTCGACACCGATCCAGATCATGTGTATGCCCAGTCGCACGAGGAAATCGATGCCCACATCGGTGATCACCTCGGCGGAGGAGAATATGTCGAAGACGTAGGCCTTCTCCTGTGCCTCCAACTGGGTCAGAAGTTCCCTGGCCCGTTGGGGCTTCTTGAGAAAATTCTCATCGATAATGGTAAATCCCCTTGAACCCAGTTCCTTTTCAGACTTCAGACAGGCATCGAACACCTGGGCCCCGGTCGACATAAAGGGCACATACTCCTTGCCGAACTTGAAGGAGGTGGCGCAGAACTCACAGGCGTTGTTGCACCCCACCCCGGTGAGCAGGATCGACCCCTTCGTGGGAGTTTTTGCCCCATAGATGTACTCGTAGGCTGGGCCGATGATGGCAGGATGTACGATAGGTGCCGATGGGTCTTCCCCGAAGTACCGCCTCAGCCACTCCACACCCTCGCCGTCGCATACACCGTCGTGGGGAACGACGGTCTCCAGGGCAGGGACCATGGTGCCAAAGCCGCCCAGTATTATCTTTATCTCAGGGTGTTTCGATCTGATGTGCTCGGCCATCCTTCGAGCCTTCAGGACGTTGGGGACGATGAAGGTGATGCCCACGTGAGTGTAACCCTTTTCCAGTTCCCTCGTGAATTCTTCCCAGGTGGGAAAATCGAGAACAGTTGCAGGCACCGAGACATTCTCCGCGAGCAGGTACAACGGGAAGCTCCAGTAGGACTGCCGGGGCGAGTGGACTCCCTGCTGCCTCGTGATCTGGTTGTTTAAGAGTTCCATCTGCATTCCATTTCCCTCGGCGTAATCGTCCCTCACCCCGAAGGGCCCGAAGACAGAAACCAGAAGAAGTTTTATCGAGTTCATATGAATTAATCCTCTTTATCGACGGATCACTTCGAAATAGCAATTGACCTATTAATAGAATGCCAAGGTAGGAATGTCAAATCACTGATCTCGATGGCTGCCAAGTCGTCGAGGAAGAGACCCCAAGCTTCTGACCCCTTCACGTGGCGAGGCTGTGAGTAGCGGCAGTGATCAGGAAAAGGTGACTGGTCGTGGTGATCGGCTCCCCGGATTTTGGTCCAAATCAGAGTGCTGGTTCAACCTGATATTCACAGGTTAGTTTTTAATGAAGCTAACTAGGGATTTGTGACCAAATTGTGACCAAACTGTGGGGATCCCCAAAAAACTGGACAGGGGGTTAAGGTGCATCAAGACCCGCCATATCTTCAAAGGAGGTATGGCATAAGATGGTTACGATGCGAAAAACTCATGATGCGGCTTTCAAGGCCAAGGTCGCTCTGGAGGCGGTCAAGGGAGAAAAAACGATCACCGAGATCGCTTCGGGGTATAGCGTCCATCCCAATCAGATCCGCCAATGGCGAGCCCGGCTTCTGGAACGGCTTCCGGAAATGTTCTCCCAGCAGAAGTCTCAGAATGAGAAATCTCAGGATGAGCTGGTTGCGGACGCAGGGTTACGAGGTCAACCGCAAGCGAGTCAGCCGGCTGATGAGGCTGATGGGCCTCGCGGCCATCTATCCGGAGCCGGGGCTGTCGTGGAACGGTTCGGATCACAAGGTTTATCCTTATCTGTTGAATGGACTTACGATTAACGCTCCAGATCAAGCCTGGTGCACGGATATCACGTGTATCCGGCTGGCGCCTGGGTTCGTTTATCTCGTGGCCGTCATGGATTGGAACAGCCGGTACGTGTTGTCGTGGGAGCTTTCGACGACGCTGGACAAGGGCTTCTGTTTGGACGCCGTTCGGCAAGCGCTTCAAATCTCGAAGCCGAAGATTTTCAACACGGACCAGAGCTCGCAATTTACGAGCACCGACTTCACGGGACTTTTGGAAAAGCATGACATCAAGGTCAGCATGGACGGCCGGGGCCGGGCTTCCCAGTCCCGGTCCTGGCAAGGCCGGCGGGCCCGCTATGCACCTTCAACCAGCCACTAAACTGTCCAACCATCGGGGGGCACCTCAGTGCTTTCCCACTGAATTTCCGGGCGCGAGGGTCACAAGGCCAGACCGCATCGTCGACGTTTCCGGGGGACCTCCAAGAACACGGAGATAATTCTGTCCCTGGGAATCAAGCTTGATAATTTTCGGAAGAGCCTTTTGAGGCGGGAGTTGAGCAAACGCCAGCGGAACAAACAGAATGGAGAATAGCCGGATTATCGGACTGTCCAAAAAGATCACGGGAATTGAATTATAAGGGGGAAGGCTATCATTCATCAAGCTTTGAAACGAACCAGGGCGCTCATGGATTTCAAAACCGAGGAGTATAATAATTATTCATGTCTCTATTTCAGAGGAGAATGAATTTATGAAGATCAAGGTCAGATCGGTCCTGGCCAGCCTGTTGTTGCTCCTGGCCCTATCCATGACCGGTCGGGCCGTCGGGACCGAACCTCGGCCCGTCGCGTTTTCGGGCGAAAGCCCGAAGTTCAAAGACCGAAACATCGACCTCGTCGGGAGGTTCCTAACGGAAGCCTCGAGTTCCGGCAACAGGCTTGACGATTACTATTTCGTGCTTATCGGCGATATCCAGAACAGTCCCAAGGATTTCGGACACGCCGTCTTCAACGCCATCGCCAAGGACATGCTACAAGTTGTTGACGAGAAGACCGGCGAGCGTCTATACGACCGGATCCGCTTCGTCATCCTTAACGGCGACCTCGTCTATGAGGGCTCGAGCCCCAGGCAATGGGACGCGCTGGAGAAAGCCTTCGACGGAAAGGGACCCGACGGGATCTCCTATCCTTATCTCCAAATCCTCACCCGGGAGAAGCCGATCTTTCCTGTCACCGGAAACCATGAGCTCTTGAGCTTCCGACCTCATGCCCCGACCCACTACACGGATCTTATGGACTCCACCAAAGGGCCCGTCTATCTCAAATCGTTCTTCGACTGGGACCGTTGGATTCACAACCCGCATATCCTCTACCCCGTACCGGCCGACCTCCCGGGAAAAACGTTCCGCGAGCTCTCCGCGAAGCTCGGGGATCCTGCCGACGTTCGATACCTGGCCGAGCAATACGTCCTCAAGAAAGACGGCCGTTTTCACCTGAAATTCAACGAGAATCCGCCCCTTCAGGAAGATGAATATCGGGCCGGCAAGGAGCGCCTGGCCGCCGGGCTCGCGGCGATTTTCCGAAAGGCCGGCTACGGCACACTCCCAGTCCTGAATTCCGACAACATGGTTCACTACGCGTTCGAAGCCAGAAACGTGGTCTACCTGCTCCTGGATTCCATGGCCCGGGGCTGGCATTATCCGGACTTCGCCCGGCTGAAACAGGCCCTCTACCCCGACAAGAAGGAGCAACACCGGCTGAACCTCTTCACGGTCAGCCCCTTCAACGGCCAATCCGATTTTTACCAGGCGGTCGCCGCATACGCCCGGGAACGCGGCCTGACCCTCGTCGTGTCAATGCATAGCCCGATCTTCAATAGCTCCCGGCATGTCACCAATCCGGGTGTCGGCTACAACAGTTGGCTGGCCCTGGGACTTCCCCAGCCCGGCCAGGAGAAGGGCGCTCCAAGCTTCTTCGACGACATCCTCTTTTCCGACGCCTCCGACGTCTTCAGTTCGTGCGTCCATGCCTATGAGCATTTCACTCTCATCGCGAGGGCGCCGGGGTCGGCCGATCACACCGTTCAATGTTACATCTCCGGGGGCGGGGGCGGACCGCTGAGGACAGTTTTCATGGCCCAAAAGACCAAACCCTGGGTCAACGCCTATAATCAGAAACTCCAGGATCTCGGCGGCCCCAGGAGCGGAAGATCCGTCGAAATCAGGGACGACGTCACCGGCGTCGGCCATCATTATCTGCTCGTCCATGTCGTCGGCGGCCGGGTCGTCGACGCCTCTCCGCACTTCGTGAACCCGGAGGACTTCCGCCAGCCAAAGGTCAAGCCTCAAGTGACCCTGTCGGCTTCCTATCTCTCGCACCCGTCTAGCACAGGTGCATCCCTCGAGTTCTGCCCGGGCGTATGGGGCAGGGAAAAGGGCAACGGATACTTGGCGTTCGTCAACTGGCGGCCCTCCTTAAGTCTCGGAGTCATCGACTACAACATCCGGGGAATAAGCCCGGACGCCCAGGCCTACGCCGGCACTTTGGAAGTCTCCCCGTTCACCCTGGAATTTCATCTTCCCAAAGCCAACCTTGCCAGCCTGAAGCTTCTGGGCTTCAAGCTCTGGGACGGCCGGGCGAACCTCCGCCGCGCCTTCCTGACGACGGGAGTGGAGATGCCGCTTTTCTACGACCTGTTCGGACGCCTCGAGAGGCTCAACGTCGGGGTCGAGGTCTATTTCCCCTTCCAGGCGGCCGCGGACGCGAACCAGGATTTCGGACGCCGGACGAGACTCGCTCTTTACGCCGGTTACAGGTTCAGGCTTTAGCCCCGCTCGAGCTCGTCGCGGCTTTCCCTCAGCCGGACGTAGATCGCGGAGCCGCCGCTTTTCCTGATTCGCCCTGTCCCGCGCGCGGGCGTAGGCAGCGAAACTGGATGGCCGTCGTCACGGAGAAAGCGACCAAGAGAATCGCCAGGGTGGTGGTCAACCCGACGCGTAAACGTCGGTCCTTGTGTCGATGTTCTGGCCGGCCATCTCCCCCCTCCTTCGGACAGAACGTTCAGATCAGGACGGCGCTTTCGCCCCGCATTTCGATCTGCTTTTTGATCATCCAGAGGATGGAGCCCACGCGGGCATGGAGGGCCCGCATCTCCTCCGCGTTCAGATATGGATCGAGGAGGGTTTTGACCTTGGCCTGATCCCAGTTGAGGAGTTTCCCGTAGAAGCTCCGGGAACACCTCAAGATCTCGCACCCCGGAATGGTTTCGTTATTCGGAGCGAAGGCCCGGGAAAAGCCGACGGCAGAGATCTTCTCGGTCCACCTCTGGATCAGGATGTCGCGGTCCCGCTCGTCCCCGCAGGAGTCGGAGAAGAGGTTGATGAAGACCCTCAGGTCGGCCATGGCCTGGTCGAAGGCTTTCGGGTCACTGAGCTTGATGCTCTGGGTTTTCCTGGCTGTCTCCGGAAAGGCGTCTTCGACGAAGATCTGAAGGGATCCCGGGTAGTTATTGATGGTCCGCTCCACGACCGGAGGGACGAAGCCGAGATCGAGATATTTGTTGAGCTCATAAGCGGCCAGACGGCGCTTTTCTTGACAGCAATTCCAGGCAAAGCATATTATCGTCTCGCGACGGGAGGCACTCATGCATTTCAACAAGAAGATCGTTTCCCTTTTGCTCATCGGGATGGTCAGCGCGGGCGTCCTGCTCGCCGCCGACTTGACCAAGGAAGAACAGTCCTGGGTGGCCAAGGCCTCCCGGGCAGAGAAGAACGGCTGGGTCTACCTGCACATCGAGGGGAAGCCCTTGGCCCGCGGCTTCCAGCACGGCTACCTCCTGGCCAAAGAGATCGCGGAGAGCCTCCGCGTCGAAAAGCACATGACCTGGTGGAACACGGGCAAGGAGTGGCCCTATTTCGTCGAACAGACCCTCAAAATGTTCACCCCGAAGATCGATGCCGAATATCGGGAGGAAATGGAGGGGATCACCGCCGGCGCGCGCAAGGCCGGAGTCGACGTCAGCTACGGGGACATCCTTCTCCTCAACGCCTCGGCTGAGATCATGGGTTACTGGTACCCCTCGCTCCAGGACGACACTCCACAGCAGAAGACCGGCGGCTGCAGCGCCTTCATCGCCACCGGGAAAGCCACTTCCGACGGCCGCATCGTCATGGCCCACAACACCTGGTCCTTCTTCGTGCCGGCCGACACGAACGTGGTCATCGATCTGCTGCCTGAAAAGGGGGCCCGGATCCTGATGCAGGGATTCCCGGCCGCCATCCACAGCGGCACGGATTTCTTCATCTGCTCGTCGGGACTCGTGGGAACCGAAACGACGATCGACTATTTCAAGGGATTCGATCCGGCCGGGATCCCCGAGTTCGTCCGCATCCGGAAGGCCATGCAGTACGCTCATGACCTGGACGAAGCCCTCAAGATCATGATCGACGGGAACAACGGGGGTTACGCCAACACCTGGCTCTTCGGCGACGTGCACAGCAACGAGATCGCCCGGCTCGAGCTCGGTCTCAAGGTTCATTCCATCGAACGGACCCGGGACGGCTTTTATTCCGGTTCGAACATCACGGAGAACGTCCCTCTGATGCGCCAGGAGACCGACTCGGACTTCGACAACATCAAGCACAGCGACATCGCCAGGCGGGTGCGATGGCTCGACCTTTTTGACAAATGGATGGGGAAAATCGACGTCGAACGGGGCAAGCTCATGTTGGGCGATCACTATGACGTCTATGCCGGCAGAGAAAACCCGGGCGACCGCACGATCTGCGGACACTGGGAGCTCGCTCCGGACCCCGCCGGCAACTCCAGTGACACCTGGGCCAAGCCTTTTTACCCGGCCGGGGCCCTGGACGGCAAGGTCGTGGACGCCCGGATGGCCGAGCAGATGACCTTCTGGGCCAAATGGGGCAGCTCTTGCGATATCCCTTTTGACGCCCCGAAATTCCTTCAGGAACACCGGCAATACGACTATCTCAATGGCTACTTGAAGAGCCGTCCTACCCAGCCGTGGACGGTCTTTAAATCGGGCTCGAAATAGGAACGGAGTAATCCCATGAAACACGCCGCCATCGGGCGGATCGCGACAACGGTGTTCCTCGTTCTCATCGACACGGGCCTGGCCCTTTCGTTGGTTTCAGCGGCCACCCAAAGAAGCGTCACCGGCCATTCCCCTGCCGAAGGCCAAGCTCCGGCCGCCACCCTCATCGTGCCGGCGCGGGTGTTCGATGCGGAGGACGGCAAGACGCACGAGGGTTGGGTCGTCCTTGTGAAGGGAGATAGGATCGCCGCCGTCGGGCCGAAGGCGCAGATCGCCGTCCCGGCAGGCACAAAGACGATCGAGCTGCCCGGAAAGACCCTGCTGCCGGGCCTCATGGACATTCATTCGCACATCTTCCTTCACCCCTATAACGAGACGCTCTGGAACGACCAGGTTTTGAAAGAGCCGCTCGCCTATCGGACGATCGAGGCGGTGATCCACTGCGAGCGCACGCTGATGGCCGGGTTCACCCTCCTTCGGGACCTCGGCACCGAAGGCGCAGGCTACGCGGACGTCTCCGTCCAGCGGGCCATCCGTGAGGGCCTCATCCCGGGGCCGCGCCTGCTCGTGGCGACATTAGCGATCGTCGCCACTGCGAGCTATGGGCCCGGGCCGGCCGGCTTTGCCCCTGACCTGGTCCTTCCGAAAGGCGGCCAGGAAGCGAGCGGACAGGCCGAGATCATCAAGGCGGTCCGGGAGCAGGTCGGGCACGGCGCCGATTGGGTCAAGGTATACGCGGACTACCGGCACGGGGTGAGCGGGACGGTTCCCACCTTCAGCGAGGATGAGTTGAGGACGCTAGTCGCGGAAGCCAAGTCCGCCGGCCGTCCGGTGTCGGCCCACGCCACGACCGCGGAGGGGATGCGCCGAGCGACCATGGCCGGAGTGGACACGATCGAACACGGCTAAGGCGGCACCGAGGAGGTCTTCCGCCTGATGGCCCAGCACGGTGTGGCCTATCTGCCGACGCTGGCAGCCGAGGAAGCCTATGGGGAGTACTTCGAGGGGTACAAACAGGGGCAAGCCCTGACGACGGGAATGCAGCAAGCGTTGAGGGCCTTCAAGACGGCCCTCGCGGCCGGTGTCACGATCGGGCTGGGCAGCGACGTCGGCGTTTTCGCTCACGGTACCAACTACCGCGAGATCGAGTGGATGGTGCGCGGGGGCATGACTCCGACGCAGGCCCTTCTGGCGGCCACCGCGGTCAACGCCCAGATCATCCGCATGCAGGATCAACTCGGCCGGATACGGGCCAATTTCCTGGCAGACCTGGTGGCCGTGACAGGCGACCCCACTCAGAACATCGAGGCCGTCCGCGATGTGTGCTTCGTCATGAAAGGCGGCGTGATCTATAAGAGGCCCTAGACGAACCTCCCCTATTTCGACGCGGATCGGAGGATGGCCGTTGCTTTGCGGATTTCCCCTGAATAGGCTTCCAGCGTGTCCGCAACCACGATGACCTGCTGGTCGGCTTCTTCCCACTGTCTTTGTTCGATGGCTTCCCGGACGCTCGGAAGCGTCTTCACGCTGTAGCCCGTGTAGAAACCCGGCGCGTAGATCTCGTGGATGAACCAGGGACGTCCTTTCAATCCCTCGGGATTCGTGAGCGCCCGCTCGGTCCTGAAGACGATCTCGTTCAGACGCATCGGCCGGTCGCCGGCCAGCTTCCTCCCGCTTTCCTCGAGCTCACGCTTCGCGTTCTGATATTCCTCTGCGCTCTTCCGGAGGGTGCTGACGGCATTCTCGAGCGGCGCGAAATTCAAGTACGGAACCGGATCCTTGGCCTTGGGCGCCCGGTAGGTTTTGGCCGGATTGGCCACCTCGGTGAACACGTTCTCCTCGAGCTCCCGGTTCAATTCGAGCGTCTCTTCCCTCATGTTCTGAGTCAGGTCCTTGATCTCGCCCAGATACCCGGCCACGACCGCGGCAAAATCCGAAAAGTCGAAGGGAAGGATATCGGCATCCGCCAGCCGCAGGACGGCGTGTCCGCCGGTCTGGGCCAGAGCCACCCCGTAGGCGAACGTGGGATCGCCGAAGCGCATGAAATGGTCGAACGAATCGTAGATCGAATGGTAGCCGCCACCTTCGCTTTCACCGCCATAGCCGATGTTCAGGGAGGCAATGCCGATGTGCTGGAGAAAAGGGGTGAAATCGGAACCGGATCCCAGGGCGCCGATCTTCAGGTCTGTCGCGGACCGGATATCTTTTTTCTCCCCGGGAGAGCTTTCCAGAAGCCGGACGGCCCTCGCCCTCTCCCAGACGCTGATATTTTTTTCGGGGTCGAGGACGTCCCGGGCAACGTCGTTGATGAAATGCTGGAGCGTCTGCGATCCGTCCATATAGACAAACCCTCGCTCGTTCGAATCGGAATTGATATAGGCGACCGCCTTTTGCCGCAATTCGTCGGCGTGAGTTTCCACCCATTCCGTGGAGCCGATCAATCCCGGCTCTTCTCCATCCCAGGCGCAGTAGACGATGGTCCGTTTCGGCTTCCAGCCGCTCTTGACCAGTTCGCCCAAGGCCTTGCCCTCCTCCATCGTCGCCACCTGCCCGCTGAGAGGATCTTCCGCTCCGTTCACCCACGCGTCATGATGATTTCCCCGGATGATCCATTGATCCGGGTAGGTGCTCCCCTGGATCATGGCGATGACATCATAGATGGGCTTGATGTCCCAGCTGAACGCCAGTTTCAAATGGACCTTGGCCGGCCCCGGCCCGACATGATAGGTCACGGGCAGAGCCCCTTTCCAATGGTCCGGCGCAACCGGCCCGGTCAAGGATTGGAGCAGGGGAAGAGCGTCATGATAGGAAATCGGAAGAACCGGTATTTTCGTCAGGACCTTGATCTCGTTGAGGGGGAGGCGCTTCACTCCCGGTGTCGCCCCAATGAAAGGCGTCGACGGATCGCCGGGGTAGACAGGCATTTCTGCGACCGACCCTCGCTGGACGCCGAATTCGTTCCTCCAGGCGCCTTTGGGATAGACATCGCCGACGTAGAAACCGTCGTCTTTCGGATCGGAATAGATCAGACAGCCGATCGCCCCGTGCTCTGCGGCCACCTTCGGCTTAATCCCCCTCCAGGATCCTCCGTAACGGGTGATAACGATTTTGCCCTGGACATCGATCCCCATCCTCTCTAGCTCATCGTAGTCGGATGGAATTCCGTAATTCACGTAGATGAGGTCACCGGTCACATCACCGTCAATCGAGTAGGCGTTATAGGTCGCCAGCTGTTCGACAACCTTGTTCGAGGTGCTATCTTCCTTCAGGGGCGGCTCTTTCAGGACCGCCGTGTACTTGACGGGGGCGGTCATCTCCAGCAGGCGCGTCTTGGGAGTTGGAAACAAGGCGCTGAACTCTTCGATGCGGGCATCGAATCCCCACGTTTTGTACTGGGAAAGAATGAACTCGGCGTTTTCCTTATCATAAGGGGAACCGACATGGTGAGGATGCGCGCTGAGCCGCTTCAATCTGGCCCTAAGATCAGCCGGAGAGAGATAGGAATCGAACTGCTTTTCTAGGGACCGGCCCATCGGGGCATTTTGAGCCTGCGATGTGCTCGAAAGAAACCAGGGGACAAGGGCCATCACCCAAATCCATCTTGCAAGATTCTTCATTGGGCGCCTACCTTTCAACGGACAAAGCCGACGGCATTCAACCGATTGGCCGATCTCGTTCAATTAAAGGTTGCTCGGGAGTCTCAGATATCCTGTGTAAACCGCTTCTCCGCATTCAAGCTCGCTCACCCAAACGGTCGCCAAATTAATCGTCAGCCGGGAGTATAGCATAGCCCAGTCCCTGCGGCGGAAGGTCCACTTCATTGACCTGCCGCCCGTATCCTCGTCCATTGGGAAGGGCAGTTTTTTGCCAGAAAATTCACATTATGTCTGGACCATTTTTCAGGGATGAGGTCCGACTCTTTGTGCCGAGGCATTTTTCCAGGTAAAATGTTTGGATCAAAGCGGTGCGTATGCAATCCGAAAATCAGGTCAAACCCAGGCCTGTCCGGACGTTTTTTTCAAAACAGATTCTAAGTCGTTGAATAAATAATAATAAGACCGTCTTTTCGCTGTAATCGATTTGAACAGCCCTCCCTGTTGGGTGTATGGCCATTCCTCTGCCCTTAGAGAGGCA
>JAPKZD010000019.1 GCA_026393975.1 Candidatus Aminicenantota bacterium | reverse complement strand
GGCCGCGCTGGCCGCCGTGCTGTTCACCCCGCTGGCGAAAGTCTGGTACCGGACGGTGTCCGGCTTGTCGCCGGACCTCGCCGCCTTCGCCCTCCTGCCGGGGGTCTTACTCGTCCTCCTCCCCTTCCTCGAGTCCGTCCTGTCCTACCAGCGCGGCGTCTTCGTCAAGGCCCATCGGACGGCCCCGATCAGCATCGCCATCGCCGCCCAGCTGGCCGTGACCACGGCCGTTTTCACCCTGATGGTCCTGGGTTTCAGGACCGTCGGGGCCGTCGCCGTCGGCCCGGCCCTGACCGCGGGCTACATCGCCGGGGCCGGAGTCCTCGTCTTCACGCACGGTGGAAGTTCCCGACAGGGTATCGTATCGTCGATTTAATTGACAGCACCGAACTGCCGCCGATATACTCCCGCGCAGGAGCCCCACCATGAAAACAGCGTCCGCGATCCTGGCGATGACCCTCATTCTCATCCTGGCGCCGTCTTCCACCCCCTCCTCGGCGGAAACGCCGCAGGAGAAAGCCGGAAAAGCCGAGTCCGGCTGGGTCCTCAACGCCGAGGAGTATTTCGAAAAGCCAGGGCTATCGGTCCTCGTCTTCCACGATATCTATCCCGAGGGCAAGCAGGGCGGCATCGAGATCATCCAGCACGGCGAGCGGGTCGCCGCCCTCGGCGACGTGCGCCTCGAGCCCGCGCCGGGGCAGTGGGGAAAACTTCCGGTCGTCGGCAAGCGCGTCGTCGACCGGGCTTTAAACCGCGCCGAAGTGCCGCTTCGCTTCGAAAAGGAAGGGATCGCGTACCGGGTCAGGGTCGAGCCGGACGGCGACGCCATCGCCGTGACGGTGGACCTCGAGCGTCCCCTGCCCGCCGAATTCGCGGGCCGGGCCGGGTTCAATCTGGAGCTCTTCCCCAGCGCCTATTTCGGAAAAACCTATCATCTGGGCCGCATTGACGGAGTCTTCCCGCGTCAGGGCAACGGCCCCACCGTGAAGGACGGGTCCGTCGTGGGAGCGGCGCCGCTCGCCGAAGGTCCGATCTTCTCGGCGGCAACGGAGGATCCCCTGCGCCGTCTGACAATCGAATCCCTGTCCGGCGACCTCCGCTTTTTCGACGGGCGCAGCACGGAGACCAACGGCTGGTTCCTGGTGCGTTCGCTCA
This sequence comes from Candidatus Aminicenantota bacterium, assembly GCA_026393975.1. Lineage (GTDB taxonomy): Bacteria > Acidobacteriota > Aminicenantia > Aminicenantales > Saccharicenantaceae > RBG-16-66-30. Next base: position 24,699 of record JAPKZD010000019.1, on the reverse strand, counting down.
TCCGTGCCGGCGCCACGAAGGGCGCTGTGCGGTGGAAGATCACGCCCAACTCCGTATCGAGCTGGCGGCGCCCGCCGGTCATCGGCATCTCGCAGGTGGGATACCATCCCAAGCAGGAGAAGCGCGCGGTCATCGAACTCGACCCCCGCACGGTCTCGTTCGGCGCGGGGACGCTCCTAAGAGTGGATCCGGCAAAGGGTCTCGTCCCCGTTCTCGAGCAGCCGCTCGTCCGCTGGGGGCGTTTCCTCCGCTACGACTACGCTTTCTTCGATTTCACGGCTGTCCGCGAGCCGGGCGCCTATCTCGTGCGCTACGGGGACTCGCAGACGTCGCCCTTCCTCATCTCGCCCGAGGTCTATCGGCGGGACGTCTGGCAACCGACCCTGGAGACCTTCCTTCCGGTCCAGATGTGCCACGTACGCGTCATCGACCGAGGCCGGATCTGGCACGGCGCCTGCCACATGGACGACGCGCTCCAGGCGCCGCCGGGCCTCGACCTGGCCTTCATCGAAGGCTACAAGCAGGGTCCCGAGACGGAGACGCCGTTTGCCGCCGACCAACATATGCCCGGCCTCGACCAGGGCGGCTGGCACGATGCCGCGGACCACGACCTCGCCGGCGGGGCCCAGGCTTGGGCCACCATGTTGCTCGCGTTGAGCCGGGAGACCTTCGGCCTCGACAGCGACCAGACGACGGTCGACACCGCGCGGCGGAACGTCGTCCTCCACGTCCCGGACGGAAAGCCCGATATCCTCCAGCAGGTCGTTCACGGCGTGGAGAATCTCCTAAGCGGATATCGCCTGGCCGGACACAGCTTCGCCGGGATCTCGGACCCCTCGATCGAACAGTATGGGACGCTCGGCGAACCGGCCTCCTTGACCGACAATCGCGTTTTCGACCCTGCTCTCACGACCGACGAGGTGAAGGGCGACCGCTCCGGGCGCCGCGACGACCGCTATGCCTTCACCAGCCGCGACACCGGTATGGAATACGCCGCCGCGGCCGCGCTGGCCGCCTCGAGCCGCGTGCTCAAGGGCTTCGACGATCGTCTGGCCAAGGAGTGCCTGGCGACGGCCGTCAAGGCCTGGGAGTTCGAACAGAGCCACCCGGCCGTCCGTCAGTCGAATCCCTATGTTCCCGAGCGGGCGGATTCACAAGAGGTTCTGGCCACCGCGGAGCTCCTGATCACAACGTGGGAAGCGCGCTTCGCGGAGCGTCTAAAGTCCCTTCTGCCCGTCATCGAGGCGCAGGTGCAGGAAGTGGGATGGGCCGCGGCGCGGGCGCTCCCCCACATCAAGGACGCTGAGTTCTCGAAGCGCGTGGGCTCGATCCTCGCGGCATACGCGGCCAGGCTGAAGACGGACCTGGCTAAAACGCCCTACGGTGTTCCCTTCGAACCCCAGATCTGGGGCGTCACCTGGGACATCCAGGAATACGCGGTCAGGCAGTATTTCCTCCACCGTGCGTTTCCGCGGGAATTCGACCGGGAGAACGTCCTGCGGGTCCTCAACTACGTCCTCGGCTGCCATCCGGCCTCGAGCACGTCTCTCGTCTCCGCGGTCGGCGCCCAGTCCATGACCGTGGCCTACGGTATCAATCTGAACGATTGGACCCACATCCCGGGAGGCGGCGTCTCCGGCCCGTCGCTCATCCGGCCGGACTTCCCCGAGTTAAAGGAGCCCTTCCCGTTCCTCTGGCAGCAGGCCGAATACGTTCTGACGGGGGCGGCGACCTACGTGTTCACGGTGCTGGCCGCGGACCGTTTGCTCGGGGAAAAACCATAGGAAGACGGCATTAGGTTAAAGAAGGAGGCATCCATGAATCATTTTGAACGGAAAAGGGTTTCGCGTCGCGATTTCTTGAAATCCGCCGCCGTCGGAGCCGGGGCCGGCCTCGTCGGCCTGGACGGCCTCAGGGCCGCGGCGCTTCAGCCCGGAGGCCCCCGGAAAAAGATTCCCGTCGGCGTCCAGCTCTACTCCGTCCGCCAGGCGGCGAGCAAGGACCTGCCGGCCGTCCTCGAGGCGATCGGGAAGATGGGCTACAAGGGCGTCGAGTTCGCCGGGTACTACGGCTGGGACAGCAAGCCCAAGGAGCTGAGGCGGCTCCTCGACGGGAACGGCCTCAAGTGCTGCGGCACGCACACCGACCTCGAAACCGTTACCGGCGACAACCTGAAGGCCACCGCCGAGCTGCACTCCATTCTGGGGAATTCCTTTCTTATCGTCCCCAGCCTCGAGGCCAAGGACGCCCAAGGCTGGCTCGACCTGGCCAAGAGGTTCAACGAGATCGCCGCGAAAGCCAAGACCCTGGGCATGCGCGTCGGCTATCACGCCCACGCCGGGGACTTCCGGAAGCTCGGCGACACGACCTCCTGGGAGATCTTTTTCGACAATACCAGCCCCGACGTCATCATGCAGAACGACATCGGCAACTGCATGATCGGCGGCGGCGACCCCGTGGCCATCCTGAAAAAATATCCCGGACGTTCCGCCTCCGTCCACCTCAAAGAATTCGGTGGGCCGGAAGCAGCTGTCATCGGGCAGGGCATCGTTCCCTGGACCGAGGTCTTCAAGGTCTGCGAAACGACTGGAGGCACCGCCTGGTACGTCGTCGAGCACGAGGTCGGCGACGACCCGATGGGCAGCATCCGGGGATGCCTCGAGGGGCTCCGGAAGATGGGCCGCGGCCTCGCCTGACGGCGAATCTGTCGACTGGATGTCTGCGCCTAGCGGGCGCCCCAGTAGCGCGGCGGTGCTCCGGACGCGGCAGGGGCGGGCGGCGCGGGCGGCGGGTCGAGCCAGCGGTCGGTGATGTACTTGGACACGGCCTCGCGCAGGGCCGCCGCGTTTGGCTGGGCGGCGAGCACCCTCTGGGCGGCCTGCAGGCGGCCGACGAGCCCGGCCGTCGAGATGAGCCTCAGGCTAGCCCGGTAACCCTCCTCGAAATCCCCGGCCCGGATCTGGACGGAGACCGAGTCGGCCAGGAGCTCGGCGCCCTGAAGCCCAGCCACGGTCCGGGCCTGGGACTCATCCTGGAAGGTCAGCGCGAAGCGGAAGGGACCCGGAAAATTCTCGGGCAGGCGCGCGGCGTCGAGGGCGAGGAGAGCTTCCCGGGCCGCCTTCTCGATGCGGCGCGAGACTTCCTCTCGGGGGAACGGCTCGGCCTTGGTCCGACCGACCGCACGTTTGCCGGCAGCGTACTTGATCCAGGGCAGGAAGCGATGGACCTCCTTTTCGAGCTGGTCGTCGCCGCTGACCATGATCAAGGGAATCCCGAAGCGGGCCGCGCCCATGGCCAGGATCATCGATTCATTAAAAGGAATCCCATTGACTCTATATTGGATGTCCTCGATCGTGTAGGTGTGCGAGATAAATCCGGCCGGATTTCCCGCGCCGGCATGCATGCCCACGGCGACGATGGCGTCGACCGATTGGTCGTAGCTATCCATGTAGATGTCGAACGGCCGATCGCGCGAAATCATTTTCGCCGGCGCCAGGAGTGCCGCCTCGAGGACGTCGGGACTCTGGGTGTTGCCCGAGCCGTGGCCGTCGACGACGATGATATCCGTGGCCCCGGCGGCCTTGAGACCGGCGATGGCCGCGTTGACATCGGCGGTCAGGGACTTGCGGGCCTCCGCGTATTCCGGGTTGGCCCCGAAGTCCGTGTGCCGGACGGATGTCGCGCCCGACACGCCCTCCATGTCGTAAAGAAGGACGACCTTGAGCGATTTCTGCTGAGAGAACACCGGCGACAAGAGCAGAAGGACGCCGGCGAGCGCTAAAGCTTGAGTTTTTCTCATGTTCACCTCCTTAAACTTTCCGTAACGCGCTGCCCGGAGGCCGCGCCTCTCGCGGGAAAATCATAGTTTTGGTCCCGGCCTGAGTCAAGGAAAGAATAACCTCGAGCTCGGCCTCCGCATATCATCCTCGGACCGTCCCCGGCGACTAAAGTGTAGGATGCATTCGATCCTGGATTAGAAAGGACACGAAAATGGCAGCTCGCCGGCTTGTTTTTATTCTCTCCCTATCCGCTCTTCTGGTCACGGCCCCGTCCCTCGTGGCCCAAGGCCACTTCGAATTCGGCGGCCACTACGGCCGGTGGAGCCTGAACCTGCTCGGGAACCTGGCCAAGGACGCCCTCAACGACGCGACGAAGGACGAGATCCAAGACCGGATCCTGACCGACATCCAGGATTCTTATCCCGGGTTGATCCTGACGTCCTACGATCAGACCCTAGATTTCAACTCGCGCGGCGACGATTTCGGCTTCGGATTCCGTTTCTACCCCGGCGGTCACCGCGGTTCGTTCAGCCTCGGCGTTTCCGTCGAGAAGAGCACCTTCAGGGTCCTCCCCTCGGTGACATCCCTGATGCAGCTCCAGGACTCGGGCACTCTGGAGACGGCGATCTTCAGCGGGACGGCAGCGGCCAGCGCCATCATCAAGGCCATGTCGCTTCTCCTGACCTTCCGCTGGGACATTTTCCCGTCGGCGATCGTCCATCCCTACATCACTCTCGGCGGCGGCATCTCGACAGCCAAGGCCCTCGATGATTCGATCCTCGATTACAGCTATTCCGGCCAGCTCACGGGGGATGCCATCCCAACCGAAACCGTCTCGGGCTCTGCCTCGAAGACCCTACGGGAGCTCAAGGACGAGAGCACGACCAAGTTCCCGAATTTCTTGCCCTTCATCCAGCTCAACCTCGGTTTGAAGGCGCGGCTGACGAAAAACATCCACCTCCTCGTCGACGCCGGAGTTTTTGACGGATTCATGATCAGCGGCGGCCTCGCCGTGAGGCTGTGAACGCGGGAAGGCGCCGGGTCTCAGCACCCTGGATGGCGCCGTAAAAAAGCGATCGTTTTCTGGTTCGGCCGGTCCGATCTGGTCTTCCGTACCGGAGACGAGCAGGACCGGGGCAAAAAAAAGGGCGGAGTGCCCGACCCGGGCATCCGCCCTTGCGTACGAATGTGATTGACCGCTAGGTTAAACGAGCGATCAGAACCGGCTGCGTCCGCCGCCGCCGCCGCCGAAGCCGCCTCTGCCGCCGCCGCCGCCGGCCGGACGGGGCTGGGCTTCGTTGACCTTGAGGTTCCGGCCCTTGAGGTCCTTACCGTTGAGCCCGCTGATGGCCTTGACGGCCTCGTCCTTGTTCGGCATCTCGACGAAGCCGAAGCCGCGGGGCTGGCCGCTCATCTTGTCGGTGATGATGGCCGCTTTTTCGACCGCTCCGAAGGCCTGGAAAGCCTGCCGGAGGTCTTCCTCTGTCACGGTGAAAGAAAGGTTGCCTACGTAGATGTTCATACTCGTCTCCTTTGACGAAGGGTCCGTCCGGGGGGCACCCGAAACGGCCCGTGTTAAAAAATCGATCGCAATAAAGGAGAGGAGTATGTCGGCTGTTAGGGCCTCTGCACCTTTAACCTTTATTCGACCCACGCCCCCTTTACGGGGGATTTCCGATGGATATATTACCATAAAAGAACTTCGTCCGCAAATAAAAAAAAGGGGGAGAAAATCGGAGAGCGCCGCTCAATAGGACACTCTCTGCATCGATACCCTACCCTTGCCTGTGAATTCCACTCCCTCCATAGCCAGTAACGCGCGTTTCATCCCGCTTCCACCCTGATAGCCGCCTATCGCGCCATCCGTCCTCACGGCCCGATGACAAGGGATAATGATCGGGAATGGATTCGTTGCCAATGCCCGCCCGACCGCCCGGCTGCTTCCCGGCAACCCGACGTGTCGCGCGATCCTCCCATATGTGCTGACCCAGCCCCGCGGTATCCCATATTCCGCCAGCAGGACATGCCGTTGGAACTCCCCGCACACTTCCAGCGCGATCATCTCCAAATCGAAGACGACGGCTTCGCCTTCGAGAAAACGTTGTATTCGATCCCCAAGTCCGGCAACCGCGGGGGACGCATGCCGTCGGGCGTTGGGATAATCTTCCAGGACGGCCCTCTCGACAGGCTTCCGCCCTCTGCTCAGAAACATCTGACGGACTCTCGGCCCAGACTCTGCTTTCCACCAGACGATGCTCATTGTCCCAAAGGCCGTGGGAATCAATTCGTAGAAGAATTGTTTCAGTTTCATCGGCTCACGGGGTCTAAAAAGATGAGAGCCAGGCGGTCCAGAGGAAGAACACGACGGGAGCCGACATGGCGAAAAGGACGAGGATCGCCCGACCCGCCCGGGGGGAGCTCTCGGCCAGCCCGGCGAGGATGAGGTAGACCGGGAAAATCCCGGCGCAGTATCGGGCCAGACCGAGAAGATTGCTGGACGACATCAGGACGAGAAAGTAGGCCAAGGCATAGATCCAATAGGAGCGGCGGATCCGGCGATATCCCAGGAAGAGCAGGGCGCACATGAAGACGGCCGTGCCCAGGTCGAAGAGGCTTTCGCCGTTGAATCCTCCCGCTGTCAGCCACCGGAACGGGTGATACCAAGGGCCCACGACCTGCTTGTGCCAGCCGGATTGAGCCACAAAGTAGGCCAGAGCGTTGCCCGTGATGCGCCACAAGTAGCCGAAGTAAATCAAAGTCCCGAGGGGGATCAGGGCGAGGGACAAAGCCTTTCCGTCGATGCGGCGGATCTTGTATTGACGCGCCGACAGGTACTCCAAGCCGACCGGGACCAAGACGAGGACTCCCAACAGCCGGGTCATGGAGGCCAACATCCCAGCCAACCCGGCCAGGAGGAAGCGGTTTCGACGGGACGCCAGCACAGCGGCCACAACCAAAACAAAGAACAGCGACTCGGAGTAGATCGCGCTGAAGGCGTAGGTCCAAGGCTGGGCGGCAAACAGCCAGACCGCCCAGTTAGCCCTGTTGTCGTCCGTCTCCAGCCGGGCCAGGCGATAGATCAGCACCAGGGCCAGAAACAGGCAAACCTGGGAGACGACAAAACCCGCCACCGCCGGGTCCCCGGTCAGCCAGCCCACGCCTTTGATCAACATCGGATAGAGCGGGAAAGGAGTGACGTTGGTTTCGGGGATTCCCGCCACGACACCCTGGACCTGCTCCTGGACACCGTAGAAATGGTACCCGTTGCGGACGATGTTCAGGAACCAGTAGGAGTCCCATTTCTGGAAGGCGTCGATAAGCCAATTCGCGTGGGGACCGCCGCCGTGGTATAAGAATTGGCCGCCGGGTGAGGCGAAGCCGAGGAAGCGGTGGATGAGCCAGGCGAAAAGGGCCAGCGGAAGGCGCGTCGCCAGAAAGGCCAGGGAAGCCGCCTGCCAAGGAGCGGGGATCACGGACCAAAAGCCCGGCCGGAGGACGGAGTCCTCTTTTCGCGCCTCGCCCGAAAGTCCCTTTTTCCTTCGCCGCATGATTTCGCCGCCCGGAGAGCCGGAGAATAGCGCCATCCGAGACCCCGCCATGATATCGTCGGCGGAGGGGCGCTGTCAACGACAACGGGGTTGCCGGGACAGGGCCTCTGGCGTACAATTCAAAAGCGTCCGCGCCATGAAAGCCATCGTCGTCGTCCCGACCTTCAACGAAGCCGCCAACCTTCCGGCCTTCGTGCCCGCCGTGCTGACTCAGGGGGTTCCCGGTCTCGGGATCCTCATCGTCGACGACGAGTCCCCCGACGGGACCGGACGCCTGGCCGATGACATCGCGGCCCGCTGGCCCGGTCGCGTGGAAGTCCTGCATCGTCATGGACGACGGGGGCTCGGCCGGGCCTACGTCGCCGGATTCCGCAGGGCGCTCGAGCAGGGAGCGGACGTCGTCGTCCAGATGGACGCCGATTTCTCGCATGCCCCGGGCGACATCCCGCGTCTTGTCGCGGCGCTCGCGGACTACGACGTGGCCATCGGCTCCCGATACGTCTCCGGCGGCGCGGCCTCCGAGGATTGGAGCCCGGGCCGCCGGGCGCTCAGCCGTTGGGCCAACATCTTTTCCCGGATCATCCTGGGGCTGAAGACGCGGGACGCGACGGCCGGGTTCAAAGCCTGGCGGAGGACGGCCCTCAAGGCCGTCGACTTGGGGCGGGTCAGCTCCGAGGGGTACGTCTTCCAGGTGGAGATGGCCTACCTCTGCGAACGGTTGGGGCTCCGTATCGGAGAGATCCCGATCAAGTTCGAGGAACGGCACGACGGCCGCTCGAAAATGACGCTGGGGATCAAGCTCGATTCGGCCGCCGGAGTCTTCCGCATCCGGCGCCGCCACCGTGGGATCCGTCCGCTCTCTTGACCGGCGGCGGCCGGCTTCTATCGTCCCGTGATCTCGCGAAGGCGGTCCGTCGCCGCGGCATCGCCCGGGTTCAGACGGAGAACCTCCCGGAAATGAGCAACGGCCTCGTCGGTCCGCCCCATGCGGAGCGCGACCTCACCCAGCATGAAATGAGCCGCCACGTAGTTGGGGCTCAGCGCGACGGCCCGTTGGAGCGATTCCTCGGCCTCCGCGAAACTCTCCATCCGGAAAAGGATGATGGCTTTGTTGAACAGGCCGAGGAAGTTGTCCGGGTTCAGGGCGAGTCCCTTATCGAGATACTCGAGGGCCTTTCGGTCGTCGCGCTTGGGATAGCCCGGCTGGGCGTAGATATAGGCCAATTTCGCGTAAGCGGGGCCGTCGCCGGGATTGTGGCTCAATATCCTTTCGAAAGCGTCCACGGCATCGTCCCAGCGTTCCACTCGCGAATAGTACGTTCCCAGGTTGGTCAGCGCCCGGCGGTTCATGGGATTCAGGGCGAGCGATTCCCGCCATAGGGCTTCCGGTGAGCCATAGACGTCATGGCGGTGCCAGGTCACGGCGCCCTGGGCGAGGACGGCGGCCGCAACCACGACCAGGAGGGCGTTGCGCCAAACGCGAGCCCTCCGGCCCAGGTGCCACAGGAGCCCGGCCAAGATCAGGAAAACGCCCGCGCCGGCGAAGTAGGCCCGCCTTTCCACCATCAAGTCCACGGTCGGCAGGAGCGAGCTCGTCGGAAGGAGCGTAATGATGAAAACGAGCCAGCCGAGGCCGAGCAGGCGTTGGACGGGGCTCGAGGACCGCTTGAGCCCGGCCCTCAAGGCGACGATCGAGAGCGCGCCCACGACGGCCCAGGCCGAGAGGCGCAGCCAAAGAGGATAGGCCCCTGCAACCGGCAGATGATCGATGGTCAGGCCCGTGGGAATCACCATGAGCTTGAGATAGTCGAGCATCGCCGCGCCCTGCATGCTCGCGTAGAAACCGGTTTGATGGACGGCGGCCCCTCCCTCCAGGTCCCCGAGGCGGCCGAAGGCGAGCCAGCGCCCGCCCAGGTAAACGCATGCCGCCAGCACGAGGGGAAGGTACACGCGGACACGCCGTTTCAGTTCGCCAGACCCGCCCATGAACAAATCCCAAGCAACGAGGAGCGCGGGCAGGACGATGGCGCTTTGCTTGGCGCCCAAGGCCAGGAGAAACAGCGCGGACGCGAGAACCTGGGCTCCCGCGCCCGGTTCCTGTCGCCGGACGAGGAGAAGCAGCGCGCCCAGGCAAAGCGCCGTCGAAAGGACGTCGCTCAGCCCGTAGATATAGACGACGGTGCCGGCCATGAGAGGCGACGACAGAAACAAGAGGGCCGCGAGTAGGCCGGCCTCCGGCGCCTCGACCCGGAAAAGCCGGCGTATCGACAAGACCGTGAGCCAGGCCAGGAAGACCGCCGCGAGGGCGTGGAGCAGCGTGTTGGCGACATGGAACGGAATCGGGCTGCCGGAGCCGGCCCGCCAGCAGAGCCAGAACACCATGAACGTCAAGGGGCGCGAGGGGTCGTTGCGGAATTCGCCGCTGTTTTCGGAGTAAGGATAGAAGAAATGGCGGAAGCCGAACGGCAGGCGCATGTCGGGATTGGCCTCGATCTTGGCGACGTCGTCGAGAACGAAAGGGTTTTCCCTGGCGGGAAAAAAGAGCAGGACGGCGGCCGCGACGATGCCGGCCGCGAGCAGCGCCGTCAACCCGGTTCTGGCCCGAACCGGAGGCCCCGGCAGGTCCTTTTTCTTCGAGCTCTTTTTCATGTCATCGGGAGTGATCGTGAAGCCCGTCCGCCTCCCGGCGGCAGGGATGATAAGTCGCGGCGCCGAGGGATGTCAAATCCGCCCTGGCTTGGGTTTTTTGCCGGCACGTCATAGTGCGTCCGGGTGCCAAACCGGTGCGCGGCCTTGACACCTTCGCTCGATGCGCCTATTATTTACCGCAACCTGCGAGATCGTCATGACCTTATTGAAAGCCCTCGAAACAAAATTCGCCGAGTTCAAGGATCACTGCGCGGCGAAATACCCGCTTCCCGCGCTCCGGATCGGCGACAAAACGGCCGGACTTCCGATCGTCCAGGGCGGGATGGGAGTCGGCATATCGCTTTCGAACCTCGCCGCCGCCGTCGCTCGGGAAGGCGGGATCGGCGTCATCGCCGCCAACGCCATCGGCATGCTCGAGGACGATTACTACGACGATCCCACGGCGGCGAACGTCCGGGCTCTGCGCCGCGAGGTCCGCGAAGCGCGCCGAAAATCAGAAGGTCTCATCGGCGTCAACATCATGGTCGCCGTCGACTGTTTCCATCAGCTGCTCGACGCCGCTATCGAGGAAAAAGTCGATTTCCTTTTCCTGGGGGCCGGCCTGCCGATCAAAGGGATCCCCATACGGGCCATCCGGGAGTCGGGCGTAAAGGTGGCTCCGATCGTCAGCTCCGCGCGGGCGGTCCGCCTGATCTTCAAATCATGGGAAAAGCATTACGGCGACCTCCCCGATGCCGTCGTGGTCGAAGGGCCCCGGGCGGGGGGACATCTCGGATTCAAGCCGGAACAGATCGATCGCCCTGAATTTCAGCTCGAACGGATCGTGCCCGAGGTCATCGAAGCGCTCGGGGAATTCGAAGCGCGCTGGAACCGCGCGTTCCCGGTGATCGCCGCAGGCGGCATATATTCGGGGGAGGACATCCATCGATTCCTGGCGCTCGGGGCCCAAGGAGTGCAACTCGGCACCCGTTTTGTGGCGACCACCGAATGCGACGCCGACATCCGGTTCAAGCAGGCTTACCTGTCCTGCCGGGAAGAGGACATCGTCATCGTCCAGAGCCCCGTGGGCCTGCCGGGGCGGGCGATCCGCGGCCCATTCCTGGCGGCGATCGCCCGCGGGGAGAAGAAGCTCTTTCGTTGTCCCTCGCGCTGTCTCGAAAGCTGCGAAGCCGGCAAAGCCCGCTATTGCATTTCCGAAGCGCTCGACAGCGCCCGGAAGGGGGACTTCGAGAACGGCTTCGTTTTCTGCGGCGCGAACGCCCATTTGGTCCGAGCCATCGTGCCGGTGCGGGAGCTGGTCGCCGGGCTCAAGCAGGGATATGCCCTGGCCTGTTTTGCCGGCGCGCTAAGAGCGGAGTACGCAAAAGCGGCGGAAAAGCTGAAGGCCTTAAAAGAAGAGTACGCGGTGACGCTGGCCGGCGTGCGGGCGAAGGTCCAGGACAACCTGCGGCGCCTGGCGGAAGAAAAAGAAGCCTGGTTCAGAGATGAAAGAGCCCGTCTTCGCGAACGGCTGAAACAAATCGTGGTCGAATACGCCGAGGCCAGAGCCCGCCTCAGCGAGCTCGACGCAGAACTCGTCTTCTTTCTGAGCCGCGCGGCTTCCCTGAACGCCGGATAGAATTCAGGCAGCCGGCCATTCTCCGCACTCCGGGCCGGACAGCCTCCGCCCGGCTAGGGCTTCTATTATCGGACCGTGACTCCTGTCTCGACCGTAAAATATTTATAGTCCGCTGGCGTTACCTCGGTCATCGAGCGGACCAGCGGAGGCCTCGCAGACAAAGTCCAGACTAGCGCCCGAGAGCCGGTCGCAGTAAGCCGCACAGCGCTCTAAAATGTGGGCCAAATCGGCAGGGCGGTCTTGAACGGCACGGGCAGAGACGCCGCGGGGCTCAACCGACACCGCGGAAATGACCACGGTCGTGGCGATTAAGACACGAAAATAAGATAAGAAATCCCTATTTTTTTTGCGATTTTCATTTTTCGTGTGGGATTTCCTCGGTCGAAAGCGTCATAAGAGTAGAATGTCCCATATAAGGAGACAGAGGCAGTGCTCGAACAAGAATGGCTGAAGATCTACCGGGAAACGGTCCATCCCCTCTACGGGTATATGGGCAAGCGCACAGGGGGAAATCAGGCATTGACCGAGGATATCGTCCAAGAAACCTACCTGAGGGCCCTCGATCACTGGAACCGCAAGGTCCTCCCGGACACCCCGCTGGCCTGGTTGAAACGGGTGGCCCGGAATATCCTGATCGATTATCTGAGGCAAAAAAAAAGGGACTCTAACGCCGGTGCGGATATTTATCCCGACATCCGTGGACAGACCTCCGAGGATAAGTTCGAGTCCTTGGAGATATTCCTGGCCATCACGTCCTTAGGGCGAAAAAGGGCCAAGATCCTCGAGGCCTTTTATTACGACGGGATGAGCGTCCGGGAGATCGCGAGCGAGATGGCCATCTCGGAACGGGCCGTCGAGGGACTTTTACGGCGGGCCCGTCAGTCTCTGAAATCTCTGCTTCCCGATTCCACCCCCGATGGAGGAAAAAATGACTAAGACTTATGAACCCGATAGCCGGTTCGTGGAAAGGCTGGAGTGGCAATTGGCCTCGGAATACCGAAGGACGAACCGCCTTAAACCTTCATCCGGAAAGGTTGCCGTCTCTCGCCGGATGGTCGCGGTCGCCTTGCTGGTCGGCGTCCTGACGACTGGCGTGGCCGTGATAAAAGCCGCCGACTACATAAGAGATTCCTGGCGAAAGGGCTTAGAAATCGCCCGGGTGGGAACGGAGGTCCAGCTGAAAAAGGCTCACCTCGAGTCTACCCGGGAGATGGCCGCCAGGGCCGAAAAGCTGGCTTCCATTGGAGCGATCCGGGAAGAAGAAAGCCAGGTGCTGAAGCTCGGCGTAGAGAAGGCCGCGCTGGACCTGGAACGATCGTTGTTGAACCTGGATGAGGTGAAAGCCTCCGGAGTCGCCCCCCGCGACGAGCTCTACGCTCCCGTGCTGGGGGGCCGTGATTTCGTCAGCGAGCGGCTGAAAATCCAAATAAAGGACGTCGAACGAGACCTGGAACTGCTCAGGAGCCGTTTGGACCGGTTCAAGCAGGAGGTGGAGGTGGGGGTCGCTTCCGGAGGGGCCCTGGATCCAATTCAGGCGGAAATCGCCGGCCGGAAGGCGATGATCGACGAGGCCCAAAAGCGGCTCGATTTAAGAAAGCGTTTTGTGGCGGGGGAGATCACGGCGTATGACGTCGAAATCGGGGACCGAATGGCCGTCGCCGAAAAGAACCTGCACCAGGCCCAAACGAGGGTTGATTCCCTCATGAAGCAATTGGAGCGGTTACAGGCCCAGGAAGCCCTCGGGATAATCTCTCCAAGAGAAACCAGCCAACTGCGATATGCGCTTGATGCCGCCCAGGCTGAATTGAAACTCGCCGCCCTCGAAGTGGATGTCCTGGGAAAGGTCAAGTAGCGGATCCTCGCGCCGCTCACCGCCTCAGCGTCTTATACTTCAGCCGGTGGGGCTGGTCGGCGGCCTTCCCCTTGCGCTTGCGCAGGTCCTCCCGGTACTCCGAGTAGTTCCCGAAGACCCAGCGGATGCCGCCGTCCTCCTCGAAGGCCAGGATGTGGGTGGCGACCCGGTCCAGGAACCAGCGGTCGTGGCTGACGACCACGGCACAACCGGCGAACCCGGCCAACGCGTCCTCCAGAGACCGCAGGGTGTTGACGTCCAGGTCGTTGGTCGGCTCGTCCAGGAGGATCACGTTGCCGCCCTCGGACATGGCCTTGGCCAGGTGGACGCGGTTCCGCTCCCCACCCGACAGCATCGAGCCCTTCTTCTGTTGGTCGGTGCCGCCGAATCCGAACGAGGCGCAATAGGCCCGGGTGCTCATGGACCGGCCACCGACCGTGATCAGCTCCGCCCCGCCCGAGATCTCCTCGAAGACCGTCTTGCCGGGGTCGAGGATTCGCGACTGGTCGGCGTAGGCGATCTTGACCGTCTCCCCGATCCGGATCCGCCCGGCGTCGGGCGTCTCCGACCCGGTGATCAGCCGCAACAGCGTCGTCTTCCCGGCCCCGTTGGGGCCGATGACGCCGACGATCGAGCCGGGCGGGATGCTGACCGTCAGGTCGTCGATGATCACCCGCTCGCCGTAGGCCTTGGCCACGCGCTCGAGCTCGATGACCACGTCTCCCAGCCGAGGCCCGGGCGGGATGGGGAGCTCCTGCTCATCGCGGTAATGCTCGAAGTCCCGGCCGAGGAGCTCTTCGTAAGCGGTAACACGGGCCTTGCCCTTGGCCTGGCGGGCCTTGGGCGATAGCCGGACCCATTCGAGCTCGCGGGCCAGAGACCGCTGGCGGCGGGATTCCGTCCGCTCCTCGATCGCCAGCCGCTCCCGCTTCTGCTCCAGCCAGGAGGAATAGTTGCCCTTCCAGGGGATGCCTTGGCCGCGGTCGAGCTCCAAAATCCAACCGGCCACATTGTCCAGGAAATAACGGTCATGGGTCACGGCGATAACCGTGCCCTTGTATTCCTGCAGGTGCCGCTCGAGCCAGCCGACGGACTCGGCGTCCAAGTGGTTGGTCGGCTCGTCGAGCAGGAGGATGTCGGGCTCCATGAGCAGGAGGCGGGTCAGGGCGACCCGGCGCCGCTCGCCGCCCGACAGCACCGTCACGGGCGTTTCGGGCGGCGGGCAGCGGAGGGCGTCCATGGCGATCTCGAGATGGTTGTCGAGGTTCCAGGCGTCATGTTTCTCGATCTCCTCCAGCAAGCGGGACTGCTCGGCCAGCAGTACGTCCATATCGGCCTCGGGGTCCCCGAACTTCTCGTTGACCGCATCATAGCGGGCCAGGAGGTCGACGATCGGCTGCACGCCTTCGCGCACGATCTGGAGGACGGTCTTGGCGGGGTCGAGCTGCGGATCCTGCTCCAGCAGGCCGACGTTGTAGCCCTTGCTCATGGCGACTTCGCCGATGTAATCGAGGTCCAGCCCGGCGATGATGCGCAGGAGTGTCGACTTGCCCGATCCGTTGAGGCCAAGGACCCCGATCTTGGCCCCATAGTAGAAGCCCAGCGAGATATCCTTCAGGACCTGGCGGTTGGGCGGGTGGATGCGGCCAACCCGCGACATGGAGAAGATGACTTGGGTATCGGAAGGCATGGGGAGATTGTACCTGAATCCACCCCCCTCGGGGTAGTCCGTCCGGTCCCATCGTAAGGATTCTAGCTATAAAAGCAAGCTGATCATCAGGATGCTGCAGGCGGCGACGGCCAAGGCGCCGAGAAAACCGACCACAAGCGGCTTGAGCCCGACCTTACGGAAGGCGACGAAGGCCGTGTTGAGCCCGATCCCCGCCATGGAAACGACGATCAGAAACCGTCCCAGCCAGGTCAGGCCACCCACCACCTTGGCCGAGAAACAGCCGGCCGTGTTGAGACCGGCCATGACGAAGTAGCCGAAGAGAAACCAGGGAAAGGCTTTGGCCCAATTGACCTTTTCTTTTTTCAGGGCGGCCGTCTGGAAATGAGTCCTGGCGAACCCGGCCGCGATCAAGAAGGCCAGCGGTGCCATGAAGCAGTTGCGGACGAGCTTCACAGCCGTGGCCGTTTTTCCGGCCAGGTCGGAAAAGATAAACCCCGCCCCCACGACCTGGGGAGTGGCGTGGATGGCCGTGCCGGCGAACACACCGAAGGCGATGTCGCCGACTCCGAGCGCCTTGGCGATCTGGGGATAGAAGAGGATCGCAGCCAGTCCCCAGAGCGTAATCGTCCCGATGGCGTAGCACATCTCCTCCTCTTTCGCCTTGATGAGCGGGGCGGTAATGGCGATGGCCGACCCGCCGCAGATGGTCGTTCCCACCGAAAGGAGCGTGGACAGGGCTGGGGAGAGGTTGAACAGCCGGCCGAGAGCATAGATGACGAAATAGCTGACGGTCATGGTCACCAGGATGATGGCCAGCACCTGCGGGCCCTGCTCGCCGATGTCCTTGAAATTCAGGGTCGCGCCGATGAAGATGACGCCCCAGATGAGCGGCTTATCGAACTGCTTGATGCCGGCATGGAAGAACCCCGGAACGACGCCGATATTCCTGGCGAGGAGGCCGATGATGACGGCCAGGGCCGTCGCCTCCAGCGGGTGTTTCCCCCCGGCCACGACGAGGTTGGAAAGGAGCATGGCCAGGACGCCGACCGCAACCATGAGCAGCCAGCCCGGGATATGCTCCTTATTCATCGGCTTTCGTTTCTCATTTTTCGCGGCGCCGGCGAACCCAGCCCACAAGGCCCTGAACTGATGTCTTCCCTCACGAAATGAGGGTATTCCCGGCCGCGGGTAGTAGTCAAGCACCAAAAGAACGACCCGAATAGGGCCTTCCCTCTGGATGACCAGTCCGCACGGCCAAGAAATCCCCCAGATGACGGCAAGGCCGCCGCGGACGACAGCTCTCCCCGTGCCTTTTCGTGGTTATTGACATCGCCACGTGGCCGACGATATAGTTCCGGTCCAGGGCGCATCTCATCGAAGCCGCGACCGGGCTTCGTGGCGATGGAGGAACCATGAGAATTACGAAGTTTTCGGCAGTTGTTGGAACCGTCGCGATCCTCGCCAGTCTTCTCGTTTTCGCTTCTTGCGGGCGAGGGGAAAAAGCCGCCAACAGGCAGGCCGAGGCGGCCGTTGAGCAGGCTCTGAAGGCAACGACCGGCAAGGACGCCGATGTCAAGATAGACGGCAAGTCGGTCGAGGTCACGGGGGAAGGGTTCAAGCACGAATTCGCCGAAACAGCCGAGTGGCCGACCGATATGTTTGAGGGCGTGCCGAAGTTCACCTTCGGAAAGATCGAACGCGTAAGCAAAGGCCAGGAAGGCGGAATGATGAAGTTCAACATCTACTTTCGCGACATTGAGAAGGGGGGGATCGAACGGTACGTGGATCTTCTGAAGGAAGCCGGCTGGCAGGCGAACCTCAATACCGCGGGAGGGCCGGGCGGGCTGGTCTCCGGCGAGAAGGACGGCCTCGGTCTGAACTTTATGATCAGCATTGAGGATGGAACCGGCATGCTCGCCGTTTTCTCGGGCCTAGAAAAGTAGGCGCCGAACAGTGCCGCGCGGCCGGCGGTAGTCTCCCATCATGGTCAGTAGGGGATATTCATCTCATCTTATTTCGACTACCCGAGGGCGTCGCCCGCGGATCATCTGAAGCGGAAGCGTCTTTTACATCGGGCCCGAAAGAACGATAGCGGACGCGGCTAGTTCAGTGCCGTGATCAGCATCGTGCGCGGGAAAAAATAGCAGGTCGCCGGCAGACGACCGCGTGCCGGCCGAAGTCGGTGACGATGGTGCTTTTTACGGCCCAGGACGAGCGGGGTTTCGGGCCCGGTGCATTTGAAGACAAGGTCATCTGCGCTCGTTATGAATGACCGTCGGTCCCTGTGACCGGGCGGCCTAGCACAGGACGTCTTTGAGGCCGAACGAGGCCGCATACAGGGAGCCGACGCCGGACAGGTGGAAGGCGACACGCAGCGCCTCGGCGATCTCCTCCTTGGTGGCGCCGGCCTTTAACGCCTGCTCGGCCAGGGCTCGGACGCCGCCCGGAGCCCCGTGGGCCGCGTCGAAGGCCATCGCCATTAGGAGCTTGATCCGGCGCGGCAGGGCGCCTTCGGCATAGACGAGGGCATCCGTATCTTCCAGATGCTTCATGAATTCCGGGTCGAGCTTTCTCATGGTGGACAGCGGATGATCGGGCATAGTGGACCTCCTTAAGGTACGGAGCGATCATACAACCCAGGCTACGCCTTTTCAAGCGCGAGCTCGACGAGGGACAGGGCCACGTCGATAGGGAATCGGCTGGCCTACTTCCCGATCTCTTTCCGGATCGCCTCCAGCTTTCCTTTGAGGACAGGGGCGAACGTTAAAAACCCGTTCAACGTATCACAGCCGTAGTCCGGGCAGTGGGCGCAGGTCGCGACCTCGCGCGCGGATGCGCAGAGCCTGATCGCGCAGGTCACGGCGTGGGCCGGGCTCGTCCTTTTTCCCGACGGACAGCCGTCACAGATGCACATGTCCGCGCTGATGTCCTTGGCGCCGAACTGCTCGGCCCATTTTTTCGCCGTCGCTTCGAGTCCGGCCCGGTCGTTCTTCTGAGTGGCGATATAGGCTTCGCACTCGCCGCAATCAAGGCCGCAGTAGGCTTGGATCTTGGCCATGGCTCTCTCCTCTCCTCTTTCAGCTTCGCCTTTAACAGAGGCGTTCCCACCGGATGGCCCGCTTGAGGATGCGGTCGGGCACGACACGGACGCCAAGCCCGGGCCCCCCAGGGATGTCGATGAACCCGTCAGGACCCAGAACGACGGGCGGATCGGCGATGTCCTCGTCGAAGTAGATGTTCGTTTCCGAGGTGTCGCCCGGCAGCGTGAAGCCTTCGGCGGTCTGGAGGTGGATGTTGACGGCCCGGCCGATGCCCGTTTCGTCCATGCCGCCCGACCAGACGCCGACGCCGCGATCGGCGCAAAAGCGGGCGATCCTCATCGACTCCATGAGGCCGCCGACCCTGCCCTGCTTGATGTTGATGATCCGGCAGGCCCCGAGGGCGATGGCCGCGGCCGCGTCAGCCAGGCTGTGGATGGACTCGTCCAGACAGATCGCGGTCTTCAGTTCCCTCTGGAGCACCGAGTGCTCGAAGATGTCGCTATAGGATAGCGGCTGCTCGACCATCATGAGGTCGAAGGCGTCGAGCTGCTTGAGGAGGGCCGTGTCCGAGAGGGAATAATCGCCGTTGGCGTCCACCATGAGCCGGATATCCGGGAAGTGTTCCCGGACCGCCCGCACCCACTCGACGTCCTGTCCCCTCTTGATCTTCATCTTGACGCGGCCGTATTTCTTGGCCACGGCCCGCTCGACGGCGGCCAAGAGCTCGGCTTGAGAACCCTTAAGGCCGATGCTGATGCCGGACATGATCCTCTTGGCCGACCGTCCCATGAGCTCGTGGAGCGGCTGGCCTTTTTGGAGCGCGATCAGATTAAGGAGGCCGTTCTCGACCGTCGCCTTGGCCATCCCATGGCCCCGGACGTGCCGGAACCGCCCCTCGAGCTCGCCGAGCGCGATTCCCGGCTCGACGAGCGGCAGGAGGAAGTCCTTGATGATATGGCGGGCCGTGCCGTTCGTCTCGTAGAAGTAGAACGGGTCGGGGTCGGAAACGCACTCGCTCCAGGCGGTGACACCGGCCGACTCGAGGCGCATGAGCAGCGCTTCCTTGTGCGTCCAGGTGTAGACGCTCGTCCCGAACGGGGCGACGAACGGCAGCTTGACGGTGACGAGGTCGACATGGTCGACCTTCGGGACGACGAGTCTTTCCAGGGCGGCTGCGGGTGATGGTTTGAGCGTCATGCGGGCCTCCAAGTTGTCCGACGGGATCACCGGGATGGCAAGATTATAGCGCCGTTCACGGGTCGCCGTCCAGGAGTGCGGCTTTTGGAGTATACTTTATTCATGAGCATAAGAGGGAAGAGGATTGCTTTGATATTCGTTCCGGTCATTATGATCCTGGCCGCTCTTTACGGACGGTCCCAGGACAAAGGCCGATTCCCGCCCTTCATCACGCCGAACACGGAATATTTTGTCACGCGAATCGGGGCGCTGCCGAAGATCGAGCCGTCCTCCTACCGGCTCGAGATCAAAGGCCTCGTTCAGACGCCGAAAAAGCTCACTCTTGAGGAACTGTACGCGATGCCGATGAAGGAGCTGACGTTGACCGTCGAATGCATCGGCAACGGGGCGGGGGGCTCGCTTGTCTCGACGGCGGTGTGGAAAGGTGTTCTGCTCCACGATATTTTGAAGTCCCTCGGCATGAGCGAAGCCGCGACCGGGGTTCGCTACGAAGCCGCCGACTCCTACTTCGCTTCCCATACGATGGCCCAGGTCAGGGACAACGGAGTCATAGTCGCGCTCTATATGAATGGCGTGCCCATCCCCCAGCTTCATGGCTTTCCGGTGAGGATCCTGAACCCGGGATTCTACGGCGTAAAGCAGCCAGCCTGGATCACGTCGATCGCGGTGATCGACAAGCCGATGAAGGACTACTGGGAGGACAGCGGCTGGGACTGCTCTCCGCCGATCGCCGTGGACTCGACCTTCTTTTTCCCCAAGGACCCGGCCACCGTGAAGCGCAATGAGCCGCTGAAGCTCGGCGGGGCCGCGTTCGGCGGAACGCGGGTCGCCCGCGTCGAGCTGACCTCTGACGGGGGCAAGACCTGGAAAGAGGCGTCCATCGTGAAGAAGATGGATGCCGACAATGTCTGGGTCTTCTGGGAGGCCGAGCTGATCTTCCCCGCCGCCGGGGATTATCTCGTCCAGGCCCGGGCCACGGATATTCGCGGTCGCAGCCAGCCCAAGAACGATCCGGATCCCGCGAACGGCACGGATGAGTGGCCCGCCCTGACGGTCAAGGTCAAAAAGTAGGCTAATCGAAAAAGGGGAACAGTCTCCTGATCTCGGCCTTGTCTGGACGGCGGCCGTACTCGCCGATCTCGAACGCCTCCGCGTAGCGGACTTTCGCCGCCCTCTCCTTCCCGTACCATTCCTCGAGGCTCTTCCGGCAAAGCGAGGTGACCTCCAGCTGCCGGTTCGTGAAACGTTCCCGGACGGCCTGCCAACGAGCCTTCTGCCGCTCGGGATCGCTCGAGAGGAGCTCCGGTGAACCGCTCACCCCGCCTTCGTAAAACTGCGAGACCATGCCCAGCAGGACCTCGAGCTTCTTGTCCATCACGGAATCGATGCCGACGGCGATGTCGGGCTGGAACGGATAGGGCTTCTGGAAGCGGTCGGAGAAGTAGAGGAACACGGGGTTTCCCTTCAGGGCCGGGACCTCGGGGAGGAACTTCGGCACGGTGACCATGTAGGCCGAGTCCTGGACGAGGACGCTCGTGTAACGATGATCGGGGTGATAGTCGTTGGGTCGATGGGTGATGACCACGTCGGCTTTCCACTCCCTGATCAGGCGGGTGATCGTCTTGCGGTTCTCGAGCGTCGGTTGAAGCTCACCGTCGTGGTTGTCTAGAATTTCAAAGTCGTAGCCGATGAGCTTGGCCCCATGCTCGACCTCGGCCTTGCGGCGCCGGGCGAGCTCCGGGCCGGATTCCTTCCAGTGGCCAATGTCTCCGTTGGTCACGGCCACGAACTTGACATGATACCCTTTCGCGACCCAGAGGGCCGCCGTCCCGGCCGCCCCGGACTCGGCGTCGTCCGGGTGGGCTCCGATGCAGAGAATGCGTGGTTTTCCATCGTCGGAAGGGACCGTCTGGCTCCAGGCCGGTTGGAGGCCGGCGGCCAGAAACGCCATAAAAAGGGCCGATCCCAGGAATCTTCGAGTGGTCATTGTATCTCCTTTTCCCTCCTCATCGCGACGGAATAGTATCACCGGCCGCGCAGCGAGGTCAATTCGGGAAAAAAGATATTGCATCGCCGCCCGTCCTCTGGAATTATGGTGGGAGAAAGGGCCAAGTCGATGATCATGAAAACTCTTCTCCTTCTGGTTCTTTCGGCCGCACAGGTCGTATCCTGTTCCACGCAGGAGAGTCCCCCAAGGCTGAAGCTCGTCTGGGCCGAAGAATTCAGCACCAGCGGTCTCCCCGATCCCGGAATCTGGAACTACGAAGTCGGCTTCATCAGAAACCAAGAGGCCCAGTACTACACGGAAGGGCGTCCGGAAAACGCCCGGATCGAAGACGGCTGCCTGGTGATCGAATCCCGGAAGGAAGACTACGATGGAGCCGAATACACCTCGGCCAGCCTGAATACCTTGGGGAAAAGGGAATTCTTTCACGGAAGGATCGAGGTCAGGGCCAAGATCCCGACGGGGGTCGGCTCATGGCCCGCCATCTGGATGATGGGAACGGATATTCCCCGGGTTTACTGGCCGGAATGCGGCGAGATCGACGTCATGGAAAACGTAGGCTACGAACCCGACAGGATCTACGCGACGGTTCATACGCCGGGTTCGGTCAATAATCCGGGGTTGGTGGTTCGAGGCGGACACATCGACATCCCCAGTCCGTTCGCCGACTTCCACGTCTATGCCGTCGAATGGCAGTCCGACAGGCTGGATTTCTTCGTCGACGGTCAGAAATATTTCACCTATAAGAAGGACACCCGGTATCCCGATTACTGGCGTTTCGACAAGCCGTTCTACCTGCTTCTCAACACTGCGATCGGCGGCACGTGGGGCGGCCAAAACGGGATCGACGACGCCATCTTTCCCCTAAGGTACATCATCGATTACGTCAGATATTATCAGTGGGAATAGGTGTGATGTAGATTTTATTAGAGCCCGTTAAAGATCCCAGGCCTTACTTCCCTAAAACCTTCTTGACCTGACCGATTTTTTCCTGAACTTTGCCGGTTATCTTTTCATCCGTACCTTCAGCTTCCAACTTTGGATTATCGCTCAGTTTCCCGGCGATCTCCTTGAGCTTACCCTTGACTTTGTGTAACTTGCCTTCCGCCTGGTCCTTCGTGCCGGATTTCATGGTATTCCTCCTTTAGGATTTCGATTTGACTGCTGGGCAATTTTGTTGCCGTGAATTTCCGCTCCGGGTGATGAATCTCCCCTCTTAACCATGCTTAGATGATAGTCCCGGGCGTGCGGCCAAGTCAATCGCCCTGAATAGCGGAGCCCGAAGAGCATCTGGAGTTACTGGAATTTTCCGATCAGGGATTGATACTCGTCTTCGCCAATTTTCTTATAGAGTCTGAGCTTTTCCAGGATCATGCTACACCGCCAGTTGAGCCACCCCTCGGATCCGCGCGGGTCGGTCGTGACGGGGCGGGGGATGATGGCCGTCAGGCGTACGATCTCCTCCACGGAAAGCTCGGAAACATCCCTGCCGAAATAATGGCGAGCGGCGGCTTGGACTCCGAAAATCCCCGAGCCGAGCTCGATGAGATTGAGGTAGAGGGTGAAGATCCGCTCCTTGCTCAGCGCTTTTTCCAAGCGTCGAGCGATGAAATATTCCCGGACTTTGCGCAGGGGATTCTTACTCGGGGACAGGAAAATGTTCTTGGCGAGCTGTTGGGTAATAGTGCTCCCGCCCCGGGAGAACCGTTTTTCGCGGAGATCGCGCTTGATGGATTCTTTGATCTCCTCGAAGTCGATCCCCTTGTGCCAATAGAACGAGGCGTCTTCCGTGATCCGGACGGCCTCTTTGAGGAGCTCAGGGATCTCCGCGAAATCCACCCATTCCTTTTGGATGGCGATCGTCCGGCCCTTCTTGCGGGCCTCTTCCTGGCGAGATTTCATGAAGGCCGTTGAAGACGGGTTCTTTGTCCTGAGGCTGGAGACATCGGGAAGGGTCAGAAGGATGTAGGCCGTCACCGCGATGGGCGTCAGGACGGCGATCAGAAGCAGCCACCGCCAGAGTTTTCTCCGCTTTGTCGGTTTGACCATGAGGGCGCGGCTGTCTATTCCCCTGTTCTAAGGCTTTTTATTATTATCCGGAGCCTCGGGCCCCTGAAGCTCGGTGGCTTTGCCCTTGGCTAAACTCTCGGGGTCCTCCGCCCCTGGGGTTTTATTCTGGTCTCGTCCTCCGCTTTCCTCGATGCCCTTTTCCGCAGGCTCGTGCTTCTTTAATTCCTGGCTTTTCTTCGTCGTTAACTTCGCCGTCTTCAGCCATTTTGCATCCCTGGCCATCTCCGCCTTCCCTCTCGCCACCCTATAGGCCGAAGCCCTCACGTTTATCTTGGCCATGATACCGACTCCTCTTTACTGAAGATTATAATACCCTTGCACCCCTTACTTCAATCTCTTTCTCTGCTCGCGCCGCTTCGCTTCGCCAGCCGAGAAATCCCCCCAAAGACGGCAGACCACATCCTCTCCCCCTTCGGCGCCAGGTCTTACTCACCGAACATCTCGGTAATGAGCCGCCGGAGGGCGGAGGCCTCGTCATCGGAAAGAGCGTCGACCCTCGATCCCAGGCGGGCCTTACTGACGGCCCGGATCTGGTCGACCGCGATCTCCGCCGGGCGGCCTTCGCACCGAACCGAGAGCCGGCAGCGCCAGACCGGATGAAGCCGGCTGGTTATCGGGCAGACCGTCACGGTCTGCAGCCGGGCATTCAATTCATCCAGGCTGACGATGACCACCGGCCTCGTCTTGGCCATCTCCGCCCCGCGCGAGGGATCCAAGTCCGCCCAACGCACTTCGTATCGTTTGACGGCTTCCTTGCGCGAGTGGGGCTTGAAAACATTCGACGCTTCCCAGGGGACCGAATCCAATCCGTCCCCGTCCAAAACATCCCATTCGCTCCAATCTTCGTTCGTGGCTGCCATCTCCCGGGCCGTGTCTTCCCAGGTGAGTTTCTCGACGGCAGGTCCTGCGGGCCGGAGAAGCATCCCCTCGGCTCTTTCTTCCATGATCATTACGGAACCGACGGAATAACGCTTCAACGACGCGGCAGGCAGGCGGACCCCCCGGGAGTTACCGATCCGAGCGACTTTTAGCTCCCGGGTTCTCATCTTCCGCCCTCCTCAATATGGATCGTTCCACAAAACATAACGTTATTACTGTAGTTACATTGGAAAGGAATGTCAAGGACGTGGTCTCGTCCACTACATTAGTGACACGCTGGGCTGCGGATGAGTTTTAAGCCAGCCCTGATAGTATTCGGCCGGCGTCAGATAATCAAGCGACTGATGGGGCCGGATATGGTTATAGATCTTATCCCACTCTTCTAGTTG
>JAPKZD010000011.1:66222-82032 GCA_026393975.1 Candidatus Aminicenantota bacterium | reverse complement strand
AGGCCATTTGGGCTTCTTTGGCCGTGATGACGCCGTCGCCCTTGACGTCGACGTAATCGCGGACCCGCCGCAGGAGTCTGTTCGCGACGCGCGGCGTCCCCCGCGACCGCAAAGCGATCTCGCCGGCGCCCTCGTCGTCGACTTTGACCTTGAGGATCTTGGCCGATCGTTGGATGACCTTCTTGAGGTCTTCGTCTTTATAATAGTCGAGCCGATGGATGATGCCGAACCGGCTGCGGAGCGGCGCCGTGATGCGCCCGGCCCGGGTCGTCGCCCCGATGAGGGTGAATTTTTTGATCTTGAGCTTGTGGCTCCGGGCGCCGGGCCCCTGGCCGATGAGGATATCGAGGCTGAAGTCCTCCATGGCCGAGTACAGAATTTCCTCGACGGAGGGCTGGAGGCGGTGGATCTCGTCGATGAAGAGGACTTCCTTTGTCTGCATGTTGGTCAGGATGGCCGACAGGTCGCCGGTCCGTTCGATGACCGGTCCGGCCGTCGGCTTGATGCCGACGCCCATTTCCTTGGCGATGAGATAGGCGAGACTGGTCTTGCCGAGGCCCGGCGGCCCGTAGAGGAGGACGTGGTCGAGATGCTCGTCGCGCTTCTTGGCCGCCTCGATGAAGACCTTGAGGTTTGACTTGACCTTCTCCTGGCCGACGAACTCGTCGAACGTCCTCGGCCGGAGGCTGTCCTCGAAGAGGACGTCTTCTTTGGTCCGGATGGGGCTGAGGATCGCGGGCATCGTGCTTTTCTCTAGGCTATTTTACTCGATCCCTATATTTTCGCCAGCCGCTTCAAGCATTCCCTGAGGAGCTTCTCCAAACCCGCACCGGGCTTGAGGGCGGCGAGGGTCTGGTCGACGGCCCGCTCGGCCTCCTTGAGCCGGAAGCCCATGTTCTGCAGGGCGGAGATGAGGTCCTCCTTTTCGGGCGAGGCCTTGGCCGAGAGGAGTTTTTCCTTCTTCTCCAGCTTGTCCTGGAGCTCCATGGTGATGCGCAGGGCCGTCTTCTTGCCGATGCCGGGGACGAGCGAGATGCGGGCCACGTCGCTCGACCGGACGGCCTCCGCGAGGGCGTCCGGATCGATGCCGGAAAGGATGTTCATGGCCAGCTTGGGGCCGATGCCGGAGATGCCGATGAGCTTGAGGAACATGTCCTTCTCTTCGCGCGTGACGAAGCCGTAGAGAGCGAGGGAGTCGTCGGTGAGGTGGGTGTGGATGAAGAGCTCCACGGTCCCGCCGGTTTCCCCGAGCTTGACGAAGGACGAGACCGGGATGGCCGCGGCGTAACCGACGCCGCCGGTCTCGACGACGACCTGGCCGGGCGTCTTGTGGATGAGCGTGCCCTTGAGGTAAGCGATCATGACGGATCCTATCCTTCGACCTGGAGCTGGTAGAGACGGGTGTTGAGGTGGCAGATGGCCGTGGCCAGGGCGTCGGAGGCGTCGAGGGGGATGCGGTCGTCCTCGAGGCCGAGGAGCGCCCGGACCATGGTCATGACCTGTTCTTTATCCGCCTGGCCATAGCCGGTGACGGCCTTCTTGATCTCGAGGGCCGAGTACTCGGCGAGGGCGCAGCCCGTCCCGGCGATGGCCACGAGCACCGCGCCGCGCACCTGGCCCAGAAGGATGGCCGTCTTCATGTTCTTGGCGTAGAAGGGGTTCTCGACGGCGGCTTCGGCGGGCCCGTAGGACCGGATGATCGTCTCGAGCTCGGTCTTGATCTCGGCCAGCTTGAGGTGGAGGGGAAGTTTCCCCGTCGGTTTGATGACGCCGTAGGCGATGGGCGCGAGGCGGCCTCCCTCGTCCTCGACGATCCCGAACCCCGTGGACTGGAGGCTTGGATCGATCCCGAGGACCCGCATGGATTCCGCCGGGCCGTCAACCGGCCTGCGAGAAGATGGCGATTTCCTCTTCGGAGATATCGAAGTTGGAGGAGGCGGCCTTGACGTCGTCGTGGTCCTCGAGCTCATCCATGAGCCGGAGGACTTGCTGGGCTTCCTTGCCCTCGACCTTGACGTATTTCTGGGGCAGGAATCCGACTTCGGAGGTCGCGATCTCGATCTCGTTCTTCTTGAGAGCCTGAACGACCGCTTCGTAATTTTCTGGCGATGTGGTGATCTCGAAGAGGGAGCCGTCGCCCTTGAGGTCGTCGGCGCCGGCGGCCAGGGCGACGTCCATGAGGATGTCCTCCGAGGCCTTGGATTTCTCGACGTCGATGTAGCCCATGCGCTTGAACATCCAGGCGACGCAGTTGGATTCGCCGATCCGGCCGCCGTTCTTGGCGAAGATGTGGCGCAGCTCTGACACGGTGCGGTTCTTGTTGTCGGTCACGGCCTGGAGGTAGATGGCAACGCCGCCCGGCCCGTAGCCCTCGTAGGACAACTCCTCGTAGGTCGCTCCCTCGAGCTGGCCCGTGCCCTTCAAGATGGCCCGCTTGATGTTGTCGGCGGGCATGTTCGCGGCCCGGGCGCCGTCGATGGCATTGCGCAAGCCGGGGTTCTTGTCGGGGTCGCCGCCGCCGGCCCGGGCGGCCATGCTGATCTCCCGGATAAGCCGGGTAAAGACCTTGCCGCGCTTGTTGTCGGTCGCGGCTTTTTTATGCTTGATAGAAGCCCACTTTGAGTGTCCGGACATGGTCCTCTCCTTATTCTCTAGAGCCCCAAAATAGTAGCACAAACGTGCGGCAGGCGCAACCTCTCCGGCTTATATGATATCCTGAGGAATCTGCTATAATTCCAGAAGCGGAAATGAAGGTTTTCATGGGACTACAAAGACTCGACCTTGGCGTGACCGGCATGAGCTGCGCGAGCTGCGCGGCCAACGTTGAGCGGGCGCTGAAGCACATCGAAGGCGTCCGCGCGGCCAACGTCAACCTGGCCACGTCCCGGGCGACCGTCATGTTCGATCCCCGACGGGTCGATGCCGGGCGACTCGTCCAGGCCGTCCGCGACGCCGGATACGACGTTTCCGATCCTGCCGGCGGTCCGGAAAGGAGAGGCGGGGAGGCGTCCGGGGCCGCCGAGGAATTCCGGACGCTCAAGACCTCCGTAATCTGGGGCGGAGTGCTGGCTCTGGCCGTATTCCTGGGCAGCATGCGGCACTGGTTCCCCTGGGTGCCTGGCGTTCTCCAGAACTCCTACGTGCTCTGGGCATTGGCCACGCCGGTCCAGTTCGTCCTCGGCCGCCGCTTCTACAAGGGAGCCTGGAGTGCGCTCCGGCACCGCTCGGCCGACATGAATACGCTCGTCGCCGTGGGCACGACGGCGGCCTACCTTTTCAGCGCCGCGGCCACGGTCGTTCCGAGTCTCTTGCGCTCGGCCGCCGTCGAACCCCAGGTCTATTTCGACACTTCGTCTGTCATCATCGTCCTCATCCTGTTCGGCCGGATGCTCGAGGCCCGGGCCAAGGACCGGACCTTGGACGCCATCCGCAAGCTCATGGGCCGGCGTCCCCGGACGGCGCGCATCCTCGATGCGGCAGGCGAGCGGGAGGTCCCCGTCGAGGACGTCCGCGTCGGCGATGTCCTCGTCGTCCGCCCCGGGGAGCAGATCCCCGTCGACGGGACGATCCTCGAGGGGCGTTCCGCGATCGACGAGTCCATGATCACGGGAGAGAGCCTGCCGGCCGACAAGGGGCCGGGCGACGCCGTCATCGGGGCGACGCTCAACAAATGGGGGAGTTTCCGTTTCCACGCCGCCAAGGTCGGGGAGGATACAGTCCTGGCTAAGATCATCCGGCTGGTCCAGGAGGCCCAGGGCACGAAGGCCCCTATCCAGCGGCTGGCCGACGTCATAGCCGGTTATTTCGTTCCCGTGGTCATCGGGGTAGCCGTTCTGACTTTCGTCGTTTGGTCGGTATTCGGCCCGCCGCCAAAGCTTGTTTTCGCCATGCTCAATTTCGTGGCCGTCCTCATCATCGCCTGTCCCTGCGCCCTGGGATTGGCCACGCCCACCGCCATCATGGTCGGAACGGGCAAGGGGGCGGAGCGGGGCATCCTGATCAAGAGCGGCGAGAGCCTGGAAACGGTCCACCGCGTGGACACCGTCGTTTTCGACAAGACCGGGACGCTCACCACCGGCCGGCCCGAGACGACCGACATCGTCCCTACGGCCGGGACAACTGCCGACCGGCTCCTTCTCTTCGCTGCCTCGGCCGAGATGGGCTCCGAGCATCCTCTCGGCCAGGCCGTCGTCCGCGGGGCCCGCGCCCGCGGCATCGGCGTGGAGCACCCGGACGATTTCCGGGCCCTCGAGGGCCTGGGAGTCGAGGCCTCGGTGAAGGGCGCCCGGGTGCTCGTCGGAAGCCGCAAGCTCGTCGAGGAAGCCGGAATCGATGTGTCACCACTTATCGCGCGCGCCGAGAGCCTGGCCGGGGAGGGCAAAACCACGGCCTTCGTCGGCGTCGACGGAAGACTCGCCGGACTCATCGCCCTGGCGGACACGCTCAAGCCGAGCGCCCGCCCGGCCGTCGAGAAGCTCCGCGGGATGGGTCTGGCCGTGATCATGCTGACGGGCGACAATCGGAGGACGGCCGGGGCGGTGGCCGCGGCCGCCGGGATCGACGACGTCATCCCCGAAGTCCTGCCCGGAGACAAGGCCGAGGTCGTCCGGAAACTTCAGGCCGAGGGGAAGCGCGTGGCCATGGTCGGCGACGGGATCAACGACGCACCGGCCCTGGCCCAGGCCGACGTCGGGATGGCCATTGGGACGGGGACGGACGTGGCCATGGCTTCGGCCGACATCACGTTGATAACGGGCGACCTCGCGGCCGTGATCTCCGCCTTCGAGCTCAGCCGGAGGACCATCCGGACGATCAAGCAGAACCTCTTCTGGGCCTTCGTCTACAACGTCGTCGGCATCCCCGTGGCGGCGGGCGTCCTTTATCCCGTCTTCGGTCTTCTGCTCAACCCCATGATCGCTTCGGCGGCCATGGCCATGAGCTCCGTGTCGGTGGTGAGCAACTCCCTGAGGCTCAGGCGGGCGAAGATTTAGAAAGCATCCAGGCCGGCGGGCTCAGAAGACGAAGCGGACGGCCAGACCGGCCCGGAAATAGGACGGGTCGACGCGCAGGGTCCCGAGCCCGATCGCCGTTTCGATCTCATCGAGGGGTTTGGTGATGACTTCGTCCGCGACGATGTGCAACGGAAGGTCGCTCTTCGGGGAGCCATACCAGCGGACGTCGAAGGCCAGGATGACGTGCCGGAAGGCCTCGTAGGCCGCCTCGAACCCCGCGTTCAGTCCGTATTTCGTCTTCGGGCCGAAGCTGACGACCATCTCATAAGTCCCGCCGCTCAGCACGTACTGGTCGTCGACAAAGGCGAGGTCGAAAAACGTGTAGCCGATGTAGCCGCCCGTGCCTTCGAAGTGGAAGACGCTCGGTCCGGCCGAGACGCTGAGGGAGAGGTTGTCGGCGACGCGGAAGCGGGCCAGGGCGTTGAGGCTGAAGGTCGTCTCGGTGAGGTTGCCGGCCGATGCCGGCCAATCGACCTCCCGGGAGTACGTTTCGGGCGCGAAGGCCTGGAACTGCATTTCGACGTTGTAGGGGGCATTCGACCCGCCCAGGCCCGGACGATGGTAGTCGGCCAAGACCTGGAGGCCGATGTTCTCCGTGAGCAGGATGTTGAAGAACCCGCTCATCCCGTAAGTGGTCTTGCCCTTGAACCTGACCGTCTGCCCGGCCGAGCTGGCGATGTAGCGGTCCGGGGGGGTGAGCGTCGGCGCGTACTGGTTGACGTAGCTGGCGTTTATGGCCGGTCCGACCAGGGTCCAGCCGAAGCCGAGCTCGAATCGGACGTCCGCCGCGAGGGGAGCGGCCGCCCCGAGGATGAAAAGAATGATGAAGGATCTGAGCATTCTGTTCATGACCTTGGCGCCTCCTGGCGAGGCGGAGATTAACACGCCCGGGACGGGATGTCAATCCCATGTCGCCCCCAACTCTTTTAAGATCAACCCGTTTCGCGGCGGGGCCCCTAGCCGAAAAAGACCTTGGCGATGTCGTAGAACTCCGCGTCGACGGTTTTGGGTTGGGCCAGCGCCTCCCGGAGCGGGACGGGGACGACGTGGTTGCCCCGGAGGCCGACCATGAAGCCGAATTTTTCTTCCTTGACGAGTTCGATCGCACCAACGCCGAAGCGGGTGGCCAGGATTCGGTCGAAGGCCGTCGGCGAGCCGCCGCGCTGGATATAGCCGAGGACCGTGACCCGCGTATCGATGGCCGTCCGCATTTCGATCTCGCGGGCGATGATGTTGCCGATCCCCCCCAGCCGGACGTGGCCGAACGCGTCCTTCTCCTCCGATTGGATGATCAGGCTGGCGTCCCGGGGCTTGGCCCCCTCGGCCACGACGACGATGCTGAAGAGTTTTCCGCGCTCCCTGCGTTTGTGGATCTGGGCGCAGATCTCATCCATGTCGAAGGGAAACTCGGGGATGAGGATGATGTCGGCCCCCCCGGCGAGGCCTCCCTCGATGGCGATCCAGCCGGCATGGCGTCCCATGACTTCGACGACCATGACTCGGTGATGGGCCTCGGCCGTCGTATGGAGCCGGTCGAGAGCCTCGGCGACGATCGATACCGCTGTATCGAAGCCGAAGGTGTAGTCGGTTCCGGAGAGGTCGTTATCGATCGTCTTGGGGATGCCCACGCAGCGCAGGCCTTTTTCATAGAGCTTGTAGGCGACGCCCAGGGTGTCCTCGCCGCCGACGGCGATGACCGCGTCGAGCTCGAACTTCTCGACCTGCGAGAAGATCTTGCCGACCCCGTCCTCGACCATGAAGGGATTGGTCCGGGTCGTGCCGAGGATCGTCCCGCCCCGCGGCAGGATGCCCGAGATCACGTTCAGGTCGAGAGGGAATATCTTTCCCTCGATGAGGCCCAGCCAGCCGTTCTTGATGCCCAGGACGTCGTAGCCGTAATGGACGATGCCCTTCCGGGTTACGGCCCGGATGACGGCATTGAGTCCCGGACAATCGCCCCCGCCCGTCAGGATTCCGACTCTCATCGTTGTGACCTCCGATAAACGCTTACCCTAGCCCCTAAGTCGTCGGAGATTATACCCGGGACACACCGTCAATTCAAGAGCATTCGTCCCTTGACCGAGCCGGCTGTTTTGTCTATGGTAGGGGCGACGTCATTCACGGCCGAAAAAAAGGAGGATAGGATGCCGGCGAAAATCATCAGCGGCAGGGAGGTGTCCTGCCAGATCCGGGAGGAACTCAAGATCCGGGCGGCCAGGCTCAAGGAGAAAGGCGTCGTCCCGGGGCTGGGCGTCGTCCTGGTGGGGGAGGATGCCGCGTCCATCTCATACGTTACGGCCAAAGCCAAGGCGGCCGAGGAGATCGGCATCTTCGAGACGACGATCAACATGCCGCCCGCGTCCTCGGAGGAGGAGATCCTGCGGACGGTCGACGGCCTCAACCGGGACGGCCGCTACAACGGCGTCCTCGTCCAACTGCCCCTGCCGAAGTACGTCAGCGCCGACAAGGTCATCAACTTCATCTCCCCGGAGAAGGACGTCGATGGGTTCCACCCCATCAACGTCGGCAAGCTCCTCCGGGGCGAGCCGTGCCCCCTGCCATGCACGCCCTACGGGGTCGTCCAGCTGCTCGTTCGGGGCGGCTATAGCCCCGAAGGGAAGCACGTCGTCGTCTGCGGCCGGAGCAACATCGTCGGCAAGCCCCTGGCCGCGCTCCTCATTCAGAAGAAAAAGGGGGCCAACGCGACGGTCACGATCTGCCACACGGGGACGCCCGACATCACCCGGTTCACGCTCCAGGCGGACATCCTCGTCGCGGCCATGGGCGTGCCGCGCATCATCAAGGCGGAGATGGTCCGCGCCGGGTGCGTCGTCATCGACGTCGGCGTCAACAGGGTGCCGGACGCCGCGTCGCCCAAGGGGTTCCGCCTCGTCGGAGACTGCGATTTCGAGGCCATCAAGGAAAAGGCCGAGGCCATCACCCCCGTGCCGGGCGGCGTCGGCCCCATGACCGTCACCATGCTCATGATGAACACCATCGAAGCCGCGGAGCGCAAGGCCGGCCTAACCCCCTAGGCTCGATTCGGGTCAGACATGAAGATCGGCAAGATCGACGCGACCGTTTTCCGTTCCCTGATACGGGGGAAATTCGGCCGCAAGGACCCGACCGTCCTTGTCCCGCCGATGGCGGGCGTCGACGCCGGGGTCGTCGACCTCGGCGGCGGCAAGGTCCTGGTCGTGGCCGAGGACCCCATCTTCACCATGCCCCGGCTTCCCCTGGAGATGTTCGGCCGGTTCGCCGTCCACATCGGGGCGAGCGACGTCGCGGTGATGGGCGTCCGGCCGCGCTACATGACCTATTCGCTCCTCCTGCCTCCGGAGACGGGGCTCGAGGACATCCGGACGATCGTCGACTCCATCCATCGGGCGGCCCGGGAGCTCGGGATCGCCATCGTCGGCGGCCACACTGGTTTCTACCCGGGTTTCGCGGCGCCGACGATCGGCGGCATCACCGTCTTCGCCGTCGCCCGGAAAGGGGAGTACGTAACGCCGGCCGGCGCCCGCCCCGGGGACGACATCATCCTGACGAAAGGGCCGGCCATCGAGACGGCAGGCCTGCTGGCGGTCCTCCGCGAGGAGGAGCTCCGCGAGAAATATCCCGCGGCCCTCGTCGGGAGGGCGAAAGCGCTGACCCGCGCGATCAGCGTCGTCGAAGACGCGCTCGCGGCCATGGCCGCGGGCGGAGTAACGGCCATGCACGACGCGACCGAAGGGGGGGTCATGGGCGGGCTCTTCGAGATCGCCGCGGCGAGCGGCGTGGGGATAGAGGCCGACGAGCGCCTCTTCGTCTATCCGGACGAGGTCCGAATGGTCTGCGAGGCCTTCGGCATCGACCCCGTCAAGGCCATTGCCGAGGGCAGCCTCCTCGTCACCGCCCGGCCGGGGAAAAGCGCCGGGATCGTCGCTCGCCTGAAGAGAAAGCGCATCGCCTCCTCGGTCGTAGGCAGGGTCGTTTCGAACCGGCGGCGGCGGACGCTCGTCCGGACCGACGGTCGGGCCGAGACCCTCGCCGTCCCGGACCAGGACCCGTTCTGGCCGGCGTTCTTCAAGGGCTTGGAAAAGATCTAAAGGCCAGGGAAAGGACTCAGTTGGCCTTGGTTTTCCCCTTCTTGGCCTTTTTTTCGGCCATGCCGACGATGTCCTTCAGGGTCAGGCTGTCGAAATAGCCCTTCAGGATATCGGTCGCGTTCTTCCAGATGTCGAATGTCGGGCAGGTCTCGATGAATTCGCAGAAGGACTCGTCCTCGACGCACTCGACGAGGCAGCAGTTCCCCTCGAGGGCGTGGAGGATCTCGCTCAGCCTGATGTCCTCGGGCTTGCGGGCGAGGGTGTAACCCCCGCCGGCGCCGCGGATGCTTTTGACCAGACGGTTGATCTTCAAGGGGATGATGATCTGTTCGAGGTAGCGGATCGAGATCCTCTCGTCATCCGAGATGTTTTTGAGGATGACGGCCTTATGTCCTTCCCCGCTCCCGTGGTGACGGGCCAGGTTGAGCATCAACCGCGTCCCGTAGCGCCCCTTCGTCGAAAGTCTGATCATGGCATGCTCCTTAACCGTTATTTTATAAGGCTTTTTCCTAAATATCAACATGAATTTATAGGAATTATCAGTTTACTCAAATCCCGGACCCCCGAGCCGGCGGCTTGACACCCTCCGCCGGCTGTGAGTATCCTACCCCCTCGACCGATGGGTTGCACGTCTCTTCAGCGTGTCTTCCGGGCGTCGGTCCGTTGAAATACCGTCGAAAGAAGGATGCCCATGTCCCATCAAATCCTGCTCGGTGACGAAGCGATCGCCTTGGGGGCCGTCCACGCGGGCCTCTCGGCGGGATACTCCTATCCCGGAACGCCCGCTTCCGAGATCATGGAGTACCTCGTCCGCCTGGCCGGCGAGACCAAGGCGTTCACCGCGGTCTGGTCGGTGAACGAGAAGGTCGCTTACGAGGAGGCCCTGGGCGCCTCGTTCGCCGGGAAACGCGCCCTGGTCTCGTTCAAGCACGTCGGGCTCAACGTCGCCGCCGACCCCTTTATGAACTCCGCCGTGACCGGGGCCAACGGCGGCCTCCTCGTCGTCAGCGCCGACGACCCCGGCATGCACAGCTCGCAGAACGAGCAGGACAGCCGGTACTACGTCCAGTTCGCCCAGATCTTCGCCTACGAGCCCTCCGACCACCAGGAGGCCTACGACATGGCTCGAGAGGCGTTCGACGTCTCCGAGCGTTTCGGCTTGCCCGTCCTCATGCGCATGGTCACGCGCCTGGCCCACAGCCGGTCGCCCGTCCAAACCCGCGAGCCGCGTGGCCCGAACGAGCTGAAAACGGGGGCGGCGAAGGACTGGACGCTCCTTCCCATGAACGCCCGGCGCAGGTTCGCCCTGCTTCTCGACCGTCAGCCGGAGATGGTCCGCTTCTCCGAGGAATCGCCGTTCAATGTCCTGAAGCTCAACGAGAGCGATAGGTCCCTCGGCGTCATCGCCTCCGGCGTCGGCTACAACTATTTCCGCGAGGCCATGAAAGGGGAAGCGGCGCTCCCGTCCTTCCTCAAGGTTTCGACCTACCCGCTTCCGGAAAGTCTCATCCGCAAGCTCGTCGGCCACGTCGACGCCGTTCTCGTCATCGAAGACGGCTATCCATTCATCGAACGGCAGCTGAAAGGGCTCTTCGGGATCGTCGGCAAGACCGTTCTGGGAAAGCTCAGCGGCGCCTTCCCGGTCACCGGGGAGCTCTCCCCGGACATCGTCCGCCGGGCGCTCGGCCGGGACCCTCTCCCGGCCGTCGCGGCGAGCGGGCTCCCGCTCTCCGGCCGTCCGCCCCAGCTCTGCGTCGGGTGTCCCCACGGCGACACCTTCAAGGCCCTCAACAAGGCCCTCGAAAACTACCCCGGCTCGAACGTGTTCAGCGACATCGGCTGTTACACCCTGGGCGCCCTGCCTCCCTACAACGCCGTCCAAACATGCGTCTGCATGGGGGCGAGCGTCGGCATGGCCCGGGGCGCGTCCGACGTCGGCCTCCACCCGGTCCTCTCGGTCATCGGCGACTCGACCTTCGCTCATTCGGGCATCACCCCCCTCCTCGGAGCGGCCTTCGCCAACACCGATATGACCGTCATCGTCCTCGACAACGCGACGACGGCCATGACGGGGGGACAGCCGAGCTACGGGACCGGCGAACGCCTTCTCCGCATCATCGAAGGCGTGGGCGTGGCCAAGGAGCATATCCGGACGATCGAGCCGCTGCCGAAGAACCACGAAAAGAATATCCAGGTCATCAAGGAAGAGATCGACTACCGCGGGCTGTCCGTCATCGTCGCCATCCGGGAGTGCGTCCAGGAAACGCGAAAGAAAAGGAGCTAGGCCATGAAGCAGGACATCATTCTCGCGGGCGTCGGCGGCCAGGGCATCCTGTCCATCGCCTATGTCATCGACAACGCGGCCCTCGCCGACGGGCTCTTTTTCAAACAGGCCGAGGTCCACGGCATGGCCCAGCGGGGAGGAGCCGTCCAGTCGCACATGCGTCTCTCGAGCGATGCGATCTGGAGCGACCTCATCCCCAAGGGCGAGGCCGACATGATCCTGAGCGTCGAGCCGCTCGAAGCCCTGCGCTACTTCGAATACCTCCGGCCGGGCGGGATCGTCGTGACGAGCTCGACGCCGTACCGGAACATCCCCGACTATCCGGACATCGACCGGGTCCTGGAGGCGGTCCGCAAGGCGCCGAGGAGCGTCGTTGTCGACTCGGAAAAGCTGGCCCGGGAAGCCGGGACGGTCAAGGCCCAGAACATCGTCCTCCTCGGGGCGGCCGCGGGCTCCCTGATCCTGAAAGAAGCGAGCCTGCTCGCGACCATCGACGCCCTTTTCCGCGGCCGCGGGGCCGCCGTGCTCGAGGCCAACCTCAAGGCTTTCGAGCTCGGCAAGAAAGCGGCCCTCGGCGCATGAAAACGAATTGGAAAAGGATCCACCGGACGCTCGAGGCGGCGGAGCGGGACGGCCGGAATTTCCTGCTCGAACACGAAGTCTACGAGGTCCTCGAGGAGGCCGGGATCTCCGCGCCCCGCCATGTCTTCGTCCCGGCCGGTCAGGCCGTCGGCCGGAAGGACTTGATCGGCCTCGGGACCGATCAAGTCGTCCTCAAAATCGTTTCTCCGCTCATCATCCACAAGTCCGACGTCGGGGGCGTCGCCTTCGTCAAGCCCGACGCCGCGTCGGTGAACAAGGCTTGCGCTTCGATGCTCCGGACCGTGCCCCGCCGCTATGTCGAATGGGAGAAAAGGGGCCGAGGCCACGGCGCCGCCGGAGAGCCTTCGTCCCTGAAGGCCGTCCGGGAATCCATCCGGGGTTTCCTCGTCGCCGAGAAAGTCGCCTTCGACAATGCCGGCTTCGGCTCGGAGATCCTCCTCGGACTGAGGAATTCCCGTGACTTCGGGCCCGTGCTGACGATGGGGAACGGCGGGCTCGACGTCGAGTACATGAACGAGCGTCTCCGTGAGGGGCGGGCCGTGGCCATCGCCTCCGCCCACCTCCTCGCCGGCGGAAAGGTTCAGGGCCTTCTCGAGCCGCTGGCCTTCTACGGCAAGCTGGCCGCCGAATTCCGGGGACGGAAAGCGCTCGTCTCCCCCAAGGCCCTGGTCGAAACCCTCCTCCGCTTCCGCGACCTGGCCGCCGCCTTCTCGCCTTTTTCCGCTGACTCTCCTTTCGTCCTCGAGGAAGCCGAGGTCAACCCCTTCGTCGTCCGCCGCGGCCGGCTCGTCCCCCTGGATGGGGTCTGCCGATTTTCCCGCGATAAAGCGGGCGTATCCGCCCGGCCTGTCGCCGCCATAGGGCCGCTCCTCAGGCCCGCGTCGATCGGCATCATCGGCGTTTCGGAGAAGATGAACATCGGCCACATCATCCTCAACAACACCCTGCAGAACGGTTTTCCGGCCGAGAACGTTGTCGTGGTCAAGCCCGGGCTCGAGTCGATCGAAGGCTGTCTCTGCGTCCCGTCGGTCGAGGCCATGCCCCGGACGGTCGACCTCTTCGTCCTGACCCTCGCCGCCGACCAGTGCTACGACGTGATGAAAGACCTCGTCGAACACGAAAAGGCGCGTTCGGTCATCCTCATCGCTGGCGGCATGGGCGAGAAGGAGGGCGGGGCGTCGATCGAGGAAAAGATCCGGGAGCTTCTCCGCGAAGGCCGCCGGAGCGCGAAGATGACACCCGTCGTCAACGGCGGCAACTGCCTGGGCATCGCCTCCAAGCCCGGCCGTTACGACACGACCTTCATCCCCAAGCACAAGCTGTCCCGGCCGAAGAGCACGCGCTCGGATATGGCCGTCATCAGCCAGAGCGGTGCCTTCATGATCTGCCGGATGAGCAAGCTGCCGGAGGTCGAGCCGCTCTACGCCGTCTCCCTCGGGAACCAGCTCGACCTGACCGCCTCGGATTACCTGACGTTCCTCAAGGACGACCCCGACGTCAAGTTGTTCGCCGTCTACATGGAAGGGTTCAAGCCGGGCGACGGATTGGCTTTCGCCCGGGCCGTCGGCGAGATCACGGCGACCGGCCGGACGGTCCTCGTCTACAAGGCGGGCCGGAGCCCCGAAGGCCGGGCGGCGACGTCGAGCCACACGGCTTCCGTAGCTGGCGACTACGGCGTCTTCCGGGCCGTCCTGGAACAGGCCGGTGCGATCGTGGCCGGGGACATCTTCGAGTTCGAAAGCTTCATGAAGGGACTGTCATTCCTCGAAGGCCGGAAGGTCCGCGGCCGCCGGGTCGGGCTCATCAGCAACGCCGGGTTCGAGTGCGTCGTGCTGGCCGACAACCTGAAAAACGGGACGGGCCTCGAACTCGCTCCGCTCACGCCCACGACCCGGAAGAGGATCGCGGCGGTCCTCCGGCCGCTCGGCATCGACCGCCTCCAGGACGTCCACAACCCCCTTGACGTGACTCCGGTCGCCGACGATGCCGTCTTCGTGGAGTGCGCGCGGGCCATCCTGGAGGACCCGGACGTGGATTGCGCGGTCGTTTCGAACGTTCCCATGACCCCGGCCCAGAACACACTGCCGCCGGGGGAGGGGCATCGGGAGGATCTCAACCGGCCCGGGAGCTTCGCTTCGCGGACGATCGAACTTTTCCGATCGACGGACAAGCCGTTCGTCGTCAACATCGACGCCGGAGAGCTCTATACTCCCTTGGCCGGATGTCTCGAGCGCGCCGGGATCCCTGTCTTCAGGCGGGCCGACGAGGCCGTCCGCTTCCTGCGGACTTACGTCGGGCACATGTCCCGGAAGTCAGGCTCGTAGAGAGACGTCAGCGGCTCTTCCCCTGGAAACGGTGAGGGAATTCCAGCGGATTGTTCGTCGAGATGGGCCCCGTGTGGCAGACGGTGCACGCCGTCGGCCGGCTTCCGCCGTGGGCATCCACGATTTTCGCTAAACCGCCGCCTTTCGACCCGCTGTGGCAGACCTTGCAGCTGCCGAGAGGCAGGGCCTTGTTCTGGTATTGAATGGCCTGGTAGTGGTCCACAGCCATGTCCGAGGGGATCTGGGCGTGGGGGCTGCCGTGGCAGGCGGGGCAGGAGATGCCGTTATGGGCGTCGGCGTTGCGGTAGAGCGTCGAGCCCGTGTCGACTTCGGCGACGAAAGTATGACAGTCCACGCATTTCGGCTCGCTCACCCAGGGGATCCGGCCCGCGGTGATCGTGGTGGTGATGTTGGCCAGTGTGCCGTGGCAGTTCGTGCAGTTGCCGGCCGTCGCCGTGTGGGCCGTGCTCCGGTTGAACTTCGTGGTCGCCCCGGGATGGCAGTCGTAGCAGGCCGCACTCGTGCTGCTGTGGAAGCCGTGGATGACCTGGGAGAGATACAATTCCGACGAACCCGAACCGGTCTGCCCGAGGGCGGGACTGCCGTGGCAATCGGCGCAGAGGACGGGGACGCCGTTGGCGACGAACGCCGTCGCTTCGGCTTTGTCGTGTTCTGCCAGGACCGACAGGATCGCAACACCGTTGATCGTCTGGCCATGGCACTTGGCGCAGTTGATCTCGTCGGACGTCGGGACGGTCGCCCGGGTCCGGGCTAGCTCGGCGCTGGTCGAGGCGTCGCGGACGACGATCTCCGCGATTTGGTAGGGGTCCCATGTCCCGGCGTCGTCGAGGGGAACGACGGGGACGCCGTCGACCTCGAAGTGGTTGCCCTTGAGGAGCATCGTTCCCGAGAGCCCGTTGTGGATGTCCGGGTCGACAAAGTTGAGGCCCGTGTCGTGGGCGAGGGAAACGCCGAAGAGGTCGAAGGAGTTGTCCCAGAACTGCCCGAAGCTGCGAAGCGGCGACGCCGTCCCCTTGTCGTAGGAATGGGTATTGTCGACGATCCGGTATTCCAGGGTGACGCCCGTCGTCACGATCTCGGGCGGGTTGCCGCGCTTGATCACCTGGGCCCAGATATTATTGTAGGGCGGCAGGAGGACTTCCTTGTCGTAAATCGCGTTGAGGTCGTGCATGCCCAGGTCGTTCCAGGCGAGTACGATGTAAGACATGGAGGCCGCGGGGATATCGACGGGGGTGACGCTGCCGTTTTCGGGTGTCGTGGAACAGGCGCCGAGGAAGCCGGCGAGGACCACGACGAGGAGGGCGGGGACCTTCTTCAGGCGGCGCAGAGTCATGCGGAGTCTCCTTTGGTCGGGCGTCGGAACGTCATCGGATCACGCAAACCGCGTCTATTATTCCCTGAAACGCCGAAATTTGCAAACGCCCGCTCCCGTCCGCCCCGTTTCCTTGTTTCGTCCGGGGCGGCGTGATACAATCGAC
>JAPKZD010000011.1:0-66204 GCA_026393975.1 Candidatus Aminicenantota bacterium | reverse complement strand
TCCTGATGACCGAACCGATCGTGCCCGACGTCCAAAAGCTCGCCGCGCTCATCCCCCCGACGATCGGCCCCTATGTTTCGGAGGCCGACCAGACCTTCGATGCCGAGTCGATCTTCGACTACATCGACGGCGCGGGCGAGGTCTACAGGTCCTACAACATGAGGCTCCTCGTCGCCCGCCGCTTCCACAAGGACGGCAAGCCCGACATCGTCGTCGACCTCTTCGACATGGGATCGCCGGAGGACGCCTTCGGCGTCTTCACCCACGACCTCGACGGCGAGGACGCCGGGGTCGGCCAGGGATCGAACTACAAAGCTGGGCTCCTCTCTTTCTGGAAGGACCGGAACTTCCTCTCCGTCTACGCAGAGGAGGAGACGGATGAGACCAAGGGGCTCGTCCTCGAGCTCGGCCGGAGGATCGCCGCCGCCATCCCAAACCGGGGTGAGAAGCCGGTTCTCTTGCGGTTCCTGCCTCCCGACGGCCTGGACGTTGGGCGGGTCCGCTTCTTCCACAACTATTCCGTCCTCAATTACCATTATTTCGTCGCTGACACGAACATCCTCCTTCTCGACCAGAAGACCGACGCGGTCCTGGCGGACTATGGCGGCAAGGACGACCGGAGCCGCCTTCTTGTCGTCGCCTACGCCGATGCCGCGGCGGCCGCCAAGGCCGGGGGATCATTCGCGCTGGCCACCATGCCCGAAGCCCGGGAGAAGGGGGTTGTCAAAACGGAGAACAGCAAGTGGACGGCCGTCCGCGTCCATGACAGATACGTTGTCATCGTTTTTGACATGCTTTCGGAGCGAACAGCCGCGGACAGACTGGATGACGTCGCGGCTTCGATGAAAGGCCGCGCCGACCGAACTAAAGGAGGAGAAAAAAAATGAGCCGGAAACCGATCACCCGTAGGGAATTCCTGAAAGCCGCCTCCGTGGCGCCTCTCGCCGGGGCCCTGATTCCCGCCGCATTTCGGACAGAACGGGGTCTGGGTCCTCGGCTTGTTGAAGAGAAGGTCCGTGTCGTCCTCGTTCGTGACGCGAACGCCCTGGACGCGTCCGGAGTGCCCAACGCCGAGGTCGTCCAGCGCATGCTGGATGATGCGGTCTGCGCCCTGCTCGACGAGCGCGACGCCGTCAAGGCCTGGAAAACGCTCATCCGTCCTGAGGACATCGTCGGCATCAAGACCAACTCCTGGGGGAAGCTTCCGACGACGGCTCAGGTCGAACAGGCCATCAAGCGTCGGGTCATGGACGCGGGCGTCGCCGAGGACAAGCTCTCTGTCGATGACCGGGGCGTCCTCAGGAACCCGGTTTTCCAGAACGCCACCGCATTGATCAACGCCCGCCCGGCCAGGACCCATCAATGGTCCGGCATGGGGAGCTGCATCAAGAACTATATCATGTTCGTCCCCCAGCCTTCGGCCTACCATGACGACACCTGCGCCGACCTGGCCACGATCTGGAACTTGCCGATCGTCAAGGGCAAAACGCGGCTCAATATTCTCGTCATGTTCAATCCCTTGTTCCACATGATCGGAACCCAGCAATACAATAAGGATTTTACCTGGGAATATAAGGGCCTCATCGTCAGCCGGGACCCTGTCGCGGCCGACACGACGGGACTTCGCGTGCTCGAAGCCAAGCGTCGCGAGCACTTCAAGGACGACGGCCTCCTGAAGCCGACGCCGCACCACATCCAACTGGCCGACACGCGCCATCACTTGGGTGTGAGCGACCCGAACCGGATCGAACTCGTCAAGCTCGGCTTCGGAGAAGGAATCCTGATCTAGGCATGCCCATCTACGAATACCGCTGCGCCGATTGCCGCCGGAAGACGACGGTCATGACGCTGTCCGTCAACACGGCCGTCGACCCGGTGTGCCAGCGTTGCGGCGGGAGGAACTTGGCCAAGCTCGTCTCCCGCGTCTCCGTCCGGCGGTCCGAGGAAAGCCGGCTCGAGAGCCTGGCCGACCCCTCGGGGAGATGGGCGAGGAGACGGGCGAGGACTTCAACG
Source organism: Candidatus Aminicenantota bacterium (assembly GCA_026393975.1). Lineage (GTDB taxonomy): Bacteria > Acidobacteriota > Aminicenantia > Aminicenantales > Saccharicenantaceae > RBG-16-66-30. The sequence goes on along the minus strand of JAPKZD010000011.1, from coordinate 64,191 downwards.
AGGACGTCGACCGGGCCATGGAGGAGGCGGAAGGCGGGGCAGGACCGGGCGGCGATGAAGGAGTCGAAACATGATGGGTGTCTATTTGTTCATCGGCGGGGGCGTCTTCGGCGCAGCGGTTGTCCTCATCATCCAGCGGTTGAAGAGGAAGGAGGCTCGGGAGATCGCCCGCGAGCTCGTCAGCGAGACGGAAAACGAGAAGGTCAAGGACATCGAGGTCATCCTCGGCCGGGTCAAGGACTCCATGGGCTCGCTATCCCTCGCGGCCCTGAAGACGAACTCGGAGGAGTTCATGAAGCTGGCTGGGTCCGTGCTCGGCCAGCAGACCCAGTCCGGCGAAAAGGACCTCGAAGGGAAAAAGAAGCTGATCGACCAGACCCTCGAATCCATGCGGGGCGACCTCCAGAAAATGCAGGATGTCGTCGCCGGGTTCGAGAAGGAACGCGTCCAGAAGTACGGCGAGCTGTCCGCCCACCTGAAAACGGCCGCGGAACAGACGGCCAAGCTCCAAGACACGGCCAACCACCTTCGCCAGGCTCTGGTCAGCACCAAGGCCCGGGGCATGTGGGGAGAGCGGATGGCCGAGGACGTCCTCCAGCTATCCGGGTTCATCGAGGGAGTCAATTATCTCAGGCAGAAGACCCTCGAAGGGGCGGGGTCGCGTCCCGACTACACCTTCCAGCTGCCCCAGGGCCGGAAGGTCAACATGGACGTCAAGTTCCCCCTGAACAGCTACCTCCGATACCTCGAGACAGAAAACGACATGGAGCGCGAGGTCCACAAGGGCCAGTTCCTGAGGGACGTCCGGAGCCGGATCAAAGAAGTCACGACCCGCGACTACATCAACCCCGACGACGAGACCCTGGACTACGTCCTCGTCTTCATCCCCAACGAACAGGTCTACGCCTTCATCAACCAGAACGACCCCGTCATCATCGACGAGGCCCTGCGGAACAAGGTCATCCTCTGTTCCCCGTTCACCCTCTTCGCCATCCTGGCCGTCATCCGCCAGGCCATGGACAACTTCAGCACAGCCAAGGCGGCCAACGACATGCTCCGGCTCATCGGCGGCTTCAACAAGGAGTGGGAGAAGTTCTGCAAGTCCATGGACAACATGGGCCGCAAGATCGACGACGCCCGGGACGAATTCCAGAAGCTCGCCACGACCCGCCGCAACAAGCTCGAACGGCCCCTCCAGAAGATCGAGGATCTCAGGCGGCTGAAAGGGATCGAGCCTGAAATCGCCCTGGGCGAGGCCGAAGTGCAGGCCCTCGACGAAGCCGAGGAAAAAGAAGGGCCGAGGTAGGGCGCGTTCCAGGGCTTCAGGTTTGCGGTCCGAAGATGGCCGTGCCGATGCGGACCATGGTCGCCCCCTCTTCGACGGCCACCCGCCAGGAATTGGTCATGCCCATGGACAGGTACCGCATCTCGGCCCCCGGGATGTCGAGCGCCTTCAGCTCATCCCAAACCTTTTTTGTTTCCTTGAAATAGGGACGCGAATCTTCGGGATCGCCTTCGAACGGGCCCATGGTCATGAGTCCCAGGACGCGCAGGTTGGGGAGGCCCGCCAGGGCCCGGACGAGAGATTCGGCCTCCTCGGGAAGGACGCCGGCTTTCTGGGGCTCACGGCCGCTGTTGACCTCGATGAGCACGTCCATGGTCTTGCCGGCCGCGGCCGAACGCCGGTCGATCTCGCGGCCGAGGGCGACCGAGTCCACGGTCTCGACGAGGTCGAAGATCTCGACGGCTCTCTTGACCTTGTTCGTCTGGAGATGGCCGATGAAGTGCCAGCGAGCCCGGCGGCCGACGGCCGGAAAAACGCCCGCCGCCTCCTGGACGTAGTTCTCGCCGATGATCCCGACGCCGGCCGCGATGGCCTCGAGGATCTCGGAAGCCGTCCGCGTCTTGGCGGCGGCGACGAGCTCGACGCCCGGCGGCAGTTGCCCGAGGATCGCGGTGACGTTGTCTTTGATCATGGCGGCTCCTGGTCGAGGCGTACTCATACAATATTTAGGCGATTGCAGGGATAATTGCAAGAGGCTGCCGGGAATCAATGAAATTTGAAAAAAGGTGCGCGGACCCCTTCTTGGACGTGTTATAATCCCGGCAGATCCGTGAAAAGAGGGATCCCGTGACCATCCGCGAAGAACTGGAAAAGACCGAGCAGAAGATCTTGTCGCCCAAGGCCTGCCTCAGCGCGCGCTCCAAAGGCCGGGTCAGGGCCGAGGCTCCGCATGTCCTGCGCACGGATTTCCAGCGCGACCGCGACCGGATCATCCACTCCAAGTCCTTCCGCCGCCTCAAACACAAGACCCAGGTCTTCCTTTCGCCCTTTGGCGACCACTACCGGACGCGCCTGACGCACTGCCTCGAGGTCTCCCAGATCGCCCGGACGATCGCCAAGGCCCTCCGCCTCAACGAGGACCTGACCGAAGCCATCGCCCTGGGACACGACCTCGGCCATACCCCTTTCGGCCACTCCGGCGAGGAAACGCTCAGCAAGCTCCTGCCCCTCGGCTTCCACCATGCCGACCAGAGCCTGCGCGTCGTCGAGAAGCTTGAATACGAGGGCAAGGGGCTGAACCTGACACTCGAGGTCCGGGACGGCATCCAGCGGCATTCCAAGGGCCGCGGCGAGATTTTCGACGAGGACCCGGAGGACATGCCTTCGACGCTCGAAGGCCAGATTGTCCGCGTCTCGGACGTCATCGCCTACGTCAATCACGACATCGACGACGCCTTGCGGGCCGGCATCATCAAGGAGGAGGACATCCCGGCGGGGCTCGTCCGGGTCCTGGGCAAGTGGCACGCGACGCGCATCGACCGGATGGTCATGGACGTCGTCGAGGCCAGCCTGGGCGCGGAGCTCGACCGCATCGCCATGAGCGACCGGATCATGAAGGCCGTCCTCGATCTGCGAGAGTTCCTCTACCAGAACGTCTACTTCAACTCTACGGCCCGCGACGAGCTGCGCAAAACGGAGAAGATCATCAGGGATCTCTTCGCCTACATCATGGAGAAGCCGGAGGAGTACATCAAGGACTACCCGGCGGGCGACCCGGTTATCGTCCGGGCCGGGGATTTCATCGCCGGGATGACCGACCGCTACGCCATGGCCCTCTACGAGCAGGTCTTCCTGCCGAAATCCTGGCCGATTTTGTAGAGGCTGGCCGGACCTGCGCGCCGGGCGAAAACGCGTCGCGTCATATTCCCCGACATGCCCTTTACCCGCTAGCCCGCGGCCGCCGCCCCCGGCTTTGCCCGGTCCTTGTTTCATGCTATCATCCCCCTCTTGAGGGACATAGCCCCGAACGATTGAGGAGAACCACCCCATGGCCAGAATCGACGACCTCCGCAAAATAGCGACCCGGCTGCGCATCCACTCCCTGCGCATGACGACCGCTGCCGGTTCGGGACACCCGACAACCTGCCTGTCCGCGGCGGACATCGCCGCCGGCCTTTTCTTCGGAGAAATGCGCTGGAACACGGCTGACCCGGCCGACCCGGCAAGCGACGAGTTCGTTCTGTCCAAGGGCCACGCCGCGCCGCTTCTCTGGGCCGTTTACGCCGAGGCCGGGATCATCCCCCTCGAACACCTGCTCGACCTGCGGAAGATCTCGAGCGACCTCGAAGGCCACCCCACGCCGCGGATGAAATGGGTCAAGGCGGCGACGGGTTCCCTGGGCCAGGGGTTGTCCGTCGGGGTCGGCATGGCCCTGGCCCAGCGGCTCGACAAGTCGCCGGCCCGGACGTTCGTCCTCATGGGCGACGGCGAGTGCGCCGAAGGCCAGGTTTGGGAGGCGGCCAATTCCGCCGCCTACTGGAAGCTCCGCAACCTCTGCGCCGTCGTCGACGTCAACCGGCTCGGCCAGTCCGACCCGACCATGCACCAGCACGACCTCCCCGCCCTGGCCCGCAAGTTCCGCGCCTTCGGCTGGGACGCCGCGATCATCGACGGCCATAAGATCGATCGGATACTCGCCGCCTTAAAAGAGGCCGGAAAAAAGGGCAAGCCGACAGTCATCCTGGCCCGGACGCTCAAGGGCAAGGGCGTCAGTTTCATCGAAGATAAGAACGGCTGGCACGGCAGGCCCCTCAAGGCTGACGAGATGGCCCGGGCGCTCGAGGAGATCGGCTGTCTTCCCGACGTCGACTCGCGGAAGTTCGTCCACAAACCAAAGCCCTTCAAAAAAAAGAAAGCCGCTTCGTCCTTCGACTTCCCTCGGACGGCTTACAAGGATAAAACGGCGACGCGCCTGGCCTACGGGAACGCCCTCCTCAGCCTGGGGAAGGTCAACCCGTATGTCGTGGCCGTCGACGGCGACGTCAAGAACTCGACCTACGCCGACAAGTTCTTCGAGGCCTTCCCTGGGCGCTCCTTCCAGTCGTTCATCGCCGAGCAGAACATGGTCGGCGTGGGCATGGGCCTCGCGGCCAAAGGGTATATCCCTTTCATCGCCACCTTCGCCGCCTTCCTGACCCGGGCCCACGACCAGTTGCGCATGGCCGCCTATTCCTTTTCCAATATCAAGGTTTGCGGCTCTCACGTCGGCGTGAGCATCGGCGAGGACGGCCCCTCCCAGATGGGCCTCGAGGACATGGCCATGTTCCGGCCCATCCCGGGGTGTGTCGTCCTTTACCCGGGTGACGCGGTTTCGTCGGAGGCGTGCGTGGCGGCCGCGGCCTCGCACCAAGGCATGGTCTACTTGCGGATGTCGCGACCGGCGACGCCGATCCTCTATCCGGCCGGAGAGACGTTCCCTATCGGGGGCTCCAAGGTCTTGCGGAAAGGGGAGGGGGACGCGGTCACGGTCATCGCCGCCGGGATCACGCTCCACGAAGCGCTCAAGGCCTGCGACGAGCTTAAAAAAGAGGGCATCGGCATCTGCGTCATCGACGCTTATTCCGTCGAGCCGCTGGACAAGGCGACGATCCTGCGGGAAGTCGCGGAGACGAGCGGCCGGGCGGTCGTCGTCGAGGACCACTACGCCGGCGGCGGGCTGGGCGAGGCCGTCGCCAGTGCCCTGGCCGGAAAAGCCGCGCTGAAGCATCTCTGCGTCCGCGAGCTGCCCAGGTCGGGAAAGCCGGACGAGCTCCTCGAACGGTACGGCATCAGCGCCTCGCACATCGTCCGGGCCGCACGGGAGCTCGTCTGCGGATGAAGAAAATCTGCCTCGTTCGGTCCGCCTTTTCGCTTGTCGTCCTCGCCGCAGCGATCCTCATCCCGGCCTCGTCGTTGTCCGCCCCAGCCGAAGAACCGCTTAGAGGGACGGTCACCGTCGTCTACGACGGAGACACGGTCCGGGTCCGCCTGGCCGACCGGAAGGACGAGCGTGTCCGGCTCATCGGCGTCGACTCGCCCGAGCTCGACGACGCCCGGGAGCAGGTCCGGCTCATGGCCTTCCTGGCCAAGCGTTTCGCGTTCACCCGGCTTTTCCAGTCCACGGTGGAGCTCCTCCCGGGCCCGGAAGAGCGTGACGTGTACGGCCGGCTCCTGGCCTATATCCGGACGACGGACGGGGAGATGTTCAACGAAACCCTGGTCCGGGAGGGCTACGCTTACGCCTATCTCAAGTTCCCCTTCGACGAGGCCTGGAAGACAAGGCTCAAGGACGCAGAGAGCTCGGCCCGCCGGTCGGGGAAGGGCCTGTGGCAGAAGACGCCCTATCCCGTGATCGGCGCTTCGGAGGCCGGCGGTCGTCCCGGCGAGATCGTGACCGTCCGCTTTCCCTGCCTCCGTTCGTTCAAGCGCGGCGGCTTCCGCATCCTCGAAGCCGATGGGGCGGAGTTCGACGCGGTCATCCCACTCGGGGTTTTCAAGTCGCTCCCCGGTTCGCTCGATTTTTCGGGACGGACGATCGAGGCGACGGGGTTCGTCGAACTCTACAAGGGGCGCCCCCAGATCATGATCGGCGTCCCCGTCCAACTCAAGCGCGTCGATTGAAGGGGGGGTATCTCCATGACCTCGAAGATAACGCCTGCCGTCAGAGGATCCCTCGAGGCCGTCGTCGGCCCGGAAAACGTCCTCTCCGACCCGGAAAGGATCATCGATTACGGCCATGACGAATTCTCGCTCCGCGAAATCGCCCGGGACCCCGACGTCGTCGTCAAGCCGGGGACGACGGAGGAAGTCGTCGGGATCCTCCGCATCGCCAACACCCATGCCATCCCGGTGACCCCGCGGGGCGGCGCCACCGGGCTCTGCGGCGGCTGCGTCCCGGTCCGCGGCGGGATCGTCCTCTCCCTCGAGCGGATGAACCGGGTCCTCGAAGTCGACGCCGACAACCAGATGGCCGTGACCGAAGCCGGCGTCCGCCTGTCCGATTTCACCCGGGCCGTCGAAGAGGGAGGCCTCTATTTCCCGCCCCATCCCGGCGACGAGAGCGCCATGATGGGCGGCCTCATCGCCACCAACGCCGGCGGCAGCCGGGCCGTGAAATACGGCACCATCCGCAATTACGTCCGGGGCCTCGAGATTGTCACGCCCACGGGCGAAGTCCTCAAGCTCGGCGGGAAGCTCGAAAAATCGAGCACGGGCTACAACCTCATGCACCTGCTCATCGGTTCCGAGGGGACGCTCGGCGTCGTCACCAAGGCCGTCATCCACCTCAAAGCCAAGCCCGGCATCATGCGCTCGTTCGTCGTGCCTTTCGCCGAACTCGAGCCGGCCCTCGAAACCGTTCCGCTCATCATGAAAAGGGGGGTCGTGCCGCTCGCCGTCGAGTTCCTCGAGGTCGAACCCATAACCCTGACCGAGGAACACATCCGGAAGAAATGGCCGACCAAGCTGGGCCGGACCCATCTCCTGATCATCCTCGACGCCCCATCCGAGGCGGAAATGGACCGGCTGTCCGAAGCCGTTGCCGAGATCTGCCTGGAGAAGGGCGCCATCGACGTCTTCGTCGCTGACACGCCGAGTAAGCAGGACGAGGTCCTGGCCATCCGGTCGAAGATCTACGACGCCATCAAGGCCGGGACGGTCGAGATCCTCGACATCTCCGTTCCCCGGGCCGAAGTGGCCGGGCACGTCCGCAAGGTCAGAGAGGTCGCCGCCCGGTACGGCATGTGGCTGCCGACCTTCGGCCACGCCGCGGACGGCAACGTCCACACGCACATCATGAAGGCCCGCTACGAGGACGGCAGGATGGTGCCTGTCCCCGAGAGCGAATGGAAGGACAAGGCCGACCTCGTCCGGGATGAGCTCTTCCGGGACTGCCGCGAGCGCGGCGGGGTCATCTCCGGCGAGCACGGCATCGGCCTGGTCAAGAAGCCGTACCTCTCCATCGTCCTCGACGAGCGGCAGATCGAGCTCATGCGCGGCATCAAGCGCGTCTTCGACCCGAACGGGATCATGAATCCCGGAAAGATTTTCGACTGACGCCCAGACCGGGCATCGTCCACCCTTTTCCGCTCAGGGTATTCCCGCCGTCGGCCGCAGAGGGGCCTCGGGCATCGTCTCTGTCCGCTGCGATGATTTCTTACGCCTTCCCGGGCCGGATTCGGTGGGAGGAGTCCGCGTATCCGTCCCGGGAAGTCTAAATCACCGCTTTATGCTCCCTCCGCCGACGCCCCGCGGCCCCCTAATTCAGCGGCCTCCTCTGGGAACATTCCTACGCGAAGTGGACGATGGATCGTTGGTTTGCGTTGCCGGGAGGTTCGTGCTATCAATACGGGGTCAGGGGCTTTTTAAATCTTGACCGATTAGGGGGTCGCGCATGATCGAACGGGTCACCGAAATCTACGTCATCCTGGATAACAAACCGTCCCAACTCGGTGACCTGTGCAGTTACCTGGCCGAGAACGAGATCAACATCGACGCCATCGGCGTTTTCCACGACACGGCTAAGCTCTGCGTCCAGAACCTCAACAAGGCCGTCAAGCTCCTCGGCAAACTCAACTACACGACGGAGCTTCGCGACGTCCTCAAGATCGACCTCGACAACAGGCCCGGCGCCCTGGCCGAGCTGACGACCAAGCTCGGGGACGAAGGGATCAACATCGAATACTGCTACGGCACTCTGGCCCGCAAGGGCAGCCAGGTCACGGTCGTCATGGACGTTTCGGACATCGAGCGGGCCTGCGCGCTCCTCGGGGCCTGAGCCGGCCGCCCGGACATTTATGCAGGCCCCTTTACCGGTCCCGGTGCAATGAGTTAAGCTTGTCCCATGCCTGAACGTTTCGATATCGCCGTCGTCGGCGGCGGCGCGGCGGGCCTTGTCGCCGCCGCGAGCGGAGCGCGGCGGGGGGCCTCCGTCGCCGTCCTCGAACGCCTGCCGCGGACGGGAAAGAAGCTCCTGGCCACGGGCGGCGGCCGCGGCAATCTCCTCAACGAAAACCTGGCCGCCCCGGCCTTCACTTCGTCCGACCTCGGCCTCGTCGCTTCCGTCCTGGACAGGTTCGGTGCGGCGGAGATCCGCGCTTTCTTCGAAGGCCTCGGCCTTCGGCTGCGGACGGCTCCTCGATCCTCAAGGTCTTGGAGCTCGAGGTCGGACGTCTCGGCGTTTCGGTGAAGGCGGACTTCGAGGCGGCGGACATCACCGCATCGTCGGGCGGCTTTTCGGTCGCCTCCGCGGCCGGCCGGACGGTCGAGGCCCGGGCCGTCATCCTGGCTGGCGGCGGTAAATCCTACCCCGCCCTCGGCGCTAACGGAAGCTGTTATGCGCTGGCCGGGAGATTCGGGCACCATATCGTGCCTCCGGTGCCGAGCGCCGTGCCCTTGCTGGTCAAGGACCCGATGTGTCAGGCCCTCCAAGGGCAGAAGCTCATGGTTCGCGCCGTCAGCCTGATCGCCGGCCAAGCCGGACAGAAGGCCGAGGGCGAGCTTCTCTTCGCCCAATACGGGCTCTCGGGGACCGCGGCGCTCGACGTCAGTGAAAGCCTCTCCATCGCCGTCAACCGAGACGGCAAAAAAGACGCCTCCGTCATCGTCGACCTCATCCCGTTCATGTCCGAGGAGGACCTGGCCGCCGAACTATCGAGAAGAATGGAAGCCGGGTGGTCGGCGAAGGACCTCGGGGCGGGGCTCCTGCCTGAAAAATTCGCCTTGATCATGCCGCAGTTCCTCGGCGATGCCGGCGCCTCGGCTGGAAAAATGAGCCACGGAGAAGCGGGCCGAAGGCTGGCCGCAGTGCTCAAGTCCAAGAAGTTCGCCGTCCAGGGGACGCGCGGCTGGAACGAGGCCGAGTTCACGTCCGGGGGGGTGGACGCCCGCGAGGTCAAGCCGCGGACCCTCGAATCGAAGCTCCGGCGAGGGCTATATTTCGCCGGCGAGGTCCTCGACGTCCAGGGCGGCCGCGGCGGCCACAACCTCGCCTGGGCCTGGGCCTCGGGCTTCGTCGCCGGCCTAACGGAATAGGGACGACCCCGGCCGGCTCAAGCTCGAAAACCCGTTCCCGGGCGGAGCTTACAAGACCTCCGGCCTCGTCCTAGACGCCGTCCGTGACACCGGCCCAGTCATCGAAGCCGACATGCGGCCGGGAGAGCGACTCCTCTTGAAGCCCGCTCAAATCTCCGGATAGAGCAGGGCGTTCAAGAGGAACTTGTACGTCCCGTGGGCCTGGGCCCGGTTCTGACACCTGATCCCGATGAGGATAATCCGGCCGGCCTTCCATTTCGTATCGACGACGGCTGCCTTGCGGGTCAGGTACTCCTCGCCTAAGAGCCAGCCGCTGAGCAGGACCTCGTCCTCGGGATAGGCGGCCACGACCTTGCGGTCCCAATCGAAGGGCGGCGAGAATGTATCAAGGGCCAGGCTGTTGACGAACATGGCCGCGGCCTGCTTGGGCATGCCGTAGCCGATGGGTGTCTCGTTGTCGACGAGGATCCTGAGGATCGAGGTCGGGCAGAAGAACTTCGTCCGGTCGATGCCGGCCAGGGCGTTGCGCGCCGGCGCGCCGAATTCGGCGATGGCGAACTCCGACGCGCCGTTGAGAGCGACCAGGATGCCGCCTTTCTCGACGAAGGCCTTGAGGGCGTCGACGCCTTCCTGTCCTATCCCCCCCTCGTACTCGGGAGGCACGGCACCCTGGCGGAACATCCGGGCCGTAGGCGATTCGGCGCCGCCCGCGCCAGGCGTCGCGCCGGGCCGGGCGCCCTTGATGGTGTTGACATTCTCGTCGGCGAAGACGATGACGTCGTAGTCGGCCCGCAGGTCGGCCTTCTTGTCTTTCGTTCCCTTGATGTCGTCGTTGTGCAGGGTCTTGAAGAGGATGCCCATGTCGTCGAAAACGTAGCGCGTCCAACCCTCGTCAGCATTGCCCCGCCAGGACTGGAAGAGCCCGATACGCGGTGACTTGATGGACGCCTTCGGCAGGGCGGCGACGTCGTCGAGGTCGGTGACGGTCAGGTGGAGTTTATCGAGAAGCGCCGGCAGGGACTTCCTGACCTCGGCCGAATTCTTGAGGATGAAGCTCCCGGCCGGAACATCGGCGCCCTTCACTTTCACCGTCGCCGTCGTGCGCCACATCTCCGCCTTGTCCTTGAGCAGGGCGAAGGCGGCCGCGTAGGACGCGTTGACCTGGGAGTTTAGGAGGACGTAGGCGCCCTGGCCCTGTTTCGCAGGGGCCTTGGGGTAGGGGACCTTGTCGAGCTTTTCGAGGTTGGCTTCGAAGGCCTCGTCGACCTCGTCGCAGGCGACGCCCATCTGGAGGGGCAGCGTCCAGGCGGCGTTGTCGTAGGGCGGGACAGGCGGGCCGCCGGGGTACTGCCTCATGTCGGGGTACTTCTGTTTTTCGAGAAGCGCCCAGGCGTAGGTTTTATAGGGCTGGGCGGTCTTGACGACGAACGAACCGGCGCCGTAGAGCCTTCCCCCGGCGACGAAGTCGGCCTTGGCCTGATGGATCTCGACACCGCCCATCTGCAGGACCTCGAGCATCTTGAGCGTCGTCGGAGTGTCCCGCTGGAGGGCCGGGATGACGAAGGCGTAGGGCTGGCCCTTGTCCACCTTCTCGATGGAGTTCTTGTACATCTGGTAGAAGTTGAAGAGGAGGTCCTCCTTGTGGAGGCCGGCCGTCTTGATCATGCTCTTCGACAGAACGAGCTCGTAATCGACGATGTCGCGGAGCCGCCACCAGCCGCCCGGCCAGGGGTCGATGAAATCCATCCGCTTCTCGTAGTAGTCGGAGGGGATCTCGGTGGGCTCGATATTGATCGGTGTCGCAATCCAGACCGAGGCCGCCTCGCTGAGGATGCCCATGACGTTGTGGAGCCAGGACGTGTCGTCGCAGGCGCCGATCCACCAGGCCGTATAGGACCGTCCGTTGACGATGCCGCTGTAACCGTGCTTCTGGAGGTCGTAGCCCATCTCCGTCCCGATGAGGTTGACGCCCCGCCAGACCATGGGCTGGATGTTGGGCAGGGGCGGGTCCATGAACGGCGGGATGAAGAGCCGGGCGCCGTTACTGCCCTGCTGGTGCTCGTCGACGTGGATCTGGGGCAGCCAGTCGTGGTAGAGGACCTTGGTCACGGCCCTTGTCTCGGGCAGGTTGAACATGTACCAGTCGCGGTTATTGTCGTGCCCGGCGTAATGGTGGTAGAGCCAGGGCATGTTGCCGCCTTCGTACTGGGTGCCGACGTATTTTCGGTACCAGTCGACGACCATCTGGTTGCCGTCCGGGTTGTGGCTTGGCACGAGGAGGACGATAACGTCGCTGAGGATTTTCCCGGCGTCGAAGAAGGTCCGGCCGGTGACGAGGTCGTAGGCGAGCTCCATCGACATCTGGGAGGCGGCGATCTCCGTCGCATGGAGGGAGCAGGTGATGAGGACGATGGCCTTGCCTTCTTTCGCCAGCTTGCGGGCCTCCTCGACGGGCGTCACGCGCGGGTCGCGGAGCTTGTGGGTGATCTCCCGCCAGCGGTCGAGCTTGGCCAGGTTCTCGGGGGTCGATATGGCGGCCATGATCATGGGCTTCTTGAGGGTCGACTCGCCGATCGTGAACAGCTTGATCTTCGGCGATTCCTGGGCAAGTTTTTCGAAGTAGGCCGTGATCTGGGTGTAATCGGCGAGCTTGCGGTCCTCGCCGACCTTGTGGCCGAGGAACTTGTCCGGCGGGGTCTGGGCCGCGAGCCGGCCGGCGGCCAGGAAGACGAGGGTCAGGACGAGCAGCGTCCGGGTCATGACCGGGGGCTTTTTCATGAAGACCTCCTGCGGAAGATCGAAGAGGTCTTTCTATCACCCGGGCTCGGGGCTGTCAAGAAACGCCAGGACCCGGACTGACGGGCGCGTGCGATCAGGGCATGGAGAGGGTGTCGTGGGCGACGAGGAGCATGCCCTGGACCGGGACGCCATAGGGGCAGGCCGCTTCGCAGGGAGCGCCGCAGTCCCGGCAGGCGTCGGCCCGGACGCCGGGGATGTTCGCGTAGAAACCCATGGCTTCCTTCTCGCGCCGCTGGGCCGCGAAGTAGTGCTGGTAGCGGAGGATGGTGTTGACGGGAACTCCCTGCGGACAGCTCGGCTCGCAGACGCCGCAAGCATGCCGGCAGTAGAGACTGCCGCAGCCCTCGCGATAGGCCTCCAGCTTGGCGTTGTCGGCGACGGTCAGCTTGGTGCCCGAGAGCCGAACGACGCCGTTGAGAGCGTCGTAGGTCTGCGTCTGACAGCAGGCGGTGTGGACGCCGGGATGGCCAAGGACGAAGCGGATGGCCGCGTCACGGATCTGCTCCGGATTCTTGAGGTCGTGCGCCTGGATGAATTCCTGGGCCGCGTCGTATTTTTCCTTGTAGCGCTTCAGGCCGTCGGCGTAGAGGGGGTCGACCTCCTTCTTGTCCTTCTCGAGCGCCTCGATCCTCGATTTCAGATTATAGTAGATGGCGATGGGGGCCGTCTTCATCAGAGCGACGCCGATCCGCTTTTTGCCGCAGGCCTCAAGGACTCGCTCGGCGTTGTCCCGCTTGAGGAAGTTGTAGGCCATGAGGAAGACGTCGAAACGGCCGTCGTCGGCCGCGGCCAGGAGGATCTTTTCCATGGTCTCCTCGGGGTCGCGGAACCAGAATGTGCCGTGCTGGGAGACGCCGACGTGCCTGACGCGTCCCTCGGCTTTGAGTTCGGCCATGGCCGCGTGGAAGCCCTCGTCCTTGAGCGTCGCTGCTTTCTCCGGGCAGTGCATCATCAGGCAGTCGACATATTCGGCCTGGAGTTCCTCCAAGGCCTTGCGGGCCCTCTTGAGGAAGCCCGCTTTGGTTTCACCCTTGGTGGCCTCGAGCTTGGTCGTGATGAAGACCTTCTTGCGGTCCATGTATTTAATGACCTTGGCCAGGACACGATGGTGACCCGGGTATTCCTCGGCCGTGTCGAAGTAGTTCATGCCCGACTCGTAGGCGGCCCGGATGACGCCTTCGTCCATGATGAAGCCGCAGGAGATGTCGGAAACCTGGAAGCCGGTCCGTCCGAGCGTGCGGTACTCTTTGATCTTGGGGGGAGCGTCCGGGGACGCCTGCGGCGCCGCCTGGCTGGAATTATCGCTTCCCGCGAACGCGCGGCTTCCCGCGAGGCCCGCGCCCAAAACACCCATTGCCGATCTCTTGAAGAACTGCCGCCGACCGACGTTTTCAGGATCCATTCTTCCTCTCTTCGCGCGCGAACTCGCTTCGACCGTCTCTCGAAGGGCGAAGGATAGCAGGGGAGGAGCTGGAAATCAACTCCTTCGACAGCGGCCGGGGCGTAAAATGCCGGGATGAGAGGCGGGATGATCAGAAAAAATGTATAATAGGAATCGACCGTGCTAGACGGGGAGGTAGCGGTGCCCTGTGGCCCACAATCCGCTCCAGTGGGGTCGAATCCCCTGCCGAGGCTTCCCTCTTTCTGGCCGGTGCCCTTGCACGTGGCGTTGAAGGCCGGGGCCCTGCGCGAAGGGCTTCCCGCGAACTCCGTCAGGACCGGAAGGTAGCAGCGGCAACGGGACGGTTCCTTGTGCGGCAGTCAGCCTCGCCTGAGCCGGCGGTTCGGGACACGCAGGGAGAGTGCTGTCGGAGCAGGGTGCACGGTCGTTTTTTTCCCCTGCCGCGCCCGCCGGATTTACAAGCCCATTTTCTTGAGCAGGGCGGCGATGTCCCGCTTCGCCTGCTCCCCGACCGGGAGAAGCGGGAGCCGGGTCGGCCCGCCATAATATCCCCGGAGGTCCTGGGCGTACTTGAGCCCGGCGATGCCGTAAACCTCCACAAGCGCCTTATTGAGGGGGACGAGGTCGAGTTGGAGCCGGCGGGCTTCGTCTTTCTTCCCGGCGTTGAACAGGCTGAAGATCTCGGCGCTCATCTCCGGCGCAGCGTTGGCTACGGCCAGGATGGCGCCGCACGCCCCCATCTCCAGGCCCGGGTAGATGACGTGCCCCGAACCCAGGAAGTAATGGAAACGGTCGGGCACCTCGCGGACGACCTCGCCCAGGAAGGCCAGACTGCCCGAGCTCTCCTTGAGCCCGACGATGTTCGGATGCGGGGCTAGGTCGATAATGAGCTGGGGCTCGAGGGAAATGCCGGTGTTCTGGGGCATGTTATAGATGAGGATCGGGAGCTTGCTCGCCTCGGCCACGGCCCAATAGTGCGTTTTAAGCGCCTCGCGCGTCATCTTCGACTTGAAGTAGGAGGGCGGCCGGACGAGGGCCGCGGCGATCCCGCGGCCGGCCAGGCTGTTGGTAAAGTCGATCGTGCCCTTGGTCGATTCGCGGGCCGTCCCGACGAGGATCTTTTTTTCCGGCGCGGCGGCCGCGGCGACGGCTTCGACGAGTTGTAACGACTCCTCATCCGTCAGGGAGACGCTCTCCCCGGTCGAGCCGAGGACGAGATATCCCGCGAGGTCCGTGCGATTGTATTTTTGGACGTTGTCCCGGAGCTTGTCCGCCGCGATCTCGTCCCCGGCGAAGGGGGTGGTCAGGGCGGCGTAGACGCCTTCGAGGGGTTTGCTCAACTTCTCTCTCCTTTTCGCGATTCCCGGACGGCCCTCTCGATCTCCCGGAGCTCGGCCTCGCCGAGCCCGAAATAGTGGCCGACCTCGTGGAGTACGGTGTCGCGGACGTTGTCCTTGATGTCGTCGTCGGTCCGCGAGATCGACTCGATCGGCCGCTGGTAGATGACGATGACATCGGGCGGGAGATTGCCGTAGGAACCGGGGCTCCGATGGGGGTAGGGGACGCCGTGATAGAGCCCGAGCAGGGAAGTCCCCGGGGGGCAATCGTCCTCGACCAT
Source organism: Candidatus Aminicenantota bacterium (assembly GCA_026393975.1). Lineage (GTDB taxonomy): Bacteria > Acidobacteriota > Aminicenantia > Aminicenantales > Saccharicenantaceae > RBG-16-66-30. Next base: position 49,017 of record JAPKZD010000011.1, on the reverse strand, counting down.
GACGGTGACGTTGTCGATGAGCTTGCGGAAGCCTTTGGGGATCTCGGCCATGGCCGCTCCGACGAGTTCCTCGAAGCGGGCCCGGTCTATGGACGGCCGGAACGGGCTCCGGCCGAAGGGGTTCGGCTTCCGCGTCATTTTTCGATGCCCTCGCGGGCCTTGACGCCCCGGTCGTAATAGTGTTTGAGGGCTGTCATTTCGGTGACGAGATCGGCCCGGGCGATGAAGGAATCCGGGGCGTAACGCCCGGTCAGGACGACCTCGACGCCGGCCGGGCGCTTGTCGAGGAAGTCCAGAACCTCTTGTTCGGGCAGGATCTTGAAGTGGACGGCCGTGTTGACCTCGTCCAGGACGACGATCCGGTAGTCGCCCGAGAGCATGGCCTCGAGCGCCTTTTCGAGCCCGGCCCTGGCCCGGGTGACGTCTTCGTCGTCCGGGCTGTCCTTGACCGTGATGAAGCCTTCGCGTCCGAACCGCTCGATGCGGACGAGGGGAGCGAGCCGTTTCGCGGCTTCGACCTCGCCCGTCGGCTGTCCCTTGAGGAACTGGGCGATATATGTCCTGAAACCGCGGCCGGCCGCCCGAAGGGCGAGGCCCAGGGCCGCGGTCGTCTTGCCCTTGCCGTTCCCTGTGTAGACCTGAATGTAGCCGGCCATCGCGTCTATTCTTGAATAATCCGCCCGTCTTGTCAAAATTTCGTTCGTCCATGCTATAATCGGGCCATGCTCGACGCGAAATTCGTTTTGGAAAACCTTGAATCGGTTCAGAATAGGCTCGCGGCGAGAGGACCGTGGATAAGCCTCGAGGAGTTCGTCCGCGTCTCCCGCGAGAAGAAGGCCGTCCTCAAGAAAGTCGAGGACCTCAGGGCCGAGAAGAACAAGGCTTCCGAAGAGGTCTCCCGGCTGAAGAAGGAGGGGAAGGACGCCTCGTCCTTGATCGCGGACATGAGAAAGGTCGGCGACGCAATCGCCGGTCTCGATGAGAAGCTCAAGGTCTTCGAAGAAGAGCTCAAAACGACCCTCCTCAACGTTCCCAATATCCCCCACGAGTCCGTCCCCGTCGGCCGCGGGGCCGAAGACAACAAAGAGGTCCGGCGCTTCGGCAGCCGGCCGGAATTCGGTTTCAAGCCTCAGGCCCACTGGGACGTCGGCGAGAAGCTCGGCATCCTCGACTTCGAGCGGGCGGCCAAGATCACGGGTTCGCGGTTCGCGCTCTACTTCGGTGCGGGCGCGCGTCTCGAGCGGGCTCTGATCGGCTTCATGCTCGACATGCACACCCGGGAGCGCGGCTTCACCGAGGTCCTGCCGCCTTTCATCGCCAACGCCGAGAGTCTGACCGGCACCGGGAACCTGCCCAAGTTCAAGGAGGACCTATTCAAGCTCGAGGGCTTCGACTGGTACCTCATCCCGACGGCCGAGGTGCCGTTGACGAACATCTACCGGAACGAGATCCTCGACGGAGGGAACCTGCCGAAACGCTTCGTCGCCTACACGCCCTGTTTCCGGAGCGAGGCAGGGTCGTACGGAAAAGACGTCCGTGGGCTCATCCGCCAGCACCAGTTCAACAAGGTCGAGATGATGATCTTCAGCCGTCCGGGGGGCTCCTTCGACGAGCTCGAATACATGACCGCCTCGGCCGAGGAGGTCCTGAGGAGGCTCGGACTCCATCACCGCGTCGTTCTGCTCGCGACCGGAGACATGGGCTTCGCCAGCGCCAAGACCTACGACCTCGAGGTCTGGATGCCGAACCGCGACGGCTTCATGGAGATCTCCTCGTGTTCGAATTGCGTCGACTTCCAGGCGCGTCGTTCCAATATCCGTTTCCGGCGCGAGCCCAAGGGCAAGCCCGAGTTCGTCCACACCTTGAACGGCTCGGGCCTCGCCGTCGGCCGGACGGTGAGCGCCATCCTCGAGAACTACCAACAGGCGGATGGCTCGGTCGTCGTACCCGAGGCCCTGCGGGCCTACATGGACGGACTCGAACGCATCTCAGCTTCGAAATAACAATAAGACGGAGGGATGGCCGAGTGGTTGAAGGCGGCGGTCTTGAAAACCGCTTTCCGGTCTCCGGAACGGGGGTTCGAATCCCTCTCCCTCCGCCAATCCCTCTCCCGCGGCGAAGAGGACCGGCATGAGAAAACCCGCGAAAGCCCCCAGCAAGGTCACCGACCTGCCGAACATCGGCAAGACGACGGCCGCCAAGCTCGAGAAGATCGGCATCAAGACGAAAGAGGACTTCCTCAAGCGCGACCCATACGACGTCTTCCACAAGCTGCGGAGGAAGGTCGACCCGACGCTCTGCCGCTGTGCTCTGGCCGGGATCGTCGGGGCCAAGACGGGGGAGCCGTGGCATCGCATCACGAAAAACACGGCCGTGGAATACACGAAGCGCCATCCGCGGCATAAGTGGGGGCCGTGCTGAAGGGCGGGGCAGTCTCTGGATTTAGCCCCGCTCTCATGCTAGAATAGCCCCACGTTCCCTGACCGCGGAGAGGTGCTGGAGTGGTCGATCAGGAACGCCTGCTAAGCGTTTGTCCTGGCTCAAACCGGGACCGCGGGTTCGAATCCCGCCCTCTCCGCCATTGATACTTTCGCCGGCGCCAAAAGATGGCGAACATCTTTTTCGGGTTCCACAGTGACTTGCCCTCGGCTTGACTTTGAGGTCTTGTTCCCTTAAATTTGGGGCCGTATGTTTTCGTTCATAAGCATGTTCCGGCCCGATGCCGCATTCCCGCAGGAGAGCGAAAGGGACATCCCATGAATAAGAACCGTCGAAGCCCGATTCTGACCCTCCTGGCTTTGGCCCTGGCCCTCGCGGCCGCCGGCGCCGCTTGTGCCAAGAAGCCCGTGGCCGATTCCTACGACGGGATTCTCCGGTTGTTCGCCGACCCGCCGGCCGAATACCGGAGCACTCCTCTCTGGGTCTGGAACGACCTGATGACCCGCGACGAGATCAAGCGCCAGCTCGAGAGTTTCAAGGCGCGCGGCATCGGCGGCGCGTTCATCCACCCGAGGCCCGGCCTGATCACGCCCTATCTCACGGACGAATGGTTTTCGCTCTGCGCCTATGCCGTCGAGACGGGGAAGGCTCTCGGGCTCCGGGTTTGGATCTATGACGAGAACTCCTATCCCTCCGGGTTCGCCGGCGGCCACGTGCCGGCGGAGATGCCGGACGCAGCGCGCTCGGGGCTGAGGATGAGGCGGTTCGAGGGTCCCCCGAAAGCCTTCGACGCCGAACCTGTGGTCGTCCTGCGCAAGACCCTGACCGGCTTCGAGGACGTGACGGGCAAGGTTAGGCCGGCGGCGAAGGACGGGGCCGCCTATTATGTTTTCGACGTCGTCCGGGCCGAGCCCTCGCCCTGGCACGGCGGCTTCACGTACGTCGACATCATGCGCAAGGACGTCACCGAGAAGTTCATCGACTTGACCCTCAACGGCTACAAGAGAGTGATCGGCAACGAATTCGGTCTGACCGTGCCCGGCGTCTTCCAGGACGAGGCCGAGATCTCGCCCGCCGGCGGCCGGGAGGCCCTGAACTACACGCCGGCCCTTTTCCAGACATTCCAGACGCGCTGGGGCTATGACCTCCGGCCGAACCTCGTGTCCCTCTTCGAGGAGGTCGGCAACTGGCGGCGGGCCCGTCACGATTATTACGCGACGCTCCTCGACCTGTTCATCGAGAACTGGGCCAAGCCCTATTACGCCTACGCCACGGACAACAACCTCGCCTTCACCGGCCATTACTGGGAGCACGAATGGCCTTCTCCCCGCAGCTCCCCGGACAACCTGGCCATGGCCGCCTATGCCCACATGCCCGGCATCGACATCCTGATGAACGATTGGGAAACCGGCCCCGACGCCCAGTTCGGCAACGCCCGCGCGGTCCGCGAGATCCGAAGCGCCGCCAATCAGATGGGACGGAAGCGGACGATGTCGGAAACGTACGGGGCCGGGGGCTGGGACATGACCTTCGCCGACCAGAAGCGGATCGGCGACTGGGAGTACGCCCTGGGCGTGAACTTCCTCAACCAGCATCTGTCCTACGCCACGATCAAGGGCGCCCGCAAGCGCGACCACCCGCTGTCCTTCTCCGACCACGAACCTTGGTGGTCCTACTACAACACCCTGGCCGACTATTTCGGCCGGCTATCCGTCGTCATGAGCCTGGGCGAGCAGGTCAATAAGATCCTGGTCGTCGAGCCGACGACGACCGCCTGGATGTATTATTCTCCGGCCGCGGAGTCGGAGGATTTCCAGACGGTCGGCCGGGATTTCCAGGCCTTCGTCAACCTCCTCGAGGCCGAGCAGGTCGAATACGACCTCGTCAGCGAAAAAACCCTCCAGGAGTTCGCTTCGGTCAGCCACGGGAAGCTCAACATCGGTTCCCGCTCGTATAGCCTGGTCATTTTCCCGCCCGGACTGCGCAACCTCGAGGACTCGAGCGTGGCCCTCATCCGCGACTATCTCATCCGCGACGGCAAGGTCGTCTCCTGGGTTGCGCCGCCCGATTATGTCAACGGCATCGTCACCGAAGACCTCCGGCTCCTGCAGGATTCCTTCGGCGATCGCTGGGTCAACGCCGGACCGGGCAGCGGCTTCGACAAGGTCCGCATGTTCAGCCCTCCGGCCGTCGTTTTCGCCGGGACGTCGGCGAACGCCCGTATCTTCCACCAGCGGCGGGAGTTCGACGGCGGCCGGTTCGTCTTCCTGGCCAACTCCGACGCCGCGGAGACGGCCGCGGGAACGATGACCCTGGCCGGCGGCTCGGCCGAAGAGTGGGACGCATTCACCGGCCGGGTCAAGGCCTATCCTTTCGTCCGGCGCGGCAGCAAGGTGGACGTCGCCTTTTCCCTTCCGCCGGGCGGGAGCCTGCTTCTCTGTCTCAAGAATGAGCGGGCGAAACCGGCGACGGCCCCGGCCATCGTTTGGGAGGACGTTGCGGCCGACGGGGGTCTCGCGGTCGAGCCTCTGGCGCCGAACGTCCTGACCCTGGACTACTGCGACCTTGTCCTCGGCGGCCGGACCGAAAAAGACCTCTATTTTTATGACGCTCAGAGAAAGACGTTCGAAGCCCATGGACTAGGGCGGAACCCCTGGGACAGCGCCGTCCAGTACAAGACGAACATCCTCGACCGCGACAAATTCCCGGCGAATTCCGGCTTCGAGGCGGTTTTCTGGTTTCGGGCGGTCAAGGGAGACGCCCGGGATTTCGCGGCCTTGAAAGCCGTGGTCGAGCGTCCCGAGCTCTTCCGCGTCTTCGTCAACGACCGTGAGGTCAAGGCCCTGCCGGGAGAATGGTGGCTCGACCGGGCCTTCGGCGTTTTCCCCGTTGGCCCCCATGTCGTCTTCGGAAAGAACAAGATCACGGTCAAGGCCAAGCCGTTCACTATCCACTCCGAGCTCGAGCCGGTCTACCTCCTCGGGGATTTCCGCCTCGCCGGCGCCGCCCGCGGCTTCGAGCTCCACCCGCCGGCGCCCCTCGCGGTCGGGTCCTGGAAAGCCCAGGGCCTGCCTTTCTACGGGGCGGGAGTTCGCTACCGGAAAACCTATATCGTTCGGCAGGACGAGCCCCGGCCGGCCTACCGCCTCAAGCTCGGCGCATGGCTCGGGGCGACGGCGGAGGTTTTCGTCGGCGGCAAGCGGGTCGGCACGGCCGCTTTCGCGCCGTACGAAGTGGACCTGACGGACGCCCTTGTCGCCGGTCCGAACGAGGTCTCCGTCGTCGTCTATGGGACGCTCAAGAATACGCTCGGACCGTTCCACAACAACCCGCCCCTCGGCCGGGCTTGGCCCGGTTCTTTCCAGCAGGGGGCCAAGGGGGGATTGCCGCCCGGCTCGGAATACGGCTCCGTCGACTACGGGCTCTTCGACGATTTCAAGGTGCTCAAGGGCACCGCGCGCTAAATCTATTGTCGCAGAAAGGCTAAAACTCAAAATGAACCACGCCGCAGGCTTCGACAACGGCTTCTACCTCCAGGAACAGAAGAAGGCCATCCTCGACCGGATGACACGTTTCCCGAACAAGCTCTACCTCGAATTCGGCGGCAAGCTGTTCTTCGACTATCATGCCGCCCGGGTTCTGCCCGGCTACGACCCCAACGTCAAGATGAAGCTCCTGCAGGAGCTCCGGAGCCAGGCGGATTTTCTGCTCTGCATCTACGCGGGGGACATCGAACGGAAGAAGATGCGTGCCGATTTCGGTCACACCTACGACGTCGACGCCATGAAGCTCATCGACGACCTGGGGGAATGGGGCATCCAGATCCGAGCCGTGGTCATCACCCGGTTCGACAATCAACCGGCCGCCCGCATCTTCAAGAACAAGCTCGAGCGGCAGGGCATCCGTGTCTATACCCACCGCTTCACCAAGGGCTACCCCACGGACGTCGACGTCATCGTCAGCGACGAGGGCTACGGGGCGAACGACTACATCGAGACCAAGCATCCCCTCGTCATCGTCACCGGGCCGGGGCCGGGGAGCGGCAAGCTGGCCACCTGCCTGTCCCAGATCTACCACGAATACCGGCGAGGGCTCGCTTCCGGCTACGCTAAGTTCGAGACCTTCCCCATCTGGAATCTGCCCCTCAAGCACCCGGTCAACGTCGCCTACGAGGCGGCCACGGCCGACCTCGGCGACTTCAACCTCGTCGACCCCTTCCACCTCGAGGCCTACGGCAAGGCCGCCGTCAACTACAACCGCGACGTCGAGGTTTTTCCGGTGCTGAGGCGGATCATCGAGAAGATCACCGGCGGCCCGTCCTTCTACAAGTCGCCGACCGACATGGGCTGCAACACCGCCGGCTTCGGGATCAAGGACGACGACGTCGTCCGGGACGCCGCCAAGCAGGAGCTCATCCGGAGATACTTCCGCTACTCCTGCGAATATCTCCTGGGCTTCGTCGAGAAGGAGACCGTCCAGCGGTCGGAACTCCTAATGAAGGAGCTTGGGGTCAAGCCCGAGGACAGGCGGGTCGTCGAACCGGCCCGGCGGGCGGCCGAGGAGGCCCGGGAGACGGGCAAAGGGAACAAAGGGGTTTTCGTCGGCGCGGCCATGGAGCTCCGTGACGGCACCATCGTCACGGGGAAGAACTCCCCCCTCATGCACGCCTCGTCGGCCCTGGTCCTCAACGCCGTGAAAATGCTGGCCGAGATCCCGGAAAAGATCCATCTTCTCTCCCCGTCGATCATCGAATCCGTTGGGGACCTCAAGAAAAACGTCTTCGGGGCCAAAACGGTCAGCCTCGACCTCTCGGAGGTCCTGATCTGCCTGAGCATCAACGCGTCCACCAACCCCATGGCCCACTTGGCCCTGGAGAAGATGAAAGATCTGCAGGGCTGCGAGGTCCACATCACCCACATCCCGACGCCGGGGGACGAAGCGGGCCTGCGGCGTTTCGGGACGAACCTGACCACCGAGCCTAATTTTTCGAGCAAGCACCTTTTCGTTGGATGAGAGAGGAATGATGTTGACGAGCGCGATCTTCAAGCCTGGCCAGACCATGCGCGGGCTCCTCAAGATGCAGCGTCCGGCGCGCCGAGCCATCCTCGCCGTCGGGGGCGTGGGCTTCCTGTATATCGTCACGTCGGCCATCCTGGCCGTCACCGGGGCCGTGCCGACGGCGCCCGTCATTTTCGGAATGGGCCCCGATAACTACTACTTTTGGCAGATGATCTTCGTCTTGCCCATGATCCTGGCGGCCTGGCTCGCCTCGGCCGGGGTCATTCATGCTCTGGGGCGGCGGGATAAGGGCGGGACGGATTTCGGCGGGACGGCGGCGCTCGCCGGCGTCGCCTTGGGCTCGCCGCTTTTCCTGGCCTGGATCCCTTCCGCCGTCGAGGCCGCGTTCATGGCCTTCGGCATGGGCCAGGGCGAATGGGTGGGTATCTTGTCCCAGCCCGGCATCTGGCAGACGACCTATCTTGTTTTCTACGCGGGAGCGGCGGCCCTGGCCATCCGCAATTTCATCCTCGCCGCCCGGCTTCTCCGGAAGAAATCGGGGCTGGGTGTCGTTATGGCCGGGCTTGCGGCCGCGGCCGTGGCCATCGGAGCCTACGCCATTTTCATCCGCTGATGGCGCTCGACCGGAAAAGGGTCCGAGAGGAGGGAAGGGGGAACGGCGATGCCGGAAAAATCTCAAATGGATAATTTTAGAGTCCGGGAGTTTCGCATCGAGGACTATGCCCGGGTCATGGAGCTCTGGGCCGAAGGCGGCCTGCCCTTGAAGCCAAAAGGCCGTGACAGCCGCGAGAATATCGCCCGGCAGATCAAGATGCCGAACGTCCTCTTTCTCGTGGCCGAGGAAGGGGAGGGGGGGCGGATCATCGGCACCGTGCTGGCCACCCACGACGGGCGCAAGGGCTGGATCAACCGTCTGGCCGTGGACGCGACGCTGAGGAAGCAGGGCCTCGGCGCCCGGCTCGTCCGCGAAGCCGAGCGGCGGCTCGAGGCCCTGGGGATGGACATCCTCGCCTGCCTCATCGAGGACGATAACGCCATCTCTATGGCGGTGTTCGAGAAACTGGGCTACAAGAAGCACCCGGAGATCATTTACTTCGCCAAACGGAAATATCCCGGGGTCTAATTTCGCGCACCTGGCTAGCGGCTTGGAACCAAAGCCCTGAGAATCGGCGTCACCCAACGGTCCTTATCGATGTCGTAGACGATAAAATCAGAATCGAACTGCCAGTAGGCCCAGGCCCAGCCCCGGGATTCGGCCGCGCGGGCGATGAACGACGTATAGCGCGCCCGCGACTCCATCGGGCCCTTGTCATAGGCGCCAAATTCGCCGAGCAGGATGGGACGCCGGTGTGATCGAGACCACTTCTCGACGCGGGCGAAATCGTCCTCGACTCGTCTTGTCTCAAGGGCATTTCCCCAGGTTACGCCTGAAAAACGGACGTTCTCCGGAGACCACGGCGCCCCCTGGTGAGTGAACCGCATCGGCTCGTAATAGTGGACCGTCACGATGATATTCCTGTCGGCCTCCGGCAACGCCAACTCATCCAGGTGGTCGATCCCGTTCCATGAAGGAGGACCGACGACCACGGTCCGCGCCGGATTGGTACGGCGGATGACGGCCAGCGCTTCGATGAGCCATTCGTTCCACAAGGCCGCTGTCAGCCGGCCGTTGGGCTCGTTCAAGATCTCGAAGAGGACCGCGTCCGGAGCGTCCTTGAAACGCGCGGCGACCTGCCTCCAGAAGGCCAGGACCCGGGGCTTGAAGCCGGCCGGATCCTCGGCGACATCGTTGTAGTTGTGAAGGTCCAGGATGACCATGAGATCGCTGGCCAAGGCGCTTTTGACAGCCCAATCCAGGGTCCTCAGCCATGTCTCGTCGAGCTTGAAGTCCGACGCGGCGTCCATCCGCTGGAGGGCATGCATGTTGATCCGGACGGTCTGAAATCCGGCGTCGTGGATGAGCTGGAAATGTCGTTCCTTGAAGCGGGCATCCTCGAACTTGTCCCAGATGGGGTCATAGCCGAGGATGTTAACTCCGCGTCCGAGTCTCTTGACTTGCTCGAAAGGGTTCGCCGCGAGCGAAGCGCCCGAGGAAGACGCGCCAAAGCCAAGGAGCATCGTCATAAGAATGACCAGCCCGGCCTCTCGCGCGATTTTTTTCAGCTTGTTGATCATCGTCTCTCTCCCTGATGGGCCAGAACAAGTCCCGCCATTCTTTATACCGATTCTTAGAATTCTATGACCAGCTTGAAGGCGCGCCGGCCGGCCGCGTCGGCTTCGGCGAACACGCCCGGGACGTCCTCGAGCCGGACCGCTGTCAACCAATCCTTGACCGAGAACCGCCCGCTTTCGAGCCAGCTCAGGGCCCAGGGGTAGTCGCCCGTCGCGAAATTTGAGCTCGTCGTGATGCGGCGCTCGCTGCCGAGGCGAAGGAAGTTCACCGGGATGTCCAGGTCGTGGACGGCCATGTTGACGAGCGTGCCTTTCTTCCCGAGAAGCCGCAGTCCGAGCTCGAAGCTGTCCCGGCCGCCGACGCTGTCGAAGACGCTGCCGAACCCCTCCGGGGCGAGCGCCGACAGTTCCTCGACGAGGGCCCGGTGCGACTTGCCTCTCGCGTCGACGACGGCGTCGAACCCCCTCCTCCGGGCCGCTTCGAGGGGCGCGTTGGCGATGTCGGTGACGACGACCCGGCTGGCCCCGAGATTAAGCACAGCCTGGGCGATGCCGTTACCGGCGGGGCCGGCGCCCATCATTAGAACGGGCCGGCCCGGCTGGACGTTCCCTTGATGGGCGACATGGACGCAGACGGCCAGAATGTCCATCATTGCCGCCTCCCCGTAGGTCAACCCGTCCGGGATGGCGAAACAGCCGCTGCCCCACGCGGGAACGTACTCGGCGTACGCGCCGGGATAGAAATCGCGCTTTCCCCACCCCTGACCGTGACCCATATGAACCGTGTTCGGGCAGAGCTCCGTCCGTCCCGAGACGCATTCGGGGCAGGTGCCGCAGACCTTCGAACAGACCGGAGCGACCCGCCGGCCCAGAAGGCGGGCGTTCTTCTCGTCGAGGACGGCCACGATCTCGCCCGCGAATTCGTGGCCGAGGACGATTCCCGGCGGGTTGTCGACGTGGTGCCCGAGGGTGTGCATGGCCCACGGATTCTCGCCGCCGTAATACCGGGTGTCGGAACCACAGACGCCGCAGGCCGCGACCTTGACGAGAACCATGTCCGGGTCGCCATAAGCCTCGATGGGCCAAACCGGAATGTCGCGAAGGGCCAGCCTCCGCGGCGCTTCGAGCACGACCGCCCTCATCGTGGATGGTAGGGGTTGGTTGGTGATCATGCTGGTCCTATACTCCCGAGTACGCGGAGAAACCGCCGTCGACGGGAATTACGACGCCGGTCACGAAGGCCGAAGCGTCGGAGACGAGCCAGATCAGCGCCCCGGCCAGGTCGTCGCCCGTCCCGAATCGGCCCATCGGCGTGTGGGCGATGATGACCGTGCCCCTCGCCGAGAGGCCGCCGGTCTTCTCGTCCGTCAGTAGGAACCGGTTCTGTTCGGTCAGGAAGAAGCCGGGGGCGATGGCGTTGACCCGGATATGGACCGGGGCCAGGTGCGTCGCCAGCCATCGGGTGAAGTTGGACACGCCGGCCTTCGCCGCGGAGTAGGCCGGGACCCGGGTGAGCGGCCGCGAGGCGGTCATCGTTGAGATCGAAGACGGACCGGAAGGCCCCGGCGTCGAGGTCGAAGAACGTCGTGGGCCCACCGGGCGTTTCGTGGAGGTCCGCACGCTCGACGGTTTCCTTGGACGTGGTCGCCGCTGGGCCGTTCCCGCCCGCGGCGTTGACCAGGATGTCCACGCGCCCGAATTCACCGACAACCTTCGCCGCGGCATCAGCCAGGCTTTTTTCGTCGAGGACATCGCAGGGGAGGCCGATCGCCCGGCCGCCGGCGGTGGCGATGCGGCGGGCGGCATCGGCCGTGGCCGCTTCTCGTAGGTCGAGGAGGGCGACGGTTGCCCCGCGCTTCGCGAGAGCAATGGCCATGGCCCCGCCGAGGGAGCCCCCGCCGCCGGTGATGACGGCGGTCTTTCCGTTCAGTTCGAAAATGTCTTTATTCATGACAGCACCTCGTCGACGGCCTCCCCGAAGGCCTGAGCCGATTCCACCAGGGCGTCCTCGGCGATCGTGAGCGGCGGGGCGATCTTCAAGCATTCCCCGGCGACCCCGACGGGCGCGAACATCAGGACGCCCTTGCGCATGCAGGCGACATTGATGGCCAGGGCAGTCGCCGGGTCCGGGGTTTTTGTTCCGGGCCTGACGACTTGGATGCCTGCGACCAGTCCCTTGCCGTGGAGGCAGCCGAGCCTCGCCGCGTGTCTTTTTTGAACCTCGGCCAGGAGGGGCATGAGGACCCCCTCCATCCGGGAGGCCCTTGCCGCCAGGTTCTCCCCGAGGAGGATCTTCAGGTTGGCGATGGCCGCTGCGACCGGCAGCGGGGAGGCCGAATGCGTCGAGGTCATCGCCCCCGGCGGGTAGAGCCCCAGGATGTCCGCCCGGCCGACGACCGCCGAGATCGGCAGGGAAGAGGAGATGCCCTTGCCACAGCAGATAATGTCCGGCTTGACGCCGTAGTGTTCGTAGCAGAACATCTTCCCGGTCCGGCCGAAGCCCGACTGGACCTCGTCGAAGATCGTGACGATGTCGTGCTCGCGGCAGAACGCCTCAAGGCGTCTGGCGTACTCGACCGGGAGGAAGTCCGGCCCGACGCCCTGGTAGCTTTCTGTCATCACCCCGGCGATCTCGTCGGGGGCGATCCCTTTCTCCTCGAGGGTCGCCAGGAACAGGCCGAAGCTCGTGTCCATGTTCTTATAGCCGTCCGGGAATGGGACTTGGACGAACCCGAGGTCCCGGTCGCCGATCCACTTTTTCTGCCCGTCCAGGCCGCCCGCGAGCTGGGCGCCCATCGTCCGGCCGTGGAAGGCATTCCGGAAGGAAACGAGATATTTCCGCCGGGGGCCGTATTTTTCGAGGGCGTAGGTCCGGGCGAGCTTGATGCCGTTCTCGGTCGCCTCGCTTCCCGTCGAAAGAAGGAAGACTCTGTAAGCCTCCGGGTCCGGGGAGAGCGATCTCAGCATGCCGCAGAGCTCGGCCCGCTGCTCGTGGACGAAGACGTAACTCGCAATGAGGCCCTGGTCGATGACCCTTTTCAGGGCTTCCCGGATCTCGGGCCGGCCGTGACCGGCGTTGGCGACGAGGACGCAGCTCGACCAGTCGATCCAGCGGTTGCCCCACTTGTCGTGGACGGTGAAGCCCTCGGCCCTATGCCACACGACGGGCGGCTGGCCGGACATGGACCGCGGCTCGCTCGCCGCGAGCGCCTCGAAGATGGGGACCGATTCCGGCACTGGGATCTTCGTCCGGATGGACCGATATCGCGTTTCGACACGCGGCACGTCGATGGGTGTGAGATCGTAGATCGCCATAGCCCTACCTCAGTCGGACGACCCGGCCGGTCGCCAGGCTCTCGTGCACGGCGACGGCGATGCGCGTGACCTCGAGCCCGTCCGCACCCGAGGCCCAGACCCCTTTGAGGTCTTCGAGCCGCCCGCCGCTCTTGAGGAAGGCGACGTTCCCGGCGAAGTCCTCGATGCTCTCGATGCCGTAGCCGCGGAGGACCTTGCGGCCCTGCCGGTCGACGGATTCGCGCTTGAAGTTGTTGTTGTAGGTGGCCATGCCCTCCCGGTCGATGCAGGAGCGGGTGCCGCGGTCCTGGCTGTCGCACTCGAAGACACCTTTCGTGCCGACGACCCGGAGGCCCTGATTCACAATGGCCTCGAACCCCTTGGGCAGGACCCAGCTCGTGTCGAACGTGAAGGCGGCCCCGTTCTCGAAGTCGACCTTGGCGTTGATGCAGTCCCAGGTGTCGATGCCATGGTCCTTGAGAAGAGTGTTCTTGGCTCCGGTCGCGTAAACGGTCTTTGCCTCCGACTTGACGATCCAGCGGACGAGGTCGTAAAAGTGCACTCCCAGGAACCAGGCCGGGGAGGAGCGGGGTGCCCAGTGCGGGAACCATTCGGCCGGGACTTCGATGCGGTCTTCCATGTGGACGCTGCCGTAGAGGATATCGCCGAGGTCGCCGGACCTGGCGCGCCGCTCGATCGTCTGATGGTCGGGGTCGTAGCGCTTATGGAAGTCGACTTGGAGAAGGACGCCGGCGTCCCGGGCCGCCCGGACCATTTCGGCCGCGCCCTCGACGGTCACGTCCAGGGGTTTCTCCACCAGGACGTGCTTTCCCGCCGCGGCGGCCGCGACGGCGATCTCGCGATGGAGATGATCGGGGGTGGCGACGCTGACCGCGTCCAGGGCCTCTTTTCCGAGCATCTCGCGGTAATCCCCGTAGACGGGGCAGGCGTACCGGTCGCGGAGCTCCGCCGCCCGCCCCGGGTTTGTCTCGGCGATGGCGGCGAGCTCGGCCAGGCCGGTCGACCCGAGCTGGGTGAACACATCCAGGTGCATCTCGCCGAACTTCCCCGCTCCCACGACGGCGATCCTAACAGGCATTGCCCTCCTCCTTCCCCTCGACGCCGCACCAATCCGTGAGGAATGTCGCCAGCACCTCGGCGGCGCGGAGGATATCGTCCATTTCGATACGCTCGTCGAGCGCGTGGGCCTGGCCGAGGTCCCCGGCGCCGAAGACGAGCGTCGGCATCCCGCCGCGATGGAAAAAGAGACGCGCGTCGCACGAGGCGACCCAGCCCTCGAGCGGCCGCGGCCCCAGCAGCGACTCGGCGGCCCGGTGGAACGACCGGACGGCCGGATCGCCGGCCGGAGTTTCGAAGGCCTCGTTACGGAGTCCCGCGAGCTCGAAACGGGCGTGCTCCCGTGCCCAGGGCGTTGCTTTAGCTTCGATCAGGGTCCGGACGTCTTCTTCGATCCGCCGGGCGGTCCGATTCGGGAGGAAGGCGATCCCGCCCTCGACGACGCACTCGGCGGGCACGGTCGATGGCCAGTCTCCGCCCCGGACCCGGCCGATGTTCACGACGACCGGGCTGGGGTCGTCGGGGAACCCGGGGTATCCTTTCGAAGCTTCTCGGAGAGAAGCTTCGTACTCCTTGAGGACTGGGACGAGGCCCAACATTTCGTCGAACGCGTTCACGCCCTCGCGGTAACGGCCCATGTGGACGGAGTGGCCCGAGACGGTGAGCTTGAACCAGGCGGCCCCTCGATTCGCGGGACGGACGTCGAGGCCGGTCGGCTCGAGCACGACCACGGCGTCGGCCCGGCGGCCCCCGGCGATGGCCGCGAGGGAGCCGTTGCCGCCGGCCTCCTCCTCGATGACGAACTGAGCCTCGACGTCCCCTTTGAGCCGGACGCCGAGCTCCTTGAGCGCGGAGAGGGCCAGCAATATCGTAACGACCTGGCCCTTGGCGTCGCAGGCTCCACGGCCGTGAACGACGCCGTTCTCGGATCTCGCCTCGAACATCCCGTCCGGGCCGGGGACGACGTCGGTGTGGGAGTTGAGGATGGCGCTTCTCCCGCCGCCCGCGCCGGCGAGGTCGACGAGGACGTTCGGCCGTCCCCGATAGCTTTCATGCCCGGGGACGGGCGTGTAGTCCGGGTCGTCGACGATGGACTCGTCGATGGGGGAGAGTCTTGCCGTGAAGCCCGAACTCGAGAGGAAGCGGTACAGGTAATCCTGCACGCCGCACTCCGTGCCGGTCATGCTGGGGAAGGCGATCAGCCGGCACAGGAGGTCCCGCGCCCAGTCTCCGCGGGAACGGATGGTCGCCGAAAGCTCTTCTTCGAACCCCATACCCCAGCCTGCTCCTTTCAACGCGACACGCTGTCCGCCCTTACTCTAGACGGAGCCCCGACACCTTGTCAATCCAATTCCGATGCGATATCATGCCGGCAAGGAGCCGCGCCATGATCAGAACGGAGAGTCGATGCGCCTGGCTGGCAATCCTCATGCTGGCGGCGGCGGGATCCGCCGCCTGCGGGGCCAAGTCGGCGACCGGCGCCGCGCCCGCGGGGATGAGGGGCTTTCATATCGATATGAACATCGCCCAGTTCCGTGGCCCCTTCCTGATGAGGGAATTGAAGACGCTGGCCGGCCTGGGCTACAACACGATCATCTGGGAGGTCGAGAACAATATCCGCTGGGAGACATGCCCGGAGTGCGTCTCGCCGGACGCGTTCACGAAGGCCGAGTTCAAGGACATTCTCACTTACAGCCGGTCGCTCGGGCTCGAGCCCATCCCCCTGCTCCAGACGATCGGTCATTGTGAATACGTCCTCAAGAACGACAGATACAAGCCGCTGGCGGAGGTCCCGGACCGGATCGACCAGTATTGCCCGCGGAATCCGGACGTCGTACCGTTCCTGCGGAAGTGGATCGACGAGTATCTGGAGCTCTTTGGAGAGGTCAAGTATTTCCATCTGGGCGCGGACGAAGCCTATACGCTGGGGGAATGCCCCCGATGCCGCGAGTATGCCGCCGCTCATTCGCTCTCGGAGCTCTACATCGACCACATGAACGCCATAAGTATTCCATTGATCGAAAAAGGGATCCGTCCGGTCATCTGGGGCGACATGCTCCTTCATCACCCCGAGGCCCTCGGCAGGCTCTCGAGGAAGGTCGTTATCTTCGATTGGCTTTACGACAGGTACTATGGGTTCGGGGAGGTCCATGTGTGGGGCCTGGGGAATAAGACCAGGGAGGAACTCGACGCTGCGACCCTCGATCGGTTCGGCGCCTACCTCTACCCCCTCGGCGACGAACCCGGCCGCGACCCGGACGTGTTCTACACGGCGGATTACTTGGCGGCGAACGGGTTCGACGTCGTCGTCTGCCCGAGCTCGAGCTGTTACGGCGATAGCGTGTTCGCCCCGCGGACGTACTTCCATATGAGGAACACATATGATTCGTTTCGGAAAGGGACGTCCGGGCCGCTGAAAGGTGCCGTCCTGACGAGCTGGACGGTGCATCTCTTCCCCTGGGAACTGCAGAGGACGTCGATCGAGCTGCCGCAGTTCATCGCCGCTCATCCCGACGGCGACCTGGCGGCCTTCGAAAAGGCTTACGTCCGCGAGCATTTCGGCGTCGACGACACGGGGTTCTTCATCGCCGCGGGGCGGCTGGCGAGGAGGGGCTTGTTCAATTACGCCGCAGACCTGGGCTTTTTCAAGGACGCCCAGCCGGCGCCCAGAGGCTACGTTGCGGACCGGATCGAAGAGATGGCGAAGAAAGGCGAGCTCGAGACGGAACTCGCGACTTGCGAGACGAGGCTCAAGGAATATCGGGAGGGCCTGACCCAGTTCCGCGCCTATACGAAGGCGGTGAAAACGGGGCGCGACGAGCTTGGTGCCTGGGATCTCGCCGCCAGGAACCTCATCAACCGGGCCGAGGCCTCGAAGATTCTCCTGAAGTCGCGGCAGAGCGGGGCCGGCCCGGAGATCGCGGCCGAGGCCGGGCGGGTCCTCGAAGTGCTCCGGGCTCTGCGCAAGGAAACTGAGGCGGCCGTCTCTGCGGAGGTGAAACCCTCCCGGACGGCGGAGATGATGCATTGGATGTACGATTCCATAGAAGCGGCCCTGGAGAAGGCCGCGGGCCGCGACCGCGGCAACGGCGGACGGTAGGGGAGAGGGACGATGGCGGCCCAGAAACCGGAACCGGCGGCGGCCCGCATCATGTCGCTCGACGCCCTGCGCGGCTTCGACATGTTCTGGATCATCGGGGGAGACGCGATTTGCCGGAGCCTGCCGGCGATCCAGGATGCGCCCTGGACGCGCTTCCTCGCCGGCCAGGTCGAGCACAATGCCTGGGCGGGCTTCACGTTCTACGACCTCATCTTCCCCCTGTTCCTCTTCATCATCGGAGCCGTCTTCCCGTTCTCTCTGCTGAAGCGGGCCGAAACGGGAAAGGACCGAACGCGCCTGTATCTCCACGTCGTCAAGCGTTCGCTCATCCTCATCGTGTTGGGGCTCATCGCCGGCGGCGTGCTGAGGTTCGACTTTGCCAACATGCGCTGGACGGGCGTCCTCCAGCGGATCGGGATATGCTATCTGCTCGTCGCCATCCTGGTGCTCAACACGAAGGTCAGGACGCAGGTCGGCGTGTTCGTGGGGGTTTTGCTGCTCTACTGGGCCGCGATGGCGCTCATCCCCGTTCCGGGGCACGGGGCAGGGGTGATGACGCCTGAAGGATCCCTCCACAGCTTTATCGACCAGAAGGTCATGCCGGGGAAGATTTCCGCCGAGTTCTACGGGCCGGGCGACAGCCTCGGGGCGGCCTCGACCTTTCCGGCGGCTTGCTCCCTCCTGCTAGGCGTGTTCGCCGGATACTGGCTGAAGTCCAATCGAAGCGGTAACGCCAAGACGCTCGGCCTCGTCGCCGGCGGCATCTTCTGCCTGGGCGTCGGATACGCGTGGGGGCTGGCCTTTCCCATCATCAAGCACATTTGGACGAGCTCGTACGTGCTCTGGGCCGGCGGCTGGTGCCTTCTCCTGATGGCCCTTTTCTATTGGCTTATCGACGTCAAGGGCTGGAGCCGCTGGGCCTTCTTCTTCGTCGTCATCGGAACAAACGCCATCCTTGTCTATTTCGGCCAGGAGATCGTGGACTTCGACGGGATCGCGAGATTTTTCCTGTCCGGGGTCGAGCGGAACGCCGGCCTCCTCGTCCCGCTCATCATTCCGGTCGGAGCCCTGGCGGCGAAATGGGCGTGTCTTCTCTTCCTCCATCGGCGCAGGATCTTTTTCAAGGTTTGAAGCGCTGATCCTTCCCCTTTCTTTTTCGATCTTAATACTATAAAATAACTAGGAATTGGTCATTCCCTGCGAGGAGATTCATGGTCATGAAACCCAGAGAGATCGTACCCGACGTCCTGGCCGTGGGGGCCCAGGATTTCGACCGGAGACTGTTCGATGCCCTGATACCGCTTCCCGACGGGACGAGCTATAACGCCTATCTCGTCCGGGGCCGAGACAAGATCGCCCTCATCGACACGGTCGAGCCGGCGATGCTCCATGTGCTCCAGGCTCACCTGAAGGACGTCACCCGGATCGACTATCTCATTTCCAACCACACCGAACAGGACCATTCGGGCGGGATCCCCTGGGTCCTGGAGCGTTATCCGGAGGCCCAATTGCTCTGCTCCGAACCGGCCAAACCCATGCTCGTCGACCACCTCGGCCTTGACGCGGCGAGGATCCGGACGGTCGGCGACGGGGAGAAACTCGACCTGGGGGAAAAGACCCTCCGTTTCATCTCCACGCCGTGGGTCCACTGGCCGGAGACGATGTCGACCTACCTCGAGGAGGACAAGGTCCTCTTCAGTTGCGACTGGTTCGGCTCACACATCGCTTCGACCGAGCTCTTCGTCGACGGTGCCGACTGCATCCTGGCCGAAGCGAAAAGGTATTACGCCGAGATCATGATGCCCTTCCGCAAGATCGTCCAGAAGAACCTCGAGAAGATCCGCGACCTCGATATCCGGATGATCGCCCCGAGCCACGGCCCCGTCCACCGCGACCCCCAGTCCATCATCCAGGCCTACCGGGACTGGACGGATGACATGCCCCATAACACGGTGGTCATTCCCTGGGTGACCATGCACGGCTCGACCGCCATCATGGTCGAGCGGCTCGTCAACGCCCTGTCCGAACGGGGCATCACCGTCTTTCCTTTCAACATGGCCACGGCCGACATTGGCAAACTGGCCATGGCCCTCGTCGACGCGGCGACGCTCATCGTGGCAGTTCCGACGGTCCACATCGGGCCCCATCCGATGGTCCTCAACGCCGTCGTCCTGGCCAATGCGCTCCGGCCGAAGGTCCGGTTCGCCTCGATCGTCGGCTCCTACGGCTGGGCCGGGAAAATGGCCGACGCCGTCAAGGCCGCCATGCCCAATCTCAAGGTCGAGCTGCTGCCGCCGGTCATCTGCAAGGGTTTGCCGAAGCCGTCCGACTTGGAAGCCATCGACAAGCTGGCCGAGGCGGTCGCGGCGAAGCACCGGGAAATTGGCCTGATGGGCTAACGCCGGGCGGCCAGGAAATCGACGATCTTGACGCTCCCCGAGGGGAGGGGATACCTGCGGATGGAATTTAGGGTGACCCAGCGGCGCCGGGGCCCCGTCTTGAAATCCTCATCCCGCAGTTTGCAGGCATAAGCGCGGAGCGTTACCTGAAAACGGGTGTAGGCATGATGGACGGTCGTCAGGCGCCGGACGTCTTCGACTTCAGCTCCGAGCTCCTCGCGGACCTCGCGCCGCAGGGCCTGGACAAGGCTCTCGCCCCTCTCGACCTTCCCTCCCGGGAATTCCCAGAGGTCGGCAAGGAGACCGCGAGAAGGCCGTTTTTGGATGAGGATCCGGCCGTCCTTCTCGATGACCGCGACCACCGCTTCGATCTTCTCGAGCCCCAGCGTCCGAGGCCGGGGGATGATCTCCTGCGTCCCTTCTCGCGCCGCTCGGCAGAACTCCCGCACTGGACAGGCTAGGCACTGGGGGTTCCGGCTCCGGCAGACGAGCGCCCCGAGCTCCATCATGGCCTGGTTGAAATCGCCGGGCGAGTCCTTGGAAAAAACCGTCTCGAGGAAGGCGCGGAGCGTCTTGTCGACCCTCGCTTCGGCCGTCCCGCGGAGGCCGAGGACCCGCATGAGGACCCGCCGGACGTTGGCGTCGATGACGGGCTGCGGTTTACCGTAGACGAGGCTCAGCACGGCCGCCGTGGTGTAGGGCCCGAAGCCGGGAAGACTCCCGAGCGTACACTCATCGTCGGGGATCCTTCCGCCGTACTCACGGACGATCGTCTTGGCCGCTTTATGGAGGTTTCTGGCTCTTTGGTAATAGCCGAGGCCCTGCCATTCTCTCAAGACTTTCCGGAGAGAAGCCCGGGACAGGCTCCCGATGTCGGGAAAAACCTTCAACCAGCGCTCATAATAAGGGATGACCGCCGGGACGGTCGTCTGCTGGAGCATGACCTCGGAAACCCAGATCCTGTAAGGATCCCGGGTCCGGCGCCAAGGGAGCTTCCTCCGGTTGACCCGGTACCAAGCGAGGAGCTCATCGGCGAATTTATTTTTTATCGGTCTTGCCTTCTTCTGTTTTCAGCGGCTCAACTTTCCAGTCTTTCCTGTCCTTGGGGAAATCCTGGAGAAAGCCCGAATCGACGCGGAAGAGATACGCGAGCTCCGCGGTCTTCACGACGACCTGCTTTTTCTCAGCGTCCTCCTTGCCGATGAGAAGGACCGTCTCCTTGACCTTGCCCTGGGCGTCCTTCGTCCGGATTCGGACTTCTGCGCCGCCATCAAGCCCGTAGGCGGAGAGCGGGCCGGGATCGTCGATGAAGGCGGCGGCCTCGAGGCCCTCGAGCTTGCGGATGAAATCTTCGACCTTGGTTCGGTCGGCTTCTTCCTTGGTCGCCGGGTTGAGAAGCCATTTTTCCTCTTCGCCGACTTTTTCCTTGACCGCGGCGAGTTCGAAACCGTCCCTCTTGAGGGCGACCTTGTCCGCTTCCCAGGAATAGAAATCGGCGACCTTTGTCTCCCTCATCCCGTCGACCTTCCGGTCGAGGTCGGTCAGGAGAGCGCCCTCGAAGGCGATGACCTTAGTCGAGAGGGAAGTCGTCGCATAGAAGGCCTCGCCCTCCTGGTGCAGGGAGAAGACGATCTCCTGGTTGGACGCGGGGAGGGACAGGACGACCTCGTATTCGGGCTTTTCGAGGCCGAATCTCTTGAGGGCCTCGGCATTCTTGCTCTCCGTGACGAACGCCTTGGCTCGGAGCCCCGATAGGGAGTCGAGGAGGGAATCGACCTTGCCCTTGGCAGCCAGCGCGACGACGGGCGCCTTCAGGAACCAGCCTGCCTTTTGGCGCTGGGCTTGCCAGCCGATGTTTTTCGCCCGGACCCGGACGGTCTCGACGTCGGCGGCGCTGAACTTGAAGACGTCTTTCTGCCGGAAGTCGAAGATCTTTTTGTCGAGCGTCGTCTTGAGCGTCGAGGCCAGGAGGACGACCCGCGGGTCGTCCTCGCGTTTGGCGATCTCGTAAGCGGCCAGGTCCTTGGCCTCCTTCTCGACGACGCGCTCGATGCGCAGGGAAGCGAGGGAGTCGACGAAGTTGCCGACTTCGGTGTCGTCGGCCGCCGCTTGGAGCGGCGAGGTCAGCCGCCACGGTCCCGCCTCGTCCCGCTCGAAGGTCAGGGTCTCGCCGTCCCGGACGAGACTCGCTTTCCGAATATCGCCCGAAGCCAGGCTGATGAGCGTGTTCGTTTTCTCCTGGGCCGCGCTTTTATTTTCGCTCTGGGTGTCGAATAAAAGGACGATCGCCAGAAGGCCGGTGAAGACCGCGAGCAGAACCAGTGTCGTCTTGAATTTCACAACGACCTCCTCCGGACCCAGACGGAGACGCCGAGGAGAAGCACGGCCAGGGGCAGGATGATGACGCTGACGAGAAATAGCAGGCGCCCCTGCGACGGCGTGAGCTGGATCGTCCGCGGCGTCTGCGTCTTGGGCTGGATGGCGATGAGGTCGGATTCCTCGGTCAGCCAGTTGGCGATGTTGAGGAAGAAGTTGCCGTTGCCGGACACGCCGTAGTAGCGGTTCTTAGCGAAGTCGGAGTCGCCGACGACGGCCATGCGGGCCTCCTTCTCGGCCGCCCCGGTTTTCGCTTTGGATTCTTCGGCGGCCGGCTGGCCGGGCTTGGCTTCGATGGGGGCAGGGGAGGCCTCTGCGGCCTTGGTTTTGAAGGTGGCTACGGCCGCGAGGCCGACCGGTCCCTGCTTGTCCTTGTCCGGCGTGAACTTGACCTCTTTCTGGTTGAGCTGGCGCTCCGACCACGAATTCGGGCTCGTTTTGGCCAGGACCGTGAGCGTCACGCCCTCGGGCTTGGGTTCGGCGATCTCGACGGACCGGGCGAAGGGAAAGAACGTCGCGTAGGTGAACTTGTCGGTGATGGCGTGGGTCTCGTACTCGCTGACGACGGGCATGAAGTAGTCGCCGCCGAGGAGCCGCGAGACGGTATCGACGACGATGTCGTTCTCGAGCCTGAAGCCGTACTCGGCCAGGAAGAACGGCAACGTCGTCGCCGTCTCGGGGTCGACCATGAACAAGACGCGGCCGCCGTCCTTGAGGTAGGTCCGGATCGTCTCGTACTCGTTCGGTAAAAGGTCCTTCTGCGGTCCGGGGACGACGAGGAGGGCGCAGACCTTGGGGAACCTGTCGGCCAGGGCCAGGGCCTGCTTCTTCACTTCGTAGCCGAGTTTCTCGAGCTCGGTCTTGACGGTCGCGTAGCCGTTGTCGCCGGCTTCTTCGACGGACTCCTCGCCGTGGCCCTCGAGGAAATAGATGACCTTTTTCGCGGCCCGGGTGGCCTTGATCAGGGCGTTGGTGACGTCCTCCTCAGTGGTCGTGGTGATCCGGCTCTCCTTGTCGCCGGCCTCAATGACCGTCGTCCCGTCCTGGGTAACGCCATAGCGCTTGACCAGGCCGGGGTTCTTGTCGGGGTCGATGAACTCGTACTTGACCTTCCCGGAATGATAGGCGTAGATCTTGAGCAGGTTTTCCATGGCCGCCCGGCCGTAGTTTCCCTCACGGAAGAAGCACTTGAAAGCGATGTCCGTCTTGAGGTTCTTGAGGACGGTGACGGACTGGCCGGACAGGCTGTGGAGCTTGGCCGTGGTGAAGTCCATCCGGTAGTGGTTTTTCGAGAGGAAGTAGTTGACGAGGCCGAGGATGGCCATGACGAGCACGACGACGAGGAGGAGGTTCCCCGAATAGATGAAGGACTTGCGCCGGAAGCTCTGCTTGAGGGATTTCAAGTTAAAAGCGATGTGCGCGGCCAGGGCCAGGAGGCCGAGCGTGCCGATCGCGACGACCAGGGTCTTTTTCTGGGGCCAGACGATTCCGCCGACGACGGCCGCGGCGATGAGGGTCAGGGCGATGGTGTTGAGGTTCTTTTTCAGGCTGGTCATGGCTTACCTCCACCGCCTCGACTGGATGACCGAGTGGGCCAGGAAGAGGCCGAAGGACGAGAAGCTCAGGTAATAGACGACATCCTTAGTGTCCAGGATGCCGCGGGTCATGTCCTCGAAGTGCTGGGAGAGCGAGAGATAGCTGAGGACGCTCTGCCAAGTTCCACTTCCTGACGAGGCCACCCAGTTCAGGACGAGCAAAAGGAGCAGGGTGACGAAGGTCAGGAAGGCGGCGACGATCTGGTTGTCGGTCAGAGAGGAGAAGAAGAGGCCGATGGCGATGAACGTCGCCCCCATCAGGAAGAGCCCCAGGTAGCCGGTGAGCCACGGGGCGATTTCCGGGTTGCCGAAGGCGAAAGCGAAGATCGAGAGAAGGGCGGTCAGCCCGAGCATCGCGGCCAGCATGACCAAGGCGGCGAAGTACTTGCCGAGGATGATCTGGCCGACCGAGAGCGGGGAGGTGTAGAGGAGCTCGTCGGTGCCGCTTTTTTTCTCCTCGGCCAGCAACCGCATGGTCAGGAGCGGGGCGACGAGGATGAGGATGATGCTCATGTTGTGGAAGAGCGGCGAGAAGACCATCTCGTTGATGTTGATATGCTGGGCGTAGTAGGGGTTCTGAGCCATCTGCATGGCCTGGGCGTTGAACCACGAGACGAGGCTGTAGAAGAAGTAGCCGACGAGGAGGAGGAAGCCGGAGATGACGACGTAGGCGATGGGCGAGCTGAAGTAGGCCCCGATCTCTTTTTTCATCAGGGACCAGATGTTTCTCATTGTTCGAGCCCTCCCGAGACGATCTTCATGTAGAGGTCCTCGATGCTGGCGACGGACCTCATCTCCCGGAGGCCGAGGCCCCGGTCGAGGGCGAGGCGGGCGACGTCGTCGTGGAGGTCGCGGCCGCGTCCCCACTCGATGCGGAGTTCGTTCCCCTCGGCCGAGACCCTGTCGACGCCGGGGATGCCTTTGAAGAGAGCGGCTTCCTCGGCGCCGGCGCGACGGAGCTTGAGGATGACGCCGTCTTTTCGCTCGAAGGAGGCGGCCAGGTCCTCGAGAGAGCCGGAGGCCATGAGCCGGCCTTCGTTGATGATGACGACGCCGTCGCAGACCTGGGTGACCTCGGGCAGGATGTGGGTCGAGAGCAGGATGGTGTGCTCGCCGCGGAGGCCCTTGATGAGCTCTCGGATCTCGCGGATCTGGGCCGGGTCGAGGCCGATCGTCGGCTCGTCCAGGACGAGGACCTTCGGGTCGTGGATCATGGCCTGGGCGATGCCCACGCGCTGCTTGAAGCCGCGGGAGATGTTCTTGATGAGCCGGCGGCTGACGTCCTTCAAGCCGGCCGACTCCACGGCCCGGGCGATCGCCGCCTTGCGCTTGGCGGCCGGGACCTGCTTGATCTCGGCGACGAAGCCGAGGTACCCCGAGACGGTCATGTCCAGGTAGAGGGGGACGACCTCGGGCAGGTAGCCGATGGACTTCTTGACCGCGTCGGGCTCGTTGAAGACATCGAACCCGGCCACGGTCGCCCGGCCGGCCGTTGCCGGCAGGTAGCCGGTCAGGATGCGCATCGTCGTCGTCTTGCCGGCCGCGTTCGGGCCGAGGAGGCCCCAGATGCGGCCCGTTTCGACCTTGAACGTGAGGTCCCGGACGGCGACGAGCTCCCCGTATTTTTTGGTGAGCCCTTGAACCTCGATCATTTTCACCTCCGCTGTCAGATTGATAAACCGCCGATGACCGCGAGGAGTTGCGTCACATGCGCTCGGGCAGGGGGATGCCCATGAGAGCCAGGGCGCACTGGAGCTGCTCCTTGGTGGTGCGGATGGTCAGCAGCCGGAAGGCCTTGACCTCTTTATTCTCTTCGGCGAGGACCGGGTATTTATGGTAGTAGCCGTTGAACTTCTGGCAGAGGAGGAAGGCGAACTTGGCCAGGTGGGAGAATTCCAGGCCGGCGACGGACCGGAGGACCTCCTCATCGAGCGACGCGGCGGCGACGATGAGGCCCCAGAAGTCGGCTGTTTCTTTTTCCGAGAGTCCCGGCGGGAGGAGCGCCCGGCCGTCGGTCGGGGGGACGATGTCGGATTCGGCGACGCCGTCCCGCTCCTTGAGCTTGCGGAAGATGCTGTTCAGTCTGACCACGGTGTACTGGAGGTACGGTCCGGTCTCTCCCTCGAAGTTCAAGGCTTCATCGAAATCAAAGATGATGAGCGAGTTCCGGGCGAACTTGAGCATGAAGTAGCGAAGGGCCCCCGAAGCGATGTCCCGGGCTATACGCTGTTTCTCGTCGGTGGGCAGGCCGGGGTTCCTTTTCTCGATCTCGGCCCGGGCCTTGTCTTCGAGCCGGTCGAGGAGGTCGTCGGCCTTGACCCCGAGACCCTTCCGTCCCGAGACCTCGAGGAAGGACCTTTCCTTCTCTTCTTCGGATGCGGCGTAACCGAGTTCTTTGAGGCTCTTCGGCGAGAGGGCGACCATCTCATAGGAAAAGTGAACCGACTTGGCCGCCTGGGTATCGTATTTCAAGGAACGCAAGCCCTGGACGACGATCTTCTGGAGGTAGGATTGTCGAGTGTCGATGACGTTGTAGACCTTGCTCGCCTCGCCGAAGCCCGGGCCGCCCGGGGTGGGCGTCGACGTCGATATCCACAGGGTCCGGCCGTCCTCCTCGGCGAAGGGCTCATAATAGAAGTCGCGGCCGAGCAGGCCGAACTTCCAAAGCTGGTAGGCGATGTCCTTGCCGACGTAGGTCACGGTGCCGTCGGAGCGGACGATGACCTTCTCCCGTTCCTCGTCCTCCTCGAGACGCATCACCCAACAGCCCTTGTTCTCGCCTTGCGCTGCGAAATATATGGCCTGCCGCTCCTTGAGGAGGTCGAAGGCCTTCTCCCAGAACTTCAAGTGGAGGATGGTGCTCTCGCAGGGCAGGACGTCGTAGGCGATGCCCAGCCGTCTCATCGTCGCCAGGTGGGCGCGCACGATGCGCCGGGAAACATAGCGGGACAGGGCGTATTCCGGGTCCTGGCCGTTCTCGATTTTCTTGATGATGGCCGCCTTCTTGGTCTGGGCTTCGGGGTGCTCGCCGAGATAGACGGACGTCCGGGCGTAGAGGTCCCAGCAATAGTAATCGAACTTGCCGGGGAGCTTCTCGAGGTCGTCGAGAGTCTTTTTCTCGAGCTCCATGAAGCCGAAGACGACGTCGACGACCTGGACGCCCGTGTCGTCGATGTAATTCTGGACCTCGACCTTCTCGCCCTTGAAGCGCAGACAGCGGGCGAGCGTGTCGCCGAGGCAGGCGTTGCGGAGATGACCGATGTGAGCGGCCTTGTTCGGGTTGATGTTGGTGTGCTCGATGATGATCTTGTCCTCTTCGGGGACGAGCGACGACCGGAGCGGGGCGGCCTCCTGGGCGATGGCGCGGGGGGCCTTCTTGAGCGTCTTGGCCAGCTGGAAGGGGAAGGTCAAGGCTAGGTCGCCCATCTTCGGGTCGGGCGTCGGGGCCATGTCGAGATCCTCGATCGCGACCGGATAGACGCCCTTCAGCCGTTCGTAAATCGTTTCCTTCAAACGGGTTTTGAAGCTGATCATGTTCGGCAACCTATTATAGCAAAATCGCCCGCGAGGACAAGCATCGGGACATTGCTTGTGGACTTGATACAAACCCGCTGGCATGTTTCTTGAATCAGCCTTCCCGATGTGCCGGGAATCTATCGCCCTCGCCGGCGGCGGGGGGCCCGAGCTGTGCTTGGGGATCAGCTAATCCGTCCGCCGGAATTCCGGCCCTCCGGATTCTAAGATCTTGACACCTGTCCGGGGCCGAGATATCCTCCTCCTCGA
The DNA here is from genome assembly GCA_026393975.1 of Candidatus Aminicenantota bacterium. Lineage (GTDB taxonomy): Bacteria > Acidobacteriota > Aminicenantia > Aminicenantales > Saccharicenantaceae > RBG-16-66-30. Next base: position 21,763 of record JAPKZD010000011.1, on the reverse strand, counting down.
ATCCCGGATTCTGGCGGTGGCCGACGTCATCGAAGCGATGGCCTCTCATCGGCCCTACCGCCCCGCTCAGGGAATCGAGGCCGCCCTCGAGGAGATCGAACGAGACCGGGGCGTGCTCTATGACCCGGCGGTCGTCGCGGCATGTCTGCGGCTGTTTCGGGAAAAAGGGTTCAAGCTGAAGGATTGATGCTTCGGAAGCCGCTGAGCTAGGAGTAGATTAGATCATGTCATGGCAGTGGTCTCCCAGCGTCATTGCCGAAGTCACCGCCGCGGCGGGCCTCCTCCTCATCGCCATCTACTTTCCCTGGCGGAACCTTAACCGCCGGGCGAGTTTTTTCGGAGCTTCGCTTCTCCTGGCTTGCGCGTTGTGGGTCCTATCGCACGCCATGGAGATAGGTCTGCCTCTTCCCTCCTATAAGAGCTATCTGATGGGAGCCCAGCTCATCTGGGGCATCATCGCCTTGACGTTTTGGCTGCTCTATATCGTTCACCATACCGGTCCCAAGAAATGGATGACCACGCGCGCTTATGCTCTTTTCGGCATTATGCCGCTCATTGGCATTGTGGGGGTTTGTACCAATCATGTTCATAGCCTGATCTGGAGCAACCCCGGCTTGGACGGCCATAATCCCTACCTGCCGCTTCAGCCCACCTACGGCTTGATTTATTGGATCTGCATGGCTTATTTGGTCGTCCTGATTCTTTCCGGCAGCCTTCTGCTTATCTCGAACGTCGTCCGGCTTCATCATGGCCGCAACAAGGAATCCGCCGGTTTGCTGATTGCCGCGGTGCTTCCCATGCTGGCCGCCCTCATTGAAACACTGGGCTTGAGTGGCTCTTTGAAGCTGTCGATTGGAATTACGCCGTGGGTATCCTTAATCGGCGCCGTGATCCTGGTTTGGAATCTGCCGCGATTCCACCTCCATGACGTGCTGCCTTATGCCCGCGATACCATCTTTGAACGCATTGAAGATTACATCATCGTCCTGGATGATTGGGACCGCATCTTGGATTTGAATCCTGCCTCGGAACGTTTTTTTGGCCACAGGATTTCGGATGTCCTCGGCTTCTCCGTGAAACAGATTTTGCCTCAATGGCCCGACCGGGTCGGCAAGGCCGGCGGATCGATCGGATCGGCCAGGGAAATCGTCCTGGAACGAGGCGGCGTGCAGCGGACCTATAATCTGAGCGTTTCCGCGGCGTCCGATCCCGCGGGCCATTCCCCGAGCAAGGTAGTTTTGCTGGCGGATATAACCTATCGAAAAAAGGTCGAGGAGGAGCGCCTCCAGAGCGCGGAGCAATTGCTGAATGCCCTGAAGGCAACTATCGAGTCCATATCGAGAACATCTGAGATCAGGGACCCCTACACGGGGGGTCACCAAAAGCGAGTGGCGCAACCATCGTTCCCGCGGAAATCCTGTCTAAGCCCGGCAAACTAAGCAAAATCGAGTTTGACCTGCTCAAGCAGCATCCTCAAGCGGGTTTCGATATATTGAAAGACATAGCCTTTCCCTGGCCGATTGCCCAAATCGTCTTTCAACATCACGAGAGGACGAACGGTTCCGGCTATCCCCAGGGGTTGAGGGGAGAAAACATTCTTCTCGAATCCCGCATTCTGGCGGTAGCCGATGTCATTGAAGCGATGGCCTCCCACCGGCCGTACCGGCCGGCGTTGGGAATCGAGGCCGCCCTCAAGGAAATCGATCGAGACCGGGGCGTCCTCTACGATCCGGCGGTCGTCACGGCCTGCTTGCGGCTCTTCCGGGACAAAGGGTTCAAGCTGAAGGATTGACGTTCGGGAGAACTCTCGCGAAATTCCGCCCGTTCCTCTTCACTTCGCGACGGCGCCGGTCTTGATCACGACCACGCCCGCCGCCTGCTTCATAGGGGTCAGGTCTTAACATTTAACAAAAATGATGAGACCTGACCCCAAAGTGCCAGGTCTTTACAAAAAGGCTAAAAGTTAAGACCTGACCCCTTACGCACCTGGACGACTCCCGAAGCAGCCAGCTTCTCCGCATCCGCGGAGGTGGCCGATGTGGGCGGCCTTGTTCGGGTTGATGTTGGTGTGCTCGATGATGATCTTGTCCTCTTCGGGGACGAGCGACGGTCGGACGGCAGCGGGGCGGCCTCCTGGGCGATGGCGCGGGGGGCCTTCTTGAGCGTCTTGGCCAGCTGGAAGGGGAAGGTCAAGGCTAGGTCGCCCATCTTCGGGTCGGGCGTCGGGGCCATGTCGAGATCCTCGATCGCGACCGGATAGCCGCCCTTCAGCCGTTCGTAAATCGTTTCCTTCAAACGGGTTTTGAAGCTGATCATGTTCGGCCACCTACTATAGCAAAATCGCCCGCGAGGACAAGCATCGGGACATTGCTTGTGGACTTGATAGAATGACGGAGATGTGATAATTTTGAGTTTCTTTTTAAGAAAGGAAGGGACAATGAAGAAGACGCTCTTCAACGAACTGCATAAAAAGCTCGGCGGCAAGATGATCGAGTTCTGCGGCTGGGAGATGCCGGTCGAATACTCGGGCATCATCCCCGAGCACATGGCCGTCCGGACCAAGGCCGGTCTGTTCGACGTCAGCCACATGGGCGAGGTCCTGGTCACGGGCAAGCAGGCCCTGGCCTACGTCCAGTGGCTGACCCCGAACGACGCCGCCCGTCTGGCCCCGGGCCAGGTCCAGTACACGGCGCTGATGACGCCCGAATCGACCTTCGTCGACGACATGCTCGTCTACTGCATCGGCCCCGAGGAATACTTCCTCGTTGTCAACGCGGCCAACGTCGCCAAGGACTTTGCCTGGATCGCCGGCCACACCAAGGGTTTCGAGGTCAAGGTCGAGAACCAGAGCGACGCCTATTCCCAGCTCGCCCTCCAGGGGCCGCTGGCCGAAAAGATCCTCCAGCCGCTGACCGACATCGCCCTGGCCGGGATGAAATCGTTCCACTGGGCCAAGGGCAAGGTCGTGGGGAAAGACTGCCTCGTGTCGCGGACCGGCTACACGGGCGAGGACGGCTTCGAGATCTACACGACGGACCCCGATCCGGGCGTCGTCTGGACGACTCTCATCGAGAAGGGGACGCCTCTCGGGCTTCTGCCCATCGGCCTCGGTGCCCGCGACACCCTGCGGCTCGAGTCCAAGCTCATGCTCTACGGCAACGACATTTCGGACAAGACGACCGTTCTCGAAGCCGACCTAAAGTGGATCGTCAAGCTGCAGAAGGGGGGCTTCCTGGGCAGGCCGGTCGTCGAGAAGCAGCTGGCCGAGGGGCTCAAGAGAAAGCTCGTCGGCTTCGAGTTGGCCGCGCCGGGCGTCGCCAGGCCCCACTACCCCGTCTACGTCAAGGGACAGAAGGTGTCCGAGGTCGCATCGGGGACCTTCTCGCCGCTCCTGAAGAAGGCCATCGGGCTCGTCTACCTGCCCATCGAGGCCACGGCCGTGGGCGCGGAGTTCGAGATCGAGATCCGGACGAAGAGGGCCAAGGCCAGAGTCATTCCCACGCCCTTCTACAAAAGGGCCGACAAGAAATAACACGTTCCATCGTCGAGGAGGCATCCATGTATCCGAATGATTTTCGTTACACCAAGGAGCACGAGTGGATCAAGGTCGCGGGCGATGAGGCCCTCGTCGGCATCACCGATTTCGCCCAGCACCAGCTCGGGGATATCATCTACGTCGAACTCCCCCCGGTGGGGAAGGAGCTCGCCGTGCGCCAGTCGATCAGCGTCGTCGAATCCGTAAAGTCGGTGTCCGACGTCTACGCGCCCATCTCCGGCCAGGTCGTTGCCGTCAACGGCGAGCTCGCCCAGACCGCGGACCTGGTCAACAAGGACCCCCACGGGAAGGGCTGGATCGTCCGCCTGAAGATCAAGGACAAGAAGGAGATCGACGGGCTCCTGACCGCGGGCGACTACGAAAAATTCCTGGAAGGGCTCGAGCACTGACGCGCCGGCCGGGATGACAAGGGGTTTTTTGCCATGAGTTACCTGTCTCTCAGCGACAAGGACAAGAAGGAGATGCTGGCGGCCGTGGGCGTCGGGTCGACCGACGACCTGTTCTGCTGCATCCCGGACGCCGTCCGGCTCAAGCGGGAGCTCAAGCTGCCCGCGGCCCAGTCCGAGCTCGAGCTCGTCCGGACGATCGAGGCGATCGGCCGGAAGAACGCGTACTCCCGCCACCTCTCCTTCCTCGGCGGCGGGGCCTATGAGCACTTCATCCCGACCGTCGTCGATTACCTGAGCTCGCGGGGCGAATTCGTCACCCCCTATACGCCCTACCAGCCCGAAGTCAGCCAGGGCACGCTCCAGGTGGTTTTCGAGTTCCAGACCCTCGTCTGCCAGCTCACGGGACTCGATATCGCCAACGCCTCCCTCTACGAGGGCGCCACGGCGACTGCTGAAGCGGTCTTAATGGCCCAGAGGATAACGACCCGGAACAAGGTCCTCCTCGCCCGGACGCTCCACCCGCAATACCGCGAGGTCGTCCGGACCTACATCAAGAACCTCGGCCTCGAAGCGGTCGACGTCCCGTACGGGCCCGACGGCCGCGTCGACAAGGACTCTCTCGGCCGGGCCCTCGACGAGAAAACGGCGGCGGTCGTCTTCCAGTCGCCCAACTTCTTCGGTGTCGTCGAAGACGTCCAGGCGCTTTCCGACGCCGCCCACGGCCGCAAAGCCCTGTCCGTCGCCATCGTCGCCGAGGCCGTCTCGCTGGGGCTGCTCGAAGCGTCGGGCCGGCTCGGCGCCGACATTGTCACGGGCGAGGGCCAGTCTCTAGGCATCCCTGTGAGCTTCGGCGGACCCTACCTCGGCTTCATAGCCTGCAAGAAGGAGTTTCTCCGGCAGATGCCGGGCCGCATCGTCGGGCAGACGGTGGACAAGGAAGGCCGGCGCGGTTTCGTCCTGACGCTCTCGACCCGGGAACAGCACATCCGCAGGGAGCGGGCGACGTCGAACATCTGCACGAACCAGGGCCTCTGCGCTCTCCGGGCGGCGATCTTCATGGAAAGCCTTGGCAAGCAGGGCTTGAGAGAAATGGCCTGGCAAAACGCCCAGAAAGCGGCCTATGCGGCCGACCGCCTGGGAGCCGTCTCGGGCGTCAAGAGAAAATTCTCCGGGCCGGTCTTCAACGAGTTCGTCGTCGAACTGGCCAAGCCCTGGCCCGCCGTCGACGCCGGCCTGCGCGGCAAGGGGCTCATCGGTGGCTACGGCCTCGAGCCCGCCTATCCGGAGCTCAAGGACTGCGCCCTCGTCTGCGTCACCGAGATGAAAACCAAGGACCAGATCGACAGGCTGGCCCAAGCGCTCCAGGAGGTCCTGTCATGATCAAGGAAATCCGTGAACCCCTCATTTTCGAAATAAGCGAAGCGGGCAAGAGGGCCGTTGAACTGCCGGCCCTGGATGTGCCCGAGAAAAAGGACCTCCTCGCCGGCGTCCCCCTGCGCCGGGAGCTCGAAGGCTTTCCCGAGGTCTCGGAGACGGAAGTCACCCGGCACTTCACCCGGCTTTCTCAGAAAAATTACTGTGTGGACTTGGGCATTTACCCGCTCGGTTCCTGCACCATGAAATACAACCCCAAGGTCAACGAGCGCCTGTCCGGCCTGCCCGATTTCGCCGCCTCCCACCCCCTCGCCTCCGAGGACCTGGTCCAGGGGAGCCTCGAGGTCCTGAAAAGGCTCGAGACCTACCTCTGCGAGATCGCCGGGATGGACGCCTTCACCCTCCATCCCGCGGCCGGGGCTCACGGCGAGCTCACCGGCATGATGCTCATCCGGGCCGCTCTCGAAGCGCGGGGCGGCGCCCGCAAGTACGTCCTCATTCCGGATTCGGCCCACGGGACAAACCCCTCTTCGGCCCATATCTGCGGCTACTCCGTCAAGGAAGTCAAGTCGAACGAGAAGGGAACGATCGACATCGAGGCCCTCGAGGCGGCCATGACGGACGAAGTCGCCGCGCTCATGGTGACCAACCCGAACACGCTCGGCGTCTTCGAGTCCGACATCTGCCGCGTCGCCGAGATCGTCCACGCGAAAGGCGGCCTCGTCTACATGGACGGGGCGAACATGAACGCCCTGACGGGGATCGTCCGGCCCGGCGACATGGGCATCGACGTCCTCCACATCAACCTCCACAAGACGTTCTCCACCCCCCACGGCGGCGGCGGTCCCGGGTCGGGCCCGGTCGGCGTTAAGAAGGAGCTCGTCCCCTACCTCCCGGTCCCCGTGATAGGCGAGAAGGGCGGCCGCTTCGTGCTCGATTTCGACCGCCCGGCGACGATCGGCCGGGTCAGGAGCTACTTCGGGAATTTCTCCGTAATCGTCCGGGCCCTGTGCTACATCCTGACTCTCGGGCCCAAGGGCGTGCGCGAGATCGCCGAGTTCGCCGTGCTCAACGCCAACTACATCCGTAAGAGCCTCGAGGGGGAGTACCACCTCAAGTACACCACCCCTTCGATGCACGAATGCGTTTTCTCGGACAAGATCCAGAAGGAATTCGGCGTCACCAACCTGGACATTGCCAAGCGGCTCATCGATTACGGCTTCCATCCGCCGACGATGTCCTTCCCGCTCATCGTCCACGGCGCGCTGATGATCGAGCCGACGGAGACGGAGAGCCGGCGCGACCTGGACCTGTTCATCGACGCCATGAAGGCCATCGCCCGGGAGGCCAAGGAGAACCCCGAGATCCTCCACTCCGCCCCGCACGTCGCCTATGTCAGCCGGCTCGACGAAGTGACCGCGGCCAAGTTCCCCGTCCTGCGCTGGGAAAAGAAGCCCTAGGCATGTCCGTCCAAGACCTGATCCTCAACCTGCACCGGTTTTGGGCCGAGCAAGGCTGCTACCTGGCCCAGACCTACGACCTCGAGGTCGGCGCCGGGACGATGACCCCGGACACGTTCTTCCGCGTCCTCGGCAAGCGGCCCTGGCGGGTGGGTTATGTCCAACCGTCGCGCCGGCCGGACGACGGCCGCTACGGCGAGAACCCCCACCGCGTCCAGAAGCACTTCCAGTACCAGGTCATCATGAAGCCGTCGCCCGCCGACATCCAGGACGTCTACGTCCGGAGCCTGAGGTCCCTGGGCGTCGTCCTCGAAGACCACGACCTCCGTTTCGACGAGGACAACTGGGAATCGCCGACGATCGGCGCCTGGGGCGTCGGCTGGCAGGTCCTGCTCGACGGCCTCGAGATCACCCAGTTCACCTATTTCCAGCAGTGCGGCGGGATCGACCTTTCGCCGGTTCCGGTCGAGATCACCTACGGCCTGGAGAGGCTGGAGATGTTCCTCGAGCAGAAGGACGACATCTACGACCTCGATTGGTCGGCCGATGTTACATACAGGGACCTCCGCTTCCGCGAGGAGAAGGAGTTCTCGGAGTACAACTTCTCGGTTGCGAGCGTCGGCATGCTCCGGCAGGCCTTCGGCGCCTGCCAGAAGGAAGCGGCCCGCCTGATCGAAAAGAACCTTCTCCTGCCGGCCTACGACATGTGCCTGAAGTGCTCCCACAACTTCAACCTCCTCGACTCCCGGGGGGCCATCAGCGTCACCGAACGGGTCAAGATGATCTCTCAGATCCGCGCCCTGGTCAACGACGTCGCCCGGAGATATACCGCGGTAAAGGAGGCGGCCTGATGGAATTCCTCCTGGAACTGTTGACGGAGGAGCTCCCGGCCTCCCACATCCGCTCGGCCCTCGGCCAGATCGAAGCCGGGTTCCGTAAAGAGCTCGCGGCTGCCAGGATCGAGATCGTTTCGCTCCGGACCCTGGCCACGCCGCGGCGGCTCATCGTCGCCGCCGATCTCGCCGCCGGGCAGGAAGACCGTGAGGAAGTCGTCACTGGCCCGCCGCTCGCGATCGCCAAGGGACCGGACGGGGCGCTGACCCCGGCCGGGAAGGGCTTCGCCAGGTCCCAGGGAGTGGACGAGAACCTCCTCGAAGCCATCCGGACGCCCCGCGGCGAATACCTCGGGTTCAAGCGCAAGGCCAAGGGGACGCCCGCGGCCGAGATCCTCAAGGAGACCGTTCCCCGTATCCTCGCCGGGCTGTCCTTCCCCAAAATGATGCGCTGGGCAGAGAGCTCGTTCCGCTTTTCCCGTCCCATCCACGGCCTGCTCTGCGTCTTCGGCGGGACTCCGGTCGAGACCTCGTTCGAGGGGTTCAAAGCTACAGACGAAACGGTCGGTCACAGGATCGCCTCGCCCGGCGCGATAAAGGCCCGGAACTTCGCCGAATACAAGGCTGAGCTCGAGAAGAGCTTCGTCGTCGTCGATCCCGAAGCCCGAAAAAGGACGATCCTGACCCAAATCGAAGACGCGCTAGCCCCTCTCAAGGCGAAGGTCTACCCGGACCCCGTTCTCCTCGACGACCTGACCCTCAACGTCGAGCACCCGCTCGTCGTCTTCGGCTCGTTCCCGGAAGCCTACCTGAGCCTCCCCCTCGAGGTCCTGTCGACGGCCATGCGCGAAGGCCAGAAGCTCTTCTCCGTCGTTCAGGACAAAAAGCAGTTGCCCTATTTCCTGGGGGTCGCTGACGCCGCCGCGGACGGCAAAGGGCTCATCCGCAAGGGCAACGAACGCGTCCTCCGGGCCCGGCTCGAGGATGCCCGGTTCTTCTGGGACCAGGACCGCAAGGTTCCCCTCAAGGAAAGGGCGGCCGGCCTGAAGAACGTCATCTTCCAGGAGAAGCTCGGCAGCTACGAAGACAAGGCCCAGCGCTTGAAGAAAATCGTGTCCTACCTCTGCGACAAGCTCAAGGCGGCCGAGATCAAGGCCGAGACGATCGAAGCGGCCGGGTTGTGCAAGGCCGACCTGCTCACGGAGATGGTCAAGGAATTCTCCGGCCTCCAGGGCCGGATGGGCGGCCTCTACGCCAAGCAGGAGGGATTCCCGGCTGCTGTCCATCAGGCGATCTACGAGCACTACCAGCCCGGCAGCCTCGAGGACGCCTCGCCGTCCTCCCTCGCCGGGGCCGTGCTGTCGATCGCGGACAAGATGGATTCCATCGTCGGGGTCTTGGGCGTGGGCATCCAGGTCAGCGGTTCGAGCGACCCGTTCGGATTGCGCCGCAACGCCCACGGCGTCTGCAAAGTCATCCTGGACAGGAAACTCCGTTTCTCCTTGCCTCTCCTGCTCGACAAGGTCCTGGCCGTCTACGGCGACCGGTTGACGGTCGAGCGTGGCGCCGTCAAGGCCTCCTGCCTGGAGTTTTTCGCGGGCCGCCTCCGGTTCATTCTGGAGAAACGCGGCTTCCGCTACGACCTCGTCGGAGCGGCCCTCGGGCCGGGCGTCCACCAGGCCTACGACGCCCTGCCGCGGGTCGAGGCCCTGGACGCCCTGAAATCGAGCCCGCAATTCGAGCCGTTCATTCTCATGGCCAAGCGTATCAACAACATCCTCAAGGGGCTCCCTGCTGCCAAGGTCAACCCGGACATCTTCGTCGAGAAAGAAGAGCGCGACCTCTATTCGATGTTTTCGATCATCCGCGACAACGCCCAGCCCATGATCGCCCAGGGCGACTATGCCAGGGCCCAGGGCATTTACTTCAAGATCCAGCCCGTCCTGAACACCTTCTTCGACAAGGTTTTGGTCATGGCCGAGGAGAAAAATGTCCGGCAGAACCGCCTAGGTCTCCTCCAGTCCATCAACAGGATGCTCCTGGGGATCGCGGACTACTCGCAGGTCGTTGTGGAAGGGGAGAAGCCGGCGAAACCGAAGGCGCCGCGCTAGGCGCCGAATTCGCTGGGCTTGCCGGGGCTCTCTGGGCCGCCCGGTTCGATAAACTTCTGTTCGAGGACGACGAGCTTGGTCAGCGTCTGGGGGAAGTTCTGTTTTTTCTCCAGTCCGTAGGGGCTGAACTGCACGCCCGCCTGGTACTTGTAGCTCTTCCCAGCGTTGAACGTCGACCAGCGGACGCGGCCCTTGAGGTCGAGCGGGATCCTTTCGCCGGGGATGGACAGCTGAAGGGTGACCTTGGACTTGAATTTCAGGGGTTTTTGGGTCAGAAAACGCACGCCTCCCCGGCTGAGGTCCAGAACGGGGCAGAACTCCTCGTCGATCTTCGTCTTGGGCGAAAAGAGCTTCTCTTTTCTGTAGGAAACCGTCGCTCCGGGGATCTTGAACCGCTGGCAGAGTCGCCTTTCAATCCCCTTTTCGCCCATCTTGAACCTCCGCTTCTCCAGGCTTTCCTATCGGGTTAACGGCCGGAGGCAATTCAACGCATGCCTCCCTCTGAGGAAAGATATAGCAGACATGCAGGGCCGAAGTCAACCCAACCCGTTTCATACGTTCGCGCCGCTCAGTATTAGCCCTGAATATTCCCCGGACTTCGGCCCGGGGAATCGAATGGGCTTATTCTTTCAGGATGACGGCCCGCGCGGGAACGAGGCCGATGGATGCCCGGGCCGACACGGGCCGCCCCTCGGCCGTCGTCCTGGAGTAGGCGAAGGACAGGCTGCCGACCTTGTTGTAGGAGGGAGGGGACGGTTTTGGCGGTTTCTTGGCCACGAGGTCCTTGATGGCCTTGTAGGCCAGGGCGAGGGCGTCGAGGATGTTGACCCCGCTGACCAAGGGGCCCGTTTTCGGCGGCGGCATGTAGGGCTTCTGGCCAGGCATGAGCGGCCCGCCGAGAGGAAAGGTGAAAGATGAGGGCTTGGCGGCGATCTTGCGGCTTCTCAGAACGAGCTTGCCGTCGACGTAGAGGGAAATCTCCCCCTCCTGGATCGTCTTGCCCGGCGTCCCGGCACCGGGGAAGAATGTGTCTTGGGGCGAGGGGGCCGCGGCGGCGACCATGTCCACGATATCGACCCGGACCCGGACGGGTTTTCTCACGACGATATCTCCGGCCCTGAGGTCGAGGATGAAATCGTATGTGTCCGAGCGTTCGAAAAGGTTGTTGAGGGGGATGGTCAGGATGTGGAAGCCCGCCGGCCAATACCCGCCTTCGAGGATGTAAGGGCCGAGCGAGATCCTGTAGTAGGCCTCGTTCAGGAGCTCGAGGCCAACTTCGACAGCGGCCGGCAGGCCGGTCGCCGGGCCCTTCGCGTAGGAGAGGAGATTGAGGTCGTAGGCCAGGGGATAGGACCTTTTCCAGCGGACCCAAAAAGCGAGAAAATCCCGCAGGGTGTATTCGTCCAGGAAGCCGAAATTCGGGTCGTTGTCCCGGTAGGTCTCGAAATAGTCGGCGGCCAGGTCTCTCTCCCGAACGACATCGCCGAGCTTGCCGGCCAGGAAGGGGAGGAGGACTCCGGCGGTCTGCCTGTCCTCCGGCTCCAGCTTCTTGGATTCTTCGACGAGGTACTCATAGGCGGCGCGGTAGTCGGGCGTCCGGCCCAAGCGGGAGAGGAGCTCCGACTTCCAGTCGGAGCGGAGGAGAGGCGCCAAGGCCAACAGAAGGAAGATGGCCGCCGTTATGCGTTTAGTCATTGTAGACGAACTCGAAGGTGATCTCCAGGAGGTCGCCGGGGAAATCAGCGGGAAGGGCGGGGAAGGGGAATCCGGCCCGGATCGCCTCGAGCGCGGCCCGGTCGAGAACCTCGACGGAGGTTCCCTCGAGGATCTCGATCGAATCGAGCTCGCCGCTTTTCTTGATGACGACGATCAGCCGAACCTTGGCCGGGTCGGGCAGTTCGGGCACGGCGGGCAGGTTCCAGAAGCGCTGGATCCGGTCGACAACGACGGAGGCCCAAGGTAAAAGATCATAGCCCTTGAGCGCGATGGAGACGCCGACCCGTTGGCGGCCTCCCGTTCCGCTGCCGCCTCGGCCTCCGCCCCCTCCGTATCCGCCGCCCCCGTAGGCGCCCCGGCCGTACTTCGAAAAATCCGGGAGTGGGGGGCCGCCGCCGACGCCGGGGGGGCCGGGAGGGGTGCCCGGCGGCGCGAGCGCGATCGTCAGGCCGGATTCACCGGCCGGTTTGGGCTTGTCGATCATTTCCTGGTATTTAGAGGAGAGGGAAGGGATGGCAGAGCCGGCGCCGGCCGCGGTGCGAGGGGCCTCGCCCGGGGGGGCTTTGGCCGGTGTTCCCAGGCCCGCCGCCGGCTCCTGCCGGACATCTTCGGCCGGCCGTTCCGTCCCGGGAGGGCCTGCTTTCTCCGGTAGGCCGGAGGGTTCGGCCGTCAGTCCCCGGCCGCCGACGATCTTCGGGATATTCACCTTAAGTGGGGGGACGAGCATGACGGCGCGGACCTCTTCCTTCTCGAAGGGCAGGATCTTGACCGTGAACCGGCCATGGTAGATGGCGATACCCAGAATTCCGTGGAAGAGCAGAGTGACGAGAGCGCCGATGGCCTTGTCGCGCGGCGGCCGGCTGTTCTTCTTCGGGGCGGGAAGACAATCCTCAAACATGTTTCGGTGGCCTAGTAAGCTATTATAATATAATCCGGCCCAGGTCAGAATAGTTACATGAGTCGCCCGGCCGCATTTCGTCCTGCTATTTGAACCGCTAGGCTTGGTCAGGGGCGCCACCCGGTTTTTGCTATGATGGGGACCATCCATTTCCCCCGGCCCCCGGGAACCCTTCCCGACGGTTCCCCCATCGGCAAGCCGATGGGACCCCCTCCGCTACGGGGGTTCTGGATGTTCCCCATCACAGCCCGGGCGGCGCCCCAGTCATGCCTCGCGGAATTATTCCAATATATTTGGAAATTAAGCGAAAGGAAATGTCGCCGGCGACGCGGCTAGGATCTTGAGAAGGAGGTGGCGAGGAGGTAGGCGAAGCAGATGGCGTTGAGGATGGCCAAGCGGAGGAGTACGGCGGGAAGGCCCCAGAGGGGAATGATTACGGCGGAAGCCAGGGCCACGCCGACGAACGAAGCCAACAGGTCGACGCCGTAGCCGAGACCCGGGTGCGGGGTCTCGCGGAGGAGGAGCCTGTTCGCGCAAACGAACAGATAGCCTCCGAGAGCGCCGAACGCAAGCAGGAGGGCGAAAGAAACGAACTCTCCGCCGGTCCCCGACAGGCCCCCGAGCGTGATGAGGAGGGCAAGGACAAGGGCGCCCTGGACCACGGGCAAGTCAAAGCGGCCAGGCTGTTTACGCCGCCGGGCTAGGAGCGAGCCGAGGACGAGGCCGGCCATGAAGAAGGCGAGGAGGAGGGGGATTTTACCGTAGACGCAGCCGAAATTGGCCTGGAAGGCCAGGAACACGACGAGTTCGACGACGATCGATGTCAAACCCATGACGGCGACGGGAACGAGGAAGCGGGCGTTGGAGCGCTTCCTCCTGAGCGCCAGGAAGACCAGGCCGAGGGCGAAAACGGCCAGGGGCGCGTCCAGGAGCCAGCCCGAGGGGATTCGGCCGGCGGCCTGAAGGAGTTTCGACTCCAAACCGCGGAACTGGGCGGCCCAGAGGATCGAATGAAAGTAGTAGCTCACGGGCACGAGATCGCGGTTGATCCTCGTCGACGGGCCTGAAATTTTTCCGGCCAGATAATCGACGCGAAGAGAGTTGAGACGGGCGGGGAGCATCTCCGGGCTGACGAACCGGTTCTTGATTCCGAGACGGACGATCGTTGCCGCTAAGCGGGCAGGATCGATCGAGAGCGGGCTCTCCGAGGCCAGGAACACGCAGTCGCCGCCCGGCACGGCCACGACTTCAGGGAAGACGCCGCGCAGTGTGCCGGCAAGACAGCTCAGGAATTGAGCCAACGCGTCACTGATGTAGTTTTCGGCCGAGGGGACGGTGAAGCTGAGTACGCCGCCGGGGTTGAGTTTTTTTCGCGCCTCGAGAAAAAACTCGCGCGTGTAATACCGGTTGACCTGGGCCGTCGCCGGCTCGGGCAGGTTGAGAATGATGGCGTCGTAACGCTCGCTTGTCCCTTCGAGAAAGGACCGGCCGTCACGATTGAAGATCCGGGCGCGCGGGCTCCTGAGGGCGGCAAAATCCGCCGCGGCGAGGTGCTTTTCAGACAGCCGGATGATGGCCGGGTCGAGCTCGACATAGTCCACCCGAGTGTTCGGGTACTTCAAAACTTCGGCGGCCCCGCCGCTCGCTCCGCCCCCGATGAGGAGAACATTGCGGATGCCGTCCCGTTGGAGGAGGGCGAAGTGGACCGATTCCTCGGCAGCGCCGGTGTCCGGGTGCGAAAAGACCGCAAGGCCGTTGTCGAAGAGGGTCACCTGCTCCTCGGTCTTGATGACCTGGAGCTTCCCGTAAGGCGTGTCCTCGGCCTCAACCAGGCGCAGGGGTTTCCAGGCCGCTTTCTGGGATGGGAGGTCGAACGCGGCCAGGCAGGCGGCGGAGACGAGCGCCGCGGCGACGAGCCAACGTGCCCGCCCGGGCTTCATCCCCGCGAGGATCAGGACCGCCGCCCCGGCGCCGATGAGAGCCCCTCCCTCCCAATTTGAAAACCGGGGTATGAGAAGAAAATGGACGACCAGTCCGGCCACCGCCGCTCCCGCAGATTCCAGGAGGTAGACAAGGGAAACGTCACCGCCGAGGAGACCGGCGTTGAGGACGAAGTAATGGCCCAGGGGGAAGCTCAGGAGAAAGCTCAGGAAAAGGGCGAACCCGAGGGCGGGCATAAGCCCCGTGAGCTCGGCCGGCAGGATCCCCATCAGGCTGTGCGAGAACCTCAACGCGACAAGACTCAAGAAGAAAAGCACGATCGCGAGGCCGTAGAGGCCGGAGAGGCGTCCGAAAGAGGCTCCTTTCGCGGCTCCGGGCCGGGCGAGACTGCCGAGGCCGCCCCAAAGAAGCCAGGAGCCGAGGAAAAGGCCGAACGTGAGTTCGTTGCCGTAAAATTCCGCGCAAAATTCCCGGAGGAGATAGATCTCGAAGGCTGCGGCCAGGAAGCCGAGGAGGAGGGCCGGGAGCCGGGGCTTCAGGTCCAGACCCCGGGAATGGGCGTGCCGCATGTGTCGCACCGGCCGGCCTTGAGCTGAATCGAAGTGATTCGGTAGCCGACCCTCTGGACGGCCACTTTCCCGCACCCGGGACAGAACGTGTTCTCTCCCTCGTGGCCGGGCACGTTGCCCACGTAGACGAAGTGCAGGCCCTCCTCGCGGGCGGTCTCGCGGGCGGCTTCCAATGTGGATACGGGGGTCGGCGGGAGGTTCTTGATGAGGTACATCGGCTGGAAACGGGAGAAATGGACGGGAACATGGTCGCCGACCTCGTTCCTGACCCATTTGGCCATCTCCCGGATGAGGTCCATCCGATCGTTCAGGGTGGGGATGACGAGATAGACGATCTCCAGCCAGGTCTTGGATTTGGCGACGGCGCGGATCGTCTCGAGGACGGGCTTGAGCTCGCCGCGGACATATTCCGCGTAGAATTCCTGAGTGAAGCCCTTCAGATCGACCTTGACGGCGTCGACGACGGCCAGGAGGTCGGCGAGAGGCTCCGGGTTGATGTGCCCGCCCGTCACGACGAGGTTCCTGACGCCCCTTCGCTTGGACCGGACGGCCGTGTCGTACATGTACTCGAAGAAGACGGTGGGTTCCGTGTAGGTATAGGCGATCGAGGGACATCCGGCCTCGATCGCCTGGGCGGCCGCCCTCTCTGGCGGCAGGTCGAAATGGTCGACCTGCTCGGGACGCACCTGCGAGATCTCCCAGTTCTGGCAGAACTTGCAGTTGACGTTGCAGCCTGCCGCCGCGAGGGATAAGGCGGAGGTCCCGGGCAGAAAGTGGAAGAAGGGCTTCTTTTCGACCGGGTCGACGTTGAGACTGCAGACTTTTCCGTAGACCAGCGTGTAATATGTCCCGCCGATATTCTCGCGGACGCCGCAGTAGCCCCGTTCCTTATCGCCGAGCCGGCACTTCCGAGGGCAGAGGCGGCACTCGACCTCCCGGTCGGGGAGCTTGTCGTAGTAGCGGGCCTCGACGTGGGAGAGGTTGGGTTTGGCGCCGAACACGGCCAGGCCGGAGCAGACGGAAGGAAGGCCGGCGCCGACGACGAGTCCGGCCCCCGCGGCGCCGCGGATGAACTGGCGTCTTTTCACGCGACCCTCTCCTCGACCGTTTCGATCGACGCGAGGTCGGCCCGGCCGAGGCCCATTTTTTCGGCCGTGGCCAGATAGACGGGCTCCCGGCCTTCGTCCTTGAGAGCGGGCAGGCCTGCGGCGACCCGGAGTGCCTCGATGACGCTCCAGCCGACGGCGTCGGCTGCGACGGGGTCCAGGCTGAATATCAACCCGCCGTATTTCGCGGCCCAACGGGCGTGGTAGGAGGGCCCTTTATGGTACTGGACGATGAGGGCGTCGAGGATCGACACTTTGTGCTTGCTCTTGACGGGGGGCGCGTCAAAGACCTCGGCGACGAACGGGTTGCAGCGGGAATCGTGGTACTTGTTGGGGTTGTGAATGGCCCCGAAATAGTTCTTCATCCCGGCCGTGACCCCGGCCAGGCCATGGTCCTTGAGCAGGGCCAGGCTGACAGAGGCCGTGGCGAATTCCGTCTGGATCTTCGAAAATAGACTGCCGACGCTGAGATGGGAGACGAGGTTGGACTCGTAGCCGACGCCGTCCGCGTCCGTGCCAAAGACTTTGATCCCGCTGCGGTCGGCGCTCGTCCCGTAACCGGCGTCGCGGAGTTCTCTCGTCGTCCTGTCCCAGATGAAGAGATTTTTCGCTTGAAGCCCGCTTTGGGAGAGCCAGCCGGCGAAGGGCAGGGCGACGTCGGGCCTTGTACTCAGTGCCTTCCCCCCGATGGTGTTGATCTTGATGCCTACACGGTCGCCGGGGCGGAAAAGAGAGGAGATCGCGCCCGCGTCGCCCCGCTCTCCGGTTAGGAGCGCGAACCCCCGGGCGAACATTTTGGTGATGACGGCCGGGTCCACGGCGCCGGTCGATGTCCACAAATTCCCGGCCTTGATGATGACGACGCGAGGGACGGCCATGGCGAATCCATGATGTCCCTTTTCCCGGGACCTGTCAACCGAGGGCGGAGGCCCCATATTGACGCCAAGAAGAGGAGCGGAATTCGAGTTTCGGGCTAGTGTACTAGGGGGTGGCAATATTGGCGGAGCTTGCCAAGAGGTTGCCCCTTCGCTATATTAACTCTGTATGCTGAAACGGAGGTCGAAGATGAAACTCACCCGGGCCCGGAGAGGATTGTCTGTCCCGGCCGCGCTCGTAGCGGTTTTCTTCTTGGCGCCTGCGGCAGGCTTGGCCCAGGCGAGAGAGGGAAGTCCGAAGCTCGCCGCTCTCGTTCCCCGGGTGGACGCCTGGACCCAGTCCGAAGCTCCCCGTAGTTACTTTCCGGAAAGCCTTTTCGAGTACATCGACGGGGCCGCGGAAAGCTATCTGAGCTACGATTTCCGGGAGCTCCTTGTCGTCGACCTCGAGAAGAAGGGTACGGAGGCGACTCTGACCCTGGAGATCTACGACATGGGGAGTCCTGTCAATGCTTTCGGTATCTTCGGCGCGGAGCGCTACCCGGAGAACAGGGCCGTCTCCATCGGCGAACTGGGTTACCTCGAAGGCGAGGCCTTGAACTTCATGTCCGGGCGGTTCTACGTGAAGATGCTCAGTTTCGGACTCGGGGAGGAGACGGGGTCCATCCTCGCCGGTGTCGGGGCGCAGGTTGCG
The DNA here is from genome assembly GCA_026393975.1 of Candidatus Aminicenantota bacterium. Taxonomy (GTDB): domain Bacteria; phylum Acidobacteriota; class Aminicenantia; order Aminicenantales; family Saccharicenantaceae; genus RBG-16-66-30. The sequence goes on along the minus strand of JAPKZD010000011.1, from coordinate 4,241 downwards.
GCCGCGGTCAAGGAGAAGGGCACACTCCCAGCGCTCGTCCTGGTCTTTCCCAGGAAAGGCCTCGTCGCCCAGAGCGAGAAATACATCAAGAAGAACTTCATGGGCTACGAGTTCCTCCGGGACGGCTACGTCGCCGCCTACAAGGCCGACGGCCGGGAGATGGAGGCCTTTTTCATTGAGGCGGGCTCCGAAAAGGACGCCCAGGGGATGCTCGAGAAGCTCCTAGAGGCCCTGGCCGGGGACAAGCAAACTCCCGAGAGGATCGCCCTCGGCTATCACTCCCGGAACCGCTACGGCCAGCATCTTTACATCGGCCGCGTCCGGAACGTCCTCTGCGGCGTGATGCGCGTCCCCGACGGCCTGGAAGCGGCGGCAGGTTCGCTCCTCGAAGCCCTGACGGCTGCCCTGGCCAAGCCGCCGACCCCGAAATGATGACCGGATAAAAACTTGGACGAAGACAGGTTTTTCAAGGCGTCCATCGCGGTCGTCGTCCTTTTCGTCGTGGGGGTCGTCCTGAAGCTGGCCCGTCCCGTCCTCATCCCCTTCATCCTGGCCGTGTTCCTCTCCTACATCATCGACCCCGCGCTGACGTTCTTGACGCGGTGCCGCTGCCCCAGGCCGGGGGCCGTCCTCATCGTCCTGGCCCTGATGTTCGTCTTCCTCTACCTCGCCGGTGCGCTCGTCTATTCGAGCGGCAAGTCCCTCGCCGCCGAACTCCCGAGGTACCAGGACCGTCTCGGCGACCTCATCAGGCTCCTGGAGAAGGGCGTCGGACCTTTCAAGGTCCACCTCTCCTCGGCCCTGGGGAAGCTCGATATCGAGAAGATCGGGGCGGTCATCCTATCCGCGATCGGCCCGTTCTTCGAGCTTCTCGGCAAGCTCCTCCTCGTTTTTCTTTTCCTCGTGTTCATCGTCTCGGGACGGGAGAGGGCGGTCACGAAAGTCCAAAAGGCCTTGGGCGCCGGCCGGGCCGGCCGGGTCAGGACGGCCTTCGAGGCCATCAACGGCCAGGTCCGCAAGTACTTGGTCATCAAGACGGTTATGAGCCTGGTGAACGGCCTTGAGGTCTGGCTCGTGTTGACCCTTTTCGGCGTCGATTTCGCCGCCCTCTTCGGATTCCTGGCTTTCGTTCTCAATTTCATCCCCAGCATCGGCTCGGTCATCGCTACGGTCCTTCGCGTCGGCTTCGCCTTTTTCCAGTTCGGAACGTTCTGGCCGCCGTTCTGGATCCTCGTCGTCACATCGGGGCTGGATGCGATCTTGGGGAACTTCATCGAGCCCCGGATCATGGGCAAGGGGCTCGGCCTCAGCCCTCTGCTCGTCTTTTTCTCGCTGTTTTTCTGGGGGTGGCTCTGGGGGATCCCGGGCATGATCTTGTCGGTGCCACTGACGGCCGTGATCAAGATCGTCTGCCAGAATGTTCCGGCGTTGCGGCCGGTCGCCGTCCTGATGGGGCCCTGAAAACCGGGCGGTCAGACGATCAAGGGAGAGTCAGATCCTCGGCCTCGATGACGAACGCCTCCGGCGATATCCTCTTGATTTTCCGGCCGAAACGGGCTTTGAGCACCTTCTCGGCGGCGGTCTGCTCGGCGCTTTTCTTGGACGCGCCCTTCGACCTGGCCAGGACCTCGTCCCCGATATGGACTTCGACGACGAACGTCCTGTCGTGGGCCGGACCCTTTTCCGAAACGACGCGGTAGGCCGGCGCCGGAAGGCCCGCCTTCTGGCAGATCTCCTGGAGCGCGGACTTGGAGTTGTTGATCGTCAGCGTTTCGGACTTGAGGGGTTTCAGGGACGAACGGAGCAGGCCGCAGACGAATCGCTGGGCCGCCTCGAACCCGCCGTCGAGATAGATGGCCCCGGCCAGGGCCTCGAACGAGCCGGCCAGGATCGAGACCTTCTTCCTGCCGCCGCATTTTTCCTCGCCCTTGCCGAGGAGGATGGCCTTGTCGAGTTTGATCGCCCGGGCGAGCAGGGACAGGGCCAGGGTGCTTGTCGCCGAGGCCTTGAGCTTCGATAGCTCCCCCTCGTTCCGGCGGGGAAACGCGGCGAAGTAGAATTCGGCGGTGACCAAACCGATGACCGAATCCCCCAGGAATTCGAGTAGCTCGTTATCTTCGGGATGGTCCGGGCTCGTCTCGTAGGCATGGGAACTGTGGGTCATGGCCCTGGTTAAGAGGCCCGGGTCCTTGAAGACGTGGCCGATGGCTTTCTCGAGGCGCTCGCGTTTCACGGTATTCATGCCCGCGGCGTCGTGCCGTCGTCGCCGAACGGATAGGCGACGAGGCCGCCGACGATTGTCATGACTACGCCTCCCATGAGGGTCCAGCCGTCGAAGGGCGTGTTCCGGCCCTTGGATTCGAATCTGTTCTTGTCGACCGTAGTTTCGAGCCCCAGGTCGAGGACCGTCAGGTCGGCGTCCGCTCCGGCGGCGATGCGGCCCCTGTTCGGGAGGCCGAGGAGGCGGGCGGGATTCGCGGATAGGAGCTCGACGAACCGGCCGAGAGAGATGATCCTCTTTCGGACGAACCTGTCGAGGATGAGGGTGACGGCCGTTTCGAGGCCGACGATACCGAAAGGGGCTTTGTCGAACCCCAGGCTCTTTTCTTCCACCGTGTGGGGGGCGTGGTCGGTGGCGATGACGTCCACGACGCCCGTGCGGAGGCCCTCGACCAGGGCGGCAACGTCGGCGGGCGCCCGGAGGGGCGGGTTCATCTTGAAATTCGTGTCGCGCGACTCGAGCGCGGCGTCGGTGAGGAGGAGATGGTGGGGTGTCGCTTCGGCCGAAACGCGGACGCCGCGGCGCCTGGCCTCGCCGACGCTCCGGACACCGCCCGCGGTCGAAAGGTGGGCGATGTGGACGCGCGCTTTCAGGGCTTCGGCCAATATGATGTCGCGGGCGATCATGATCTCCTCGGCGGCAGAGGGGATGCCGGCCAGGCCGAGATGCGCCGCGACGGGGCCTTCATGCATCGAGCCCCCTTCGGCCAAGGTCCGGTCCTCGCAGTGGTCGATAACGAGGCCTCCGGAAGACGCCGCGGCCGCGAGGGCCTGGCGCATGACCCGGCTGTTCGTGACGGGGAGTCCGTCGTCCGAGAAGGCGACCGCCCCGGAGGCCTTGAGGTCGGCCATGTCTACGAGATCCTCCCCCCGGGAACCGCGCGTGACCGCGGCGATGGGGAGGACGTTGACGATGGAGTTACGGCCGGCCTCGGCGAGGATTCGCTCGGTCACGGCGCGGCGGTCGTTGACGGGGTTCGTGTTGGGCATGGCGCAGATCGTCGTGAAGCCGCCCCTAGCCGCCGCCCGGGCGCCCGTGGCGATCGTTTCTTTGGCTTCGTAGCCGGGCTCTCTCAGGTGGACGTGCATGTCGATGAGTCCGGGAACGACGACGAGCCCCGTGACGTCGATCGTCCGTTCGGGGACGGCGTCGAGCCTCGCGCCGACCGCAGCGATCTTTCCGCCGCTCAGGAGGATGTCGAAGAGTCCGTCGAGGCCGGTCGACGGGTCGACGACCCGGCCTCCACGGACGAGGGTCGTCACCGCTTCTTTCTCCCGCCGACCTTGACCGGCTCGGCGATGAGGACCTCGTCGACGCCGTCCATCTCCTTGAGGCGGACTTTGACGACCTCGCGGCGCGAAGTGGGCAGGACCTTCCCGACGTAATCCGGCCGGATGGGCAGCTCGCGGTGGCCGCGGTCGACGAGGACGACGAGCTGGATACTCTGCGGGCGGCCGCGGTCGATGAGGCCGTCCATGGCGGCCCGGATCGTCCGGCCCGTCATCAGGACGTCGTCGATGAGGAGGATGTCCTTCTTGGCGACGGAGAAACCGATCTCCGCTTCCTCGAGAGCCCCCTTCGCCTTCGAAGCGGTCATGTCGTCCCTGTAGCGGGCGATGTCGAGGATGCCGACGGGGATATCGATGCCTTCCAGCTCCTTGATGAGATGGGCGACGCGCTTGCCGATGTAGATGCCGCGAGATTTGACGCCGACGATGACCAGGTTCTTGAGGTTCCGATTCCTTTCGATGATCTCGGTGGCGACCCGGGCCAGGACGCGCCGGATCTTGCTGGCGTCCATGATCCGGGCCTTGATTTTCTCTTCCATGCGGTCACTCCTCATGTCGTGTTCCTTCCCCTTGAACATGCATGAGATTCCCCTAAATGTCAACTCTGCTGCAGGAAGTAGGTCCGGGCTTCCTCGATGTCCCGCCCGATGCGGGCGCTGAGGGCCGCGGCG
>JAPKZD010000015.1:62639-100773 GCA_026393975.1 Candidatus Aminicenantota bacterium | reverse complement strand
GGACGGGGTTCTATATCAATCCCGTCCCGCCGGAAACGGCGGCCCAGTTCCTGCGGCGGTCTTAGCGGCTCAGGCGGTCGCGGCGATCTTCTTGTAAAGTTCGAGGTAGGCCGCCGCCGAGCGCTTCCAGGAAAAGTCCGCGGCCATGGCGTTCCCGACGAGGGACTTCCACGCTCCCGGCCGCCGGAACGCCTTGACCGAACGGGCCGCCGCCGAGAGGAGCGCTTCGGGCGCGGCCTCGACGAACTTGAAGCCGTTCCCGCTTCCGGCGATGGGGTCGTACTCCTCGATGCTGTCGTCGAGCCCGCCTGTGGCCCGGACGACGGGGATCGTCCCATACTTCAGCGCGTACATCTGGGTCAGCCCGCACGGCTCGTAGCGCGAGGGGATGAGGAAAATGTCGCTCCCGGCGTAGATCGTGTGGGCGATCCTCTCGTCGAAGGCGATTTTGAGCCCGAGGCGGGCGGGGTGTATCTTCTGGGCCGCGAGGAGGAAATCCTGGATCTTTTGGTCGCCTGTGCCCAGGATGACGAACGTCAGGCCGAGGCCGATGAGCGAGTCCAGCGCCTCGCAGACGATGTCGAGGCCCTTCTGCCCGGCCAGCCGCGTGACCATGCCCGCGACGGGAAGGTCGGCGGGCGCCGCGAGGCCAAACATCCGGAAGAGCTCCTCCCGACAGTCGTTTTTCCCAGACAGGTCGGCGGGCCCGAAGTTCCGGGGGATGAGCCGGTCGGTCGCGGGATCCCAGTCCTCGTAATCGACGCCGTTGAGGATACCGCGGAGCGCGTCCGCCCTGTGTCGGAGGAGACCGTCGAGACCGCAGCCGAATTCGGGCGTCTGGATCTCACGGCTGTATCTCGGGCTGACCGTGGTCACTGCTGTCGCGTAGAGGATGCCGGCCTTGAGCGTATTGACCTTGCCGTAGAATTCGAGGTCGTTCATGTTGAACAGCGACTCGGGCAGGCCGATACGGCCGAGGACGTCCTTTTCGAACAGGCCCTGGTAGGCCAGGTTGTGGATGGTGAAAAGCGAGCGCGTCCCGGCGAAGAAGGGGTCGCCCGCGTAGCTGAACTTGAGATAGGCGAAGGCCGTGGCCGCCTGCCAATCGTGTCCGTGGACGACGTCGGGACGGAAACCGATCGCCCGCATGGTTTCGAGCGAAGCCCGGCTGAAGAAAGCGAACCGTTCAGCGTTGTCGGGGTAATCGCCCGCCGGGGTCCCATAGAGCTGGTCGCGGTCGAAGTAGGCCGCCTGGTCGATGAAGAAGACGGACAGACCTCCGGCGCGGTGCGCCGAGACCGAGAACGTCACCCGCTTTCCGCCCAGGTCGAGCGCGGCATCGACGAGGACGGGCTCGAGCGGCAGGTTCTTTTTGCGGACCTCCCGGTAGAGCGGCATGAAGACCCGGACGTCGGCGCCGAGCCCGGATAGGAACTTGGGCAGGGCCCCGGCCACGTCGGCCAGGCCGCCCGTCTTGGCGTAAGGGATGACTTCCGAAGCGAGGAAAGCTATTTTCATGGCCCGGCTATTCTAGCATAAGTCACTGGCACCGTCATTCCACCGAAAAGTGATCGGGCTGCGGAGGGTCATCGGGGGTCGTCTCCGTTCGCTGCGGTGATTTAGGCGGGCAGCGTGCCGGACGAGGGGAGTTTCAGGGGAAACCGCCAAAACGTGTTTGAGCTCGGCGTAGCGGACGCCGAGCGAGTTGTTTTGGTGCCGAGTTCGGCACACTGGCCGACGTGAAAAATCACCGCAGCGAACGAGGATGATCCCCGAGGCCTATTGTCAATCGGGCGGCGGTGAATTAAGATGGGACGGGCATGAAAACGAAGGTTGTCGCCGCCGTGATCGAAAAGGACGGGAAGGTCCTTGTCGCTCTGCGGAAGCCGGGGCTGACGGCCGGCAGACTTTGGGAGTTCCCCGGCGGAAAGCTCGAGGCAGGGGAAACCCCCAAACGGGGCCTCGAGCGGGAACTCGAAGAAGAACTGGGGGTGCGCGCCCGGGTCGGCGATTTCCTGTGCTCCGTACCGTTTTCGGGCGCCCTCATGGCCTTCGAGCTCCTGGTCTTCCGGACGGAGCTCCTTTCGGACTCCTTCAGACTCACCGACCACGACGAGGTCCGCTGGCAGGCGCCCGGAGACATGGACGAAGCTCTCTTTTCGGAGCCCGACCGCCCCGTCGTCCTAATGCTAGCCGGCCGAGGAGGCCGGCCTGGGAAACGCAAGGCGGGGAGGCCGGGATGAACGCCGTCGTCCTCATGCCCGGCCGGGACAAGGCCGTCCTGAACAGGCACCACTGGATCTTCTCCGGCGCCATCCGGGATCTGCCCGAGTTCGAGAACGGCGCCGTCCTTCCCGTCCGCAGCGCCGCGGGGGACCTCTTGGGCCACGGCTATTTCAACCGGAAAAGTTCGATCACCGGACGGATGGTCAGCTTCGGGGACGAGCCACCCGAAGAGGGGATCCGCAGGAGCGTCGAGCGGGCCGTGGCGCTCCGGACCCGGCTTTTCGACCCGACCGTGACCAACGCCCGCCGGCTGATCAACGCCGAGGGCGACGGCCTGCCCGGCCTCATCGCCGACTTCTACGACGACGTGCTCGTCCTCCAGATCGCAACCCTGGGGATGGAAAAACTCAAGCCTTTCATCCTGGACCTTTTGGCCGGCGCCGTCAGGCCCCGGACCGTTCTCGAAAAATCCGACCTGCCGGCCCGGAGGGAAGAGGGCCTCGCCGAGACCGAGGGCCTCCTCGTGGGGGAGAGGGTCGACAGAGTCCGCATCCTCGAAGAAGGGATCCCTTACTGGGTCAGTTTCGCCCAGGGACAAAAAACCGGTTTCTACCTGGATCAAAGGGAAAGCCGGAAGCTCGTCCGCGACTTCGCCGCCGGCCGGCGAGTCCTCAACGCCTTCTCCTATACAGGGGCCTTCTCGGTCTGCGCTCTCAAAGGCGGGGCCGCCCGGGCCGACTCCGTCGATTCGTCGGCTGCGGCCATCGCGCTAGCCCGGGAAAATTTCGATCTCAACGGCCTTCCCGCGGACTCCGGGGTCTTCTTCACGGCCGATGTGTTCGAATTCCTGAGGGAGCCGGCCCTCGACCACGACTTCATCATCCTCGATCCGCCGGCCTTCGCCAAGAAAAAGGCCGACGTCGTCGCCGCCTGCCGCGGCTATAAGGACATCAACCGTCTGGCCTTCCAGCGGGTCCGCAGCCCGGGGCTCGTGCTGACGTTCTCCTGTTCCCACCACGTCGACGAAGGGCTCTTCCAGCAGGTCGTTTTCCAGGCGGCGCTCGAAGCGGGAAGGCGCGTCCGCATCCTCCAGAAGCACCGCCAGGCCTGCGACCACCCGGTCAACATCTATCACCCGGAAACGTCCTACTTGAAGGGCTTCCTGCTCTATGTCGATTGAGCCCCGGACCATGGAGCGCCGCTTCGAAGGGGTTGATACGTTCGATTGCGCCAAAACCCGGTTTTATAATCGGGGTAAAAAGCGCCGCTCAGTATTAACCTTGAATATATGCCCCGGGCTTAAGACCGGGGCGTCGAATGGGTTAATTGCCAGCAGCTCCCGATTCTCATATAATTCCGTCGGTGCAGCCGGCTGTCAGGCCGCGCACGCGAGGAGGCCGACATGGACATTCAGGACGAGCTCAGGGTCCATCTCAAGTCCGTAATTCTGATCGCGACGACCATCATCGCCAGCCTGGTCATCTATCTGGGCCTCGTCGAAATCCTGCGGGCCGTGTACAGGCCTTTCCGCGGCTTCGCCACGCTCGCCAACATCCAGCAGCTGCGTTACGGCGTATTTGGGGGGGCCGCCGTCGTCATCGTCCTCATCCGCCTTCTTCGTCCCCGGCTCCTCCGGAAGGCCCCCCGAGAGGACGCCAAGACCGCCCTCCACAGGCTTCAGCGGGCCGCGATCGTGACCCTGGTCCTGGGAGAGATCCCGGGAATACTGGGTCTCGGCTTGTTCCTCCTCAGCGGGTATAACATCGATTTCTACGTCCTCGTCTTCGCCTCCCTCCTCCTGGTCTTCATGTATTTCCCCCGGCGGACCGCCTGGGAGGAATGGCTGCGAGACTGATCTTGAAGATTATCCGGCCTGGCCGACGCCCATCACCGTTAGGGGGTTCAGAATGAGAAAACGCATCGGCACCGCATGTTTGTTGGGCGCCGCTCTCCTGGTCCTGCCGCCGCGGGCGCTTCCGCGGCAGGAGGCGGCGGGTGTCGCCGCCGCTCCCATCCTCCGCTACGAGATCTGGGTCGAGCTCGACGCCGCGGACAAGATGCTCCTCGGCAAGGAAGAGATCGTCTGGACCAACACGTCCCGGGAGGCCGTCCCCGACATGCTCCTCCATCTTTACTGGAACGCCTTCAAAAACGAGGAGAGCGCCTTTCTCCGGGAAGCCCGGGCCGAATCGATGTTAGGCCGGGGCAAGGCCCCCGACGAAGGCGAGTGGGGCTGGATCGATATCACGGACATCCGTCTGGCGGACGGCACGGACCTTAAGTCCGGCCTCGCCTTCGCCACGCCTGACGGACCGGAGCACCCGGACGACCAGACCGTCATGCGCGTCCTCTTCCCCGAACCCGTCAATCCCGGAGAGAGCGTCCGTCTCCGGCTCGAATTCCGAAGCAAGGTCCCCCGGACCGTGGCCCGCTCCGGTTATTACAAGAACTCCTTTTTCATCGCCCAATGGTTCCCCAAGCCCGGCGTCTACGAAGAGGGGAAGGGCTGGAACGCCCACGCCTACCATCAGAATTCCGAGTTCTTCGCCGACTTCGCTGATTTCGTCGTCCACATCACCGTGCCCCGGGATTTCATGGTCGGTTCGTCCGGAAAACAGACCGAGGTCCGGATCGACGAGTCGGCCAAAAAAACCACTTATACATACCGCCAGGCCATGGTCCACGATTTCGCCTGGATGGCCGACCCCCGCTACATCAAGGTCGAACGCGAGTTCATCGCCCGCAAGGAAGTGACCCCGGAGGAATACCGGGAGACGGCCGACCTGCTCGGGCTTCCCCTCGAAGAGGTCAAGCTCCCCGACGTCAAGATGACTCTGCTCATCGCCCCCGAGCACGAGGGGCAGATCGAGCGTCATTTCCGGGCGCTCCGAGCCGCCATCAAGTACTACGGCCTCTGGTACGGCCCCTATCCCTATGAAACTGTGACCATGGTCGACCCGCCTTACCGCACCGAGAGCGGCGGGATGGAGTATCCCACCCTGTTCACCGCCGGCACCCAGGTCCTGACGAGCAAGGACATCCTCTCCCCGGAGGGGGTCATCGTCCACGAGTTCGGACACGGCTACTGGTATGGACTCGTCGCCAACAACGAATTCGAGGCGGCCTGGCTCGACGAGGGCTTCAACACCTACTCGACGGGCCAGGTCATGGCTCGGGCCTACGGCCCGGGCGCCGTGCCAATGGTTTTCAAGGGGATCCCGCTGACCTGGCTGCTCCGCCTGCCCAAGACCTTCGATTTCGAACTCGACCGGTTCGCGGCGATCAACACCGTCCGTTACGACCCGGTGACCGCCTGGTCCTGGAGATTCTATAACTCCGGAAGCTACGCCGCCAACGTCTACATGAGGGCGGCGACCCTCCTCCGCACCCTCGAAGGGCTTCTCGGCGAGCCAACGTGGGCCAGGGTCATGCGGACCTACCACATGCGCTATCGCTACAAGCACCCCGGGAAGGCCGAATTCATCGGGGTCGTCAACGAGGTCTCCGGCAAGGACATGACCTGGTTTTTCGACGAGCTTCTCGACTCGACCCTGGCCTTCGACTACGGCGTCGCCGAGGTCGCGTCGGTCAAAGTCCCCCGCGCGCGGCGCGGGGTCTTCGACGTCAAGGGGGCCCGCGAAGAGATGACCTCGAAAAAAATTGAGGAACTCGACACCCGGGAAGCCAAGTCGCCCCAGGCGAAGGCCAAGGCCGAGTACCTGACGACGGTCGTCCTGAGGCGTTTCGGCGAAGCGCGCGTTCGCGGGGATGCCCAAGTCAAGGTCCTGGTGCGGTTCAAGGACGGGACGACGGAAACGCGCAGGTGGGACGGCCAGGCCCGCTGGACCCGCCTGGAGTTCATCAAGCCGGTCGAGGTCGAAAGCGCCCAGGTCGACCCGGAGGGCGTCTGGCTCATCGACGCGAACCTCGCCAACAACAGCCGCGGCGTCGACGGGCTCCGGCGCAACGTCGTCAAGCTCCTGACGCAGCTGCTGTTCACCGTCCAGAACTTGCTTCAGTTCGTCAGTTCATGGAGCTAAGGAGGGTCCCATGGGTGTCTTCAAAGCCATCGGAAAAGGCCTGGGGATAACGCTTCGGAAACCTCGGCTGCTCGCCATCCTCTGGGTCGTCAACATCGTCTTCGCAGCGGTCGTCGCCTTTCCGCTCGTCCTCCTCGTCCAGACGGAGCTCGGTCATTCCTTCCTGGGCTCGAACGTCCGGCCGTTCGACCTCATGTGGCTGGGCGAGGCCGTCCTCAAGTACCAGGACGCGATGCCGGCCATCATCGGAGGCCTCGTCGTCTCGGCCCTTCTCTTCCTCGTGCTCTACGTCTTCCTCAACGGCGGCATCATCGGCCGCCTCCTCGACAAGGAAGGCCGGCCGACGCTCCAGGCGTTTTTCGGCGACTGCGGTCGCTATTTCTGGAGGTTCGTCCGGCTGTTCCTCGCCTCGCTCGTCTTCCTCATCCTGACCTTCGGGGTCATCCTGCGCCTGCTCTCGGCCTTGATGAACCTCTGGCTCGAGAACGCTTGGACGGAGTGGCCTTCGGTCATCCTGAGGAACCTCCATTTCCTCGTCGCCCTCCTCCTGCTCTCCATCGTCCACATGGTCTTCGACTACGCCCGCATCGCCGTCGTCGCCGACGAAGAAACCAAGGTCCTACGGGCCCTCCGTCATGCCCTCAATTTCCTCAAAAAGCGCTTTTTCCGGTCCTGGGCCCTCTATCTTCTCGTCGTCGCGGGATTCGTCGCCGGGACGGTCGTTTTCTACGCGGTCTTTGGACTCCTCTCCGAACCGACGGTCCTCTTCGTCCTCTTGGGCTTCGTCTGGATGCAGCTCAACGTGCTGTTCCGGATCTGGATCAAGACCCTGTTCTTCGCCGCCCAAGCCGAATTCTACAGGTCGCAATGAAGCTGGCGTTCTTCGGAGCGGCGCGGCAGGTCACGGGATCCTGTTACTACGTCGAAGCGAACGGGCTCCGCATCCTCGTTGACTGCGGCCTCTACCAGGAGAGGCCGTACCTCGAGAGGAACTGGTTGCCGCTTCCCGTGCCCCCGGCGGACATCGATTTCATCCTGCTCACCCACGCCCACCTGGACCACTCGGGCCTCATCCCGACCGTCGTCCGCGACGGGTTCGCCGGGACGATCCTGACGACGGCCGCCACGGCCGACCTTCTCGCCATCGCCCTCATGGATGCTGCGAAAATCCAGGAGGAAGACGCGGCCTACAAGAAAAAACGCCACCAGAAGGAAGGGCGCTCCGGTCTCCCCACGGAAGTCCCGCTCTATACGACCGAGGACGTCCAGATGACCATGCCCCTCGTCGAGGAGGCGGCCTACGACGAACCCCGCGAACTCGGTCGGGGCATATCGGTCCGCTTCCGGGATGCCGGCCATATCCTCGGCTCGGCCATGGTCGAGCTCAGCGTCGGGGTCAAGGAGGACGTCCGGACGATCGTGTTCTCGGGGGACATCGGCCAGTGGGGCAATCCCTTCGTCCGCGATCCTTCCCTCTTCGAGCGGGCCGATTACGTCGTCATGGAATCCACCTACGGCGACCGGGACCACGAAGACCCGGGACGGGTGGACGACTTGCTGGGGGGGATCATCCGCGACACGGCCGCGGCGGGCGGCAACGTCGTCATCCCCACGTTCGCCATCGAACGGGCCCAGGACCTGATGTTCCATCTCAGCCGGCTCGTCCGGGCCAAGGCCATTCCGCCGGTGCCCGTCTATCTCGACAGCCCCATGGCCCGGGAAGTGACACTGGCCTTCGAGCGCCACGTCGAGTTCCTCGACGAGGAAGCCCGGAAGCTCTTCGCGTCGGAAGCACACCCGTTCCGCTTCCCGGGACTTGTCATCGTCCGGACGCCCGAGGAGTCCAGGGCCATCAACACCGCCCGCGGTCCGGCCGTAATCATGGCCGGCTCGGGGATGTGTACGGGCGGACGGATCAAGCACCACCTGGCCCACAACATCACCCGACCCGAATCCACCGTCCTTTTCGTGGGTTATCAGGCCCGGGAGACCCTGGGCCGTCAGATCCTCGAGAAAGCCGCCCAGGTCCGCCTCCTCGGCCAGACCGTCCCTGTCAGGGCCCGGGTGGCCAAGATTAATGGCTTCTCGGCCCACGCCGACCGCAAGGCCCTGGGCCGCTGGCTCGACGGGTTCAAGACCCCGCCACGGCGCCTCTTCGTCACTCACGGCGACGCGGACGTCGCCCGGAAAACCGCCGAACGGATCCGGCAGGAGAGGGGTTGGACGGTCGAGGTCCCGGAATACCTCGAAATCTGGGACCTGGATTAGCCTGGCTTATTCATAAAAACGCCGATTTATATCACCCGGCCCCTGTCTAGAAGTCCCACACCGGCAGACGGTCGACGCCTTGGGACCGGGCATAGGCGGCCATGATTTTGTCCATCTCCTTGCGGACGGGATCGGCGAGCGGAGAAGCATCGTACTCCTCGAGCCGCCGCCGGACGTCGGCATGGGCCTTGTCGACAATGGACGTCCGGCCCGCCGTCACCCAGGCTTCGTAGGGGTCGCGGTCGGCGAGGCCGGCCTGGATGTGCTCCTTCCTGTACCATTGGCGGGTGTGGGGAAGGGAGAGGAACTGCATGTCGGGTGTGAACCCCTCGAAAAGGCCCAGGGCGATGGGGTCGTCCCGCTGGGCGATGCCGGCCAAGAGGCGGTAGACCATGGCGCAGATGCCGTCGTCGATGACGAGTTTTTCGAGGCTTTGCGAGCTCTCGAAGTCCAGCATCCCCGGACCGGAGATGACGTTGATCCCGGAAAGCGCCCCCAAGACGGCCCCCATGGCCGTTTCGAACCCCGCTTGGGGGTCGTTGACCTTGGCGTCGCTCAGCCCCATGTAGGCATGGGTGGGCAATTTCAGGAACTTGCCGATCTGAGCGTAGGCCGAGTCGATCATCATCGTCTCGACGGCGCCCATGGGGGTCGTCCCCTTCCTCATATCGAAGCTCGCCGGGGAGCCGCCGAAGATGACCGGCGCGCCCTGGGCGACGACCTGGCAGATGGTCAGGCCGGAGAGGTTCTCGGCCACGTGCTGGACGAGCGTCCCGGCAATCGTGACCGGCGATGTCGCTCCCGTCAAGCCCATGGAGATGAGCTCGGACGGGATCCCTGCCCGGGCGGCGTCGAGCAGGCTCTGGGCGGTCAGGTTGCTCCACTTGAGGGGAGGGGAGGGGCAGGCGTCGAAAATGGCCAGCGGTTTGAGGCGAAGCTCGCGCTCGCCGCCGCGGACGGCGACGAGGAAGTCCTTCATCGGCCGGAAACCCTCCACGCGGAAGGTCCCGGTGACGAACGGCTTGGCCGAAAGACACAGCCCGAGGTAGAGCCGGTAGCCGTCGGAGACCGCGGCCGGGACGTCGGAGGAGATGAGGCCCGTGCTCTGGAAATGGATATTCTCCAGGGTTTCGACGAGCTTGTAGAAGTCCACGAGGTCGGCCGTCGCGGCCTTGCGTTCCTCCTGCGTGTCGTGATCTAGGAGGGTCACGGCCGCGGAGCCGGGGTCGAAATGGACTTCGTCACCGCCGACGGCAAACGCCTTCTCGCCGCTCCGGTCAAAGAGGGTGATGGAAGACGGTGTGGAAGCCAAACATCCCTCGACCAGCCGCCGTCCGAGCCGAGCCCTCTGGGAGGCCAGGTCGACGACGGCTCCGGCGTCGCCGAGAAGTCGAAGCGCCTCGGCGTTCTCGACCATGATCCCCTGCGTTTCGAGGAGCGTCAGTCCCTCGTCCACGAGCATTTCGACGAACGTCCCGCTCAGGAGTTCCAGTTTCGGCCTTTTTATTTTGATCATCTCCAACCTCTCTCTCTTTTTTTCCAGGAGCTCGTTCGCCCGGCCCCGTCTCAGTCCCCGCCGGTCATGGTCCGGACCAGCTTGACCGCGGCGACTGCGTTTTCGGCGTAGCCGTCCGCTCCGATTTCATCGGCCCACTTATGGCTGGCAGGCGCGCCGCCGACGAGGACCTTGTACTTGTCGCGGAGGCCCTTCTCGTGGAGAAGCCCGATGAGCCGCTTCTGGTTGGTCATCGTCGTCGTCAGCAGGGCGGACAGGCAAATGATCCCCGCGCCCACCGCTTCGGCTTTTTCGATGAACCGCTCGAGCTTGACGTCGGCCCCGAGGTCGTAGACCTCGAAGCCGCCCGCCTGAAGCATCGAAGCGACCAAGTTCTTCCCGATGTCGTGGATATCGCCCTCGACCGTCCCGATGACCACTTTTCCGCCCCTCCGGGCCTCGATATTCTTCCGATCGAGTTCCGGCTTGAGAACGGCCATGGCCGCTTTCATGGCCTCGGCGCTCGAGATGAGCTCGGGCAGGAAATACTCCCCCTGTTCCCAGAGCTCTCCAACTCTTTGGAGGCCGGGGACATACCCTTTCTCGATGACCTCGAGAAGGTCCGCCCCGGACCGGACGGCTTCCGCCCCGAGGGCCGCGGCCGCCGCCTTGTTGCCGGCGACGATCGCTTCGTTCATGCTCCGTAAGAGCTCGTCTTTGTTCATGACCGCTCCTTTTTGAATATTTGGGCCATGGCCCGGATGAACGCGGGATTCGTCCCGCAGCAGCCTCCGACCAGGCCGGCGCCGGCTCGGACGATCTCGGGGACGAACCGCACGTAGTCTTCAAGGCCCTGGGAATAGCCGACACGGCCGTCCTGGCCGATGACCGGCTGGCCGGCGTTGGCCTGGGCGATGATGGGCAAGGCCGTCGACGCCCTGAGGGTCCGGACGCAGCCGACCATCTGTTCGCTGTTCAGCGTGCAGTTGGCCCCCACGGCCCCGACGCCTTCCTTCTCGAGCTCCGCGGCCGACCGGGCGACGGAGTCTCCCATGAGGGTGAAATAGCCCCGGGGGACCGAGTTGAATGTCATCGTGACGAAGACGGGAAGCGAAGAAACGCTTCGCACGCCGCGGACTGCCGCGAGAGCTTCGCGCAGGTCGTATTGGGTCTCGACGAGCAGGACATCCGCCCCGCCGTCGGTGAGGCCGCGGGCCTGTTCGGCGTAAGCGGCGGCGAAGTCCTCCTCGGTGAATTCCCCCTGAGGTTTCAGAAACTTTCCCGTGGGGCCCATGCTTCCAGCCACGTAGCGTCCGGCGGGGGCAATTTCCCGGGCCAGGCGGGCCGCCGCCAGGTTCAGCTCATAGGTCCGGCCCCCGAAACCATGGCCGGCCAATTTGAGAGCGTTTCCTCCGAAGCTGTTGGTCGAGACGACATCCGCGCCGGACGCGAAGTATTCGCCATGGATCTCCTTGACGACGCCGGGCCGTTCGACATTCCAGGCTTCCGGAGCCGTCCCCTGGGGGAGTCCCCGGGCCATGAGTTCGGTTCCCATGGCGCCATCGAGGAGCACGGTCCGTGTCTTGACGAGGTCGAGCAGAGGCAAGGTCATTTTTCCCCTCCCGAATACCGTTTGAATTCGAGGGCTTGGACGAACTCGTCCTGAAAATCCGGACGGGTGGCCAAGGAGACATGGGCGATCTTGGCGGCCAAGGTCTCCGCGACCGTCCGGTCGGGCCTGGACAGGAGCAGCTTCCGGGCCCCGGCCAATGACGCGTTGCCGATGAACGCGACCTTGCTCTCGGGGACATCCGGCAGAAGCCCCAGGTCCTGGGCGTTCCCGATATCCAGGGAACCGCCGAAAGCCCCGGCGACGAAGACCCGGTCGAGCTGCGCCATCGGAACCCGGAACTCCCGGAGCATCAGCCCCACCCCGCTCCTGACCGCAGCCACGGCCAGTTGGACGTTCCGGACATCCTGTTGGGTCAGGGAAAGCCGGTCGGTCAGCCGGATCTTCTTTTCCGGTCCGGCGATCCGGCCGTCGCGGCCGAGGACATCCCGGGCCAAGGCCAGGGCCAGGATGTCGATGAGGCCGGTCCCGCAGACGCCCTGGGGAGGAAGATTGTCGATCGTGCGGAACTTGAAGCCGTCGTCCCATTCTGCCCGGTGGATGGCCCCGGCGACCGCCAGCATGCCGCAGCTGACGTTCATCCCTTCGAAGGCCGGGCCGGCGGCCGTCGACGTGGTCACGAATTCGCGGCCCTTTTTGAGGACGATCTCGCCGTTGGTCCCGAGGTCGATGTAGAGCTCGTTCGCGGCCTTCCCGGCGAACTCCGAGGCGACGAGCCCGGCCGTGATGTCCCCGCCGACAAAGCTCTTGATGTTGGGCACGATATAGACCCGGGCCTGGGGATGGAGGGCGAACCCGACGTCGGAGGCGGGGAGCGGCGGCAGGCTCGAGAACACGGCGTGGAAGGGGGCGAGGGCGAGCGTGTCGACGGTGACGCCGCAGAGGATGTGGTTCATGACCGCGTTCCCGGCGATGACCGCGTCGTAAATGCGGTGACGGGGGACTCCGCTCCGCCTGGACATGCCTGCGACGAGGTCGTTGATGAGCTGGACGGCGACATTTTTCAGGCGCTGGAGGTTATCGGGGTTCTCGAAGGCGAAAGTGATCCGCGAGACGACGTCCGCGCCGTAGGAATTCTGGGCGTTGACCGCGGCGACCCGCTCGACGACCTTCCCGGTCCTCAGGTCGACGAGCTCGGCGACGACCGTGCTCGTGCCCAGGTCGACCGCCAGGCCGTAGGCCTCGCTCCCGGTGTCGTCCGGTTCGATGTCGAGGATCTCCCGGTCGTCGTAGAGGACGGCGGTCGCCCGCCGTCCCCCGGCGAGGATCGGGCCGCCGAGCTTCGACAGGACCGCCAAGGGAAGGCCGAGCCCGGGCGACTTCAGGTGCGCCCGGAGGGTGTCCGCCACCGCTGTCGGTGAGTACAGGGACGGCTTCTCCAGGACGAGCGAGAGCTTCTTCACGGCCGGGTCGATGAAGACCGCCGAAGGGGCTCCCGTGTCGAGGACGGCGATCTTTTCGAGGCGCGATCCCGGGAGCGTTTCCACGGTGAGGTCGCTGCGGACTTCATAGCCGCAGGCCAGCCGATGGTCGGGGCCGAGCCGACGGTTCTCGAGAAGGGACGCCTCGAGCGCGGCGGGGAAGGGCAGGGGACCGTTGAGGATGCGGACGGCGCACTTGCCGCAGATCCCCCGCTGGTGGCAGTAGAGACTGAGCGGGATCCCAGCCCGGGCGAGGACGTCGGACAGGACCTCGCCAGCCCGGGCCCGGACCTTGATCCCGTCGGGAAGGACCTGGATGGTGAAGGACGTGTCGGTCATCGGCTTCTCGGTTTTTCGAACGGCTTCATCTTAAACGAAATTCGGTTTCCGGGGAATCTTTTTTTATCGTCCCGGCCGGGTTGCGGCCGCTACGGTTCTTCCAGACCAGGTAGACGGGGAAGCCCGCCAGGAGAAGCCCGGCCCCGGCCGCGGACTTGAGCGGCTGGGAGATGACGATGCTCGAAAATACCGCTAGGCACATGACGATGAAAACCAGAGGAACGGCGGGATATCCCCAGGTCCGGTAAGGGCGGGGCGTCCCCGGGTGCTTCTGCCGGAGGACGAAGACGGCCAGCCCCGTCGCCGCGAAAAAGAGGAGGAGGGCGAAAACCATGTACTCGTAGAGCGATTCGTAGGTCCCCGACAGGCAGAGGACGGCCGACCAGGCCGCCTGACCCCAAAGGGCCCCAGTAGGGACCCTGCTCCGGGCGCCCAGCCGGCCCATGGCCCGGAAAAAGTGCCCGTCCCGGGCCATGGCGTAGAATACGCGGGGGCCGAAGAGGATGTTGGCGTTCAGACAGCCGAAGACCGAGACCATGACCAGGGCTGAGAACAAGGCGGCTCCGCCGCCACCGAAAAGGGCCGAGGCGGCCAGTTCGCCGACGCGAACGACCCCGCTGATCTTTTCGAGGGGAAGGGCCAGCAGGTAGACGAAGTTGACAAGGACATAGACGACGGTGACGGCCAGGACGCCCAGGGTCAGGCCGCGGGGAATGGTACGTTCAGGGTCCCGTATCTCCCCGGCCGTGCAGTTGACCGAATACCAGCCGTCGTACGTCCAAAAGACGGCCACGAAAGCCAGCCCGAGCGGCTTGAGGATTGCGGGGAAGGCCGGCCCCGGCGGGAACAGGGGATGAAAATTCACGCCGCCAGCCTTAACACCAAAGAGGACACCCAGGCCGACGAGCGCGGCGACGGTGCCGAGACGGAAAACGGTCAGGAGGTTCTGGACGACGGCACCGGAACGGATGCCGAACGAATTGACGAACGTCAGGGCCAGGATCGACAGGGCGGCGACGACCTGTCCGGCCGAGAGGCTGTAGGAAAGCCCGGCCGCTTCGACCCGGAAAAGGAAGTGTCCCGTCGAGAGAGCGGGGACGAAGGACCCGAGGAACTCGGCGAAGGCAACGGCCAAGGCCGCCAGCCCGCCGCACATGATGAAACCGAAAAAAGCCCAGCCGAACAGAAAAGCCGCAGTTGGGCCGTAGGCCTCCCGGATGTAGACATACTGGCCGCCGGCTTGCGGGTACATGGCCCCGAGTTCGGCGAAAGAAAGGGCCCCGCAAAGGGTGACCAGGCCTCCGGCCAGCCAGACCGTCAGGAGGAGGCCGGGGGAGGGGAGGCCGGCGGCGATGAGACCGGGCGTCATGAAGATACCCGAGCCGACCACGGCGCCGATGACGAGGAAGGATGTGTCCAGCAGGCCGAGTCGCCTGAGAAACCCGGGTTTCGATGCGTCTTCACTGGCCATGGTCATCGCGACCCTCATTGTACGCAAAATCTCGTTAGGTTCCAACAGGCAATCCTGTTTCCCCGCATGTTTCCCAAAGAGATACTAGGAAACATACTCTTAACTATATTATTATCATATACTTATACAATTTGTTAACTTTTTAATGAACCTATTGTTAACTTTTTAATGAACCTATATATACCCATCGATATTCTTATTTTGGCGTTCAGTCCCGTTTGAATATCACTCACCTCTTCAGCGGCGGGGGCACCGGCACTGCCAAGCCGGTGGCAGTGCTGCCGGTTGCCAGCACCGGCACTGCAAAGCCGGTGGCGAAGCCGGCAGGTCCGGGACTGGGAAGCCCGGCCCCCGGGCTTGCCCGGGGGTCCACTTCCGCCGCAAAGGCTCGTCCCTTGACGAACTGTTTTATAAACTCTCAAAAATATTACGGGCTATCTTCCTAATATTCAATGAGTTAAGCAGAATGTCGGCGTGCCGACATCGCCTGTTTCCGCCTATGAAATGGGTCCTGCGGCGATTCTTTAGAAGGGGAGGTCGATGTAATCGAGACTTCATTCTCGTCCAAAAATAATTATTTCATGTATTCGTTAAAAATATGTTCTGCTCCTATTGCTTTTTGTCATCCTGAGGACTATAAAATATTCTTATTCGGGCATTTGTCCTTGGAGGGAGAGAAGCCTCTTGATCATAGCGATAACGAATCAGAAGGGCGGGGTCGGAAAGACGACCACATCGGTCAATGTCGCATCAGCCATCGCCTTGATGGGGAAAAAAGTGCTTCTGCTGGACATGGACCCGCAGGCCCACAGCACCATCTCGACGGTCACTAACCCCGAAAAATATGAAAAATCTCTTTACGACGTCCTGATGACCAAAACCGAAAGACTCGAGGACATCATCGTCCGATCGAACATCCCCGGCCTGGATATGGCCATCACCAAGATCTCCATGGCCAAGCTCGAGCCGTCGCTGGCCGGTGAATTCGACGGCCATTTCCGCCTCAAGGACGCACTCGAACAGCTCCGGGGCAAGTACCAGTACATCTTCATCGACACCCCTCCCACGCTAGGCCTGATCACTTTGAACGCCCTGGTCGCGGCGAACTACATTCTCATACCCATCCAGTCCTCTTATCTTTGTCTGGAGGGGACGGACGACCTGCTCGAGACGATCGAGAAAGTCAAGAGGATCGCCAACCCCAACCTCAAGGTCCTGGGCGTGTTGATCACCCTTTTCGACAAGCGGACGAACCTGGCCCGGGACGTCGTCGAGAGGATCAGGAAAGTCTTTGGCGCCAAGGTTTTCAAGACCTTCATTTCGAAGAGCGTCAAACTCGAAGAAAGTCCGGCCTACAAAGAATCGATATTCACCTATGCGCCCAATTCCATCGGGGCGGAGCAATATCAGAAAGTCGCCGAGGAGATAATGCATCGTGCTAAAAACTAAAAGATCCGGCCTGCCTGAAACGGTTGGAATGAAACACGATGGGCATTTCGTCGACCTGATCTCCGCGAGATCTCTCGGGCCGAGGATCCGCATGATCTCTAGCGAGAAAATCGATCCGAATCCCCATCAAGCCCGCTGCGAACTCGGCAATATCGGAGAGCTCCAGGACTCGATCAAGAGCAAGGGAATCCTGGAGCCTATCCTTGTCCGGGCCAAGGGCAGCCGGTTCGAGATCATCGCCGGCGAAAGGCGTTTCATTGCCTCCAAAAACATCGGTCTCAAGGAATTGCCTTGTATCGAAATGGACGTCGAAGACAACGAGGCCATGGAGATCGCCCTGATCGAGAACCTCCAGCGCAAAGACCTCGACATTTTTGAGGAGGCCGACGGGCTTCAGGCCTTGGTTGACATCCATCAGTACCACCATCAGCAGATCTCGGAAAAGATCGGCAAAGCCCGGTCGACGATAACCGAGATTCTGTGCATAGCAAAAATCCCTAAAAATGTCCGGGACATCATCCGGGAGACCGGCGTCTTCAGCCGGTCGACCATCATCGAGATCGCCAAGCAGAAATCGGAAGAGGACATGCTCAAGCTGGCCCGGGAGATCGTCGATCGGCGCCTGACCCGCGAGGATACACGCGATTTGGCCAAGTATCTCAAGGGGAAGACCAAAAAAACCAAATATTACGTCTATAATTTCGTCCCCGACGACAACGACAAGTTCCGGCTGAGGCTCGAGTTCAAGAAACAGACGGTTTCGAAACAGGAAATCATTGCCATCCTTGAGGAAATCATCGACCAAATCAGGAAAAAGGACCAGGCGCCGGACCTTAAAGGGTAAATAATACGCTCGCCTTTGAAGCCTTTTTTGGCCTGCAGCATTAGTTGACATAATAACTCTTATGCGACTCAGTCTGGGTGTCCGCCCCATCTCTTTTCTTTTCAATAAGATTCATTTCTCCACATCCTGTGGATAAGGCTATCGCCCAGCACTTGGGCATTTGTGGAAATATCCGGCTCTCTCTGTTTCCCGAAGATTGGCCCGTCAGGCTATCGCGAATATTTGACAAATTATACGCTGCTTTCTTGGCCGAAGGCCTTCCCCGGGCCGCTAAAAAATGTAGGCTTCTGGGCGCTTAGCGGCGGCTAGACGCCCTTCGGCGCAGTCCCGCCAATTCAGGCGTCCTTCCGTAGTGTGATCCCGTATGGCCGCATTTTCTGATCTTCGACTGCCGCTGTCAGCGAGATTCCTTCATTTCTCATTTTTACAGGCTTGTCCCCCGCCGCCGGATCGCTTAACTATTATTTTTCCCGGCGAGGGACCGGCCGGGGCTTTTAGGCACTTTACGCCTGTATCTTATTTATATTCATTGTGATACGATAGACTAGTCTTGTATCTACATGACACTAAATAATTTAGGATTTGATATACGGAATGTCGCGGAGTAATTACAACCGATACTACAATAATTTAACGTCTTGCAGAAATTTCATAAAGTACGTACCTAAACTGCCTTTTGGCCACGTCCTGTGAGGATTTTTCGGGAACGGGGTCGTCCGGCAGGACCGGGCGCCCGGGGTCAGCCTGCCAGGGCGAATTCGACGGCCGCAGCGGCGTGCAGTGCGGTCGTATCGAAAACCGGGATGGGGCTGTCCGCGGCCTTGATCAACAACGGAATCTCGGTGCAGCCAAGGATGACGCCCTGCGCCCCTCGGCGCTCGAGTTCCCGGATGACCGCGGCATAGACCTGCCGCGATTCCTCGCGGATAATCCCGTGCGAAAGCTCCCGGTAGATAATGTCGTTGATCGCGGTCCGGCCGGGCTCTTCGGGAATGAGGACTTTCAAGCCGTGCGCTTTTTCGAGCCGGCCGCGGTAAAAGTCCAGTTCCATAGTGTATCGGGTGCCCAGCAGGCCGACCGTCGCCAGCCCTTTTTTCGTGACCGCGCCGGCGGTCGCGTCGGCGATGTGGATGAGGGGGATACGGACGGCCGCGAGGACATCGTCGGCCAGCCGATGCATGGTGTTCGTACAAATGACCAAGCCTTCCGCCCCGGCGGCCTCCAGACGGCGGGCCCACTCACCCATGAGCTTCCCCATCCCGGCCCAGTCACCCCTCCCCTGCATGTCTTCGACCGGCTTGAAGTCGATCGACAGGAGAAGCAAATCGGCCGAGTGGGAGCCCCCCAGCCTCTCCTGGACGCCCGCGTTGATGAGCCGATAGTAGTCGACGGTCGAATGCCAGGTCATGCCTCCGATAAGGCCTAGAGTTCGCATGGTGCGCACGCCTCACATGCCCTTGCTCATGGCGTTGAGGAAGTCCTGGTTGACCTTGGTCTTGCTGAGCTTGTCGATGAGGAGCTCAACGGCCTCGACCTCGTTCATCTGGCTGAGGACCTTGCGCAGGATCCAGATCCGGTTGAGGTCGAGTTCCTCGATGAGCAGCTCCTCCTTCCGTGTTCCGGAGCGGCTGATGTCGATGGCCGGAAATATCCTCTTGTCGACGAGCCGACGGTCGAGGTTGATCTCCATGTTGCCTGTGCCCTTGAACTCCTCGAAGATGACCTCGTCCATCCGGCTGCCCGTGTCGACCAGGGCCGTAGCCAGGATGGTCAAACTGCCGCCCTCCTCGATCTTGCGGGCCGACCCGAAGAACTTCTTGGGCTTGTGCAGGGCGTTGGCGTCGATGCCGCCCGAGAGGACCTTGCCCGAGGGCGGGACGATGGCGTTGTGGGCCCGGGCCAGGCGGGTGATCGAGTCGAGGAGGATGACGACGTCCCGCTTGATCTCGACGAGGCGCTTAGCCTTCTCCAGGACGATGTTGGCGACCTGGGCGTTGCGCGTCGGTGGCTCGTCGAAGGTCGAGGCGACGACCTCGGCGTTGACGCTACGTTTGAAATCCGTGACTTCCTCGGGCCGCTCGGCGATGAGCAGGACGATGAGGAAGATCTCCGGGTGGTTCTTCTCGATGGACTTAGCGATCGTCTTGAGGATGGTCGTTTTGCCGGCCCGCGGCGGCGAGACGATCAGGCCGCGCTGGCCCTTGCCGATGGGGGTCAGAAGCTCCATGACCCGGGCGTTCATGTTCTTCGGGTTGCCGTCCTGGAGCTTGATCATTTCGAAGGGATAGAGCGGCGTCAGGCTCTCGAAGTGGACGTTCCGCCGCTCCTCGATGATGACGTCGGGGTGCATGAAGTTGACGGCTTCGATCCTGATCAGGGCGAAGTACTTCTCGCCGTTTTTGGGGGCCCGGACGACGCCCGAGATCGTATCGCCGGTTCGGAGCTGGAACTTCCGGATCTGCGACGGCGAGACGTAGATGTCGTCCTGGCTGGGCAGGTAGCTGAATTCGGGGGCCCGCAGGAAGCCAAAGCCGTCCTCCAGGCATTCGAGGACGCCTTCCGAGAACAGCAGTCCCTGTTTCTTGGCCTGAGCCTCCAGGATCTTGAAGATCAGGTGGTGCTTGCTGGTATCTTCGACCTCCTGATCCTCCATGCCCATGCCCGAAGCGACCTTCTTCAGGGCCGCAACGTCCTTCTCCTCGAGGTCGACAAGGTTGTACTCCTTGTTAGGGTTCGTTTCGATATCGTTCTTTTTAGTCACCATGTGTGGCTTTTCTCCCAAGATGGATTGTCGATATAGGTTAATCGGTCAAAACGGCTTCAGTTGGTCAGGGGCGGCTCCTTGGCCGCTTCGTCCTCCGCCTTGCGGGCCAGCCGCTCCGCCTCGGCGGCGGGCGCCGCCTTCTTGTCCCGGGCCTCGGCGGGTTTCTTCGGCAGTTCGCGGGTCAAGGCGACCTTCAGGACGTCGTCCATCGTCTCGACGAGATGGATGGTCATCCCCGTCTTGATGGCCTTGGGGAGGTCCTTCAGGTCGGGCCGGTTGTCGAGGGGAAGAATGGCCTCGCGGATGCCTTCCCGGTAGGCCGCCAGGAGCTTTTCCTTGATCCCGCCTACGGGCAGAACCTTGCCCTTCAGCGTGATCTCGCCGCTCATGGCCACTTTCTTGCTCACCGGGATGTCGGTCAGGAGGGAGATGATGGCGGTGGCGATGGTGATCCCCGCCGAGGGGCCTTCCTTGGGCGTCGCACCCTCGGGCACGTGGATGTGGATGTCGGAATTCCGGTGGAGGTCCCGGGCGATGTCGAGCTCGTAGATCTTCCCCCGGACGAAGGAGAAAGCCGTCTGGGCAGACTCCTGCATGATCTCGCCGAGCTGGCCGGTCAGGGTGAAATTTCCCTTGCCGTGGATCTTCGTCGCCTCGAACCTCAGGAGTTCCCCGCCGAATTCCGTCCAGGCCATGCCCGTGCCGACCCCGACCTCGTCGTTCTTGTCGAACTCGGACCGGCGGAACTTGGGAACGCCCAGGTACCCCTCGAGGTTCTTGGGCGTGATCTTCTCCTTGTGGTCCTTGCCCTGCTCGACGACACGCTTGACGATCTTGCGGCAGATCGTGGTGAGCTCCCGTTCGAGGTTCCGGACGCCGGCCTCGCGGGTGTAGCCGCGGATGAGCTTGAACAGGGCCTGGTCGGTGATCTTGATGTTCTCCTCGGTCAGCCCGTGGGCGGACATCTGTTTGGGCAGGAGGAAGCGCTTGGCTATCTCGACCTTCTCGTCCTCCATGTAGCCCGGGATGCGGATGATCTCCATCCGGTCGATCAGGGGCTTGGGGATGGGATCGACCATGTTGGCCGTGACGATGAACATGACATGGGACAGGTCGAAATCGGTGTCGATGTAATGGTCGAGGAAGGTGCTGTTCTGCTCCGGGTCGAGGACCTCCATCAGGGCCGAGGCCGGATCGCCCCGGAAATCCATGCTCATCTTGTCGACCTCGTCCAAGAGGAAAACGGGGTTCTTCGTCCCGCTGCGCTTGATCATCTGGATGATGCGCCCGGGGTAAGCGCCGATGTAGGTCCGCCGGTGTCCCCGGATCTCCGCTTCGTCGCGGACGCCGCCCAGGGACAGGCGGACGAATTTCCGGCCCATGGCCCGGGCGATGGACTTTCCGAGCGAGCTCTTGCCGACGCCGGGCGGCCCGACGAGCCCTAAGATGATCCCCCTCGGGTTCTTCACCAACTGGCGGATGGACAGGTACTCGGTGATACGCTCCTTGACCTTCTCCAGACCGTGGTGGTCCTCGTTGAGGATCCGCTCGGCTTCCTTGAGCTCCCGTTTTTCTCTCGATTTCTTGTTCCAGGGCAGGGAGAGGAGCCAATCCAGGTAGTTCCGGCTGACCGTGGCCTCGGCCGACATCGGCGGCATGGATTCCAGGCGCTCGATCTCCTTGTAGGCTTTTTCCTCGGCGTCCGGGGGCATCTTGGCCTTGGCCACCTTCTGGCGCAGCTCCTCGATCTCGTTGGGTTGGTCTTCCTTGCGCAAATTCGGCGACCCGGGCGGGAATCCGCCCTTCTGACCGGGCTGCTGGTCCTTGAAGCCCGTTCGGCGCCGGGCGGCCCGCTGGGGGTCCTTTTGGAAGGAGGCGTGGATCTTCAGAATCTCGTTCTCCAGGACGTAGTTGAGCCGCCTCAGCCTTTCGAAGCTGTTGACCGTCTCGAGCAGGTTCTGTTTCTCCTCGAGAGGCATGTAGACGTGAGAGGCGATGATGTCGGTGATCCGCTCCGGGGTGTTCTCCCTCAGGGCGGGGATGATCGAATCCAAGTTGGTGTTCTGGTTGAGCTTGAGGTAATCCTCGAACAGGGCCAGGACCCGTTTCAGCAGCTCCCGGGATTCGGGGACGTTGTCCTCGACCTCTTTGACGACCTTGGCCAGGATCTGGTAGTAAGGGAAGGTGCTGAGGTACTCGACGATCCGGGCCCGGCTTTTCCCCTCGACGATGACCTTCATGTTGCGTTCGTCGCTCTTGACGGTCCGTATGATCTTGGCCGTGACGCCGACCGAGTAGATGTCCTTAGGCGTCGGATTGTCGACCGAAGCATCCATCTGGGCGGCCAGGAAGATCATCTTGTCCTTCTCGGCGGCCTTCTCCAGCGCCTGGATACTGGACGAGCGCCCGACGATGAACGGGACGAGGGTCGCGGGGAAGACGACGAGGTCCCTCAATGGGATGAGGGGGATGTTCCTCAGGACCTCGATGTGCTCGTTGGAATCCTGCATGGTTTACACTCCGGGCCCGCTGGGGCCCCCGGCCGGCTTAACCGTGCGCGGCTCACGCGGCATCGAGAATTGAGCCGTTTTATCGGTGATCTGACGCGCTCTGGGGAGCCGTGAGCATGTGACCTAGGTCAACTAATTATAGCCGTTTTCACCAGAAAGTCAACCGTCTTCCGGAAGAGGAGGGTCTCGACGAGCTCCTCCCGGCGGTCCTCCCGTTTGAGCATGTCCGTCAAGTAGGCTTCAGAGACGTGATTGGCCTGGGCCAGGTCCCGGATTTCCGCCTGGATCTCCTCCTCGGTGACCCCGAAATCCTCTTTTTTGGCGATCTTCTCGAGGATCAGGTGGTTTTTCAGGTGATCTTCTGCCTGGCGCCGGGCCTGGGCCTTCAGCCCCTCGAGGGCGTCCGGGGCGATCCGCCGGTCCCGGGAAGCGGAAAGGAACCGCTTCAGGACGGCCAGGGATTCCTGCTCGACCACGGATTCGGGCAATTCCAGGGAAACCCGCTTGGCGACCTCGGCCAGGACCGCGGTGGCCGTTTCGTTCCGCCCGGCCTTCTCCCGGGCCTCCACGAGCTCCTTGCGGACTTTCTCGCGGAGGTCCTTGAGGCCTTCGGGAGATCCGACCGTCCGGGCAAACTCATCGTTGAGCTCGGGGACCTTTTTCTCCTTGACCTCCCGGACCTTGAGGCTGTAGGCGATGTCCTTCCCGGCCACGCGCCGGTTGGGGTGGTCCTTCGGATACGAGACCTCGAAGGCGCCCTCCTCGCCCGTCTTCATGCCCTTGATCTTTTCGTTCAGGGCGGGCTCGTTCTCGGCGTGCCCGGCCAGAACGACGGCCTTCTCGACGGGCAGAAAGCGATTCGTCCGCCGGTCCCGACCCTGCATCTCGACCACGGCATAGTCCCCGTCCCCCACTCCCCTGCCCTCGACGGGCACGTACTCGGCGGCCCTCGCCCGGATGTCCTCGAGGACCTTGTCGACGTCCTCTTCGCCGACCTCGGGTGTCCGCTCGGGGACCTGGATCGTCCGGTAGTCGGGAAGCTCGAATTCCGGGAGGACCTCAAAGGCGGCCGTGCACCGCAGGGGCTGTCCCTCCTCGTGCTTCAGGTCCCGGAGGACCGGTATGTTGACGGGGTTCAGCCGAAGTCCCCGCAGTTCCTCTTCGAGGACGCGGGGGATGAGGGAATCGTAGACGTCGTGCTTAATATCGTGTTCGAAGAGACTGCGGACCATATCCCGGGGCGCGTGACCCTTGCGGAAACCGGAGAGCTTGACCTTGCCGGCGTATTCGCCGAGGATCTTCTCGTATTCCTTCCGGACCTCTTCGGGAGGGATCTCGAGCTCGATCTCCTTGCGGCTCGGGCTGACATCCGTGAGGCGACTCTGTCTTCCTGGTGCGTTCATTTCTTCTTCTCTTCTTCTCCGTGGATCTTGGTACCGGACATCAGTAGGCAGAGCGGGACTCGAACCCGCACTCCTTCATCAGGAACTAGGTCCTAAGCCTAGCGCGTCTGCCAATTCCGCCGTCTGCCCTTTCTTCTCGGCCCATCTCTTGTCGAATGAACACGATGCGAGGATGAAACGCCGAGGCCTCCCCTCGCATGCGGGGGTCGCGGAGCCGCCGGCCGGACGTCCATTCTAGGCCCGAAGTCCGGCCCTGTCAATTTCCGGACGGACGCCCCTCAGCGGAGGTATTTTTTCAGCTTTTCCGCGAGGGTTGGATCCAGGGTGACGAGCTTGTTGTAGATCTCCTTGGCGCTGAAGTTGTCCTTGAGGTTGATGTAGATGATGGCCAAGTTGAATTGGGCGACCGCGTTGTCCGGCTTCAGCTCGACGCTTTTCTTCATCGGCTCCAGGGCGGATTCGTGGTCCTTGAGCTGCATGTAGCAAACGCCGATGCTCAGCCAGCCCGACGGGTCGTCCGGGCTGAACTCGGTGTATTTCTTGTAGGCCGCCGCAGCCTCTTTGAATTTTTTAAGGTTGAAATAAGCGGAGCCGATCTGGAACCAGGCGTGGGCGAAATCCGGCTTGACGGCCAGACCCTGCTGAAAAGCGGCGATGGCCTCGTCGTACTTCTGGAGCTTGAAATACGTCAGCCCGAGGTAGTAATAATTCGTCTCGTTCTTCGGTTCGAGGTCGATGACTTTCTTGGCCGGCGTGATGGCTCGCTCGTAATTCCCGGCAACGTCGTAAATCCGGAATGACTGGCGGTGGTAGGTCTTGGCCTCGGCCGGATTGATTTCGGCCAGGATGTTGTAAACGGCCTCGGCCTTCTCGAGCTGGCCGGCCTTCTCGTAGGTCTCGGCCAGGCTGAAATTGACCTTGAGGTCCTTGGGCTGAGCTTTCTGGGCCTCGAGGAAGGCGGCGATGGCCGCATCGAATTGCCCGAGCTTCGTTCGGCAGATCCCCAGGCGCTGGTAGGCGGTCCATGTGACGGCCGGGGCGAGGGCGATGAACTTCTCGTAGGCCCCCGCGGCCTTATCGAACTCCTGGAGCTCCTCGTAGGCCGTCCCGAGGTCGAACTGGACCTCCTTGTTGGCGACGTTCAAGGCGATGGCTTTTTCCAAGGCTTCGACCGCTTCCTTGAACTTCGTCTGTCTCATCAGGACGGAGCCCATCCCGTAAAAGGCGTCGGCCCGCGAGGCGTCGAGCTCGGTCACTTTCTTGTAGGCCGCGGCGGCCGCGGTGTAATCGCGCTGATTGGCGTAGATATCGGCGAGTTTCACATATCCATCGAGATAGGAGGGGTTGAGCTTGACCGCCTTCTCCAGGTAGAGCCGGGCCGTCAGCTGTTCGTCCAGGGCCGCCGCCGCCCGCCCCGCGAAGACATTCCCTTCGATCGTCTCGAAATAATTCTCCCGGGTCCAGGACTTGAATTCGACGACCTTCCCCGTCCGGGGGACGCTCACCAGGGCCCCGATGGGAAGCCCGAACTTGAGCGACCGCTCCATGACGAGGAGCATCCCGACGAGCTGGCCGTTGACGTCGAGGACCGGCCCGCCGCGGAACTGTTCCGGGGCGGACAGCGTGATCTCGAGGATCTTGACTGCGCCGTCGAGGTCCACGGTCCGGCGCAAGGTGCCTTCGGAGATGACGATCTGGCCCGACTCGTTGGAGCCCAAGGCGAAGATGCGCGCGCCCGCGGCCAAGTTGTCGATCGTGCCGATGGGCAGGGCCTGGACCTTGCCTTTCAGCTTGAGGAGCGCGATGTCACGGGCCTTGTCGACGCCGAGAATGCCCTCGATCTTGATCTTCTTCCCCTTGACGTTGACGGCTTCGACATCGAACGCCTGGGCGATGACGTGATAGGCCGTAACGACCACGTCCTCGGCCAGGGCCAAGGCCGATCCCTTGATGATCTCGGCCTTGTCGGCACCGTAGCCGATGATCGTCAGCACGCCTCCGCCGGCCTGCCCCAGGATGTTGTTCGCCTCCTCGGTCTGGCAGAAGGCCCAAGACGAGGCCAAGATGATCGAGCAGATCAGAACCAGGGTACCCTTCCGGAATCCGGTCATCGCGTCCTCCTATCCAACGGAAATTGCGCAGCTCGGATAGCCCTAATTTACCCAAGGACGCCCTCTCCTGTCAATCCCTAAACTCCCCGGCATGAATGCCGGGGCAGGGCTTCCCACCGGCTTTGCAGTGCCGGTGCTGGAAACCGGCAGTCCCGGTCCTAACAAGACCGGGGCCTCGCTTCTCATCCCCGCCTTGAAAGGCGGGGCTTAGCTCGGCGAACGGGTCAATCTGAAATTCTCCGGCATCGCCGGGTCCCGGGTTCCGTGCTACAATACGGCGCATGTCGCGCCCTGGAATATCCCGGACAGTACTCGCCGTATATCTCCTGACCGTCGCCGGCACCGCGATCTGGCTCTCGGCCATTTTCCTGGCCCCCGTCCTCGCCGGCCGGGGGGCGGACGGGGCCGCCCGCCTCATTTATGCCGCGTTTTCGCCCATCTGCCACCAGGTCCCGGGGAGGTGTTTCACATTCCATGGCCATCCGCTCGCCGTCTGCGGACGTTGCCTGGGGATCTACACAGGATTCGCGGCCGGACTCGTTCTCTATCCTTTTGTCCGCGGTTTCTCGAAGCTCGAACTCCCTTCCGCCCGCATTTTCCTGCTTCTGACCCTGCCGATGGCCGTCGACGGGGCGGCGGGCATTTTGGGGATCTGGGCGAGCCCCATACGGGTCCGTTTCGTCACCGGGGTCGTTTGGGGGACGATCCTGCCCTTCTTTTTCGTGACCGGCCTCGCCGACCTCCTCCTCGCGAAGCGGAGAAGGGCCGCCGCCCGGGCACTTGAAAAAATCCGGGTAAACAACGTAGAATAGGGCCCAGCCGCTAAAGGAGGCGCCATGAACCCGCAGAAGCCCGAGTACCTCCGTCCCGCCCTCATCGCCGGCGCCATTGCCGGCGTCCTGTCGGGCCTCCCCTTCGTCAGCGCCGGCAACTGCCTCTGCTGCCTCTGGATCGTCGGCGGCGCCGCGCTGGCCGTGAACCTCCTGGCGAAGAGCGCGGGCGGCGTCCTGACCTCCGGCGACGGGGCCATCGTCGGCGCCCTGACCGGGATCGTGGCCGCCATCGTCAACGCCCTCATGGCCATCCCCCTCCGGCCCTTCAACATGGAGCTGGCCCGCCGGGTGATGGGCAAGGTCTCCGAGCTCGGCACCGACATGCCTTCGAACCTGAATGGTTTCCTCGACAGCGGCTCGGGCATTCTGTCGCCGGGTTGGTTCCTCCTGAGCTTGTTCCTCTCGGCCGCGGTTTTTACGATCGTGGGCGTCCTCGGCGGGATCATCGGCGTTTCCCTCTTCGCGAAGAAAAAGCGCCAGGCCGCGCCGCCCTCGGCCCCACAGGGATCCGGCGATGCGGCTTAAAACACAGGTCATTGTCAACCCCGAATCGAACCGGGGCCGGACGCGGAAACGCTGGGGGGAGATCCGCGACGGACTGAAGAGCTTTATCCGGGAGTTCAAGTTCGAGTTCACGGAGAAGCCGCTGCACGCCACCGACCTCGCCCGGCAGGCCATCAAGGATGGGACCGAACTCGTCATCGGCGTGGGCGGGGACGGGACGATGAACGAGATCGCCAACGGCTTTTTCGAGGACCACCGTATCATCAACCCGGACGCGACGCTCGGCGTCGTCCCCTCCGGAACCGGCTGCGACCTCATCAAAAGCCTGAACATCCCGGCCGGGCTGAAGGATGCCCTGAAGGTCATCACGCAAGCCCCGTCCGTGCTGATGGACGTGGGCAAGGTCCGCTACCGGTCGAATGCCGGCGGCGAGGAAGACCGTTTTTTCCTCAACGTCGCCGATTTCGGGCTGGGCGGCGAGGTCGTTCGCCGGGTCGCCGAGCGGCGTCTCCAGCGCAAGGCCTCTTCCTACGTCCGCTGCCTGGTGACGACGATGGTCCAGTACAAGAACAAGCGCGTCAGGATCCGGGTGGACGGAGAAGACCTGCCGGAAGGCGAATATCTCATCGGCGCCGTGGCCAACGGCAAGATCTTCGGCAAGGGCATGAAGGTCGCGCCGGACGCCCGGCTGGACGACGGGCTCTTCGACGCCGTCCTCGTCAAGGGGTTCAAATTCCTCGAATTCTGCCGCCACGGTTGGAAGCTCATGAACGGCAGCCACATCACCCATCCGAAGGTCACGGTCGTCAGGGGCCGGCGGATCGAGGCCTGGCCGGATGAGGGCGAGGATGTCCTGCTCGAGCTCGACGGGGATCAGCTCGGCCGGCTCCCGGCGACGTTTGAAATTCTCCCCCGGAACCTGCTGATCAAGGGTTTCCTCCAGTCCGTCCGCTGACGCTCCCTTTCCCCGCCCGCGGCGGAGAGGGCGTCAGTCTTTCTTTTTCTCGACGAGCCGGGGGTCGTTCGTCAGGAGCATCCGCCCGGAGGCATCCCGGCCCATGAAAACGGGGTTTTTCGCCAAGACCGAGGGCTTCTTGTAGTTCTTCATGATCCCGGCGATATAGGCTCTTGTCTCCGGATAGGGCGGGATACCCTTGTACTTCCTGACCGCCTCCTGTCCTGCGTTATAGGCCGCGAGGACGAGCCGGGTCTGGCCGTCGTAGAGTCTGACTAAATCCCCGATGTAGCGGATGCCGCCTTCGATATTCTGGGACGAGTCGAAAATGTTATTCACCCCGTACTGCTTGGCCGTGGCGGGCATCAGCTGCATCAGGCCCATCGCCCCTTTCTCCGAAATGGCGAAACTGTCGTAGTTCGATTCGGCCCTGATGATGATGTGGACGAGCGCCGGGTCGATCCGATATTTCCCGGCCACTTTCTTGATGACCGGGTCATAGAGTTTCCGGAGGTCTGCGGCCGAGGCCGCGAACAGGCATGGTCCGAGGGCCAGGATGAGGAAGGCCGCGAGAACCTTTTTGACGTTCTTCATCGTTCGTTGACGCTATCTTGACAAAAACCGGGCCGTTTGGCAATCCCCGCCGGGGGTGAATTTGGGGGGTCAGATGGCCAGTCTCTCGACGAGTCCGGGAATGAGCCCAAGGGCATTGTCGAGTTCTCCTATGCGCGAGCCGCCGGACTGGGCGAAATCGGGCCTGCCGCCCCCGCCCCCGCCGATGACCGGGGCGATCTCCTTGATGAGCGCGCAGGCCTGGATGCGGACAGTCAGGTCCTTGGTCACGGACACGACGACGAAGGCCTTGTCCGGGCCGGCAGCGCCCAGGACGACGACACCGCTCGCCATCTTCTGCTTCAGGGAATCGGCCATGTCGCGGAGCTCGGCGATGGTCAATCCGTCTATCCTCTGGACGTGGACGTTGACTCCCTTGACCGTTGTTTTGACGGCGGTCCTTCCGTCGACGGAAGATCTTTCAGCGCCGGTGCCGGCGGCCATTTTTTTGCGCAGGCCCCGGTTCTCCCTCTCCAGTTCCTCGGCCCGGGACAGGAGTTTGTCGACCCTCGTCGGAAGGTCCTT
This sequence comes from Candidatus Aminicenantota bacterium, assembly GCA_026393975.1. Lineage (GTDB taxonomy): Bacteria > Acidobacteriota > Aminicenantia > Aminicenantales > Saccharicenantaceae > RBG-16-66-30. The sequence continues at coordinate 71,373 of JAPKZD010000015.1, read as the reverse complement.
CCGCGAGACGCCCAAGCCCTTCTCCAGGCCGGAGACGAGGTCTTCGAGCTCCCGGATGTAGAGATAGGCCCCTTCCCCGGTGACGGCCTCGATGCGCCGCATGCCCGAGGCGACGCTCGTCTCGGACAGAATCTTGAACACCCCGATCTCGCCCGTGGCGTGGACGTGGACGCCGCCGCAGAGCTCCTTGCTGAAGTCGCCGATCCCGACCACCCGCACGGATTCGCCGTATTTTTCCTCGAAGATGGCCATGGCGCCTTCGCGAATCCCTTCCTCGATGCTGGTCGTCCGGGTCTCGAGGGGGATGTCGGCCCGGACCTTCTCGTTGACGATCTCTTCGACCCGCTTGAGCTCCTCGCGCGAGAGGGCGGCGAAGTGGGTGAAATCGAAGCGCAGGCGCGTCGGCGCGACGAGCGAACCCGCCTGTTTGACGTGGTCACCCAGGACCTGCCGGAGGGCCGCGTGGAGGAGGTGCGTCGCTGTGTGGTTGTTCGAGATCGCCTGCCGGCGGACGAGATCGGCCGCGGCATCGACCCGGTCGCCTTCGCGCGCCTCTCCGGAAAGGACCTTGACGCCGTGGGCGACGATCTCGGGCATGATATAGAACGCGTTCTCGACGATGGCAGAGAACCTCGCCCCTTTGAGCGACCCGGTGTCGCCGACCTGGCCTCCCGCCTCGGCGTAGAACGGCGTTTCCTCGAGGATGACCTCGCCGGTCTCGCCGGCCCGGAGGACCTCGGTCCGTCGGCCGTCCTTGAGGAGACCGGTCACGCGGATGTCCATGAGTGCCCCGGCCTCATGGACCCGAGAGCGGACCTTGAGGTCCTTGAACACCTCGTAGGCCAGTTTCTCCTTCCGCTTGGCATCGCCCTTCCAGGAAAGCCGGGCTCTCTGCTTCTGCTCCTCGAGCTCCCGCCCGAAGCCGGGCTCGTCGACGGTCAGGCTCTTCTCCCGGGCCAGTTCCTGCGACAGGTCGAGGGGAAAGCCGAAGGTGTCGTAAAGCTTGAAAATCTTGTCTCCGGGGAGGACCGCACCGCCCTGGTCCCGGGTCTCCCGGACGACCTGGTCGAAATAGCGCAGGCCCGACGAGAGCGTGAACGAAAACCGCTCCTCCTCGGAAAGACAGACCTTCGAGATGTATTCGACCGAGACCAGAAGCTCCGGATAGGCGTCTTTCATGATGTCGCCGACACGGCCGACCAGTCCGTAGAGGAAAGGCCTGTCGATGCCGATGAGGTTCCCCTGCCGGCAGGCCCGGCGGATGAGGCGGCGCAGGACGTAGCCCCGCCCGTCGTTGGCCGGAGTGACGCCGTCGCAGATGAGGAAAGTGACGGCCCGGATGTGGTCGGCGATGATCCTGATCGAGACGTCTCCCTCATCCCCGGCCGGATATTCCCTTTTCGCCAGCTCGCTCGCGCTCTCGATGAGGGGTGCGAACAGGTCGGTGTCGAAATTGCTGCGTTTGCCCTGGACGACCGCGGCCATGCGTTCGAGGCCCATGCCGGTATCGATCGACGGTGACGGCAGCGGCCGCAGAACGCCCTTTTCGTCCTGGTCGAACTCCATGAAGACGAGGTTCCAGAGCTCGAGGAAGCGGTCGCTCCCCTTCTCGATCAGGGCGAAGGGGTCGCCCGGCTCGATGTCCTCGCCCAGGTCGTAGTGGAGCTCGGAGCACGGGCCGCACGGGCCGGTGTCGCCCATGGCCCAGAAATTATCCTTTTTCCCGTAGCGGAAGATCCTCTTTTTCGGGACGCCGACCTCGTCCGCCCAGATCCTGAACGCCTCGTCGTCGTCGAGGTAGACCGTCGCGTACAGCCGGTCCGCGGGCAGGCCGAAGACGCCGGTGACGAGCTCCCAGGCGAAGCCGACGGCCTCCCGCTTGAAGTAATCGCCGAACGAGAAGTTGCCGAGCATCTCGAAGAACGTGTGGTGCTTGGCCGTCCGGCCGACGGTCTCGAGGTCGTTGTGTTTGCCGCTGACCCGCATGCACTTCTGGACCGTAGCCGCCCTCTTGTAGCTGCGTTTCTCGAGCCCCAGGAAAAGGCTCTTGAACTGGTTCATCCCGGCGTTGGTGAATAGGATGGTCGGATCGTCCTTGGGCAGGAGGGGCGAACTCCTGACGACCTTGTGGCCCCGGTCGGCGAAATATTGGAGGAAGGTTTCGCGGACGCGCTGCGCCTTCATTTATGATCTTCTTCCGGCCCCCCCTCGGCCCGGTCGATCTTGCTCATCCCCTTCTCCATCTCCTCGGTCGCCATGTCGATGGTCGACTGGATGCCCATGATGCGGAGCTTGAAATTGTCCGGATTAGAAGAGTACTTCATCCCCTGCTCGAAGGAGATGTAGCCGTCGCGGTAGAGCTGGTAGATGGACTGGTCGAACGTCTGCATGCCGTACTGGGAAACGCCCGCCGCGATGGCGTCGCGGATCATCATGGTCCTGTCCTTCTCGGCGATGCACTCCTGGATGTAGGGGGTCGCGATCATGGCCTCGACGGCGGGCACGCGGCCCTGACCGTCCATCCGCGGGACCAAGCGCATCGAGATGATGGCCTTGAGGATGCTGGCCAGCTGGAGCCGGATCTGGCGCTGGTGGTGGGGGGCGAAGACGGATATGATCCGGTTGATGCTCTCGGGGGCGTCGAGGGTGTGGAGCGTGCTCAGGACCAGGTGGCCCGTTTCCGCGGCGAGGAGCGCCGTCTCGATCGTGTCCAGGTCGCGCATTTCCCCGACGAGGATGACGTCGGGGTCCTCGCGGAGGCAGCCGCGCAGCCCGCGGGCGAAGCTCATGACGTCCATCCCGACTTCCCGCTGGCTGATCGTGCTCTTCTTGTCCTTGTGGAGGTACTCGATGGGGTCCTCGATGGTGATGATGTTCTCCCGGCGGAAGGTGTTGATGTATTCCACCATGGCCGCCAGGCTGGTCGTCTTGCCGCTCCCTGTCGTCCCGGTCACGAGGACGAGGCCGCGCTGGTAGAAGGCGACCTTCTCCAGGACTTCGGGCAGAAGGAGCTGGCGGATCGTCTTGACCTCGAGAGGGATGATGCGCAGGGCGATGGCCAGGGAGCCCCTCTGGCGGTAGATGCTGCCGCGGAAGCGCCCGAACCCGGGGAGGCTGTAGGCGAGGTCGAGGTCGAGGTCCTCTTGCAGCCTCTTCCTCTGGAATTCGGTCATCAACTGGTTCGCCAACTCCTCGCAGTCTGGGGCCGTCAGCCGGGGGAACCCGGTCAGGGGCGTGAGCGTCCCGTGGACGCGGATCATGGGGTTGTTGCCGGCCTTGAAGTGAAGGTCCGACGCGTCCCGTTCAATCGCGATCTTCAGGAATTCATCGATGACCATGAGAGCCTCCTCGTAAGGTTTGTCAAACTAAGGTCAGCCAATGATGGGCGTCTTCCCGCTTGCCGCCGATGACGTCGAAGAAGGCCTTCTGGACCTTCTCGGTCACGGGTCCCCGCTTGCCGTTCCCGATGACGATCTTGTCGATCGACCGGATAGGCGTGACCTCGGCCGCGGAGCCGGTGAAGAAGACCTCGTCGGCGATGTAGAGCATCTCGCGGGGAATGGTCTCCTCGACGCAGCGCACGCCCATCTCGCGAAGCAGCGTCATGACCGAGTCCCGGGTGATCCCCGGCAGAATGGAGGAGGACAGCGGCGGCGTCAGGACGGTCCCGTCCTTGACCAAAAAGAGGTTTTCGCCGCTCCCCTCGCTGATATGGCCGCGGATGTTCAGGGCGATGCCCTCCTCGTAACCGTCGAGCAGGGCCTCCATCTTGATGAGCTGGGAGTTCATGTAGTTGGCGCCGGCCTTGGCCAAGGCCGGGAAGGTGTTCGGGGCGATCCGCCACCAGGAGGACACGCAGACGTCCACGCCGTTCTCCATGGCGTCAGGGCCGAGGTACTTGCCCCACTCCCAGACAAGGACGGCGCAGTCGACGGGGTTGGGGAAGGGATTGACGCCCAAGCTGTTGTACCCCCGATAGACGATGGGCCGGACGTAGCAGGATTTCAGACTGTTGGCCCGGACGGTCTCGATGACGGCCCGGTTGAACTCGTCCTGGGAATACGGGACTTCCATCCGGTAGATCTTACACGAATTGTAGAGCCGTCGGGTGTGGTCCGGGAGGCGGAAGAGGGCCGTCCCGCGGGGGGTGTCGTAGGCCCGCAGGCCTTCGAAGATCGAGCTCCCGTAATGGATGACATGGGAGGCGAGATGGATCGTCGCGTCTTTCCAGGCGACCAGCCTGCCGTTCATCCAGACGATGCCGTTTTCGGTGAATGGGCTCATCGGCCGCTCCTTCGTCGTCCTCTGGTCACGAAGGCCTCATGTTATCTCATCCCCGAGGCCGAAGTCAATCGCCTCCAGGGGGGAATCAGACATTCTCTCCGCAGTGAGGGCAGTTGCGGGATTTGGGGGGGAGAGGCCGTCGGCAGTTCCTGCAAAGGGCGGTCGTTTTCTGCTCCCGGGCCTTGATCCGGAGCATGATGTCGTCGATTTCCGAGGTCTTGGGCGCCTTGCCCTTGAAGAGGGATAGATCGCGGATGATCTCGGAGGCGCTCTGGTACCTGTCCTCGACCTTCGGCGCCAGGGCCCGCATGATGATGGCGTCGATCTCCTTGGGGACGCGGTTGTTCTTGATCCTCGGCGGGGTGATCTTCCCCTGCTGGGCCATCTCCAGGATCTTGAACGGGTCCGGGTCGAAGATCGGCGGCCGGCCGATGATCATCTCGTAGAATATGCAGCCCAGGGAGTAGAGGTCGGCGGCATAGCCGGCCTTGCCCATGAACTGCTCGGGTGCCATGTAGGGCGGCGAGCCGATCCGCGTCGAGGCGTAGGGCACCGCGTTGAGCCAGGCCGACGTCCCGAAATCGGTGATCTTAGCCGTCCCTTCCTCAGAGACGATGATGTTCGAGGGCCGGAGGTCGCGGTGGATGATCTTGGCCTTGTGGGCGTGGTCGACGCCGTAGGAGATCTGCTTGATGAAGTCGATAGCCTGATCCGTCCCCAGGATCCGCTCCTTGTCCAGGATCTTCTCCAAGGTCGGCCCCTTGATGTATTCCATGACCATGAAAAAGACGTTCTTCTCCTTCTCCGCAGCCAGCATCCGGACGATGTTCGGATGGCTGAGGGCGGCCTGGAGGCGCGGTTCCTTAAGGAGCTTGTAGAGTTCGGCGGACTGCTTGTGGGGGACCTTGATGGCCACCTTGATGTCGAGCCAGGTGTCCTTGGCCAGGTATACGGAACCGAACCCGCCGCTGCCGAGGGACCGGATGATTTCGTATTTCCCGACTTTCTGCCCTTGGAGAAACATGTCACTCGATCCAGAAACGGACGGTCCGCGACGCCTCTTGCGACATGCGGGGGACGTAAAACGGATTCGCGCTCACGCTCGTGGCCGGCTCACTGGAAAATATTCTTCATCCGGTGGATGACGCTCTTGTCGACCGATTCGATGTCCTCGCCCCGGACTTCGGCCAGTTTCGTCAGCAGGATCTTTTGGTCTTTAGTAAGGTTTTCGGGCGTCCGCACCTGGACCTTGACGAAAAGGTCGCCCTTCCGCCGCCCGGCGACGTCCTGGATGCCCTTCCCCTTGAGGCGGATGATCTCGCCCGGCTGGGTCCCGGCCGGGACCCTCAGGATCTCGCTCCCTTCGAGCGTGGGGATCTCGACCCGCGCGCCGAGGGCGGCCTGGGTGAAGGAGACCGTGATCTCGCAGGCGAGGTCGGTCGCCTCCCGTTCGAAGAAGGGGTGCTTGCGGACCCGGGTCACGACATAAAGGTCCCCGGCCGGCATGCCTTCCTCCCCGGCCTCGCCCTCGCCGACGAGCCTCAGCCGCGACCCGTCCGCGACGCCTGCCGGGATGCGAACCTTGAGGGAGCGTTTCTCCCTGACGTGCCCTTTCCCCTGGCAGGATTCGCACGGCGAAACGTTGATTTCCCCCCCGCCCTGGCATCGCGGGCAGGTCCTGGCCAGGGTGAAGAAGCCCTGTTGATAACGGACCTGTCCCGTGCCCCCGCAGGTCGGGCACGACGTCGCCCGGGTCCCCGGTTTCCGTTTCGAGCCCCGGCAGGCCGGGCAGGTCTCCGCCCGGTTCATTTTGATCTCCTTCTCCACGCCAGCGGCGGCCTCTTCGAGGCCGATCTCGACCTCCAGGGCCAGGTCGCGGCCCCCCCGCCGGCCGCCTCGGCCGGCGCTCCGTCCGCCGAAGAAATCGCCGAAGCTGAACCCGAATAAATTCCCAAGGATGTCTTCGAAGCCCTCAAAAACGGAGGAGTCGAACCCGGAGAAGCCATCGCCGCGCAAGCCGTCCTGCCCGAAGCGGTCGTAGGCAGACCTTTTCCCGGCGTCGGCCAGGACGCTGTAGGCTTCCGCCGCTTCCTTGAACCTCTCCTCGGCCTCTTTGCTGCCGGGATTGCGGTCCGGGTGGTGCTTCAGGGCGTGTTGGCGGTAGGCCTTCTTGATGTCCTCGACGGAGGCGTCCCGGGCCACACCGAGGACCTGGTAATAATCCTTATTAGCCATTCGGCCCCAGCTTGATGACTTCCTGGCCGGTCTGCCGCCGCCGCATCTCCTCGACCTCCGTCGGCATGAGGCCCGAGGACGGCCTGACTTCGACCTTCTGCTCGAGGCCGGTCTCCTTATCCTTGGCCGAGACCCGGGCCAGGCCGTCGGCGTTGATCTCGAAGGTGACATCGATCTGAGGTACCCCGGCCGGGGCGGGCTCGATCCCGACGAGCTCGAAGACGGCCAGCGATTTATTCATGGATGCCAGGAGGCCTTCTCCTTGCAGGACATGGATGCGGACCCGCCTCTGGTTGTGCTCCACGGTCGTGAAGGCTTTGACCTTGTGCGTCGGGAGGGTCATGTTCCTCTCGATGACCCTTTCGTAGCCGTCGCCTTCGGTCTCGATCCCCAGCGCGAATGGCGTGACGTCGAGAAGCAGGACGAGATCCCGGATCTGGCCGTCGAGGATCCCCGACTGGATGGCCGCGCCCATGGCTACGATCTCGTCGGGGTTGACATGTTCTTCCGGCTTCCTGCCGAAGAACTCGGTGACCCTCTGCCGGACCAGAGGCATCCGGGTCTGGCCGCCGACGAGGATGACGTGGGCGATCCGGTCGGGGCTCAGCCGGGCGTCCGCGAGCGCCTGCTCGATGCGCGGGATCGTCCGCTCGACGAGGTCGCCGGTCATGGCTTCGAGGGTCTGCCGGCTGAGCACCTTGCGGATGTGCTTCGAGCTGGTCTTGTCGGAGGAGATGAAAGGCAGGTTGATCTCCGTCTCCATGGTGAACGACAGCTCCCTCTTGGCCTTTTCCGCGGCCTCCTTCACGCGCTGGAGCGCGAGCTTGTCCGCGCTCAGGTCGATCTTCGTTTCGGTCAGGAAATCCTCGTAGAGCCATTCCAGGATGCGGTTGTCGAAGTCCTCGCCGCCGAGATAGGAATCGCCGTTGGTGGCCAGGACGTGGAACACGCCGTCACTGAATTCGAGAATGGTGATGTCGAACGTCCCTCCGCCCAAGTCGAAGACCGCGGCCAGGCCGTTTTTCTTGGTGTCGAGCCCGTAGGCGAGCCCGGCGGCCGTCGGCTCGTTGATCACGCGCTGGACCTCGAGCCCACAGATCGTGGCCGCGTCCTTGGTCGCCTGCCGCTGGGCGTCGTTGAAATGGGCCGGCACGGTGATGACGGCGTCCGAGACCGGTTCGCCGAAATAGGATTCGGCGCAGGACTTCAGGTAAGGTAACCCAGGACCATCGAGGAGATTTCAGGCGGGCTCAGGGTCTTGGCGCCGAGGACGACGAGGACGTCGCCGTTGGGGGCCTCCTTCAGCTTGTAGGGCAGTCTTTTCTGAGCTTCCTGGATCTCGGGGGAGTTGAATTTCTGACCGATGAGGCGCTTGACCGCGTAGAAGGTGTTGGCGGGGTTGGTGGCGGCCTGGCGCATAGCCAGGGTCCCGACAAGGCGTTCCCCGGAACCCGTGAAGGAAACCACGGAAGGCGTCGTGGGAAGCCCTTCCACGTTGGGGATGACGACCGGCCGGCCGCCTTCGAGACAAGCGATGCAGGAATACGTGGTGCCGAGGTCGATGCCGATGACGTGTCCCATGTCGTTATTGCCCTTTCTTCGGAACGCAAACCTTGACCATCGTCGGACGCAGGAGACGGGTGTGATGCATGTAGCCCTTCTGGAGCTCCTCCGCGACCTCGGGCTCCTGGACGTTCTCGGATTCCTCCATGATCATGGCGTGATGCAGGTTCGGATCGAAAGCCCGGTCCTTGAGGACGATCGGCTGGACGCCGTTCTTAACGAGGAGGCTCTGGAGCATCCTGTGGATGAGTTCGACGCCGTCCCGGAACGTCTTTCCGTCCGTTTCTGCGGGGGCGCTCTGGAGGGCCCGTTCGAAGTTGTCCGAGATGGCGAGCAGTTCGAGCAGGAGCTCGCTCAGGGCGTACTGGAAGTAATCGCTCTTTTCGCGCTCGAAGCGCTTGCGCAGATTCTCGGCATCGGCGAGCTTGCGGAGATACTGTTCCTTGAGTTCGTCGAGCTCTTTCTTGAGATGCTTCGCCTCGGCCTCTTTTTTCCTCAGCTTTTCCTTGAGGTGACGGGAGCCCTCGTGCGAGGCGGCCTTGTCGTCCGGCTCCTTCTTTTCCGTCTTCTCTACGGCTGGCGGGGTCGTCGGCTGTTTGGGCGGCTCCTCCCCGGACGGCGGGGTCGCGGGGATGAACTCGATCTCTTCGCC
>JAPKZD010000015.1:52456-62607 GCA_026393975.1 Candidatus Aminicenantota bacterium | reverse complement strand
TCGCGGGGATGAACTCGATCTCTTCGCCGGGCTTGTCTTTTTCGTCCGTCATAGGCTGACCTCTCTACCGAAGGCTGTGATGGCCAGGCTCAGGCGCTTGGCCATGCGGTCGACGAGGGGGATGATCTTTTCATAGGGGATCCGCTTCGGGCCGATGATACCCAGGGAACCCAGGACCTGGTTGCTGTAGCCGTAGTGGGAGAGGACGAGGGAGCAGTCCTGGACGTTCGGGAAGTTGACCTCCGAGCCGATCAGGACCTTGACCCGGTCGAGGCTGATGAAGTCCGAGAGCAGCTTGACGAGGGCGGCTTTCTCCTCGAAGTTCTCGAAAAGGGACCGCAGCTTGTCCATGTCGAAGAGGTCGGCCTTGCCCAGGAGCCGGGAGGTGCCCTGGAGGAAAATCCGGTTCTCTCCCTCCCCCTTGGCGATGGACGTCTTGAGCAGGTCGAGGAACTTGTTCAGCGTGTCCTCATACTTGACCCGGTGACGAGGGAGTTCCCGGAGGAGGGCGTCGTGGACGGAGAGGATCGTCTTTCCCCGGAAATTCTGGTTGACGTGCTGGGCCGCCCGATCGAGCTCGGCCTGGGTCAGGGGCAGGAGCGACTCCAGGGTTTCCGTCAGGACCATGTGGAAGGGGGTTACCAGGATGACCAGGATCCTGCGGTCGGAGATCTTGATGAAGCGCAGGTGCTCGAACGGGAGGCGGAAGATATGCGGGGAAATGACGAAGCCCAGGTTGTCCGAGTAATCGGCCAGCATCCGGCAGGCATGGATAAGGAGGGAATCGAAGTCGGCCGTCCGATTAGGGAATTCCTCCTGGATAAGGGGGGCCCTCTCCTCCGGCAGGCTTTTCTCGGCCAGGAGACCCCCGACGTAATGACGCAGGCCCCGGTCGGTCGGGACCCGGCCGGCGGACGTGTGCGGCTGGGACAGGAAACCCATCTCCTCAAGCTTGGCCATGATGTTGCGGAGCGTGGCCGGGGAGGCGGAGATCCGTCTCGTCTTGGAGATGGCCCCGGAGCTCACCGGGCGCCCTTGGCGGACGTAGCTCTCGATGACGAGGGTCAGGACAATCTTGTCCTTATCGCGCAAAACAGACCTGATCATCCGATTCCTTAAGGGCTTTTTATAGCATTAAAAGCGATTTGCTGTCAAATGACTGAAAGTCAGGGCGCCTCCGCTTAGAAGACCCTAATTCCAGCATAGCCAACAACTTGAGCGTAGTCCCCAGTCGTCTCGCCCGAAGTTTGGTAGAGGACGAGTTCGGCGCCGGACGCGCCGAGCCCGATGGCCGCGACGAGGGCGGCCGCGGTCGGCTGGTAGCCACACATCGAGATCCGTTCCTTCGTCACCGTTTCATAGAGACCGACCGGGTCGAGGTCGAGGACCTTGCGGATGGCCAGCATGTCCTGCTTCTCGGCGGTCTTCTGACTGACGTGGTGGCTCATATCCGTGCTGGCCACGATGAGCGTCTCCTTCCCGGAGTCACGGATGGCCTCGGCCAGGGCCCGGCCGAGAGACTCGAGCTCGCCGTAGGCGGCTTCGTGGGAAACGCAGATGGGCACGATGGCCGCGTCCTTCCGGTAGTATTGGATGAACGGCAGCTGGACCTCCAGGGAATGCTCCTGGAGATGGGCCTGCTCGTCCTCTTCGACGAGCGCGCATCGCTTCATGATCCGCGAAGCCAGGTCCGCTTCGATCGGGCTTTCGCCGAGGGGCGTCAGCCAGCTCCCTCGGCCCTGGATGGCGAAGAGCGAGCCGATCTCCCTGTGCCCGGGCCCGAGGATGACGACCGTCCCGGGGATAACCGTCGACGAAAAAACGGCTCCGGCGACAGGTCCGGAATACACGTAGCCGGCGTGCGGGGAGACGACCGCGATGGCCTTCCTCGGGGCCCCCTGAGACCCCGACACCTCTCCGATGATCCGGCGAAGCCGCGCCTCGTCGCCCGGATAGAACTGGCCCGCGACGAAGGCTTTTCTTTTCATGACAGGATCAGAGGACCCGGCGTTTTTCCTCGAAACGGACCCCGAGCGTCCCCAACTCCTCGAGGACGGGACCGTAGATCTCGGGATGGACCGGCACCTGGACTCCCGCCATCCGGATCTTCCCTTCGAGGACGAGGCGGGCTGCGATAGCCGCCGGCAGTCCGACCGTGCGGGACATCGATGAATCACCGCCGGGCACGCCGTAATCGATGAGCGTCGAGACGATCCGCTCGCTCCGCCCCGATTCGGTCCGGGCCAGGAACTCGTGCTGGAGGACGATCATGTCCCTCTCCCCCGCCGCGTATTGGAGCTTCTCGATCATCAGCGCGGCCAGGTTGTCGAGAGCCGAGCCCTTCTCGGCCGGAAGCTTCCTTTCTTCGAACAGCCCCAGCCAGCCCAGGCCGGAAAGGATCTCCGAACCGCTTCCAAGGCCCAGCCGCGCGGCGACGGAGCCGCGGACGTCGCCTCCCGGCACCGCCAGGGCCAACTCCGCCATGAGGCTGCGGAACGTCCCTCCGGTACGGTCCTTCGGAGTTTCGTCGAGGAGCCCCAGTTCGACCATCTTCTTGAGAGTCGCGCACCAGCCGGGGTAGCGGAGGGTCCCCCGCATGACCGTGCCGGCCTCGGGGATGCCGTAGGTCTCCCGGTAAGGGACCGAATCCCGGTTGGGATAGCCTTCGAACTCGCCCAGGCCGGGGATGGGGATGATTTCCGGCCTGCTAAAAATGTCGGCGGCGGAAATGGAGATGACCTGGCCGTCCTTCAGGAACCTGGCGGAATTCTTGGACGCCAGCAGGACGCCGCGTGGGCTCCAGGAGAACTTGTAGCCGAAGGGGTTGGTGTTGGCCTCGGGGGCGGGCAGGCCGCCGCAGTACGAGGTGAAGGCGAGGACTTGCCCGCCGGAGTCATGGACCTCATGGATGACGCGCATGGCTTCCATGTGGTCGATCCCCGGGTCGAGCCCCATTTCGTTCAGCAGGACGACGCCCTTCTCCCGGGCCCGCGAGTCCAGTTCCCTCATAGCCGGGCTGACGTAGGAGGCTGTGACCATGCTCTTCCCCTGTTCGACCGCGAGCGCGGCGACGACAGGATGGAAAGTGTAGGGAACCATGCTGACGACCAGGTCGACCCGTCCGATCGCGGCCGCGAGCGCCGCCTTGTCCGAAATGTCCAGGAGTTCGGCCTGACCGTGCGGGTGACCCGCAACGAGTTTCCGAGCCCTGGCGACTTCGACGTCGGCGACGACGACCGATAAATCCGGCAGGTCGAGAAGATATTTCACGAGCGGGCCGGCCACCAGGCCGGCGCCCAGAACGAGGATCTTTTTCATGGCCTTCTCCCTGGAGCGGTGCGGTCTATCCGATGGACCGGCTGAGATAATCGTAAGCCGGGGTAAGTTTGCCCCGGTAGAGGATGACCGCCCTGCGCAAGACGTCCGGCAGGCCGCACTCGGAGAACGACCTGTCGAAATGGGCGGCGGCGACCGCCGGGACATGCTCTTTCAGCTTGCCGCTGAAATACGTCGAGGATTCGAGGGGAAGCTCCGCCGGCAGATTGTAGACGGCCAGGACGGCCGGGCCGTTCCCTTCGAACCCCATGAGGGGCTTGTCCGCGGCCGGATCGTAAACATAGACGGGGTTTTCGGAGTCCGTCGCCTGGACGGTGCACTCGAAGGACCCGTTGATATCGCAGGTGATGTCGCCGACGACCCGGAGCCTCGGCCGCGAGCCGGAACCGTAAAGCGTCTTCAGGAAACCCTTGGTGACGAATTTCGGGTATTTCGGGGTCCAGTAGATCCCGTTGACGATGGCCGTGAGATAAGGGACGACCTTCTCGACCACCGACCTGTAATTTTCCGGATTCGCATAATAATCCTGGAGGTCGAAGGGTTTGGCCGGGTCGACGGGCCTGACCATGTCCTCTTCCTTGAAGACGGCCTTGTAGAGCGTCCGGGGAGCCTCTCCCCCACCCTCAAAGAGCTTGGGGATGTCGACCGGCTGGACCGTTTCGACCGGCAGGATGTCGAAGATCTCCTGGGCGCCCTGGGAAACGTGGCCGTACCCGAAAAACCCGAAGACGACGGGGCCGAGCTCCTTGGGCAACCCTTCCCGGATGACCTTCCAGGCCAGCTTCCCGACGGCCTCTTTGGCCTCGACCAAGCTCTTGTAATGGTGGATCGGCTGGAGGATAGCAAAGGGGTTGGCCAGGCCCTCGGCATCGAGGCGGCGGCCGAGCGCCCAGAGGATGTCGACCATCCCGGCATGTCCTGCGTAATTGCCGAAATAGAGGACCCGCCGGCCCTTCTCGTCGACCATCTTCTCGTAGTCGATGACGGAACAACCGAAGTCCATCATCCGCTTGAGCATGGGCATGTTCTGGCTCTGGCCCTTGGCGGTGTGGGAGAAAAAGACATAGACCTTGTCTTTCTCGATGAGGTCGATGGGGATCTCCTTGAGGGCAAAGACGACGGAGCACGACGACAGGCTCTCCTCGACGGGGATCCCCGCCAGACGGTAATCCGCGTCGTTGAAGACCCGAATCCCCGAGGGCTGGATCCTGATGTCGACGGGGTGTCTGTCGACGAGCTCCCGGACGTGGGACGGGATTAGGGGGACGCGCTTCTCCCACCTGTTGATGTCCTCTCTCCGGATGCCAATTTTTGTGGTCATAATAATAGCCTTTGGGTGACGGAATGCTAGGGTAAATTATGTCACAATTGCGCGTAGCCGGTCAAATTCTGGATCGCAGGAGATATCTCGCCCTGGACGCCGGACGCAGCCCGTTTTGGCAGTGATGGAGACCACCCATTTCCCCCGGCCCCCCGGGCAACCAGTCCCGGCGGTTCCCCCGTCGGACAAGCCGACGGGTCCCCCTCCGCTACGGGGGCTCTGGATGGTCTCCATCACTGCCCGGGCAACGTCCTCCCTCCTGGGCTGAAGAAAGCAGACTCCGACCTCCTCGGCGTGGCAAAAGGTTGACGGCGGGGGGACGAATCAATAAGATGAGCGGAGATGATCCGGTTTCATAACACCCTGAGCGGCAAGGTCGAGGCGTTCGAGCCGATCGAACCCGGCTCGGTGAGGCTCTACACCTGCGGACCGACGGTCTACGACTTCCCCCATATCGGAAACTGGCGGGCCTACATTTTCGAGGACCTGCTCAAGCGCTTCCTCCTATTCTCCGGCTATAAGGTCACCCACGTCATGAACCTGACCGACGTCGACGATAAAACGATCCGGGGAGCGGGCGCCAAGGGGGTCAGTCTCGAAGAATACACGAGGCCGTTCATCGAGGCTTTCAAGAAGGACCTCGAGACCCTGAACATCCTGCCGGCGGACCATTATCCCAGGGCGACCGGACATATCCAGGAGATGGTCGACATCATCAAGGTGCTCCTCGAAAAAGGCTTCGCTTACAGAAAGGACGGGTCGATTTACTTCGCCATCGCCAAGTTCCCGGCCTACGGCCGCCTGTCCAAAGTCAACCTCGAGGACCTCCGCCCCGGGAGCCGCGGCGACGCCGACGAATACGAGAAGGAGAGCGTCCACGACTTCGCTCTCTGGAAGGCCCCCAAGGAGGGCGAACCGTCCTGGGACGAAGGGATCGGCCCGGGCCGGCCGGGCTGGCACATCGAATGTTCCGCCATGAGCTCCAAGTACCTCGGCCGGACGTTCGATATCCACTGCGGCGGGGTGGACAACATCTTCCCTCACCACGAGAACGAGATCGCCCAGTCCGAGGCGGCAAACGGCGTCAAGTTCGTCAACTTCTGGCTCCACTGCCACCACCTCGTCGTCGACGGCGAGAAAATGGCCAAGTCCAAGGGCAACTTCTACACGCTCGAGGACATTCTGGCCAAGGGCTACGACCCACGAGAGGTCCGATTCCTCCTTCTCTCCACGCATTACCGGAAGATGCTCAATTTTACATTCGAGGCCCTCGACCAAGCCCGGGCAGGGCGTAGCAGGATCCGCGATTTTTTGGTCGACCTCCGGGGCGTGAAGCGCGAGGGTCCCCCGAGCCCCGAAGTAAACGGGTTGATCGAGGCTGCCCGTTCCGGCTTCATAACCGGCCTCGGAGACGACCTGAACATTTCGGAATCCCTGGCCGCACTCTTCAGCCTAATCGAAAAAGCGAACAGCCTTATGGCAAAAAGCAGAATATCCCAAGCAGACGCGCTTTCTTTAATAAGCTTTGTTACCGAAATCGATAAGAAGATACTCATGATCGAGCCGACCTCCGTCATTCTGAGGGTCGATTCAGCTAAAATTCAGGGGACCGCCGAAAACGTACAGATCAAAGTCGACGTTTCCAGCGAACTCGACTCCGCAATACAAGAAAAAATCGACGAGAGGCAGAAAGCCCGGGCCGAGAAGAACTTCAAGCGGGCCGACGAGATCCGGAAAGAGCTCTTGAGCCAAGGCATCCTCCTCGAGGATACCAAGGACGACGTCCGCTGGAAAAAAATCGTCCTGCCGCGGACCTGAGTTTTCGAAGGAGTCATTCTAGGACCGTGACCGACGGCAAGCGCAGCACTCAGGCCCTAGGCTTGCGGGGCGAAGAGATCGCCTGCGCCTATCTGGAGAAGAAAAAATACGCCATCGTCACCCGGCGCTTCCGCATGTTCCGCGGCGAGATCGACATTGTCGCCCGGGACGGAACGACGCTCGTCTTCGTCGAAGTCAAGGCCCGGGCCGACGATTCCTTCGGCCGTCCGGAGGAATCCGTGACGCCCGGCAAACAGCGGCAGATCCGGAAAATCGCCCAGGGCTACCTCGTCCAGAATCCCCCTGCCGACGTCGCCTGCCGTTTCGACGTCATCTCCATCCTTTTCGGTGATGAGAACGCCTATCGGCTCGAGCACTTCGTCGACGCTTTCTAAGGCCAACGACTCCTCAACGCCCTTCTTCGTGGGGTACCGGCATGCCAGGCCGGAACTCGCCGATGATCAAGGAGGGCTCCGCCAGTCAAGTGCGGCTGCGCTTCTGCGCGATAACCCGCGCGGGGTCGGAGGATGACAAAGCCAGCTCCCTGATGGTCTTGCCCAGGACGGGATGGCGGGTCTCAGGGGCAATCTCGCAGAAAGGCACGAGGACGAAATTCCTTTGGGCCAGCCGGGGATGCGGGATGACAAGGTTCGGGGTGTCCAGGACCGTATCGCCGGCAAACAAGATGTCGATGTCGATCGTCCGGGGGCCTTTGGCGGCGGTCGGGACGCGTTTCATCGCGGACTCGACCGATTTCGCGAGCCCGAGGAGGGCATGAGGGTCGAGGGAGGAACGGACTTCGAGGACCTGGTTCAGGAACCAAGGCTGGTCGAGATTGTCGACGGGCTCGGTCTCATAGACCGACGAAGCCCGGAGGATCTCCGCTCCGTTCTCACGGAGGAGCCTTCTGGCCCGGGCCAGGTTTCTAGGCCTGTTTCCCAGGTTGCTGCCGAGGCTCAGAAAATAGATCACGCCTCACCTCTCCCTCATCTTAATCAAATGCGGCTCACGGTTGCAATTCGGAATAAGTTTGTTTAGTATTATCCATCCCGGAGCGGTTTCCGGGAATACCGTAAACGGAGCGAAAGCATGAGCAAGCTGATCTTCCTCGACAACGGGGCGACTTCTTTCCCCAAGCCCGAAGAAGTCTACACGTACATGGATCATTTCTACCGGCATTTCGGCGTCAACCCCGGCCGGTCCGGCTATGACCTGTGCCTGGAGGCCGGGCTGGTCGTCGAAGAGACCCGCAAGATGCTGACCAAGTTCTTCAACGGCACCGACCCCAACCGGCTTTGCTTCGGCTACAACTCGACCGACGCCCTGAACCTGATCATCTTCGGCATGCTCCGTCCAGGAGACCACGCCATCTCGACGACCGTCGAGCACAATTCCGTCCTCCGCCCTCTTTACCATCTCTCCCGGGAAGGGGTGGACGTCGATTTCGTGCCTTTCGACGCGGCCGGCTTTGTCGATCCCACGGAAATCCGCAAGAGGTTCCGGCCCAACACGCGCTTGGTCATCGTCAACCACGCCTCGAACGTCATCGGCACGGTCCAGCCCATCGCGGCGATCGGGAGGCTCTGCCGGGAGGCGGGCATCCCCTTCGCCATCGACGCCTCCCAGTCGGCGGGCAAGGTGCCCATCGACATGGATGCCCAGTTCCTCGATGTCGTGGCCTTCACGGGCCATAAGTCCCTTCTCGGCCCGACGGGCATCGGCGGTCTCTACGTCCGGGAAGGCATCGAGATCCGTCACACCCGGGCCGGCGGCACGGGCGTGCGCTCGGCCGTCCGGGCCCATCTCGACGAATACCCTTACCGGCTCGAATACGGGACTCCCAACGTCATGGGCATCGCCGGCCTCAAAGCCGGGCTGACCTGGCTCCTGGGCAAGGGACTCGAGACGGTCCACGCCGAGGAAATGAGGCTCGCCCAAATCCTCCTCGACGGGCTCCGGGCCATCCCCCGCGTCAAACTGTACTGCCTTGACAGCCTCGAAAACCACATCGCCGTGCTGGCCTTCAACATCGAGGGCATGGACGCGGCCGACGTGGGGACGATGCTGGACGTGGATTTCGGGATCGCATGCCGGACAGGGCTCCACTGCGCGCCCCTCGTCCACGAACAGATGGGGACCGATAAAATCCACGGCAGCGTCAGGTTCGGGATCGGTCCGTTCAATACTGAGGATCACATCCGGACGGCCATCCAGGCCGTCGGGAAGATCGCCGCGTTCAAGCCCAGGCGTTGAGGCCCCGGCGGCTCGGAATCCCTCCCTCTCCTCTTAGTGCGCGATCCTCACTAAACGCAGCCGTCGGGTTTGGGCAGGCCGGCGACCTTGCAGGCGCCCTTGGCGGGGCCCGACGGGAAAAGATCGTAGATCTTCATGAGAGAAAAACCCGTGGCCTGGCACATTTTCCGGACCATGGGGGCCAGGTTTTTCTCCATATAGTATTCGCGGATGAACTTGACGACGGCCCAATGCTCGGCCGTCAGGGCCTCGAGACCTTCCTCGGCCTTGGCCAGGAGCCCGGCCGTCTCTTCGTTCCATTCCTCGGGGTGGGCCAGGAAGCCCTCTTCGTTGATTTCGATCCGTTTTCCATCGACTTCGATGTGCGGCATCTCTTTCTCTCCTCGCCTCCCCGTCCCCGTGGACCGGAAGGCTATCGCGCGGTTTTCTTTGTTTCGTCTCTTCCGGGCACGACCAGGGCGTTGGACACGAGCTCGAGGACCTGGACAACCCGCATGGGCAGCTTGTAATGCTTGATGACGTCGTTCAGCCCGTCGACGCAATTATGGCACATCGTGCAGACGAGCTTGGCCCCCGTAACCCGGAGCTGTCCGGCTTTGATTTTCGCCACCTCGAGGCGCAGAGGCCGGTATTCGGCCATGGACAGCAGGCCGCCGCCGCCCGTGCAGCAGAAATTCTCCCTCCTGTTGGGGAACATTTCCCGGAAGTCGGCGCAGACCCTGCGCAGGACCCAGCGCGGCTCCTCGACGAGGTCGCCGGAGCGGGCGATGTTGCAGGAGTCGTGAAAGGTCACGGCATCGGGATTGCGCGAGGGATCGACGGCGATCCGGCCCTCTCCGAGGTAGCGCTTGAGAGTGACGACGACCGATTCCGTCGGGAGCTTCTGGTCGTAATCGGCCCAGTTGTATCCTTCCCAGCGGGTCGACCGGTAGCCGTGCCCGCACTCGGAGATGACGATCCTCTTCGCCCGGAGCCTCTCGGCCGCCTCATAGACGTTGCGGGCGACGTAGGCCCCCAGCTTGTCGTCTCCGGAAAAAAGTCCGAAATTCGTTTGGTCCCAGCCCCATTTCGGCAGGGTCCAGGACTCGCCCGCCGCGTGGAAGACCTTGGCGGCGTGGGCGATCGAACGGGGGTCGAACTTGATCTCCCGGGGATTGATCGTGTAAAGCACCCCGCAGTCCGGCTTGTCCACGGGGATGTCGACGCTCGCCGTCCCAAGCTCGGTCCGGACCTCGTCCCGCATCCACTCGAGCGTCTCCAGGTAGTCCTGCTCGGTGACGGCCATCTGGTTCCCGGTCTCCCACTGGTCCCGGCTGACGTTGAAAACCCCTTCGGGGACGATGCCGAGTTCGGTCAGGAGTCCGCGGGTGAACCTCACGAGCAGGCCCGTATCGACGCCCATCGGGCAGTTGTAGGTGCAGCG
>JAPKZD010000015.1:7249-52409 GCA_026393975.1 Candidatus Aminicenantota bacterium | reverse complement strand
TGTTCTTGAGGTCGTTGAGGTCCTCGTCGCCGCGCGGCGAGCCGGCCTTGACCCACCAGGGGGCGACCCGGCCCGTCCAGTCGATATGCCTCTTGAAGATCTTGCGGATCTGGTCGGCCTTCCAGACGGGCGTCATCGTTGGGTCGTCCGGCCTGGCCAGGAAATAATGGCAGGACTCCGCGCACAGCCCGCAATGAACACAGGCGGTCATCGATACAACCAGGGACCTGGAGATGCGCCGGCCGAGCAGGTCGAGGAACCTCTGGACGTTATCGCCGGGTTCGTAGGTCCGGAGTCGCCCTTCTTTCACTGACGGGAGTCCGGTCTCTTTCGCCTGGGCCTGCGTACGGGTGTCGAGCGGCGCGTCGACGACGCCCGAGGAGACGCTTTTCGCGCGTTTCAAGCGCGATTCTCCTTCACCGGCCCGGAGACCTGCGTCCCTGCCTTCCTTCCTCGCGGGAAAGCCCCCCGGTGACCCATCGAGCGGCCCAGGTAGAAGCGGGTGAACGGGTAGTAAAGATAATGGCAGATCTTGGAAAAGGGCACGTAGACGAGGAAAAAGGCCGTGAGTCCAAAAAAGAGGATGAGCGGCCACTCCGCCTTGGCATAGTCGTTGGGGACGGCCAGGACCCCCGCGCCGAAGAACATGATCATGAGCGTGAGAGAGACGTAATCGTCGGCGGAGCTGATCAGGCGGAGGACGGGATTCGTCAGCCGCCGGACCAGGCGCAGCAGTCCGACGAGGAAGGCCGCGGCCAGGAGGGCCTGGAAAGCGATCGCGACAGCGCGGATTCTGAATATTTCGGGCGCATAGGGGATGATGAACGTCGCGGCGATGGCGGCGACAACGCCGAGGTGGAAAACGACGAACTGGGCGTAAAAGCCGGGTCTCTTTCGTGTCGATTCCATGGCCCAGGGCATGACCACGTTCATGAGGGAATAGCTTGCCCCCGCGGCCCCGCTCCCCGCGGCGAAAGTCCGCTCCTTCCGGGGACGGAAACGGAAGATCCATATCAGACGGGCCGCGTAGACAACGGCGAGAAAAGCGAGGGCCGCGATCTGGACCTCGTTTTCGAAGAACTTCAATAAATCGCTCATGGGCTGGTCCTTCGGTTCCCTCCGCTCCGGCTTCTACCCCTTCCCGTCAAACGGCCGGCGGAGGACCGAAGTCGAATATTATATCAGAGACCCCGCCGGCGGCAAAACATACTTCGACACGGTCCTAAGCCCTGAGTCTTTGGGCCAGAGAGAGAGCCGCACGAAACCCGGGTCCGCTAAGCGATCGGGAGCAGTACTGTGACCGTCGTCCCCTCGCCCAGCCGGCTCTTGACGGACACCGTCCCCTGATGGGCCAGGACGATGTGCTTGACGATGGACAGGCCGAGGCCCGTGCCGCCGAGCTTCTTCGACCGGGACTTGTCGACGACGTAAAACCGCTCGAATATGTGGGGCAAGTGGCCGGAGTCTATGCCGAGGCCCGTGTCCATCACCTCGATGAGGAAGCGCCCGTCCTTGGCGGCCAGCCGAACCGTCACGCTCCCCTTGTCGGTGTATTTCACGGCGTTGTCGAAGAGGTTGAGCAGAAGGCCCTCGACCTGGAGAGCGTCGGCCTGAATCGAGGGCAGGTCGGGGGATGCCTCTAGAGATAGGGTGAGACCCTTTTCCCGCGCCCGTTTCTCGAACAGCCCAAGGACGTTCTCGGCCAGCGGCCGGACGTGGACCTTTGTTTTCTCGACCTTCATCCCCCGGTCCTCGAGCTGGGACAGGGTGAGGAGATCCTCGACAATGGCGATCAGACGGTCCGTGTTTCTCCGAATGATTTCGAGGTAGGGCCGGTTCTCCTCCTCCGTCTTGGGTTCCATGGTTTCGACAAAACCCTTGATCGCCGTCAGCGGCGTTTTGAGCTCGTGGGAGACATTAACGACGAAGTCTTTCTTGATTTTCTCGAGGGCGCGGAATTCCGTGATGTCATGGAGCGTCACGACCAGGCGGTCGCCCGCAGCGAGATGGGCGATATTGCAGAAATAGTCCCGCTCGCCGACCGCCGTCTCCTCGGACGCTTCGGCCCTGCTCTCCCGGACTTTCCGCACGACATCCCCGAGACTCGAGCTCCTCACGATCTCCCAGAAATGGCGCCCTTCCGGAGCGTCGTTGTGAATGATGCGGCGGAAACTCGCGTTGCATAGGACGACCCGGAGGTCCTTGTCGAGGACGCAGAGGCCCTCCCGGATGGAGGCCAGGATACCGTTGATCTCCTCGTTCTGCACCCGGATCTCCCCGAACATGGCCTTGAGCTTTCCGGTCATCGCATTGAAGCCGCGGGCGAAGTCCCTGAACTCCCCGCTCCGGCGCGTCGAAATCACGACCTCGAAATCGCCGGAAGACACGCGCGCCGACGCATCGATGAACTCCCGAACCGGTCGGGAAACGGAGCGGCTGAGGAAGAAGGCGCTAGTCAGGGCGAGGAGGGTCACCAGCCCGACGATTTTCAGGAGATCGCCGCGCAGGGCGGCCAGGAGCGCCTCGAGGTCCTTCATGAAAAAGCTCAGCCGGAGAGCGCCGACGACCTTGCCGCCCGCTTCGAGGGGGACGCTCATGTACATCATCTCCTGCTTGAGGGTCGAGCTCTGGCGGATGGACATCCGCTTCTCGCCCTGGAGCGCGGCCTGGATCTCCGGCCTGTAAAGGTGGTTCTCCATGTCGCGGGCTTCCTTCTCCGAGTCGGCCAGGACGTTGCCGGCCGCGTCGATCACCGTGATCCGCGTCGCCGTTTTCTGCCCGACGGAGGCTACGAACCCGGCCAGGTCGCCGGTGCCCATTCCGGTGAGGTACGGGAGGACCTGGCCTTCCAGGAGAAGCGCCATGTGTTCCAGGCCGGCCGCCCTTTCCTCGATGTGATGCCTCCGCATTTGCGGCGGAGCGAAGAACATCACGGCCAGAGCCAACAGGAAGATGACCGCCGTGTATCCAGAAAAAACCCTCAGAAAAAGCGTCTTTTTCATTCTTCGAGCTTGTACCCCATGCCGCGGATATTCTTGATCAGGGAGGCCGCCGCACCCAGTTTTTCCCGAAGGTTGCGGATGTGGACGTCGACGGTCCGGTCGACGACGGCTTTTTCGTTGCCCCAAAGGAAATCGAGGATCTGGTCCCGGGTGAACACGCGTCCCTTGCGCGAAGCCAGGAGCTGGAGGATCTTGAATTCCGTCGCCGTCAGCTCGACCTTCGCCCCCTCCGTCGTGACTTCGAACTTATCGACGTCGATGACCAGGGTCCCCACGGAGATCCTCTTGGCGGCCTCCCCTCCCCCGGGCCGTCGCAGCACGGCGTGGATCCGGGCCACGAGCTCCTTGATGGAAAAGGGCTTGGTCAGGTAATCGTCGGCGCCGAGCTCGAGCCCGACGATCTTGTCTGATTCGTCCCCCCGGGCCGTCAGCATAATGATGGGCACTTGGGCAAGCTCAACGGATTTCCGGATCTGCCGGCAAACCTCGAGTCCGTCGGTGTCCGGGAGCATCAGGTCGAGCAGAATGAGGCTCGGCTTCTCGCGGGCCAGATAACGGTAGAGGTCCTCCGCTTCCTGGAAACCCTCGAACCGGTAGCCCGCCTTTTGGAGGTTGACCCTTAAAAGCTCGAGGATATCGGCCTCGTCGTCGAGGGCGGCGATCACAGGAGGCATCCGTCACCTCGCTCCTCTCATGTGGGGCTATTATAATGAAAAAGTTGTTATTTGACACCGATTTTTTTCGTCCTTCTGCAAGGGGGTTCGAGCGGCGCCGGCCGGTTGTGCTCGAACGGCCGGCGGTATATAATTAATAACAACTGTTCACAGGAGCGTTTCATGGGCAAACTCGTCATCTCTCTCTGTTTCCTGGTTCTGGGCCTGGCCGGAATCGCTTCGGCTCGGCAAAAATTCGAAAAAGATATCATCCCGACATCGAAGGGCGACCTCGAGATCACGTTCCTCGGACACGGAACCCTGATGATGACCTTCGAGGGCAAGACGATCCATGTCGACCCCTACGGTGAAGTCGCCGACTACGCCACGCTCCCTAAAGCCGATCTCGTCCTCGTCACCCACGAACACTTCGACCACCTGGACCCGAAGGCCTTGCAGGCCATCCTCAAGCCCGACACGACGGTCATCGCCTCCAAGGCCTGTTCCGGAAAACTGCCGAACGCCCTCATCATGGCCAACGGCGACACCCGGACCGTCCTCGGCCTCCGCGTCGAAGCGGTCCCCGCCTACAACATCGCTCACAAAAGGCCGGACGGAAATCCATTCCATCCCAAGGGCGCGGGCAACGGCTACATCATCACCTTCGGCGACAAGCGCCTCTACATCGCCGGGGACACGGAGAATACGCCGGAGATGAAGGCGTTGAAGACGATCGACGTCGCCTTTCTGCCGATGGACCTTCCTTACACCATGAGTCCGGAGATGGTCGCCGATGCGGCCCGGGCCTTTCGCCCGAAGATCCTCTATCCCTACCATTTTGGAGAAACGGACACCTCAAAATTGGTGAAGCTCCTTCAGGGAGAAAAAGAGATCGAGGTCCGAATCCGGAAGATGAGCTAGGGCCTTTTTCGGGTCCCTATTTTTTTTGATCCGGGCCGAGGCAGCCTTTGAGGCCGGTGAACAGGCCTTCCTCGATGTGGTGCTTGATCGTCTTGCCCCGGACCATGTAGATCACGTCCTCGCCGATGTTGGTGGCGTGGTCAGCGATCCGCTCGAGATGGCGGCCGACGAGGATCAGGTCCACCGCCCGGGGGATGGTCGTCGCGTCGGCCATCATGAACGTCAGGAGCTCCCGGAAGATCTGGTTGTTGAGCTGGTCGACCTGATCGTCCCGCTGGCAGACGTTTTTTGCCAGGTCCGCATCGCCGTTGACGAAGGCGTTGAGGGCGTCCCGGACCATCTCTTGGGCCATTTCGGCCATCCGGGGGATGTCGATGAGCGGCTTGAGTTGCGGGGACTTGAGGAGTTCCAAGGTTCGCTCGGCGATGTTGACGGCCAGGTCGCCGATCCGCTCGAGGTCGCTCCCGATCTTCATGGCCGAGGTGATGAAGCGGAGGTCCGTGGCCATCGGCTGCCGGAGAGCCAGGAGCCTCAGGGCCATATCGTCGATCTCGATATCGAGGCGGTTGATCGCTTCCTCTTTCTCGAGAACCTCGCAGGCCATTTCCTGCTTCCGGTCCTTGAGCCCCCGGACGGCCAAGCCGATCTGCTCCTCGGCACGTGAAGCCATGTCCAGGAGCTTTTCCTTGAGCCGTTTCAATTCTTCGTCGAACGGGCGTTCCATTTTCGACATGGCTTCTCCTCCGGACGCCGGCGCGGCCCGTTTTACCCGAACCGCCCCGTGATGTATTCCTCGGTGAGCTTATTCGCCGGGTTCGTGAAGATCTTCTCTGTGACGTCGAACTCGACGAGTTCCCCGAGCATCATGAAGGCCGTGTAGTCGGATACGCGGGCTGCCTGCTGCATATTATGCGTCACGATGACAACAGTGTAGCTTTTTTCGAGGGTTTCAATCAAGTCCTCGATCTTGGCCGTGGCGATGGGATCGATGGCCGAACAGGGTTCATCGAAGAGGATGACTTCGGGCTCGACGGCCAATGCCCGGGCGATACAGAGGCGCTGCTGCTGGCCGCCCGACAGGGCGAAAGCGTTCTCGCCCAGCCTGTCTTTGACTTCCTCCCATAGGGCGGCGCCACGTAAACTCCTCTCGACTACATTCTCGAGCTTCCTCTTGTCTTTCAGTCCGTTGATCCGGAGCCCGTAGGCGATGTTGTCGAAGATAGACTTGGGGAAGGGGTTGGGTTTCTGGAAGACCATACCGACGCGGCGGCGCAGTTCCACGACGTCGACATCGGAAGCATGGATATCGTGGCCGTCCAAGAGGATCGTCCCCTCCATCCGGGTCCCGGGGACGACCTCATTCATCCGGTTGAGGGACCGGATGAAGGTCGACTTACCGCATCCCGAGGGACCGATAATAGCCGTGACCCGGTTCGTGTGACAGGAGATGTTCACGCGCTTCAGGGCCCGGCTGGGTCCGTAGTAGAAATCGAGGTCTCTCGTTTCGATCTTGGCGATGCCTGTCTCGACGCTCATCTTCGTTTCCTTCTCAACCTGTAGCGAATAACCACGGCCGTCATGTTCATGCCCAGGACCAGGACGATCAGGACCAGGGCTGTCCCGTAGGCGATCGGCCGGACCTGCTCGATCTGATGATGCTGAGTGGCCATGATGTAGAGATGGTACGGCAGCGCCATGAACTGGTCTCCCAGGGATTTCGGAAGATAGGGCAGGAAGAAAGCCGCCCCCGTGAAGAGGATGGGCGCCGTCTCCCCGGCCGCCCTGGCCAGGCCGAGAACGGTCCCCGTCAACATGCCGGGAACGGCGTAGGGCAGGACGTTGGTCCGGATCGACTGCCATTTGGTCGCGCCAAGAGCCAATGCGCCCTCGCGATAGGAATTGGGGACGGTTTTCAGGGCTTCCTCGCTGGCTGTGATGGTCCAGGGCAGCGTCATGAGTCCCAGGGTGAGGCCGGCCGAGAGGACGGACGTCCCGAAGCGCATGATGTTGACGAACAGGATGACGCCGAAGAGGCCATAGACGATGGACGGCACACCGGACAGGTTCCGGATGGACAGCCGGATGAGGCGGGTCAGGCGGCCCTGCCTGGCGTATTCGTTGAGATAGATCGCGGCGCACATGCCCAGGGGCACGGCCAGGATAGCCGTGATGAGAGTCACGAGGAAGGTCCCGAAAATGGCCGGAAATATCCCGCCCTCCGTCATTCCTTTTCGTGGGGCCTGGCTCAGGAACTCCCAGCTGATCGTGCCGCCGCCCTTCCGCCCGATGTCGTAGAGGAATAGGAGCAGAATGGCCAAGACGAGGGTGAGGCAGGCGCGGAGCAGGAAAAAGCCAAGGAACTGGGCGATCTTTTTCCGCTTGGCCTGTTTCATTGTTCTCGCTCCTGGTATTTTCTGAGGATGACGTCGGCGACCAGGTTGACGATGAAGGTCATGACGAACAGGACGAGGCCGATGGCGAAAAGGGCGTAATAATGCGTCGTATCGTAGGGGACTTCCCCAAGCTCGATGGCGACGTTTGCGGTCATGGTCCGGACGGAGCTCAGGAAGCCGTGGGGAAAGGCCCGGGCGTTGCCCGTGGCCATGAGGACGGTCATGGTTTCGCCGATGGCCCGGCCCATGCCCAGCATGCAGGCGGCGATGATGCCGGACAGGGCGGCGGGAACTTTCACCCGGAAGAGCGTCTGCCATTGGGATGCGCCGAGAGCCAGGGACGCTTCGCCGTAGGCCTGGGGCACGGCGTTCAACGAGTCCTCGGAGATGCTGATAATCGTCGGCAGCAACATGATCGCCAGCAGGACACTCCCGTTGACGGCGTTCAGGCCGTTGCCGATGTGGAAGATCTTGGCGATGGCCGGCCCGAACAGGACGATCCCCAGAAAGCCGACGACGACCGAGGGGATGCCCGCCAGGATCTCGACGATGGGCTTGACGATCTCCCGAACACGCCAATGGGCGACATCCGAGAGATAAGCGGCGACGCCGATGCCGATCGGGACAGCCAGGAGGAGGGCACCGCCCGTCACCATAAGGGTGCTCACGATCATGGACAGGATCCCGTACTCCGCCTTTTCCGGGGAGGTCGGGTCCCAGTTTTTCTTCAGGAGGAATTCGGAAAGGTGGATCTCTTTAAACGCGGGGACGGCCGTGGTGAGAAGAGTGGCGAAGATGCCGACCAAAACCAAAACGGCCAAAATGCCGCAGGTCAGAAAGAGGGCCCTGATTGCGGACTCCTTGAGGCTTGCCCATTTCCTCTTTTTCATCCCGCTACCAGGCCTCTCTCCCCTGCTCCAATCCATGTGAATACCTTGGCGCCCGTCAAATCACTTGAGGTTCTTGTCGTTCTGGGCCTTGTGGGCCGGGCTGATGGCGAAAAAGCCCTCGCGCTCGACGATCGCCTGCCCCTCGGAGCCCGTTTCCCAGGCGATGAACCTGGCGGCGTCCGCGTTCGGCTTGCCGTTGGTGGCCTGGTAAAGGGGCCGGGAAATCGGGTATTTGCCGGAGTCGATAGCGGCCTTGTCCGTCGGCGCATAGGCCTGGCCGTTGGGCTCCTTGGAAACGTTCAGGACCCTGAGGCCCTTGCGGATCTTCCCGGTCTGATCGTAGAGGTAGCCTACGCCGACGTAGCCGACGCCGCCCTCATCCTGCAGGATGCTCTCGATGATCTGGGCGTTGCCGTTCATTTCTTTGGTATCCATCGAAAAGTTCTTGTTCCCGAGGACGAATTCCTGCATGAAGGTGTAGGTGCCGGAATTGGACTGGCGGCCATAAAGGGAGACCGGCTTGTCATAGGCGCCCAGCGTCTTCCAGTTCTTGATCTCGCCCCTATAGATGGCGCCGACCTGGGCCATAGTGAGTCTCTCGATGGGATTTTTCTCGTTGACGACGATGCTCAGGCCGTCGACGGCAATGATGAAAAATCGGGGAGTGACGCCCTTTTCCCAGGCCTGGTCGATTTCTTTCTGTTTCCAGTCCCGGGAGTGGTCGGCGATGTCGCAGGTCTGGTTGATGAGGCCGGTGATGCCCGTGCCGGACCCGCCGCCGAGGACGGCAATGGCCGCGCCGGGGTTCTTGGTCATGTATTCCTCGGCCAGGATCTGGACGAGGTTGACCATGGTGTCCGAGCCCTTGACCTGGATCATCTTCTTGGCCGGGGCGGCCAGGAGGATGCTGCTCAGGAGGGCCAGGGTCGTGAGTGTGATTACGATCATCTTTTTCATGTCATTTCTCCTTGTTGCGTTGTGTGAGATGCCTCGTCCGCTCCGGTCCTCAGAAGGACAGGAAGAACGTCAGGTTGAAGGCGACGTCGTTCTTCGAAGTCGCGGCCGTCGAATAGTAGTTCGGATTCTTGTAATTGGTGAACCAGACGTTCGGCTGAAGCTTCCAGCTGGCGTGATAAGGAGCCCAGTCGAAGCCGACGATGGCCAGGCTCATATCCTGATTAGCGCGGTCCAGGCTGTTCGGCATGTAGCTGTCGTAACGGGCGAAGAGCGAGAGTTTATCGGGGCTGAGGATGTAGCGGCCGAAGGCCGACCAGCCGGCCACGTTGTACTTCGTTCCGCCCGTCTGATAGAGATCGTTCTTGTACTGGAACCATTCTCCGCCAAGGATGAGCTTCTTGACCATCTCGAAAAAAGCGTCGACCTTGAACATCTGGCCGGCAGGCTTCGTCTCCGCGGGGATCGAAGCCACCCGGAGCTGCCGTTCATATTCATAATAGCCGACGACGGAAAAACCGGCGACGGGAACGAACTGGGCCTGGAGCATGAGCTTTTTGAACTGGTCGTTTTCTGCGTGGGAGTAAGCTGCCCCGTTGGAAATCATGGCGGCCAGCCGGAAATACTTGGCCACAGGATACTTCAAGCTCACGCCGATGTCGGCGCTCGTGGCCCTGATCTCCTTCTTGGTGATGTCCTTGTAGCCGTCGACCAACGTCTTAGCTACGCTCCGGTAGGCCCATCGTTCTTCGGCCGGCTTGAACGTCAGGGTTTCGATCATACCGACATTGAGGACGAGCTTATCGACCAGGAAATTGGAATATTCGAGGTAAATGTGCTTGATAAAGGGACGCAGCTTGTCGTCCTTGCTCGTAGAAGCCCCCGTCACCGGCGAGCCAGTCAGCGTAACGCCGGTGACGTTGGCCGTGTTGTCGGCGTCCAAGCGGAACCGGAACTTCAGGTTGTCGCTGATCTTGTTCTCATAGGTGAAATAGGCCCTACGGAAGACGAACTGATTGCTGAGGTAAGCTTTGGTTGGGTCCGTAGGCTTCAGGGTGATGGGGCCCGCGTTTGTTAGGTAATAGCGATAATCCAGATAGATGGTCGCGCTGAAAGTCTGCGGCGGGGGAGTGGTCGTCTGGGCCAGCAGGCTCGCCAGGGGCAGAACCAGCGTGCCGAAGATGAGGGCTAAGGTCAACTGTTGTCCTTTGTTCATCCTTTTCTCTCCTTTTTTAATTTTCATTTGTTCTCTTACCGCCAAGAATCGGTGCACCTTAACCTCCCTTGACTTGGCTCCTAGGGAGGGAACGCGCCTAGTGTCCGCGCTTAATATAGGGGAGAAGAATCAAGAAACGATGAAGGATGGGACAAATTTGGGTTAATTGAGGAAACCCCTTGAAAGAGGCTATTTGCCGGGCGAATACGGGTCCTGGACCTGTTGGGCGTCCTATTTGATCGACGTATTTATGACGCTGTAGCGGGCCGTTTCGGGGATGATAGCGTTGCTGCAGCTTGACGAGGCCAGCATAGAAAACACGAGAACTGGGCGTTCTTGCCCGTCATCATATTTAGAAGCGCGCAGGGATGCGACGGTCGGACAAACAACGCGGATATTTCGCGAAACTCATGGAGGGAATAAGAAAAATGGCTCCCCGGGCAGGACTCGAACCTGCAACCTATTGGTTAACAGCCAACCGCTCTGCCAATTGAGCTACCGGGGAGCAGGCCGGATTAATTTAACAAAAAGAGGCCGAAAAGGCAAGAGGGGCAGCCCCCATGGAGACACAGTCCCTAGAACCGGTAGCTGGCCTGCTTGGCCATCTTGCGGTAGTCGTCGCCCCCCATCTCGACGACCTTGCACATCTCGTAGATCCGGGAACGGAGCCGGACGCCGATGCGGTCGATGAGCGACTCTCCCCCCTTTTTGTAAAAGGAATCGCGCTTGTCCTCTTCGTCCTCGGTGTCGGGATAGTTCGTCGTGAACAGGGTCATCTTCTTGTGGTTGTAGCGGTGGTTGATGATGTAGAAAACCGTCTCCTCGACCCAGGCCGACGTCCTCTTCGCCCCGAGCTCGTCGAGGACCAGGACCTCGGATTGGAAGACGGGGGCGATGACGTCCGATTCGGAAAGGGTCGACTCGGGCGTGAAGGTGCTCTGGATCTCGCGGATGAGGTCCCGGAAGTCGTAGAAGATGCAGGACGCGTCCTTCGTCCGCATGAGCTCCTGGATGATGGCCGCTGCCAGGTGCGTCTTCCCCACCCCGCAGGGGCCGATGAAGACGAGCCCGACGTCTTGGGCCGGGTAATTCTTGACGAACTGCCGGGAGATCTTCAGGGCGTCCCGGTGGGAGTCGTTGTGGACCTCGAAATTGTCCAGGCGGCAGGCCTGGTAGCGCCGGGGGATGTTGGCCTGGTCGAGCAGGGACTGCTTCCAGCGGTCGGTGAAACAGGAACAGCGCTTGGCGACCTGAGTCCCGCCGGCGTCCTGGAGGAGCCAGCCCGTCCCCTGGCACTTCTTACAAACCGTCTGTTCGCTCAATTGAGGTACCCTCTGAGGCCTTGGAGTTTTTGGGACCGGCTGAGTTTCCTCATGGCCTTCTGCTCGATCTGACGGATCCTCTCACGGGTCAGCTTCAGCTGGTCGCCAATCTCCTGAAGGGTCAGCGGCCGGTCGTCTTCCAGCCCGAACCTTAATTTTAGCACAAGTGCCTCTTTTTCATCCAGGTCCCCGAGGAGCTCGAGGTCTTCGACGTCCGTTCCCGAGATGCCCATGGACTTGGCGACCTCCTCCCGGGTGGGGTCCCGGCCGAGCTCGGCTTTGAGTTCGGCGGTCTTCTTCTTCATCTGGGAGATCTGGTCGGCCAGCTTCTGGGGGACGGTGAAGATGCGCGAGGACAGTGTCAGGGCGTGGATGAGCGTCTGCAGGGCTTCTTCGTCGCCCTGCCGGATCCTCTCGCCGAGTTTCTTCTCCTCCGCCTCGGTGAGCGCCGGGAACTTCGCGATGTCCTCCAGGTAGTGCTTGAGGTTCCTGGAATCGAAGAGACCCCTGTAATCCATGTTCACTCGTCCGGGGTTTTGACCTTGACGACACCGCCCGGCCTGACGCTGACCAGGGCCCGTTTCTTCCTCTCGAACTCGTCCTCCTTGCCCTGGAAGAACTCGCGGCGGACGTACTCGAGGAACTGGTTGACCTCGGCTTCGATCTCCTCGATCTTCGCCCTCATGTTGAGGATGACCTCGACGCCGGCCAGGTTCACGCCGAGGTCCCTGATGAGATTGAGGATGATCTCCAGGCGCTTGAGGTCCTCGGCCGAATAGAGCCGGGTATTGCCCTCGCTCCGGGAGGGCGCGAGCAGGCCTTCCCGCTCGTAAAGCCGGAGGGTCTGGGGATGGATCTTGAACATCTCGGCGACGCTGCTGATATGGTAATACCGGCTGGGTCCCTTTTTCGCTGCCTTTCGCTCTTTTTTCATGTCAATTCGTCCCCGTGGTGTCTCTCGGGTTGGGACCCGAGATTTGCTCCAATTCCTTCATCATTTCGCGGATCCTCTGGTTGTCGAAGGGAGGCGGGACGATGTACACCTCGGCGTACTCGTCCCCTCGGCCCTTCCTTCCGGCCAGGGGCGCGCCCTGTTCTTTGATGCGGAACTTCTGGCCGGACTTGGTCCCGGGCGGAATGCGGATGGTCGTCTTGCCCCAGAGCGTCGGAACCTCGATCTTTGCGCCCAGGGTGGCCTCGGGAACGGTGATCGGCACCTTGATGGAGATCATCGCCCCTTCCCGCTTGAAAAAAGCGTGGGGGGCGACTTCGATGACGATGAAAAGGTCCCCGGAGGGGCCGCCGTTGCGGCCGGCGTTGCCGCGCCCGGGGACGCGGACCTTGGAGCCGTTGTCGACGCCGGGCGGGATGCGGACGGAGATCAGGTCGGATTTCGGGACTGCGCTCTGTCCCCGGCAAGCTCGGCACTCCTCGCCCGGGGAATACCCCGACCCGCCGCAGACCTGGCAGGCCCCTGAGAATTTCATGAAGCCGCGCTGGACGGTGCCGCGGCCGGTGCCGCCGCAGGCCGCGCAGGACCGCTTTCGGCCTCCGGAAGCGCGACCGTGACCGCCGCAGGTCTCACAGGCTGCCAGCCGGTTGACCCGGATCCGGGTCTGGACACCGTGGATGGCGTCCTCGAAGCCGATCTCCATCGTGTAATTGAGGTCCTCCCCCCGCTCCGGTCCGACGCCCGCCTGCTCGGCCCCGCGGCCGCCGCCGAACAGGTCGAAAAAATCCCGGAACGTCGAGGATCCGGAGCCGGAAAAATCGAAGCCCTCGAACCCCGGACCGCCTGGCCCTCCCGGACCCGCCCCCGGGGGCATGTCGCCGGCCCGGCCGAATTGGTCGTAATGAGACCGCTTTTTCGGGTCGCTCAGGACCGCGTACGCCTCCTGGATCTCCTTGAACCGGGCCTCCGCCGTCTTGTCCCCGGGGTTGAGGTCGGGGTGGTATTTCCGGGCCAGCTTCCGGTAGGCCTTCTTGATATCGACGAGGGCCACGCCCCTGGCGACTCCCAGGACCTGATAATAATCTTTCGCCATCACCGCACCTCGGACAGACGGGCCTTTTCACGGCCCGGATGTATCCCGTCAGAGGCCGCCGGGCCTAATTCTTTTTGTCGTCGTCCACGACTTCGGCGTCGATGACTTCCTCGTCCGCGCCGCCGGCCCGGCCTTTGTCCCCGTCGGAGGCCTGATGTTGCTGTTGGTGGCCGGAACCGTCGTCGGGCCCGCCGCCCGTCTGCGGGCCGGCCTGCTGACTTGCTTGCCGGTACATCATCTCCGTCAGCTTGTGCGAAGCCCGGGACAGTTCCTCGGCGGCCTTCTTGATCCGCTCCAGGTTATCGCTCTCGATGGCTTTCTTGGTATTGTCGATCTCTTTCTGGAGGCGATCCGCCTCCTCGGCCGGGACCTTGTCCTTGTTCTCCCGAAGGAGCTTCTCGAGGCTGTAGACGAGCTGGTCGGCGTGGTTCTTGGCGTCGATCGTTTCGCGCCGCTTCTTGTCCTCGGCGGCGTTCGCTTCGGCATCCTTGACCATGCGGTTAATCTCTTTCTCGTCGAGGCCGCTGTGACCGGTGATGGTGATGGCCTGCTGCTTTCCCGTACCCATGTCCTTGGCCGATACTTGGAGGATGCCGTCGGCGTTAATATCGAAGATCACCTCGACCTTGGGGATACCGCGGGGAGCCGGGGGAATACCATCGAGGTGGAACCGGCCGAGGGTCCGGTTACTGGAGGCCATCTCCCGCTCCCCCTGGAGGACATGGATCTCGACGCTCGGCTGGTCGTCCGAGGCCGTGGAGAACGTCTCCGCTTTCTTGGTCGGGATGGTCGTGTTGCGCGTGATCATCCGGGTGAAAACACCCCCGAGGGTCTCGATCCCCAGCGTCAACGGCGTGACGTCGAGCAGGAGGACATCCTTGACGTCGCCGGAGAGGACGCCGCCCTGGATGGCCGCCCCGACGGCGACGACCTCGTCCGGATTGACGCCCTTGTGGGGCTCCCGGCCGAAGAGCTCGCGGACGAGCTGCTGGATGCGGGGCATACGCGTCTGGCCGCCGACCAGGACGACCTCGTTGATGTCCGAGGCCTTGAGTTTGGCGTCCGCCAGCGCCTGGCGCACCGGTTGGACGGACCGCTGGACGAGGTCCTCGCAGAGCTGTTCGAGCTTGGCCCGGGTCAGCTTCATCAAAAGGTGTTTGGGCCCCGAGGCGTCGGCTGTAATGAAGGGGAGGTTGATCTCGGTCTCGAGGGTGGTCGAGAGCTCGACCTTGGCCTTCTCGGCGGCTTCCTTGAGCCTCTGGAGGGCCATCTTGTCCCGGGTCAGATCGATGCCGGATTCCCTGCGGAATTCCTGCACGATCCAATCCTGGACGTTCTGGTCGAGGTCGTCGCCGCCGAGGTGGGTATCGCCGTTGGTCGCCTTGACCTCGACGACGCCTTCGCCGACCTCGAGGATGGAGATATCGAACGTCCCGCCGCCGAAGTCGTAGACAGCGATGACCTCGTCCTTCTTCTTGTCCATGCCGTAAGCCAGGGCCGCGGCCGTCGGCTCATTGATGATCCGCTCGACCTCGAGACCGGCGATCTTGCCGGCGTCTTTGGTGGCCTTGCGCTGGCTGTCGTTGAAGTAGGCCGGGACGGTGATGACGGCCCGTTCCACCTTTTCCCCGAGATAGTCTTCGGCGGCCTTTTTCAGCTTCTGGAGGATGAACGCCGAGATTTCGGGCGGAGCGTATTTCTTGCCGTGGGCTTCGACGCGGACATCGCTGTTCTCGGCCTCCTCCACCTTGAACGGGACCTGCTTGATCTCCTGGGCGACCTCATTGAAACGCCGGCCCATGAACCTCTTGATGGAGTAAATGGTGTTTTCCGGATTGGTCACGCGCTGCCTCTTGGCGACCTGACCGACCAAGATCTCTCCCTTGGCCGAGAAGGCGACCACGGACGGTGTCGTCCGGCCGCCCTCCTCGTTGGGGATGACCGTAGTTTTATCGCCTTCCTGGATGGCGACGACGGAATTGGTCGTGCCCAAATCGATGCCGATTATTTTTCCCATGACAGTCCTCCTGAATTTTCGATTTAGCGAAATGATATTATATAATCTTAGTATATGTTTGTCAAGTCAGGAAAAGGACTTAGATTTTAGAGGATGATACCCTTGATTCCGTCGAATAAATGCCAGTAGATGGACTGGGCGTCCTTGTCGTTTTCGAAGGTCAGTTCGAGCTCCGAGTGCCCTTTTCCCGTGCGCGGGCCGAAGAGATTCCGCAACGGCAAATCGACATACCAGCCCCAGCCCTCCCGAATCGACCCCAAAAGTCCTCCCGAGGCCCCCGTTTTCGCCTTGATCAGGATATGGAGGCCGTTATCGAAATCCAGGCTGAACTCTTTGGGCATATCCTTGAGCTCCAGGGCCTCCAGGTCGAATTCTGCCGGGTTGCTCGGGGCGGCGCTCGTCCCGGTCGGCTTGGCCGCGGCCGCCGGGGCCGCTTCGACTTTTTTGGCGTCCCCCCCGGGCTTGATAACGATCCTTTCCGGGGCTTTTAGGGCGGTCTTCCGGACGAGTTCGACGTTTCCCGACAATTCCGGCCGGCCCCAGAAGCGCATGACCTTCACCGGCCAGGACCGGAGGACCATCCCCCGAACCCTTAGCTCGAGCTTACGCCCGAGGATGTCCAAGACGAAATAAAAGGGCGAATCCTTGGCCAGAGAATATTCGGCGCTGAGAGAATTCTGCTTCTTGGCCAGGTCGGCCTTGTCCGCCCCCGCCGCCGGCCCGGCGCATACGAGGCCAGCCATCAGGAGGGCCGCGAGCATTCTTGTTTTTGTCATGATCTTAATAGATATAGATCTTCGCGCCCATCGGCACGGCCTTGAAGATGGCCTTGAGGTCCTCGTCCCCGACCCGGACGCAGCCGTGGGTGACGTTCCTTCCGAGCAGGCGCGTGTAGAGGGTGCCGTGGATAAAGAAGCCCTGCCCGAAACCCAGGGCGTAGTCCCCGAGCGTCCCCCCTTCGATCCTGTCCTCCAACCCCTTCGGGATGGACTCCCCTTCCTCGATGAAGGCCCAGTCCGGCTTGACCCAGTAGGGATTTGTGATCTTCGATTTGACGCTGAACTCGCCGCGCGGCGTGTCGAAGACCCATTTTCTTTGCTTGCCCCCGGACTCCTCGAGGACAACTCCGCTGCCGCAGGAGACGACGGCTGTGCGGACGACATCCTTGCCGTTCTTGACATAAAGCCTGTTCTCGGCCGTGTCGATGACGATGTACAAACCTTTTGGCAGGAGCCCGATCATCCTCTTCTCGAGTTGCTGGACGTTTTTCTCGACCTTGGGCAAGTCCTTGTTGCCGATTGCCCGCCCGCCCCCGATCGGCGGCCAAGCCGAAGCTTGCTTCAGGCCGATGAGATAGGCCGCCCCGAGGACGGCCAGGAAACCCAGGTAGGCCAGGGCCGCCGCCGCGATGAGGATGCGCTTCACGAACATCTCAATTGTCCCTGATGGCTTTGATGACGTAGTTTTCGAGTTCCATGGTTCCGATGATCGTGATCGGTGTCCCGACCGAAACCAGGGCATAGAGCTCGTCCATCTTGTTGTTGTCGAGCGAAACACACCCGCGGGTCAGGCTGTCCTCGCCCCCGCCGTGGATTTCGACGTCGCCGCCGATGCCGACCCACCGGGGGATGTTGCCCTTCGCCTTTTCCTGGGCGAACCCCTTCCTATCTTCATCGTTGGGGTAGTTGATGAGCAGGGCCTTGTAATACAGGCTCGAGGGGATTTTCCTGATGATCGTGTACCGGCCCTCAGGCGTCGCGTTGTCCCCGGCATGCCGCTTGTCGGCAAGGCCGTTGAAGCCGAGGCCGACATCGTAGGTCCTGATGACCTCCCCGTTCTTGTAGACGGAAAGGCGCCGTTCGAGCTTGCTAACGATGAGGGCCGTCACACCCCGTTTCCTGGAGTCGGCGATGGTCTCGTCCGCCGCGTTCTTCCAGGCCCGGACCTGGGCCGGGTCGAGGTAACGGGCGATATAAGAAACGACACTCCGTTCGGCCTCCGCGGCCAAAGAGGAGGCGGAATCGAGCTTCGAGGCGGCTTCATCGAATTTGGCCCGCTTCGTCAGACCCTCGGCCTCCGATAGCAGGATCGAAGCCTGGGCCAACTGATTTCTGGCCTTACCTCGTTCGACCAGGGCCAGGGTCAGGCCGTCGAGCGTCCGGAGTCTCCTGCGGACCGCGGCCGCCGTCTCCGCAATGGACGAGGTCTTCACGGCGACGAGGGACCTGACCGTGGACTTCAGGGCTTTACCCGCGCTCAAGGCGGTCTCGAAATCCCGGCGGGCACGGCCATAATCCCGGAACCAACCCAGCTTGAGGCTCTCGCGGTCGAGCCTTCGGCGGGCAGACTTCAGGGATTGGAGATAAGCCGCGTGTTCCTGGCCGGCGAAAAGAGAAGCACCGGCCCTCCAGAGGTCCTGTTCCTGAAAATCGGCTTCAAGAACCTCCGGAGGGACCGGCGAGGTTCGGCAACCGAAAAGCAAAACAGCCAGGACAAAGACGGCTGTCTTGCGAAAGATCACCTTCCCTTGACCTTGGCGATGGCAGCGTTGATCTGTTCGACGATCGCGGCGGCCTTTTCCTTGATGACCACGGCCTTGTCCTTGGCGCCGAAGTAGTCCTCGGCAGCCACGGCGGCCTGGACGTCAGCCATCGCGGTCTCGAGACCGGCGAGGTCGGCCTTCATGGCCTCGATGTCGGCCTTGGTGCCCTTGCCTTTGGGAGCCTTCTCAAGAAGGGCCTTGGCCTCTTCCAAGGTCGCCTTGGCTTCGCTCACCGCTATGTCGGCGGCGCTCTTGGCTGCCGCGATCCGCCCGGGAATCAGGGCCTTGACGGCGTCGGCGTCGGCGATGATCTTGGTCAGCATTTCCTTGGCCGGACCGAATTTCTTGAAGAATTTCTTGGACTGGGCCGTGACCTCGTCCATGGCGGCCTGGAGGTCGCCGTTGAGCTTGTTCAGCTCGTCCTTCGCGTAGACGCCGCCCTTGGCGTCGACCACACCCTGGATGGCGGCCTTAGCCGAATCCATCATCTGAGTGGGTGCCTTGGCGCAGCTCGTGAATACGAACACGACGACGAGCGCCAGCGTTAAGCCTTTCACGATGTTCTTCATGATGTTACCTCCTTGTGGTATTTTTTATGAATTCCGTGAGATAGGCGCCTTGTTTGCGGGTTGTAGTGAGTCGTCTATGGGGGATGGGGAAAGTCTAAAAACGAGCTTTCGCTCTTCTCGTCCATGGATATGTCACACACTTCATCCGGCCAGGTAAGATATAAACCTAACTAGCCGGAATTTATACCACAATCGCGAACCCTTTGTCAACCCGCTTACAAAAAAAAGAGGGGAACCCGCGTTCCCCTCTTCATCCTGACGAATTCCCTTGCCTCTCGGGACCCGGCCTCACTTGTCCGGATCGACGATGATGCCTTCCGACATCTTCCGCTGGACGTCTTCGCGGGCTGCCCGGATGGCCTCATTGGCCATCTTGAAGCGGACGTCGGCCGGGTAGTTGAAGCGGGCGACGCCTTGCTCGATGGCCTTGCTGCCGACGGCCACGGCTTCGCGCGGGAAGACCTCCCATTCGTCCATGTTGGGAATGATGTATTCCTCGTGGATGCCCCTGTCCTCGGCGACCTTGGCCAGCTCGCGGGCGGCGGCGATGCACATCTCGTCCGTGATCGTCTTGGCCCGGACATCGAGCGCGCCGCGGAAGATGCCCGGGAAGCCGAGCGAATTGTTGACCTGGTTGGGGAAATCGGACCGGCCGGTGGCCACGATCCGGGCACCGGCTTCCTTCGCCTCCCATGGCCAGATCTCGGGAACGGGGTTGGCCTCGGCAAAGACGATGGCGTCGTGGGCCATGGTCTTGATCCACTCGGCCTTGACGGTGCCGGGACCGGGCGTCGAACAGCAGATAAGGACGTCGGCGCCTTTGATGGCGTCGGCCATGGTGCCCTGTTTGCCGAGCGGGTTCGTCCGCAAGCAGAGGTCCCATTTTTCTTTGAACTTTGTCTGGAGGGTTTCCTTGTCGGCCCGGTTGCGGGACAGGATGCCCTTGGAGTCGACCGAGAGCATGTTTTTTGGGTCGGCGCCCGCAGCCATAATCATTTTGGCGATGTTGATGCCCGAGGCGCCGGAGCCGACGACCGTGCACTTGACCTCGGCGATGTCCTTCTTGACGATCTTGAGAGCGTTGATCAGACCGGCCACCGTGACGCAGGCCGTACCCTGCTGGTCATCGTGCCAGACGGGGATCTCGCAGATCTCCCGCAGGGTGTCGAGGATCTTGAAGCACTTCGGCTGGGAGATGTCCTCGAGGTTGAAGCCGCCGAAGGACGGCTGGAGGGCACGGCAGATGTCGATGAGTTTGTCAGGGTCCTTCTCGTCCAAGCAAAGCGGGAAGGCATCGACCCCGCCGAGGTATTTGTAGAGGATCCCCTTGCCTTCCATGACCGGCAAGCCGGCCTCGGGCCCAATGTCTCCCAGACCAAGCACCCGCGTCCCGTCGCTGATGACGGCCACGCTGTTCCATTTGTTCGTGTACTCGTAGACCTTTTCCTTGTCGGCGGCAATCTCCTTGCAGACCGCCGCGACCCCAGGGGTGTACCAAATCGCGAAATCGTTGAAGTCCCGAACACGGCACTTCAGGGCGACGCCCATCTTGCCCTTGTAGAACTTGTGGAGCCTCGGGGCGTCCAGGGAAGGCTGCTGGGCTTTGGCCAACAACTCTTCAACGGAGACTTTTTTCATTGACGAACCTCCTCAAATTTTGGAAAATACATCATAAAGACGCGGAGTCAAAAAGTCAATCGTTTTCCGGTCCGGCCGCGGGGACGAAATCCAGGCGTTTCCCGGAGCGCTGGAGAGTGCCGAACGGATGGCCGAGGTCGTGGCTGAAGGCCAAGATCCAGCCCTCCTCCGCAGCCCGCGCCAGGAGCGCTTTCTTGTTGTTGAACGTATCCACGGGGTAGAGGTCGTAGCTCATGATGTACGGCAGGTCGATGTGGGCCACCGTAGGAACGGAGTCGCCGAGATAGAAGAACGTCCGCCCACCGGAGACGACCTTGACGCCCTGGTGAAAGGCCGTGTGTCCCGGGATGAGGACGGCCTCGATGCCCGGCGCCACCAGCGCATCTCCATCGAGAAGCGAGAGCGTCTTCGATTCCCCCAACGGCTTCAGCCGGGCCGGGAGATAGCTGGGCTTGTCCCGCTCAACGGGGTGGAGGGCTTGCTCCCACTCGCCGCGTTGGACGACGTAGCGTGCCTTCGGAAAAGCCGGGACCCATCGGCCCTCGGCCGTCCGCAGAGTGTTCCCACCGCAATGGTCGAAATGGAGGTGGCTGTTGACGACGATGTCGATGTCCTCGGGTCCGAGGCGAAGCTCCGCGAGCGCTCCGAAGAGCCCCGGATCCCGCTCGACAGAATAAAAGTCCACAAAGCGCCTGTCGACGTCGGGGCCGACCCCGGTGTCGAGGAGGAAGGTCGTTTCCGGCGTCCGGATGAGAAAACAATTGAGGGCCAGAAGAATCCGGTTCTCCCTGTCGGGGACGACCCGCCTGGCCCAGAGCGTCCTGGGGACGACGCCGAACATGGCTCCGCCGTCGACGCGGAACGTTCCGTCGAGGAGCCGGATGACTTCGATGTCGCCGATGGCGACGCGGTCGTACGGAGGGATCATCGTTTCTCCAGGGGGAGCTCGAGCCCGGCCCGGGCTTCGGCAGTGAGGCGGATCTCACCCGTGTCCATGCGGATGGCGTCGACCGGGCAGGCCTCGACGCAGAAGCCGCAGAAACAGCAGCGGTTGAGGTCGACGACGAACCGGGCCGCGTATTTCTGGACCTCGGGGTCGTCGTCCTCCGCGGCTTCGACCGAGAGGCACTCCGAGGGACAGACGGTGACGCAGAGCATGCAGGCAACACAGCGGGGCTTGCCGTCCTCGCGGGAAAGGACCCGGTGGAGGCTGCGGTGGCGAGGCGAGAGCTCCTTGCGCTCCTCGGGATATTGGATGGTCACCGCTCCCCTTCTCTTCGTCCGGACACCGAAGAGGTTCAGCGTGTGGAAGGTCATATTGACGAAGAAGTGGCGGGCGGTGATCGCCGCCCCTCTCAGAAGTTCCTTCAGGACGAGCCAGCCTTTAAGCATTGTTGCCCTAACGCGCCGCCAGGATGAGCCCGGTGGCCAGGATGTTGACGACACCCAGGGGGACGAGGACCTTCCAGCCGAAGTCCATGACCTGATCGTAGCGAAAGCGCGGATACGTCCAGCGGAAGA
The DNA here is from genome assembly GCA_026393975.1 of Candidatus Aminicenantota bacterium. GTDB lineage: Bacteria > Acidobacteriota > Aminicenantia > Aminicenantales > Saccharicenantaceae > RBG-16-66-30. Next base: position 30,726 of record JAPKZD010000015.1, on the reverse strand, counting down.
GGATCTGGAGCCAGCAGAAGAAGAAGACCTTGAGGTTGAAGCTGAGGACCTGGAGAACGGTCACCGCCCAGGGCGCGAACTTGAGGTTTCCACCCCACGGGAAGACGAACCCTCCGGCGCCCAGCCAGGGGACCTGCCAGCCTCCGAAGAACAGGGTCGTAGCCAGGGCCGAAAGAAGGATGACCTCGAGGAAGTCGGTGAACATGAACAGGCCGAACTTGAGCCCGCCGTATTCGGTGTAAAAGCCGATGATTTCGGACTCCCCTTCGGGCATGTCGAACGGCGTCCTCTTCGTCTCGGCCAGGCCGGCCAGGAAGAAGACGGCGAAGCCCAGGGGCTGGAGGAAAATCCCCCATTTGGGCAGAAACCCGAAGAGCATCCCGCCCTGGAACTCGACGATCTTCGACAGCCGGAGCGACGGAAAAACCATGATCAAACCGACCAGGGAGATCCCCAGGGCGACCTCGTAGGAAATGAGCTGGGCCGCGCCGCGGAGGCTGCCGATCAGGGCGAACCTGCTCCTCGAGGCCCAGCCGCCGATGAGGATGCCGTAGATGCCGAGGCTGAGCATGGCCAGCATGAAAAGGAGCGCCGCGTTGAGGTCGACGACCTGGAGGGGAATCCTCCGGCCGAAGAGGCGCACGGCGTCCCCGAATGGGACGGCGACCATGGTCACGGCCACGAAAAAGAAGGACATGGCCGGGGCCAGCCAGTGGAGGAATCGCTGCGAGAAAGACGGAGCGAAGTCCTCCTTGAAGAGCATCTTGATGGCGTCGGCGAAAGGCTGGAAGAGCCCGAAGACCCGCAGTCCGAAGACGGAAGCCCGGTTGGCCCCGATCCGGTCCTGCAGGACCGCGCTCTCCTTTCTCTCGACCCAGGTCAGGAAGAGGGCCAGGAGGAGCGTCCAGATCAGGGTGAGGACGACCTTGACCAGGACGATGAGCACATCAGCCAGCATCGAGCTCTCCCGTGTTCAGGCCGAGACCGGTCGCCAAGCACGCAAGGATCTCGAGTTCGGGAACGACGCCGGGCGGCGGCTCAACGGCCCGGCCGAAGGTCTGGCGGAGACCGTTGACATTTATATAGGTCCCTGATTTCTCAGCCGGAAGGGCGACGGGAAAGACGAAGTCGGCCAACCGGTCGAGCGGGCCGGCGTGGGCGGAGAAGAGGAATTTCGAGGGAATTCCCGCCAGGACCCGGGAAATCGCTTCTTCGGAGAACTGTTCGAGGAGATGCGATCCGAAGACGAGGAGGACTTCGGCGGCCGCGAGCACAGCGAGGTCCGGGAGGCGCGGCGAAAACCCGGCCTGGAGGACGCCGCGGGCGTTGGGCACGCGCTCTTCCGTAAGCAGGAACCCGTCCGCGGCGCCCGGCTTCGGGTCGGCGAAAAAGATCTTGCCGAGGCCGAGGCTTTCGGCGAACACCCTCTTCGCCAAAGCCAGCTCTTCGCAGGTCAGGCGGCTGTTCAGGACAACGGCGATCTTGGCGGCGCGCTCGGTCCCGGGGACGGCCCGGATCCGTGCTGCGACATCCGCGAGCGCCTTCTGCCAGGAGAGCTCTTCCTCCGGAACGGCGTTCTTCATGACCCGCACATGTCTTCTCTCGTCGATGTCGCGGCGCCCGGCCCGGCCGAAATCACACATCCAATAGCCGTTGACGGCAGGGTTCTCCCCCGCCCTGATCCGGAAAACCTTCCTCTGACCTGACGACCGCGTGAAATGGGGCAGACGGTCGGTCCCTTTATAAGGAACCAAGCCCTCATCTTGAACCGGAAATCGGCATCCGTGATCGCCCCGACGGGGCAGATGTCGACGAGATTGCCCGAGTAGTTATTGTCGACCGGGACGCCGTCGTAAGTCCCGATTTCTGCCCGCACGGCCCGCTCGAAAACGCCGAGCTCACCCGTCCCCGTGACCTTGCGCAGGAAACGGACGCAGAGGGTGCAGAGGATGCATCGCTCGCGGTCGAGGAGGAGCCCCTTGCCGATCGCAACTTTCTTATCCCTCTTTTCTTTGGCTTCGACGAACCGCCCCGCGAAAAGCCCGTGCCGGTCGTAGTATTCCTGGAGCTTGCACTCCCCGGCCTTGTCGCAGATGGGGCAATCGAGGGGGTGGTCGGCCAGGAAGAACTCGAGGACGTCTTTGCGGGCCTGGATGACCTTCGGCGTCGAAGTCCAGACCTTCATCCCCTCGCGGACGACCGTCGAGCAGGCCAGGTCGAGCTTCGGAAGGCCCTCGATCTCGACCAGGCACATCCGGCAGCTTCCCTCGGGCTCGAAGGCCGGGTGGTAGCAGAAGCGGGGAATAACGATGCCCGCCTGTTCGGCGGCCTTGAGGACGGTCGTCCCCGGCGGAACCTGGAGCGCCCGGCCGTCGAGCTGGATAGTGATCATGTCCGTTCGACTCCCCGGGAGATCGTCTCCCCGAGCTCCTGCCCAAACTTTTCGACGATCGACAGGACGGGAAAGGCCGCTGCGTCGCCCATCGGGCAAAGGGTTTTTCCCTTCATGCCTTCCGCGATGTGCCGGATGAGGTCGAGATCGCCCGGCATCCCTTCGCCAGCCCCGATCCGGTCCGCGGTTTTTCGGATCCAGGTCGTCCCGATCCGGCAGGGCGTGCACTGTCCGCAGGATTCGAGGGCGTAGAAACGGGCCACGATCTTCAGAATGTCGATGATCGGTGTCCGCTCGCCGATGACGATGATACCGGCCGAACCCAGCATGGAGTGGGCATGGGCCAAGGATTCATAATCCATGGGAACGTCGAGCTCCGCGGGCGTGAGGAAAGGCGCCGAAAGCCCGCCCGGAACGACGGCCTTGATCGCTTGTCCCCCGGCAGGTCCCCCCGCCCAGTCATAGATGATCTTCCGGAGCGGCGTGCCCACCGGGAGCTCGTACAGCCCGGGCTTCTGGACGTCGCCGCTGACGCCGAAGAGCCGCGTCCCCCCGTCCCGGGGCAGCCCCCGGGCGACGAACCAGGCGGCCCCATAGCGGAAGATCAGGGGAACGTTGGCCAGAGTCTCGACGTTATTGATGACCGTCGGCCCCCGGAAAAGCCCGACCGCGGCGGGAAATGGCGGTTTGAGCCTCGGCCAGCCGCGCTTGCCCTCGATGGACTCGAGAAGGGCCGTTTCTTCGCCGCAGATGTAGGACCCGGCGCCGCGGTGGACGAGGATCTCCAGATCGAACCCGGAGCCGAAGATGCCGTTCCCGAGGAATCCCTTCTGCAGAGCCTCGTCGATCGCATCCTCGACCCTCCGTGCGATGGCCTCGTATTCCGCCCGGATATAAATGAAGGCGGTGTGGATGCCGACGGCATAGCACGTCAGGATGATACCTTCGAGAAGCAGGTGGGGGTCCCGGGTCATGATGACCCGGTCCTTGAAGGTCCCGGGTTCGCCCTCGTCGGCGTTGACGCAGAGATATTTCGGCGAATCGCTCGCCTGCCCCGAAGATTGGCTTTCTTGACTTCGTCCATGACCTCCTGGGGCTTTTTGCTCAGGAGGACTTGGCGCGCCGCTTCGTAGCCGCCCCGGACAAGATAGGCCTCGAGCCGGAAGGAATTCTCCTCAGCGGGAATGAGCGTCGCCTGGATCTCGGCCATCTCAGGAGAGTCCCTTCAAGATCGCGTCGACCGCATCTTTGCTGACGGGGCCGTGGTCGTCGTCGTTGACCATCAGGCAGGGGGCATGGTCGCAGTTGCCGAGGCACTCGACCGCGAGAAGCGTGAATTTGCCGTCCGCGGTCGTTTCCCCGGGCTTGACCCCGAGCTTCGACTCGAGGTGCCCGACGATGTCCTCGGAGCCGGCCAGAAAACAGCTGATATTGCGGCAGACTTGAATGACATACTTCCCCGCGGGCTTGCGCCGGAGGAGCGCGTAGAAGGAGAGGACCTCCCGGACCCGAAGGGGCGGGAGGCCGAGCGTCGCCGCGGCCCACTCCTCCGCCTCCGGCGAGATGTAGCCCCTGTCCCTTTGGATGACGTGGAGGACGGGAAGGAGAGCGGCCTCTTTCTTCGGATAGCGGCGGACGAGCTCCTCGATTTTCTTCGCGCTCCCGGCGGACAGGGAAAACGTCATCGGTCGAGCTCCCCCGCGATGATGTTCATGGACCCGAAGGTCGGGATGATATCGGCCAGGAGCCGGCCCTTGATCAACGGCTCCAGGGCGGAGACGACGTGGAAGCAGGGCGCCCTTAGATGCAGACGGTAGGGACGGTCCGTGCCGTCGGAGACGACGTAGAAGCCGACCTCGCCGTTGCCGCCCTCGACGGAAAAGTAAACATCCCCCTTGGGCGGCCGGATGCCGTGGCCGTTCATGAAGAAGAGGAAGTGGCTGATGAGGCCTTCCATGGTGGTATAGGTGTCCTCTTTCGGAGGGACGACGACACCGCACGCGGTGCTGCCAAGCACGGCGGGTTTGTCCGAGGTCAGGAGGTCCGCGTAACGCGCCTTTTCGGACCCCTCGAGGTTGGGCGAGAGGCGGATACGGGCAGCGGTCTTCTGCCGCCGCGAGACGCGGATGGCTTCGGCCGGTTCGTTCGCCGGCTCTCCGGTGATGGGCGCCGCGTCGGGGATAAGGACGGCGACCTGTTCGAGGAGCCTCAGGCTCTGCTCCATCTCCCGCATCCGGACCCGATAGCGGTCGAAGTTATCCCCGAACTCGCCGACCGGGACCTCAAAGTCGAGTTTGTCGTAGATGAGATACGGGCTGGCCTTGCGGACATCGTAGGGGATGCCCGTCGACCGCAGGCACGGCCCGGTCCAGCCGTAGGACAGGGCGTCCTCTTTCGAGATGACGCCGACGCCGCGGGTCCGGCCCTGGAAAATGCTGTTCTTGTCGAGGAGGCCCGAGACATCTTTGAGGACCCGCCTTGTTTCGCGGACGGCCGTGGCCAGCGAACCCCGCCAATCCGGATGGAGGTCGGCGCGGACGCCGCCTATTCTTATATAGGAGGTCGTCATCCGGGCGCCCGTCGTGAACTCGATGACGTCCCAGAGGAATTCCCTGGCCTTGATCATGTAGAGAAAGACGGTGAAGGCGCCGCTCTCCATGGCCATGGCCGCGAGGCAGGTCAGGTGGTCGGAGACGCGGGAGAGCTCGCTCATCAGGACGCGGATGAGCTGGGCCCGCTCGGGGACGCCGACCCCCAGCATTTTCTCCATGGTCATGGCATAACCCAGGTTGTTGATCAGGGGCGAGACGTAGTTGAGCCGGTCGGTGTACGGCAAGAGGTTGAAATAGGTCTTGTTCTCGCAGGTCTTCTCGAAACCGCGGTGGAGGTAGCCGATCTCGACCTCAGCGTTGAGGATCCTCTCGGCGTCGAGCTCGAGCATGATCCGGATCGTGCCGTGCATCGCGGGATGCGACGGCCCCATGTTGATGAGCATGCTCTCCGGGCGGGCTTCCCGCTGGATCCTCGTCTCCATCCTAGACCTTGTCCTTCATCGGGATGCGCGGCTGGGCCAGCCGCCAGGGATAGGACTTGCGCAGGGGATGCCCCTCGAAGCCTTCATAGGTTAGGAGCCGTCTCAGGTCGGGGTGGCCCGTGAAGCGGACACCGAACATGTCGAAGACCTCGCGCTCGAGCCAGTCGGCGTTCTTCCACAATCCGGTCAGGGTTTCGGCGACGGGGTCTGAGGCAGAGAGAGACGCCTTGAGCCGCAAGCGGACGTTCCGGGAGAGGGAATACAGATGATAGACGAGTTCGAACCGCCCCTCCCCGGCCGCGAAGTCGACGCAGGTCAGGTCGAGAAGGACGGCGTAGTCGAAGGGCGCATCGCGGAGAGCGGTCATGAGGGAACGGAGGGAGCTCGGCCGGACCGTGAGGACCGGGTCGCCGAAAGAATCCGAGACACCCTCGACCGCATCGCCGAGCTTTGTCCGGATCTCGTCGATCAGGCTTTCCCGGCCCATCGCCAATCCTGTTTCTGGTGCTGGATCTTGTCCTGGAGTTTCATGAGGCCGTCGAGGACCGTCTCCGGACGGGGCGGACAGCCGGGGATGTAGACGTCGACGGGGATGACCCGGTCGATGCCCTGGACGACGGCGTAGTTCTGGTAGATGCCGCCGCTCACGGCGCAGGCCCCGAAGGCGATGACCCACTTGGGCTCGAGCATCTGGTCGTAGACCGTCTTGAGAACGGGGGCGAGTTTGTGGGTGACCGTGCCGACGACGAGGAGGAGGTCGGCCTGCCGGGGCGAAAAGCGGGTCAGGCCCGCCCCGAACCTGTCGATGTCGAAGTGGGCGCAGGCCGCCGACATATACTCCATGCCGCAACAGGCCGTGATGAACGGGTAATGGAAGAGGGAATATTTCCGGCCCCAGCCGAGGGCCGTCTCCAGGCGGGTCGTGAGGAAATCGAGGCCGCTCATGACCAGCGGAAGATCCCTTTCTTCCAAGCGTAAACGAAGCCCAGGGCCAGGACGAGGATGAACGTCCCCAAAGCGGCCAGGCCGCCGAAACCCCGGTCACGGAAGGCGAGGGCCAGCGGATAGAAAAATGCGATCTCGACATCGAGGAGGAGGAAGAGGAGGGCCACGAGGAAGAAGGGAATGTTGACGGGGCCTATTCCCGCTTGGAGCGGCGGGCTGCCGCACTCGAAGGGCTTCTCGCGGGCCGGGTTGGGCTTCCGCGGGCCGAGGAGATAATTGATGACGATCATGACGGCGGCGAGAAGGCCGAAGACGAGGAAGGAAAGCGTCAGTTCCAGCATGATGTCTCGAAGGCCGCGACGATTGTATAGAATCGCCGTGGAATTTTCAATTAAGGATATGCAGGGCCTTGTTCTTGGCCTTGAGGGACGCCTCGCCGATGGCTTCGGACAGAGTCGGGTGGATGTAGATGATGCTGTCCAGCTCCTCGAGCGTCATCCCCTTGGCCACCGCCATGGTCAGGACGGGGATCATGTCCGACGCGCCCGGGGCGACGATGTGGGCCCCGATGACGCGGTCGGACTCGTCGGCCATGACCTTGATCATGCCGTCCGCTGCGTCCATGGTCAGGGCCCGGCCGCTAGCCTGGAGCGGAAAGACGCCGACCTGGACCTTGATGCCCTTGGCGACGGCTTCCTCCTGGGTCAGCCCGACCGAGGCGAACTCCGGCTCGGTGAACACGGCCATGGGCAGGGCTTTGTAGTCGACGGTCCGGACGGGCAGACCGGCCGCGTTATCGGCGGCGACGAGGGCGTCGTGGTAGGCCTTGTGGGCCAGGAGCTTGCCGCCGATGACGTCGCCGATGGCGTAGACGCCGACGACGTTCGTCTCGAGTGAAGGCCCGACCTTGATAAAGCCGCGATCCATCTCCAGAAAAGGCGCTCCGTCGAAGAGGTCGGCCGTATTCGGCTTCCGTCCGGCCGAGAGAAGGGCTTTCTCGGCCCGGTACTCGAAGGGGGCCTTGGTCTTGAAGCAAAGGCCCTTTAAGGTCACCGCGCCCTCTTCGACGACGGCCTCGTCGATCCTCATCTCCGTGAAGATCTTCAGGCCCTGTTTTTTGAAAACCCGCTCGAGCCTCGTCACCGACTCCCGATCGGCCCCGGGCAGGGCCTGGGGCATAATCTCGAGCACCGTAACGTCCGTCCCCAGACGCCTGTAGATCGAGCCCATCTCGAGACCGATGGCCCCGGCACCGATGACGAGAAGACTCTTCGGGACCTCCGGAAGTTCGAGCGCCTCCGTGCTGGTGATGACGGTCCGGCCATCGGCTTTGAGGAAGGGCAGGCCGGCCGCCCGGCTGCCCGTGGCCACGATGACCTTGTCCGCTTCGAAGACCCTCTCCCCTTCCGGCGTCCGGACGACGACCGATCTGTCCGCCCTCAGCCGGGCCGGCGCCTTGACGATCTCAACCTTTTCCTTCTCGAGGAGGAAGACGATGCCGTTGACGAGCTTGTCCACGACACTCCGCCGCCCTTCCTGGACTTTCTTCCAGTTCAGGCGGATTTCGCCGACGGGCCCTTCGAGAGTTTTCGTTCCGGCGACCTCCTTGAGGACCTTGGTCTGGTGGAGGAGGTATTTCGTGGGGATACAGCCATAGTTGATGCACGTCCCGCCGACGCGGTCCTGGTCGATGAGCGTGACGCTCTTTTTGAGCTGGGCGGCACGCATGGCGGCGAGATAGCCGCCGGGACCGCCGCCGATGATGACGATGTCTCTTTTCTCGGCCATGGGATGTCCTTTCAGGTCGCCGCGGGGGCCTCTCCCGCCCGGCCGGTTCGTTTCAGGAACGTTTTCAAGAAAAGCACGACGACGCCCGCGGACAAGGCGAAGAGGAGAGCGTCGGCGGCGATGAGAATGTAGTTTCGCGTCCGGATGTATCCCGAGAGAAGGATGCCGAGCGAAACGAGGGTCGTCAGGACCATGAAAACCGCCGGGACCAGGGTGAACCAGTTTCGTTTTCTACGGAGCAGGAGCCAGGCCGACACGGTCAGCAGGGCCATCGCGGCCAGTAGCTGGTTGGCCGTACCGAAGATGGGCCACAGGGAGTTAAAGGCGTTCGAATAGGCCAGGGTCCACATCAAGAGAACCGACAGGCCCGAATTGAACCAGTAATGCCGCAGCAAGAGCGGCGCCTTCTTGAAGACGATGGACCATAGTTCCTCGAAAAGGTAGCGGTTGAGTCGGACGGCCGCGTCGAGCGTCGTGATGACGAAGCCCTCGACGAGCAGGATCCCGAAGACCGTGCCCAGGGCGACGGGGATACCGAGGCCCTGGTGGAACAACCGGCCCGCGGCCAACGAAAAGCCCAGGATGGGGTTGGATTTCACGGCCGGGTCGGTCGGCCAGACGATAGCCTTGTAGTCGGAGAAGGCCATGACCGCGCCGAGGGCCAGGAGGACGCAGACCGACAGGAGCGACTCGAGGAGCATGGCGTTGTAGCCGACGCGCCGAGCGTCGGTCTCTTTCGCCAGCTGTTTTCCCGTCGTGCCGCCGGCGACGAGAGAGTGGAAGCCCGAGATGGCCCCGCAGGCGATGGTGATGAACATCATGGGCCAGATGAAGCCCAGGTTCAAGGCCCCCTCGGCCAGGTTGAACCGGGGCATGGTCACCCGTAGGCCCTGGAAGCCGCAGCTGAAGAGCGACACGACCATCAGGCCGATCCCGCCGTAGAGGATCTGGACGTTGATGAAGTCGCGGGGCTGGAGGATGAGCCAGACGGGAAGACCCGCGGCGAAGAGGACGTAGACCGAGATGACGATCATCCAGGTCGTCGGCGCCAACATCACCGGGAAGGCAATCCCCAGAAAAACCGATCCGACACAGATCGCGGCGGCCAGGACGTAGGCGTAGGCGGTCTTCAGTCTCTTCTTGTAGAGAAGGAACCCGAGCAGGGGCGACAAGAGCGTGATGAAGATGACCGAGGTCGAGGCGATGCCGCCGATGCGGCCCATAACGACGCCATCCCGGACGACCGTCTTGAGGAACGTCTCCCCTTCCCGGGCCCCGATCTTGGCCAGCGGCCAGAGCGAAGTCAGCGAGATCGCCGTCGCGCTCAGGAAGGAGGACGTCACCAGCACGATCATGATCAGCGTGAAGGCGATGAACAGGTTGAAACCGGCACTCCCCAGGGTCTTGCGGGCGACCTCGGCCATGGACTTGCCGCCCTCGCGCATGCTGATGAAGAGAGTCGTGTAGTCGTGTACGGCGCCGATGAACACCCCGCCCAGGACGACCCAGAGCCAGGCCGGGACGAAGCCGTAGAGAATGGCCATGGTCGGGCCGAGGATGGGCCCGGCGCCGGCGATGGCCGAGAAATGGTGGGCGAAAACAATATAGGCCTTGGTGGGCACGAAATCGCGTCCATCGTTGCGGGCGACGGCCGGCGTCGGATGGTTTGGGTCCTCGCCAAGGCTCCGGGCGATGTATCGGGAATAGAAGCGGCCTGCCAGGACGAAAACGGCCACGGCCGCGAGCAGTATCAGAAGGACATTCATCTTCCGCTCCTCAGCGGGGCGGAGGCCCCGCGCCGGACTAGTCTAAATAGCACAGCCCGCCCGATGTGTCAAAACTCGGACGCCGTCCAGGTGGCGTCATGGCTTCTGGGCGCGATTTGACAGGTGCGGCGCAAATCTGTAAAAAAGAGGCGGCTCAGTAAAAAGGAGACCCGGCATGCTGACGACCTGGGAAAAAGCTATGTTCGTTCTGCTCATCATAGCCACGGCGGCGGCCTTCTGGGTGCCTATCGTCCGCCGGCTCAGGATTATCGCGGCGGGCGCGGCCGAAGACCGGTTCAACGAGCTCTGGAAAAGGTCCCGCCACGCCGTAGTCAAGGTCCTCTTCCAGCGCTGCACGCTCCGCGGTGAGCGCTTCTTCACCGGACTGATGCACGTCGGCATATTCTACGGCGCCCTGTCCTTCGACACGATGACGGTCAGCCACACGCTCGAGGGCTTCATCGACGGATTCTATCTCTTCGGCAAATCCAACTTCGGCCTTTTCTTCTCCCTCGTCATCGACGTCGCCGCCTTCACGGTCATGGCCGGCGTCCTCTTCCTGGCATTCAGGCGGTTCGTCGTCCGGCCCAAGGCCTACGCTACGACGCCGGGCGATTCGGCGATCATCTATCTCCTCATCGCCTTGGCCACGGCGACCTACCTCTCTTTCGAGGGTTTCTCCATCGCCCACCATCCCGACACGGCGCGCCTCGCGTTCCTCGGAACGTGGATCGCCGGCGCCATCGGCAGGTCCGGCCTGAGCCCCGAGGCCATCGCCTCGCACTTCAGGATCGCCTGGTGGGCCCACGTCATTACCGTCTACGGCTTCATCGCCTACGTCCCGCACTCCAAGTACCTCCACATGTTCGCCGGCCCCTTCAATGTCTTCTTCCGCAGGTCGACGCCGAGCGGTGAGTTCGCTCCGGTCGATCTCGAGAAGTCCGAGGTCTTCGGCGTCGAGAAGCTCACGGACTTCACCTGGAAGGACAACCTTGACGCCTTCGCCTGCATGGAGTGCGGCCGCTGTCAGGACGCCTGCCCGGCCTTCGCCAGCGGCAAGCCGCTTTCGCCCAAGATGATCATGTTCAACATGGAGAAGGCGCTGCTGGCCAAAGACAAGGCCGTGACCGCAAAGAAGCGGGACGACCTCGAAGAGCTCGTTCCCGCGACCTTCACGGAAGGCGAAATCTGGACCTGCACGACCTGCGGCGCCTGCCAGAAGGTATGCCCGGTTGAGATCGAGCACATCCGCAAGATCGTCGGGGCCCGCCGCAGCCAAGTCCTGATGCAGAGCAAGTTCCCCCAGGAGCTCAACGCCTTCTTCCGGAACATGGAGACGAACTCCAACCCCTGGGGCATCGGTTTCTCCAAGCGCGCCGACTGGTCGGATGCGCTCGAGGTCAAGCACATCAAGGACGTCCCCGACGCCGAGGTCCTTTTCTGGGTCGGCTGCATGGGCGCTTACGACGACGCCGGAAAGACGATCGCCGGCTCTCTCGTCAAGATCCTCCGCGCGGCCGGAATCAAGTTCGGGACGCTGGGGACCGAAGAAAAATGCTGCGGCGATTCGGCGCGGCGGCTCGGCAACGAATATCTTTTCCAGAGTTTGGCGCAGGAGAATATCGCCCTCTTCAAGACCTACGGCATAAAAAAGATCGTCACCATCTGTCCCCACGGTTACAACACGCTCAAGCACGAATACCCGAAGCTGCTGGATCTCGTCCCGGGCCTAACGGCCGAGGACAAGGCGAAGCTAAAGACGATCGAGGTCGTCTCCCACTCGGAACTCATCCACGACCTTATCGGCGCGGATAAAATCGCCCTGAAAGCCCCGGCGCCGGAGAATTACACCTTCCACGACCCCTGCTACCTCGGGCGTCACAACGGCCTGACGAAGGAGCCGCGGGCCGTCCTATGTTCAGCCCTCGGCGGCAAGCCCAAAGAGCTCAAGCGCCACGGCGACGACAGCTTCTGCTGCGGCGCGGGCGGCGGGCTGATGTGGACCGAGGAATCGCTGGGCAACCGGATCAACCATTTGCGGACGGACGAAGTGATCGCCTCGGGCGCCGGCCTGGCCGCGGCCGCCTGCCCCTTCTGCCTGACCATGCTCCGTGACGGCCTCAAGGACAAGGGCCGCGAGGACATCAAGGTCAAGGACATCGCCCAGCTCGTCGCTGAAAACCTCTAGGTGAGCAATCCTTTGCCGGCAAGAATCACCATTTCAGATGTTCTGTCCTGCGTCATCTGCATCCGTCTTGATCGCCTTCAGGTCCTCGCCCTGTCGCGTGACACTGTCGATGTCATTTTCTCGGAGGGATGCGAACCGGTGAAGGGGAAAGCCGCGCCGCCGTCTGGAGGCCCCCCTGTTCAAGTGATCGAGCAACAAGAGGAGCGGTTCCGCAATGAACGGCATGGGGTCAGAGGATGAGAAAACCGCAAATGCAGTTGCACCGCGCAGTGAGGTCAGGTACTGCCGAATGCTCATTGTGCCCGAGCGGATTTCTTGTGCCGCAGCACGGACATCCGTCAAGAGCCTGACCCACTTGGCGCCCTGACGCATGGCTCCAATGGGGGGATTCTGTCCGAGGGCATAAGCAAAGGCCATGTAGGGGAGGTCGAGACCCGCAGCAGCCGCAAGGCCTTGCCATGCCCAAAGCCTGGCATTCACCTCGAGAAGTTCGAAACGCGCGCGTTTCACGTTCCACATAAACTCGACTTCGGCGAGCCCGGTATACTGGATGGCTCGAAGCAGTTGACTCGCCAATTCCCTGAGTCCTGGAACCTCAACCGCCACCACAAAGCTACTGGACCGGCCAAAATCCCTTGGTAATTGGCGCGTCCGTTTTACGGATAGGCCGACGATCGGCTCACCTTGCCTGTAATACCCGGCAAAGGAGAACAGGTTCCTTGACGGTTCGGGCAGGAGATCCTGCACGATCACCTCTGAAGGCGGAATCACTTGTGACATTGCCGCATAGAGTTTCTGGAGTTCCTGCCGATCGTTGGCCCGGTAGGCCTTCCTGTTGGTGGTCTCCAGGAACCGCGAAGTGATGGCCGGCTTAAGGACCACGGGGAATTCGACGTCGAGCGAGGCAAGTTGATCCGCGTTCCCGGTGATATAGGTCTTCGGAATGGGGATGCCCACTTTCTGGGCAAGCGTGTAGGTCAGCCGCTTGTCGTAAAGAAACCTGAGCGTCTCCCATGGCGGAGTGGTCAGGACGAAGTGCTCCGCCAGTAGCGCACGATGTTGAGCCAGAACACGCAAGTGTTCGTCAGAACTCGGGAAAAGCACCCATCCCCGTACGCCGAACTTCTCAGTCATCGCCACCAGGAAGTTGGGAATTTCTTCGTCCTTCAGTTCCCTTGGCCACTTGACGAAGCGACCTACCGACCGCGAGAAGCGCGCAACAGAGGTGGCGGAGCCAAGAACGCACACCCTAACACCGTGTTTATCAAGATTACGAGCCGCTTCCAGACAGGCAAAGTTTCCGCCCAGGATCACGGCACCGGGAATTTCATGAGCGTGATTCATAATGTGGCCATCTTCCGTAGAAAGGCGAACTCGGAACTTATGCCACGCATCACGAAATGATGTTATCGCCGACCGCCGACCGTAGTCAAGAACTCATTCAAAGCCTCGGATAGGGTGCTTGCCCCTGGATAACCGGTCGGCGCGGCCGAGAACCCGGTCGGGAGCATCGATCGGGTTAAAACACGGTCTCGACGAGGATGCCGCGGGCTCGTAAGGCCTTGGCCAAACGCGCCGATTGTGTCCGGAAGAAGGAATCTGTCAGGGCGTCCAGGAGTCCGTGGCGGGCGTAAAAGGCCTTCACCGCCGGGACATAATTCATCCGGTCGATGAGGACGCGGTCGACGGCCCCGGCGAGGAGCGCGGCCAAACGCTCCGGGTTTCCCGGAAGAAGAGGCCCGGCGAAAGCGAAAGTAGAAACCCCAGCGGCCTTGAATTCCTTCAACGCCTCGACCCTCTCCCCGACCGGTGATGCCCTCGGTTCGAACATGCCGGCGATCGTTTCGTCGTCGGTGGCGATGGTGAATCCGACTTCGACATCGGGGATCCTCCGGATGATATCGAGGTCGCGGCGTACCCGGGCCGACTTCGTCTGGATCTCGACCGGGAAGTCTCGCCCGACCAGGACTTCGAGAGAGCGTCGTGTCAGCGCGTAACGTTCTTCCAGCGGCTGGTAGGGGTCGCAGACCGAGGCGAACCAGATCGTCCCCCGCTTGGCCTTGACGATCTGCTTAGCCAGGAGCGCCGGGGCGTTGACCTTGACGTCGACGAACTCGCCCCAGGGCTCGCTGTGGCCGCTGTACCGCCTCATGAACAGCGCCGCGTAGCAGTAGACGCAGCCGACCTCGCATCCGGTATACGGATTGACGCAGTAATCGTGGATCTTCGAAGGATTGAGGATGGACTTGGCTTCGATCTCGCGGATGACAGGACTCGACATGCTTCAATTATAACAAAGAGAGGCAGTCCCGCTTCGGGCAGTCCTGCGGGCTCGCTCCCGCAGGGCAGTCCCCTTTGGGGGCCGGCCCGGGCATGGAGCTATTATACGTCATTGACAACTGGCGGGGCTGGAGACCGCCTGAGAGCCACTAAGATGCCAATCAGGTCATGACGGGGCCATCCAGAGCCCCCGTCATGACCAAAGAAGGTGGCGTCTTAGGCGCTTTCAGGCGATGTTTATGATCGCCCCAGGATCTCGCGAAAGACCTTGACGGCCCGGTCGACGTCCTCGTCGCCGACGTCCTTGTGGGTGACCATGCGGATGCCGCCGAGGACGGCCAGGGCCAGGATGCCCTTCTCCTTCATCTTCTCGAGCATCGCGGAAACGGTGATCGTCGGATGCTCGAAGCCAAAGATGAGGATGTCGGTCTCGACGGTCGCGGGGTCGATCTTAATCCCGGGCAGGACGCTAATCTCCCGGGCCAGTTTCTTGGCCCGGACGTGGTCGTCCTTGAGCCGGTCGACCATCTCGGTCAGGGCGATGATGCCCGGCGCCGCCAAGACGCCGACCTGGCGCATGCCGCCGCCAAGGGCCTTCCTCAACCGCCGGCCGAATTCGATCCTCTCCCGGTTCGCCACGAGCATCGACCCGGCCGGAGCCGAAAGCCCCTTCGACAAGCAGAACATCAACGAGTCCACATGACTCGCGTACTCTTTGACGGGGACACCCGAGGCCTGGCTGGCGTTGAAGATCCGGGCCCCATCCAGGTGGACCCTTAGCCCGTTGTCGTCGGCGATCTTCCGGATGGCCTTGAAGTTGTCGAGGGGCACGACCGACCCGCCCCAGTTGTTGTGGGTGTTCTCCAGGCAGATGAGCGAGGTCCGCGGCGTATGGACGTTCGGCTTGCGGATATTCGCGATGACGTCCTTTGGATCCATCGCCCCCCTCTCCGACCTCACCGGCCGCGGCGTCACCCCGGAGATGAAAGTCATGTGGGTCGATTCCATGTTGTAGATGTGGGAGCGCTCTTCGACGATGACCTCCTCGAGGATGTTCGTCCACATCTTGACGGCGATCGAATTGGCCATCGTCCCGGACGGGCAGAAAAGCGCCGCTTCCTTGCCCATAGTCTCGGCGGCCAGCTCCTCGAGCTTCTGGACGGTCGGGTCGTCGCCGAGCACGTCGTCGCCGACCACGGCCTCGGCCATGGCCTTCCTCATCTTCTCCGTCGGCCGTGTCACGGTGTCGCTTCTGAAGTCCGAATAATTGATCATTTTTTTCTATCCTCCGGAGTTTCAATTATATTTAAAAGGCGTGGGAAAAGGCAGTTTTTTCTTTCGCGTGAACAAGGACTATGGCGCAATCGCCCTGGAATAAAGAAGGGGGACACGTACCGGCAGTACATGTCCCCTTGAGTATGCCCCGAGCTCAGAAATCTGACATCATCCCGGAGAGAACGCTCGGTCCGGAGGAAGCCGCCGAAGAAAAGGGCCGAGGCGTATCGTCGGAGGGAGCGGCGGGGAGCGGAGTCTTCGTAGCGACCAGCAGAATTGTAGCGGAGTACCCGGAGCTACAATTCTGGTAAATATCTGAAAAGAAATTTATTTCCTGGACTTGCTTAAGATATTTCCTAGAAGTGCGGCTCTGCGTCACTCTGCCGCACTTCTATCGGTCGCTCCCAAGAGTCCGCTCCCTGCCGCTCCCACCGGATCCGGCCCGGGAAGGCGTTAAGAATCACCGCAGCGGACGGAGACGATGCCCGAGGCCCGTCAGCGGCGGCAACCTTCCGTCGGTTTACTAAGTTCAAAATCTATGATAATAATAGTTGTCGAATCCCTGATCGTGAACGGCGAGCATGGCGAAGAAATTACTCTATAATTTGGCTCTTTCTTCGCTCCTCTTCCTCATTCTGTTTTTCCTGAGCGCGGTCATCTTTTCCCAGGTCCTCCTCAAGAGCGAGACCGTTAGCGTCCCCGACCTCACCGGCGAGACCGTCGGCCAGGCGCGGGCAGAGCTGGCCAAGAAGGACCTCTCCGTCGCTCAGAGCGGCACGGAGTTGAGCGACCGCTGGGAGAGGGGACTCATCGTCCGGCAAGACCCGGCGGCCGGGTCGAGGATCCGCGTGACCAAGGTCGTCGGGGTGGTGACGAGCTCGGGAAGCGAGAAGGTTACCGTTCCGGACCTCGCGGGCAAGAGCCTGGACGAAACGTTGACCCTGCTCCAGGCGGCGGGCCTTCTCAAGGGCAAGCTGACCCAAGTCCACACGCCGCGTCTTCCCGCCGGCCGGGTTCTCGATCAGAAGCCGGCGCCCGGCGCCGTCGTCGAACGCAACCTTCCGGTCGGCCTGCTCCTTAGCCAGGGCGACGTCGACGACCGTTACATCATGCCCGACCTCATCGGCCTCAAGGCAGACGGCGTCATCGGCCGGCTCAACGTCCTGGGTTTCAAGGTCGCCGACATCCGCTACGTCTATTACCCGGGGGCCTCGGCCGGCATCGTCGTCAAACAAGACCCGACCAACGGCTTCCGGGTCCAGAAGAGGAACAGGATCTCGCTCGAGGTCAGCCGCTGATGGTCCGCATCGCCCCGTCGATCCTGTCCGCGGATTTCGCCAAGCTCGGCGAGGCGGTCAAGCTCGCCGAAAAGGCCGGGGCCGACCTCATCCACGTCGACATCATGGACGGGCACTTCGTGCCCAATCTGACGCTCGGGCCCCAGCTCGTCGCCGCCATCCGCCGCGAGACGCGCCTGCCGATCGACGTCCATCTCATGGTCGAGAATCCCCGCGCCTTCGTTCCCCTGTTCCACGAGGCCGGAGCCGACTGGATCTCCCTCCACGTCGAGGCCACGGCGCATCTCCACAAGGACCTGACCATGATCCGGGGCCTGGGGCGGAAAGCCGGGGCGGCCCTCAACCCGGCGACACCGATCGACACCTTGAAAGAAGTCCTGGGAGAGCTCGACTTCATCCTGGTGATGTCGGTCAACCCCGGCTGGGGAGGACAATCCTTCATCCCCTCCTGCCGGGAGAAGATCAGAAAGCTGAGGGACTGGATCCGCGCCGAGAAGCGAGAGATCCCCATCGAAGTCGACGGCGGGATCAAGCTCGACAACGTCGAGGACATCATCCGCGCGGGTATGGAGATCGTTGTCGCCGGGTCAGCCATTTTCGATGCCCCCGACCCCGCCGGGGTCATCCGGGCCATGAAAGAGATCGCAAGGAAAACGCCATGAAGAAACACGCCACGATGAAAACGCTCGCCACTTTGCTCCCCCTGCTGATCATGTTCGGACTGGCGGCGGGATGCCATAAGAAGACGGTCAAAATCACGCCGGACCTCGCCTCCTCCGACGAAGCCCTCTACAAGATGGGCGAGGCGGAGATGAAAAAGGACAAGGAAAAGGCCATCCTCTATCTCCGTCAGATCATGGACTCGTTCCCCAAGAGCTTTTACGCTCAGCGGGCCAAACTCCTCATCGCCGACGCCTACTTCCGCAAGGGCGACGAGAGCAACCTGATCCTGGCCGCGGCCGAGTACCGGGAGTTCATCCGCACCTATCCTTACTCCCCTTCGGCCGCTTACAGCCAGTACCAGGTGGCCATGACCTTTTACAAGAAGATCCTGAAGCCAGGGCGCGACCAGTCCAAGACTTCCCAGGCCCTCGCGGAATTCAAGAAAGTCATCACCGACTTCCCCGCGAGCGACCAGGCCAAGGCGGCCCAGGAGAAGATCAAGGACTGCGAGGAGCGGCTGGCGGCCCACAGCGCCGAGATCGCCATCGGATACGACAAGAGGCGGGCCTATCGGGCCTCCATCAGCCGGCTGTCCGAGATCATGACCAGCTACCCCGACTATTCCCGCCTGGACGAGATCTATTACTACCTCGGCGACTGTCATTTCATGATGAGACAGTACGACCAGGCCATTCCGTTCTTCACCAAGGTGGTCACGGCTTACCCCAGCCAGGCCCTGGCCAAAGCGGCCACACAGCGTCTGGCCGAGATCGAGAAGCTGAAGGCCGCCCCGAAGGACAACAAGGTCAATAAAGACAAGAAGAGCTGACCCCGCGGGAGGGTGTGCGAGGTTTCCTCATGAGAAAGCGAAGCAGGATGGTTGGGCGCCTCTTTTTCCTGGGAGTCGTGTTCGTGCTGGCCGCAGGCGAAGCTTCGGCTGCCGAATCGAAGATCAAGACGCTCATGGCCGGATTGGATTACAACTATTTTTCGAGGACGGTCGTCTGGGACGGCGACACGGAATCCTCCCGGCTCCAAGCCAGCCTGGTTTCGGCCCGCACGGATTTCGGGTTCGGCAAGGGCCTGACCCTGAGCCTCTCCGCCGGCGTGTCCCTCACCGACTTCGAGGGGCTTGCCTTCGGGACGCTCCCCATTTCCCTCGCATACGACGCTTCGCCCATCAAAGGCCTGGTCCTGGGGGCAGAGATCGAGGCCCCTCTTCTTAAATCCGGTGACTTTGAGATAAATGCCGCCGGACGGCTCGTCTCTTCTTTTGGAATGTCCAGGACATGGCCGCTCGAGGGTTTCGCCGTCGAAGGGGAGGCCAAGGGCCGGTCGAACTGGATAGAGGCTTCCGCCGGTCCCCGGGTCGCCTACCTGTTCTTCGGCGCGTTCGTTCCCTACCTCGAAGTGAGCGCCCGCTGGCTCCGGGCCGATTTTCGGATGGACGAAACCCTGGAAGACCTCCAGGGCCGCGAGACGAAGCGGATCAAAGGGGATTTCTCGTTCAGCGTTGCGCTCGGCGGGGACGCCCGGGTGTCCGATCGTTTGACGATCAAGGCCAAGGCGGGGTTCATCCCCTACGCCGGAGGCGTGGACGCCTTGGCTTCCGTCGGCCTCTTGTACCTGTTTTAGAGCAAGGAGAGGAACATGAAGCTCCCGGCTGGAAAGTATCTCAAGGTCCTCCCGGCGCTCCTCGTCCTCCTGGTCCTCGGACTGGGCACGACCGACGGAGGCTGGATAAGACAGAACAAGCGCGGCGGCCGTCTCTCCCAGCGGCCCTTGCGCACGTTGAGCGTCGAGAGGCCGGCTCTCCGGCGTGGCCCCCGCTACGCGGCCGACCGCGTCCTCGTCCGCTTCAAACCCGACGTAGCCGATGCCTACGCGGAGGGATTGCTCCGATCCTACGGGTTCTCATCGGTCAGGAAGATCCCGCGGATCGGCGTCTACAGCGTCCGGACGTCGCCCGGGGCCTCCGTCGCCGAAACCCTGGCCATGCTCCGCCGCAACGGCGACATCGAGCAAGCCCGGCCCGATTATCGGGCCCGCCTGGCCGATACGCCCAACGACACGTACTTCATGCGGTATCAATACAACCTCCGCAACCGGGGGACAATCCTCGACATCAGCGACACATTCCAGCCCCAGACCACCGCCGGCGCCGATATCAAGGCCATGACGGCCTGGGACGCGGTCAAGGGCGATCCCGAAGTCGTCATCGCCATCGTCGACACCGGCGTCGACATGACGCACCCCGACCTCGCCGCTAAGGTCGTCTCCCCAGGCCACGACTTCGCCAACAACGACGACGACGCGACCGACGACCATTGGCACGGCACGCATGTCGCCGGGATCGCCGCCGCGGACACCAATAACGCGGTAGGCATCGCCGGCGTCGCCTGGAACTGCAAGATCCTCCCGGTCAAGGTCACCGAGGCCGACGGCACGGGCTTTTACAGCTGGATCATCGACGGCATAATCTGGGCGACGGACCAGGGGGCCGACGTCATCAACCTCAGCATGGGCGGGGATTACGACGACCCCTTCCTCGAGGACGCCTGCAAGTACGCCTACGACCACGGGGTCGTCGTCGTCGCCTCGGCCGGAAACGATACGGCCGCCGTCTCCTATCCCGCCGCCTACGACAGCTACGTCCTCGCCGTCGCCGCCACAGACTATAACGACGAGGTCGCCGACTTCTCGAACTTCGGCCCCGAGGTCGACGTGGCCGCGCCCGGCGTCTACATCCTCGGCCCGGCGCCTCAGTGGTTCGTCGGGGAAGGCTACCTCCCCTATCTTTTCGCCTCGGGGACCTCTCAGGCCGCGCCCCACGTCTCCGGGATGGCCGCCCTGATCAAGAGCCTCAAGCCCGAGCTCCAGCCCGCCGAGATCATGAAGATCATCCGTTACTCGGCCGACGACGTCAACGCGTCGGTTTATCGCGGCCGCGACGACCACATTGGCTACGGCCGGATCAACATGGAAAGGGCCCTCGCCCCCTACATCCTCAAGTAGCCTCCCGGAAGACATGATCAAGTTCCTGAGGGTCAGGAATCTGGCCACGATCGAGGACCTCGAGATCCACCTCGACGAAGGCTTCTCCATCCTGACCGGGGAGACGGGCGCCGGAAAATCCATCATCATCGACGCCATCCGTCTCATCCTGGGCGACAAGGGCTCGCCCGACCTCGTTCGCACGGGCCGGAAAGAAGCGTTCATCGAGGCCGTCTTCGACGTTTCCCGACAGCCTGTCGACCTGGCCGGACTCCCGGAGCCCGAGGACGGCGAACTCCTCATCCAGCGCTCGATCACCGACCAGGGGACGGGCAAGGCCTTCGTCAACGGCGTCCTCGTGCCCGTCCGCCGGCTGAGGGAGCTCAGCAGCCGGCTCATCGACATCTACGGCCAGAACGACCATGTCTTCCTCCTCCATCTCGAGAACCACCTCGGCTACCTCGACGACGTCGTCGACGACCCCGGCCTCCTTCGGGACACGGCCCGGTCGGCTCAGGCCCTCAGGCGCCTCGTCCAGGAGAAGCGCGACCTCGAGGCCAGGGAGAAGGAGCGCGTGCAGAGGCTCGATTTTATAGACTACCAGGTGAAGGAGATCGAGGCCGCCCGACTCCGGCCCGCCGAGGACGAGGAGCTTCTCCGGGAACGGGAGATCCTGAAGAACGCCGAGAAGATCGCCGGCCTGGTGGACAAGGCCCTCGCCCTGGCCTATCTTAGCGAGGACTCCCTCACCCCCTGGCTCGCCCGGTTCCGGTCCGTCCTCGGTGAGCTTTCCGTCTACGACGCCGTTTTCGGCGAGTTCCATCAGGGCCTCCAAGAGGCCTCTATCTTGCTCCAAGACGCCGCCGACGCACTCGTCCGGTTCAAGGACCGCAGGGCCGAGATCCCGGAGAACCCGGAGACGATCGAAGAGCGGCTGAGCGTCATCGAGAAGCTCAAGCGCAAGTACGGGGGAACGATCGAAGCGGTCCTCGGGCACGGCGAGGCCCTCCGGCACGAGCGGTCCTCGCTTGAAGCCGGCCGCGAGAGGCTCCAGGAGCTCGAATCCTCCATCCAGTCGAAATTCGGCGAGTACTCCGGCTTCGCTTCCCGCCTCGGCGCCGAGCGGGCGAAGGCGGCGGGAAAGCTCGGCCGCCTCATCGAAAAGGAGATCGCCTTCCTCGGCATGAAGAAGGCCCGGTTCGAGGTCCAGCTGACCGACGTCCCCCCCTCGCTCGACGACGGCGCGACGATCCGCGACCAGGGCTCCCAGGACGCCGAGTTCCTGCTCTCGCCCAACCCGGGCGAGGAGCTCCGGCCCCTGAGGCGGATCGCCTCGGGCGGCGAGCTGTCGAGGATGATGCTGGCGCTCAAGTCCGCGGGCAAGGACAAGGAGATCCTCAAGACGCTCGTCTTCGACGAGATCGACGCGGGGATCGGGGGAAAGACGGCCGAGTTCATCGCCCAGAAGCTCCGCCATCTGGCCGCCCGTCACCAGGTGATCTGCATCACCCACCTGCCCCAGATCGCCTCTTCCGCCGCCCACCACTTCCACGTCGAAAAGAAGGTCGAAAAGGACCGGACCTTCACAAGCGCCCGCAAGCTCGGCCGCGAGGAGCGGGTCGAGGAGATCGCCCGTCTTGCCGTGGGCAGCCGGCTGACGGCGGCCTCCCGGGAGGCCGCCCAAGAGATGCTCAACGCCAATTGCGATAAAGGATGATACGATGACCCGAACCGACGATGCCGTCTCCCTTTTCCGCCAGGGCTTCAGCTGTTCCCAAGCGGTAGCCGCCGCTTTCGCGGGGGACTTCGGCCTCGACAGGGACACGGCGCTTCGCGTCTCCCAGCCCTTCGGCGGCGGCATCGCCCGAAGGGCGGACTGGTGCGGTGCCATCACCGGCGCTTTTCTGGCGATCGGGCTCAAGCACGGCCGGACCCGGGCCGAGGACGCCGCCGCACGGGACCGAACCTACGCCATCGTCCAGGAATTCATCAGCCGGTTCACGGCCCGGCACGGTCATGTCCGCTGCAAGGACCTCCTCGGCTGCGACATCGGGACGCCCGAGGGACAGAAGAAGGCGGAGGAGCTGAACCTCCATAAAACGCGTTGCGAAGATTACGTCCGGGACGCTGTCGCGCTCCTCGAAGAGATCTTATAATACCCCCCATGAACGACAGCCTGAGCGGTCTGAAGTTTTTCGTCCGGACGTTCGGCTGCCAGATGAACGAGAACGATTCCGAGCACATCGCCGGCGTCCTCGCCCAGGCCGGAGCCGGAAGGGCAGACGGGCCTGAAGACGCCGACATCGTCATCGTCAACACTTGCGCCGTCCGGGAAAAATCGGAGGAAAAGCTCTACTCCTATCTCGGGCGGCTGTCCGGCCTGAAAAGGAAGAGGCATTTTCTTCTCGGCGTCGCCGGCTGTGTCGCCCAGGTCCGGAAGGCCGAGCTTCTCAAGAAGAGGCCGTTCGTGGACTTCGTCGTCGGGCCCGACAACTACCTCGACCTCCCCACGATGGTCAGGAACGCGGCCGAAGCCCCCGCCGTCCTGACGGATTGGGGCGGGGACTGGAGGGAGATCGGGCCGGAGGCGACGGTCCGGGAGAACGGGTGGAGTGCCTTCGTCCCGGTAATGGAAGGCTGCGACAATTTCTGCGCCTACTGCATCGTCCCCTTCAGCCGCGGCCGGGAGAAGTTCAGGCCCCTCCCGAACATCCTCGAGGAGATCCGCCGCGCGGCCGGAGCGGGCGCCCTGGAGGTCCAACTCCTGGGACAGAACGTCAATTCCTACAAGGACCCGGAGTCGGGGCTCGGGTTCGCCGGGCTCCTCGACCGGGTCTGCGCCGTGGCCGGGGCC
>JAPKZD010000015.1:0-7210 GCA_026393975.1 Candidatus Aminicenantota bacterium | reverse complement strand
CCGGGGCCGCATGGGTCCGTTTCATCACCTCCCACCCGAAAAACTTCGGCGACGGGATCATCGAGGCCATGGCCCGGAACCCCAAGGTCTGCCGGAGCCTGCACCTTCCCCTCCAATCCGGCTCTTCCCGCGTCCTCGAGCGGATGAACCGGGGCTACAACCGGGAGGACTATCTCGCCCTGGCCGGCCGCATCAAGGCGGGCCTGCCGGGCATCCTTCTCAGCACGGACGTCATCGTCGGTTTCCCGGGCGAGACGGAGGAGGATTTCGAGGCCACCTGCGCCCTTCTCCGCGAGGTCCGTTTCGCCAACATCTTCTCCTTCCGCTACTCGCCCCGGCCCATGACCGAGGCAGCCCTCATCCCCGACGACGTCCCCCTCGAGGTCAAGAGACGGCGTCTCGTCGCCCTCCAGCAGCGCCAGAGGACAATTCAGATCGAGCTCAACGAGTCGTTCGTCGGCCGGGACGTCCGCGTGCTCTGTACCGGGCCAAGCGTCAAGGGCGGCGGCCGCTACGCCGGCCGGACGGAAGGCAACCAGGTCGTCAATTTCGACGCCGCCACGGACCCGACCGGGCGCTTCGTCACCGTCCGCGTCACCGGCTCCGGCCCCTACAGTCTCCATGGGGAAATCGCCTGAGCTGACGCGTTGCACTTTGGGGAGATTTCCGATATAATCACTCATCCCTTGGATTCGCTCCGTCGGGAATTGAGAACAATTGATGAAAGTCAACGTCTGGAATACGATCTTGCAGCTCAGCAAAGAGCGATCCGTAGAGCCGCGCATCATCATCCAGGCGATCGAAGAATCCCTTCGGGTCGCTTCCTCTAAGTTCTTCTCCCAGAAGGAGAATGTCAAGGTCCTGTTCAAGCCCGAAAAGGGGGATCTCCGCGTTTTCGCCGTTATGCGAGTGACGGAGAGCCCCAAGAACACCGCCGAGGAGATCTCGCTCGACGAGGCCCGGGCCATCCGCCCCGACGCGAAGGAAGGCGAAACGGTCGAGGTCGACCTGCCGTCCGACACGCTGGGCCGCATCGCCGCCCAGGCCGCAAAACAGGTCATCTTCCAGAAGGTCCGCGATGCCGAACAGGAGAAGATTTACGGCGATTTCGCCCCCAGGATCGGCGAGATCGTCACCGGGGTCGTCCGCAGGGTCGAAGCCAACGTCATCGTCCTCGAGGTCAACAGGATCGAGGTCTCCTTCCCTCTGAGCGAGACGCTCCCCAACGAGGAGCACCAGCGGGGAGACCTGGTCAAGGCCGTCATCGTCCAGGTCCTCAAGGGCTACCAGGGGCCCCAGATCATCGTCTCGCGGGCGAGCCCGCGGTTCCTGGCCCGGCTCCTCGAGACCGAGATCCCGGAGATCGCCAACGGGGCGATCGAGATCAAGGACATCGTCCGTCAGCCCGGAGAAAGGGCCAAGGTCGCCGTGGCCAGTCTCGAACGCGATATCGACCCCATCGGCGCCTGCATCGGCGTCAAAGGGAACAGGATCCTGGCCATCTCCAAGGAGCTCCAGGGCGAAAAGGTCGATATCATCGAGTGGTCGCCTGACCTCGTCAGCTACGCCAAGGCCGCCCTCAGCCCGGCCAAGGTCGATCGTCTCCAGGTCGTGAGCCAGACTGAGAAGGTCATACTGGCCATCGTCCCCCAGGATCAGCTATCGCTGGCCATCGGCAAGAAGGGCATCAACGTCAAGCTGGCCTCCCGGCTCGTCGGCTGGAAAATTTCAATCAAGCAAGAAGACGCGAATGAGTGAACCAACCAAGAAACCCGCCGTGAAGAAAGTACCCAAAGAGGCCCCGGCCAAGCCGGCCGCGCCTGCGCCCGCCGTCCACAAGCCGACGGCGCACAAGCCGGTGGCCCCCGCTCCTGTTCCCCCTAAGCCCGCACCCCCAAAGCTGGCACCGCCAGCTCCTAAACCGGCGGTGCTGCCTCTGAAGCCGGAGCCCCCGCGTCCGACGCCTCACAAGCCGGCCGCACCCGCCCCGGCCCCTCCCAAACCGGCGGCGGCGCCTCAGCCGGCGCCCGTCAGGCCGTCGATCCCTCCGGTTGCGGCGCCCACCCCCACGATCCCCGTCAGACAGACGCCTCCCCCACCGGCGCCGCCGAAGCCGCAGATGCCGCCCCCCGCGCCGCCCAAGCCGCGGCACAAGGTCGAGCTCCGGGAGGGCTGGCTGCTCAAGGAAGCCGCCGAGGCGATGAAGGTCAGACCCAAGGACCTTTTGGACAAGCTCGCCGCCAAGGGCTTCAGGGCCGACCTCGACGAGTTCGTCGACGCCGAGCTCGCCGCAGTCATCACCAAGGTCACGAACTTCGACGCGGAATTCATCACTCTCGACCAGGCCATGCGCCGGAAGGCCGAGGGCCGGACGGCCGAGCTCGTGCCGAGGTCGCCCGTCGTCACCATCATGGGCCACGTCGACCACGGCAAGACGACCCTCCTCGACGCCATCCGCTCCTCGAACCTCGTCGACAAGGAGTCCGGCGGCATCACTCAGCACATCGGCGCCTACCGCGTCGCGACGAGGAACCGCACCATCACCTTCATCGACACGCCGGGTCACGAAGCCTTCACCCAGCTCAGGGCCCGCGGCGCCAAGGCCACGGACATCGTCGTCCTGGTCGTCGCCGCCGACGACGGCGTTATGCCCCAGACAAAAGAGGCCATCGACCACGCCAAGGCGGCCAACGTGCCGATCATCGTGGCCATCAACAAGATCGACAAGCCCGAAGCCAACGTCGAACGCGTCAAGCAGCAGCTCTCGAAAGAGAACCTCCTCGTCGAGGACTGGGGCGGCAAGACGATCAGCGTCGAGGTCTCGGCCCGGGAGAAGAAGAACGTCGGCGACCTGCTCGAGATGATCCTCCTGCTCAGCGACATCCTCGAGATCAAGGCCAACCCCAAGGTTCCCGCCCAGGGCGTCGTCCTCGAGGCCCGCCTCGACAGCCAGAAAGGGCCCATCGCCACCGTCATCGTTCAGCAAGGCACCCTCCAACAGGGCCAAGCCTTCGTCTCGGGCCTGTCCATGGGCAAGGTCCGGGCCATGTTCGACGAGCACGGCAAGGTCCTCAAAAGCGCCGGGCCGTCCATGCCCATCGAGATCATGGGCTTTTCGGAAGTCCCCATCGCCGGCGATTTCTTCCAGGTCATGGACGATCCCACGGCGGCCAAACATGTTGTCGCGTTCAGGAGGTCCCGGGTCAAGGGGAAGGAATCCCCCCGCGACAGCAGCGTCACCCTCGACGAGCTGTTCAAGAAGATCGAAGGCGGTCAGGCCAAGGAACTGGCCCTCGTCCTCAAGGCCGACGTCCAGGGCTCCATCGAGGTCCTGACGGACGTCGTCTTGCCCCTCAGCACGGACAAGGTCAAGATCAAGGTCGTCCACGCCGCTACCGGCAACATCACCGAAACCGATGTCCTCCTGGCCTCGGCGTCCAAGGCTATCGTCATCGGCTACAACGTCAAACCGAATCCCAAGATCCTCGACCTGGCTAAGAAGGAAGGCGTCGAGATCCGGACTTACAAGATCATCTACCAGATCACGGACGACATCAAGAAGGCCGTTATCGGCCTGCTCGACCCAGTCATCAAGGAGACCTTCCAAGGCCGGGCCGAGGTCCGGAAGGTCTTCCAGATCCCCAAGATCGGGACGATCGCCGGCTGCTACGTCCAGGACGGACGGATCACGCGCAACGCCGAGGCCCGCGTCCTCCGCGGCCGCGAGATCATCCACCAGGGACGGATCTCCTCCCTCAAGCACCTCAAGGAGAGCGTCACCGAGGTCAAGAAGGACTACGAGTGCGGCATCGGCGTCGGCGGCTTCAGCGATATCCAGCCGGGTGACACGATCGAGGCGTTCATCCGGGAAAAAGTCAAGGCCGTTTAACGGCGCGGGAGGGTTCCGATGATCGTCGGCGTCCTGACGCTCGATCTTTTTTTCCCCTACGCCCATTCCCTCAAGGACAAGCGGCGCATCCTCCACGGCTTCAAGGACAGGGTCCGCAAGCGCTACAACGTCGCCCTGGCCGAGGTCGACTACCAGGACAAGTGGCAGCGGGCCTTGCTCGGGATCGTCAGCCTCAACAGCCAGCAGACGATCGTCGAGGAGGTCCTCGGCCACGTCCTGGCCGACGCCCGGAACCTCCAGGAGGCGGAGATCGCCGGCCAGGAGATCCGCTATGTCTGAAAAAGGCATCCGGCCGCGCCGCGTGGCCGAGCTCGTCCAGGCGGAGCTCAGCCGCCTTCTCATCAGCGAATTCCAGAATCCCGCTTCGGGGCTCCTGACCGTCACCCGAGTGGAGATGACTCCGGACCTCCACTCAGCCAGGGTCTCCCTCAGCGTTTTCGGGACGGCCGACCCTGGGGACCTCCTCGCCCGCATCGAGAAGAGCAAGGGGCACATCCGGCGGACGCTTGCCTCCCGGGTCAAGTTGAAGTATAATCCCGAACTATTTTTCGCCTTGGATCCGGGCCCCGAGCACCAGGAGAGGATCGACATGCTGATCGAAGAGACAAAGAAGCATGGCCACTGAACCCCGGGAACAGATCGCGGCCAGGATCAAGGCGTCGCGGACGATCGCCGTAACCTCCCACCTCCGGCCGGACGGTGACTCTCTCTCGACGGCCATGGCCCTCAGCCTGATGGGAAGCCTCCTCGGCAAGGATGTCGCCATCGTCAACCATGACCCGACACCCCTGCCCTTCTCCGGCTTTCCCGAGCTCGCCGGGATCCGCATAGGCCAGATCCAGGCGGCAGACTTCGACACGGTCATCCTCCTCGAATGCGCCGACGTCTCCCGCTCCGGGCAGGAAGGCCTGGCCGGGGCCTACAAGATCAACATCGACCACCACTATTCGAACACGCCCTACGCCGACATCAACTGGATCGACCCCGAGGCCCCGGCCGTCGGGGAGATGGTCTTCGACCTGAGCCGTTTCCTCGGCCTCACGTTGACACCCGCAATCGCGGAGCACCTCTACTGCGCCATCGTCTCCGACACCGGATCTTTCCAGTTCTCCAACACGACGCCCCGCGCCCTCGCTGCCGCGACCGAACTCGCCCGTCTCGGCGCCAGCCCCATCCGCGTCACCGAGAGACTCTACAACAATAACCGGCCGGAGAAGATCCAGCTCCTCGGCCTCGTCCTCTCCACCCTGACCATGAACGGCAAGGGCAATATCGCCGTCATCAGCATGTTCCGGCGCGACACCGAATCCCTCCACCTCAAGGAGATCGACACCGAGGACATGACAACCCTGGCCCGCACGATCAAAGGCGTCGAAATGGTCATGTTCTTCAAGGAGATGGGCCATGAGACCTTCCGGGTCAGCCTGAGGTCGAAGGGCAGCGCCAACGCGGCCCGGGTGGCCGAGCATTTCGGCGGCGGCGGGCATATCCACGCCTCCGGCTTCACCGTCTACGGCCCTTATGAACGTCTCATCCGGGAGGTCCCGGCGATCGTCGAGACTCTCCTCGACGGGGCATCGCCGGGCCCTTCCAGTCCGTCGGACTGAACGACCCGGACGACCCGGAATGCCCATCGACGGTCTGCTCGTCATCGACAAGCCCGCCGGACTCACCTCGCACGACGTCGTGGCCGGGGTCCGCCGGCTCCTGGGGACGCGGCGGGTCGGCCACGGCGGGACGCTCGACCCGGACGCCACGGGCGTCCTCCTCGTCGCCGTCGGCCAGGCGACGCGGTTTTTCCCCTACCTCTCCAAAGAAGACAAGGTCTACGAAGGCGCAATCCGGCTCGGCTTCGCTACGGACACCTATGACGCCTCCGGGCGTCCGTCCACGGAGGAATCGCGCGACTTCCCCGGCTACGAAGAACTGGCCGGAGCCATGAAAAATTTCGAGGGGAGGATCCTCCAGACGCCCCCACCCTATTCGGCCAAAAAGCTCGGCGGAAAGCCGGCTTACAAACTGGCCCGGGCCCACAAGGAATTCAGCCTGAAACCGTCCGTCGTGACGGTCGAGTGGTTCAGGCTTCGCGATTACCGGCCGCCTCTGGCCGTCTTCGAGACGAAATGTTCGGCCGGGACTTATGTCAGGTCGCTCGCCCACGACCTCGGTCAACGCCTGGGCTGCGGCGCCCATCTCGACGCCCTCCGGCGGACGTCTGTCGGCCCCTACTCCCTGGGCGACGCGGTGCCCCTCGACGGGCTCGAAGCGGCGGCCGGGCGGGGCGAGGCCGCGGCGCTCATCCTGCCTCTCGAGCAGCTCCTCGCCGGGGTGCCCGCCGTGGCCGTCCTCCCGGATGCGGAAATGCGTATCCGCAACGGCGCCGCCCTTGGACCGGTCCATCTCGGCCCTCCTCCCGCGGGCGCTCCCCCTTTCCCCCGAGAGGCGTGCGTCCTTCGGCTGTTCGGGGAGTCGGGCAAACTCCTCGCCCTGGCCCGGCCTTCCCCTGACGGTGAATATCTCCACCCCTTCCTCGTCATTTCCTGATCACGGCTCTCCGGGCCGCCTCAAAAATGCCGAAAAACGGCGATTCATCTTGAATTTTGGGCGGGGGTAATGTATTGTATTGTGATTATGCGCCTGAACAAGAATCAGATCGAGCATCTCGGGTCGGTGATCCTGCGCAACCTGGCCAAGGAAGGCAAGATCATCTTCGAGGACAAGGCCCGTCTGCTCGAAGAGGTGACCAACCTGCTCATCGAGGAGTTCCAGAAGGAGGACCACCTCGACCAGGAGGTCCGCGAACTGCTCAGCAAGCACATCGAGAAGATCCGCAAGGATAACATCGAATACCAGCAGATGTTCAAGCTGATCAAGACCAAGCTAGCCCGGGAAAAGGGGATCGTCCTGTGAGCAACCGACTGTCGCGGGAAAAGATCAACTACCTATCCCGCCAGGTTCTCAACGTCCTCGAGAAGGTCGACCAGGTCGATTTCCTGGACGACCCGAACGAGATCCGCTTGGTCATTGTCAAGTCCATCGAAGAGGAAATGAAGCTCTACGAATCCCTCGACAAGAAGGCCATCGACAAGATCCAATCCCAGAAAAAGGCCATCGAGGAAGGCAGCCGGGAGTACGAGATCCTCTACCGCAAGTACTACAACGACGAGCTGGCCAAGCTCGGCAAGCTCAGCGACTAAAATCCGGGTAACCGGTTCCAATTCTTGACGCAGGACGCTGCACCCTTTTTATCACTGATGGGGGGTCATGCATTTCCCCCGGCCCCCCCGGGAACCAGTCCCG
>JAPKZD010000009.1:370739-379396 GCA_026393975.1 Candidatus Aminicenantota bacterium | reverse complement strand
TGATGTCGGAGATGTGGACGAGTCCCTCGATGCCCTTCTCGACCTCGACGAAGGCGCCGAAATCGGTCAGGCTGGTCACCTCCCCCTTGACCCGGGCGCCGACGCCGTGCTTCTGCTTGAAGGTCTCGAGGGGGTGGGGGGAGGCCTGCTTGAGGCCGAGGGAGATGCGCTTCGTCGTCGGGTTGACGTCGAGGATGGTGACGACGACCTCTTGGCCCGGGCTCAGGACCTTCTTGGGGTGGACGAGCTTGCGGGACCAGGTCAGGTCGGAGATGTGGACGAGCCCCTCGACGCCCTTCTCGAGCTCGACGAAGGCGCCGAAGTCGGTCAGACTCGAGACCTTTCCGGTGATTTTCTGCCCGGCCTGATATTTCTCGGCGATGTTCGCCCAGGGGTCGGGCGTGAGCTGCTTCAGCCCGAGGGAGATCTTCTCGTCCCTCTCGCTGAAGTCGAGGACGACGACCTCGACCTCCTGGCCGGCGCTCAGGTGCTCGGCGGGATGCGTGCTCTTGCCCCAGGAGATGTCCGAGACGTGGAGAAGGCCCTCGATGCCGCCGAGGTCGACGAAGGCGCCGAAGTTGGTCAGGGACTTGACCTGCCCGGTGAGCTTCTGCCCCTTGACCAGACTCCCGAACACCCGCCTCTTCTTCTCCTCCCGCTCGTTCTGGAGGAGGAGCTTGCGCGACAGGACGGCGTTCTCGGTCCTTCGGTCGAATTTCATGACCCGGAACTTGAAGGTCTGTCCGAGGAGGGCGGAGGCGTCCTTGACCGGCCTGATGTCGACGTGGGATTCGGGCAGGAAGGCCGGGATGCCGACGTCGACGTTGAACCCGCCCTTGGTCCTCTCCGTGATCGTGCCCGTGACCGTCAGGCCGTGCTCGAAGGCTTTGCCCAGGTTCTCGATGGCGCGGAGGCCGTCCGCGCGCTTCTTGGACAGGACGAGGTAGCCGTCCTTGAGGTCGGTCTTCTCGAGCATGGTCTCGACCTCGCTGCCGGGCCGCAGTTCCGCGAGCGCCTTGGGGTCGGTGAAGTCCTCGATGGGGATGATGCCCTCGGTCTTGAACCCGATGTCCACGAGGACATAGGTCGGGGTCTGCTTGATGACCCGTCCCTTGAGGATCTTCTCCATGGTGATTTCCTTGGTGCTGAACTCGTAGCGGTCCAACAGGTTTTCGTAGTCTTCGGACGACATCCTGTCGTCGCGGTCCGGCTGTTTGGTCGACTCGGTCATGTCGCATTGCTCCTGAAAAGGAAATTCTGAGGCGTCCCTTCTCCAAGGGCCAGGAAAGAACGATTCATACTATACAAGAAACCTCGTGTTGTCAACTCTAAGTCAAGGCCTTGTCTATACTTAGGGACTAAGCGTCGGCGGCCTTTTCCTCCTGCAGGATCTTGGCGATCTCCTCCTCGGAGGGAAGCTCGTCGAGGCTGTTGAGCCCCAGGTAGAGAAGGAACTCGTCGGACGTCCTGTATACGAGCGGGTTGCCCGGCGCCTTCTTCCGCCCGACGATCTTGATCAGGCTCTTTTCGAGGAGCGTCTTCAGCGAGGAGGTCGAATCGACGCCCCGGATGGCCGAGACCTCGGACTGGGTCACCGGCTGGCGGTAGGCGATCGCGGCCAGCGTCTCGAGCCCGGCCGACGACAGCCTGTTCTTGCGCTCGATCTGGAGGAGGCGCCGGATTTCCCGGTCGAAGGCCGGCTTGGTCGAGAACAGCCAGCCGCCTCCGACGTGGACGACCTGGACGCCGCGGTCGTCCGCAGCGGTGTCCGCGACGAGCTCGTCGACGGCGGCCTGGATGTCGGCGGCCGGGACGCCCTCGAGCACGGCCTGGATCCGTTCCAGAGTCAGGGGCTCCTGGGAGACGAAGATGAGCGATTCGACGATGTTCTTGAGAGGGCTATTCATGATGATCCGTCCTGTGCGCGTCCTTGCGGAGCCAGACCCGGATGGTCTGGAAGAGCTCGTCCTGGACGGCGACCGCCACCCGGGACTTGACCAACTCGAGGATGCAGAAAAAGGAGACCAGGGCCTCCTCGAGCGAGGCCTTGGCCTCGAAATACTCGAGGAAGTCGATCATGTGCCGTTCCCGGAGGAGGCTGACGAGCTCCTTCATCTTGACCTCGACCGAGACGTCCCGGCCGCGGATGACCCGGGTTTCGTCCGCGGACCGCCGCTTTATCATGAGGAAGAACGATTCGGAGAGGTCGAAGAGCGACAGCTCCACGGGTTCGAGCTCGCTTTCGCCGCGGAGAGGCGGGATGAAATTCCTCTTCCACTGGAGGATCTGGCCGTCCTCCCGTTCCCGGAGGAGCGAGCAAGCGGCCTTGATCTTCTCGTATTCGAGGAGGCGGTTGACCAGGACCTGGCGCGGGTCCTCGTGCTCGGCCAGGTCGGTCTCGCGGGGCAGGAGCATCTGGGACTTGATGTAGATCAGGAGCGCGGCGACGAACAGGAACTCGGCCTCGCGGTCGAGGTTGATCTCGGTCTTGTGGTCGAGGTAATCGAGGTAGTCGCGGGTGATGGCGGCAATGGGGATGTCGTGGATGTCGATCTTCTTCTTGCGGATGAGGAAGAGGAGGAGGTCCAAGGGGCCTTCGAAGACGTCCAGTCGGACCTGGTAGCCCGCCGGCGCCTCGGCGCAGGGCGGGACGTCCGGGGTCGGTTCGAGGGGGATGGCGGCGCCTTCTGTCATGCTAGAAAAGGCCAAGGAGAGTGCCGATGAAAAGCTGGACGAATCGGAAGAAGAAATCCAATACTCCGAGATAGACCAATCCGATAATGATGATAAAACCATACGGACGGATTCGATCATATTTCGCCGCGGCTTCGTCGGAAAGAATTCCGGCCAGAATCCCGCTTCCGTCGAGGGGAGGAATAGGGATGAGGTTGAAGACGGCAAGGAAGACGTTGATCATCACGGCGGCGTAGAATATCATGAACAGCGCTTCGAGAGGGGAGCTGTTTTGGGGCAAGTGTTTCAAGGCAACGAGAATCATCAGCGAGACAGTTGCGGCCGCCAGGTTGGCGGCTGGCCCGGCAAGAGAAATCCAGATGTTATCGCGGCGGGGATGCCTGAGGTTGCGGGGATTGACCATGACCGGCTTGGCCCAGCCGAAGGCGGGCGCGCGGAGGACGAGGATGAGGATCAGGGGAAGGATGACGGTGCCGAATGGATCGATATGGGCGAGAGGGTTCAAAGAAACACGGCCCATGGCGGAAGCTGTAGGGTCACCCATTTTCATGGCCGCCCAGGCGTGAGAGGCTTCATGAATGGTGATGGCGAAAAGCAAAACGAAAACCTGAATGATGATTATTCGCCAATCCATAATTCACCGGACATCTTTTATAGCACACAAACGGAAATGAGTAAACTGCGACGCCCGTCGGCCGCTGAGGGGCCTCGGGGATCGCCTCCGTCCGCTGCGGTGATTCTTAACGCCATCACGGTCCGGATTCGATGGGAGGAGTCCGCGTATCCGTCCCGTGACGGCTAAATCACCGCTTCATGCTCCCTCCGGCGATCCCCTCGGCCCCGCGGCTCGCTTCTTCGCGGACAGGATCAGTTCTTAATTCCGAACGATGGGTCCCGGAAAACCTCCCGGCCGTCGAGGAGGGTCAGCAGGACCTTGGTCCGGCCGATCTCTGACGGCGGGATCTTGAAGAGGTCGCGGCCGAGGACGATGAGATCGGCGGCTTTTCCCGGTTCGAGGGAGCCGCGGGCTTTTTCGTCGTGGCTGAGCCAGGCGCCGTTCGTCGTATAGGCCCGGAGCATTGTCTCCAGGTCGACTTTCTCCTCGGGGATCCAAGCGTCGCCCGGCGGGTCGTCGGGGCCTCTCCGCGTTAAGGCGACCTGGATGGCTTCAAGGGGGTTCATGGAGGACACCGACCAGTCGCTGCCGCCGGCGATGACCGCCCCGGTCTTGGCCACGCTCCCGATGGGATAGAGCCAGCGCGAGCGGCCGGGGCCGAGGATCGGGATGGTCAGGTCCGTGATGTACGGGTCGGCATAGGCCCAGAGGGCCTGGAAATTGGCCGCGACGCCCAGGCGCTTGAAGCGCGGGATGTCGGCGGGGTCGATGAGCTCGAGGTGGGCGATGTGGTGGCGCATATCCCTGAAGCCGTTGGCCCGGCCGGCGGCCTCCAAGGCGTCGAGCGACATGCGGATGGCCCGGTCGCCGATAGCATGGATGTGGATCTGGAAATCCGCCGCGTCGAGGGCCGCCGCGAGGGTGTTGAAGGCCTCGGGCTCGAGGAGCGGCGTTCCCCGGTCGCCCGGACGGTCGAAGTAGGGTTCGAGGAGGGCGGCCGTGTGGGGCTCCATGACGCCGTCGGCGAAGATCTTCGCCGCGGTCGACTTCAAGCGCGCGCCGCGGTAGGCCTGACGGAGTTTGACCAACCGCTCGACCTCCGCAATCCCCTTGCTCGTGTCCACGTGGAGCGAGGCCAGGACCCTGACGGAGAGTTCACCGGAGCGGTCGAGGGCCGCGTAGGCGTCGAGGATTTTCTCGCCGGCGCTGGCCTCGATGATCGAGGTGATGCCGAACCGGCTGGCCAGCCGGAGCCCGGCCCTCAATCCTTTTATATAGTCCTCGAGGCCGAGTTCCGGGACGAGCTTTTCGACGAGGCCGGCCGCGCTCTCGCGGAGGGTCCCCGTCGGCTCGCCGGTTTTAGGGTCGCGCTCGATGCGGCCGCCGGCGGGGTCGGCGGTGTCCTTGGTGACGCCGGCGAGCTCGAGGGCGCGCGAGTTCACCCAGGAGGAGTGGCCGTCGGCCGAGCTCAGCGTGGCGGGACGGTCGGGGACGAGGGCGTCGAGATCCTCTTTCCGGGGATTGGCCTGGGGGAAGACGGGGAGGTCCCAGCCGCCGCCGGTCACCCAGACCTGGCCGGGGTTCTCCGTCGCATAGGCCTTGATCTTCTCGAAGACCTCTTCTTTCGTCCGTAAGCCGTTCAAGTTGCACAGGCCGAGCTCGACGCCGCCCGTGACCAGGTGGATGTGCGAGTCCTGGAAGGCCGGCAGGACCATTTTCCCGCCGAGGTCGGCAACGACCGTCGAGCCGCCCCGCAGCCGCAGGGCGCCCCGGTCGTCGCCCACGTAGAGGATCTTCCCCTTGGCCACGGCCAGCGCGCTGGCCCAAGGCCGGGCCGCGCTCATGGTGTAGACGGCGCCGTTGGTCAGCAGGAGGTCGGCCCGTTCGGCCGGCCGGCCGCCGAGACACGACAGGGAGAGGATTGTTGTGGCGAAGAGAACGAAAGTGGTGACGCGGGTTTTCGACATGGGCCTGACCTCCTCCTAGGTTTGGTCCCGGCCGGCTGAACCGGCCTTCAGGCGGCGGTCCATCGCCGTCGCGGCGACCCGGGCGTCGCCCATGGCCAGGATGACGGTCGCGCCTCCCCGGACGATGTCCCCTCCGGAAAAAACGCCCGGAAGAGAGGTGGCCATGGTTTCCCAGTCGACCTCGATCGTCCCCCATTTCCCGACGCTGAGGCCGGGGGTCGTCTGGGGGATGAGAGGGTTCGGGCTCTGGCCGATGGCGACGACGACGAGGTCAACCTCGGTTATAAATTCTGATCCGGGCACGGGTACCGGACGCCGTCGGCCCGAATCGTCGGGCTCGCCGAGTTCCATGCGCAGGCATTCCATGGCTCTGACCCGGCCGTGGTCGTCGCCGATGTACCGCGTCGGCACGGTCAGGAAATGGAATTCGACGCCCTCCTGCTCGGCGTGGTGGACTTCCTCCACCCGTGCCGGCATCTCGGTCCGGGAGCGGCGGTAGATGATGACGGCTTTTTCGGCGCCCAGCCTTTTCGCCGTCCGGACCGAATCCATGGCCACATTGCCGCCGCCGATGACCGCGGCCTGCCGGCCCGGGAAGACGGGCGTGTCGTAGCGGGGGAAATCGTAGGCCCGCATCAGGTTGACCCGGGTCAGGTATTCGTTGGCCGAATAGACGCCGACCAGGTTCTCGCCGGGGATCTTCATGAAGTTGGGCAGGCCGGCGCCCGTCCCGATGAAGACGACCTCGTAGCCCTCGTGCCTCAGGTCGTCGACGGTCGCCGTCTTGCCGACGATGAAGTTCATCCGGAATTCGACGCCCAGGCTTTCGAGATAGGCGACTTCCGCTTGCAGAATGCTCTTGGGCAGGCGGAACTCGGGAATGCCGTAGATTAAGACGCCGCCGGCTTCGTGGAGAGCCTCGAAGACCGTCACCCGGTGGCCGTGTTTGGCCAGTTCGCCGGCGACGGTCAGCCCGGCCGGCCCGGCCCCAACGACGGCCGCCTTCCGACCGGAAGGCGGGGCCATCTCGGGGAGGTCGATGCCGCCTTTGCGGCGCTCGAAATCGGAGACGAAACGCTCCAGGTTTCCGATGGCCACGGGAACGCCCGACGCTTTCCTGAGGTTGCAGGTCTCTTCGCACTGCGTTTCCTGCGGACAGACCCGGCCGCAGACGGCCGGCAGGCTGTTGGCCTCCCGGATCTTCGCGGCGCTCGCCGCGAAATCGCCTTTTTCGATGAGCTTGATGAACGACGGGATATCGATCCGCACGGGACAGCCGGCGACGCAGCCCGGCTTGGCGCAATCCAGGCAGCGGCGCGCTTCCTCGACGGCCTCTTCCGGGCCGAGACCCAAGTTGACTTCGTCGAAATCCTTGTTGCGGACATCGGGCGGCCGCTCGGGCATTGGCCGGCGACTGGTCTTCATCCGCTCCTTCGCCGGAACGGTCCGTCGCAGCTCCTTCCGCCAGTCCTTCTCGAACTCGGCCAGGAGCTCGGCTTTGAGGGAGGGCGTCAGCTCGTCGCTCACGGGAAATTCTCCTCCTCCCAGGCGCACAGGGAGCGGATCTCGTCGTCGAAATAGGACTTCCTCCTGGCGTAGAGCTCGTTCCAGTCGACGAGATGGCCGTCGAAATCCGGGCCGTCGACGCAGGCGAATTTCGTCTTTCCGTCCACCGTCACGCGGCAGGCCCCGCACATGCCCGTGCCGTCGACCATGATCGGGTTCAGGCTGACCATGGTCCTGACGCCCGAGGGCCGCGTCGCCTCGGCGACGCTGGACATGAGATAGGTGCAGCCGACGGCATGGATCCGGTCGACCCGTTCGCGCTCGAGGACTTCGCGGACGCGGCGGGGAACGTAGTCGGTCGAATGGTAGGTCCCGTCCCGGGAAGAGACGATGAACTCATCCGCGAGGGCGCGGAGCTTGTCCTCCCAATAGAGAAGATACCCGGCCTTGACGTCGACGAGGACGAGGACGCGGTTGCCGGCTTCCTTGAGGGCCCGGACAAGGGGGTGGATGGCCGCGATGCCGAAACAGCCGCCCGCGCAGAGGACCGTCCCGAACGGCCGGATCTCCGAAGGCAGGCCCAACGGCCCGGCGAAGATCGGGATGTCGTCTCCGCCGCGGAGGAGGGCGAGCTTGCGCGTCGTCGTCCCAACGGCCATGAAGACGCAGACGACCGTGCCGCGGTCCCGGTCCCAGTCGGCAATCGTCAGGGGGATCCTCTCGCCGCGGGCGTCCGGCATGACGATGACGAACTGGCCCGCCCGGCACTTGCTCGCGATTTCGGGGGCTTCGACTTCGAGGAGGTGGATGTTGGGGACCAGGCGCTCTCGGCGGACGATGCGGGGCATCAGCGTTTCCTCCCAACCTCGACGGGGACGAGTCCCCGGTCGAGCCAATCCCTTTCCGTCAGGCTCGAGGCCCGGACCGCGGTCTCCGCCGTTCCCTCGGCCACGGACGGTTCCAGTCTGGCGATGGCCGCGAGCGTGCCGGGACCGGACGAAAGCTTCAGGGCGTCGCCGTCCGTAATCCCGAGCCGGGCCGCGTCGGCCGGAGCGATGAGCACCTGGCCGGGCTTCCTCACTTTCGCATAGCCGCGGCTTTTCGCGAGCGGGTCGAAGCCGCGGAGGCCGTCCCCGGAATAGCGGACCTTGAGGAGGATCCCGCCGCGGGAGGCCGGAGTCGCGGAGCCGGAGGGAAATTGAACGGGAACGAAGCGGGGCGTTCCGAACGATCCTCCCCGCGCCAGGAATTCGCCTTCACCGCCGCCCGCCGGCTCGTAATGGGCCAGGGCGGGGACTCGTGTCCGGATTTCCCGGAGGACGGCCGCGGCCTCCGGTCGTCCTAAGCCGGGATGGCCCATCTTCCGGGCGAGCGCCGCGAGGATGTCCCCGTCGGTCCTCGCCGCGCCGGGGCAGGGGAGGGCTGCCGGGAAAGTCCGGACGCGCCCTTCCGTATTGACCCAGGTCCCGCCCGACTCGGCGAAAGCGGCGGCCGGAAGGACGACGTCGGCCGCCTCCGCGTTCCGGCTCCAGTGGGTGTCCTGACAGACGAGGAACGGCGGCTTGCGGTCTTCGAGATCCGGGGCGGGCCCGGCGAGGTAAAGAGCCTGGAAAGCTCTTTTCTCGAGCCCGGCCCGGAGGACTTCCCAGCTCTTTCCGGATGCCGGAAAGCCGAGCGTTCGCTCGAGTTCATGGATACCCCGTTCGTTCCCGCCGCGGCCGAGAGGGAACAGGCGGGCACCGAGGAGGAGGGCGATGTTCCACAGCCAAGCCAGGGTGTCGGATCCCGACGGGCCGCGGGCGGCGCCGGCGTCGAAGAGGATGGCCGCGGGCTTGTTCGACGCTAGAATCTCAGCCGCCGCTTGGAGCGCGTGC
>JAPKZD010000009.1:0-370666 GCA_026393975.1 Candidatus Aminicenantota bacterium | reverse complement strand
CGGCCGTTCGGTCCGGACAGGATTTTTTGAGATCTTCGAAGCCGTCGTCGACCGACGGCGCGACGCCGGCCCAGAGGAGAGCGGCGGCCAGGCCGGCGCCGGTCGCGGCTTCGGATCCGGCCCTCACGTCCAAGGTCGCCGTGGCTTGAGAAAGCCGCGCCGAAGCCGTCCCGGCGGCGACGAGCCGGGCGCCGTGGCGGATCGCCTTCACGACCTTCAGCCAGGCGATTGGATGGTCGACTTGCAGGTCGATATCCCAGGCGAGAATGGAGCCGCATTCTTCGATCTCCGAGAGTTCGCGGCCCGGAGGGACGCCGATTCCCCGGGCCTCGGTCAGGGCCTCCAGGGCGGACCAGATCGAGCCGGGCGCCGCCGTCGCCACGGCGGCCCTGTCCATGAACGTGCGTCCGAACTCGAGGAAAAGGAAAGCGTTTTCGAGGGAGACCTGGGATGGATAGATGAGTGCCCGGCCTTTGTCCCCGGCCTCGAGAAGTCCAGCCGCCGCCCGCTCGAGGGCCTCGTCGAAGTTTACGGACGCGAGCCGGCCGTCCTTCCGGACATGGGCTTCGAGGATCCGGCCGGGACCCCCGAGGGCGGCGCGGACGAGAAAGCGGCCCTTGACGCACGCCTGGCCGTGATTGGGGAGAGAGGAGGACGGCTTCGAATCGAGGACCCTGCCCGCCCTCACCCCGAGTTCCAGGCCGCAGCCCTGGGCGCAGTACGGGCAGACAATACTCGCCGACCTCTCGGCCCGCGGCCGGGGCCGGACGGCCCGCTCGACCAGGGCTCCCGTGGGGCAGATGTCGACGCAGGCCCCGCAGAACCGGCAGCCGGAATCGAGGAGGGGACGGTCGAAGGCCGTGCCCACGGACGTCCGGCCGCCGCGGTGGATGAAGGTGAGGACGGACGCGCCGCGGACCTCCTCGCAGACGCGGATGCACCGGCCGCAGAGGATGCAGAGGTTGTAGTCGCGGTCGAAAAAGGGGTCTTCCCGGCGGACCTCGAAATTTCTGTAGATCGCGGGCAGGTCGACCTTGTCCAGTCCGATCGCCTCGACGACCTTCTGGAGCTCGCAGTCGCCGTTCACGGGGCAGAGGACGCAACCGGTGACCTCGCCGACCTTGCGGATCGTGGACTTGAGGTCGTCGCAGGTTGCTTTCTCCGCGCAGACGAGGCAGGCGTGGGGATGCTCGGTCAGGATGAGCTCGAGGATCTTTTTCCGGAGCGACACGAGTTCGGGCGTCCGGGTCCGGACGACCATGCCTTCTGCGGCCGGCGTCGCGCAGGCCGGGGCGAAATCGTTCCGTCCGGAGATCTCGACGAGACATAGCCGGCAGCCGGCGAAGGGCTCGAGGTCGGGATGGTCGCAGAGAGAGGGGATAGGGATCCCGGCGCAGCGGGCGGCCCCGAGCAGGGTCGGCGCGCCTTCGACGAGGATCTCACGGTCGTCGATCGTAAGCTTCATCGTCCCTCTCCGGTCTTCGGCGAGGCGGCAGCCCGGGTCGAAGATGTCGGCGACCCGGCAGCCCCGGCGATAGCCGGGGTCGTCTTGCGGACGGCGCGGACCTTGGGCGGGCAGACGTTGAGACAGATGCCGCACTTGATGCAGGCCTTCGCGTCGATGACGTGGACCTTCCCGGCCTCCCCGGATATGGCCCCGGTCGGGCAGGCCTTCTTGCAGAGGAAACACCCGACGCAGGCCGCAGGGTCGATGGCGAAGGCGATGAGGTCCTTGCAGACGAGAGCGGGGCAGCGCTTGTCGAAGATGTGGGCTTCGTACTCGTCCCGGAAATAGCGGAGCGTCGTCAGGACCGGGTTCGGCGCCGTTTGGCCGAGACCGCAGAGGGATCCCTGCTTGACGGTCGGGGCCAGGCTTTCGAGCTTGATCAGGTCGTCCCCGGTCCCGTCGCCTTTGGTGATCCGAGCGAGGACGCGGGCCATTTCGCGCGTCCCGATCCGGCAGGGCGTGCACTTGCCGCAAGACTCCTCCCCGGCGAAGCGCAAGAAATAGAGGGCGATGTCGACCATGCACGTATCCTCGTCCATGACGATCATGCCGCCCGAACCCATCATGCCGCCGGCGGACTTCAGGCTCTCGTAGTCGACGGGCAGGTCCAGGAGGGCCTTGGGGATGCAACCGCCCGAAGGGCCGCCGATCTGGACCGCCTTGAAATCCCGGCCGCCGGGGATGCCGCCGCCGATGCCGTAGACGATCTCCCGGAGGCTGATGCCCATCGGCACCTCGACCAGGCCGGTGTTGTTGATCTTGCCGACGAGCGAGAAGATCTTCGTGCCCTTGCTCGTGGCGGTCCCGAGGCCGGCGAACCAGGCCGCGCCGCGGCGGATGATGGAGGGGACGTTGGCCCACGTTTCGACGTTGTTGATCACGGTCGGCTTTCCCCAGAGCCCCCGCTCGGCGGGGTAGGGCGGACGCTGGCGGGGATAAGCCCGGCCGCCCTCGATGGAGGCCAGGAGCGCGGTCTCCTCTCCGGAGACGAAGGCGCCGGCCCCGCGGACGACCTCGACGTCGAAGTCGAACCCGGTGCCGAGGATGTCCGTTCCGAGAAGTCCGTACTCCCGGGCCTGGCCGATGGCGGTCTCCATGCACGCGAGCGCCAGCGGGTACTCGTTCCGGATGTAGAGAAAGCCCTTGGCCGCGCCGACGGCTTTAGCCCCGATGACCATCCCTTCGATGACCGCGTGCGGGTCGGTCTCGAGGACGGACCGGTCCATGAAAGCACCCGGGTCGCCCTCGTCGCCGTTGCAGACGAGATAGCGAGGCGTTCCGGGCGCCCGGCGGCAGACCGCCCACTTGGCCCCCGTCGGGAACCCGGCGCCGCCCCGGCCGCGGAGCCCCGCGGCGCTGACCTCGGCGATGATGCCCTCGGGCGTCATTTCCGTCAGGGCCCGGGCCAGGGCCGCGTAGCCGTCGTAGGCGATGTAGTCGTCGATCCTCTCGGGGTCGATCCGGCCCCGGTTCCGCAGGACGATGAGACGCTGATGCTTGAAGAACTCGATGTCCTTCATCTTCGGGACGGGCTCTTTCCCGTCGGGCGGGACGTACATCAGGCTCTTGACCGGCCGGCCCTTGGTTTTCACGGGTCTCCGTCCTTTCGGACCCCGGCCAGCACGGAATCGGCCTTGGCCTCGCTCATCCGGCCGTAATAATGACCGTCAATGACCGCGAGGGGCGCCAGGGCGCAGGCGCCCAGACAGTTGACCCGCTCGAGGGTGAATTTTCCGTCGGGGGTCGTCCGGCCGGCGGCGATGCCCAGCTTTCGCTCGAAATGTTCGAGGAGGGCCTGCCCTCCGCGGACGTGGCAGGCCGTGCCCAAGCAGACCGTGCAGACGTGGCGGCCCCGCGGCTCCAACGAGAAGGATTTATAGAAGGTCGCCACGCCGTAGACCTGGACTAGGGGGACGCCCAGCGTGCGGGCGACGTGCTCCAGGGCCTTGGCCGGGAGCCAGTGGATGCGGTCCTGGATGTCCTGGAGGACCTGGATGAGCGCGCGTTTTTGGCCCTTGGACTTCTCGGTCAGGGCCTCCAACTCACTCTTCGACGGGTGCACGCGGGCATTATATAAAGAAGGTCGGGGAAAGGAAAGGTTCCCGGTCAGAGGACCGGCAGATAGCGCCGGGTCTCGTAGTCGCTGACCTGCTTGTCGAACTCGCCGGAGACGTTCCGGCCGTATTCCTCGACCTCCTTGGTCTTGTTGGCGATGAGCTTGTCGAAGATGGAGTCGCCCAGGGCGTCCCGGACGACGGCGCTCTTCTCCATGACCCGGATCGCTTCTTCGAGGTTCCTGGGCAGGACCCGGATCTCGAACTTCTTCTGCCGGGTGCCGCTCATGTGGTAAATGTTCTCCTCGACCGGGTCGACGAGGTCGTACTTCTTCCGGATCCCCTCGGCGCCGGCCGCGAGCATGACGGCGAAGGCGAGGTAGATATTGCAGGCCGGGTCGGCGGCCCGGAGCTCGATGCGGGTGGCCCGCTCTTTGCCCGGTTGGTATTCCGGGACCCGGATATAGGCGGACCTGTTCCTCTGGCCCCAGGCAATGTAGACGGGGGCCTCGTAGCCCTCGATGAGGCGTTTGTAGGAATTGACCCACTGGCTGAGGACGGCCGAGATCTCCCGGGCGTGGGTCATGAGCCCGGCCATGTAGCGGCGGGCGAGGAGGGAGAGATGATAGGGCCCGTTCTTTTCGAAGAAAAGGTTCTTGCCGCCGCGCCAGAGGGACTGGTGGACGT
Source organism: Candidatus Aminicenantota bacterium (assembly GCA_026393975.1). Taxonomy (GTDB): domain Bacteria; phylum Acidobacteriota; class Aminicenantia; order Aminicenantales; family Saccharicenantaceae; genus RBG-16-66-30. Next base: position 366,418 of record JAPKZD010000009.1, on the reverse strand, counting down.
GCATGCCGCTGCCGTTCTGGCCGTTGATGGGCTTAGGCATGAACGTGGCGTGGAGGCCGTGCATCCGACAGACTTTCTTGACCATGTAGCGGAAGATCATGGCCGTGTCGGCCATGTCCACGGCGCTGAGGTAGCGGAGGTCGATCTCGTGCTGGCTGTGGGCGGCTTCGTGATGGTCGAATTCCGTAGCAATGCCCATGCGGTGGAGAAGGAGCTGGATCTCCTTGCGGATCTCGCCGTAACGGCCGCTGAAGAAATAGCCGCCCGCGTCGGTCAGGGCGGGTTCCTCGCTCGACGGGAAGATGAAGAACTCGAGTTCCGGCCCGCACTTGAAGTCGTCGACCCCGAGTTCCTTCTTGGCCCGGCCGAGGACGCGCTTGAGGATGGCCCGGCTGTCCCCGTCGTAGACGGCTCCGTCCGGCGTCCGGACGTCCCCGAACATGATAGCCTCCCTCCAGCGGACGCCCTCGGCGAAGCCCTGGTAGGTCCAGGGCAGGACCCGGAAGGTCCGCGGGTCGGGCTTGATGATGAGGTCCGACTCCTCGATGCGAACGAACCCGGCGATCGATGAGCCGTCGAACCCCTTGCCCTCCTCGAAGGCCGCGGCCAGCTCGTTCGCCGGGATGGTGAAGTCCATCTGGCGTCCTAGGATGTCCGGGAAGATGAGCCTGATGAAATGGATGTCGCTCGCGGGGTCCCGGACGACCGCGAGGACGTCCTTCTCGTCCCTTGTCCCGAAAGCCTTAAAGGAATCGTGAGCCGGCAGATGGGCCATTTTTCTGTCTCCTCTCTCGCGCGTCGAATCGGTGGCGCCCTATTAATGCCAACTAAATATGACGAAAACAATACAATTGTCAATATATTTAAAATATATATTTACATAAGCGCATTAATATTATAATTTATAGGATAATTGGAGGTACCGCCCATGATCGACGAGCTGGACAGGAAGATCGTCCGCGTCCTCAACGCGAACGGCCGCAAGAGTTTCCGGGAGGTGGCCAAGGAGGTGGGGACATCGGCCACGGCGGTGATCAACACCGTGAAAAAGCTCGAGGCGGCGGGGGCGGTCAGGGGCTATGTCCCGGTCGTCGACCCGGAATACTTCGGCTTCCACCTCGCGGCCATCATCGCCGTCCGCATTTCCCGGGGCAAGCTGCTGGAGACCCAGAAAAGAATCTCCCGGGACGTCCACGTGGCCGCCGTCTACGACGTCACCGGGGACTGGGATTCCTTCATCATCGGGCGCTTCACCGATCGCGAGGATCTCAACGGGTTCATCAAGAAGCTCCTGGCCATTCCCTACGTCGATCGGACGGTCACCCACCTCGTCCTGAACGTGGTCAAAGAGGACCCCCGGGTCGCCGTCTAGGGGCCGGGCCGGCGAAGTCCTTGACAGGCGCCGGCGTTGTGCCATAATCAAATTTTAAAAATCCGCTAAGGAGAAGGCGATGGCGAAAACAGCCCATTTTCCGATCGGCCATCACTACATCGTCGAGGCCTCCGGATGCGACCCGAAGATCATCGGGAGCGTCGAGAAGGTCCAGCAGATCCTGGTGAGGGCGGCCGAGATCGCCGGCGCCCACGTCTGGTCGATCTCCTTCAACAAGTTCCCGCCCATGGGAGTCAGCGGCGTCATCGTCATCTCCGAGTCGCACATCTCGACCCATACCTGGCCCGAAATGGGCTACGCGGCCCTCGACATCTACACGTGCGGCGCCAAAGTCCGGCCCGACAAGGCCGTCGTCTACGCGGTCGAGGCCTTCGGCGCGGAGACGTCCCACATCACCGAGATCACCCGGGGCATCGACGAGGGCGACGCCGTCTTCTACCATAGCTTCATCACCTGGGAGGAGCGCCTGAAGAAGTCCGGTCAGAAGAAGGACCGGGATAAGGACAAGGAAAAGAACTAGGACGGGACGCCGATGATCGTCGAATTCAGCGTCGTGCCCATCGGCCGGGGAGAGGCCCTGTCCGGGCTCGTCGCCCGGGTCGTGGATATCGTCGACAAGAGCGGCCTGCCCTACCAGCTGACGGCCATGGGGACCATCGTCGAGGGGGAATGGGACGAGGTCTTCGGCCTCATCAGGCGGTGCCACGAGACCATGCGCGGCCAGGCCAGCCGCGTCTACACGCACATCACCGTCGATGATCGCGAAAAGACGAGCGGCCGGATCAAGGGTAAGGTCGCGGAAGTCGAGGCCGCCCTGGGCCGCGCGCTCAAGAAATAGCCTGTTCTGAGCCAACCCCAGGTGCCGGGGCCTTTCCGGGGTTAGCCCTTAGCCTTGCGAACGGGTAAAACTAATTTACATCCTGTAAACCGGCTTGTCCGTCCGGCCGGTCCGGCATCGGAAACCACCACTTTTCCAAGGGAAAGAAAGGTCTCGGGCTTGGCATAAAATCGGCTCTGTTTTGGGTAGCGGTCGAAAAATGATGTTATAATGAGACTGTCCGTGAAAAGAGCGACCTTCGGAACCCTTATCCTCTCCTTCCTGGCGGCTGGGGCGGTCTTTGGCCTGCGGGGGGCGAGCCCTCAGGACGGCGGGGCTCCCGAGGCCTTCGTCGGCCGCATCCAAGGGCTCCTCCAGAGAGGGGATTTTTCCGCTTACCTCGAAACGTTCACGCCCGAACTCCGGGCCGTCGAACAGGACAGGCTGGAGAAGTTCTTCGACGATCTTAAAATGACCGACGTGTCGCTGCGGACCGCCGGCATCAAGCGCGGCGAAAATGGCCTCGTCCGCGTCTTCCTGCAGGCGTTCTACCAGAACGCCCACGCGGCCCTGATCGAATCCTGGATTCTGACCCTCGAGAAGCGGGCTGAGGCTTGGGTCGTCGTCCGTAAGGACGTCACGGGAACAATGACCACCCTGTACAAGGTCCACATCCCGGCCGAGCGCTTCGAGCGCGCCCGCCGCGTCGAAGTCACGCACCAGGATATCCGCATCGCCTTCACGGACGCCGCGGTATTCTACGACGACCTCCCCGGTATCGAGACCGCGCTGGTCATCGTCGGAAAGGGCACGGTCGATTTCTCGCCTGCCGACCCGAACGAGCGGCACCAGCTGGAGCTCCTCTACAAGAAAAAAGAGCTCCAGGACGACATCGACTCCCTCTACGTCCGGTGTTCCTCGAGTTTCTTCGCTGCCAATATCGTTGTCGAGAGGGACGATGCGTCGCCGGCCGTGTCGTCCGAGGAAAGGGACAAGGCCGCTGCGGTCTTCTCCCGGAACTACCCCCGGTCGTTCACTATCGAAAGCTCGTTCGCCCGGAACCTTCTCTCCTTCCTCCCTCAGGGCGACGAGGCCGTCTTCGAGTTCAAGGCCCGCAAGGCCGGAGAGCTGACCTATATTTATTCTCCGTTCTCCGAAGACGAAGTGAGCCTCTTCGACCGCGGGAAAGAACGGGTTGTCAGCCTCTACAGTCCGGAGCGGGCAGTCTCCCCCCCGTTGAAGAGGTTCTTCCTCTCCTTCGAAGAGAAATTCGACATCATCTCGTACGCCCTCGACCTCAGCTACTCGCCCGCCACGTCCTATCTCTCGGGCAAGGCCCGGATCGAGGTCGTCCCCAAGGTCGACCTCCTCGACAGCCTCAAGTTCCGTTTTAACCCCGACCTCGAGATCCTTAAGATCGAGGATGAGGAGGACCGGGAACTCTTTTACACGCAGGACAAGCTCCGCAAGATCCTCTACGTTTATTTCCTTTCCCCGCCGGCGCCTAAGACGCCGACTGCGATCGAGGTCTTCTACCGGGGGCGGATGCTCCCGGCGTCCCCGTCGACGGACGTCATCGCCCAGGCCGGGATCAACCGGCCGATCCGCTTCAGCCCCCGCTACGAGACGTACTTTTTCTCCCACGCGGGATTCTGGTATCCCGGGCCGGTGGAGGAGGACTACTTCCTCGCCCGGCTGACCCTCGTCATCCCTCCCGAATACAAGTGCGTCGCCAACGGCGAGATGGTCGCCAAGGGCCGTTGGGACGAGATGGACGATGTCGTCGAGATCGAAAAAGCGGGCAACGCCGTCTACACCTTCGAATCCCGCTCGCCCGTGAAGTACATGTCGTTCATCGTCGGCCGGCTCGACCGCCTAAAGGAGCGGGCGGGCCCTGTGCCCCTCGAGCTTTTCGTCGCGTCGGAGATCCTGGACCGGCAGCCGGGCCTCGTCGACCAGGCGGCCGACATCCTCGATTTTTACGTCAAGGCCTTCGGCCCGTTCCCCTACGAGAAGCTGGCGATCGTCCTGAGGCCCTGGCCTGCCTTCGGAGGCCACAGCCCGGCCTCCTTCGTCGTCCTCAACCAGGTCCCTTGGCTCGGCGACGCCGGCTTCCCGCCGCCGGTCGACACGCCCGTCGACCTATCGGAATGGAAGGAGTATTTCCTGGCCCACGAGATCGCCCACCAGTGGTGGGGCCAGGGCGTGTCGTTCGAATCCTATAAGGACCAGTGGCTGAGCGAAGGCCTGGCCCAGTTCGCGGCGACTTCCTACCTGCGCCGCACGTACGGGGAGATGAGTTTTGCCGCCATCCTGAAAAAATTCGCCCGTTGGACGGAGAAAAAATCCTTCCGGGGCCCGATCGTCCTGGGTTCGCGCCTGAGCTACTACGATTTCCAAGCGTACCAATCCATCGTCTACAACAAGGCGGCCATGGCCCTGTTCATGCTCCAGGACCTCCTCGGCCGGGAGACTTTCGAGGCTGGGCTCCGGGCGTTCTTCGAAAAATTCAAGTTCCGGGCGGCCCGGACGGGCGAGTTCATCACCGTCATGGAAGCCGCCTCGGGGCGGGACCTGAAGGCCTTTTTCCAGGGCTGGTTTTCTTCCTACGAACTGCCCGAGGTCCAGACGACTTGGACCGAGACTCCCGTTCCTGAGGGGGTCCGTCTCGACATCCGGGTGAGCCAGGTCAAGGGCCGCTTCGTTTTCCCCCTCTGGGTCGAGTGGCGCCGCGCCGGCGAGTCCGGCCGGAGGATGTTCATCGTCGACGAGACGACCGAAAAGGTCTCCCTGACCCTGCCGCGGCGGCCCGATAAGATCCGGTTCAATCCCGACAAGGCCGTGCCCGGAAAGTTTTATTAGGCGGGCCGGGAGGGCTCCCGGCGGCCCCGGTCAGGTCGGGAACCCGCTCGTGTCGATGCGGAGCCGCTTGATCATCTCGTTGAGCGTCGTCGGCTTGACCCCGAGCAGCTTGGCGGCCTTGTTCTGGACCCCCTTCGTTTTCTTTAAGGCGGCGAGGATGATCTTTTTCTGGAAGGCCTGAGTCCGGTCCCTCAGGTCCAGAGACTCTTCCGAGGCGATGAGCGTCTCGTCGTCGACCGCTCCCTCCCGGAGCAGGAAGGGGGGGAGGGAGGCCCGGGTGATGACTTTGGAGCGGGACAGAACGATGGCCCGTTCGACGAGGTTCTCGAGCTCCCGGACGTTACCCGGCCAGTCGTGGGCGTCGAGGATCTCGAAGACGTCTTCGCTGACGCCTTCGACCTCCTTGCGGTTCTCGCGGGCGTAGATCTCGACGAAGTGTTTGACGAGCTGGGGGATGTCCTCCTTCCTCTGGCGCAGGGGCGGGATCTCGATCTTGATCACGTTCAACCGGTAGAAGAGGTCTTTGCGGAAGAGTTTTTGGGCGATGAGCTCCTCGATGTCCGCGTTCGTGGCCGCGAGGATCCGGACGTCGACCTTGATCGTCTGGGTCCCGCCGAGCCGCATGAATTCCTTCTCCTGCATGACCCGGAGCAGCTTGGCCTGCGTTTCAAGGCTGATGGAAGAGACCTCGTCGAAGAAGATCGTCCCCGTGTCGGCGACCTCGAAGAGGCCCTTCTTCAGGGCAACGGCGCCCGTGAAGGCCCCCTTGACATGCCCGAAAAGGTGGCTTTCGAGAAGGTCGGGTGGGAGAGACCCGCTGTTGACCGTGATGAAAGGGGCCTCGACCCGGTTCGAGTTCAGGTGGATGGCCCGGGCGACAAGCTCTTTCCCCGTGCCGCTCTCCCCCTGGAGGAGGATTGTGCTCCGTGTCGGCGCGGCGGCCTTGACCAGCTCGAAGACGCTTTTCATGGCCTGGCTCTTGCCGATGATGTTGGCGAAGCCGTAGCGCTGGCGGAGCTCATCCTTGAGGCGGATGTTCTCGTCTTGGAGGCGCTTGCGCTCGACGGCCTTCTCGATGGCCAGGAGGAGGTCGTCGTGCTTGAAGGGCTTCTGGACGTAGTCCAGGGCGCCGATCTTCATGGCCGAGATGGCCGATTCGACCGAGCCGTAGGCCGTGATGATGATGACTGCGGCCAGGGGGTCGACCTTCTTGATTCTCCGGAGGACTTCGATCCCGTCCATCCCCGGCATGAGGAGGTCGAGGAGGATGACGTCGAAAGATTGGGACGGAAACTTCTCCAAGGCCTCCTCGCCCGAGGCGGAGATCTCGACCTCGTAGCCCTCCGACGTCAGGAGCTGGGCCAGGACGTCGTGGATGACGGGTTCGTCGTCGATGACATGGATGATGCCTTTACTGCTCATGGTTCATGTCCTAAGGATCGGGGATTTCGGGTTCCGGGAGCCGTCCCGGCCGACCGGCAGGATGATCGTGAACGTGGACCCCCGGTCGATTTCGCTCTGGACCTGGATGTGGCCTTCGTGCTCCTTGACGGTGGCGTAGCTAATGGACAGGCCGAGTCCCGTCCCCTTACCGACCCCCTTCGTTGTGAAGAAGGGGTCGAAGATGTGGGAGAGGTGCTCGGGCTTGATGCCCGTCCCGGTGTCCGAGACGCGGACGACCGCGGCATCGTTTTCCTGGCTCAGGCGGATCCGCAGCTCCCCTCCCTGGGGCATGGCGTCCAGTGCGTTGAGGATGATGTTGATGAAGACCTGCTGGAGCCGTTCGCCCTGGGCGTAGAGCGGCGGGACGGGCTCGAGCTCGAGCCCGAGACGGATGTTCATGTTCTTCAGCTTGTGGTCGATGAGCGACAGGATCTCCTCGATGCTTTCCTTGAGGTCGACGCGCTGGAACGAGGCGTCGGACGGGCTGTGGGCGAACGTCAGGAGGTTCTTGATGATACGGGCGACCCGGTCGGTCTGGGCCTCGATCTTCTCCAGGATCTGGGCGTAGTGGGTGCCGGCCAGCGTTTTCTGGAGCATCTGGATGTAGCTCGAGATCCCTGTCAAGGGCGTGTTGATCTCGTGGGCGACGCCGGCCGAGAGCAGTCCTATCGAGGCGAGCTTCTCCGAGGTCAGGAGCTGCTGCTGGAGTTGGATCTTGTCGGTGATGTCCTCGAAGACGATGATGGTCCCGTAGGCCCGCAGGGCGTTGTCCAGGAGCGGCGTCCGGGCGATGTCGAAGATCTTCTTTTCGCCCCCGGCCGTCTCCAGCGTGATCTCGCTCAGGAGCCGGAAGCCCTGCTGGGTTTCCGGCGGGAACAGGTCGCTGAACGCGGTCGGGCTCAGGACGTCCCGGAGCCGATTTCCGATGGCCGCCTCTTTCCGGACGGAAAGCTGGTCCTCGAGGACCCTGTTCCAGCCGATGACGACGCCGTCCTCGTCGATGACCGAGACGCCCACGGTCAGGCTCTCGATTATGTTTTCGCTGTAGTCCCTGAGTCGCTGCATCTCCATGGCCCGGACGGTCTCGCGGCTGTAGAGGTCGGCGTTCTCTAGGGCCAGGGCCGCCGAGCCGGAGATCGTCGTCAACAGCTCCCAATCCTCCCTCGAAAAAAAGGATCCGTCCTGTTTTTTCCCCATGACCAGGCAGCCGATGACCTTGTCCTCGACCTTGAGTGGGAGGACATGGTAAAAGCCGAGGGCCGAGAGTTTTTCCATCGCCGCCCGGGCCGCTTCCGATTCGGAGGAGGAAACGAACGACAGGGTGTCTTTTTCCCGGAGTTCGCGGACGAGCCAATCGTCGAACTGGACCTGGACGGGCCCGGCCAGGTCCTCGCCCTTGGATTTGAGGACCTTGAAGCCCGACGGGTCGTTTTCGTCGGCCAGGAGAAGTGCGAGGGTTTTCAAGGAAAGGGCGTTGGCGATGGCTTCGAGGAGGGACTGGGCGAGTTTCTGGAGGTTCCGCTCGCGGCTGAGCTCGCGGATGATGGACAGGAGCGTCCTCCGGTATTCGTAGCTCCTTTTATAGATGGCCCTGTCGAGGAGGCTCTGGAACATCTTTTTGAGCGGAGTAAACAGTGTCGCCCCGAGGACGATGGCCAGGATGCCGAGGACGATGGCGTTGAGGCGATTTTCCGAGAATATCCGGGTCCGGGAGCTGACGAAGAAATAGACGAAGGCGATGACGAAGAAGGAAAAGATCAGGGTGGCCGCCTTTTTCAGGAGGACCTCGATGTCGACCAGCCGGTAGCGGGAGATGGAATAGGAAAAGGCCAGGGGGACGAGGGCCTGGAGAAGGACCGTCAGCTCGGCGCCCGTGGACGGGCGTCCGCCGGCGATGAAGGGCACGAGGTAAAAGACCGTCGACGGCAGAACGCCGAAGGCCAGGGCGTAGACGATGATCCGGAGCTGTTTCTTGACCAGGATCGTCGGCGCCCGGAGGGTGCTATGGGCGAGGATCCCCAGGGTGACGAGGGCGAACACGGCGAAGTGGAGGAGCTCGAAGCGTTCGAGCCCGTCCTGGTAGCGGAGGATAGCCGCCTCGCTCCATTGGGGAGGAAGCGGGATGTGGAAGCGAACGCGGGCGAGGAAGAGGAGCGCGGCCGGGGCGTAGAGGAAGGGGAGAACGTTGGAGCGGTTCCTGAGGAAGCGTTTCCGCAACGGGAAGACCATGAAGAAGTGGAGGAGGAGGGGCGGAAAAGCCAGGAAGCCGGCCTTGTCCAGGCCGTAGAAGACCATGTCGAGCGGCGTCATCTCGCCGGTCGGGGAGAAGATGCAGAAAACGGCGAAGGCCAGGGCCAGGAGGTAGAAGAAAACGTAGGGCAGGGACATCTGGCCCTTCGAATTGAAGAAGACGACGAAGCCGATGACGAGGGTGGTCACGCCGACGAGGACGAGATAAAAATAGATGGGGTTGACGCCCCTCTTGCGGAGATTGAACGTGGGATAGATCTGCATCCCCTCTTTGTTGATCTGGTAGGTGACACTCTGGTCGGTCGCAGCGGCCTGCCAGAGGTTTTTGAGGACGTCGATCTTCGTCCGCACGGACACCTTGTTGATGGCCGTGAGGATGTCTCCCTTGCGGATGTTGACCCGGAGAAAGGCCTCGCTCGTCGGGTCGACGCTGACGGCCCGGAGGCCGCTCGATGTCTCCTTCCAGGTGATCCCGTCCGTGACGTCCTTCCAAGTCGCCTTCTTGTAGACGTTCATCGTCCCCAGGACGAGGACGGCGAGAATGGGGACGAGGATGAAAATCAGGGCCTTTTTCATCGGCCCCGGTATCCAAAAAATTGAATCCGAACCATAAAAAAAAATCCCTTAGTCGAGAATATGCCGTGACCCGGCCCGGATGGCCCAAGGGACAGAGCCCTGGCCGAGCATTCGCCGGGCCGCCGGGTCCTCCTTGAGGCCTAGCGGGTGCGTGCTCCGGGACAGGAACGAGCTCATGTAATCGTAGCTGGGTTTACGGACTTCCTGGGGAGGCGGCTCCTGGCCCGCCTGCGACGGTCCGGGCCGCATCGCCGGCGCGGCAAGAAAGAGGCCGAAGACCGCTCCAGCGAGCGCTCCCGAGACGGCCCTTGTGGTTCTCCTCACGGCATTAATAGTTAACCCTTATCCCGGCGTTTGTCAACTGCGGGGGGCCCCAGGCTTGCTTGGGGGTCCATTTCCGCAGTACTCGGCCGTAGATACAAGTTGCGGGCGAGTGCAGCGAGGCCGTCCCCAAGAGCCCTTGGTTTGACAACGGATTCGCCCTGGAATAGATTACAAGCGACTAAAATAAAGAGGAAATCGGCGAAAATGCCTTACTACCAGTGCCGGATCACCGGCGAGGACGGCCGGGTCGATGTCCGGTCCGCCCTGGCCCCGTCGGCCGAGGAGTGCCGGAAGGCCATCGAGGCAGAAGGCGCCCTCGTCCTCTCCGTCCGGCGCGACTGGAGAAGGCTCGGAGGCCAGGGCCTCCGTCTGGGGCGCAAGGTCAAGGACCGGGACATCATCCTGTTCAACCAGGAGCTCGTCGCGCTGATCAAGGCGGGCTACCCGATCCTCAAGAGCCTCGAGGTGATCTCCGCCCGGGCCAAGAACATTTTCCTCAGGGAGATCCTGATCAAGGTTGCCGAAGAGGTCAAACGGGGCAAGGCCCTGTCCGAAGCCTTCCTGCCCTACGAGAAGTTGTTCTCCCCGGTCTACACGGCCAGCCTGATGGCCGGGGAAAAAGGCGGCAACCTTCCGGGGTCGCTCGGCCGGTACATCCAGTACGCCAAGATGGTCACCCAGACCCGGGCCAAGATCAAGTCAGCCATGACCTACCCGACGATCCTCATCGTCTTCTCCTTCATCCTCATGGGCCTCCTGGTCAACTTTGTCCTGCCCCAGTTCGCGGACTTCTACAAGAGCTTCCAGGCCGACATGCCCCAGATCACCCGGATCATCATGTCCTTCGCCACGGCCACGAGCCGGCGGTGGTATGTCATGGTGGCGGCGTTCGTGGCGCTCGCTTTCCTCCTGGCCAGACTGCGGCGGCGGCAGGATTTCCGCTACCAGATGGACAGGGTTAAGCTCCGCGTGCCCTTCGGCCGGACGATCTGGCTCGAGTCGGGCATCAGCCTCTTCAGCCGGACCCTCGGCCTCCTCCTCGAGGCGGGCATCTCGCTCCTTTCGGCCATCGGCATCGCCATCCAGGCCGTGCCCAACGCCTGGATGGTCCGGCACCTGCAGGTCGTCCCGGACCACATCAAGAACGGCGAGAGCCTGTCCGAGTCCTTGGCCAAGGCCGGGGCGTTCCCGGCCCTGGCCCTGGACATGGTCCGCATCGGAGAGTCGTCGGCCAACCTCCAGGGCATGCTCGGGGATATGGCCGACTTTTATGACGAGCGCGTTCGTGGTAAAATCGAGACGTTGGTCAATCTGGTCGAGCCCGTGGTCATCATTTTCATGGGGCTCGTGGTGGCGGCGATGCTTCTTTCGGTGTACATACCGATCTTCAATATCATCCGGATCGCCCGGTAGGCGGCCCGAAAGGCGCGGGACATGAGCAAGGACAGGCTGGACAACGTCGGCGGCGAGGAAAAGGCCACCCGGGCCCTAGCCGAACGCTACCGCGTTCCCTACCTCGACCTCGAGACCGAACGGCTCGACCGCAACCTCATTCAGTCGTTCCCCGTCGAATTCCTCCACCGTCTCAACTTCGTCCCCCTCGGCGACGAGGACGGCGTCATGAAGGTCGCCGTCGCCGACCCCTCCGACATCGCCTCCATCGACGCCATCGAATCCTTCCTGGGGAAAAAGGTCGAGGTCTTCGCCGCCTCCAAGCGGTCCATCCTCGAGGCCCTGAGGAAGAGCGAGACGGCCATGCAGGTTCTCCGCGAGGCCACAGAAGGCTTTATCACCCAGGTCGTCGAGCGCGAGAGCGGGGAGGAAGAGGACGTCATCTCCATCGAGAAGCTGGCCGACCAGGACGATTCGATCATCAAGCTCGTCCACACGATCATCTTCACCGCCGTCCAGAAGCGGGCGAGCGACATCCACATCGAATCCAAGGACAACGACGTCAAGATCAAGTACCGGATCGACGGCGTCCTCGGCGAGGCGATGGAGGCCATCGACAAGAAGTTCCAGTCGCCCATCATCTCCCGCATCAAGGTCATGTCCGACTTGGACATCGCCGAGCGCCGCATCCCCCAGGACGGCCGCTTCCGGCTCAAGATCAAGGACAAGACCATCGATTTTCGCGTCTCCATCATGCCCTGCATCTACGGCGAGGACGCGGTCATCCGCATCCTCGACAAGGAGATGATCACCCAGGCCCTCCGCGAGCTGCGGCTGGACCTCCTCGGCTTCTCCGACGAGATCCAGAAGAAATTCCGCAAGTACATCGCCCAGCCCTACGGCATGGTCCTGGTCACCGGGCCGACGGGCAGCGGCAAGACGACAACCCTCTACGCGGCCCTGACGGAGATCAAGTCCCCGGAAGACAAGATCATCACCATCGAGGACCCCGTCGAGTACCAGGTCGACGGCATCACCCAGATCCCCGTCAACGAGAAGAAGGGCCTGACCTTCGCCCGGGGGCTGCGCTCCATCCTCCGCCACGACCCGGACAAGATCATGGTCGGCGAGATCCGCGACCCCGAGACGGCCCAGATCGCCATCCAGTCCGCTCTGACCGGCCACCTCGTCTTCACGACCGTCCACGCCAACAACGTTTTCGACGTCATCGGGCGCTTCCTCCACATGCAGGTCGACCCCTATAGCTTCATCTCGGCCCTCAACTGCATCCTGGCCCAGCGCCTGGTCCGGCTCCTCTGCCCGCGCTGCAAGGTCCCCGTCCGCTACGGCGCCCTGCAGCTCGTGGAGTCGGGCCTCGACCCGGCCCGGCACGCGGAGACCGTCTTCTTCGAGCCTAAGGGATGTTCCGAATGCAATTTCACGGGCTACCAGGGCCGGACGGCCATCGCCGAGATCCTCGAGCTCTCAGACCCCATCCGGGAGCTCATCCTCGAGAAAAGGCCCCTCTCCGAGGTCAAGAAACGGGCCAAGGCGGAGGGCATGGTGTTTTTGAGAGAAGCCGGCTTGGGCAAGGTCCTGGCGGGGATGACCAGCCTCAAGGACCTGAACAAAGTGACCTTTGTGGAGTGACCGCGTGACGCTGGGGAAACGACTCAAGTCCCATTTCCAGGACCGCCTGTTGCCCGACGCCGTCTTTCAGCTCTCCCCGGCCTTCCTGAGCGGCATCCGCGTCTCGAAAAAGGACGGGTCGGTCAGGGGCGGGTTCGTCCTGCCCTTGCGGGAACGTCCCCTCAGTCCTTCGTTCGACCGTCCCAACGTAACCGACCGCGCGGTCCTCGAGGAGGCCGTCGCCCAGGGCATGAAAAACCTGCGCCTCTCCTCCGGGTCGGCCGCCCTCCTCGTCCCCGAGCCGTCCGTCCGCGTCTTTGTCCTGAGCGTGGACTCTTTCCCCGGCTCCGGGAAAGAGAGAGACACCTTCATCCGCTGGCGTATCGGCAAGCAGATGCCGCTCATCCCCGAGGATGCCCGCATCGACTACGCCGTCACCCCGGGCCGGGGCGTCCGGAAGATCATCGTCGTCATGGCCCGGCAGACGGTCGTCCGGGAGTACGAATCCCTCTTCGAAAAGGCCGGGCTGAAGCCGGTTCTGGTGACCGTCCCCTCCTTGACCCTGATCAACATGGTCGGACAGGCGGGGCCGTCCAACGGCATCCTCCTCAACCTGGAGGACGAGACCCTGACCCTCCTGGCGATCATGGATTCCGGCTGGGCGCTCTACCGTCAAAAGGGCGTCGGCGCGCCCGGCGGGCCTGAGGCGGACGAGCGCGCCGATAATATCGTCAGGGAAGCGGAGAACACCATCCGCTTCCTCGAGGACAAGGAAAAAAAGCGGATCGAGAGGCTCTGGGTCCGCACGGCCGTGGCCGCGGAAAGGCCGCAGCTCATGGACCGGCTGAAGGACAGGATCAACCTGCCGCTCGAACCCGTGGTCTATGAGGCGCCCGAGGCGTGGAGCGAGGCCCAAAAAGCCCTGCTCGCCCCTCTCGTCGGACAGATCCTATGAATGAACGTGTCACGATCAACCTGAACCTGGCCACGAAGCCGGGCCGGAACCGGCGGTTCTTCTCCGCTTTGGCCCGCGCCCTGGGCTTCCTCCTCGCCGTCCTCGCCGTCCTGAGCGTGTTCGTCGTCCTGAAGTACGGCGGGGAATCGGCCCGGCTCAGGGCTTCGATCGCCGAAAAACAACGACTCCAGGAAGAGGTCCAGCGCGAGGAGAAGCGCTTGACGGCCGATGTCGAGAGGGAAGAACGCCTCAGCCGGACCCGGGTGGATCTCGTCAACGGCATCATCCTGAAGAAGACGTTCCTCTGGACCTCGCTCTTCTCGGAGCTCGAGAAGGCGCTCCCCGGCTCGAGCTACATCACCTCGCTCAGCCCTAGCTTAACGGGCGAGGGGACTGTCGCTCTGCGCCTCCGGGTGACCTCGCGCAGTCTCGACGACCTCGTCACCCTCATCAACAACCTGTCCGCCGGCGGCTTCAAAGACATCCGGCCCAGCGGCGAGTTCCGGAACGAAGACGGTCGGCTCATCACGGAGATTTCCCTGACCTATGAACGCTCTCTTTGACCTGTTCAACGACAAGGAGCGGCGGACGCTCGGCCGCCTCGGCCTGGCGACGCTCCTCGCCCTGGCCGTATTCCTCGTCCTGTTCACGAGGATCCGGGGGGGCATCGAAAGGGACAGGAGAGTGGTGTTACAGCTCCAGGATTCCTGCGGCCGGGCGACCAAGGCGCGCGACGAGGCCAAGGCCGCGTGGCAGCGATGGGAGGAAGCCGGCCGGGACCTCGAGGAGCTTCGGACGGGCTTTTTCTACGATCTCGAGGGAGGCGTCCAGGCCCTTCGTCTGGACCTTCAGCAGATATTCGCCCTGGCCGGGACGACCATCACGGACCTCGGCTACGGCTATTCCGACATGGAGAAGGAACAGGTCCGGAAAACGGTCGTGACATTCACCTACACCGGTTCTTACGCGGGCCTCAAGAAGCTGCTGGCCGTCCTCGAAGCGTTCCCCAAGTTCCTGGTCATCGAGAAGATCGAGTTCCCGAGGACGGGGTCCGAAGGCGAGCGTCTCAGCGCGAACCTGGCGGTGGCGGGGTACTATGGCATTTAAGAAAGCGGTGATCGCGGGTCTTGCCCTGGGCTGGGCCGTGTCCCTGTTCGCGGCCCAGGAAGACCGGAAACCCCTCGTCCGCAAGGACCTCCTCGTATTCGGCAGCGGTGAGATCGCGGCACCGGTCCGCGACATCTTCCGACCGAAGACCGCCGCGCTTCCCGTCGTTCGCCGGGCCGGCGAGCCCGCCATCAAGTCGGCGGCCTTCTCCCGGCCTGGCGCTCCACCGTCCTTCACTCTAAACCTCAGCTACATCGGGTCCATCAAGTCCGGCGGGCAGACCATCGCCCTCGTCCTCCGCAACGGCCAGACCGTATCCGTGGGGGAGGGCGACGAGATCGCGCCCGGCTACAAAGTCGTCAGGGTCACCGCTGAGGCGATCGTCATCCAAGGCCCGAATTCGGAAAGAAAGACGTTCCCGCGACAAGGAGATCGGCCATGAAAAAATACGCCCTGATCTTGATCCTGGCCATGGCGGCCGGGGCGTGCGCGACGCTCAGCAATGACTACAAGAAGGGCGTCGAGGCCGAGATGAACCAAAAGTACGACCAGGCCGTCAGATATTACCAACAAGCGGCTCTGGACCACCCCAACGACGCGGTTTACCGTCTGGCTCTCGTCCGGGCCAGGTCGTCCGCCAGCCTCTTTTGTCTTCATACGGCCAGGAGCCTGGTCGCTCAGAACAAGCGTATGGAAGCCGAGCTCGACTACAAGAAGGCGCTTTTCTACGATCCCCTCAACCGAGCGGCCGCCGACGAGCTCAGGGTCCTCATCGCCCCTCCGCCGAAAGCCGAGAAAAACGGTCCGGAGAAGCTCGAAGGCCCGGTCAGGCTCAAGAGCTCCGGCGAAGCGCTCAACCTGAGCTTCCGGAACGAGGTTTCCTTGCGCTCGATCTTCCAGACGCTGGGCCGGGTGGCCAACGTGAATTTTCTCTACGACGACACCTTCCGGGACACCAACCTGGCCATCGACCTGACCGGCAAGGACCTCCAGCAGGCCGTCAATTTCCTCTGCGTCGCCAGCAAGAACTTCTCCCGGACGATCGACGAGAAGACCGTCATCATCGTCCCCGACAACGTCCAGAAGCGGATGCAGTACGAACTCAACGCCATCAAGACCTTCTACCTGTCCAATATCGACGCGAGCGACGTCCAGATGCGGCTGACGCAGATGGTCAAGACCATGTACAAGGTCCCGTCCATCCAGGTCGACAAGAACCTCAACTCGGTCACCATCCGCGACACGCCGCAGGCCGTGGCCCTGGCCGAGAAACTCCTCCGCTCCTGGGACAAGTCCAAGGGCGAGGTCGTCATCGACATCGAGATCATGGAAGTCAACCGGATCCGGATGAAGAAGCTCGGCATCGACCTCAGCACGGGGATCCTGGGCATCCGGCTCAACCCCGCGGACGGCTCGATGAGCGATGACGGCTATTTCCGGTTCAACGGGCTGGACCTCGGGGCCCTCGGCAACTACGAGATCACCGTCCCCACGGCCATCGCCCAGTTCCTCGGAACCGACTCGGACACCAAGATCATCGCCCAGCCCAGGATCCGCGGCCTCAGTGGGGAGAAGATGGAATACATCGTCGGCCAGAAGGTCCCCATCGTGAATTCCACATTCGCGGCCATCGCCGCGGGCGGCCTTTCGACCCAGCCAATTGTCAATTACACCCTCCAGGACATCGGCATCACCATCAAGATGACGCCCCGGATCCATCTCGAACGGGAAGTGACCTTGGAGATCGAGCTCCAAGTCTCCTCGATCGCGGGGACGGGAACGGCCAACATCCCGATCATCGCTAACCGCGAGATCAAAAATACCGTCCGGCTCAAGGACGGCGAGACGAACCTCCTGGCCGGTCTCCTCCGGGACGAGGAACGCAAGTCCGTCGGCGGGATCGTCGGGCTCAAGGACCTGCCCATCCTGGGGAACCTGTTCTCAGCGACCCAGAAGACGATCGAGCAGACCGACGTCATCCTGACCATCACGCCCCACATCATCCGCTCGATCCAAATCACCGACGAGGACATGAAGCCCCTCTGGGTCGACCCCGACAACCTCTCCGGCGTGACCGGCGCGGGCGGCGCGCTGAGGGACGCCCGCGAGGAAGCTGTCGTCGCCGAAGAACCCCCCGGCCGGCCGAATGATGCCGAGGGAAGCGTCGTCTACCTCTCGCCGGCGAGCTTCGAAGCCCCCCGCGACCGGGAGTTCCGCATCAACGTCGAGCTCTCGAGCGAGAAGGAAATCGGGAACGCGTCGCTCGTCCTCACCTTCGATCCCCAGATCCTCAAACTCAAGGACGTCCTCGAAGGCGGGGGCCTGCGACAGATGGGCGAAAAAGTGCCCTTCCTCAAGGACATCAGCGGCGGGACGTGCACCATCGGCTTCTCCAGCCCGCCCGGCGGCCGCGGTTTCAAGGGCCGGGCGGTCCTGGCCGTCCTCGTCTTCACGTCCGTGAATCCGGGCGAGACGTCCCTGGGCTTCACCAGCGCGACGGCCGGGAGCCCGATGGGGCAGGCCATCGTCCTGCAGACGGGTGAAGCGAGCGTCAGCATCCGATAGGGGCGCATGATCCTCGTCCTTACGGGACCCGTCCACGGGGGCAAGACGACCTTCCTCGAAAGATCGCTAGCGCGCTGGGCGGCCCGCGGGCTGGCCCCAAGCGGATTCCTCAGCGTCGCCGTGACCGGAGCAAGCGGCGCGACGGGCTATGATCTCCTCGAACTCAGAACCGGCCGCCGACATCCCTACCTCCGGCGGGAGGGGGAGCCCGACGCGGAGCGGATCGGCCCGTTCTTTTTCGTGTCCTCGACCCTCGAGCGGGCCCGGTCGATCATCCGCGAGGCCGACCCCAGCGAGCTCCTCATCCTCGACGAGGTCGGACCCCTCGAGCTCCTGGGCGGCGGGCTTTGGCCGGCCCTCCGGGAGGCCCTATCGCGCCCCGACATGAGAGGTCTCCTCGTCGTCAGGGAGGAGATCCTCGAGGATTTCGTCGCCGCTATCGCGCCCGGCGTCCCTCTCATCTTCGACGTCCGGGACCCCAATGTCCGGAAACTCATGGACGGAAGCCTCTTCGGAACGGTCAAGGTCGATGACGGTCAAAGCTAAGTTCTTCGCCTACTTCCGGGACCTTTTCGAGGGCCGCGAGCGCGACGTCGTCGTCGGCGAGGGCGCGACCGTCCGCGACGCCCTGTCCACGCTCTGCGACACGAGTGAACGCCGGCGCGAGGTCTTCGAAGGCGGCAGTCTCAAGCCCCACCTCGTCGTCATGGTCAACGGCGTCCACGTCGAATCCCTCCGCGGGTTGGACACCGCCCTCTCACCGGGCGACACGATCGCTGTCTTCCCCATGCTCGGCGGCGGCTAGTTCGGCCTCGGGGATCATCTTCGCTCGCTGCGGTGATTTTTTTACGTCATTCCCGGGCCGCAGGCCGCCGCCCGTTTTGGCAGAGATGGTGACCATGCATCTCCCCCGGCCCCCGGGAACCAGTCCCGGCGGTTCCCCCGTCGGCCAGCCGACGGGTCCCCCTCCGCTACGGGGGCTATGCATGGCCCCCATCACTGCCCGGGCAGCGTCCGCGGAGGGGAGCATGTCCCCAGCTCCGTCACGCTGACCGACTCAATCACCGCTTATGCTCGCTCAGATGATTCCTTCGGCCTTGGTTATCAACGGATGCTCGGGTCGCGGGTTTGTCGCGGCGAGCAAAACCCGCTCGAATCCGAGCCTCGCCCCTGCGTCATCGTCCTTAATTCGCTCATTTGATATTCCCTTTGTCCGCGATGCCACGAGGGGCCGAGGGGTGTCGTCAGAGGAAGCGGCGGGGAGCGGAGTCATCGTAGCGACCAGCAGAATTGTGGCGGAGCGACTCGAAGCCACAATTCTGGTAAATATCTGAAAAGAAATTTCTTTCCCGGACTTGCTTAAGATATTTCCTAGAAGTGCGGCTCCGGGTACTCCGCCGCACTTCTATCGGTCGCTCCCCAGAGTCCGCTCCCTGCCGCTCCTCCCATCGGATCCGGCCCGGGAAGGCGTTAAGAATCACCGCAGCGGACGGAGACGACCCCCGAGGACCCAGAAGGCATTGTTCCTCGCGGCTGTTCCTTGCGGGCGATGCGGCGTTTTGATATCTTAATGGCTGATCATGCCCGAATTCCCGATTTCCGGATACCACGGCCGGGTCCTCGTCGCCGACCTCAGCCGGGGAGAGGTGCGGACCCTGCCGCTCGACCCCGGCCTGGCCCTCGACTACCTGGGCGGCCGGGGCCTCGCGACGCGCGTCCTCTACGATACGATCGACCCGGCCTGCGACCCGCTTGGCCCCGACAACGCGTTCGTCATCGCCTCGTCTCCGCTCGTCGGCTCCAACGCGCCGACGGCCGGCCGCGGCCACATGGTCTTCAAGTCGCCGCTCACCGGCGTCTTGGGGACCTCGAACTCCGGCGGGACCTGGGGCGCCGCCTTCAAGGCCGCGGGTTTCGACGTCCTCGTCGTCAAAGGCGCAGCCGCGACGCCGGTGATGATCGACATCTCCCCCGGCAAGGCCGAGATCCTTCCGGCGGACCACGTCTGGGGCAAAACGACCCACGAGACCAACGACGTCCTGGCCGCGGTTTCCGAGCCGGGAAACCCGGCCCGGGTCCTGTGCATCGGGCCAGCGGGGGAAAACCTCGTCCGCTTCGCCGCCGTCGCCAACGACCGCAACCGCGTCTACGGCCGCTGCGGCCCGGGCGCCGTCTGGGGCAGCAAGAAACTCAAGGCCGTCCGTGTCCGTGGCAAGGAAAAGATCTCCGTCGCCGACAGGGAGAAATACCGGTCCGGCCTCGACCAGGCCCTCTACTTGATGAAGCAGGCGCCGGTCACCAAGCGCCTGCTCCGCGACCTGGGCACGGCGGGCCTCGTCGAGCTGATCAACCTCATCGCCATGCTCCCGCACAAGAATTTCCAGGACTGCCTCCACCGGGACGAGGACGTCGAGCGGATCTCGGGAGAGACGCTGGCCAAGACCCTGCTCGAAAAAGCGGGTTCCTGTTATCTATGCCCGATCGGCTGTCAGCGGCACACCCGCGTCGCCGGTCGGGATGGGCGCGAGGAGCGCGGTGAGGGCCCGGAATATGAAACGATGGTCCTCATGGGACCACTCTGCGGCATATACGACATCGAGGCCATCACCCGGGCCAATTATCGCGCCAACGAACTCGGCCTGGACACGATGAGCTACGGCGGGACGGTCGCCTGCGCCATGGAACTCGCCGAACGCGGCCTCATCGGCCGGGACGAAATGGGCGGGGTCGGTCTCGCCTTCGGAAGCGGGGAGGCGCTCGAATCCTTGGCCGTGATGACGGCCCGCCGCGAAGGCCTCGGCGCGGCCCTGGCCGAGGGTTCCTACCGGCTGGCCGCCGGCCGCGGACACCCGGAATACGCCATGACCGTCAAGAAACTCGAGATCCCGGCCTATGACCCGCGGGCTTCCTACACCCAGGCCCTCGGCTACATGACCTCGCCTTCCGGGGCCTGCCATCTCCGCGGCGGCTACGCCGTTTCCCTGGCTTTCTTTGGCGGGGCCAGGGAGATCCCCCGCTTCAGCCTCCTCCAGTCGCCGATCGCCATCCGGAACATGCAGAACGTCGGCATTCTCCAAGACAGCCTCGGCGTCTGCCGCTTCACGGGTTACGCCTTCTCCTCCGACCCCTGGGCCCGGATGGTCGGCGGCATTACCGGCCGCGATTTCTCGGTTGCCCGGCTGGAGGACATCGAGAACCGCGTGGCGACGCTCGAGCGGCAATTCAATATCGAGGCCGGCGTGACGGCGGAAGACGATGTGCTCCCCGCCCGGTTCGCCGATGTTCCTATCGTCGTTGAGGGGAAGGAGCGGCGCGTCTCGCGGGAAGACCAGGAGCGGATGAAGCAGGACTACTACCGTGTCCGGGGCTGGGATGCGGCCGGCCGGCCGACCCCCGGCCTCGTCCGGTCCCTCCGGGTCGAGGAGAGCAAGAGATGAGCGCCCAAAAGTGGCAAGCGACCGGGGAGCTCCTCGGTGAGTTCCAAGCTTTGGGGCGGGCCTCCCTCGTCTACGACGTCCAGGACAGTCATAGCGGGAACATGGCCGTCCGCCGGACGAACGAGCGGGGGGAGGACGAGATCGTCATCACGGCCACCGGTTCCCAGAAGGGCGACCTCGAGCCGAGCCAGATCTGCTTCCTTTCGGCCACGGAGACGGACTACGGGTATTACAAGGCGTCCTCCGAGACCGACATCCATGCCCGGATCCTCAAGCTGCCCGGCGTCCGGGCCTCGATGCACGCCCACGTCAAGGACCTTGTCCTGGCGACGCTCGACGACGAGCCCAAGCCGGCCCGGCCTCCGGATTTCGTGCCCGTCGACCCGCTCGCCTTCCACCATCTCGGAAGCGCCGTCCCGGTCGACTGGTTCGCCGTACCGAGCGGCTCGCCGGAGCTGGCCAGGGTCATCCCCGAGCGGCTGGCCGGCCATCCTCTGACCATCATCTTCGGGCACGGCGCCATGGCCAAGGGCAGGAACCTCCGGGAGGCCTTCTTCCGGCTCTGCGTCGGCAACAACGCCGGGGCGGTCGTCCGGGCGATGGAGAGGCTCCGCATCGATGTCGGCGCCGTGCGCCGCGCGGTCACGGCCGACCCCGGGAGCTCTTTCGCCGGCGCGCCTCCCCCTTACGAAATCGAGGGCGACGACCGGTCGGATTTCCGGGAGGAGGAGGAGATCCTCAAGGAATTCGTCAAAGCGGGCCACAGGATCTTCGAGTCCCGCCTCTCGCCTTTTCACACCGGTTCGATGTCGGTCCGCGGCGTGGATTCCATGCTCTACGCGCCCAAGGCCTCCATGCCGCGGGACGTCGGCGGGCCCCTGCTCAAGGTCGCGCTCTCCGCCGGGCCGGCCGACGACCCCGAGACGGCGCTCCACAAGGCGATCTACGCGACGAGCGACTTCCAGACGGTCATGCACTGCCACGTCCCGGAAGCCGAGGCCTCGGCCCATTTCGTCTATCCCGGCGAAGCCGCGCCGGCCGACCGCATCATCCCCGTGGATGCCGAGGGGACGTTCCTCTATCTCGTCATCCCTGTTCTGCCGCCGAACGTCCGGACGGATGAGCTCGTCCACTTCCTCCACGATTACAAGGTCGCGGTCGTCAGGGGAGGAGGCGTCTGGGCCGTCGGAGGCCAATCGCTCTCCGAGGTCCTCCACCATCCTTCTTCGCTGCGCGAGATCTGCCTCTACAGGATCGGTGCCGTCGAACGCGGTCTCGACCTCCGCCGCATGGAGCCCCAGAAAGCCAAGCGCTGGTGACGGCGGCGGGGCCTTCTCTCACCCCTCCCCCCCTTTAGGGGTGAAACGACACCCCACGAAATCACCCCCAAAGAGTATTGCCCGCCGCCGTGCTTCCGCTATTCTGAAAGGGAAATAAACGAGCAGGTCCGGACGTATCGATGAGCCATAATCTAAAGGAAATTCTCAACCCCTCGGGTCCTTCCCCGAACCCGGGCGGAGGCTCCGGCCTGCTGGCGAACTTCGGGCCGCGCAGGATCCGGACCAAATTCTTCCTTTTCTTTGGTCTTCTGATGGCGGGCTACCTGGCCCTGTTCATTGTCCTGAGCAAGGAGCGCGGCATCATGCTCGTCGCGGGCCTCGCCGCTCTAGCCCTGGGGGGATTTTTCGTTTTCCTCATCGGCGACATGATCACCCGGCCCCTCGTCCAGATGACGAGGACCGCGGAGAGGCTGGCCAACGGCGACCTCAAGCAGAGGGCTCGGGTCTACGGCCGGGACGAGGCCGGGCTTTTGGCCAGGACCTTCAACGCCATGGTCGACGGGCTGGAGAAAACCTTCCGCGAGCTCGAACTCCGCAATCGCTCCCTCGAGGACGAGGCCGCGAAACGAGCCGTCCAGATGGACAAGGATGCCGGCGAGAGACTCCGCGTGGAGAAAGAACTGCGGCTGGCCAGGACCGAGCTCGACCGTCTGGTCGACAAGAGGACCGAGGAGCTTTCCCGGGCGAACGACGAGCTTCACGGAAAAGTCCTGGAGACCCGCCGCTCGGAGGATTACCTCCAAAGCAGCCTCGACCGGCAGGAAAAGGCCCTCGAGGGGGTATTCAAGGCCATGTCCCTGACCCTCGAGATACGGGACCCCTACATGGCCGGACACCAGCACCGGGTCTCCAGCCTGGCCGTGGCCATCGCCCAGGAAATGAACCTGCCCTGGGAAAAGATCGAGGGGCTCCGGCTCGCTGCGATCATCCACGACATCGGCAAGATCGCGGTGCCGACCGAGATCATGACCAAGCTCGGCCGTCTGACTAAGTCGGAATTCAAGCTCATCAAGGACCATCCCCGGGTCGGCTACGAGATCGTCAAGGACATCGCCTTTCCCTGGCCCGTGGCCCACATCATCCTCCAGCACCACGAGCGGTTGGACGGCTCGGGCTATCCCGAAGGACTCGTCGGCGACGCCATCCTGCCCGAGGCCCGGATCCTGGCCGTAGCCGACGTCGTCGAAGCCATCTGCGCCCTCCGCCCCTACCGGCCGGCCCTCGGCCTCGAGAAGGGACTGGAGGAGGCCCGCAAGGGCCGGGGCATCCTCTACGACACCCGCGTCGTCGACGCCTGCATCAAGCTCTTCCGCGACGGCCGCTTCTCCTTCAAGAAAGAAGCGGAAACCGCCTGCGGGGAGCGAACCACGGGGAGCGGACCGCAGAATTGGGGCTGAGTACCCGAGGCCACGATTCTGATAAATATCTTGAACGAGTTTCTTTAAGAGAGGGGACACGTACCGGAGGTACATGTCCCCGCCTTCGTTCGGATCGCCGTCGCCGCCTGCGTTGACTTGAGGGGGGGATTCCGCTAGAATTTCTTGCACCCTGGCGGCGTAGCTCAGTTGGTCAGAGCATGCGGCTCATATCCGCAGTGTCGGGGGTTCAAATCCCTCCGCCGCCATGTCCTCCTGATTTCATTTTCATGACCTAAGCGCGAAGATGGCACGACAACGACCCGCGGCACGGCTCCTCCCGGCCTTCGTGGCGGCGGTCCGGAAACAGGGAACGATCGTCGCCGGCGACCGGGTGCTGGCCGCCTGTTCCGGCGGGCCGGATTCGGTCGCCCTCGTCGCCCTTCTCCTGAAGCTCCGCGAGGAGATGCCCCTTGAAGTCCACCTGGCCCACTTCAACCACCGGCTGAGAGACGGGGCCGACGAGGACGAGAGTTTCGTCCGCGACTTCGCCCGGCGCTCTGTCCTTCCGCTCGTTTCGGAAGGAGCGGACGTCAGGTCCCACGCGGCGAAGAAAAAGCTCAACCTCGAAGAAGCCGGGCGCGACCTCCGCTACGATTTCCTGCGGCGGGCCGCGGTCCGGGTCGGAGCGACGAAGATCGCGACGGGTCACACGATGACCGACCAGGCCGAGACCGTCCTCATGCGCCTGATGCGCGGGACGGGCCTTTCCGGCCTCGCCGGGATCGGCGCCGTCGTGGCCGGCAAGCCCTGTCCAATCGTCCGGCCGCTTCTCGGGATCGCCGGTCCGGACCTCTGCGCCTGGCTCGCGGCCGAAGGCATCCCTTACCGCGAGGACCCGTCGAACCTCGACCGCCGCTTCCTCCGCAACCGCATCCGGGCCGAGCTCCTGCCCGAACTCGGGCGCCGTTACGAGCCCCGGATCGTCCTCCACCTGTCCCGGTTGGCCGTGATCGCCCGGGAAGAGGACGAACTCCTTGGGGCTTTCGTCCGCGAGCTCGCCGACGAGTTCATCGTCCGGAAAGGCCGGGACGCCTCTCTGGACCTGAAGACCCTGCCCCTCCTCCTGCCCGCCCTGGCCCGCCGGGTCGCCCGGGAATACCTCCGGGAGCTTCAGGGCGACCTGCGCGATATCTCCTACGAAGACGTGGGATCGCTTCTCTCGCTCGGCGAGGGAAAGGAACTGCCGCTCCGGAAAGGGCTTGTCCTGCGCCGGGAAGGGGGCCGGGTCGGGCTGAGAAAGGACAGGACGCCGTCGAAGGCCTACGAGATCCTCTGGGACGGACGGGGCGAGGTCGTCGTCGCCGCGGCGGGAATGGCCTTCCGCGGAACACGCCGGGAAGCGGACGCGGGGCGCTCGTCATTCAAGAACGACGACCGGACCGGCGTCGACCTCGACGCGGCCAGGCTCGAGTTCCCGCTCGCCGTCAGGAACCGGAGGCCGGGCGACCTCTACCGTCCGCTCGGCGCCCCGGGCCGGAAGAAGCTCAAGGAGATCCTCAGGGCCAAGGGCGTGCCCGTCGCGGGCCGCGACCGCCTGCCCGTGTTTCTTTCCCGCGGCGAGATCGTCTGGGCACCGGGGCTTCCCGTTGCCGAAAAATTCAAGGTTACCGGAACGACGGAAGCCGTTTTTTCCATCCGCTTGAAGAAGGGCCCAACACGCCGCGGGCGGGTCCGGGCCTCCGGGTCCTAGCGCCGATAGAGGCTCAAGTAGGTCCTGACGATCCTTTCGCCCCAGAGCATGGCCACGAAGGCCGCGGGCGCGAGGAACGTCCCGAAGGGCAGGGCGAACTGGAAATCCTTGCCGCGACGGAGGATGAAGTAGGAAGTAGACGCCGACCAGGGCTCCGACGAACGAGGCCAGGATGAGGGTCAGGAGCGTCCTCATCAGGCCGAGGTAAGCCCCGATCATAAGCAGCATGGTCACGTCGCCCATGCCCAGCCCCTCTTTTTTACGGATGAGGAAGTACGCCCCGTAGACGAGGAGCAGGAATCCGGCTCCGGCGACCGCCCCGACGAGAGCGCCGCGGAAGCTCAGGTCGTCCCTGAAAAACGAATAGGCGAAGGCGAGGACGAGCCCGGGCAGGGTGATCGCGTCGGGCAGGATTTGATGATGATAATCGATGAACCCGAGAACGACGAGGGCGCTCGTGAATACACAGCCGGCGAAAAATTCGAGCCCCAGCGCGCGGCCGGAGTTGAAAAAGACGAGCACGAACCCGAGCGCCGTCAGGGCCTCGACCGCCGGGTAGACGGCCGAGATCTTCTGCCCGCATTTCCGGCATTTTCCCCTAAGGATGATGTAGGAGAGGACGGGGATGTTGTCGTAGGGCTTGATCCGGGCGCCGCACCCGGGGCACGACGAGGGCGGCCGCATCAGGCTCTTCTCTCGCGGCAGGCGGTAGATGACGACGTTGAAAAAGCTGCCGAGGACGAGCCCGGCGACCGCGATAAAAATGACCGTCATCGTCTCCATGGGCTGATCACCGTTTTAACCTTTCCCGTCGCCGGGTCGTAGAGGTAGTCCTCCCCGTCCATGTCCTTCGGGACCTCCCGGAGGAATCCCGTCCGGAGCAGCGTTTCGAGGTCGGCAGGGGGGCGTCCGAAGCGCTCGCGGTACTTCGCCGCGGCGTCCTCGAGTGCGGCCGAGTCGATCGCCGCCTTGACGTTGTAGAGGTGGTTCGAGGCGATCTTTTTCGTCCGTTCGTCCGGGGCCTTCTTGTAGATGTCGAGCCAGGTCTCCCAGGACGTCCGGAGGTCGCCCTTCTTGAAGATGGCGTTGGCCCGGAGCCTCTCGACGAATTCCGGGGCGTCGGGAATCTTCATGCACTGCTCGAAATACTTTTCGGCCAGGGGGAAGTCCTTGAGGGTCATCATGGCCACGTGGCCGGCGTCGAACGGGTAGACCCATTGGTCCGGGTTGTTCGCGGCGCCCCGGTCGAGGATGGACAATGCGGCCGCAGGGTTGCGGGCCTCCTGGACGGCGATCAGGGCGCCGACCTCGTAGGGGTCCTGGTAGCGCGGGTCGAGCTCGTTGATGATGGCGAAGATGTGGTCGAGGTGGTCGAAGCGGTCGTCGATCGTCGGCGTGCTGTAGTACTGGATGGCCCAGAGGTAGATCGCGTCGGCGGCCAGGGCCCGATAGCCGAACGTCGCGTACTTCAGGAATTTCCCGGACGGGATATAGATGATGGACGACCCGGGGAGCGTTTCCCGGACGACCTTGTCGGTCCTGACCTTGAGCGCCGTGAAAGCGGCCGCCATCGCCATGAGGAAGGCGATGAGAAGGAGCGTCGTCGCCGTGCCCTTTTTCGGGGACGATGTCTTGGCCATGTCTGATACCGCGGCCGGCTCTCCCGGTCAGATGAAATCCCGGCGCCTGAAGACGAGGACGGCCAGGCCCAGAATGAAGGCCGTGTAGCAGACGCCGTAGAGGGCCGAGGAGAAGTAGATCCCCGGCGGGATGGGCAGTCCGTGGACGACCTCCGTTCTGAAGTTGAAATTCTCGAGGTCCGGGAGGACGGCGTACAGGGCCCGGACCAGGGTCCTCCCGGCGCCGGGCGTCATCTTCTTAAGGATGAGCTCCAGGCCCCAGGAAAGATGCCCGATGAGATAGAAAGCGAAGGCGAAGAGCGAGCTCAGGATGGGCGTCGAGAACGAGGAAAAGAGAATGGCCGCGGCGGTGATGAGGACGAGCTCCAGGAAGATGTAGCCGACGGCGACGAGGAGCGTCCCTTCGACCCTGAGGGTGTGGGCATAGACGATGGCCAGGAAGATCAGGGACATGAACAGGGTCATGACGAAGAGCGTCAGGACGAGGCCGAGGAACTTGCCCAGGATGAACTCGGCCCTGTGGAGCGGCTTGGAGAGCAGGGTGAAGATCGTCTTCTTGTCGATCTCCTTGTAGACGAGCCCGGTCCCGATAAGGATGGCCATGAGGACGCCGAAGAGGGAGATCGAGGCGAGCCCGACGTCCTTGATGATCTTGACCCGGTCGCCGACCGTCAGGATGGCCAGGACCCGGGCGCCGCCGATGCCGAGCGCCGCGAAGAAAAAGAGGAGGTAGAGGATGCGGTCGCGCTTGGCCTCCTTGAACGTGATCCCGGCGATGGCTCCGATCTTCATGTCCGCGTCACCGTTTCGATAAAGATGTCCTCGAGCGTCTCGGTCCTCGGGCTGAGGGAGACGAGCCGGCCTTTCTGGTCGTGGACGAGTTCGAGGACCTCGTCGACCTTGGATTCATCGTAAACCTTGAGGAAGACCCTGTCGCCCCGGGCGGAAATGCTCTCGCCGAGGCCCCGGAAGGCCTCCGGGGAGAGCCCGGAGACCGTCACCTCGGTGAACAGGACTCGCTCCGAGACGAGGTCCCGCAGGGCGCCCTCCTTGACGATGCGGCCGCCGACGATGATGGCCACCCGGTCGCAGATCATCTCGATGTCCTGGAGGATGTGCGATGTGAAAAAGACGGTCTTGCCCTCGTCCTTGAAGCGAACGATGATGTCCCGGATCTCCTTGCGGCCGATGGGGTCCATGCCGCCGAGGGGTTCGTCGAGGATGACGAGCTTGGGGTCGTTGACGAGGGCTTGGGCCAGCCCGGCCCGCTGGAGCATGCCCCGGGAGAATTTCCGGAGCGGAAGACCTGCGGCCCGCTCGAGGCCGACCAGCTTGAGGAGCCGGGCGATGCGCTCCTCCTTCTCCACGCGGTCGAGGCCGAACAGGTCCGCGGTGAAGGCGAGGAACTCCGCGGCCGTGAGATAGTCGTAGAAGTAGGGGTTTTCCGGAAGGAACCCGAGCGTCTGGCGGGAGCGGGGGGAGAGGTGAGACCGGCCGAAGATCTCGATCGTCCCGGCGTCGGGGTGGATGAGGTCGAGCAGGCACTTGATGGTCGTCGTCTTCCCGGCGCCGTTCGGCCCCAGGTAGCCGAAGATCTCGCCCTCGCTGACCGAGAAGGTGATGCCTTTGAGGATCTGCCGCGTTTTGGGGATGAAGCCGAGCCGGAATTTCTTCTGGAGGTTATCGATCCGGATCGCGTTGGCCATCGCTTGTTATTCTAGCGATACCCGGGCCAAAGTCAACCGTGTTCCGTCCTCACAGGAAGGCGCGGGGGCTAGCCTCCGGCGATGAGAAAAACGGCCGTTTTCTCACCGCCGGAATCACTGCCCGCGGCGATTGACCCCCCGGGGGGCGAATGAGATTCTAGTCCCAGTCGCAGCCGATAGGTCGCGACGGCCTCGAAAGAGGCGGTGCCAAGGTTTTGGAAAAGGGAGAGGGAGGAGGATCTCTCTCCCTCGTTTTTTTGCCCCTTTTTCCCCATTCCCCCACCCGTGAGTCCGTTTCCACCCGGTTTCTTGGGGAACTCCGCCACTTCGGGTATAATCAGGAGAGCTTTTCCCGAGGAGGTCGACAATGTCCGATTTCGGCGGAGCCGTCAAGCCGCTTTCCGAAAATCCCGAATACCGAATGGCCATCCTGGGCGTGCCGTTCGACGAAAAATCGAGCTATCTCCGGGGGGCCGCCGGAGGCCCGGCCGCGGTCCGGGCCGTCTCCACGGGCAAGTGCTACTGCGGCTATACGGAGCTCGGGGTCAACCTCGAAGAAGAGACGGTCCTGGTCGACCTCGGCGACGTCGACACGTCCGGCGACCCGGACAAGACCTTCGCCCTGACCGAGAAAGCCGTGGCCCGCATCCTCGAGAAAGGCGCCGTCCCCATCGTTCTCGGGGGCGACCACTCCATCACCTATCCCATCCTCAGGGCTTTCGCCCGGGTCCACAAGCCCCTCGACATCCTCCATTTCGACGCCCACCCGGACCTTTACGACGACCTCTACGGCGACCGCCTGTCCCACGCCTGCCCCTTCGCCCGGATCCTCGAGGACGGGTTGGCCGCCGGTGTCGTCCAGGTGGGTGTCCGGGCCATCACAGCCGCCCATCGGGCCAAGGCCCTCAAGCACGGCGTCCGGATGATCGAGATGAAGGACATCGTTGGCCCGCTCCATCTCCGGTTCGCCAACCCCGTCTACATCTCCTTCGACATGGACGCCCTCGACCCGGCCTTCGCCCCGGGCGTCTCTCATCACGAACCCGGGGGCCTCGCGACCCGTCAGGCCATCCAGGTCATCCAGGAGCTCAAGGGCAAGATCGTGGGACTGGACATCGTCGAACTGAACCCGACGCGCGATCCTTCGGGCATCACGGCCGCCGCCGCTTTCAAGATCATCAAGGAGACCGCCGGAAGGATCGTCCGGCCGTCCTGAGGGAGGGAACACATGAAACGCTTTTTGACGATCATCGCCCTGGCCGCGCTCACCGCCGGCTGCGCTCGGGCCCAGAAGGGGCCGGCCTTCGACGACTGGTTCGTCGACAAGACCATGCGCATCGATTATTACCACGCCGGCAACTCGGCCGAGGAAACGATCGCCCTGGACCAGGTCTTCGACCAAGGGGTCTGGGCGGGCAGCCGGACCCATCTCGTCGACCCGTTCAACCTCGGCCGATACCTGGTCAAGGTCTATGACGCCGCGAGCGGCACGCTCATCTTCAGCAAGGGGTTCGACAGCTACTTCGGGGAGTACAAGACGTCGGGCCCGGCCCTCCAGGGCGTCCGTCGGACCTACCACGAGTCCGCTCTCCTGCCGTATCCGCGGAAGCCGGTCCGCTTCACGGTCGAAGCGAAAAACAGGCAGAACGCCTCTAAGGCCCTGTTCAGCCAGGTCGTCGACCCGGCGGCCACGACGGTCATCCGGGAAAGGCTCGTCCCCGGGGTCAAGGTTTTCGAGGTCGTCAAGTCCGGCGAGCCCCGCCGCAAGGTCGACGTGGCCATCGTCGCCGAGGGCTACACGGCGGACGAAGAGGGGAAATTCAAGGCCGACCTCGACCGCTTCGCCGCCGTCTTTTTCAAGCTCGAGCCGTACAAATCCCACCGGGACAAGTTCAACCTTTATGGGGTGTTCAAGCCCTCGCCCGAGAGCGGTTGCGACGAACCGAGCCACGGCTCGTTCAAGGCGACGGCCCTCGGCGCGACCTTCGACTCACTCGGCTCGGAGCGCTACCTCCTGACCGAGGACAACAAGAGCCTGCGGGACATCGCCGCCCACGTCCCCTACGACGCCCTCACCATCATGGTCAACCACAAGAGGTACGGCGGCGGAGGGATCTACAACTTTTACTGCACGTTCACGACCGACAACCAATGGTACGAATATCTCTTCCTCCACGAATTCGGTCATTCCTTCGCCGGCCTGGCCGACGAGTACTATACCTCCGAGGTCGCCTACAACGAGTTCTATCCCCGCGGCGTCGAACCGGCCGAGCCGAACATCACCGCCCTCCTCGAACCCGGCCAGCTGAAGTGGAAGAACCTGACGAGTCCTGGGGTCGAGATCCCGACGCGCTGGGAAAAGGCGAACTTCGACGCGATGGATAACGCCTACCAGAAGATCCGGGGAGAGATCAACGCGAAAATCGCCAAGCTCAAGAGGGAAGGGGCCGCCGTAGCCGAGGTCGCCCGCGTCGAGGAGGAGTCCGAGCGCCTGTCGCGCGAGCATGCGGACAAGGTCGACGCCTTCCTCCGAGCGAGCAAGTATTGGGGCAAGGTCGGCGCGTTCGAAGGCGCCGGGTACGCGGCCCAGGGCCTCTACCGTCCCCAGCTCGATTGCCTGATGTTCACCAAGGGGACCAAACCCTTCTGCAAGGTCTGCGAGGCGGCCGTCGTCCGAACGATCCTCAATTACACCGACTGAACGGCCTCGTCGATTACACCGGGGGCCCGACCCCCTCGGTTTTGAGTGCGGGCTGTTGTCAGCAAAAGGGGGGTTGATGATGGGAACCAAAAAGGTGGGGGCTTTCGCCAGCCCGCTCACGAAAGCCATTATCATCATAGCACGCCGCGGGGCGTTGTAAAGCTTTATTTTCGTTTTTCGGCATTTATTTTTATGAGGGTCCTATCCTATTGATTTCCAAGCTGTTTTGCCCCACAATGGAAAGGATATCCGGACTCGGGAGGGACCATGGAGCAGAAAACGGATCCGAAGAAGGTCGAGATCAAGGTCGACGAAGCGATCGCGCTCGGCCAGTACGCCAGCCTCGCCGCCATCCGGCATTCGAGGGAGGAGTTCCTTTTCGACTTCGCCTTCCTTTTTCCCGACGGGCCTTTCGGCAAGCTCGTGGCGCGGATCATCGTCAGCCCCGCCCACGCCAAGCGCTTCCTCGAAGCCCTGCAGGCGAACATCAAGCGCTACGAGGACGCCTACGGGACGATCATCCCGGCGGACCTGCCGCCCACGGTCGACTTCATCCAGTGACGCCGGCGCGGGCGGTTTCCCCGAGTCCGGCCTTGACATGGGGCGGTTTTTTTTATAATAATTGAACCAGATCGATATCCCGAGATCCAAACGCGTGCCAGTAATTTTATTCGGAGGTAATAGACATGGCGTATGAATTCAAGAATTCGAGAGGGGTCAGCTACTTCCTGCACTCCAAGGACGTCCTGCTGAAGGGCGGACGCAAGCAGACGATCTACTTCTTCGCGCGCGACATTCGGCCCGGCGCTCTTGATGCGATCCCCGCGGCCTACGTCGCCCAGGAGACGATGAAGACCGGGATGCCCATTCTGAAGAAGAAGTAAGGTCCTTTTCTCCCGGACGAAAACGCCGGGGGCCCCGATTCCCGGCGAGGGCGGGGAACCATCTTGGCGGCCATCCTCGAAGGTGGTTCCTCTCTATTTTCTTCCGCGTATCCTGAGGACATGAAATCCCTTGCCTTAAAAACCCTGGCCGGATGTCTGTGCTTTGCGCTGGCCTCGTCGGCCTGCGTCAAAAAATCTTCCGATGCCGCCGGGCCCCGGGAGGGCCGAACCCTCCAGATCGCCGTCATCCCCAAGGGCACGACCCACGAATTCTGGAAGAGCATCCACGCCGGCGCCATCGAGGCGGCCCGAGAGCTCGGCGTCGAGGTCATCTGGAAGGGGCCGCAGAAGGAGGACGACCGGGCCCAGCAGATCACCGTGGTCGAGGATTTCATCAGCCGCGGCGTCGACGGTATCGTCCTGGCGCCGCTCGACGACCGGGCGCTCATGCGGCCCGTTCAGGACGCCGTCAGGGAGAGGATCCCGGTCGTCATCATCGACTCCAGCCTCCAGGGAAGCGACTTTACGAGCTATGTCGCCACGGACAATTACAAGGGCGGCGTCCTGGCCGCCCGCCGGCTCGGCCAGCTGCTCGGCGGCAGGGGCCGGATCTTCCTCATCCGTTACCAGGAAGGCTCGGCCAGCACGGTCCAGCGCGAGACCGGGTTCTATGATACCGTCAAGAAGGAATTCCCGGACCTCGTCCTGCTCGTCCAGGACCAGTACGCGGGGGCGACGACCGAAACCGCGTACCAGCTTGCCGAGAACCTGATCAGCCGTTTCCCCGACGTCGAGGGCGTGTTCGCGCCCAACGAATCGAGCACGTTCGGCACGCTCCGGGCCCTCCAGGAATCCCGTCTCGCGGGCAAGGTCGTTTTCGTAGGCTTCGACAGCTCCCCCAAGCTCGTCCAGGGCCTCAG
Organism: Candidatus Aminicenantota bacterium; assembly: GCA_026393975.1. Lineage (GTDB taxonomy): Bacteria > Acidobacteriota > Aminicenantia > Aminicenantales > Saccharicenantaceae > RBG-16-66-30. The sequence goes on along the minus strand of JAPKZD010000009.1, from coordinate 333,369 downwards.
GGACGGCCACATCCAGGGCCTCGTTGTCCAGAACCCGCGCAAAATGGGCTATCTAGGGGTCAAGACCATGGTCGCCCATCTGCGGGGCGAGACCGTCGAGAAGGTCATCGACACCGGCGTGGTCCTGGCCACGGCGGACAACATGGACGACCCGGCCATCAAGTCGCTCCTTTCGCCCGACCTCTCCAAGATCATCGACTGATGAGCCGGGAACCCGCCGCGCCCCCCGTCCTCCGCATGGCCGGGGTGAGCAAGAGCTTCGGCGCAACACGGGCCCTCGATGGCGTGACCTTCGAACTCGGCCGGGGCGAAGTCCATGCGCTGATCGGGGAGAACGGTGCCGGCAAGAGCACGATGATGAAGATCCTCAGCGGCGCCATCCCGCCCGACGCCGGGCGGATGGAAATCGACGGCCGGCCCTACGCCCCGGCCGGCCCCGCCGACGGACTCCGGGGAGGGATCTCCATGATCTACCAGGAGCTCACCTTGGCCCCTCACCTCACCGTCGAGGAGAACATCATGCTCGGCCGCGAGGTCCACGCGGCGGGCTGGCTCGACCGGAAGGCCATGAAGCGGCGGGTCCGGGAGGCGCTGGAGCTCGTCCGCCATCCCGAGATCTCGCCCGACGTCCGGGTGAGGAAGTTGAGCGTGGGGGCCAAGCAGGTCGTGGAAATCGTCCGGGCCCTGCTCAACCGCGCCCGCATCGTCGTTATGGACGAGCCGACGAGCGCTCTCTCCCAGGAGGACAGCCAGCGGCTCTTCGAGATCATCGGCAAGCTCAAGGGTCAGGACGTCAGCGTCATCTACATCAGCCACTTCCTCGAGGAAGCCCAGAGGGTGGCCGACTCCTATACGGTCCTCCGGGACGGCCGCGGCGTCGGCTCGGGGAGGATGGAGGGGACCCTTCTCGAGGACCTCATCCAGCTCATGGTCGGGCAGAAGTTCACCCGGTTCTTCCCCAAGGTCGAACACGCTGTCGGGGAGGTCATCCTGTCCCTCGACGGGCTCAAGGGGGCGAGGATGACATCGCCCGTCAGCCTGACCCTGTCGAGGGGGGAGATCTTGGGCATCGCCGGGCTCATCGGCTCCGGAAGGACGGAGATGCTGAGGACCCTGTTCGGGCTCGACGAGGCCGAAGGCGGCTCGGTCGTCGTCTCGGGCTTCGAGATGGCCGGTGCGAAACCCTGGGCCAGCATCAGCCGCGGCCTCGGCCTGCTCAGCGAGGACAGGCAAGGGGAAGGGTTGGCCCTCGGCCGGTCCGTGGCCGACAACATGACGATGAGCGATTTCACCCCTTATCGCCGCCACGGCTTTCTCCGGCCTGGGCGCCAGCGCCGGGCCGTGGTCGAGTGGATCGGAAAAATGAAGATCAAGACCAAGGGCCCCACCCAGAAGGTCGGCGACCTGTCGGGAGGGAACCAGCAAAAGGTCGCCCTGGCCAGGCTCCTCCATCAGAAGGCCGCGATCCTCCTCCTCGACGAGCCGACGCGCGGCATCGACGTCGTCAGCAAGGCCCAGATCTACGAATGGATCGGCGAGCTCGCCCGGGAGGGGAAGGCCGTCATGTTCGTCAGCTCCTACCTCCCCGAGCTCCTCGGAATATGCGACAGGATCGCCGTCTTCCACAGGGGCGGCCTGGTCGAATCGCGGCCCACCCCGGAGTGGGACGCGCCGGGCTTGATGGCCGCGGCCACCGTCGGCCGGGCCCACCCGGATCATCCGATGAGTCAAAGGATCGCGGAATGAGCCGTCAACGTCCAGCCGGACTCCAAAAGGCCCTCAACGTCCTCGGCCCGTTCATCGGGCTCGCCCTCGTCATCGCCCTCTTCGCCCTGATCCCCGAGGTCCAGGGCCGCTTCCTGAGGTTCGCCAACTTCAAGAGCGTTGCTACCCAATCCGTAATCGTGGCCCTGGGCGCCCTCGGCATGACCTTCATCATCGTCAGCGGTGGCATCGACCTTTCCGCGGCCTCCAATATCGCTCTGTCGAGCGTCATCACGGCCTACGCCATTAACGCCGGCGCCGCTCCCCTCGTCGCCGTCCTCCTTGGCGTCCTCACAGGCGGCCTGGTCGGACTGGCCAACGGGGCCCTGGTCACGCGGCTTCGGCTCATCCCGTTCATCGTCACCTTGGGCATGATGGGCATCGCCCGGGGGGCGGCCAAGTGGATCGCCGGGAACCAGAAGATCGACGCGCCCATGACCTGGGCCAACGAGTTCATGGCCCGGAGTCCCCGGCCGTCCTGGCTCCTCCTGGCCCCGGGCGTTTGGATCGTCATCCTCTTAGCCGTGGCCATGGCCGTCGTCCTTAGGTACACGGTTTTCGGCCGGCACGTCTTCGCCATCGGCTCGAACGAATCCGCCGCCCGGCTCTGCGGCATCCGGACGAGCCGGGTCAAGATCCTGGTCTACTCCGTCGCCGGCCTTTTCTGCGGCCTGAGCGGGGTCATGGAGTTCTCCCGGCTCACGGTCGGCGACCCCACGGTGGCCGTGGGGCTTGAGCTCGACATCATCGCCGCCGTCGTCATCGGCGGCGGGAGCCTGAACGGGGGGGAGGGAAGCATCCTGGGCACCATGGTCGGGGTCATGATCATGTCCTTCCTGCGCAACGGCTGCACGATGATGGGCTGGCCGAACTACATCCAGGAGATCATCATCGGGGCGATCATCGTCATCGCCGTCACCCTGGACCGGCTCCGGCACCGAGGAGAATAAAGAGGGCCTGCCCTCGGGGGACTGCATCAGCCCCCCGAGGACTGTCCCTCTTATCCGTTCGGACGCGCAAAGTTTCCCGGCCGGCCGTCGTCTAACAGTTCGTAATGACCCAAGGAGGCTGACCATGAATAAGACGATATTCCGCATCGCCATCCGCGTGACGGCGGCCGTATTCCTGGCCGCGGTCCTCATCCCAGCATTCGTCACGGCCCAGGAGACCCAGGCGCCCCCGCCGGCCGGCAAGAAACCGCCCGTGAAGATAGGGCTCCGCGAGTCCCTGGGACTCACCGCCGAGCAGGAGAAAGCGCTCGAGGAATTCCGGAAGGCCCGAAGGGACGAGAGCCGGGCGTTCCGCGATGAGATGCAGAAGATGCGCGGCGAGATGCGCGAGCTGGCCAAGGACCCTCAGGCCAACGAGGCGAAGATCGACGTCCTTATCGACAAGACCGCCCAGCTCCGGGCCGAAAGGGCCAAAGCGGCTTTCAAACACTGGGGCGCTGCGGAAAAGATCTTCACCCCCGAGCAACTCGAGAAGATGAAAGCTTTCCGGGGTGGGCTCATGGATCGGCCGGGCCAAGGCGGGCTGGGCCGAATGGGCTTTCGCGGCTCGCGCATGGGCCGGTTCATGGGGCTTGGCTTCGGCATGCGGCCCGGGGGTGGTCATCGGCCATGGCGCCATTGCCCCCTTTTCTGGCGGCGCTGGGCCCGGTAAGGGAACTGTCCTCCTTTTTTTTTGTCCTCCATCCGGACTGTCCTCTTAATGGGACGGAGAAGTTCTTCTCCCCAAGGAGAGCCGAGATGGCACGATAGTTGCTTAAGATTAGGGTTGAAAGGAGAAAGACGATGAGAAAACTCTCAATAATCGCCATCGCTTTCATCGTTTCGATCCCATTAGGCCTCATGGCCCAGGACGAAGGATTCTACCCCTATAGTTATGCCCGCCTGAGCTATGTCAACGGCGCGGTCTTTGTCCAGAGGACATCCAACTTGGGCTATGAAAAGGGCGAAGTGAACCTTGCCCTCGTCCAGGGCGACAAGATGGGGACCGAAGCCGGCCAGGCCGAGGTCCACTTCGGCCGCCGGAACTATCTCCGCCTCGACGACAACACCAAGGTGGAATTCGCGGTCCTTCCCCAGGAAGGGGACGAGCGCATTAAGATCCAGATCACCGAAGGAAGCGCCTACCTCAGGGTGAGCTATCTCGCCACTGAAAAGGGCATCGAAGTCCATACCCCCGACGCATCGTTCTACGTTCTCGAAGAAGGGCTCTACAGATTTGACGTGAGACTGGACCGGGAAACCGAGGTCTTCGTCCGCGAGGGCAGCCTGGAGGAGGCTGGCGAGGACGGCTCGGTCCTGGTCCGGGAGAAGGAGACCCTGACGGCCTCCGACGGCCGTCTCTCCGGCGACCCCATGTCCTATGATTCCCGCGACGACAGCTTCGACGACTGGAGCGGTTCCCGGGACGCCCAGTTGGCCCAGAGAAGCGAACGGCTGAACCTCCCCTCCGACCTCGAAGAATATGAAGAAGAACTCGACCAGAACGGCCAATGGGTCTATGAGCGGCCCTACGGCAACGTCTGGGTCCCGAACGTCTCCGACGCCGATTGGCGGCCCTATCTTAACGGCCGTTGGGTCTGGTATCCCGTCATCGGCTGGAACTGGGTGTCCTCGGAGTCCTGGGGCTGGTCCGTCTACCATTACGGCCGCTGGAATTGGCGCTTCGGCCTCGGCTGGTACTGGATCCCCCAGAATCAGTGGGGGCCGGCCTGGGTGCATTGGTGGTCGGACAACAACTACATCGGCTGGTGCCCCCTCAGTTGGTACAACCGGCCCGGCATCATCATCGGTAACCACTTCTACGATAGGGATTACGGCCGCGATTTCTCCGCCCACAACCGGGCCCTGTCCCTCATCCGCCGCGACCAGCTCCAATCCCACGACATCGCCCGGCGCCAGATCGGGGCCGGCGAACGCGACCGTATCGGCCGGGTGGCCCTCAGGGGCGAACAACCTTCGATCCGTCCGTCCGTCGACAACGGGCGTCCCCAGGCCATCGAGGCCAGGAGGGCGCTCGCGGTCCGGCCCGGCAGCCGGAGCGCGGTGAAGTCCCTGCCGCCGGCCAATTCCTTGTCCTCCTCGCGTCTGCGGCAGGGCGCGGTTTCGCAGGGCGCCCGGACAAAAGAACGGGATGCGTCCGTATCCGGCCCGAACCGGAACGGCGTTTCGCGGCCGGTCATCCGGGATCCCGAAACAGGCAGCCGGGCCATCCGGTCCTATCCAAGCCAGAGAACATCCGGGACCCGGAATGAGAGCGGCGTTTCCGAGAACCGCCGGGCTGGCGTCGCCTCGCCGGTCCGCCGGAGCGGGTCCGAGGCCAAGGAAGATCCCTCCCGGGTCGTCCCTTCACAAAAGCAGGTTTCGGCCTCTACTAAGTCCGAATCCAAGCAGGACCAGCAGAAAGCCAAAAAGAACGATAGCGAATCCAAGGGCGCCGTCATCAAGAAAGGGGAGACCATCAAGAACTACCCGTCGAGCGCGCGGTCCGAATCCTCGGCCATGAGCTCGCGGACGTCGATGTCGGGGAGGACGATCCGGACCGAATCCGCCAGGTCGTCCTCCGGCTATCCCTCCCGCACGGACCGGACGTACTCTTCGGACTCGCGGACCTACGCCGGCTCGCCGAGCCGGTCTTCCGGGACGTCCTCGGCCCGGGTCACGACTCCCTCCTATTCGTCGAGGTCGTCGGTCTCACGGGAGACCCGGACGCCTCAGCTGAGCAACCCGTCGTACTCGACCTCTCGCTCTTCCTCCGCCCGGACGAGCTCCCCTTCGTACTCCCGGCCCAGCTCTTCGCGTTCGTCCTCCTCCGGCCGGACGAGCTCCCCTTCGTACTCCCGCCCCAGCTCCTCGCGCTCGCCGTCCTATTCTCAGCCCCGGAGCTCCTATTCCGCCCCCTCCCGTTCGAGCGGCTCTTCCTCCGGCCGTTCTTATAGCGCGCCCAGGTCAAGCAGCTCTTCCTCCGGTCGTTCTTATAGCGCCCCCAGGTCGAGCGGGTCTTCCTCAGGCCGCTCTTCTTCATCAGGCCGGTCGAGCTCCTCTTCCTCCCGGTCCTCGAGCTCTTCGTCCAAGTCCGGCGGCGCTAAAAGGAAGGGTTGACCGACAGCCGATCCCCCATCCCTCTTCTCCCATAGGCCGGGACCTCCCCCCGGCCCATTTTTTTCTTTACTTTTGGAGGCCGCGGTGGTATAAACTTATCCTTGTTCGGGAATAGATTTCCCGGCGCGATAAGACCGCCTATCCGGCCTGCGAGGATGGACGATTGTTCGACACATGGAGGTGCTTCCGATGAGTTCAGCAAAAAAAACCGGTATTTTCCTTTTGAGCCTAGCCGTGCTCGTCGCCCTGGGCGGCGCCGTGGCCTGTCAGAAGAAAGCGGCCGAAGGACAGGCTGCCGAGGTCCAGAAGGCGGTCAACGAGTTCGACGGAACGGTCCGGGCGGCCTTGGGCCGGTACATGTACCTTTCGACGGCCCAGGGGTTCGACATCGTCCTGCCCGGCTTCGACGCGGCAACGCTCGTGGGCAAGACCGTCAAGATCAAGGGCAACCTGCTCGTCGACCATCCCCCGGTTTTCCTGGCCGACAGCGTCGAACTCAAGGACGCGTCGGGCGCCGGCTCGAACGTCTACACGCGAAGCCAGGAATTCCAGCCGGAGGATTTCATCGAATTCAAGTCCCGGGAAGCCGTCCCGGCCCTGGCCATCACCGGCGTCGCCAAGCCCGAGGAGTGGGAGGGCAAGGCGCAAGGCAAGGTTTACGGGAAGCTCCAGAAGGGCGACGTGACCTATATCGTCCTCTCCGACGACAAGGGTCAGGAAATGGCCAAGATCATCGTCGACTCCGTCACCACATACTCCAACTATTACCTGAACAAGCTGAAGCTCTTCGACAAGTTCTGGTTCTACGTAAACATCAAGGACAGCGTCGACAAGAAGATCCGTCCGAAAACCAAGGAGATCTTCCACGCCGATGTCATCGGCGCCGGTCTTTTCTGAGTTTTCTTAAAGCGAGAAACCAGGGACGGCTCTTCGGGGCCGTCCCTTTTTTTTAGCCCAATAAAGACGTCAGTTCCCTGAGCCCTGCCTCGACCGGGCCTTCGATCTCGACCCTCAGGACGCGGCGGCCCTTGTCCGCGAGGGCCATCCCGTCTCCCCGCCCTTGAGCCGCGAAAAGGTCGGCGAATGTCGCGGCGGGCCGATCGACACCCGGGACGGCGGGGATGGGGACTTCCGGCATGTCGGCCTCGGCCAGCATCAGGAAGAGGCCCTTGTTCCCGTCCCCCTTGTGGAGCTGTCCGGTCGAGTGGAGGTAGCGGGGCCCAAAACCGAGCGTGACGGGAAGGCCGTGCTTCAGACGGAGGCCGTTTGCGAGAACGGCCAGGAGCTTTTCGACCGCCTCTGCCGGCGGGAGAAAAGCCAGCACGGCGATATAATCCCCCTCGCGGGAAGCGTCAAAAAAGCGGGCCAACGCCTCCCCGGTGCTTTTCGACCGGCCCGGTCCGGCTATCGTCAGGACTTCGGCGTCGCGGGAATGGCCCGCCGGATCGGCCCCTCCCGCCCGTCCGGAACCGGCCAGGATGTCTCTTGTTTTCTTTTTCGTCGATTCGACGTCCGGCTGGTCGAAGGGATTGATCTTCAGGAAATGAGCGGCGACGGCCGTGGCGAATTCCCATAGGAAAAAATGCCCGGCCAGAGAATAAGGGTCCTCGAGTGTCAGCCGGACAAGCGGCGCCCCGGCGTCGATGAGCGCGCGTACACCCCCGCCGCGCTCCGGGGCTCCGGCGTCGGGAAGTTCGACAAAAAGGCGGTCCTTTCCGTAGCTTGCGGGGGATCCCGGGACGTCCTCGATGACGGGCACGATGCCTTTGCCCTCTTTTCCCGTGCTTTCGGCGATGAGTTGCTCGAGCCAGCCGGCGAGCGGCCTGAGCGCTGGTGGGACGATGAACGTCAGCTTGTCGATGCCTCTCGCCGCAGCGGTCCCCAGGATCGCTCCGAGCCGGGCCCCCGGATTTTCGTCCGGCGTTTCGACGCGGCACGCGTCGGCGACGGCCCGGCTCGAGAGAAGCAGGCGCCTCAGGTCGATTCCCTTGAGGGCCGCAGGCAACAGGCCGAAAACCGAAAGGGCGGAGAACCGCCCGCCGATATCCGGCCGGCCGGGAAACGTCCCGCGGAAGCGGAGCGATTTGGCCAGGGCCTCGAGCGGGGTCCCCGGGTCGGTGACGGCGACGAACCGGCCGCCGGCGCGAGCGTCGCCGAGTTCGCGGCGGGCCCGGTCGTAGAAAAAGGAAAAGAGGGCGACGAGTTCCGCGGTCGTCCCCGACTTCGAAGAGACGACGAACAGGGTTCTTCCGGGGTCGAAGCGCTCGGCCGCCGCGGCCACGGTTCCCGGCTCGGTCGTGTCCAGGACCTCGAGCTCGAGCGCGCCGTCCCCCGTCCCGAAAGCGCGGGCGAAGACCTCCGGGGCGAGGCTCGAGCCGCCCATGCCCAAGACGACGGCCCGGGACAGTCCTTCGCTGCGGAGCGAGGCCGCGAAAGCTTCCAGCGCGGGGACCTCGTCTTCGGCCGATCGGGGAGACGAGAGCCAGCCCAGCCGGTTCGAGATTTCCCTGTCCTCGGTCTTCCAGACCGTCGCGTCCCGGTCCCAGATCCGGCGGATGATCTTGTCGCGTTCGAGGCCGCAGAGGCTCCGGTCGAGCTCCGGAGCCAGGCGCTCCGGGTTGAAAAACCTGAAATGGCGGCCGTCATCGTCCATGGGATCCATCCTTTCTTTAGGGAGGATTATATCAGGACCCCGGGGATCGGATAAAGAGGCTTGATTATTTTCCCCGGATTCCGGAAGATAGAGCCTCGAATGACCGGATCACCAGGAGATTGGAGGGTCTTTTCATGACAAACGCCGATACTGCAGCGCCGGTCGGCTTCTTCCACCCGACCAAGCCGATCTACCGGTTCACGAACCTTTTATTCATTTCCTCTCTGACTTTCGGAAGCTACTTTGCCTACGACATCATCGGGGCCATCGCGCCGTCGCTCATCGGCGAGCTCAAGGCATCCCGCGCGACCGTCGGCACGATGAACACGATGTACAGCATCGCCGCCATCCTGGTGCTGCTTTTTGCGGGGATGCTCATCGATAGGCTTGGGACTCGGAAGGCGAGCATCATCTTCTCTATCCTCGTCTTCATCGGCGCTGCGGTCGTCTGGCAGGCCAAGACCATTCCCTTGATGTTCCTCGGCCGGTTCATCTTCGGGGCCGGCGCCGAACCCCTCGTCGTCGCCCAGAGTGCCATGCTGGCCCGCTGGTTCAAGAAGAAAGAGCTGGCGCTTTCCTTCGGCGTGGCCCTGACCGTGAGTCGCCTGGGGTCGCTCTTCGCCTTCAATAATGGCGAGCTCATCACGAAGTATTTCGGCAGTTTCCGAAACGCCCTGCTGGCCGCAGTCGGCGCCTGCATCTTGTCCCTCATCGGCAACCTTTGCTACTTCGTCATGGACAAGCGGGGCGAGAAAGCCCTCAACCTCCGCGAGGAGAGCGCCGGCGACAAGATCGTCTTCAAAGACATCAAGGAGTTCAAGCCGACCTTCTGGTACGTCACCGCGCTCTGCTTCACGTTCTACGCGGCCATCTTCCCCTTCCAGAGCCTGTCGACGGACTTCTTCGCCACCAAGTGGGGCATTGCCCTGACAGCGCCGGCCTCGGGCAGCTTCCTGGCCCAGGTCTTCAACAACTTCCGCCACATCTTCAGCACCGCCGGCGGCATCACCAGTATCATCATCTTCGCCTCGATGCTCCTCGCTCCGTTCGCCGGTCGGCTTGTGGATCGAGTGGGAAAGAGGGCGACGTTCATGATCGTCGGTTCTCTCCTCCTCATCCCCTGCCATTTGGCCATGGGTCTGACGAAGATCTTCCCGGTCTACCCGATGATCCTCCTCGGCTTCGCCTTTGTCCTCGTCCCGGCGGCCCTGTGGCCGTCCGTTCCGCTCCTTGTCAAGTCGAACCGGGTCGGGACGGCCTTCGGGCTGATGACAGCCATCCAGAATATCGGCCTGGGGCTCTTCCCGCTCCTCAACGGCCTCCTGAGGGACAGGACGGGGAATTATGTCGCGAGCCAGGTCATGTTCGCCAGCCTCGGCCTCCTTGGCCTCGTCTTCGCACTTCTCCTCAAGCGGGCCGACCGCCGAGAAGGCCAGGGGCTGGAGGTCCCGCAGAAAGCGGTCTCCCCATGATCCGCACCGTCGTTTCCGACCTGGGGCGCGTCGTCCTCTGGTTCGACAATGACATCTTTCTCCGCAAGCTGGCCGATTTGGCGGGGAAACCGTTCGAGGAAGTGAAGGCGGCCATCCACGGCGACCTCGAGCTCTTCCGCCGCTTCGACGGCGGGGCCGTAACGCCGCGCGGATTCCATGAATGGGTCATGGAGACCGTCGGCGCGGACATCCCCTACGGACTCTTTTATGAGATCTACAACGACATCTTCTCGCTGAACGATGTCGCAATCGATGTCCTCGCCCGGGTCAAGGCGGCCGGCTACAAGACCCTGCTCCTTTCGAACACCGACCCGGAGCGCTTCGGCTTCGTCCGGCGCCGGTTTCCCGAGGTCCTGTTCTTCGACCGCTACGTCCTGTCTTACGAGCTCAAGCTTCTCAAGCCGGATCCGGCCATCTACCTCGCTGCGGCGCGCCTGGCGGGCACTTCGCCGCAGGAATGCGTCTTCATCGACGACATGGAGGAGAACGTCAAGGGCGCCGTCGATGCGGGGCTCGCCGGCATTCACTATATGCCGACGACCGACCTCGCCGCGGAACTCAAGAAACTCGGCCTGCGCTTTTAGACGGCCATCCGCCGCCGGAATGCGGCGATGAGGCCACCCTTATCCCCCGGGCCCCCGGGAACCAGTCCCGGCGGTTCCCCCGCCCCGCTTCTCTCGAAGCGGGACGAGTCCCCCTCCGCTACGGGGGCTTACGGGCGGCCATCATCACCGCCCGACGGCGGATTCATCTCGAATTACGCCGTCTCCGCCAAATTTCACGCGCGGCTTCGAGATTCCCCGTCTCGGAATCTGACTAGCGGGCTCACACTGAGCCGACGATTTGAATCCAAACTTTCCGTGTCCGCGGCCCATCGAACTCGCAGAAGAAAACACCCTGCCAAGTGCCCAGCCGGAGACACCCGTCTTCGACGATGAGGCTTACCGACGACCCGACGAACGCGGCCTTGACGTGGGCCGGGGAGTTCCCTTCGGCGTGGGCGTAGGGAAGGGTGTCGGGTACGATCCGCCGCAGCGTCATTAACAAGTCCGCCCGAACGTCCGGGTCGGCGTTCTCGTTGACGGTGACGCCCGCCGTCGTGTGGGGGACGGCGACGACGCACACGCCGCTTGCGACCCCCGACGCCGTTACGATTCGGTCCAGTTCGGTCGTCAAATCGACGAATTCTTCCTTGGCCCGCGTCCGAATTTCGATAATATGCATTGCCGCCTCAATAACTTATAAAATTCCCTCAAAAGGGCTTGACAAAGCCATTTTCGAGGGTGTAGAGTCTGCTCGGGAAATACAATATTTGGTATTTTCCCCACAATAGCTACACAATATATGGGATAAGGCCGAAAGGCTGTTTGTTTTCGCCATGGTTTTTGGAAGGGTTGATTTTAGCACGTAGCGTGCGAAAATCCCAGGCTTGTGAGCAGGGCAAAGAAGGAGGCGGCTCATGGTCAGCACGGTCGGCAGGATCAAAAAGAGAGACGGCAGCGTTGCGGACTTCGACCAGGAGAAGATCACCAACGCCATCTTCAAGGCGATGCAAACCCAGGGCATCAAGGACCGGACGATCGCCAAGACCGCCTGCGACATCGTCTGCTTCATGATCGAGGAGAAATTCGCCGGTTACACCGTCCCGTCCGTCGAGCAGATCCAGGACGTCGTCGAGATGGTCCTCATGAAGCAGGGCTACCACGAGGTCGCCAAGACCTACATCCTCTACCGGGAGAAGCACAAGGGCATCCGCGAGGCCAAGAAGATCGGGCTCAACCTCGAGCGGCTGATCAAGGACTACCTCAGCAACGCCGACTGGAAGATCCGGGAGAACTCGAACGAAGGTGTCATGAGCTTCGCCGGCCTCAACGCCCGCGTTTCCGGCGAGGTCCTGTCGAATTTCGCCCTCAACCAGATCTACTCCGAGCGGGCCAAGAAGGCCCACGAGGAAGGCGACTTCCACATCCACGACCTGAGCTATCCCATCGTCGGCTACTGCGCCGGCTGGTCGCTCGAGAACCTCATCCGCAAGGGCTTCGGCCACGTCCCCAACCAGGTCCACTCCAACCCGGCCAAGCACCTCGACACCCTGACCCTGCACATGGTCAACTACATCGGGACGATGCAGGCCGAGTTCGCCGGCGCCCAGGCCTTCTCGAGCGTCGACACCTTCCTCGCGCCCTTCGTCCGCCACGACCGTCTCAGCTACGAAGACGTCAAGCAGGACATGCAGAAGCTCATCTTCGGCCTCAACGTCCCCTGCCGCTGGGGCTGGCAGACCCCCTTCTCCAACCTGACCTTCGACTGGACGATCCCCGAGGACATGAAGAATAAGCGTGCCGTCGTCGGTGGCGAGGAGCTCGACACCTGCTACGGCGACTACCAGAAGGAGGTCGACTGGATCAACCAGGCCTTCCTCGAGATCATGATCGAGGGCGACCTCAAGGGCCGGGTCTTCACCTTCCCCATCCCGACCTACAACCTCAGCCGCGAGTTCGACTGGGATTCCCCCAAGGCCAAGCTCCTCTTCGACGCCACGGCCAAGTACGGCATCCCTTACTTCCAGAACTACATCGGGACGAACATGAACCCGGGCGACATCCGGGCCATGTGCTGCCGGCTCAACCTCGACCAGCGCGAGCTCATGCGCCGGCCGGGGAGCATCTGGGGCCCGGGCGATTCGACGGGGTCCGTCGGCGTCGTCACGGTCAACCTCAACCGGGTCGCCTTCGAGGCCACGTCCAAAGACGACTATTTCGCCCGCCTCAAGGAGCTCATGACCATCGCCAAGGAGACGCTCGAAACCAAGCGCGAGATCGTCAACAACATGCTGGCCAAAGGCATGATGCCCTACACCAAGGTCTACCTCGGCCACTTCGACAACCACTTCTCGACGATCGGCATCTGCGGCATGCACGAGGCCTGCATGAACTTCCTGAAGAAGGGCATCGGCACCCCCGAAGGCCGCGATTTCGCCGTCGAGACGCTCAACTTCATGCGCGGCGTCCTGCGTGAATTCCAGGAGGAGACGGGCAACCTCTATAACCTCGAGGCGACACCGGCGGAATCCACGGCCTACCGTCTGGCCCGCCTCGACAGGCAGAAATACCCCCGGATCTACACTTCGGGCACGGAGAAGTACCCCTACCTGACCAACTCCACCCAGCTCAACGTCGACGCCACCCGGGACATCTTCGAAGCCATCCAGCACCAAGGGGAGATCCAGCCGCTCTACACCGGCGGGACGATCTTCCACGCCTTCCTGCCCGAGGCCATCGACGGCGAGACCTGCAAGAAGCTCGTCCAGAGGATCGCCCAGACGAAGCTGCCGTACTTCTCCATCACCCCGACGTTCAGTGTCTGCATGAACCACGGCTACCTCCGCGGCCGGCATTTCCAGTGCCCGGACTGCGGCGGCGAGACCGAGGTCTACAGCCGCATCGTCGGTTACATGAGGCCGGTCCGGACCTGGAACGACGGCAAACAGCAGGAATTCAAGGACCGGACGCCCTACGACAAGATCGCCTGAGTCCCGTCATATTTCACGAGAGGCGGAAACGTCATGGATTACCTGCTTTTTACCTATCCCAGCTGCGGCAAGTGCGAGGCGCTGAAGAAGAGGCTCGCCGAAACCGAGACTCCGTACGCCGAGTACAGCCTGACCGAGCGCCCGGGCAAGGCCAAGATCCGTGAGTTCATCAACGTCATCAAGAGGGACGACAAGGGCGCGATCATCCTCCCGACCCTCGTCGCCCACACCCAGGGCATCGTCCGGGCCGTGATCAACTCGGCGGAGGAGTTCGACGGGTGGTCGAAATCAAAGGGATAGAGAAGTTCTCGAGCCGGGACTTCCCCGGCCATATTTCCTCGACGGTCTTCCTCGGCGGCTGTACCTTCCGCTGCCCTTACTGCCACAACGCGGACCTCGTGCTGAGGCCGGAGACGCTCCAGACGATGCCCGTCGACATCTTCCTGTCCTATCTCGACGGCCGCAAAGGCTGGCTCGAGGCGGTCTGCCTCACGGGCGGGGAGCCCCTCCTCCACGAGGACATCGAGGACATCATCCGTGTCGTCCGGGAGCGGGGTCTTCTCGTCAAGCTGGACACCAACGGCTCCTTTCCGGAGCGCCTGGAGGGGCTTCTCGCCGCCGGGCTCCTCGACTGGGTGGCCATGGACGTCAAGGCCCCCCTCGAGCGCTACCGCGAGGTGACCCGCTCGAACGTGGACGTCGAGCGGGTCGTCCGGAGCGCGGACATCCTCCGGACGACCGGCGTCCGGCACACCTTCCGGACGACGGTCGTCCCGGGGTTCGTGGGGAAAGAGGACGTGGTCAAAATCGGCGAGTGGCTCGATGGGGCGGCGAACTACCTCATCCAGCAATTCGTGCCCCAAACGACGATCGACCCGGCCTTCCTCGCTATCAAGCCATTCGGCCGAGCCGAGCTCGCGGAGATCGTCGCCGCGGCCAAGCCTTACTTCCAGGATGTCCGGATCGAAGGGCCGGAATGAAAAAGGAGCTGACCATGGAACTCCGAGTCAAGCGCATCCACCCCGAGGCCAAGCTCCCCGTCTACGGTCACCCCGGCGACGCCGGGCTGGATCTTTTCTCCGTCGTCGACCGCGAGCTCGGGCCAGGTGAGGTCTTCGCCGTCCCGACGGGCATCCAGGTGGCCGTCCCGGCCGGCCATGTCGGGCTCGTCTGGGACAAGAGCGGCATTTCGCTCCAGGGCGTCCACCGCCTGGCCGGCGTCGTCGACTCCGGCTACCGGGGCGAGGTCCAGGTCGTCATGATCAACCTGAGCGCCGCTCCGTTCGTGGTCAGGAAGGGCATGAAGATCGCCCAGATGCTCGTCCAGCCTGTGGCCGCCGTCTCCGTCGTCGAGTGCGAAGCACTCGATGGCACCGCGCGCGGCCAGAGCGGTTTCGGCTCGACCGGGCTCTACTGACCATCCTCCTTCCCCCAATCCTTCGGCTTGTGGTAATATGCCTTCTATTAGTTGGATAGGATCGGACTTATGTTGCGAAAAGCGATCATCTGGAGTCTCATCGCGGCGGCCGTCGTTTCTCCTTTCGCCAGGGCTGAAGACAAACCGGCGCCCCGCCTGAAGCTCATCTTCGTCGAACGGTTCCGTTTCGAGACCTGGGACAATGCCGTCAACCTCGATGACTCGGCCAACGATGGCTTCGCCTACACCCGGAACCGGACGACCCTCGGCCTGAGCTGGAAGGCCGCGAAGAATGTCGAGGTCCTGGGCAAGGTCACGAACGAGTTCCGCGTCTACTTGGCCCCCAAGGACCGGGCCTTTAACTGGCACGAGCTCTTCGTCGACAACCTTTACCTCAAATGGACCATCCCCGGGCACGTACCCTTCACCGTCACGGCAGGGCGTCAGGACCTCAACTTCGGTGAGGGCTTCGTCATCGCCGACGGCACGCCGGGCGACGGCTCGCGCTCTTATTATTTCAACGCTATCCGGATTGATGCCGACCTGAGTAAGAACCACAAGCTCACCGTATTCGCCCACGCCCAGAAAACGACCGACCGGTTCCTCCCGGTGATCAACGCGCGGCCCCAGCCGCTGGCAGAGCAGCCCGAGAACGCCCTGGCCCTCTACTATTCCGGGAGCTTCGGGAAGACGAAGCTCGACGCCTACGCCATCCGCAAAACGACCGGCGAAACGGAACTCTGGCCCGTCGCGGGGAGAACCGACACTTTCGGGGCCCGGGCCCAGGTTCCGATCCTCCGCCCGCTCATGCTCACGGCGGAGGGAGCCGCCCAGACGGGCACATACGGCGACGCCGGCCGCGCGGCCTTCGGCGGGATCGTTCATCTCGACTACGAAATCGAGGGCGCTCTGCCCCTCCTCAAGACGGTCGTCTTCGGCGGCATCTTCCTCAGCGGCGACCGTCCCGGGACGGAGAAGATCGAAGGCTGGGATCCCATCTTCAGCCGCTGGCCGAAATGGAACGAAAGCTACATCTACACGCTCACCCGGGAGAGCCGCCAATCTTATTGGAGCAACCTGACGTCCCTTTACGGTTCCCTCTCCCTGGACTTCGGCAGCCGGTGCGACGGCTTGCTGATGTTCCAGCGTATGGGCGCGGTCGAAGCGCAGCCGGGAGTGTTTCCCGGCGGTGCCGGTCTTGGACGCGGCACGCTCCTCAAGGGCCGTTTGAACTATAAGATCAGCAAGTTCCTTACGGGCCGCGTGATCTGGGAACACTTCATGCCGGGGAGTTTCTACTTTCCGGGGGCCGCGAGCTACAACTGGCTGCAGTTCGAGATGATCTTCCGCTACTGACGGCGGTTACCCGGCGAGACTTGCCAGCGGGTTGACGGCGAGCGAAACGATCATCCCGATCGTTCCCGCCTCCGCCGGCGCCATCCCGGCGATGGCCAGGCCCAGGCACGTCCCGAGGCCGAGGATCGCCGACGCCAAAGCACCGAATTTCGTCACCTTTTTGCTGATGAGGCCCCAGACGAACGGCCCGAGGAAGAACGAGCCGACCGCTCCCCACGAGACCGACAGGATGGCGACGATCGTCGCCGGACGGAGATAGGCAAGGATGACGGAGAGGAGGATGAAGACGGCCGACGTGACCCGCATCATCCGGGTCAGTGTCCGGTCAGGGACGTCGGGGTTGACGAAACCGGCGTAGAGGTCCTTGACGACCGAGGAGCTCGAGATCAGGACGAGGGCGGCGAGCGTCGACATCGACGCGGAGAGGATGAGGAGCATCATGACGATGGAAAGGGACGGCGGGATGACCTTGGCCAGGAACTCCGGCATCAGGACGTCGAAAACGGGCTTGCCGGCGGCGAAGGCCCCGGGCGCGCTCTTGGGCGTGAGGAAAAGCCGGGCCGCGGCCCCGGTGAAGTAGGCTGTCCCCGCGATCAGGGCCGCGAAGGCCGTCGAGGCGATCATCCCCCGCCGGATGGCCCGCTCGTCCTTGATGGCGTAGAACTTTTGGCCGAGCTGGGGCATGGCGAAGGGGGCGACACTCGTCAGGAAGACGAGGGCGAAAAGCGGCCAGGCGCCGGCCGGGCCGACGGCGGCCGTGAGCCGCGGGTCGATGGCCGCGAGGCCCGAAGTCAGATTCCCCAGTCCGCCGGCCTTCTGGAGCGTGCTCGCGAGGAGGACGGCCGAGCCGAGGCACATGATCATCCCGAAGACGACGTCGATTATGGTCATGGACTTGTAGCCGCCGAGAACGAGATAGAACGCCGTGAACAGGCCCATGAACAAGAGGGCCGTGCCGTAGGCCAGGCCGAAGTTCGCCTTGAAGAGATAAGACAAGCCGATGAAAACGGCCGCCGAGTAGGGGACGAGGAATAAAAAAACGGCC
This sequence comes from Candidatus Aminicenantota bacterium, assembly GCA_026393975.1. GTDB lineage: Bacteria > Acidobacteriota > Aminicenantia > Aminicenantales > Saccharicenantaceae > RBG-16-66-30. The sequence continues at coordinate 316,000 of JAPKZD010000009.1, read as the reverse complement.
AACGAGGCGATGAACTTCAGGAATCGGCTGCCGTAGCGCTTTTCCAGGAACTCCGGCATGGTCGTGACCTGGAGCTCGACCGACATTTTCCGGATGCGGTTCCCGAGGAGTCCCCAGACGGCCAGGACCCCAACGAGGGCGTTCCCCAGGGCGATCCACAGTCCCGACAAGCCGAACCCCCAGCCGACTTTCCCGGCGAAGCCGATGAACAGGACGGCGGAAAAGTAGGCCGCGGCGTAGGTGAAAGCCGACATCCACGGTCCGACGGTGCGGCCGCCGAGGAAGTAATCGTTGAACGTCCGGGTTTTCTTCAGGCCGATATAGCCGATGACGAGCGTCATCGCGGCGTAGGTGCCGATGACGATGATCTTGATAAGCATGGCCTTCCCTTATATCCGCGATTGGCGCGTAAGTCAATCCGGAGGAGCGAACCGGCGGCCTTTGAGGCGGTGGCCCGATTTGGTATGATGACATGCTGGCGGTTATGGACGAAACGAAAAGCTCGGTTTACGACGTCGCCGTCATCGGCGGCGGGGTCGTCGGCTGCGCCGTCCTCCGGGAGTTCTCGCGCTACGACCTGAAGATTCTCCTCCTCGAGAGGGAAGCGGACCTGGCCGAGGGTATCAGCAAGGGCAACAGCGGCGTCATCCACGCCGGGTTCAACGTCCCGGCCGGGTCGCTCAAAGCCAGGACCAACGTTGCCGGCCTGGGGATGATCTACGGCCTGGCCGCGGAACTCGGTGTTCCCCACCGCAAGACCGGAAAGCTCGTCGTGGCCCTGGCCGACGCGGACAGGAGCCGCCTCGAGGAGCTCAAGGCCGAGGGCGATAAGAGCGGCGTCCCTGACCTCGAGATCGTTGACGAGGCCGCCATCCGGCGTCTCGAGCCCCTGGCCCGCGGCCGCTGGGCGCTCTATTCGCCGCACACGGGCATCATCTCCCCCTACGAATTCACCATCGCACTGGCCGAGTGCGCCGGACAGAACGGCGCCCGGGTCCTGCTCGAGGCGGCCGTCGAGGCCGTTGACTTCCGCGGCGGCCTCTTCCACCTGTCGACTCCGAAAGGGACGTTCGCGGCCCGCCGGGTCGTCAACAGCGCCGGCCTTTTTTCCGACGAAGTGGCCCGCTTGGCCGGGATCGACGAATACCGGGTCTTCCCGTATCGGGGCGAATATCTCATCACGGACAAAGACTGCGGGCTCCGGCTCAACCTCCCCGTCTATCCCGTGCCGCCTCGCGACGACCCCGGCCTCGGCATCCACATCACTCCGACCCTGGAGGGGAATATCATCCTCGGACCGAGCGCGGAGCCGGTCGACGACAAGCGCGACGTCTCCTCGACCCAGAAAGCCATGGCCCGGCTCAAGGCCGAGGCCGGCCGGCTCATGCCGGAGCTCGCCCGCGTCTCCTTCATCCACAGCTACGCGGGGATACGCCCCAAGCTTGTCGACGCGAGCGACAAGGACAGGTTCGGCGATTTCATCGTCGAGGAGAGCGCCCTCCGTCCGGGTTGGATAAACCTCGTTGGAATCGAGTCGCCCGGCCTGACCGCGGCGCCGGCTATCGCCGAAATCGTGGCCGGGATGATCGGTACGAAAACGGACCTCCGGCCGAAGCCGGAGTTCAAGCCGGAACGACCCCGCCGGACCCGCTTCGACCACCTGGGTGACGACGAGCGGGCCGGGCGGGTTTCCGCCGACGCCGACTGGGGCGAAACGGTCTGCCGCTGCGAGCACGTCACCCGAGCCGAGGTCGTCGCCGCCCTGCGGAACCCGTTCGGGGCCCGGACGATGGACGCCGTCAAGCGCCGGACCCGCTGCGGCATGGGCCGCTGCCAGGGCGGCTTCTGCACGCCGCGCATCGTCGAGATCCTCCAGGACGAGGGTGTCCCGGCCGACCGGATCACCAAACGGGGTGGCGGCTCGCGCCTGTTTTTCGGGCGGGTCAAGGGCTGAGCGAAGATGGACGCGATCGAGACCTGCGACGTTGCCGTCATCGGCGGCGGTCCGGCCGGATTGGCCGCGGCCCTGGGCGCCCGGCGGGCCGGGGCGGGGAAAGTCCTCCTCGTCGAGCGCGACCGGACCCTCGGCGGCATCCTCAACCAATGCGTCCACGACGGCTTCGGGCTCTTCCTCTACAACGAAACGATCAGCGGCCCCGAATACGCCGAGAGGCTCATTGAAGACGTCATCCGCGAACCGATCAAGGTCGAGACCGGGGCCATGGTCCTCGACCTCACGCCCGAGCGTGTCCTTCGCGTCAACGCGCGCTCCGGATACCGTCTCGTCCAGGCCAAGTCGGTCGTGCTGGCCATGGGCTGTCGGGAGCGGACGCGGGACATGATCGAGATCCCGGGAACGCGCCCAGCGGGTGTTTTTACGGCCGGGTCGGCCCAGAACCTGGTCAACCTCCAGAATCTCCGCATCGGCAACGCGGCCGTCATCCTCGGTTCGGGCGACATCGGGCTGATCATGGCCCGCCGGCTGAGCTTCGACGGCGTCGCGGTGAAGGGCGTCTTCGAGATCCAGCCATGGGCGAGCGGCCTCGAGCGCAATGTCCGCCAGTGCCTCATGGACTTCGGCATCCCCCTCGAGCTGCGCTCGACGGTCATCGAGATCCGCGGCCGGGACCGGGTCGAAAGCGTCGTCGTTGCCAAGGTCGACGGCGAGCTGATGCCTATTGCGGGGAGCGAGAGCGTCATCCCCTGCGACACCCTGCTCCTATCGGTCGGCCTCATCCCCGAGAACGAGCTCTCGAAGCGGGCGGGAGTCGAACTCTCGCCGTTCACCGGAGGCGCCGTCGTCGACGAGAGGTTCATGACCTCTGTCTCCGGCGTCTTCTCCTGCGGCAATGTCCTCCATATCCACGACGTCGCCGACTGGGCCTCGTTCGAAGGGTTCGCGGCCGGGAAGTCCGCCGCTCGCTACGCGGCGGGCGAGAGGGCGGCCGGCGCGACGGTCCGCATCACCGCCGGACCGAACGTCAAATACGCCCTGCCTCAGCTCGTGACGGCCGGGACGGCCGGCGTCGCATGGAACTTCCGGGTCGGACGGCCGCTCCGAAACGTCCAGGTCATCGTCAAGGGGAAAACGACGGGGAAGCTCTATGCCCGGAAAAAGTTCGGCCGCCTCCTGCCGACCGAGCTCCAGAAAATCAAGGTGCGTCCGGCCGTCGAGGAGGATCTCGAGGTGAGCGGCCATGAGTGACCGTCCTGTCCTCGACCGCCTGACCTGCGTCCTTTGCCCTGTCGGCTGCGAGCTCGAGGTCCGCAAGGACGAGGCCGGGGAGCTCGACGTCCGGGGGAACCAGTGCGACAAAGGCCTACCCTTCGCCGTCGAAGAAGTGCTCTATCCGAAACGGAACCTGGCCACGTCGGTTCCGGTCCGGGGCACGGCGGCGACGATGGTTTCGGTCCGGCTGAGCGGCCGCGTGCCGAGAGAGATGATTTTCCCCATCCTCGCCGAGATCGCCCGGCTCAGGCCGGAGGCACCCGTCCGACGCGGCCAGATCCTCATCGCCGACGTCCTCGGCACGGGCGTCGACGTCATCGCCACCCGCACGGTCGCCTGAGCGGCATTCATCGCGGTTGGGTATTCCTCGAAATTGGGAGATGAAGCCTATTCCTTGCAGAGGACGGCCAGGGTTTCGAGATGGGGCGTGTGGGGAAAAAGGTCGAAGGGCGACAGGGACCGGACCTTGTAACCGGCGTCGAGAAAACCGCGGAGATCTCGGGCGAGAGACGCCGGGTTGCACGACACGTAGACGACCGCGGGGACGCCGAGGTCCAAAATCCGGCGGAGCGCCTTGCCCGTGAGCCCGACGCGCGGCGGGTCGACGACGACAACATCGGCCGGCTCGCGGAGCGGCCCGCCGAGGAACGATTCGACCGTTCCCGGCACGAATTCGACGTTGTCGACCCGGTTGAGCATGGCGTTTTCCACGGCGTTGGCGATATTGGCGGGGGAGGAGTCGACGCCCGTCACTTTCCGGACCGCCCCGGCGAGCGAGAGCTCGATCGGCCCGCTTCCGCAATAGAGCCCCAGGACGCGGCTCTCCGGAGATAGCGGAGCTTCGTCCCTGATCCTTTGGTAGAGCAGCTCGGCGCCGGCCGTGTTGGTCTGGAAGAACGTTTGGGGGTAGACCCGGAAGGTGAGACCGGCCAGCGTTTCCTCGATGAACGGGGCCCCGGCGACGAGCCGGGTCTTCTCGTACTCGACGAGGTCGGAGGGGCGGCTGTTCGTAACGTGGACGAAACTTTTGAGCTCCGGGACGGCGGCCATCAGGCGCTTGGCCAAGACGGCGATATCCGTGCCCGGAAGCTCGGCCGTCACGAGGATGACCATGAGCTCCCCAGTCCTCTTCCCCTGCCGGAGGACGAGGTGGCGGACATGGCCGTGGCCCGACAGGATGTCGAAAACGGCCAGGCCTTTTTCGCGGACGAAATCGATCACGGCCGGAAAGACGCGCTCGACGACAGGACTGAATATCGGGCACGCGTCGATCGACAGAGTCCGGCGGTGGGTCTGGCGGGTGGCCGTGACTCTCTCCCTGAGCCCGAGGACGAGCCGGCCCCAGCTCTCCCCGAAGCCGAACTCCATCTTGTTCCGGTAGGTGTAGAAGTCCGGCGAGGGCGTGATGGCCTTGACGGCCGCGGCCGCCGCGGCGATGCCGGCCTCCTCGAGCGTCCGTCTGAGGTGCCGTTCTTTGAGCTCGAGCTGGGTCCCATAATCGATATTTTGGAAGAGGCAGCCGCCGCACCGCCCGAAATGAAGGCATCGGGGCTCGGCGCGGCGGCTCGAAGGGGACTCGACCCGGATGACTTCGGCGACACAAGCGGCGCCGCGCTCACCGACGACCTGGACCCGGACGGTTTCGCCGGTGACGCCACCCGGGATGAGAAGCCTGCGGCCGCCGGCTTCGGCCTTCCCGGAACTCGCCGGGAAATCGATGTCCTCGACCTCGACCGTGAGCGGAGCGGCCTTGAACAGGGCCAGGAGCCGCCGGACCTTTTCCACGGGCAAGCCGACGACGTTGTCGTAATTCCCCTTGAGCTTGGCGACGAACGCGTCGCCGACTTCCTGGACGGCGTAGGCGCCGGCCTTGTCGAGGTAGCTTTCCTGGGCGAGGTAACCTTCGATCATCTCCGCGGAGAGCTCGCGGAAGGTGACGTAGGTCAGGTCGTAGCCCGTGAGGAGGCGGTCCTCGGTTTTGTTGTAAAAGGCCAACCCGGTCATCACCCGGTGCCGCCGGCCCGAAAGCGCCCGGAGCATGGCCCGAGCTGATTCCCGGTCGGACGGCTTACCGAGGACGCGCAGACCCAGGGCGACAACCGTGTCCGCCCCGATGACGATGGCTTCGGGAAAGGATTCGGCCGCCGTTTTGGCCTTCAGCACGGCGGCGGCGATAGCAAACTCGAGGGGGTCTTTCTCCGGAACCGAGGATTCGTCGACGTCGGCCGGGAAGACGCGGAACTCCGGCGCGACCCGGGCCATGAGCTCCCGGCGCCGGGGCGAGGCTGAGGCGAGGACGATTTCCGCCATCTGCGCTTTTTCCATCTTTTCTATGGGAAGAGCCGTGTCCCCCAGCCCGTTTCGACCGCGAAGCTCATGCACCGGGCGAAAACATCGTAGTCGAATTCCGGACAAACCAGCCCATGCCTCTCGAGGACAGGCGAGGCGTTCTTGATCTCGAAGGCCCGCAGGTCCTGCATGTACGGGCGGTAGACGTCGAGGGTGGTATCGTAGAGAGTCTCCAGGGCGTTTTTCGGCCGCGCGTCGAAGGCCTCCGGCCCGCAGGTCTCGATGCCGTCCAGGTGAAAGAGACGTTTGGCGTACTCGACGATGACTTCGATCCTCGTCGGCCGGGAGTTGACGATGTGATAGACACCGCCTTCGAGGCCGTCCTCCAGGATGGCCATGAAGACATCGACGCAGTGGTCGATCGGGATGAGGTTGATGCCGCCCTCGCGGCCGACCTCGATACGGATGGGCATGAAAAGATGCCCGTTTTCCTTCATCCGGATGCCCAGTTCCGAGGCTTTTCTCCCGCCCCGCTCGCGAATGTCGGCGAGGTAGATGTCGCGGAGGAAGACGGCCGCCTTGACCGGGAAATAGAGGGCATTGAAGCGCAGGGTCCGTCCCGTCCGGGAATCGCCGTAGACGATGGACGGTCGATAGACGTTGAGCCGGATCCCCTCCCTCCGGCAGGCGTCCCGGGCCAGGACCTCCCCCCGGGCCTTCGTCTCTTCGTAGACGTTGGTGAACTCGCCCGATTCGACCCAGTCCTCCCGGCAGAGTCCGGTCCGCTTTCCGGCGACAAAGGCGGTGCTGACTTGATGGAAAAAAAAGCAGCCGCTCCGGGCGGCGAAGTCGAGGACGTTGCGGAGCCCGCCGACGTTGGCCGCCTCGACCTCGGCCCGCTTCCGCTCGGCGAAGGCCGTGTTCGAGGCGCAGTGGACGATCTCGTCGACCAGGCCCGGTCCCGCCGTCTCCCCGAGCGCCGCGGCTGCCCAACCGGGATCGAGGATATCACCCTCGGCGACGTCGAGAGACCGGCGTACCCCCTCATCGAGGCCGAACCAGTCGGCGAGACGGGCGACCCTGTCCCGGGCCGGGATCTTTTTCGACGACCGGGCCAAAACCGTTACTCGGTGGCCGGCCCTCAGCAGGGCGACGGTGATGTGGCTGCCGAGGAACCCCGTCCCGCCCGTGACCAGGAACCGGCTTGTCCGCGCCACCCTTCGTTCCCGGAGCGCTTCGTCCGATATCCGCATGGGCGCGTCCCTTAGGCCTGGTAGAGGAAGCTTCCCTTCCTCGAACAACCCTGGGAGAAGACGTGCTTGAGCCACTGGACGCCCGTGGTTCTCCCGGCCAGGCCGTCGAGCCGCGGCCCCCTCTCCGGCAGGGCCCGGGCCTCACTGTCGATCCGCGGCATGGGGAACCTCCTGGGGCTTACGCCCGAAATAAATAATGGCGATTCCGAACGTGAGAGGCCGGAAAGCGACATCATGTTCCCTGTCGATCTCACGGAGCTCCTCACTATAGCAGATGAAAACGGGAACTCAAAATCTGGCAGAAAATGGAATATTTTACTTGTGGAGTCGTCTTTCATAATGGATAAAGGACAAGTGATGTCGGCGGAAGATGAGGCTAGGCTCTTCGAGGAAATGATGACCTATCAAGAAGCCATCTTCAGGATTTGCCTGGGATTTTCCCGGAATCCCTCAGATGCCGAAGACCTGAGCCAGGATGTCTATCTCAAAGCCTATAGAAGTCTCGGAAGAATTCGTAGCCCGCATGCGGTTAAGGAGTGGCTCTTCCGGATCGCCCGGAACACGTGTTTAGACCATGCGAAAAAGCTGCAGATCAGCCGGCTTTTTGAAAAAACGACGAGCCCCGACAATGTCCTTGATACAAGGACGCCGGAATTTTCAGCCGTTACGAGTGAACGCCTGAAGTTGCTGAGAAGGGCCGTCTCCCGGCTGTCGAAAAAACAACGAGAAGTCTTCGTTCTCCGCGAGTACGGGCACCTCTCATATGAAGAGCTGGCGAGGACCGTTGGAGCCAAGGCAGGGACGGTCATGTCCCGGCTGAACCGGGCCCGAATAGCCGTTGCGAGATTCATCAAAGAGGCGGGACATGAATAAGAAGATGGATGATGGGGATTTCGAAGAGATCAACCGCTTGATTCAATACGACGTCGATGAGGCGCTCCGGGTCTTCCGGTCGGGCGATTTTGGGAAGCGGCTGCGGGCCCGGATCGCGGCGGACGAAAGGACGGTAAAGGCGAAGTCCTTCCTTAGGAGAATCGCCGTTCCTTCCGCCACCCTCCTGGCCGTCTCCGCCGCACTGTTTCTCCTCAATGTTCATCGGTCGCCCGCCCCATGGCCGGTCCATCCCCGCCTCTTCGCGGCGGTCCTCCGCCAACTCCCGGCCTTCTCCCGGCCCGCGGCGGAGCTTCCTTCGGGACCAGCGGGAGTGGCGGGAATGTCCGAGGCCGGAGGCGGTTTCCAGAGCGCTCTCGCCTTGGCTGAACGCCGGAAAAAGGAAGAGGAACGCGAGACACCATTCCGGCCTGACGGGCCGAGGGTTCCCGTTCTCAGCTTGAAGAAAAAAATGGAAATCCTCTATAAGGATAAGGTCATTGAGCGCGTGCTTGTGTTATTGATCGGAAAATCAAAGGAGGTGTGATATGAAACGACTTGGAGTCTGGCTGTTGGGGGTCTGCATCCTGTCGCTCAATCTGAGCGCCATGGAGGGTGGTGCAGCCGCTATGAAAAAGGCGGGCTATACCCTTCTGGACATGTATGTGAAGAGCTTCCAGGAGATGGCGGCGCGGGGAACTGGTTCGGGGGAGTTGGAAACGAACCTTCAGGCCATGGCGACCGAAGCCAAAAAGGCCAAAGAAGCGGGAGAGATCAACCTCGTTTTCTACGCTCACTATGCCAGGATTCTGGCCCTGACCAAACTCATCGTCAATCCCGATCCGGGAAATCTCCTCATGCCTGTCATTGACCGAGAGATCGCGGACTTCTTGAAGGACGTTACGGGAGAGGATGTCATCGCCCGCACCGGAAGCGTTGCGATCGGTCAGATGGCCAATGCCCTTGCGGAGGAGCTGATCAACCTCCAGATATACCTGGACACCCTGGAAAAACGGGAGGCGATGCGGAAAAAGCTCGACGAGGGAATGACAGGGCCCCCAAAAAAATAATGGGAAAAATCCGGTTTTCTGAGCCACTTGCTCTCCGCCGGCAGTCTCACATAGAATATCGCTGGAGAAAAAAACGTGAGCCGTTTCGCCATCGGCGTCGACCTGGGCGGGACCAAGGTCGAGGCCTGTCTTGTCGACGAGACGCGGAGGATTCTGGCCCGGAAGCGCCGGCCGTCGGAGCCCGTCCTCGGACGGGAACGGGTCGTTCAGAATATCCTCGAGCTCATCGGCGAAACGGCCGGGTCGGCCCGCTTCGAGGCCGTCGGTATGGGCACGCCTGGCACGTACCACTCCGGCGATGACATCATGTACGGCGCGCCCCACACGCCGCTTTACGAGAAGCCCGGCCTCGTCAGCCTGCTTCGGTCCAGGCTTCAAGTCCCGCTTATCGTCGAGAACGACGCCAACGGCTTGGCCCTGGCCGAGTTTTTCGCCCAATGCCACGGCCGCTACTCGACCGTCATGGCCGTCATCCTGGGCACCGGCATGGGCTCGGGGCTCATCCTTGGGAACAGGCTCCACCGCGGCCCGAACGGGAACGCCGGCGAGATCGGCCATACCTCGATCGACATCGACGGCCGGGCCTGCGAGTGCGGCCGGAACGGTTGCGGCGAAGCTTATCTCTCCGGGCCGAGTCTCGGCCGGCGCTACGCCGAGCTCTCCGGCGAATCCCTGGCCCCGGAAAAGATCTTCGAACAATTCGAAAAAGGGGACCCCCACGCGCGCCGGATTTTCGAAGAATCCTTCCGGGTCATGGGGGAGCTTTTCGCGAACTGCGTCAACGCCCTCGACCTCGAGGCCATCGTCCTCGGCGGCGGCGTCTCGAACATCCCCCTCTGGTACGAACACGTCCCGCCGGTCATGAACAAGTCCCTTTTTGGGATCCCCGGTAGGAAAATCCCCATCCTGAAAGCCGTTCTGGGGGATTCGGCGGGAGTGCTAGGCGCGGCCTATCTTGCTTTGCGCGAGATGCGCCTCATGGACTTTTAGCTTATTTCGATAGCCCGAGTGAGCAAGGCGGTGATGAAGCCGCCCTCACGAGGGCTCTATTGATACTTGCCCATGATGTAGTTTTCGAGGTTCTCGATCGTCACCTTCTGCTGGGTCATGATGGCCTTGACCACGTCGCCGATGGAGATGACGCCGGCGAGCTTGCCGTCCTTGCAGACGGGCAGGTGGCGGATGTGCTTGTCGGTCATCAGGACCATGCATTCTTCGGCTGTCGTTTCGAAGTGGACGCCGTAGACTTCCTTGGTCATGATGTCCCTGACGGGAGTGTCCTGGGAATGGCGGCCCATAAGGATGATCTTCCGGGCGTAGTCCCGTTCGGAGATGATGCCGACGACGTCGTCCTTCTCCAGAACGACCAGGGCGCCGAGCCCTTTCTTGGACATGAGCTCGAGGGCCTCGAAAACCTTGGCCTCGGGCGATATCGTCCAGGCCGTGTGGCCCTTCTGGTCGAGGATTTCCTTGACGTTGATCATGATCTTCCCTCCAGTTCGACTGCCGTATTCCCTTTCCGGCGCGGTTCCTATATAGCCGAGCCGCAGATAGTTGTCAACCCCATTCATGGGACTCCACGGACTTATGTGCCTGGAGTCCCACGAATGGGGCAGGCGCTCCAACGCCTTCAGTCCAAGAGATCCTACGGACGTCAGTCCGTGGAGCTTCAGTCGAAATACCCGGTCAGGTCGTCTCGGTTGAGCCCCTTCTCGAGGGCGACCCGGGCCACGGCCCGGGCGACCGACTTGTGAAGGGCCTTGTCGAGCGGGTTGGGGACGATCTCGCCCGGCGGGGCGAAGGCGGCAATGGCCTCGGCCGCGGCGGTCAGCATCTCGCGGGTGATGCGCCGGACGTTGGCGTCGACGGCGCCGCGGAAGATGCCGGGAAAGCCAAGGACGTTGTTGACCGATTTCCCGTCGGCAGCGAAAGCCGCCCCGGCTTCGAGTGCCGCCTCCGGCTCGATCTCGGGGTTGGGGTTGGACAGGGCCAGGATGATCTGACCCTTGCGGACCATGTCCTTCTTGATCAGGCCGGGGACCCCGGTCGTGGCGATGGCCACGTCGCAGCCGGCCATGATCGTCTTGAGGTCGGAAGGGATGCCGCCCGCGCTTTTCAGCCGGTCGAGGGCGTCGGGCACGATGTCGGCTCCGAGGACGGGGTTCTTGAAACGGAACATCAGCATTTTCGCCAGGGCCAGACCGGCCGCCCCCAGTCCGACGACGCCGATCCGGCAGCGGCCGAGGTCGACGCCGGTGGCCTTGGCCGCGTTGATGAGCGCGGCCGTGACGACGCAGGCCGTGCCGTGCTGATCGTCGTGCATGACCGGGATGTCGAGCCGGGCCTGGATGCGTTCCTCGATGGCGAAACAGCGGGGTGCCGAGATGTCCTCGAGCTGGATGGCGGCGAAGGTCGGCGCGATGTGGACGACCGTCTCGACGATCTCGTCGGGGTCCTTGGTGTCGAGGAGGATGGGCATGCCAGAAAGGCCGGTCAGGGTCTCGAGGAGGCTGGCCTTGCCCTCCATGACGGGCATGGCCGCCAGCGGGCCGATGTCGCCCAGACCGAGGACGGCCGTGCCGTCCGTGACGATGGCGACGAGGTGGCGGATGGAGGTATAGCGCCGGGCCAGAGCGGGGTTGTCCTTGATCTTCAGGCTGACCTCGGCAACGCCCGGGGTGTAGACGAGACGGAGCGTGCTGAGCGAGGAAATGTCGTAGCGGCTGCGGATGGCGATCTTCCCCCCCTGGTGCATCTCCAGGACCTCGTCGCGGACCTCGAGCAGCGCCACGCCCGGAGTGGCTTCGACGACCTTGATCAACGTGTCGAGATGCCGGAGGTCGTCGGCGTAAACGGTGATGTCGCGGACCATGGCCGAACCGCCCATCTGGATGATGCGGATTTCGCCAATCAGGCCGCCCCGGTCGCCGATCGCCGCGAGCAGGCGGCCCAGGCTGCCGGGCGCCTGGGACAGCCGGCAGCGGAAAGTCCTCTGAATTTTGCCGTCCCACCACATGATCAGGCTCCTTCGCTAAAAGGATGAGATTTTCGCCGTCATTATAACGTTATTCCCAGGCGGGGACAAACACGCGGACCGGCCCAATGGTCCTTTTAATCAATGAGCAGGAAGGCGTAGCGGTTCATCTCCTGCTTAAAGTCGGATAAGACGTCGATCGGGTAGCCCAATTTTCGCACCGTGCTGTAGACGTCCATGGCCAGGGCGTCGGGCGTCGGCCGGGAAAGCTTAGGCTCCTTGCAGGCCGTCCGGCTCGCCGCGCATTCGAGGCAGATGCCGCAACTGTCGAAGAAAAGAAGGAAGACCTTGACGAAGCCGGCCTTGAACACGTCCTCCTCGAGCTTGAGGAGCTCGAGGTTGATTTTTCGGCCCCAGGCATGGCGGTCCTCGGGCCGTTCGACCGACTTGGCGAAGTGAAAGACGGCGGCCCGCCGGTACTCCCGGAAGAAACGCGCGCATTCGGTGACCGACGGCGCGTTTGGCGGGCAGGCGGCGTTCTTCCCGTATTCCCGGCAACCGTACAGGCATTTCATCCGGACCCACTCCGCGACGACGATCTCGCCCGGGTCGAGCCAGCGATAATCTGAGAATCCATGTTTGGAGAACAGGGCCTTGAGGCCTTTAAGGCCTGACTTGTCCGCCTGGGGCTTTGGGGGGGCTGTCTTGCGACGGGCTGGCTTTTGGGGCATGAATGGTTTATAGCACCGCCGATTCGCCCAAGTCAACGAATTGCGCAAAGGCTTCCCTGCGGCCCCGTCCTCCGCTATAATCGTACGGGATGAGCGATTTTTCCAGGTTTGCCGTCGTCCTCGTCCGGCCGGACAGTTCGGAGAACATCGGTCTGGCGGCGCGGGGCATGGCCAACACCGGCTTTTCGGACTTGCGCATCGTCGGGCTCGACAAGCTCGAGCCGCCGGCCTGGCGGACGGCCATCCATGCCGAATCCATCATCGAGGGGGCGCGGTTCTTTTCCTCCTTGGAGGACGCCGTCTCCGACCTCCAGTTTGTCCTCGGGTCGACGGCCCGCGTCCGCCACGATTTCCCGCTCGTCACCCTCGCGGACGGCGTCCGGCGCCTCGAAGAGTATCCGGCCGAAACCCGCATCGGCCTCGTTTTCGGCAACGAGAGGACGGGGTTGACCCAGAAGGAGATCGGTCTCGCCAATACCCGCTTCCACATCCCCCAGGCGGCGCGGCAGCCGTCCTACAACCTCGGCGTTGCCGTGACCCTGACGCTCCACGCCATCGCTTTCGAGAACGCCCTGCCTCCGGCCATCCACAAGGACCTGCCTCTGACCCACGCCGAACAGGCAGAGGCCGGCCGACGCTTCCGGGAGATGCTCGACAGCCTCGGCTTCATGCACGATACCAACCGGGCCTTCATCACGGAAAAGGTCCAGGACATCTTTTTCCGCATGGCCTTGACGGCCAAGGACCGGGACATCATCCTGGCCATGTTCCGCAAGGCCCTCGAGGGCCCGCGGGAAACGCGGCCGCGAACGAGGAGAGGAAAGGAGAACTCATGAGCGCGAAAGAGCTGATCGTGAAGTTCGGAGACGGACTCAAGGTCGACGTCGAATACAAAGGGTTCGTCGTCAAGACCGACCAGCCCGCCCGCGAGGGCGGCGGCGGGACGACCCCTTCACCCTTCGATTATTTTCTCGTTTCCCTGGCCGCCTGCGCCGGGTTTTACGCTCTGGCCTTCTGTCGCGAGCGCAAGATTTCGGTCGAGGGCCTGGCCGTGACCATGACGACCGAGAGGGGAGAGGTCTCCAAGATGATCGACAAGGTGACGATCGCGGTCGATCTCCCGTCGCACTTCCCCGAGAAATACCGCGTCGCCCTGGTCAAGGCCATCGACCACTGCACGGTCAAGGCCCACATCCTCCGTCCGCCGCAGTTCGAGATCGTCACCCGGTCCTAGGCCCCGTGACCGCCCGGGCCTAGAGCTGGGCCGTCACGGGGCCTGGGGCAGCCAGAGATAATAGAAGCCGGTCTTGAGGACCGCCAGCATCGATTCCAGGACTTTCGTGTCGAGGGGCGAGAAATCGCCGAGACGACTGGCGTAGATGTTCGTCTTCGATTTCGGATAATAGGTGTAGGAGACGAGCTTGGCGCTCTTGAGCGGGACGAGAGAAAGGGCCTTACCGAAGGCGTCGTCGAAATAGCCGATGGCGTCGATGAGCCCGAGCTTCAGAGCTTGGGGCGCGGTATAGACGCGGCCGTCGGCGATCGTCCGGAGTTTCTCGGCCGGGATTTTGTCTTTCCGGTTCCGGGCCACGACATCCAGGAAACCCCCGTAGTACTCGTCGATGATCCCCTGGAAGATCTTCTTCTCGTCTTCCGTCATGTCCCGGAACGGGGAGCCGGAGTCCTTGGACGGGCCGGATTTGATGACGTTGACCTTGACCCCGACCTTGGCCATCAGCGCCTCGACGTTGGGGAAGATGGAGATGACGCCGATGCTCCCGGTCAGGGTCGAGGGATGGGCCATGATGAGGTCGCAGGCCGAGGCGATGTAGTAGCCGCCCGACGCGGCGACGCTCATCATCAGGCCGAGGACTGGCCGGCCGGTCCGTTCCTTGAAGCGGAGTATCTCATGATAGATGATGTCGCTCGCCGTCACCTCTCCGCCGGGCGTGTCGATCCTGAGGATGACCGCCTTGACCCAGGGGTCCCGGGCGGCCGTTTCGAGACGCTCGAAGACGCGTGAGACGGCGTTCTTTTCCCGGGAGAAAAGCCCCGTGTCGAGTGCCGACGAGATCATGCCGTCGACGTCGATCATCAGGATCTTCTCGCGGGCCGGGCTGGGGAGGAGGACGATCTCCTCGAGTTTTTCCTGCCCCAACAGGTCGATATGGATCTGGGGGGAGCAGGCGGCCAGGGCGGCCAGGACGGCCGAGAGCAGGATGACGATCTTTTTCATGGGGCCTCCTCGGGCGTGTCGTTGCGCTTCGATTATAGCATAGCAGAGAGGTTCGGCCGGACGCTAGGAAGACGGCTTCTGGAACCCCTTCCCGGCCCGGCGGGTCGGCGGGCAGACCATTCGGATCGCCCGCGGCAGGACCCGGAATTCGATGTGGTCCCGGTCGCCGAGGAACTCGCCGTTGAACTGGATGGGCAGGTTATGGCCGCGGATGACGACGCGCTTGGCCTTGAAGTGCCGCATCCGCCTCTGGTAGAGGCCGAAGTAGATCAGGGGGAAAAGGAAGGCGAACTTGAGGGGCCCGAGCTCGAACAGAGTGATATCCAGGTAGCCGTCGTCCACGACGGCGCGGGGGGCGATTTTCCAGCTGTAGCCGAAATAGTTCGTCTTGGCGACGATGCAGTCGAAGAAGTTCGAAGTGATCGTCTTCGCCTCGAACGGGCCCGATTTATCGAACCCCTCGTAGAACTCGAGCGTTTTCCCGTCGCGCGATGTTCCGAAGAGCTGCCGGGCGGCGAGAAGGTGTCCCCAGACGCCCTGGATGGTGCCGCGGAGCTTTCCCCCGGTCACCCGGGCCGTTGCCCCGACGCTGGCGAACGCGGCGATGCGGCCCTCGACCTCCATGAGGTCGATCGGCCGGGGGACGCCTTCGGCCAGATAGTCGATCGCCCGGAGCGGGTTTTTGGGGATGGCGAAGGACTTCCGGAAGGCGTTGCCGCTGCCGAACGGGATGACCCCGAAGAGGACGTCGTTCTGCTTGCCGGCCAAGAAGATCCCCTGGAGCGTGTCGGCAATCGTCCCGTCTCCGCCCATGGCCACGATGACGTCGGAGTCCTTGCAGGCGGCGACGGTCCTTTCCACGGTCGTCTTCATGTCGCCGAGGCCGTCGTAGATCTCGCCGGGGAGCTTTTTATGCAGATAGGCGCGGAGGAACTTCCGTCTCATCCACTTGGAGTTCGCCGCCCGCGGGTTGATGAGACAGGCGGTCTTGAGGTTGGCCTTCGTTTCCGTCATGGTTTTGATGGTTCCGTGATCACGCCGAGCGACTCACCCATGTCATGTATAGCATGCCATAGCCATCCTGTCAAAAACCGCGGGGCCGGGTTATTGAACGCGCCGCGTCCTTCGGTTAGAATGAGGGGAGCCGAACGATGAGAGACCTGGAAAAAACCGTCGCCGTCCGAGACAGACGGTTCCTCCTGCGCGTCGAGACCTCCCACGAATCCGAAGATTACAGGATGTACGAGGACCTGCGCAACGAGATCTGGGATTTCCCCGAAGACCGCCTTGCCGGCACGCGGAACATGATGTGCGAAAACGTCTTCCACGAGGGGGGGAGCCTCTTCATCGGTGCTTTCGTCGAAGCCCCCGGCCGGGGCTTCGTGGCCGACGGGAAAAACCTCGTCGGCTTCTGCTACGGCTTCGTCGGCGTCCGCGACAAGGAGGCCGGCTTCCGCGACCGCTCGAACCTGCGTTTCTACTCCCAGTACGCCGGGGTCCGGAAGGCCTACCAGAGTTACGGGCTGGGCCTCCAGCTCAAAGAGTTTCAGAGGGAGCTCGTCCTCGACATCCTGGGCGTCTCCACCGTGATCTGCACCTACGATCCGCTGACCGGGGTCAACGCCCACCGCAACGTCCACCATTTCGGCATGGACGTCCTCGAATACCGGGTGGCGACCTACGGCGAATACGGCGGCCTCCTCAACCGGCTGGACGTCCCCACCGACCGCTTCCTGATGTCCTGGGACCTCGAAAAGAAGGCGGGAAGGAGAGAGCCGGCCTATGACCTCGAGGCGGCGCTTGCCGCGCCCCAACCCATCCGGGCCGGCATCCGGCGGGTGACGGGGAAGAGCTCCGAGCTCGATCTCGAGGTCGTGGAGCGGACCGATGGGAACGTCGGGGGAGACGTCCTTCTCGTCCGAGTCCCTTTGGATTTCTACAGGATGCTCCAGGAAACCGATGTGGCCGACGTGGATGTGCGCCGAATCCCCGTCGACTGGAGGCTGGCCACTCGCGAGGTCTTCCAGGGCCTCTTCGCCCGCGGCTACCGGGTGGTCGATTTCCGGAAAGCGAAGGGAAGCGTTTCCGGCAACTATTACGTTCTGTCGCGCCCCGCCCCGCCGAGCCGATAAACGTCTCCCCGATCATTCAAACGCGGTCCCTTGGAAAGATCGGTCTCCTCCGGGCATCTCCCCTAAGCCGCGAATCTGCTATAATGCCCGTCTAATGCCCGCCAATTGTGGCCTCATGCCGATGGGGGAGATGTTTCTCTCCGGGGGATATCAGGAACATCAATGAAGATTCGCAAAATTGGAATGGGTCCGGCCATCGCCTTAGCCTTCCTCGTCTCGGCCTGCAACGTCGCCAAGACGCCTCCGACCGTCGAGGAGAAAGCGCGCGAACTGCACAAGAGGATGCTGACCGTCGATACCCACTGCGACACCGCGTTCAGCCTGCTCAGGACGGACTGGAAGATCGGCGACCGGCACGACCCGAGCGCGCGCGGCGTCGGCAAGATCGACCTGCCCCGGATGCGCGAAGGCGGCCTCGACGCCGAGTTCTTCGCCGCCTTCGTCGGCCAAGGTCCCGTGACGCCGGAGGCCTACGCCAAGGCCAAGGACAGCGCTCTGCGGGCCGTCGAGGCCGTCCGCAAAATGACGGAGGAATACTCTCCGGTCATCGGGCTGGCCGTCGACCCCCAGGGCGCCCGGCGCCTCAAAAAAGAGGGCAAGCTCACGGCCTTCATCGGCCTCGAGAACGGCTATCCCATTGGCCGGGACCTGGCCCTCATTCGGCTCTTCTACGAGAAGGGCGTCCGCTATATCACTCTCTGCCATTCCTCGGACAACGATATCTGCGATTCCTCGACCGACCGCAGCGATCCCGCAGACAGGGGCCTGAGCGCGTTCGGCCGCGAGGTCGTGGCGGAATGCAACAGGCGGGGCATGATCATCGACATTTCCCATGCGTCGGAAAAATCCATTTCGGACATCCTGGCCGTGACCAAGGCCCCGATCATCGCCTCCCATTCGAGCGCCCGGGCCGTCTGCGACAACCCCCGGAACCTGACGGACGACCAGTTGCGGGCTTTGGCCAAGAACGGCGGCGTTGTCCAGATCTGCTTCCTGTCCGCCTATGTCAAAACGCCTCCCGTCATCCCCGAACGGGAAAAGGCCATGAAGGAGCTCGAGGCCAAGTACGGCAACATCCGCCAGATCAAGGACGAGGCCGTCCGGACGAAGGCCATGGCCGAGCGGCAGGCCGTCAACGAGAAGTTCCCCCAGGTCCGGGCCAACGTCCATGATCTCGTCGACCACATCGACCACGTCAGAAAGGTCGTCGGCGTGGATTACGTCGGGATCGGCACAGACTTCGACGGCGGCGGCGGGGTCGTCGGCTGTGACGACGTGAGCGGTATGATCCATGTGACCGAGGAACTCCTCCGGCGCGGCTACACGGACCGCGAGATCGAGAAGATTTGGGGCGGCAACTTCTTCCGCGTCTTCCAGAAGGTCATCGACTTGGCGGAGAAATAGAGCCGGACTCTCCGGCCGGTCCGTAAAGATATTTTACGTTTTTCTAATTTTCATCCGCCGCAGTGGCCGGTTTCCAGGCTAGATCTCTTTGGCTCTGGCATGAACCTTGCTCTGAGTTGAGAGAGGACCGCAAGATGCATTTTTTCCGGGTTTTCGTTATCATGAGGCCATCTCCATGCTGACCGCCCGCCGCGAACGCCCTTTTTCCCTGTCGTTCCTCGCTCTGCTCATCGCCATCGCCGCGTCCGGCTCCCCGGCCGCGCTCGTCCAGCAAAACCCCGAACCCACGCCGAGGTACAACGGGACCTTGCGGATCAAGGCGTACCTGACGCCTTTCAACCAGGTCTTCGACCCGGCCGAGGTATCCCATTACTTCATCTGCGAACAGCTCTACGACGGGCTGGTCAAGTTCGACAGCCATTTCAACCCAACGCCCTCCCTGGCCGAGTACTGGACGGTCTCCGACGGCGGGACGCGCATCACGTTTTTCCTCCGGCCGGGCGTCCGTTTCCACAACGGCCGGGATCTCACGGCCGACGACGTCAAGTACTCCCTCGAGCGGCTAGTCAAGAACAGGCCGGGCAATACCTACTACCAATACTTTACCCAAAAGGTCGTCGGTGCCGAGGAGTTCTGGCAGGGCAAAGCGTCCGAGGTCACGGGGTTCCGGGTGATCGACAAGTCGACCTTCGAAATACGCTGGAAACGTCCCTACGTCTCCGGCCTCTATCTCCTGGGGATGTACTACTGCAAGGTCCTGCCGAAAGACCTCCTCGAGAGCCAGGGCCGGGGCTTCTTCCATAAGCCTGTCGGGACGGGTCCCTTCCAGTTCGCCGAATGGATCCGCAGTCCCCGCCTGGACATCCTGGGCGTCCGGCTCGAACGGAACCCGTCGTATTTTGGCAAGAAGCCCTACCTCTCGGCCATCGAGTACAGCCCCCATTTCACGGATGACCAGTTCGAGGAGGGGGACGTCCACCTGATCTCGGTGACTTCGGAGAAAATCCTTCGCAAGCGTTACCCGATCCTGGAGAACAGCACCCTGAAATCGTTCTTCCTGGCCCTGAGTTGCGATATTCCCCCGTTCGACCGTCCCGAGGTCCGCAAGGCCCTGGCCCTGGGACTCGATAAGGCCCGCCTGGCCGAGGCCTGCGACTCGCCCTCGACCCTCCACCAGGTCCTGGACAACTACATTCCGCCCCTGCTCCCCGGTTTTTTCCCCAAGGCCGTCGGCCCGTTCACCGATACCGTTACGGCCAAGCTCCTCCTCGACCGGCTCCTGCCGGGAGGCGGGCGAAAAGACCTGACGGTCATGCTCATTTTCTCGTCGCCGCGGACCGAGGAGGATTCCCGTTTCGCCAGGGAGCTCGGGCGGCAGCTCGGGGCGATGGAGATCAAGCTCGACGTGAAGTACCTTCGAAAGCCGGAGGACATCCTGAGCGTCCGGGGGCCCTACCTGAAATTCCTCGAATACACGATGGACTTTCCGGACCCCGAGAACATCATCGTCCCCCTCTATCATTCCCGGTCGGTCGTCAACGAGCTCAGCGCCCGGTATGCGAACCCGCGGCTCGACGGCCTGCTCGACCAGGCCGAGGTTGAGCCGAGCTGGGAAATGCGGGCGGGCCTTTTCCGGGAGATCGAAAAGACCCTGTACGAGGAGGTGCCCTCGATCCCCTTGTTCTCGGAACGCATCCGCATCGCCTTTCTGCCCCGGGTCCGAGGCGTGCGCCTCCCGGCCATGGGGTTCGTCTTTCTCGACGTCAAAGACATCTGGCTGGAGGAATGAGCGGAACACCGTGAAACTCAAGATATCGATTTCTACGCGCCTCGTCTTCTGGATTACCCTGCTTGTCTGCCTTCTCTTCGGGGCCGTCCTTGTCGTCAGCCAAGGCCGCGAAGCCGCCATACTCTCGGAGGAGGCGGAAGCCCGGGCGCTCCTTCTCGCCGAGAGCATGAAGGACGCCAACTACCAGTCTCTCTTTCGCCCGGACCAGGCCGCGATCCAGAAATACGTCGACGACCACATCGACGAAGACATGCCCTACATCATTTTCTACGACAGGGCGGGCCGGGCGTATGTCACCGGCGAACTCCTCCCCGGACAGGGAGACCTTGGCCAGGGGAGCCGCGTCCTGGAAGGTGTCACCCGCGATGACCCCCCGTTTTCCGAAGAAAAAGTGATCCAAATCGAGGGCCGGAGGATGAGGGTCCGCGAGGTCGAAATTCCCATTTTTCCGCAGAATGAGGACGAGAAATGGGCCTCGGTCAAGATCGGCATGTCCCTGGAGCCCATGTACACCAAGCTACGCGAGGTCCAGAAGGTTCTCCTGCTCATCGGGGCCGGCGGGTTCCTCCTCGGAATCGCCGGGGCGACGCTCCTGGCCAGGCGGATCACCCGGCCCCTCCACCGGCTGGTCGAGGGGACCGTCAGGATCTCGAAGGGGGATTTCTCCCAGGCCATCGCCATCGCTTCGAGGGACGAGGTCGGCGACTTGGCCCGGAGCTTCAACGAAATGACGGGCCAGCTCCTCCACGCCCGTGACCGGATGGAGGACGCCAACCGGAAGCTCGTCCAGCACGAGAAACTGGCCTCTGTTGGGCGCATGGCGGCGACGATCGCCCACGAGATCCGGAACCCCCTCACCTCCGTCAAGCTCAACGTCCAGAAAGTCGCCGAAGAGGAGAGCTTCGCAGAGACGATCAAGGCCCACCTCGGCCTGTCGCTCGAGGGTATCGACCAGATCGAGCGCTTCATCAAGGAGCTCCTCAATTTCACCCGCGTCCAGGAGCTCAGCCTGGAGCGGTGGCCGATCGAACAGATCGTCGAGGAATCGCTCAAGCTGCTCAGGGAGACGCTCGCCCGGAAGAAGGTCGTCGTGGAGACGACCTACGCCGAGGGGCTGCCCCAGATCCACGTCGACGGCGACAAGATGCGCCAGGTCTTCCTCAACGTCCTCCGCAACGCCCACGAGGCCCTCGAGGCCGGCGGAAAGATCAGCATCGTCTGTGAGCCGGTCGAGGAAGGCGGAAAGAGGAAGGCCCTGATCCGGATCTCGGACAACGGGCCCGGTATCCCGGAAAAGGATCGCGAGAATATCTTCGAGCCGTTCTTCTCGACCAAGCCCTCCGGCTTCGGGCTCGGCCTGGCCAACGCCCGGAAGATCGTCGAACAGCACAACGGGACGATCCGAGTCGGCAAGAAGCGGGGGAGGGGGAGCGTGTTCGTCATTCTCATCCCAACGGAGGAGGCGTCATGAAATCCATCCTGATCATCGAAGACGACCCGCTCGTCCGTAAAACCCTGGCCTCCCAGCTCGGGAAAAAAGGCTTCGAGGTGGCCACGGCCGATACCGGAGAGGGGGGCGTCCGGGCCTTCGCGGAATCCTGCCCGGACCTCGTCCTTCTCGACCTCCGCCTCCCCGATATCGACGGGCTTGAGGTCCTGCGCAAGATCAAGGAACGCAACCGCCGGGCCATCATCCTGATCATGACCGCCTTCGACGACATGAAGACGACGGTCGAGGCGATCAAGCTCGGGGCCTTCGAATATCTCGTCAAGCCGCTCAACGCCACGGAGCTCGATCTGACGATCGACAAGGCCTTCCAGGTCCGGGCCTTGGAGGAGAAGGTCAGCTACCTCGTCGAGGAGAAGAAGAAGGAATACACGATCGACAACATCATCGGCCACTCGGCCGGGATGAGGGGCGTCTTCAAGCTCATCGGGTCCGTCGCCAACACGCGGACCAACGTCCTCATCCAGGGTGAGAGCGGCACGGGCAAGGAGCTCGTGGCCAAGGCCATCCACTACAACGGTCCCTGCCGGGACGAGCCGTTCATCGTCATCAATTGCTGCGCGATCTCTGACACCCTCCTCGAAAGCGAGCTCTTCGGGCACGTCAAGGGCGCCTTCACGGACGCCGTCAGCGAGACCAAGGGCAAGTTCGAGATCGCCGGCAAGGGCACGCTCTTCCTGGACGAGGTCGGCGACGTCTCTCCCAATCTCCAGAGCAAGCTCCTCCGGATCAGCGAGACCCGGGATTTCATGAAGGTCGGGGGGGAGAAGGTCCTCAAAACCGAGGCCCGTATCATCGCCGCCACCAACCAGAACCTGAAGGGGTTGATCGAAAAAGGGAAGTTCCGCGAGGACCTTTATTACCGGCTCAAGGTCGTCGAGATCACCTTGCCGCCGCTCCGGGAACGGCGGGAGGACATCCCCGACCTCGTCGCCTACCTCCTCGAAAAGATCAACCGGGACCTCCGCCGCAACGTCCGCAAGGTCCCGCCCGAAGTCATGAAGATCCTCGTCGAAATTCCCTGGCGGGGAAACGTCCGCGAGCTCGAGAACGCCCTGACCCGGGCCGTCATCCTGGCCAAGGGGGACGTCGTGCTTAAGGAGAACCTGCCGCTCGAGCCCGACGAAAGGCGGTCCTTCGGCGACGATCTCGTCCCGCTCGAAGAGGTCGAAAAAAAGTACATCCAGTACGTCCTCGGCTCCGTCAAGGGGAGCAAGACCCGGGCCAGCCAGATCCTTCAGATCAGCCGTCCGACCCTGGACAAGAAGATCAAGGAATACGGCCTCGACTTGGGGGAACCGTCCTGACCCGTGCCGTGTAAACTCCCTTTCCCGCCTGTAAATAATCTTGGGCCAATCTGCCTGGAGGCCGTTCCCCGACCCCTTTTTTCCCTGATGAACAGCGGCCGGAATTGGCACAAAAGGTGCATTTAATAGGGCTGATCGATGGAAATAGACATCAAATGGCAACGAAAAAGATCGTGATCGTGGACGACGACGAAAACATCCGCAAGACGTTCAGCCTGCTTCTCGGCAAGAAATACAGGGTTTCTTCCATCAAGGACTCGAGGGAGGCCCTTTCCAAGCTCAAGGACTCGCGGGTGGACCTCGTCATCGCCGACTACAAGCTTCCCTACATGAACGGCATGGAGCTCATCAAGAAACTTAGGGAGCAGGGCTTCGAGGGGGAAGCCATGCTGATCACCGCCTATCCGGACGATGTCAAGATCGAGGACATGAGCCGGCTCGCGATCAGCCATTTTTTCGTCAAGCCGCTCGACCTCAACGTCCTCGATCTCTCGATCGACAGAGTCCTTCAGCCCAGGAATCCCCTGGAATAAGCGGCCTGAACCTTACCGCCATCCCGTCCAAAATCCGGATGCCAGGCTCCGGCCCCCCGCCGTACCCGTCAAGCGACGCTTTTTCTGCCGGTCCCCGCGGCTTGTAAACGGGAAAGGTCCCCCTGTAAACGGAATTTACGCCCCTCCGCGCTCCATTAGGGGAAAAACCGGGCTCCGAACTGGCATAAAATATGCAGTAATTCGGGTTGAGATGCCAATGACAAGCTTCATGAGCATGCGCATTCCCGATACCCTTCCATAACCCTCCTTCTTTTTGTTCCGGAGCGAGGGATGCCGCGGGGGCACCCCTCGCTCCCCTTTTCTCGAACGCCCGGTCCAGCAGTCTACGCGGTCGCGCCATTCGCTCCCGGGACAGCCGAAGAGGGCCGGTATGGCCCCGGCCGCCCGCAAGGAGTAGAATGGTATGAGAGGTGATTAAG
The DNA here is from genome assembly GCA_026393975.1 of Candidatus Aminicenantota bacterium. GTDB lineage: Bacteria > Acidobacteriota > Aminicenantia > Aminicenantales > Saccharicenantaceae > RBG-16-66-30. The sequence goes on along the minus strand of JAPKZD010000009.1, from coordinate 292,236 downwards.
ACATGAGAGTTTTTAAGGTCGGTGGGATCGTTCTACTCACCATGGCGATCGCCGGCTTCGCCGCCGCCCAGGCGCCGAAGCCGGCCGGCTATCATCTTCTCAAAAAGCATGTCCTCGGCGGCGAGGGCGGCTGGGACTACCTGGCTTTGGACGGGCGGACGCGCCTCCTTTACGTGACGCACGGCAGTGCCGTCGAGGTCCTCGATGTCGCGACCGGCGTCAAGGGCCAAGCCATTACGGGGCTCAAGGGCGTCCACGGCGTGGCCTTCGCCCCGGAGAGGAACCGGGGCTATATCTCCAACGGCCGGGGCAACAGTGTCTCCGTCTTCGACCTCAAGACGCACGCGATCCTCGCGGAAGTCCCTACTTCCGGCCAGAATCCCGACGCCGTCATGTACGATGCCTTCTCGGGCCGCGTCTTCACCTTCAACGGCGGAACGGCCAACGCGACGGCCATTGACGCGGCCACGAACAAGGTTGTGGGGACCGTCGACATCGGCGGCAAGCCCGAGTTCGCCGTGACGAACGGTAAGGGGACCATCTTCGTCAACAACGAAGACAAGAGCGAAGTCGTGGCCTTCGACGCCAAGTCGCTCAAGGTCGGGAAGAGGTGGTCGATCGCGCCCGGGGAAGGTCCGAGCGGCTTGGCCATCGACCTCAAGAACAAGCGCCTTTTCAGCGTCTGCGACAAGGTGATGGTCGTCTCGGACTTCGTGAAGGGGAAGGTCGTCGCGACCGTCCCGATCGGCGGCGGCCCGGACGCCGTCCGCTACGACGCGGGAACCGGTCTCGTCTTCGCCTCGAACGGCGAGGGGACGTTGACCGTGGTCAAACAGGAATCGGCCGACAAGTACACGGTCCTCGAGACGGTCCCGACCGCGCTGCGCGCCCGGACCATGGAGCTCGATCCCAAGACGCACCATGTCTTCGTTGTGACGGCGGAATTCGGCCCGGCTCCGGCCCCCACCGCGGAACAGCCGCGACCCCGGCCGGCCGTGATCCCGGGCTCGTTCATGGTGCTTGAATTCGGCAGATAACGAGAGCCGAGAAGAGGGGAAGCGGGTCCGGTCAGCCTGCCTTGCGCCGTGAGACCATCAGGTAGTAGATGGTTGGCGTGGCGATGAGGGACAGGAGGACCGATATGCAGAGGGCCCCGATGACGGCGATAGCCAGGGGTTTTAGCATGTCGGCGCCGGAGCCGATGCCGTAAGCCAGGGGGAGCATCCCCAGCGCGGCCGCCATCGAGGTCATCAGGACCGGCCGGAGCCTCCGCCTGCCCGAGCGCACCAACGCCTCGGCCAGGTCCAGTCCCTGCGAGCGGAGCGCTTTGACGTAATCGAGCATCAGGATGCCGTTCTTGGCGACGATGCCGACCCCGATGATGGCCCCCAGGAGCGAAACGACATTCAGGGAGGTCCCCGTGATCCACAGGGCGAGGATGGTCCCGAACATGGCCAGCACCGCCCCGAAGACGATGGCCAACGGCTCGGTGAACGAGCCGAACTCGAGGAGCAGGACCGTGAAGACGAGGAAGATGGCCATGAGCAGGACGATCATCAGGTTGCGGAAGGATTCCCGCTGCTGCTCGTAGAGGCCGCCGTACTCGATCGTGCCCGCAGGAATGGTCTTGTCCCGATCGAGCGTATCGCGGATCTCGGCCATGGCGCTTCCCAGGTCACGGCCTTCGAGCCTGGCCGTGACGGCCACGTCCTGCCGCGAGTCTTCTCGCCGGAGCTCGAGCCGGCCGGGCTCTTCCGTGATGTCCACCACCTGGGATAGCTTGACGAGCGTCCCGTCCGGCGTCCGCAGCGGCAGTTCGCGCAGGCTCGCCAACCGATTGAGCCGTGCGGGATCGACTTTGACCCGGATGTCGACCACCCGGTCGCCTTCTAGGACGGTCGAGGCCGTCTGCCCGAGCATGGCCGTACTGGCCACTGCGGCGACATCCGCCGCCGTCAGGCCGAACCGCCGCGCGTCGGGCAGCCGCAAGCGCAGGCTGATCGTCGGCCCCGTGTAGACGAGCCCGTTGAACACGTCCACGACGCCAGGCACTTTCTTGATCGTTTCCCCGACCTCGGGCGCCTTTTTTTCGAGCCAGGCCTGATCGGTCGAAAACAATTTCACTTCGATGGGTTGCGGGGCCCACATCAGGTCGCCGATGAGATCGCCCAGGATCCCCGGGAATTCCCAGGTCAAGCCCGGGAGTTCCGCGTTGAAGCGCTGCCGCAGTTCGGAGATGACGTCCGCGGTTTTCCGTTTTCGATTGTTTTTCAGCTTGACCAGGAAATCGCCCGTGTTCGGCTCGGCGATGGACAGCGCCAGCCTCGCCCCCGTGCGGCGCGAATAGCTGGCCAGCTCCGGGACCGTCCGCAAAATCTTCTCGGCCTGCAGCAGTTGACGATGGGTTTCCGCGAGGCTCGTCCCAGGAGGCGTGAAATAATCGATGACGAACCCCCCCTCGTCCATGGGCGGCAGGAATTCGCTCTCGAGGCGGCTGTAGAGAAAGACCGCGGCCAGGAGGACGAGCCCGCAGACGGCCAAGGTCAGCCAGGGGCGCTTGAGGGAGGCCCGGACCCCCGTCTCGTAGACGCCGATGACGCGCTGCAGCAGGGGACCGCCCTGCTCCCCGCGCGGCGCGTTCGTTCCGTCCTTCCGGGAACGGAGGAACCAGGCGGCGAGCGACGGAGTCAGCGTTACGGCCAGGGCCAGGGACGTCAACAGGGCGACGACCATGGTCAGCGCCAGGGCCCGGAAAAAAACGCCCGTGATCCCTTCCAGAAAGGCCAGAGGGATGAACACGACGACCGGCGTGAGCGTGGAGCCGACGAGCGGCCGCAGGATCTCGCCGATGCCGTCCCGGACGGCCTCCAAACGCGGTTTTCCGGCCGTCCGTTTTGTGTGGATCGCCTCAACGACGACGATGGCGTCGTCGATGACAAGGCCGATGGCCGCGGCGATGCCCCCCAGGGTCATGAGGTTGAAGCTCAGGCCGGCGATTCTCATGGCGAGGAGCGTGACGAGCACCGTGACGGGGATGACCAGTGTCGCGACCAACGTCGTCCCCCAGTTCTTCAAGAAGAAGTACAGGATGACCACGGATAGGATCAGACCGAAGAGGATGGCCTCCCAAACGCTCGCGACCGAGGCGCGGACGATCTCGGATTGATCGTAGAAAAAAGCGAGCTTCATGTCCGGGGGCAGTTCCCGTTTCAGATCGGCCAGCTGTTTGTTGAGGGCCTTGGCGATGTCGAGCGTGCTTCCGTCGGGCTGGCTGCGGACGTTGAGCAGGACCGCGTTCTCGCCGTCGGCGGTGACGACGTTGAAGACGGGCTCGGGTCCCCGTTCGACCCGGGCGAAATCGCGGACAAGGACCGGATGCCCGCCGGCGACCGTTACCGTGAAATTCTCGATGTCCCGGATCGAGCGCAGACGCCCGTCGACCACGGTCAGATAGAGCGTGTGGTTCTCCTCATGCATGCCGGCCGAGGCCACGATATTGTTGTCGGTCAGGGCCGCCGTGACCTGGGCCAGCGTGAGTCCGGCCGCGCCGAGCCGGAGTGGGTCGACCACGATGTGATATTCGGGCGTCCGGCCGCCGACGAGGTCGACGCGGGCGACCCCGGGGATGCGCAGGAAGCGGAGCTTGAGATTGTAGCGCGCCGTCTCCCAAAGCTCGGTGATGCCGCGCGTGTTGCTGGTGAGGCTGACACCGAGGATGGGGAAGGCCGAAAACGTCAGCCGGAAGACCGAGGTCTCGACCGTCGCGGGCAGGGCGGCCCGGATCTGGGACAGCCGGCTGAGGACATAGAGTTCCGATTGGATCATGTCTGCGTTCCAGGTGAAGAAGACGCTGATCTCGGCCGCGCCGCGGCCCGTCGTCGACCGGATGGTGACGACGCCGCGGATGTCCTTCATGGCCTCCTCGATGGGCCGGGTGATGGTCGCCATCATCTCGTCGGCGGGCATGACGCCGTTGTCCACGAGGACCACGACACGAGGAAAGTCCGTTTGGGGGAAAACCGAAGAGGAGATGGTCAGGGCCGAGAAGGCGCCGGCCAGGCAAAGGGCGGCGCAAATGAACACGATCGAGACCGAGTTCCGGGTGGTGAACTGTCCCAAGCCTGAGTGATCGCGCATGCGTTCAATCGATGATATGGATTTTCGTTCCGTCAGGGACGGCATAGGAGTCTTCCGTGACGATGGCCAGGCCTTCTTTCAACCCTTCCCCTTCCACTTCGACGAGGCCGGATTCGCGGAGGCCGGACTTGACCCGCCTCCGGACGGCCTTCCCGCCCTCCGCCAGCACGATCGAGCCGGCGTTTCCGTCCACGGAGTCGGAGACGAAACTCGCTTCCGGGACGGCCAGGACGTCGCGCCGTTCCTCGGCGACGATCCGGATGCTCAGGAACCGGCCCGGCTGGAGTCCCGCGGCCGCCGGGATGGAGGCGCGGACGAGGACGGTGTCGGTCCTGGGATCGATGTCCTTGCCGACGACGGCGAGCTTCCCGAAGGCCGTACTCTCAGCGCCGAAATCGACCTGCTGGCCGGGCTTGAGCAGGCCGGCTTCGCGGCTGGGGACCTGGGCCGTCACGACCAGGCGATCGAGAGCGATGACCTCGGCCAGGACCGCGTTCGGCTCGACGGATTGGCCGAGCCGGGCGTTGATCCTGACCACTGTCCCGGTGAGCGGCGCTTTGATCTCGAGGAGGGATAATTCCGTCTGGGCCGCGGCCAGGTCGTTCCGGGCGGTCGCGAGCTCGAGCTCGGCTTCCTGGAAGGCCTTCTCGGAGGTCCCGTCGGCCGCGAGGAGCTTTTTCTGGCGTTCATAGGTCTGCTCGGCGAAGGCCGACGCTTTTCCGGCCTTGGCCACGGCGACCTCGGCCAGCCGCGTGTCGAGGCGGAAGAGGATCGCCCCGCGCTCGACACTGCGGCCCTCCATGCACCGGATCTCGGCGAGGATGCCGCCCACGGGGGCCGATAGATAGGCCCCGGCCGCGGCTTTCCCTTCGCCCGGGGGTTCCGGTTCCACGGTCCCGTAGGCCGTGACATAGCGGTGGAGCGTCGCCCGGACGATCTTGCCGACGTGGACGGCGACGTCGGTGACGACTCCCTCTTCCTCCGCCGCGGACTTCCGCCCAAGCCCCTTGGTGAGAATAAGGACGGCGGCCGCGGCGACCGCCAGAATGATCAACCCGGTTACCACCTGGCGTTTAGTCATCCTTGCGCTCCTTTGCGGGCCCGGAATCCTCCCGCGTCTTCGTAAAGAACCAATCCCTGACGTCGAGCGGGCTCTGGGCCGCGTTCTCCAGCCGCCCGACCGCTTCCTGGGCCTGGACCAGGGCTTCCAGCCGGGCCTCTGCGCCGGCGTTGAGCTCGATCTGGACGCCGAGCAGCTCGAGCTTCGAGATCTCCCCGACCTCGCGCCTGGTCTTGGCGGCGGCCTCCTGCCTGGCCAGGTTGGCCAGGAGGTCGTCGGCGGCCTGGGATTTTAGGAGGGCCGAGCGGCAATCCTCGACGGCGGCGTCGAGCTCTCCGATGACTTGGGACTGGAGGGCCAGGAAACGGGCGGCGCTTTCCGTGCGCCGGGCCTCGGCCTCGGCGATCGGGCCGCGATTGCGGCTGAGGATGGGCAGGTCGATGGCCAGTCCGATCGTCCACTTGCTGTCGGTCTGGTCGAGCTGGTAGCTGGGTCCGAGGCGGATATCGGGATATTGCTTGGCGATCTCGAGCTGGAGGGCGGACTGGCTGGCGGCGTACTCGGAGAGCGCGGCCAGGATATCCGACCGGTTGACCACGGCGTGGTGGCGGACCTCGCCCGCCGGGATGCCGGGGTCGGACCGGCGGAAGCAATCGAAGGAAAACGCGACCCCGTCGAGGGCCCGGCGCGGCAGGCCGAGGGCCGCGGCCAAGCGGGCCATGGCCTCCTCTTTGGCCCGGGCGGCCTCGATGGCGGCCAGACGGCTGCCGTCGAGAGCCAGCCGCGCCTGGGTCAGGTCGTAAACGGAGACCTCTCCGGCGTCTTTCAGGAGTTCGAGGATCCGGACGATTTCCGCCTGGAGCTTCCGCGCTTCGGTCAAGAGAGCTTCCCTCTCGCCGGCCGCGTACGCTTCGAGCAGGGCGTTGCGCAGGCGGCTGCGCACTTCCCAGGCCGCGGACAGGATGTTCCAGCGCGCCGCTTCGGAAAGGGACCTAGCCTCGGCGATCCGGTAACCCCGCTTGCCGGCCGTTTCGATGGTGATCTCGAGTGAGATCTCGGGGATCCAGGGTGTGACCTCGCTCCTCGGCGACGTGGCGTTGTATCCCAGGGCCGGGTTCAGCGACGGATTGGGCCGTTCGCCCGCGGTGATCCGGCCGCCTCGGGCGACACCCCATTGGGCCCGGGCGACGTCCATGTCGGAATGATAGTAGAACGCGGCCAGGGTCAGCGATTTGAGGTCCCAGGCGGCCGGCGGCCAGTCCTTGGCGTCCTGATTGCGAAGCAAGAAGTCTCTGAGCTCCGGGGCGTCGAGCCGCCGGGCTTCGAAATCCTCCATGGCCTTCACCGGCGCGATCGGCTTGGGATGGAAGCGGACGCAGGCGGCCGCGGCCGTTAAGACAACGGCCAGGCCGAGAATTTTGAGAAACGAGATTTTCTTCACGAAAACGCCTTTCCCGGTCCCGGAAAACCCGGTCCTCTTATTATCTTCAACTTGGCTGTTTTTTCAAGCGGGTCATCTCGCCTTGGGCGGAACGAAGCTCATGGCCCGTTCGGCCATGGCCGTGACCGTCAGGGACGGGTTTACGCCCAAGTTCGCGGGGACCGCCGAGGCGTCGGTCACGTACATGTTGTCGTAGCCGAACACCCGGTGGAACTCGTCGATCACCCCGTTCTCCCTGTCTTTTCCGATGATGCAGCCGCCGAGGATGTGGGCCGTCATGGGGATGTTGAACAGGACCTCGGTCAGGGCGTTTTGCGGGATGGCGTCCATCCTCTTGGCCATGCCGCGAACGGCCCGGTTGGCTTCCGGGATATAGGTCGGGATCCTCTTGCCGCCGTTTTTCGAGACGAGCCCCTTTCGGAAGAACGCCCACCAGCGGCGCTTTCTCGATACCGTGAGATAATTGTCGAGCGTCTGCATGACGAGCAGGATGACGCTGTTGCGCCCCCAATTGATGGGGATGCGGAGCCTCAAGAATTGCAGGGGATGGCGGACGACGTTCCCGAAGAATTTCAAGGGGCGGGGGACCTTCCCGCCGCCGTCCGTCATCAGCCCGGCGAAAGCCGCCATCACGTCCGAGCCCTTGGGGTAGCGGACCAACTCGACGTGCGTCGTGTCGTTGACGAAGACGCTCGATGTGATCGAAACGCCCAGGGAATGCTGTTGGCTCTTCCTCGAGGTCACGCCGGCCAGCACCTCGCTGTTCGTCCGAACGACATGTCCCAGCTTATCGGATAGATCGGGCAGGGAACCCTTCTCCCGGCACCGCATCAAGAGGTCCAAGGTCCCGATGACACCCGCGGCGAAAACGATCCCCCTGGCCCTCGTCACGAGCTTCCTCTTGATGACGTGATCCGTGGTTTTCCGGGCGGTGACGACATACTCGCCGTTCCCGTCCCGCTTGACGTCGATGACCTTGTGTTCCGGAACGACCTCGGCGCCGAGGCCCTCGGCCAAGTAGAGGTAGTTACGGTCCAGGGAGTTCTTGCCGCCGTCGCGGCAGCCGACCATGCAATGCCCCGACATCGTACAGCCAGTCCGTTCCGGTCCTTTCCCCCCGAAATAGGGATCGGGAACGGCGACGCCCGGGCTTCCGAAGAACACCCCCACGTCGGTCGCTTTGAAATGCTCTTCCCGGCCGATCTCCCGGGCATAATCCCTCAGCATGTGGTCGGTCGGCCAGAATTTCGGATTGGGCACGACCCCGAGCATTCTTTTCGCGGTTTCGTAATAGGGCAGGAGCTCGGCTTTCCAATCGGGGACAAGCCCTTTCCACTGGGGGTCGTCGAAAAAGACGTCGGGGGGGACGAACAGGGTGTTGGCGTAGACGAGACTGCCGCCGCCGACCCCGCTGCCGCCGAGGATGAGGACGTCGTTCAGCAGGTGGATCCTCTGGATGCCCGTGCAGAACATGGCCGGCGCCCAAAGGAATTTCCAGAACCTCCAATTCGTTTTGGGAAAATCCTCGGCCCGCCACCGCTTGCCGCTTTCGATCACGCAGACGGAATAGCCTTTTTCGGCCAGCCGGAAAGCCGCGACACTGCCCCCGAATCCGGAACCGATCACGATGTAGTCATAGGTCATGTTCCCCTCAGGATGCCATATCCGGGGTTCGAGGGCAATCCCCGATCATCTCCGAATGCCGGCGGGATTGACACCGCCGCATGTCCGGAAGTACATTTCCGGCGTGGAGAAGAAGGTCGCTTCAGCTTGCAAGCTCCTTTTGAGATTGGCCTTTATCGCGCTGATCTTCGTCGTGGCCGGCACGCTCGACTGGCCGCGGCTCTGGCTTATTCTCGGTTTTTATGCGGTCACGACGTCCGCTCTCATGCTCTGGCTTAAAAAACGTAACCCCGGCCTGTTAGAAGAACGGATGACCGTCAAAAAGGACGTCAAAGGCTGGGATAAGACCATCATCAGGATTTACACCGTTCTCCTGATGGTCATGTACATCGTCTTGCCACTCGACGCGGTCCGGTTCGGCTGGTCAAGTGTACCGGCCGCGCTCTCATGGCTTGCCTTTTCAGGCATCTTCTTGTCCTGGGTGGTCGTTTTCTGGGCTTTCCGGGAGAACGCGTACCTCTCCGCATTCGTGAGAGTCCAGACCGACCGGGGCCACGCCGTCTGCACGACCGGGCCTTATCGGTTCGTCCGGCACCCGATGTACCTGGCGGTCATCCTTGCCATCCTGTGCGTACCGCTCTTTCTCAACTCGCTTTTTTCGCTCATTCCGGCCGTACTCATCGTCGGCCTTTTCGTCCTGCGGACGTCCCTGGAGGACCGGACGCTCCAGGCAGAACTTTCGGGATACGCCGAATACGCGGCGAAAACGCGTTGGAAGCTCGTCCCGAAAGTGTGGTGACGCGGAATGACGGGCCCCTTCGTCGGCCCCAGTCCGCGGGCGGACGATTGACTCCCCGTCCGGACCTGATGTAGCATTATTCGGACGTTCGGGGAGTTTAGCCCGAGGAATCCGCACTTCGAGAAGGAGAGCCGCGATGCCCACTTCCGCCAAGAACCCCCACCTGCCCTTCGGCGACCAGCGCATGGCCCCCTGGTACGGCAAGGACATCATCTCCGTCAAGCAGTTTAGCCGGTCCGACCTGGAATACGTCTTCGCCGTAGCCCACGAGATGCGGGTCATGGTCGAGCGGGTCGGGACGTTCGACCTGCTCAAGGGGAAGATCCTGGCCAACCTCTTCTACGAGCCCTCCACCCGGACCTCGTCCTCCTTCGCGGCGGCCATGGAGCGTCTCGGCGGCAGCGTCATCTCCATCAACGAAGTGCGCTACTCCTCGGTGGCCAAGGGCGAGAGCCTGCCGGACACGATCCGGACGCTCGAATGTTACGCCGACGTCATCGTCATCCGCCATCCCGAGCTCGGCTCGGCGGCCATCGCGGCCGAAGCCGCCCGCAAGCCGGTCATCAACGCCGGGGACGGCGTCGGCGAGCACCCGACCCAGGCCTTGCTCGACGCCTTCACCATCCATGAGGAACTGGCCCAGATGGACGACCTGACCGTGACCATGCTCGGCGACCTCAAGTACGGCCGGACCGTCCACTCCCTCTCCCGTCTGCTTTCGCTTTACAACGCCAAGCTCAACTACGTCTCGCCCGAGATCCTGCGCATGCCTCCCGAGATCATCGCCGAGCTCGAGGCGAAGGGCATCCGGCAGGCCGAACACAATGCGCTCGACAAGGTCCTCCCGGAGACGGACGTCCTCTACGTCACGCGCGTCCAGCGCGAGAGGTTCGAGAGCGAAGAGGTCTACAACTCCGTCAAGGGGGCCTTCGTCGTCGACAAGAACATCATGACCGGCGCGAAGAAGAAGATGATCGTCATGCACCCCCTGCCTCGGGTCACGGAAATCAATGTCGACTTCGACGACGACCCCCGGGCCGCCTATTTCCGGCAGATGGAGTTCGGGCTCTACGTCCGGATGGCCCTGCTGGCCATGGTCCTGGGCAAGGCCTAAGCGAAGTCTCGGCGCCGGTTTGACCGCGTCCCCCCGTTCGTTTAAACTTGGGCCTTCATCGGGATGGAGGCCCGCCGACATGACTCGAAACCGCTTCAGCCCTTGGCGATTTGCCGCCTGTCTTGTTTTCCTGGCCGCCGTTTCCGGCCTTTTCGCCCAAAGGACCGGCTACAGCCGGGAGGAATTCGCCCGGCGCCGGGCCGCCCTGATGGACCAGGTCAAGGACGGCGCGGTCGTTCTTTTTGGCGACGCGGTCGCGCCCGCGGGCTCCCATTTCCGACAGGACAATGACTTCTTCTATTTCTCCGGTAACGAGGACCTAGGCGCCATCCTCGTCCTCGTCCCGTCGACGCGTGCGGCCACCCTCTTCCTGCCCCAGCAGACGGCCCGCGAGGAGATGGTCGACGGCCCCAACCTCCTCAAGGACCCGGAGGGCAAGACAAAATCCGGTTTCACCGACATCTTCGCCGTGGGCTATCTCGACGAGTTCCTGGCCCGGAACCTGTCCCGGTTCGGGGGGCGGTTTCACGTCAGGCTCTCGCCGCGCGACAGCCTCGACAATGCCCGCTCCGAAACCGGCCTGATGGACGGCCGGCGGTCCCGGAGTCACTACAACGACCAGCTATCCGTCGATAACTACCGGATCGTGAAGCTCAAAGAGCGCTACCCGCAGATGGAACTCCGGGACGTCGCGCCCTTGATCGACGCGATGCGGGCGGTCAAGACGCCGGAGGAGATCGCCGTCATGCGGCGGAACGGAAAGATCTCGGCCGAAGCCGTCAGGCAGGCGATGCTCGCGACGCGCCCGGGCGCCTTCGAGTACGAGGTCGAGGCGGCGGCCATGTCGGTCGTCCTGAAGGGCGGGGCCAAGGGAGCCGCCTACGCGCCCATCGTCGGCTCCGGCCCCAACTCCTGCATCTGGCATTACGATGAGAACTCCCGCCGTGTCGAGGCGGGGGACGTCGTCCTCATGGACTTCGGGGCCGACCTCGACCACTTGGCCATGGACATCACCCGGACTTGGCCCGCCTCGGGACGTTTCACGGAAGAACAAAAAGAGGTCTACCGGATCGTCCTCGAGGTCCAAAAGGCCTGCATCGAGGCCTACAAGCCCGGGGCGACGCCGAAGGACGTCCGCGATCACGTCGCTTCGGTCATGAAGGCCAAGGGCCTCGACCCGCGCGGGCTCGAGGGCGGCTTCGGGCACGGCGTCGGGCTTTGCGTCCACGATGTGCCGCTCGGCGGTGTCCTCAAGGAAGGGATGGTCTTCGCCATCGAGCCGGCCCTCTATTACCCGGAGAAAAACCTTGGGATTCGCATCGAAGATACGGTCCTCATCACCCGGACGGGCTGTGAGGTCCTGACGAAGGACGTGCCCAAAGAGATCGACGAGATCGAAAAACTCATGGCCGGGCGCGGTAAGTAGAAGCGGTCAATCCCCATGGATCCCGATGACATCCTGAGCCGGGTCGAGAAGGGCCTCTGGGCCCCGCTCCCCGGAGGCGCGGCCCAGCTGCGCATGGTCCCGGAGCCGCGGCCGGGCCAAAAGGCCTATTTCGAGGTCGAGGATACCTCGCTCAAGGCCGGGGTCCTCATCCTCCTCTACAAGAAGGACGACCGCCTGTGGATGCTCCTGACCCGGCGTACGGAGCGCGTCCTCCACCACCGCGGCCAGATCTCTCTCCCGGGCGGCGAGCAGCATCCCGGCGAATCCCTCGAGGCCACGGCCCTCCGGGAGACCGTGGAGGAGCTCGGGCCGGACCTCGCCTCGGTCCGTGTCCTGGGCCGGCTGACGCCCCTCTACATCCCTCCCAGCAATTTCTGTATCTACCCAACGGTGGCCTTCATCCCGGGCCCGCTCGAATTCCATCTCCAGCCCGACGAGGTGGCCGAGGTCATCGAGGTCCCGGTCGACCATCTGGCGGACACCCGGAACGAGCGCCGGGAGACATGGGTTCTCGGCGGCCGGGATGTCGAAGTCCCGTTTTACGAGTTCGAGGGCCACAAGATCTGGGGGGCCACGGCCATGGTCCTGGCCGAGTTCCTAGCCTTGCTCGACCGCCCGGAATAGCCGTCGCCCTTGATTGCCTCCCCGAAGGCCTATACAATACCTCCGGAATCGAATCGAGGTCCGGCCATGAGCAAGCGCAAACGCATCCTGAGCGGCATCCAGCCGAGCGGCACGATCCATATCGGCAACTATTTTGGGGCCATCGAGAATTGGGTCCGCTTGGTGAAAGAATACGATTGCTTCTTCACCATCGTCGACCTCCATGCCATCACCGTTGCCTATGAGCCGGCCCTCCTGCAGAAGCGGGTCTTCGAGGCCGCCCTCGACAATATGGCCGCCGGCCTCGACCCGGAGCTCTGCACGATCTTCGTCCAGAGCCATGTCCCCGAACACACCGAGCTCTGCTGGCTGCTCAACTGCGTGACGCCGCTCGGCGAGCTCGGCCGGATGACCCAGTTCAAGGAGAAATCGGAACGGGAAAGGGAAAACGTCACGGCCGGGCTCCTCAACTACCCGATCCTCCAGGCGGCCGACATCCTCATTTACAAAGCTGACGCCGTGCCCGTCGGCGAGGACCAGGCCCAGCACCTCGAGTTCACCCGCGAAGTCGCCCGCCGCTTCAACAGCCGATTCGGCGACTACTTCCCGGAGCCGGCGACCCTGATCGGAAGGGGCGCCCGGGTCATGGGGCTCGACGGCGCGTCGAAGATGAGCAAGTCCCTGGGGAACCATATCGGCGTCGTCGAGGACCCGGACGCCATCTGGGAGAAGCTCCGGCCGGCCAAGACCGACGAGGCCCGCAAGCGCCGTAGCGACCCAGGGACGCCCGACCTCTGCAACATTTTCAGCTACCACAAGCTGGTGACGCCCGAAGGCGAGATCCGGGAGATCGTCGACGGCTGCACGGGAGCGACGATCGGCTGCATCGACTGCAAAAAAGTCTTCTTCAGGAACCTGATGAAGGTCTTGGACCCGATCCGCGAGCGGCGGCAGGCCCTCGAGAAGGATCCGGAACGCGTCCGGGAAGCCCTGCGGGAAGGGGCGCGGAAGGCCCGGACGATGGCCCGCGAGACGCTCGAGGGGGCCAAAAAGCTCATGGGGCTTCTGAGCTAAAGAGGCAACTCTTTCGGCGGGATTTTCGTCTCCTTGTATGAAGGCCGAATTTCAAGGAGGTTTCCATGACAAGAACTAGGATACTGATCATTTTGTCTGTCTTCGTGCTTCTCCTGGCCGGGTCCGCAGCGGCCCTGGCCGACTATCGCGAAGACTTTTCGAAGACCCTGCCCCTCAAGGCGGGGGAACGGTTCTCCCTCGAGAACGTCAACGGTAGTGTGACCGTGTCCACCTGGAAAGAGGACAAGGTCGAGATCAAGGCCGTCAAGGTCGCCCGCGACGACGAGAAGGACCTGAAAGACGTCGAGATCCGGGTTGAGGAATCGGCGGGCGCCGTCTCAGTCAAGGCCATTTGGCCGAAGTTCCGCCTCCATTTCAACGTCAACGTCGACTTCGAGATCAAGGTCCCGGAGGGCGTCATCCTCGACAAGATGGAGACGGTCAACGGTGGAATCAATGTCACGGGGCGCTACGGCCGGGCCGTGGCGGAGACGACCAACGGCTCGGTCACCGTGGAGGACGCGTCGGGCGAACTCAAGGCGGAAACGACGAACGGCGGCATCCAGGTCAACCGCTTCGAAGGGAAGCTCCGGGCGGAGACGACCAACGGCAACATCCGTCTCGAGGGGCTGACGTTCAAGGACGGGATCGCGGCCGAGACGACCAACGGCTCCATCACGCTGGGCATCGCCTCGCCCGAAACCCTCAACGCCAACCTGCTGGCCAGGACGACGAACGGGCACATCACCGTGGATTTCCCGGTGACGCTGAAGAACCTCAGCCAGTCGAAACACCGGGTGGAAGCCAAGATCGGCCAGGGCGGCCCCGAGATCTCTCTCGAGACGACCAACGGCTCGATCAAGATCACGAAATAAGCTAAGAGCCAGAACTCGAAAACTCCGCTCTTTGCCGGTCCGGTTCTCCGTTTTCTTTTTCCCGGGGATTTCCTTAAAATAAGCGGTGCCGACCATGGACACCAGCACAGAATCGCCTTTCACGCGCGAGGCGAAGAGAGTTATCCGGGCCGTTCCCCGCGGCCGGGTCGCGACCTACGGCCAGATCGCCGCCCTGGCCGGGCGTGAGCGGGCTGCTCGGGGCGTCGCCTGGGTCCTCCATTCCTCCTCGGACGCGGCGGGACTTCCCTGGCATCGCGTGATCAACGGCCGAGGCGGGATCTCCCTTGGGCGCGGCCGGGGTTTCGAGGAGCAAAAAAAAAGGCTCGTCGCCGAGGGCGTCGTGGTCGGCCTCGGCGGCCGGGTCGACCTGAAACGCTTTCAGTGGGAGCCAAAAGACGGCGCCGCGGGACGGTCACTCGCCGCCCGAAAGTTCCTGCGGGAACTGACGAAACGCCACTAGGGGAAAGATCGCGCCTTGCGGCGTGGCTCCCGAGTCCGAGAACCTCAGGATCCAAGGTCAATGACAGCTCGGACGGGGGCCCAGAGAACAGGTCAACAGGGAAGCCGATTGTCCCCTGATCCGGCGCGAAAGGACTCCGCCCGGCTTGAAATCCGGCGGCATCCAATCGATGACGGTTCCCCCGCTTTTGAAATAATAGGGGCTCACGAGCATGTCCATGGCCGCCCCGCGTAGGACGCGAAATTCTCCGACCCGGAATTGTTTCTCTTCGTGCAGATCGTACATCATTTCCGTGAGCGCCGGGACGGGATCAAACGGGTACAGACTATCGAGGACCTGGACTTTTTCTTTATCTGGAATGATGTACTCTTCGATCATCTCCACGCCTGCCCGGACAGGGCGCGTAGGATAGGACAACCGCGGCAGAGTTTTTTTGATCTTCTTAAACACCCCAAGCCTCCTTCAAGCGAATTCTTGTGGATCTGTTAATTAGGGACGCGCTGGATGCCCGCCGTTTCTCACGCTCCCACGGCATCCAGGAGAATTGAGAGACCCTCGATCAGCTTTTCAACCTAATGGATGACGAAATCCGAATTGTAGAAGAGGCGACAGCCCCCGGTAAAAGCTGATTAGATTAACTTTTTAGAATATTCATCCCCCAGGCATTCCCTTATACGCCGGATCAAATCCTGGGCGGTTTTAATCGCGGCGAGTGCTTCGCGTTCTGTTGTGTTGTTTTCTGAGTTATAGATAAAATCATGTCTTTTTCGCCGCATCCGATCAAAACGAAAAAGCTGTTTATTGATCTGGTCATGATCCGGAGCCTGTTTCTTGATCAGGCGATCCTTCAGCCATCTTTCGTAGCTCATTTTCTTCGCCGATCAAAAAGATCTTCCGGTCTGCCAGGATATTGAGTAGGAAGGGCTCGGCCCCTTGAATATCCCTGACATAATCAATAGACGAATAGATCCGGTAATTTATCTCACGTTTCAAAGAATGCTCGAGCTCGCCGAGCCGCCGCAAGATAACGCTTTCGTCAGGCGAACCGACGATCATAAGGTCGATATCGGAGAGCGGATTCTCACTCGCTTTTGCAAAAGATCCGTAGATAAAAGCGAAATCGACAGAGCCGGCTTCTAGAAGAACCTGCCTGAGGCTTTCCATCACGCCGACTGTTTTAAAGATGATGCTCTTGGTTTCTTCAAAGAGGGGATGGCCCTCGTTCACGCGGAAGTACCTGGCATTGGCCCTATATTGGCTGGCGAGGATGCCGGATCGCTCAAGGTTGTATAGTGTCCTTTGAAAGACCCCGGGTTTCTTGCCGAGTATCCTCCCGATTTCCTGAATGTAAAACTCCTTGCCTGGATTCGTATAGAAGAGTCTTAACAAAAGAGCCTCATTCTTGGAGAGCTTGAACATTTAGGTGTGCTTTATATGCTAAACGCATATAAATATATGCAAAATGCATATATTGGTAAAGCAATAATTTCTGTAGGGTTCTTCTCAGACCCGCGGCCATCAGGGTGGGCTGATGATTCAGGACCTACTTCATCTCTTTGATCTTGATGTTCCGGAAGAAGATGGGGGCGCCGGCGTGCTTGCCCTGGAAACCGATCCGCCCCTTTGTGGCCAGCTCCGCGAAGGGCCGGCTCAACCAGGCCGGGATCTCACTCCCGTCGGGATTCGTCTTGGCCGAGGTCCACCGGCTCATGTCCATCTCCGTGACACTCTCGCCGTTGAGGACGACGGAGATCTTCTGGCCGAGACAGGTGATCGTGATGCGGTTCCACTCGCCCGGCTTCTTGACGGCGCTCTTCGTCGGGGCCAGGTGGCCGAAGATCGCTCCACAGTGCCAGGTCGCCGGTTGTTTGGCCCACTCTTCGGCGAAGTCGTCGGCGATCTGGATCTCGACCGAGTTCGGGATCCAATTTGCGATGTCGGAACAATAGACGATGACGCCGCTGTTCGTCCCCGGCGCCGTCCGGAACTCGAGATCGACGATAAAATTCTCGTAATCCCGGACTGTCCAGATGGCCTGGTCCTCGGAAGCGGTGAGGACCCCGTCGGTGACGGTCCAGACCCCGGCCCGGAACTGGGCGTTGGAGAGGTCGGCCGCGAAGAGGTTTGGCCAGCCTGAAACATCGGGGTGCTTCGACGCCGCGGCCGGCCCCATGGAGGATGCGCTGGCTGCTAGAAACACCGCCCCGAGGACGAGGACGAAGAGAGGGATTCTCGTGGTTTTCATTCGAGCTCCTTTCCGGTCGGTTCGCTACGGGCCCATTCTATCAGGAATCTATCGGGCCGGGCCAGAAAATTCGGCCCGAGGCGGCGGCCCTCTTGCCAAGTCCCCGGCGTTCGTAATATGCTCGGCGGCGAGGTGAATCCATGACCAAGTCCTCCAGTCGTCTCATCGGCTTCCATGTCATCTGCGAGAGCAGCAAGGCGGCCGAAGCGCTCATCGGCGAGATCCCTTCGCTCGCTAAGAGGGGCGTCAACCTCCTCATCGTCGAGGTCGACTACAACTTCGAATATGTCTCGCACCCCGAGCTGAGGGGGGAGGACCCCATTCCCGCGGCGACGATCAAGAGAATCGTCGGGCTCTGTCGCACCCACGGCATCCGCCTCGTCCCCGAATTCCAGAGCCTCGGCCATCAGTCCTGGGACGAAAAGACCTACCCGCTCCTCGCCAAGTACCCGAACCTCGACGAATCGCCCGGCAAGTACGTCGGGAACAAGGGCAAGGACCCCTGGGGTACGGACTTCTACTGCCGGAGCTGGTGTCCCCTGCATCCCGACCTCAACCCGATCATCTTCGCGCTTTACGACGAGCTGATCGATGTCTTCGAGGCCGACGCCCTGCACGTCGGCATGGACGAGGTCTTCATCATCGGCGACGCCGACTGCCCCCGCTGTGCCGGGAAACCCACGGCCGAGCTGGTCAACGACGCCCATGACCACATCGTCAAGAAGAGGGGCAAGGAGATGATGATGTGGGCCGACCGCCTCATCGACGGCGAGGCCATGGGCTACGGCCTGTGGGAGGCGTCCAAGAATGGGACCTACCCGGCCGTCGACATGATCCCCAAGGACATCATCATGTGCGATTGGCACTACGAGCGGAGGTATGAGAAGCAGGGGACGAAGAAGGCGACCTTCCCGTCGGTCCGCTTCTTTGTCGACAAGGGCTTCCGCGTCCTGCCGACGAGCTTCAGGGACGTCAAGGTCGTCAAGATGTTCATCGACCAGTCCCTGGCCGTTCCGTCGGACAAGATGCTCGGGCACTTGTGCACGATCTGGCACGGGCTCGAACCCGGCCGAGCGGCGCGTCTGCCCCAGCTCAAGGCCGCGTCCAAGAAGATCCGGAAGGCCTCGGGCCGGAGCTGACCGGCCGGAAAATGTATCCGCCGCGGTCCTTCAGTCCCAGATGTGGGAGTATTTCGCCCCGCTGCCGGTGTTGAAAAGGACGACGGATTCCCCGTCCCGGATCCAGCCGTCTTTCCTAAGACGCAAGAAAGCGGCTAAAGTCGCTCCGCCCTCCGGCGCCGGCCAGATGCCGGTCGCCTTTCCCATGAGGAAAGTCGATTCCAGAATTTCGGCGTCCGGGACGGCCACAGCGGTTCCGCCGCTCTCGCGAAGGGTCCGTAGAATGAGGAAATCGCCCACGGCCGCCGGGACCCGCATGCCGTCCGCGATCGTCCGGGCGTTCGGCCAGGGCTCGGCGAATTCTCGGCCCTCGTGGAAGGCCTTGACCATGGGCGCGCAGCCTTCCGCCTGGACCGTGACCATCCGTGACCGCCCGGGGCCGATCCAGCCGATTTTTTCCATCTCGTCGAAGGCCTTCCACATCCCGACGAGTCCGGTGCCGCCGCCGGTCGGGTAGATGATGACGTCGGGGAGGGTCCAATTCATCTGTTCAGCCACTTCATAGCCCATCGTCTTTTTGCCCTCGATCCGGTAGGGCTCCTTGAGCGTCGAGACGTCGAACCGTCCGTATTTCTCGATCCCCTCTCGGGCGGCCCTGCCGCAGTCGGTGATGAGGCCGTCGATGAGCGTCACTTGCGCGCCGAGGACCCGGCATTCGTTGATGAACGGCCGGGGGACGTCGGCCGGCATGTACACGTGGGCCTCGAGTCCGGCCAGGGCGGCGTAGGCGCTCATGGCGCACCCGGCGTTCCCGGCCGTTGGGATCGAGACCGCCTTGACACCCAGCTCGTAAGCGCGGGAGACGGCCGCGGCTAGGCCCCGGGCCTTGAACGACCCCGTCGGGTTGAGGCCTTCGTCCTTGATGTAGAGAGGAGCGTGGCCGATTTCCCGTTCCAGGCGACTTGCTCGAAAGAGGGGCGTAAATCCCTCGCCCAGACAAAGCTTGAACTTGTCATCTCGCAAGGGGAGAAGCTCGCGGTACCGCCACATCGTCGGTTCGCGGCCGGCCAGGAGACCGCGAGCGAAGCCGGCCCTGGCCGCGTCCAGGTCGTAGCGGACGAGAAGCGGTTTCTGGCATGCGGGGCAGAGGTTCCACAGCCTGTCGGCGTCGAAGCGTTCGCCGCACATCCCGCACTCGAGGTGCGACAGATAGCATTTCTTGGTCATCGGACGACTTCTAACATGATAGCGGGCAGCGCTCAATCCCGGTAAAGGACTTCGATGAGGTCCGCGTATTTTTGCTCGACGATGTTCCGCTTGACCTTGAGCGTCGGCGTGACTTCGCCCAGGCCCATCTCGAAGTCGCGGTCGAGGACGGCGATTTTCTTGACCCGTTCGTAGGAGGCCAGATCGGGCGTCGTGCGGTTGACCTCGTCGAGCAGGAAATCGATCATCTCCGTCCTGCGGCAGAGCTCGGCCCGGTCCTTGAAGGGGATGCCCTCGGCCCGGGCATGGTTTTCGAGCTTGTCGAAGTCCGGGACGATGAGGGCCGAGACGAACCTGCGGCTGCTCCCCACGACCACGGCGTTGGCGATATACGGGCTCGATTGGATGAGGCTTTCGATGGGCTGGGGGGCGATGTTCTTTCCGCCCGAGGTCACGATGATATCCTTCTTGCGGTCGGTGATGATCAGAAAGCCGTCGCCGTCGAAGCGGCCGATGTCCCCGGTGTGCAGCCAGCCGTCCTTCATGACCTCGCGGGTGTCCGCCTCGTTCTTGTAGTAGCCCATCATGACGTTGGGGCCGCGGGCCAGGATCTCGCCGTCCTCGGCGATCCGCAGCTCGACGTCCGGGATGGCCTTGCCCACGGTGCCGAACCGGTAGTTCTCGAACGTGCTGCCGGTGAGGACGGGAGAGGTTTCCGTCAGCCCGTATCCGGGCAGGATGACGAGCCCCATGGCATAGAAGAATTCGGTGATGTCCTTGGAGAGGGGAGCCCCGCCGCAGACGAAGAACCTCATCCGGCCGCCCGTCCGGGCGGTGATCTTCGAGAAGACGAGCTTTTGGGCCAGGCCGCGCTTGAAAGCCAGCGCTTTCGGCACGGGCTCGCGGGCGATGACCTTGGCCGCGTATTTCTTGCCCGTCCCCAGGGCCCAGACGAAGATCGCCCGCTTCAGGCGGGAGCCGGCCAGGACCTGGTCCATGACCCGGGCGTAGATCTTTTCGAAGAGCCGCGGCACGCTGATGACGACGTGCGGGCGGACCTCGACGAGGTTCGCGGCGACGGCCTCGATGCTTTCGGCGTAGGCGATCGTCGAGCCCCGGTGGATGAAGATGAAGGCGGCCGTACGTTCGAGGACGTGGGACAACGGGAGGAAGGAGAGGGCGGTGTCGGTCGAGCGGAAGTCGAGGATGGAAACCAACGACTTGATGTTGCTGACGAAATTCCCGTGGCTCAGCATCACGCCCTTGGCCACGCCCGTCGTCCCCGACGTGTAGATGATGGAGGCCAGGTCCCCGGGCCGGACCGTTTCGGCCGAACGTTCGAACAAACCGGGCGATGTCTCCTCGAGCCGCTTGCCCCTGTCCAGGACATCCGCGAAGGCGAGCGTGCCCTTCGGCGCTTCGCCTTCGAGGAGGACGACGTGTTCGACCGAGGGGAGTGCGCTCCGTACGGCCTCGACCTTTCGGAGGAGGTCCCGATCGGAGCAGACGACGATCGTCGCGCCGGCGTCGTCGACGATGTAGCGGACCTGGTCGGGGAGGAGGGAGGTGTAGATGGGGACGGTGACACCGCCGGCCGTGAGCGTGGCGAAGTCGGCCATGACCCACTCGGGCCTGTTCTCCGAGAGGAGCGCGACCCTGTCGCCCGGCTTCAGGCCGAGGGCCTGGAAACCCAACGAGAGACGCCGGACGGTGGCTTCGAATTTCGCCGTCGAGATGGACTTCCAGGCGCCATCCTCTTTGACCATCATCCTGTCGGCCTTCCGGTGGACCCGGCAGGCGTGGAGGAAGAGGCGGCTGAGGGTGGTCACGGCGTAATCGGGCATAAGGGCCTCCTTCTGGAGTCGACATTATACACCATTTAACCTAAGGCGGGATGGGGAAGAGGGCGGGATGCGCGGCCGCGAGACGGGCCAGGTCGAGGGCCCGTTCGAAGGCCCCGGCGTTCCGGGATGGCCAATGCCTCCTCGTAGATGTCCCGGCCGCCCTTCACCCTCGGGCTCATCTCATTCAAGAATTCGTCCGGATTTCCCATTGCGTTTAGGCCACGAATTCCGGTAAAGTTAATTTACCGGCTTGTCGCCTCTTTCACAACCTTTTGCCCCGTTCCGGAGTATTTAGATAAAAGGAGCCGAGATGAACCCAGCCCGCCGCCCTGCCCTCGTCCTGTCCGCGGCCGCCTTGCTCTGTGCGACGATGGCCGGTTCCCCCTTCACCTCCCTGGCCCAGACCAACCCGGCACGCGCCGAATCCGCCCGGTTCCAGGTGACCAAAGCCCTTTCGAAGATCGAGGTGGACGGCGTCCTCGACGAAGAAGCCTGGGCGGCGGCCCCGGCGATTCCCCTGCCGTTCGAATGGCAGCCGGGGGACAACATTCCCGCCCCGGTCAAGACCGAGTGCCTCGTCACCTACGACATCCACAACCTCTATATCGGCTTCCGCTGCTTCGACCCGGAGCCGCGCAAGATCCGGGCCCATCTCATGGACCGCGACGACACGGACACCCTGATCCTCGACGACCACATCAGCTTCATGGTGGACGCCTTCGACGACGAGCGTCGCGCGTTCCAATTCCGGGTCAACCCCATGGGCGTCCAGGCCGACGCCATTTTCAGCGAGCTCGAGGGCTACGAGGATTTCTCCTGGGACGCGATCTGGAGCGCGGCCGCGAAGATCACCGACTGGGGCTACGCCATCGAAGTGGCCATCCCCCTCAGCCAGCTCCGCTTCCGCAAGTCCGAAGGACCCCAGACTTGGGGCTTCAGCGCCGAGCGGTCCTGGCCCCGGGACACCCGGCACCGCATGACCTCCCACCCTCGCTCCAGGAACGTCAACTGCATTCTTTGCCAGTTCAACAAGCTGACCGGTTTCGAGGGGATCATTCCCGGGAAGGCCATCGAGCTCAACCCGACCTTCACGGCCAGCCGGACCGACGCCATGAAACCGGAGGAATATCCGGACAGGTCGCTCGAACGGGGAAAACCGGATTATGAACCCGGCCTGACCGCCAAGTGGGGGATCACCCCCAACTTCATCCTCAACGCCACGGCCAACCCCGATTTCTCGCAGGTCGAAGCGGATGTCGCCCAGTTCGAGATCAACCGCCGCTTCGCTCTGTTCTATCCCGAAAAGCGCCCGTTCTTCCTCGAAGGCGCCGATTTTTTCCTGACTCCGGTCCAGGCCGTCTTCACCCGGACCGTGGCCGACCCTCTGTGGGGCACGAAGCTGACCGGCAAGTCCGGGCGCACGGCCATGGGCTTCTTCGGCGCTCAGGACGAGATCACGAACTTCATCTTCCCCTCGAACCAGGGCTCCGTCCAGGGCTCGCTTGACCAGAACGCCTACGGCGGCGTCTTCAGGCTCCGCCAGGACGTCGGCCGGATGTCCACGCTGGGCGTCCTCTATACGGGCCGCGCCGGGAGCGATTACTACAACCATGTCGCCGGGGCGGACGGCTTCCTGCGCCTCGACCAGAAGAGCTCGATCATCTTCCAATTCCTCCATTCGGAGACGGACTACCCCGAGGCCATCGCCCTCGCCTACGGCCAGCGGGACACCCGTTTCGGCGGCAACGCGGTGAACCTCCAATTCCAGCACTTCTCCCGCAATTGGATCATCCAGACATCCTATGAGGACCTCTCCCCGGGGTTCCGGGCCGACTACGGATTCGTCCCCCGCGTCGACACCCGGCGCGGCGAGGCCTCGCTCTTCCGTCAGATCTGGGGCAAGCCGAAGAGCTGGTTCAACCTCATCCGGCTCGGGGCCGGGGGCGAGGTCGTTTACAATCATGACGGCGCGTTGACCGACCGCGGCCTGACCCTGGTGGGGATGTATCAGGGCAACCTCGAAACCGAGCTTAACGTAAACGCCAATTTTGTCAGGACCTTCTACGACGGCCGCTATTTTGACACGGCTTACGGGACGTTCGACTTCCACATCCGGCCCTTCAGCGGTTCGGAGATCGGCGTCGAGGGCATGGCCGGCCAGGCCATCGACTTCGCCGGTTCGCGCCTGGCCGATATCTTCGCCGCCGGGCCGACTGCCTCTTTCAACCTCTTCCGCCGCCTCAACCTCGGCCTCAGCCATACCTACGAGCGCCTTTCGATCTCCGGCGACACGATCTATACGGCCAACCTGAGTCAGGCCAAGATCCTCTGGAACTTCAGCGTCCGCGCCTTCGTCCGGACCATCCTCCAGTACCGCGACCTCGAGCAGAACCCGGCTATGTCCGTTATCCCCGTCGATTCGCGAACCAAAGGGCTTTTCACCCAGTTCCTGTTTTCTTATAAGCTCAACCCGCGGACCGTCCTCTTCCTGGGCTACTCGGACAACTCGATGGGCGGCGTCTTCGACAGCTGGCTTGGCCCGGCCCGCGTCGGCATCACCCGTACCGACCGGACCTTTTTCATGAAAGTTGGCTACGCCTGGCAGATCTGAGGACGGGGGGCTTTTTTCAGGCCAGGATGCGTCCGGCTTCCCTGACCCTGGACCGCACCGCCACGCCGTAAGGGCAGGCCTTTTCACAGGTCCCGCAATCGCGGCAGGCCGAGGCTTTCTCTCCGCTTCCGAGGGACGCGTAGGAATCCCGGGCCCGGACGGTCTTGCCGTAGCTTTCGTGGTAGGCGAAGGCGTGGAGGATGGCCGTCGTGGCCACGCCCGACGGGCAGGCCCGGCGGCACCGGGCGCAGCCGTGGCAGTAGTCCTTTCCGTTCTCGCGGACGTAGCGGGCGAGGGTCGTCCTCTCGGCGGCAGCGAGCTTCGTCCCGGCCGCCCCCAAGTCCTCCTCCATCTGCTGTCTGTTGAGGATCTCGGTCACAGCCGACGTAACCCGGGTGTCGTCGAGAACCCACTTCAGCATGGCTTGGTAGAGGGAGGCGGTCCCGGTTTTATATTTCTCCAGATTTTGCCTCCGCCCGCCGACCTTGAGCGTCTTCATGGCGACGACGCCCACGCCTCGGGAATGGGCCAGCTCGAGAAGGGCCCGGATGCCGCTCGTGCCGAGATAGTCCGGGTAGGTTTCGACCTCACGGGCGGACTCCTGGATGTCGAAGACGTTGTAGCCGACCTGGACCATGTCGTAGAGCCCGCAGTCGACGGCCTTGCGGACGACCTCGTCCTGGTTGGCGTGGCAGGACAGTCCCCGAAATCGGTAGGCGCCCTCCCGCTTCAACTGCTCGTAGGCGGCCAGGACGCGCTCGTCGACGAGGACGCCGGCCGTCTCCGCGCCGTGGATCATCAGGACGTCGATCGTCTCGACGTCCAGGCGCCTGAGGCTGCCGTGGACCGACGCCATGATGGACGCCGGCGTGTCCCGGGGCTCGACATGGAACTTCGTGGCGACGTGAACCTTGTCCCGCCCGACGTCCTTGAGCAGACGGCCGATCTGCCGCTCGGCGTTACCGTTGTCGTAGTTGTGGGAGGTGTCGATGTAATTGATGCCCCGGTCGACGAGGGCTCTGAGCAATGTCGGGTCGGGAAGGGGACTGCTGCCGAGCGAGATCTCGGAGACGAGCAATTCCGTGCGGCCCAGCCGGCGATAGAACATGCCGTCCTTCTCGAGCCGCGGCGGGGCCGACGGCCCGGCGCCGAACAATCCGGCCAACGACGACCTCCAGACGACCGCGCCTCCGGCCATCGTTTTGATGAACGTCCGTCGATCCTGCGGCTTTCTGCTCATGGGAGCCCCTCCAAGCATCTCCAATCTAGCCGAGCCGTTGGCTACCGTCAAGCCGGCGTGATTCACCAGCAGAGCTTATCGTAAAAAAATCTTGAATCGGGGAACGAAAAGAAGGGAGAATGCGTCTGTTCTTATGTCGATAGGATTCGTACGTTCTAAAAGGAGCCTGATCATGAAAAAGACATTGCTCATCCTGGCAGCGACCGCGCTGGCCGTCCTCATCCTTGTTGGCGGCGTTTTCGCCCAGAAAAAGCCCGACGTCATCGGCACTTGGATCGGCTATGCCATCGTCGGCGACGGAGGCCGGGTGGACGTCACCGTCGTCCTGGATAAGGGTGAGGCCGGATACACGGGCAAGATCAGCGATACGACCGGCCTGGTCCCCGAGTCGCCGCTCAAGGAGATCGTCTTCAAGGACGGAAAGCTCACTTTCGAGTTCGACCTGGCCGAAGGGGCGGAGTTCAGGCTGATCAAGATCGAGCTGACCCTCGAAAACGAAACCCTCAAGGGCGTCTGGTCCGACCCCGATGGGAATTCGAATATCATCGAACTGACCCTGAAGAAATAGACTCCGTTTTTTTTGACTTCGTTCCCGGCCCTGTGGTAACTTGAACCCTTCCCGTGCGTGAAAAAAACTCGACCGAAGGGGAATTTCCCATGAAAAAAGCGGTTTTCATCGTCTGCATTTCGATCCTCGTTTGCGCGGCCTGCGGCAAGAAGGCCGGGGAGACAACGGTCATGGACAATCCCTTCTTCTCCGAATTCGCGACGCCGTTCGGCGTCCCGCCTTTCGACCTCATTAAGCCCGAGCATTACATGCCGGCTTTCGAGAGGGGGATGGCCGAGCAGAAAAAAGATGTCGAGGCCATCACCTCGAACGCCGCGCCGCCGACCTTCGCCAACACGGTTGAGGCCCTGGAGAGGAGCGGCGCCCTCCTCAACAAGGTGGCCGGCGTCTTCAACAACATGACCTCGTCCAACACGAACGAGGAGCTCCAGAAGATCGACAAGGAGCTCGCGCCCAAGCTGGCCCAGCACGGCGACGACATCGCCATGAACGCCGCCCTCTTTGCCCGGGTCAAGGCGGTCTACGACGCGAAGGACCGGCTCACCCTTGCGACGGAAGAGGCCCGCCTCCTCGAAGAGACCTACAAGGACTTCGTCCGCGGCGGCGCCGGCCTCCCGCCGGACAAACAGGCCCGTCTGCGCCAGGTCAACGAGGAGCTCTCGGTCCTCGCCGTGCAGTTCGGCGAGAACGTCCTCAAGGAGAACAACGCCTTCGAGCTGGTCATCGATAACGAAGCCGACCTGGCCGGGCTCTCTCCCGCGGTCGTGGCCGGCGCGGCCGATGCCGCCAAGGAGCGCGGCAAGCCGGGGAAATGGGTCTTCACGCTCGACAAGCCGAGCCTCATCCCCTTCCTCCAATATTCCGAGAAGCGCGAGCTCCGGGAAAAGATGTTCAAGGCCTATATTCACCGGGGCGCGAACGGCAACGAGCTGGACAACACGGCCCTGGCCTCGAAGGAAGCCGCCCTGCGCGTCGAGCGGGCCGGCCTGCTGGGCTACAAGACCCACGCCGACTACGTCCTCGAGAAGAACATGGCCAAGACGCCCCAGGCTGTCTACGATTTCCTCGGCAAGCTGTGGAAGCCGGCCCTCATCCGGGCCAAGGCCGAGGCGGCCGACATGCAGGAGTTGATCGGCAAGGAGGGTCGGGACTTCAAGCTCGAACCCTGGGATTGGTGGTATTACGCGGAAAAGGTCAAAAAGGCCAAGTACGACCTCGACGACAACGCCCTCCGGCCCTACTTCCAGCTCGAGAACGTCCGCGACGGCGCCTTCATGGTCGCCAACAAGCTCTATGGCATCACCTTCACCGAGCGGGCCGACATCCCGAAGTACCACAAGGACGTCCGGGTGTTCGAGGTCAAGGACGCCGACGGTTCCCACTTGGCCGTCCTCTACGTCGATTATTACCCGCGGGCCTCGAAGCAGGGCGGGGCTTGGATGAACAACATCCGCGAGCAGTCGATCCGGGACGGGAAAGACATCCGTCCGGTCATCTCCAACAACGGCAACTTCTCCAAGCCCACGGCCGGGGAGCCGGCGCTCATCAGCTACGAAGAGGCCCTGACGCTCTTCCACGAGTTCGGGCACGCCCTCCACGGCATCCTGACCCGCTGCAAGTACGAGAGCCTGTCGGGGACGAGTGTCCCCCGCGACTTCGTCGAGCTTTGTTCCCAGATCATGGAGAACTGGGCCGCCGACCCCGAAGTTCTCAAGATGTACGCCAAGCACTACAAGACCGGGGAGCCCATCCCGGACGCCCTGCTCGAGAAGATGCAGAAGAGCCGCTTCTTCAACCAGGGCTTCGAGACGGTCGAGTACCTGGCTGCGTCTTTCCTGGACATGGACTGGCACACCCGGACCGAAGCTAAGGCGCTGGACACGGTCAAGTTCGACGCCGAAGCGATGGTCCGGATCGGCCTCATCCCCGAGATCGTCAGCCGCTACCTGAGCCCCTATTTCACCCACATCTTCAGCGGCGGCTACTCGGCCGGTTATTACAGCTACATCTGGGCCGCGGTCCTGGATTCGGACGCCTTCGAAGCCTTCAAGGAAACGAGCCTCTTCGACCGGGCCACGGCCGAGTCGTTCCGGAAGAACATCCTCGAGCGCGGCGGCACGGAGGACCCGATGGTCCTCTACAAGCGCTTCCGCGGCCGCGAACCGAAGATCGAGCCGCTCCTGAAGAAACGGGGCCTGGACTAGGTCCGAACGCCGACGAGGGCGAAGAGGCCGTGCGTTCCGGCCGGACCGGCGGGCGAAACCCTTCCCGGATGGACGGGGCCGGACCTCCTGTGATATAAAACTCTTGAGGTAAGGCCATGAGCGGCAACATTTACGACGAACTCAAAGAACGCGGCTTCATCGCCCAGGTCTCTGACGAAACCGCCGTGCGGAAGATGCTCGACGGGGAACCCATCACGTTTTATGTGGGCTTCGACAGCACGGCCTCGAGCCTCCACGCAGGGAGCCTCGTGCCGATCATGGCCATGGTCCACCTCCGGCGGGCCGGCCACCGGGCCATCGCGGTCGTCGGCAGCGGGACGACCATGGTCGGCGACCCGAGCGGCAAGACCGAGATGCGCCAGATGCTTGACGAAACGACCATCCGGACCCAGGGCCAGGCCATCCTTATCCAGTTCGCCCATTACCTCCACTTTGACGGGACGAACGCCATCGCCGTGGACAACGCCGACTGGCTCCTGCCGCTGAACTACGTCGCTTTCCTGCGCGACATCGGCCGGCACTTCAGCGTCAACCGGATGCTGGCCGCCGAGGCCTATAAGCTTCGCCTCGAGAAAGGACTGTCCTTCATCGAGTTCAACTACCAGCTCCTCCAGGCTTACGACTACCTGACGCTCTACCGGAAATACGGCTGCACCCTGCAGATGGGCGGCGACGACCAGTGGGGCAATATCCTCGCCGGCGTCGACCTCATCCGCCGGGTCGAAGGCGGGACGGCCGAGGCCCTGACCTTCCCCCTCCTGACCACGGCGTCGGGGGCCAAGATGGGCAAGACTGCTCAGGGCGCCGTCTGGCTCGATGCGATGCTCTTCAGCCCCTACGATTTCTACCAGTATTGGGTCAACTGTGACGACCGGGACGTCGGCCGCTTCCTGAAGATCTTCACTCTCCTGCCGCTCGACGAGGTCAGCCGGTTGGAGTCGCTCAAGGACAGCGAGGTCAACGAGGCCAAGCGAATTCTGGCTTTTGAAGCGACGAAAATCACGCACGGCGAGGTGGAAGCTGAAAACGCACGGAAAGCGACAGCCGCGGCTTTCGGCGGCAAGACGGTCAATCCTGATCCGGCGAAAGGACAATTCGGCATGGGCGATATCACCGTCCTTCCGACGACGGCCGTCCCTCGCGCCCGGCTCGAAGCCGGCATCAGCCCGGCCGAGCTCTTCACCGAGGTCGGTCTGACGCCTTCGCGCCGCGAAGCGAAAAGGCTCGTCGAGCAGGGGGGCCTCTATGTCAACGACGAACGCATCGACACGGTCGAGCGTCTCGTGACCGTCAAGGACCTCGGCCCTGACGGCGGCATGCTCCTCAAGGCCGGCAAGAAGAAATTCCACCGTGTCGTCGCCGGCTGAAAAGCCCGAGAAATCCTTTGCGTTGCCCGCCCGTCTGTGGTTAAATATCGGGATGTTTCCCGAAAACCCAAGGAGAATCGCATGAAGAACATGTTCGTTTTAGCCCTGATCTCGACGCTGCTCCTCGCCGGCTGCGCCCCGAAAGCCGAGAAAGTCACGCTCAAGGAAGGCACTCCGGCTTACGCCCTGGCCAAGGACCTCGCGGCGGTCATGCCCGCGCTCGGCCCGGACAAAGTCACCCTCCTCGTCGAGGGCAAGGGTCTGGCGATCACGGCCGCCGAGGTCATCCAGGCCATGCAGGACAATCTGGGGACCCGGACCGCCCAGCTCAAGAACGTCGACGCCGGACAGTTGAAGAGCATCATCGAACGAGGGGCGACCCAGCTCGCCGAGCGCAAGCTCCTTCTCGCCGCGGCCGCCGGGGCCAAGACGGTCGTCCCGGCCGAAGAGGTCGATAAGGCCCTGCAGGCCCAATATGCCCAGGCCGGCGGGGAGCCCGCCTTTCTCGAGGCTCTGAAAGGCGCGGAGATCTCGATCGACCACGTCAAAAAGAGCGTCCAAGAGACCTTGGTTATCAACAAGTACCTCGAAGGTATCGCCGCGGGCAAGGCCAAGGTCACCGAAGAGGACATCCGGAAGGCCTACCAGGAGGAGCTGGCTGGCGATAAGACAGCATCCGTACGCCACATCCTCCTGCTGACCCAGGGCAAGACCGAGGCGGAAAAGGCCGAGGCCCGCAAGAAGATCGAGGACATTCTCGTGAAGGCCAAGGCGGGTGAGGATTTCGCCGCCCTGGCCAAGCAGTACTCCGAGGACCCCGGCTCCAAGGACAACGGCGGCCTGTATGAAAACTTCGGCCGCGGCCAGATGGTCAAGCCGTTCGAGGACGCGGCCTTCTCCGTCCCGGTCGGCCAGATCAGCGGGGTCGTCGAGACGTCCTACGGCTACCACATCCTCCAAGTCGTCGACCGCAAAAAGGAAACCCGGCCCTTCGAAGAGGTCCGCGCCGAGATCGAATCGCGGCTCAAGGACGCGAAACAGGGGACGGTCGTCGAGGACCACATCAAGAGCCTCAAAGACAAAGCGGGGTTCAAGCTGATCAATTTATAGATAGGGGGTTTGCCAAAATAGCCTCGGCCTGCCATACTGGATACGGGAACGCGGCAATGCGTCCCGACATCCATCTCGAATGTGGAGGCAATATGAAAAGACTGATAGCGGTACTCGTGATCGCGGCTTTCGCGGGGTTACTCGCACTTCCCCAGCCGGCCGCCGCCGGCATCCAGTTCGGCATCAAGGCCGGCGGAAACATAGCCAAGCCGACGGGCGCCGATGCCGACAACCTCACGGCCACGCTGAAATCCAGGGTGGGCTTTACGGGCGGCGTCTTCTTTGCGTTCAACTTCGGCAGCGTTCTGACCATCCAGCCCGAAATCCTCTACACGATGAAGGGAGCGAGTTATGTGGCCCTGGACGACAGCTACACCGACAAGCTCTATGCCGATTACATCGAGATCCCTCTTCTCTTGAAGCTCAAGATCCCCTTGCCGGTCATCCAGCCGTTCGTTTTCGCGGGACCTGCCGTGGGCTTTAAGCTCAGCGAGAAGCACGAACAGGACGGCGTGCCCTATGGCGATGTCCTCTTCAAAAACAACGACTACGGCGCCATTTTCGGGGCCGGCGTGAACCTGGGGCGGAACTTCATGATCGACGTCCGCTACAGCATGGGCCTGCAGAAGGTCATCAACACGGTCGAGGGCGACGTCCAGCCCGACTTCAAGAACGGCGTCTGGGCCGCGATGATCGGCATCGCCTTCTAAGCGGCTTTTCGTCGGAAACGGCAAAGGCGCTCCCGCCGGGCGGAGGCGCCTTTTTTATTTTGCCCGGGCGCGCCCCAAGGGGGGCGCCGGGCGGGCCGGTCAGTCGACGATGAAGACGCGGGCCCCTTTTTCCGAATAGCCGAGAGGGGGGGATGAGAAAACGGCCCTTCCCTCACCCCCCGGGGGGGCGATAATCCCCGGGTGAATCCTCCTCGGGGGGGATTGCCGGAAAACGCCCGGGCTGGCAGAGTAGGGGCGTGGACGCGAGAGACGCGTCCGGATATCCGCCATAACCAGGAGGCAATATGACAGGAGGCAATATGAAAAGACTTATGACGGTTCTCTTGATCGTGGCTTTCGCGGGCCTTATCGCGCTCCCCAAGCCGGCCGCCGCCAACATCCAGTTCGGCATCAAGGCCGGCGGAAACATGGCCAAGCCGACCGGCGCCGACGCCGAAGACCCCATGGCCACGCTGAAATCCAAGGTGGGTTTCATGGGCGGCATTTTCCTGGCCTTCAACTTCGGCAAAGTCGTGACCATCCAGTGGGAAGTCCTGTACACAATGAAGGGCGCCAACTACGTGGCCCTGGACGACAGCTACACCGATAAGCTCTACAGCGATTACATCGAGGTCCCCCTTCTTCTGAAGATCAAGATCCCCCTGCCGGTCATCCAGCCTTTCGTCTTCGCCGGACCCACCGTCGGCTTCAAACTCAACGAGAAGCTGATGTCGAATGGCGAGGAAATCCCTCTGACCGAAGCCCTTTTGAAGAACAACGATTACGGCGCCATTTTCGGAGCCGGCCTGAACTTGGGGCGAAACTTCATGCTCGACGTCCGCTACAGCATGGGCCTGCAGAAGGTCATCAACACGGTCGAGGGCGACGTCCAGCCCGACTTCAAGAACGGCGTCTGGGCCGCGACGATCGGCATCGCGTTCTGAGATAACGGCCAGCCCAGAAACAACGCCGCGGGCCCTGGTCAGTCGACGATGAAGACCCGGGCCCCTTTCTCCGAGTAACCGAGATGGGGGTTCGCCTCGTCATCCCCGGCGGCGAAACTCATCCCCGGCCCGAGGCGGAAATTCCGGCCGTCCTTGAGGACGACGTCGAATTCGCCTTCGAAGACGTAGAAAATATGGCCCCGCGGGCACCAGTGGTCGGAGCGGTAGCCCGCCGAATAGTCGACGACCCTGGCCCGGACGCTGCCGGATTCGAAAACCCGCCAGAAGGATGTCCCGGTTTCGCCCTCATGCTCGACAGGCGCGATGGACTGAAAATCCGTCACCGTGAAGGGCACGTCGGCAATTTTCATGGTCGGCTCCTCCTGGGCGGCATCAGCGGATATACAGGTAGATGTAATGGTCTTCGCCGTTCTCGTCCTTGACCGTTTCGCTTTGGACCTGCTTCTCCTCCCAGCCGGGGATGGTGTAGTTGTGGCAGACGACCCGGCTCTTGGGCCGGAGCTGGGCCTCGAGGAGGGGCCGCATCAGGGCGTTCGATTCGGGCAGAAGGTAGAGGCTGACGACCGTCGCTTCCGAGATATCGGCCTTTGTCGCGTCCATGCAGATGAACTTGACCTGCCGTTCGACCCCCGCGGACTTGGCGTCCCGCTCCGACTCCTCAATCATGGCCTTGTCGATGTCGATGCCGACGCCGCGGACGCCGTATCGGCGGGCCGCCGTGATGACGATGCGGC
This sequence comes from Candidatus Aminicenantota bacterium, assembly GCA_026393975.1. Classification (GTDB taxonomy): domain Bacteria; phylum Acidobacteriota; class Aminicenantia; order Aminicenantales; family Saccharicenantaceae; genus RBG-16-66-30. The sequence goes on along the minus strand of JAPKZD010000009.1, from coordinate 259,639 downwards.
CGTCGCCGCAACCGATGTCGTAAAGGACGTCCTTGCCGGAAAGGGAGGCAAGCTCGAGCATCCGGTCGACGACAGGCTGGGGCGTCGGCACCCAGGGGGCGAGGTCGACGGCGTCGGCCCGGCCGTGGGAGCCGAGAAAGAGCTCGATCGTCGTCCCTTCGTCGTAGCGGAAGGAATAGGGACTGCCCGGGTCGAGGGAGTAGATCGCGTCCTTTCGGCCCGTGTTGAATTCGATTTCGAGCGGCGTCGCGGTCCGGAAGCGGTCAATGGCCCCGGGCGCGATCTCGCGCGTCTCGCGCGCCTCGGGCTTGCCGGAGGGGGAGATCTTGTAGGCGACTGGATTCTCGGTGACGTTGCGGACTGTCGTCTCCCGGGCCCGGACATCATCGGCCGTCTGCGAGGCGGCGGGGGCAGGGGCGGGCTGGCGGCGGGAACAGGAGGGCGGTAAAAGCGCCAGGGCGGCGAGGACCAGGACGACGGCGGGGACGAACTCGGGTCTGCGCTTCATCGGAGCACCTCTCACGACCAGGATTCTAGTAGTTTATTGGATTATTTCACCGGCCCCTTCTCCGCATCCTGGAGCGCCTTGATGTCGATCGTCGCTACCTTGCCCAGACTCGAGAGGGGCTTGTCGAACGTCTTCTCGTCGCCGACGACGACGAGGATCATCTTCGCGGGGTCCATGTACTTCCGGGCCGCGTCCTGGATGTCGGCTTTGGTCACCTTGCGGATGCTGTCGATGTAGGTTTCGAGGTAGCTGTCCGGATAGCCGTCGAGCTTGAGGCTCATGAATTGGGCCAGGATCTGGCTTTTCTGTTCGAAGCGGAAGACGAAGCTGTTGATGAGGGAGTTCTTGGCCGTCGTGATTTCCTCGTCTGTCACGGGATTCGTCTGCATGTCCTTGATGATGGCCTTGATCGTCTCGACGGCCTCGACAAACTTGGCCGCCTTGAGCTGGGAGCCGATCTGGAAAGTGCCTCTGTTCTTTCCGGTCCCCTCGTTGACGCCGCCGTAAATCCCGTAGGTCAGGCCGCGGTTCGAGCGCAGCTCTTTCATCAGGCGGGCCGTGAAGCCGCCGCCGCCCAGAATGTCGTTCATGACTTCGACCTTGAACTCGTCCGGGCTTTTCTGGGTGATGCCCAGGTGTCCCATGTAAACGTTCCCTTGGGGCGTGTCCTTGGAGGCATAGTAGATGGTCCCGTCGGCCTTCTCGACGGGAGGAGCGACCTCCGGGAACGTCACCTTCTTTTTGGCCCAGCCGGCGAAGGCTTTCTCCAGGACGGCCTTGGCCTCGCTCATCGAGAGGTCGCCCGTGATGCCCAGGGCGAAATTATTGGGAGCGCTATACGTCTTGTAAAAGGCGACGAGGTCGTCTCGGGTGACGGCTTTGACCGAGGCCGGCGTGGACCTCCGTCCGAAAGGCGTGTCCGCGCCGTAGAGCTTTTCGTTGAAGAGGAGCATGGCCACCTGCATGGGCTGGTCCCACCGCCGCCGCATCCCCTCATAAGTCTGGTTCTTGGCTAAGTCGATCTTGTCTTGACGGAACTCGGGATTCATGAGGATGTCGGCATAGAGCTCGATGAGTTTGGCGAAGTCCTTTTTGAGGGAGATCCCGGATACGGTGAGATACTCATTGTTGACGGATGATTCGATCGAAGCGGCGATGAACTCGAGCTCCTCGTTGATCTGGTCTCCGGTGCGGGTCTTGGTGCCGCCGGTCCGAAGGACCTGGCCGACGAGGGATGCCAGCCCGGTTTTATCGGCCGGCTCGCAGAAGTTTCCGCCCTTGATAAGCCCTCGGAGGGAAATGAGAGGCAGTTCCTTGTCCTCCATGTAAAAACATAGGATGCCGTTCGACAGGGTGAACATCACCGGCTTGGTCAGTTTGAATTTGAGTTCCGGCGCCGGGCCGAGCTCGCGCGGGTGTTTTTGGGCGGTGGCCGTCAGGACGAGGGCGGCGAGAACGGATCCAAGAACCAGTCCTTTGACGATTTTCTTGCTGTTCATGATCTTGCTCCCCTCAGTTCGCCTTGGCCTTCTTGACGAGGAAGGCCACGGTCCGGTTCTCCGGCGTCAGGGTGGTCTTGGCGAAATCCATGACGTCCGCGGCCGTAATGCCGGTCAGGAGGTCCTTGTATTTGAGATAGAGTTTCCAGTCTCCGAAGAGAAGTTGATATCGGGTGAGCATCATCGCCAACCCCATATTCGAGCTCATCTGACGGATGTAGGAGGCCTCCCAGCTGTTCTTGACCTTCTGCAGTTCCCGCTCGCTGACGGGCTCCGTCTTGACCTTTTCGATGTGCTCGAGGATGGCCTTTTCCACTTCCTCCACGGTGTGGGGAAAGCGGGGCGTCGCGTTGAAGGTGAAGAGATTCGGGTAGCGGACGCCGCCGCCGCCGGCGCTCGCGCTGACGGAGACCGCGATCTGCTTCTCCTGGACAAGGTCCTTGTTCATTCGCGATGTCCGTCCGGAGGTCAGGATGCTGGCCAGCACGCTCGCCGCCGCGTCCTCCTTGCTCGGGAAGGTGGGCTTGTGGAAGCCCATCATGAGCATGGGTTCGGCGTCGAACTCGAACCGGACCCGCCGCTCGCCGAGCTGTTTCGGCTCGACCGTCCTCAGGACGGGCGGGTCTTCGCCCCGCGGGATGTCGCCGAAATACTTCTCGATCAGGGGCCAGGCTTTTTCCGGATAGACGTCGCCCGCGATGGCCAGGACGCAGTTATTAGGAGTGTAATACTTGTTCTTGAAAGCCTGGGCCTCCTCCAGGGTCACGGAGGCGATGTCCGAGGCCCAGCCCACGACGGGGTGGTTGTAGGGGTGGGCGAGGAATGCCGCCCCCATGAACATCTCGTTCAGCAGGCGCGCCGGGCTGGCGTCCGTCGTCTGCTTCCGCTCCTCCTGGATGACGCTCCGCTCGGTGTAGAATTCGCGCAGGACGGTGTTCCGGATCCGTTCGGATTCGATCAGGCAGAAAAGCTCGAGCTGGTTCGCGGGCAGGTTGATGATGTACATCGTCTGGTCCGTGCCCGTCCCGGCGTTGAGCCCGGTGCCTCCGACGTTGCTGTAAAGGACGTCGATTTCGTCCTTGACGATGAATTTCTTCTGCTCGGCCTCGAGCCGCGTCAGCTCCTCGCGCAGACGGGCCAGTTTTTCCTTGTCGGCCAGCTCGCCCTTGACGAGCTCCAGGCTCCATTCCCGGCCGACCTGGTTGACCTTTTCCATGATCGGCTTTTCCTTCTCGAAATCGGACGTCCCGATCCTGGGCGTGCCCTTGAAGGCCATGTGTTCGAAAAGGTGGGCGGTCCCGGTGATGCCCTGGATCTCGTCGACGGAGCCGACCTTGAAGCCGTAGATCGTGCTGAAGACGGGAGCGCCGTGCCTCTCGACGAGGATGACCGTCATCCCGTTCCCGAGAGTCCGGGCGTGGACCTTGTCCTCGAGGTTCTGGCCGGCCAGAAAGCTCCCGGCCATGGCCAGGGCGAGGAACAGGATGAACGATAAACGAAATGTTCTTGGATATTTCATCTTCTTCACCTCCGCCGTTCTTTTTTTACCCCAGGAGAGGCGGGTTGTCAATGCGAGTGTCGCCGGTCCAGGCAACCAAAAATGGCCGATCAAACGCGACTCCCGTGCGCCCGACAAATGGAATCTCCCCGGGAGCTCTGCCGGCAATTTTGGCAGGGACGGCGAACTTGAAAAAAAAACGACTAGGTTGGATAATAGGGGGAGATCATCTCATCGGTGGAACGCGGGAACCGGCAGGACGTCGAACCCGGTCGAGCCCGCCACAGGAGGCCTTGATGCATAAACGAGTTCTCTCGAAATTCGCGGCCGGCGCCGTGATCATCCTCTTGGCCGCCGGGTTGGCCATCGGCCAGGCCGGCCGCGGCGTCGCCCGCATGGGCGGCGACGTCGTCGACAAGGATGGGAAGCCCATCCCGGGGGCCAAGGTGACCATCGTTTTCGACCAGCCCGCGGGGAGCACTTTCGAAACGACCACGAACAAGAAGGGCGAATGGGTGTTCATGGGCCTCGGGACGGGGAACTGGTTTGTGACCGCCGCGGCCAAGGGCTACCTGCCGGTCACGGTCAACGCCTATGTCCGCCAGCTCGAGAAGAACCCCAAAGTCACGGTGAAGCTGGTCGAGAAGGCGGCCGGCTCGGGCGTCGTCCAGGACGAGGCCACTTTCCAGACCCTCGAGGAGGGCAACGCCTTCTTCAAGGACGGCAAGTACGATACGGCCCTGACGATGTACGATGAGTTCCTGGCCAAAAATCCCGGGGCCTACCAGGTCCTCCTGAACATCGGAGACTGTTACCGGGAGAAGGGTGAATACGACAAGGCTATCGAGAAGTACCGCCAGCTCGTCGAGCAGGCGGCCGGCGACTTGGCCATGGGAAAAAACCTCGGCGCCAAGGGCCTGGCCGCCATCGGGCTTTGCTTCATGAAACAGGGAAAGCTCGCCGAGGCCCAGGACTACTTCAAGAAATCGATCGAGATGGCCCCCCAGGACGAGAACCTGCCCTATAACGTCGCTGAGATCTACTTCTCGAGCCAGAATATTGACGAAGCCATCCGCTACTTCGAGATGGCCATCCAGATCAAGCCCGACTGGCCGGACCCGTATTACAGGGTGGCCTTGGGCTACCTCAATAAGGGCGATAACGCCAAGGCCGCGGAGAACCTGGAGAAGTTCATCAAGCTCGAGCCGGAAACGGAGCGGACGGCCCAGGCCAAGGCCATCCTCGAAGCCATCAAGAAGTGAAGCGCCACCGCCCGCCCCGGGCAGCGATTCTCTTCGCCGTCGCTGTCGCCGTCGCCGGCGGGGGGCTCTATTTCGCCGGACGCAGGGCGGGAAAAACGGCCGTTAAAAGGGACGACCGCCTGAACGTCCTCCTCATCACCCTGGACACGACCCGGGCCGATCGCTTGGGGTGTTACGGCTACATCGGGGGCAAGACGCCCAACCTGGACGCGCTGGCCGCCGCCGGCGTCCTTTTCCAGAACGTCTACGCCCAGGTCCCGCTCACCCTGCCTTCCCATTGTTCGATCATGACCGGGACGACCCCCCTCGTCCACGGCGTCCACAATAACAGCGGCTACGTCCTCTCTCCCGAACGGACGACCCTGGCCGAGATGCTCAAGGCCCGGGGCTTCCGCACGGCGGCCTTCGTGGCCTCGTTCTCCGTGGATTCCCGCTTCGGGCTCGGCCAGGGCTTCGACGTCTATGACGATAACTTCGAGGCCGGCCTCCCGTTCAAATCGGCGAACTCGGAACGGCGCGCGGACATCGTAGCGGGCCTGTTCACGGCCTGGCTCGACGGGCAGGGAGAGGAGCCGTTCTTCGCCTGGGTCCACTTTTTCGATCCGCACCTTCCTTACCGTCCTCCCGCTCCCTACGACCGGGAGTTCTCGAGCAACCCCTACGACGGCGAAGTCGCCTTCATGGACGAGGCCGTCGGCACGGTCGTCGGGAAGCTCCGGGAAAAGAACCTCCTCGAGCGGACGCTCATCGTCGTGGCCGGCGACCACGGCGAGGCCTTCGGCGAAAAAGTCGAGACAGGCCACGGCGTTTTCCTCTACGACGGGACCTTGAGAGTCCCGCTCATCCTCCATGCCCCCGGGCATCTGCCCGGCGGGACGGTCGTCCCCACGCGCGTCCGCCTGACCGATATCGTCCCCACGGTCTTGGATATGGTCGGCCTGGCCGTCCCCGCCCAGGTCGAGGGGGAAACTCTGGTCCCGCTCGTGGGTGGGAAAAAGGGGAAGGACCGCGAGACCTATATCGAGACGTTCTACCCCCGCGAGAACTACGGCTGGTCCGAGCTCGTCGGCCTCGTCTCCGGCGATTGGAAGTATATCCGGGCCCCGAAATCCGAGCTCTACGATCTTAAGACGGACCCGGCCGAAACCCGGAACGAAGCGGGCTCGGCCGGGAAGATCGTCGCCGGCCTCGACCGGAAGCTCGAGGGCCTCGTCCGGAAGAGCGCCGGGCTCGCGGCGGGCCCGAACCGGCCGCTGACGGCCGAAGAACAGGAGCGGCTGAGGTCGCTCGGCTACGTCAATTTTTCGGGCGGGGGAGCGGCCTCTTCGGCGGCCGACCCCAAGGACAAGCTCGACGTCCTGAAGCTGGCCCAGCTCGCCGAGGGCTACGAGCTCGACGGCCGCTTCGCCGAGGCCAAGACCGCCTATGCCCGTCTGCTCGAGCTCGTCCCCGAATCCCCGGCGAGCTACGTCAACCTGGCCCTGAGCGAGGCCCGGCTGAAGGAGTTCGACGCGGCCATCGCGACGCTCCGGCTGGGCACGGAACGGATGCCGGACTCGGCCGTCCTCCACGTCCGCCTGGGGCACACCTATCTCGTCACCGGCCGGGCCGCGGAGGCGCTCGCGTCCATGGACCGGGTGATCGCGCTCGAGCCGGCGAACGTGGACGCCTACACGGCGGCGGCCTCAGCCCTGGATTTCCTGGGCCGGAAGGCCGAAGCTCGCGGCTATCTCGAGAAGGCCATCGCCGTCGAGCCCGAGAACAAGTTCCTGCGGACGAGCCTGGCCATGAACCTGGCCTCGGCCGGGAACGTCGGGCAGGCGATCGAAGTTTACAAGGCGCTCGTCGCCGATTATCCGGGCGATCAGGTCCTGCGCCAACACCTTGGCGTCGCCTACGGCGTCTCCGGCGATTACGCGAATTCCATCGAGAGCTTCAAGCAGGCGATCGCCATCAACCCCACGCCGACAGCCTATCTCAACCTTGCCGTGGCCCTGAAAAAGGCCGGCGACGTTCCGGCGGCGGTCGAGTCCCTGCGCCTGTATCTGGCTGATCCTAAAGGTGAAAGCCCGGCTTCGGTCAAGGCCGCGGAAGCCGAACTGAAAAGCCTCGAAGCTTCCCTCAAGAAATAACAACATCCAAAAAAAAGGCCCGCCCCCCGGAGGGGGCGGGCCTTGTGCTTCTGCGTGTACTGCTGCTTCTTAGAAGGAGAACCGGGCGCCGAAACGGGCGGACCAGGTTCCGAACCGGTTGCTGTACTGTCCATACTGGATGTTGTACCAGTAGGGGTCCCCGGCGGCATTGATCGCGTCGAGGTAGTTGAATGTCCCGGTGAGGACCGTCGAGTCAGGAACGGTCATGGAGCGTCTGGCGGGGATTTGAACGGCGTACTGCCACGTCTTGGTGTTCGTGACGTTGTTGATCTGGGCGTTAAAGGCCACGGTGTACTTGCCCGAGATCTTGATGGCCCATTCCGCGTAGATGTCGGCCCACATCGTGAAGGGCAGGCGGGGCAGGTCGTTGTAGCCGTTCGGGTAGATGTAAGAGTTATTGAAGGACAGCTGGGTGCTGACGGGGTTGCCGCTGCGGCCGTAGGCGACGACGCCGACGGTCAGGCCGATCGGGAAGGAATAGGAACCGTAGGCCTTGAAGTAGTGGGTTCTGTCCTGGGGCAGCGGGCCGTTGATCTCTTTCCCCGTCATGTCGTACATCATGAACCACAGGTCGAACGAGCGCTCGACGTTCGGGGAGTTGCGGCCGGGCGAGGCGGCGGTGGCCTCGTCCGAGCTGGACAGGCCGCCGTAGTTCCCCTTGGTCAGGCTCAGGGTGTAGTTGATGCCGCCCTGCCAGTTGTGGCTGAACCGTTTTTCAAGCTGGAGGTTCAGGCCGTAATACTCTCTCGTGGCCTTGGGCTCGGGCCAGTAACCCGGGCCTTGGTTCGTGAGGAGCGCATCCTGGATGTACTGACTGCCGGGGTTGCCGTTGTAGTAGAGCTCTCCCTCGGGGGTGATGAAACCGATGTCCTCAATCGTCCGGATAAGGTGTTTCCAGACTCCCCGGGCCGATACGGACAAGTCTTCCGACAGCTTCTTGTCGGCGCCGAAGGAAATTTCCCGCTGGGCCACGGGCTTCAGGTTCGGGTCGGTGGTGTCGAAGGAAGGCAGCCGCCAGTCGATGGTGCCCTCGTACCGCCCGGCGCCTGCATGGGCGGGGTCATTGTAGAGGTCGGCGGTGCCGCCGGGGGCGATTAGCCGGTAGTCGGGGTTGTCGAGCGTGTAGTAATCGGTCTGCCACTTGAATCCGCCGAAGGCGCCTTCGGCCATGTACAGCTTCATGACGTCGTAGTAGATGCCGTAGCTGGCGAAGACTTTCAACGAGGAATCGCCGAAGACGTCATAGACGACGCCGAGCCGCGGCGCGAGCTTGTCCCCGAAGCCGAACTTGATCGGCTTCAAGTACTGGGGATCGACATTGGTATTGAAGGACGGGATGTACTCGCTTTCCGTTCGGACGCCGGCATTGATGGTCAGCTTTCCGCCGATCGTCCAGGAATCCTGGGCGTAGATGGCGTAGCTGTTCCGGTGGATTTTCCAGGCGGAGCCGTAGTCCGACCTGACGCTGCCGCGGACCATGTAGTAGCCGTAATCGCCGCGGAACGCTTCGTTGCCGAAGTCGACGCTGCCGTAGGGCATCAGGGCGGTACAGGTATCGTCCCAGTTGATGTCGACCATGGGCGCGACGGCGCCGTTGAGGTAGTCTTCCTGATCGCGGATGAGCTGGCCGCCGAACTTGAAGGCATGTTCGCCGCCGGCGCTCAGGTAATAGGTGAGGTCGACGTTGGAGGAGTATTTTTCCTGTTTTTGCCTGTCATTAACCGTCCTCGAGCCGGCATAGTTGACGGCGCCGCCCAGGCGGAGGAGAGACGGGTTGGCGGCGAAGAAGGGATCCTCAGAGAACATCAAATTTTCGTAGTTGAAATAGTAGGTCGTGAAACGGTTCGCGATCTGCTGGTTAACGGTGTTCTGCATGGAGTAGCCGCCGCGGGCGCTGATCAGCAAGTTGTTGCTGAGGCTGTAGTCCAGCATGAAGGCGCCGCTCATGTTCGGGTAGTCGAAGCCCTCTGCGCCCCAGGCATAGGTCTTGGAGCTCGAGCCGAGGATGCTCGGAATGGCTCCCCTGTAATTGGACCAGTTATTGACGAAGGAGGCCGACATCCGCATGCCCTTGAAAGGCGCGGCCGTGAGCTTGATCTGGCCGTTGAGAGCCAGATCCTTCCTGAAGTATTTATATTCCGGCCGGGGCACGGGGTCGGTGTTGAAGAACCTCCGCCCTGTCTGCGAGGCATACACCGGGTTTAACGACCCGAAGAACCACAGCTTGTCCTTCAGGATGTAGCCGCCGAGGTTGAAGACGCCCTCGGTACGCATGTAGGGGCTGCGGTCGTACCCGCCTTTCCAATAGAGAGTGTCGTCGTTGACATACTCCGAGATACTGCTGTTGGTCGGGCTCCAGCGAATATAATCCCGGGCTTTGCCCTGCATGAACCGGCTGTTATTGTTGAAGTAGCCGAGGATGTCGCCGTGGAACGCGTTGCCGCCGGAGCGGGTGATGACGTTGACGACGCCGCCCATCGAGCCGCCGAACTCGGCGGTGTAGCCGGAAGCCGTGACCTTGACTTCCTCGACGAGTTCCATGACCGCGCCCTGGCCCAGGGTGCCGAGGCGCACGCCGGTGACGTCCGTGCCGTCCATGTACCACATGTTCTCGGTGCCCGTGGCGCCGTCGACCGAGAGGCCGCCGGTCTTGTTGTCATACTGGACGCCGGGGACGGTGCTCAGCAGGCCGTCAAAATTACGGCTGCGGGGCAGGCTCATGAACACTTCCTTGGTCATGGTCATGCCCTTGACCGTGCTCTTAACGTCGATGAGCGGGCTCTGTCCGACGACCGTCACCGACTCTTCGAGGGCAGCCTGGTCCAGGCTGACGTTCAGGGTGATGGTCTGGGACATCTGGATGATGACGTCCTTCCGGATGAGGGTCTTGAATCCCTGCAGGGTGAAGATCACTTCATAGGTTCCGGAAGGCAGGGAGAACAGACGGAACGTACCGTCTCCGTCCGTCACGGCCGTCGACTTGCCCACCAACTTCGGGCTCGTCGCTTCGATCGAGACGCCGGGAAGCGGAGCGCCCGTGCTGTCCACGACCTTTCCTTCCATTTTGGAGGTCGAGGACACCTGGGCGAAGGCGATCCCGGCCATGAACAGCGCGAGAATCGCGATAACTAATTTTTTACTCATTAAAAAATTCTCCTAGATGTTGAAAAATACTGGCCAAAAGGCGGCCCGCTTTTCGTTGGCGGGATGCCGGCGGAAACGAAGGCCGTCCCGGAGCACAAGCCGAGTGCTCCTACCTCTCCACAACTCATCATACTTGCTCCTTTATTAACTCTCACCTCCTCCTCTAAAAAAATTTTAGTATTTAACATTGTTCCTAACAAGTAATTAAGCAAGTATCATGCCAATGCGTGAGTCTTATTAATTCATTTGTTATTAATAAGTTAACTATGACATTATGGCCTGTTTTCTACGGTTTTCTGGACTTATCCAATAAAATGGATTTCGGGTGAATTCTTGGAGTTCCCGCCGGCCTTGCGCCGGTCCAGAAGATTAGCCTCAGAAAGCGTTTTTAATGACCAGCGCCGTCTGGGCGCTGGCCAGTGTTTTGGAGACGCGGTCCTCGGCGTTGATGTAGAGGATGTATTTCCCCGGGGCCAGGCCGCCCAGCGGGAATTCCAGGCTGACCGTTTCCGCGGCGCTGTGCCAGCTCCTGCCGACGAGTGTCATCGCGACCGGCACGGCCTGGCCGCTCACCGCATCTATCAAACGCCCCGACAGGACGACGTCGGGCTCGTTCGTTCCCGCGACGGAGTAAGGGACGACGGCCACGAGCCGCGAGGTGAGCTTCGATATCGGTCCGACGGCGGGAGCGAAGGCGGTCTTATCGAACGCGTAGACCTCTCCCCACGGGGTGGCCACCTTTCCCCTCGCCGCTGTTGCTTCGAGGTAGGCGCAACCGGTTTCGTCCCGGAGAAGGAGGGGTGTCCCGAGCCTCAAGCCCTGCCCCGGCGCCGCCCGGACGACCGAACGAACCGAGCTTACAGCGCTCAGGCCGGTAGCCATGTCCCTGATGACGAGACGGCAGGTGTAGTCGCCCGGCACGAGCGAAGTCCCGGAGGTGAAAACGATGGCCTGACTGCGGCGCGGCCGCGGGTCGGTTTCGAGCCGCCGGACGTCGCGGATGTCGCCCTTGGCGTCGAAAATGAGGGCGACGTACTCGACCTTTTCCCCGGAGAACTTGGCCGTGACCTCTCCCGGGACCGCGGCCAGGATCTCGAGTCCCTCGGTGCCCCCGGTCCCGAAGGCAAGCGCCGTCAAGGGGAAGTTCTCGGGCAGCCGCGACAGCGACCGTTCGTTCAAGGCCAGGTCATAGAGATGGAGCTCCTTTTCGAGCGGCGTGAATTCGCGGTAGGGCTTGGGGTTGAAATAGCCGGCCTGGGCCCGGACCTCGCAACCCGGCCGCTTGACCGCGACCTTGACCTCGTGGAACCGGCCGTCCTCATGCTCCCCGATGGAGTAGCCGACGACATAATAGGTCCTGGTCAGGGCCTGGACCTGGTCGAGGTTCTTCTCGTACATGTTGATGTTCGAGTAATACTTGCCGCCGGTGATGTCGGTCAGCCTCTTCAGGGCGTTGAGCCCGGTCGTCTTTTCGTCCCGGAAGATGTCCGTCGAATCCTGAAAAACTCCTTGCTGTCCGAACAGCCCCCGGGAGCCTGTTTCGAAGGTCATGGCGTCGTAGGCGAAGAGGTCCGTCCCCTTGGCCGTTTCCCGGGTGTCGAAGCAGTAGAACGTGCAGTTCGAGGCGCCGAATTCCTTGTACATCTCCTCGTTCTGGGTCCTGAGGACGCGGTCGCCGACGTCGAACTTGGCCCGGCCGGCCAAGTTCGAGGGATTTCCGGCCTGAGTGCCATAGATGAGGGAGGCGGGGACACCCGTCGAGAAGAGGATGAATTGCTTCTGGCCCGGGATGTAGCGGAGGGCCTTAGCCAGAGCGGTCAGCCTGAGGATGAAGGTCTGGACGATCCTCTTCGATTCCTGCCGGTCGGCTTCGGCGATCTTTTGACGGAGGGACGCCTGGGCATCGTTCCCCCCGCCCCCCCCCAGGAGGGGCTCCTGGGCCATGAGCCAATACTGCTGTTCGATCTCGCTGGCCCGCCCGGCGATGTCTTTGCTGCCGATGGAGTCGACGACCTCGCGGATCTTGGCATGGTCCCGGCTCAGATACTCGTGCACTCGGACGCCCTTGAACATCGAGTATGTGAAAATGCCGACCTCGTCGTCCGGCTCGAGCTCTTTGTCGAGGAAATGGAGAGCGGCCGTCCTGGCCTTGACGATGCCCCGGCCGTTGTTGTAGGCGAAATCGAAAAAGAGGAAGAATCTCCGCGTCGTTTTCAGGGCGGCGGGGGGAGGGGCCGCCGGGTTCTCTGCGACCGGCTCGGACTTGAGCGCTTCTGCCGGAGCGGACTGGAGGCTGTGCTTCTCGAAGTCCGTCAGGACGACCGGCTGGCCGTTGTCGGTGACAATGAAATCCTCGAGCTTCAGGTCTTCGACGGGCTTGCCCTTCTTGTCCGTGACGTAGACATGGATGAGCTTGAGGGCGACCGTGACTTCGTACTGGAGAGGCTTCGTCAGGTCCTGCCGCTCTTGGGAAGGGGCTTTGGGAATTGCCGCCGGGGATTGGAGAACGAGAAGGCAGAGGAGGCCGGCCGCCAGGGCGATCGAAGCCGTGCGGCGGGCGGTCGTTTCAGGGAAAGATCGGAGTCCGGACATGTGCCCCTCCGGCAATCAACTGTACACCCCACCCTTTCCATCATTAATGATGCTCCCGGTGGGGGTGGTTGTCAAGCCGCCTCCGGAGTCTTGTTGACGCGTGTCCGCTCCGGGCCTATACTTATTCCGTGATGTCTTTTCGATGGGGAGGTCGATCATGAAGAAACCTATTGGGGCGACCCTTCTTTTTATTCTGGCTATTCTGTGCCTGCCCGCCCGCGGCGTCAGTGCGATCCCGAAAAAGGATGCCTGGTATACCCAGCATTACATCATCATGCAGGATTTCGAGCGGAAGGCCTACCGCACATTGTCAGTGGACGGCCGAAAGGTCTTCCAGGAGCTCTTCTGGGCGGCCCGGACGCAGGACGCGAGGGCCATGTACCAGGCCCGGCTGGAATACGTCAAGAAGAATTTTTGGAAAGAGAACAACCAACAGCCGTGGAACACCGACCGGTCCCGGGTCTATCTCCTCAACGGCAGCCCGGCGTCGATCGACGTCGACCAAAACTCAAGCTGGCCCTCCGCCGGCATTCCCAACGAGATGCGCCAGGCGACCGACCGCACGAATGAGGACGTCGGAGCGAACAGGGGCGAAGTCTGGACCTATCCCCATAGCCGGTATTTCGTCCAATACAACTTCATCTTTGTCCAGCCCAGCCAATGGAAGGTCGTCAACTCGGGCGACAGATATCGGGGCGAGCTCGAGGACTACAACAAGAACGTGACTTTCGGCATCGCCGACCTCGAAAAATATAAGCAGGACCTGGCGGCCCTCGATAAAAAGAAGTAGCCGCCCCACGAGAGCCCGGAGAGACCGACCACGCGCGAGCTTCTCGTCTTCGCCGCCTGTCTGGGCGTCCTTCTTTTCTATCTTTCCGTAGAGCGTGTCCGTCTTGCGCGGGCGCTTGCGCGTGTCCCGCGACGGGTGGCCGTCACAGGAACCCGAGGCAAGTCCGGCGTCACCCGGCTCGTCGCGGCCGGCCTGAGGGAGTCAGGGGTCCGGGTCCTGGCCAAAACCACCGGCTCGAAGCCCGTATTGATTTTCCCGGACGGTTCGGAACGGGAGATCCTGCGGGCCGGACCGGCATCCATCAGGGAACAGGTCCGGCTCATCCGGCTGGCCGCGGCGACGGGCGCCGACACCCTCGTTTCCGAAATGATGAGCGTCGGTGCGGAGTGCCTGGCCGCGGAATCCCGGCGGATCCTCCGGCCCGGCACCCTGGCCCTGACCAACGTCCGGCTCGACCACCTGGACGAGATGGGACGGTGCAAGGACGATATCGCCCGCTCCTTCGCGTCGGCGTTCCCCGAACGCGCGGACATCTTCATCCCGGAGGAAGAGATCTGTCCCGTCTTCGAAGAAGCGGCCGCGCGGACCGCGTCGAGGCTCCATCCGGTGGCCCCTTTGGCTGCGGTCGCCGGACCAAGCGCGGGCCCGCATTTATCATTCGGAGAGTTCGAACCGAATGTCCGGCTCGCGCTGGCCGTCCTCGCATCCTTGGGCGTCGAGAGAGAGACGGCGGAGCGGGGAGTCGCCGCCGCCTCGCCCGATTTCGGGAGCCTCCGGGCCTGGCGCGGCCGGTTCGGCGACCCGCCCCAGCCGGCGGTCTGCGTCAGCGCCTTCGCCGCGAACGACCCGGAATCCTCGGCCGCGGCGCTCTTGAAGATCGGCGGGAAATTCCCGCCTGCATCGCGACGGTGGATCGGGCTCCTCAGCCTGCGCGAGGACCGCGGCGACCGGACGCTCCAGTGGGTCCAGGCGGTTCATGAAGGTTTTTTCCGGGACTTTGCCCGCGTCGTCCTTCTCGGCCGGCCGGCCCGGGCGGCCCTGCGGAAGATCCGGAAGTCGCCGATCCCGGGCGGCACGGATTTTTCTGTTTACGACGGGTCGTCTCCCGAAGTGCTCATGAACCGTGTCGTGTCGGCCGCTCCGGGCGAACCCGTCGTCGTCGGCCTCGGCAACATTGTCGGGCCGGGCGAGCGGCTCGTCCGTTTTTGGGATGAGAAGGGGACCCCGCATGATCGTTGAAACGCTCCTCATCGGCCTCATCCTGGCCCTCCTCTGGGCCGAGATTACGGACATCTCTCCTGGCGGCATCATCGTGCCCGGCTACTTCGCCCTCTATCTCGACCGGCCGCTTCGCGCCGCCGCCACTCTGGCCGTCGCCCTGCTGACCCTGGCGATCTACAGGTTCCTTGCCCGCAACCTCATCCTCTTCGGGCGGCGCCGCTTCGTCCTGATGGTCCTCGTCGGGGCGGTCCTCTCGCAAGTCTGGCTCCTCGTCCTGCCGAGGCTGTTCGCGGCGCCCGTCGAGCTCCGCGTCATCGGCTGGGTCATCCCCGGCATCCTGGCCTCGAGCTTGGCCCGGCAGAAGGTCCTGCCGACCCTGGCCTCGCTCGCCGCCGTGGCCACGCTGACCTTCGCCGTCGTCCGGCTGGTGTCGCTCCTATGAAACGGCCTTTCGGGAGAGGCCTGTTCGGGCCCGTCACCGCGGCTGCGGCGTTGAGCTTCGCCTATCTTCTCCTCGTCCGGTTCCTTCCTTTTCCGGAGCCGGACGTGCGTGCGGAGATGAACAAGGCCTCGCGCACGATGGCCGCTGCGACCGCGGCGATACGGGCCTGCCGCGTCGAGGAGGGCGCCCCCGTCGACCGCGAAACCGACCCGAACGGGACCGGGCTCATCGGACTGGAGACGTCGCCCATCACGACCTCGGCCGGCCGGCTCGAGGCGAAAAGGACGACGACGAACCCGAACTTCGCCGCTCTCGTCGTATCCCTCTTTCACGAAGCCGGAGTAAGGCGGGGAGATGCCGTCGCCGTCGGCGCATCGAGTTCTTTTCCGGCCCTCATCGTCGCCACCCTTTCCGCGGCCGAGGTCATGGGACTCGAGCCGGTCGTCATCTCCTCCCTGGGCGCTTCGGAGTGGGGAGCCAACATCCCCGGGTTCAACTGGACCGACATGGAAGATTGCCTTCGGGCCGCGGGTGTTCTCGCGATCTCTCCCCTCGCCCGCGCTATCGGCGGGGACGAGGACGTCGGACGGGACATGAGCCCGGAAGGCCGCGCGCTTCTCGAGTCGCGCATCCGCGAAAGCGGCGTCCCGTTCCTCGAGGAATCCGACCTCGAACGGAATGTCGAGCTGAGGATGAAACTCTACCGCGAAGGGGCCGGGACGAGGCCCATCAAGGCGTTCGTCAACATCGGCGGCAGTTGGGCCAATATCGGCACGAACTCCGAAGTGCTGAAACTGCGGCCGGGGCTCGCCTCCGGCGTTTTTGTCCCGCCTCCGACCGAGCGCGGCGTTCTCCAGGCCATGGCCGCGGAAAAGATCCCGGTCATCCACTTGCTCAATATCAAGGGCCTTTGCGAGCGCTACGGCCTTCCCTGGGACCCCCGGCCGTTGCCCCGGCCGGGGGAGGGACCGCTCTTTCGCGATGCCGCGGGAAAAAACTGGCCAAGCGTGGCGCTGACCGCGGTTTATGTCCTGGCGATGATCGTCATAATGTTTCTGACTCGCCGCCGTTTTTCTGAATAGAGTCGCGCCCTGAAGTCACCCGCCACGGACGCTGCCCGGGGCAGTGAATGGCTCAAGCAAATTTGCCGAGAAGTTAGATCCAGGACCTAATTCAGATATTTCCCAGAAGTGCGGCTTCGTGCCGCTCCGCCGCACTTCTGTCGGTCGCTTCTCAGAATCCGCTCCCCGCCGGAGGGGGGTCGCCCTTCGGGCGTAGGAACGACTGGGTCTGGTTCCCGGGGGGGCCGGGGGGCTAAGGGTGATATCCTTCGCCAAGCCGAATAGGGGAGTTCCCCGAAATCGGGAGAAGTACCTCACTATTCGTAGAAGAGCTTGGCGGGGTCGATCGTCTTCGGATCCTTGAGGTAGGCGCCGACACCGTCCCGGACGATGTCGGTGTAGCGGGGAACTCCGGAGAGGACCACGGCTTTCGCCGGGTTGTCGCCCGACCAGATCTCGAGGATCTGGAGGACCGTCGAGGTGTGGCGCCCGACGCGGATGTCGATCGGCCAGCCCTTCTCGTCGATCTTCTCGAAAAGGAGCCCGCGTTTTCCGGCCCGGACGACGAAGTCGTCCTTTCCGGTGAGGAGAAGCTTGCGGTCGGTCCGACCGCGCGTGGCGTCGAGGAAAGGCTCCGGGGCCTCGAGGAGGAGGGAAATCGCGTCGGTTGCGTCCCCGATCTCGCGGTGGGACAGGCCGCGGAGGGCCTTGGGCGAGTTCTCGACGCCGATGGCGAAGCCCTCGACGCTGCTGATGAACATGGACGCCGCGGCGGCCAGGTCCGCGCCTTTCTGGTGGGCGACGATGGTGCTGATCACGGGGTATTGGAGCTCGGCCTCGTGGAAGTCGATGGCGATGTCGACCTTCTCGCGGCGGACGAGCTCGGTGATGGCGTAGCAGGTTTTTTCGGTCAGGGTTCCGTTCGGCCGTCCGGGGAAGGCCCGGTTGAGGTTGCGGATGTCGACGTAGGCCAGCTCCTGGCGGGTCGGATAGTGGAGGTAAACCTCGGGATCGGGCCACTGGTCGAGCGGATTGGACCAGCGGTCGCCCATGCGGAACTTCTGGCCGCCCCAGGCCGTGGGGATGGTGAAGTCGGGCGGATAGGCCCCGCCGAGGCGGGTCACGGTCGAGGCGCTGCGGTTGGCGGTGAGGATGACGAAGATCCGGCCCTTGGCTATTTTGGCGTTCTCGGCGAAGATCCAGGCTGCGAGCCGCCCCGCCGGCTCCTCCGGATGGGTGCCGCCGAGGAGAAGGATCGTACCGCCGGGCTCTTTCCCTTCGAGAACGTAGACGTTGACGTCGTTCACCGTGCCCTTGATGGGGCCGAAGTAGTCGCCGAGATGAGCCACTCGGGATACGCTCGGACCGGGTACGACCGGCTCCCGGAGATGGCGGCTCCGGTAAAAGCTCAGCCCGGCGAAGATGGCCAGGGCCGCCCCGAACGCCGCGATGACGGCTTTCCTCGTCATTTCAGCCTCAGCAGTCTCAGGACGAACGGGATGAGGACGATGATGTAGAGGACCTCGTCCTGCCATTTCTTGTTTTTCAGGAAATTCGCGACGAGGAGGACGGCGACGTAGGCCGTCAGGAGATAATAGAGAATGGTCACGATCGTATTCATTTTAAAACACCGTCAAGAAGGCCAGTTTCTTGCTGAAGACGACCATCAGTGTCCCGACGACGGCGATGAGCACTGCCGGTACGAGGCAATATTTCAGGAATTTCGTGTAGGGCTCTTTCATGCCCACCGTCGTCGTCGTCAGGCGTCCGATGATGGCCGTGGGCGGAATGGCGTCGCCGAGGGGCCAGATGACGCTCATCCCGGCCAGGGCCACGACCGGGTTGAGCCCGATCGTGTTGAAGAGGAGGACGAGAGGCACGCCGAGGACCGGCGCTGCCCCCCACATCAGGACCGCCTCGGACACGGGCAGGGTCAGGAAGAGGGTCAGGAAGACGACCGTGATGGGCAGAGTCACTGTCGTAATGGCGATGAGCCCCCGGACCCCGGTCAGGGCCATGACCTGGACCAGGATACCGGCGCAGGTCAGCGTCCCGATGAGGGGCAGGAGCTGATGGATCGTGTCCCTCGACGTTTTGAAGAAGGCGAGCTTGATCGGGGAGAGGATGAACGCGGCCGCCGCGGCCGCGGCGAACATCAGCGGCAGGCCGAGGATGGGGAACGAAAATGGAAAAACGCGGCCGGCGACGATGAGGAGGGAAAAGACGAGGAAGGGGAAGGAGACGCGGACCCAGTTCATCTTCGGAGGCGCCTCGGGCAGCTCGGCCAGGGCTTTCTCCAGATCGACAGGTTTGGACTTCCAGCCGAGGATGAAGATCGTCAGCAGGGCCAGGACGACGCAGGGGACGAGGAGCGGCAGGAAGAAGCCGACGTAGGGCATGTTGGTACCCGCGGCGGTCAGCATGGCCCAGAGGTTGACGGGCGGGGCGGCGGCGCTCAAGCCGGCGATGACGAAGATGATGGCCGCCACCTTCGGTTTGGGGATGTCCATGGTGCCGAGAACCGTGGCCGCCATGCCGCCCATGATGAGGACGGTGACGCTCCCGGCCCCGGTCAGCGCGCCCGGGACGAGGAGCAGGAGCGTCAGCAGGACGAAAAGCGGGGCCTTGTGGCGGTGGAAGCGGCGGAGGATGGCCCGGACGACGAACACGGCCGCCCCCGATTCCTTGAGCAGGTTCATGAACAGTGTGGCGGTGACGAAGATGAGGACGATGTCGAAGTAGGTGAAGGCGCCCTCGACGATGTGGCGGGCCGGGATGCCGCTGCCCCCGGCCAGGGCCCCGGCCAGGGCGGCGGCGAAGAGCGAGATCTCGGTCGAGACCTTGAGCGCCTTGGCCGCGGCGTAGGCCGCGACCATGACGGCCAGAACGAGGGCGGCTGACGTCGTCGCGTTCATCGGGCCTAGCGGCTGTAAATCGTGATCCGGGCGATGCAGGTGAAGATCTGCGCCGCGGTCATGTCGCGGCAGAGCCCCCGCTCGAGGAGGAGGACGCCCTTTTCGTAATTATCCCAGCGGTACTTGTCGGCGTCGATTGTCTGGTGGGTGATCGAGGCCAGTTCGTCGACGCCCTCCGCGACGGGCGGGAGGCCGAGATACTTCAGGACGCTGTTGACCCACCGGACGTCCTTGATGGCCATGTACTTTCCGCCGTTCATCATGACCTGAGGGAGCGGTGGGCCCGGGTCTTCGAAGATGTAGGTGGTCGTCGGGCGGCCGGCGACGTAGCCCTCCCGAAATTCGAACTTGTAGTTCCGCTTCTTCACCGGGAAGAGCTCGTTCTTGACGGCGGTGTAAGACAGCTTCTCGAGCTTGGTCTGGTTGAGGAAGTAGAGCGCCAACCCCATGACCGCGGTGACGAGGAGGGCGCGGACGATCGTCTGCATGTCGTTCTTGACGACGATGATGATGATCCAGAGGATGCAAAGCCCGAAAAGGACGAGCACGACCGTTTTGGCGGTTTCCGTGGCGACCATGGCCTGACCTCCCTTCGAACCCCCGTCGACCACCTCAGTCCCGGCGGTATTGTAGCACAGAAGCCCTTTGCTTTTCTTCCGCAAGGGTCCTAGAATGTCTTTTCATGTCCCGCCAGGAGGTTCCCATGAAACACATCGCCGTCGCCTGCGGCCTGATCCTCGCCATGGCCGGCATCAGGCCCGTCAAAGCCCAGGACACGCCGCCCCACGTGCCTCTCTCTCCTCCGGGCCTGCTCCGGGCCATCGTCAACGAGGCGTCGGGCGAGATCGCCCTCCAGAACGAGATTATCCTCACTGGCGTGAACAGGAACCGCAAGCCCGAGGAATACCAGAAGGGCTATTTCGAGGCCGCGTTCATCCTCGACAAGCTCCGGGAATACGGGATCGACGAATCCACCATCGTCGATCTGCCCGTGGACGGGAAAACGACCTGGGACGCGGAGGCGGCCGAGCTCTGGACCGTCGAGCCGGAACTCCGCAAGATCGCCGACCTCAAGGAGGTCCCGGCCTGCCTCTGCTCCGGGAGTTCGTCCACGGACACGACGGCGGAATTGGTCTATGTCGGGCCCGGGAACCGCGAGGACTTCTACAAGGACAACAAGGTCGAAGGCAAGATCCTCCTCGTCAACGGCTATCCCGACGGTGCCCGCCGTCTGGGCGTCGAGAAGTACGGCGCCGTGGGGCTCATCGGCTGGTCTTCGAGCCATCCCGAGTACGACCGCGACCAGGTCGGCTGGTCCAGCATCCGGCGCGGGGAAAAGGACAAGCCGACCTTCGGCTTCATGGTCTCGGAGCGCCAGGGCCAGGATCTGCGCGACGCCTTGGAGCGCGGCCAGAAGATCGTCGTCCGGGCCGTGGTCAAGACGGAGCAGGTCCCGAACTACAAGGACCAGATGACGGTCGGCCTGATCAAGGGGACCGAGTTCCCGGACGAGGAGCTCGTCTTCACCGCCCACCTCTTCGAGGGCTGGGCCAAGCAGGGCGCAAACGACAACGCTTCCGGCTGCACGGCCATCCTGGAAACGGCCCGGATCCTGAAGAAGCTCACCTCCGAGGGCAAGATCCCGCCCCTCAAGAGGTCGGTGCGGTTCCTCTTCGTGCCCGAGATCTCGGGGACCGAGGCCTATCTCGAAATAAATCCGGACATCAAGAAGAAGATCTTCGCCGACATCAACCTGGACATGGTCGGCGAGGGCCTGATCAAAAACCTGAGCTATTTTCGCCTCAATCAAACTCCGTGGTCGTTGCCGACCTATCTCAACGACGTCATGGCCTCGTTCGTTCAGTGGATGGGGGATTCCCAGAGGGACGCCCAGGAGTCGAACTGGCGGTCGGGAGGAATCCTGGCGCCGACCGGCTCCCGCGACCCCTTCTACAACCTGGTCGAACGCTATTCCGGGGGAAGCGACCATGATGTTTTCGTCGACGGGAACGTCCGTATCCCGGCCGTCTCGATTAACGTCTGGCCCGACCAGTGGTACCATACGAGCGGCGACACGTCCGACAAGTCCGACCCGACTCAATTCAAGAGGGTCGTGACGATCTCGGCGGCGGCCGCCTCTTTGTTGGGGAGCGCCGGCCCGGCCGAGGTCGAACGGATGATGGCCGAGATTTCCGGCCGGCAGGGCGGAAGGGTCGGGGACGACAAGGCCCGGGCGGAGCGGATGCTCCTCGACGCCGACGCCAAGACCGTTCACAAAGCCGTCCGGGAGGCCCGGGTCGTGGTCAACCAGGCCTTCCTCAGGGAAAAGGAAGCCCTGGCGTCCGTCCGCTTCTTCATCCGGAAGGACGGGGACCTGGAGAACCTCCTCCTCGGGCGGCTGGCCGGTCTCGACACGGTTCGGGCGGCCTACATCAAAGAGGTCGAGGGGCTCTATGCTTCGCGTTGCCGGAGTTTAAACGTCAAAGCGGAAAATGCGGCCCCGACGAAGGACGAGATCCGGCTCGGAGGCCTTGTCCCCGTCCGGACACCAAAGATGGGCCGGGACGAAGCGCGGCGGCTGCGGGAGGAATTCCAGAAGCTGAAATATCAGCCGCCCATGGCCATCATGATGGCCGAGATGGAGCTCCGGAACTTCATCGATGGGAAGCGGTCGATCCTCGATATCCGCGACGCGGCTTCGGCGGAGTACGAGCCGCTTGACCTTCTCGATGTCGAGAAATGGGTCGGCGTCCAGGAGAAGCTCGGGCTGGTCACCATAAAGAAAAAATAGGCCTTATTTCGCGAACATCTTCTCCAAGGCGGGGATCAGGTCCAGCGTCCTCTCGAACTCGACGAGCGGGATCTTCTTGGCCTGGGAGATGACCGTGAAGCGGCCGTCGGAGTTCCCTTCCTTTAAGACGAGGAGGATGGCCGAGTTCGGGGCGACGGCGTCGATGCTCTGCTCATCGGTCGTGTCGCCGGCCGCCGCGCCCTGGGAGCGGCGCTTCATGCCCTCGATGTGGGCGCCGATGACCTTGATGCCGAGCTTCCGGGCCTCGGCGATGAGGGCCGCGGCGCGGGCGAGCTCGTCCTCAATCTCGATGCCCGCTGCGCCCATGCCCTTGAGGCTGGCCCCCATGGTGATGATGAGCGACTTGTAGGGCGTCCCCGCCTTGGCCTTGGCCTGGAGCGTCTCCGGCGTCGCCAGCGGGTCGATGTCGTACGCGAGCTTCAGGCGCTGGAGGACGACCTTGATCGTGGTCGGTCCGATGCTCTGACCGCAGGACGTGACGAGGACGGGAAGCTCGGCCTTGGCCTCCTGGCCCTGGCCGAGGAGTGAGGCCGCGCCCAGGGATAGGACGAGGACCGCGGCGAGGACGATCGCGGCGGATTTATGTGACGTCATCATGGTTGGCTCCTTTCGTCGGCGCTCTCGGCCGCCGGACTCCATGTTAAGCCAAAGCTAGGCGACGGTCAAGAATTCCGGTCCTTACCGTCCCGGGCGTGCTGTGGTATAGTCCCGTCCGTTATAGAAACGATAGAAAAATGAGGAGGGAGGAACGATGAAAGTCTCCAGAGGGTTTTCCGGGCTTCTTTGCTTGGGCGCGCTTGCCGGCCTCTGGTCCTGCCAAGGTTCATCGGACCGGATGGAGCCCATCACGGTCAAGGAGATCGAGTCCCACATCCGCTACCTCTCCGACGACCTCCTCGAGGGCCGGGCCGTAGGGACGAAGGGCATCGAGATGGCCGCCCGCTACCAGGAGGATTACTTTAGGACGATGGGCCTCGAGCCGGCCTTCGGAGCGAGCTACAGGCAGACGTTCCCCCTGCGGGGTTCCAAGCCCGACCCCGCGGCCTCGCTCGAGTTCGTCGCGCCGGCTGTTACGATCACGCCCGTCCCCGGCGACGAATTCGTCATCCGGACGGAGCGGGAGGACACGCCGGCCGAAGCCGCCGGGGACCTCGTCTATTGCGGCTACCTCGTTCAGGCGCCCGAGCGGAACTGGGACGACATCAAGGGCATGGACCTCACGGGCAAGGTCCTCCTCGTCGAGGTCAACGAGCCGGGCAACCGCCCCGGCGGCGTCTTCGACGGCGAGGACATGACCTATTACGGCCGCTGGCCCTACAAGTTCGAAAAGGCCGAGGAGCTCGGCGCCGCCGGCGTCCTCATCATCCACGACACGAAAGGCGCGGCCTACGGCTGGGACGTTCTCCGGGCCTCCTGGGGTAACGAGAGCTTTTTCCTGCCCGACCGGAACCCCCGGCTCCTGTTCGAGGGCTGGGTCAACGGCGAGACGGCCGACAAGCTTCTGAGCGCCGTCAAGCTCGACCGGAAGGCCCTGCGGGCCAGGGCCGAGAGCGCGGATTTCGCGCCTGTTCCGCTCGGCCTCCGGGCCAAGGTCCGCCAGCACAGGATCACCCGCACGGTCGACGGCGTCAACGTCGCCGGCATCGTCCGGGCCAAGCACCCCGGCGCCCGGAAGCGGACGATCGTACTCTCGGCCCACTACGACCACTTCGGCAAGGACGAGACGCTCCAGGGCGACCAGATCTACAACGGGGCCGTGGATAACTCGTCCGCTTCGGCCGCCCTCCTCGCCCTGGCCGGCTATTACGCCCAGAGGCCGGAGAAACTCAAGGCCGACCTCTGCTTCGTCGCCGTGACCGCCGAGGAGCAGCTCCTCCTCGGGTCGGACTACTTCGCCCGGCACATGCCGTTCCCGAACGACACGGTTGTCGCGGACATCAACCTCGAAATGACCAACGTCTGGGGCGAGACCGAGGACGTCTTCGCCATCGGGGCCAGGCACTCGGACCTCGACGAGGTCTGCCGGCAGGCGGCCGAAAAGCTGAGCCTCCGCTATATCCCCGAACGGAACGGCGAGCTCGGCTTTTTCTACCGCGCCGACCAGCTGAGCTTCGCCCGGGCGGGGATCCCCGGCGTCTGGCTCAGCCAGGGGATCGTCGCCAAGGGGCCGGACAAGGATTTCGTCCAGCGGAAATTCGAGGACTACCGGAAGACGAAATACCACAAGGTGACCGACGAGATCCAGCCCGACTGGGACCTCCGCGGGGCGCTCCAGATCACCGATTGGGCCCGGGGAATCATCGCCATCCTTCAGGATCGCGAGGCCCTTCCCCAGTTCCTGCCGACGAGCTCGTTCAAGCGGAAAAACTGAATGTTGGCTTTTTCGGCGGAGTGTGCTAAACTCCTGCGGTGATGGAGAATAAAACCCTTCCCCGAAGCTGTTATTTTTCGGATTATCTCAAACCCCCTCAAGTCATCTTCGACCTCAAGAACAAAGACAAGGTCGAAGCCATCGAAGAGCTTCTCGATGTCCTGGCCAAGCAGAAGCTCATCGACAATAAGAAGCTCATTCTGACCCGGATCATCGACAGGGAGAACCTCGTCTCCACGGCCATCGGCTACGGTGTCGCTCTTCCGCACGCCCGTGTCGATTCCGGCGGCGAGATCGCCGTCGCCGTCGGCCGCTCGGAGAAGGGCATCGACTTTGACGCCCACGACGGTCAGAAGGTCCACCTGATCATCCTCGTCGTCTGGAACCCGACCCTGCCCGGTCTCTTCAACCATCTCTTCGCCGGGCTGGCCCGCTTCCTCATCCGGGCCGAGAACCGGGGCCGGATCCAGGCCGCCAAGGACAAGGCGGAGCTCTACGACATCCTGTCCGAGATCGAGTTCAAGTTCGTCCACGAGGAGAAGATCGTCAGCCGGGCCCGGCTCCTCAAGAAGCTCCAGGAAATCGAACTCAAGAAGAAGAAAGGCACGAAGGAACAGCAGAAGGAGATCCATAAGCAGGCGGCCATGATCCGCGAGGAGCTCGATCGCGACCTCGTCTCCCGTTTCGACCGGCTGATGGATCGCTACGGGTTCGCGGTGGCCGATGCGATCGACGGGGTCTGCCAGAGCTGCAATATCAACATCTCGACCCAGATGTATTCGGCCATGGAGGGCTCGAACGACATCTACGTGTGCGAGAACTGCGGCAAGTACCTGGTCTCGGCCAAGAAGAAGAAAAAGTAATCAATCGACGCCGGCGGCGGCCAGGCTCCGGGGGGTATAAAGCTTGTAGACCGGATAGGTCTGCGCCCCCCGTCCCCACTGGCTGACGATATCCCTGTCGAAAAAATTCCAGACGAGAAGTCCGTCGTCGCTCTCCGGTTCGAGGAGATAGGCTGCCAGCCGGCCGAGGGCCTGGGCCGTCCGGACGACGAGCGTCCCCTTCGGGAACTCCCGCTTCTCGACGGCGTATTCGCCCTTGACGGTGTTGGTCCGGTGGCCCTGGTAAAGGCGCTCGGCCCCTTTGATCTCCTTGATGCGGAAGGACTCGGTCTCGAGGGTCACGGGCTCTGTCAGGCGTTCGACGGCGATGCCGTGCTGGCGGAGCTTGTCGAGGACGCCCGTATCGAAGACGGGGATAAGGTAAGCGCAGGGCAGGCGAACCGTGCGCTTGGGGAAGAAGTCGGCGAAATAGGGCATGACGTAGGTCTTCTTGCGGTCGGTCCGTTTGACCTGCGGATAGGGGCTCCCTTCGCGGGGCGTGACCTCCATCTCGTAGCCGCGGACGGACACTTTCTCGGGAAGGGCCTGGACGTCGATGTCCAATCCGAAGGTGTCGGTCTCCTTCGGGGCGAGCCCCCGGAGGACCGTCCGCGCGTCGGCGTCGGCGACGAGGCGGGAAAGCTCCGGAGCGTTCGCCTCGCAGTAATCGAGGATCGACTTGAGCAGGCTGTAATTTCCGAGGACGCGGGTCTTGAAGTCGGCATAGTTGTAGTTCTCGTCGAGGATGGAGAGCCGGTTGCGCAGGCCGACGTAGTTGGTCACGAAGCGGGGCTGGTGGCCGAACGTCTGCCAGCCCTTTTCCATGTCCTGGAAATCCCGGGGATCGCCGTAGGGGATCGACAGCGTGCCGTATTTTTTCTCGAGCGTGGCGTCCACGGCCGGGAGCATTTTCTCGCGCACGTACTTGACGATCGCCGGATCGCCGTTCGGGCAGAGCGGCCAGGAGTAGGTGACCGGCTCCTCGTGGTAGGAGCCGTCGGTCGTGTGGCAGTCGACGAGGACAAGCGGGTCCCAGCGGAGGAGGACGTTGCGGACGAGGCCGCGCATCTCGGGGCTCTCGAGCTTCATGGCGTCCCGGTTGAGGTCGAGGTTCTGGCCGTTGTGGCGGACGCCCGAGCCCTTCTCAGGGCCGACCTGGCCGCGCCTGTTGTCGGGGCTCATCTTGTCGTTCCCGTCGGCATTGAAGATGGGCGCGACGAGGAGAACGATCTTGTCGAGATAGGGGAGCTTGGGGTCGAGGAGGATGTCCCGGGCGAGCATCAGCGTCGCCTCCTTGCCCTCGACCTCGCCGGCGTGGATATTGGCCTGGAAGTAGACGACGACGCGCTTGTCGTAGCGCAGGGCCAGCGGGTCTTGGGGCAGGGGCTTGCCGATGACGAGGAGCGGGACGTCGCGGCCTTCCGCCGAAGTGCAGATCGTTTCGACCCGGACGAGGGGCGAGAGTCTCTGGAGGTCGCGGATGAAGGACAGCACGTCGGCGTAGGTCGACGTTGCGGCGTATTCGGTCGTTTCGGCGGTCGTCTTTGGGGCGGCAGGAGGGGTTTGGGATTGGGGCGGAGAGGGAGCGGTCGCGACGGCCTGGGCGGCCGCGATGGCGGGGATCAATAAGGCCGCGGCGACGAAAAGAACAAGTGCGAAATGACCTGTACGCGATGGCCTCATGCGGGCCTCCTTGTCCATGACGATGCGAGTCTGTTTAAGAAAGAGGATTTTATTCCAATTAATTCGGTGACACAATACCAATTTCCGAATTGTCACTTCCCGAAATCCGGCTTCAAGCGAGCGATAAATAGACCTCCTTCCGATGTCCGATCCGGACGACGATGATCACGAGCTCTTCTTTATGCTTCTTGAAGATGACTCGATAACTCCCCACTCTTAGGCGATAGAGGTCCTTATCGGGCCCGCTCAGTCTCTTGATGTTGTTTTTCAGGGCTTCGGGGTTCTCGGCCAGGATGAGCAGCTTCGCCTTGATGATTTTCTGGAGCGGACGGTCGATCCTTCCGAGATCGTCGACGGCCCGGCCGAGGAAACGGAGCTTGAACAACCTAAATTCCCAGCTTTTTCCAGACTTCCTCTGAATCGAGGAGCCGGTCGCTTCCCTTTTCAAGGTCGGCCAGCCTTTTTTTGGCCAGGCTCAAGTCCAGCAGGTCGAAATAGGTTTCGAGGGCTTTCTCGATAATGGCGCTCTTTTTCTCCCCGAGTTCCCCGGCTACGCTGTCGAGTTCCCTCGAGACGTCCGCGTCAAGTGTAATATTATGTCTCACTTGCATTTTTCGTCTCCTTCTTATACACATAATATACATAAAATATGTGTATAGTCAAGGAGCTTCTTTCCGGCCTCAGAAAAAATTGATTCCTCCTGTCGTTGGTTATATTATCTTTAGCGAGCACTGTCCGGAGGGAAAGAGACGAAACCCATGGCGATATTCGGTGTCAGGCCCGACAAAGAGCAAGCCCTCGCGGAGCGGATGGAGAAGCTCGGCATCCGCGAGGCGGACATCGTCGAAAAATTTATCCGCTCGGGAGGCCACGGCGGCCAGAACGTCAACAAGGTCGCGACCTGCGTCTACCTCAAGCATCTGCCCACCGGGTTCGAGGTCAAGTGCCAGCAGGAGCGGCTGCAATCCCTCAACCGGTTCCTGGCGCGCCGCATCCTGACTGACAAGATCGAGACGGCAATCCTGGGGAGACAAAGCGCGGAGGAGCAGAGGATCGCCAAGATCCGGCGTCAGAAACGGAAGCGCTCGAAGCGGGCCAAGGAGAAGATGCTCGCCGACAAGCGCCATGTCTCCGAAATAAAAAAAGGGCGGACTTTCAAGCCCGACCTTTCGGACGGCTAAAGAAAGAAATCCTTCAGGGGATCTGTCGGCGCTCAGCCGCGACGGGGCTTGGCGCACTCCGACGCTGTCCCCGTGAGGATATCGACCCCGTGGGGAAGCGCCGGCAGGATCGCCGCGAGGCTTTCGCGCACGGCCTTCTCGCTCCCGGGCAGGTTGACGATCAGGGTGCGTTTCCGGATCCCGGCCGCGGCCCGGCTGAGCATGGCCGTCGGCGTTTTCTCCATGCCGGCCCGGCGCATGACCTCGGGGATGCCCGGCGTCTCGCGGTCGATCACGGCCTTGGTCGCCTCAGGAGTCCAGTCGCGGGGGCTGAAGCCCGTCCCGCCGGTCGTCAAGATGAGGTCGAGCCCTTCGTCCGACCATTGAATGAGGGCGGCCCGGATCTCGTCCTGTTCGTCGGCGACGATTTTCGCGCGGACAATCTCCCCTCCGGCCGCCTCCATCATCTCCCGGATGGCCGGACCGCTCCTGTCTTCGCGCTCGCCCCTCGCCCCCTTGTCGCTGACCGTGAGAATACCGACCTTCATCGTCACCCTCCGATCCTGAACATGTCGCTCGACAGGGACTCCAGGTCGCCGCGTTCCCAGGTCGTCTTCGTTTCGAAAGCCGCCCGCAGGACGGCCGCGAGCTCCACGGGGCCGGCTTTGTCCTCGCGCAAGGCTTTCCGGACGTCGACTCCGCCCCGGTCGAAGAGGCAGACCTTCAGCCGGCCGTCGGGGCCGAGCCGCAGCCGCTCGCAGCCCAGGCAGAAAGGGTTCGATACGGGCGTGATGAATCCCAGCCGTGTCGTCCCTTTCACGAGATAGATGTCCGCCACGCCGTCGGCGTCTGGGACGCGTTCGAGGGGCCCGAAGGCCTCGGCGACGCGGGCCCTGACCTCCTCGCCCTTGACGAAGAGCGCCGGCCGCCAGCTCCCCAGCTCCTTGCACTCCGGGCTGAGCCCGCTCGTCGGCATGAGCTCGATGAAGCGAACTTCGACGTTCTCCTTCTCGGCGAAGCGGACGAAGTCGAGGACCTCGTCATCGTTGACGCCCCGGATGACGACGGTGTTGACCTTGATCGGGACGAGTCCCGCCGTCCGGGCGGCGTCGAGGCCCTCGAAGATCCGGTCGAAACCTGTCCTCCGGGTGATCGTCTCGAAGCGGTCCCGACGGAGCGTGTCCAGGCTGATGGTCACCCTTGTGAGGCCGGCCGCCTTGAGCCCGGCCGCGGATTCGGCGAGGCGCATGCCGTTGGTCGTCATAGCCAAGTCCTCGGGTCCGAGCCGGGCGAGCAGGCTTACGAGCGAGACGATCCCCCGCCTCGCCAAGGGCTCGCCGCCCGTGAGTCGGAAACGCCGGACGCCAACGGCCATGGCCGCGCGGGCCACGGCGGCGATCTCCTCATAATTCAGCATGTCCGCCATCGGTACCAGGGGAACCCCCGATTCGGGCATGCAGTAGACGCAGCGCAGGTCGCAGCGGTCGGTGACCGAGATGCGCAGGACTTTACCGTTTTTCAATGGCGTCTCCGGCGCGGATCGTCCCGCCCGCCAGGACCTCGCAGAAAATCCCCCGGACGGGCATGATGCAGTCGCCGGTGAGATGGAAAACGGCGCACTTCGTATGGCATTCCTTGCCGATCTGGCTGACCCGCAGGCGGACGCCGTCCCCGACGAGGAGCTCGTCGCCGACCGCAAGCCCGCCGAGGTCGATTGCCCGCGTGGTCAGGTTCTCGGCGAAGGCCCCGGGCCCGAGAGGGACGGCCGGCCCGGCCGCGAGACGGGATCTCTGCTCCTCGACGTCCTCGATCATCAGGAGCGAAACCTGGCGATGGGCGAATCCCAGGTGGGCGTCGCCGGCGATCCCCTTTCCGGCAACGAGTTCGGCGGACAGGACGGGCGTCTTGACCTGACCTTTCTTGCGGCTCGTGTTGACGGAGACGATCGTGCCGGCCCCCGCCGCGGCGGACGTCTTCATGCCCGTCTCCGGAAGACCCCGCTTTTCCCGCCGCTCTTGAAGTCGAGGCGCAGGCGAACGACCTCGGCCCCCCGCTCCACCGCCTTGACCATGTCGTAGACCGTGAGCGCGGCGAGGGCGGCGCCGGTCAGCGCCTCCATCTCGGCTCCGGTCTTGGCCGCGGCGGCGACGCGGCAGCGGACCTTGATGCCTGTTTTCATGACCTCTAGCTCGACGGCCACGTTCTCCAGCGGGATGGGATGGGCGAGGGGGATGAGCTCGTGGGCCCTCTTCGCCGCCTGGATGCCGGCCAGCCGGGCCGTGTTCAGGACGTCGCCCTTGGCGATCTTGTTGGCCCTGACCAGGCGCAACGTTTGCGGGCCGAGCTTGATGAACGCCGAGGCGGCCGCCTCGCGCCGGGTGACGGCCTTGGCCCCGATGTCCACCATCCGGGCCTTGCCCTCGCGGTCGACGTGGCTGAGCTTGGCCATGGATCATGCTCCGTCAATGTACAGGATCTCGACGTCCCGGCCTTTTTCGAGACGCGAAACGTCGGCCGGGACGACGATGAGGACGCGGCTGTGGACCATGGACCGCAGGACGCCGCTTTTCTGGTCGGCATAGGGCGCGACCTTGAGGACCGCGCCCTCGGCTTCGAGGACACCGCGCAGGAACTGCTTCCGCCCCGGTTTGAGGACGACGTCCTCCGTGAGGACCGCCCGGCCGCCCCTCGGGCCGGGGTTTGTCCGGCCGAGCATGCGCTCGATGGCCGGTTGGGCGAAGAGGAGGAACGTGACCATGGCGCTCGTCGGGTTGCCCGGCAGTCCGAAGACGAGCCGGCTTCCGCGCCGGCCGAAGAAGACGGGCTTGCCCGGCTTGATCCGGACCTGCCAGAAAACGGGCCTGACTCCGGCCGCCCGGAGCTCGTCCTTGACCAGGTCGTAATCGCCGACCGAGACTCCTCCGGCGAGGACCAGGATATCCGCCCCTTTCGCCCGGGCGAGCTTGGCGCGGAGCGAGGAGCTCCTGTCCCGGGCGATGCCGAGATATTTCGCGTCCGCCCCAGCCCGAAGGGCCATGGCCAGGAGAGCGGGGCCGTTGGAGTTCCGGATCTGGCCGGGGCCTTTTCTATCGCCCGGCTCGACGATTTCGTCGCCCGTGGCGATGACGGCCAGCTTCGGGCGCCTGACGACCGGGACGCGGGCGAGCCCTGCCGCGGCCAACAGGCCGGTCTCGGCCGGCCCGATGACCGCGCCCCGTTCGAGGGCGAGTTCGCCTTTCTTGAGATCCTCGCCGGCTTGACCGATGTTGGCGCCGGGCTTGACCTCGCGGCGGACTTTGACGCGGCCGCCGGATTTCTCTGTATCCTCGACCATGACCACGGCGTCGGCGCCTTTCGGCAGGGGAGCTCCGGTCATGATGCGGACGGCCTGTCCCGGACCGACGGATTTTCGGGAAACACGGCCCGCGGGCAGGTCCTCCGTGACCTCGAGCTCTACGGCATTGTCCCTTCCGGCAGCCCGGGTATCTTCAGCCTTGACGGCATACCCGTCCATGGTCGCCTTGGTGAAAGGCGGGATATTTTCACGGGCCTTGATGTCCCTGGCCAGCGTCCTGCCCATCGCCTCGGCCAGGAGGACGGACTCGGGCGGGTGCGTTTTCAGGGCGGACAGGACGAGCACTCGGGCCTCTTCGTACTTAACCCATTCGGCTCCCCAGTCTGAAGCCCGGGGTATACTCAGGGCTGATACTGAGCAGCGCTTTTTGCCCCGATTTATAAATCGGGTTTTAGCGCCGTCGAGCGTATCAGTCATGGGAGTTTCCAGACGTTCTTGGTCCGACGATCTTGACGGATTCAGGCTCAAATCTTAGCAGAACGTCCCGGGAAAGGGAAATGCCCTTGGCCTCGAGTTCGGCGACGGGCAGGGCAATGCGGAACGTCAGACTGCCGCTCGCCCGGACGAGGGCCGTCGCCGCGTCCGTGACCTCCAGCCGGGTGACCCTGCCGCCGAAGACGTTCCGGCCGGGAGAGGGGTCTGCGGCTTCGCCTGCCGCGGACAAACGGATGTCCGCGGGGTTGATGACGCAGGTCACGTGACCGCGCGTCTTGCCGGGAAAGAAGATCCTGACGCCGGGCTGCGGCTCGATCCAGCTTCGCCGGCCGTCGGTCGCGGCCGTGCCGCTGAAGCAGTTTTCGTGGCTGAACTCGACGCGCCGCCCCTCCGAAAGATAAAGGATCTCGTCGGCCAGGCGCGAGGCCTGGGAGAAGTTGTGAGTCGAGAAGACGACCGTCGTTCCGGACTCGCGGCTGACCTCGCGGAGGACGGCCTCCATCCGCAGGCCGAGACCGGCGTCGATGTTGGCCGTCGGCTCGTCGAGGAGGAGGACCCGGGGCCTGAGGGCCAGGGCCCGGGCCAGGGCCACGCGCTGGGCCTGACCCGCGCTCAGTCCCGAGACAGGTTTTTTCTCCCAGCCCTCGAGCTCGACGAGGGCCAGGGCGGAGCGGAACCGCGCCGGCCACTCCGCCTCCGGGATGTTCCTGAGCCTGAGTCCGAACGACAAGTTGTCGGCGACCGTCCCCTTGAAAAGGTAGGGATGATGGGTCACCAGGACCGCGTCCCGGCGGGCCCTGACGACGCTCGCCTCGTTTGCCCAGGGGTCGCCGCCCCGGAATTCCAGCCGTCCCCAGCCGGGTTGGGCGAGAAAAGCGAGAAGCATGAGGAGGGTCGTTTTTCCCGCCCCGTTGGGGCCGACGAGGGCCAGGATTTCGCCGGGACCGACGCGGAGGGAATCGAGCTCGAGAGAGAAGGAGGAGACCGTGCTGGGATAGGAGTAGCCCATATCATCGAGGCTATAGACGAATTCGTTCATCTCAATCCTTGTCCTTGCCCCGGAGCCCCGTATGAACGAGGAGGTTGATGCCGAGGGTGATGACAAGAAGGACCGCGCCCAGGACGACGCCGTTCCGGAATTCCCCCTTGGCCGTTTCGAGGGCGATCGAGGTCGTGATGTTCCGGGTGGCGTTGCGGATGTTGCCGCCGAGCATCATGGCGATGCCGACTTCCGAGATGGCCCGGGCGAAGCCGGCCAGAACCGCGATGAGAAGGGCGTACTTCGCCTCGCGGAGGACGATCCATCCGGCTTGCCTCCGGCTCGCGCCGAGGGTCAGCGCGGTCAGGCGCGCCCGCTTGTCGACCTGGCGAAGGGCGGTGTACGAGAAACCGATGATGAGCGGCAGGATGAGGAAGACCTGGCCGACGGTCATGGCTGCCTGGGTGTAGAGGAGTCCCAAGCCGCCGAACGGGCCGCTCCGGCTGAGGAGCGAGTAGAAGAGGAGGCCGATGACGACGGTCGGGGCGGCCATCCAGGTTTGATTAATGAGCAGCACGAGCCGCTTGCCGCGGAAGTCCCGTCCGGCGAGGAAGAGCGCGGCCGGCACGGCCACGGCGCTGGCGATGAGGGCGGCGAGCCCGCTCGTCTTGAGCGAAACCCAGATGGCCAGGGCGAGTTCGCGGAAGATCATTTGACGAGGTCCACGCCGGGGATCGCGGCCATCGGTTCGAAGAGCGGCCGCCCGCCTTTTCCCCTGAACTCTCCGATGAGCTTTTGGCCGTACGGTGAAGTGAGGAAGGCGACGAAGGCCATGGCCTCGCCGTAGCGGGCCGTGGGGATGCGGGCCGGATTGACGGCGATGACGGAGTAGATATTCTCGAGTTCGGGCGAGTTTTCGTAGACAGGTTTGAGCCCGGCGAGCCCCTGAAGTCCGTAAAACGTCGCGGTGTCCGTCAGCGTGTAGCCGCATCTTTCGGCGGCGACGCGCAAGGTTTCGGCCATGCCCTGGCCCGTTTCGAGGTAAGCGGTTTCCGGCTTGCCGCCGGCCAGGACCCAGAGGTCGAGCTCGCGCATGTGCGTGCCGGACTTGTCGCCCCGGCTGATGAACGGGACCCCGCTTGCTTTGATGCGGCCGAGGGCTTCCGCGGCGGAGGATGAGCCGGCGGCACGCGCGGGGTCGTCGACGGGCCCGACGATCATGAAATAGTTCCGGGCGATCACACGGCGGTTAACGCCGAAGCCGTCCCGGAGGAACTCGTCCTCGAGCTTTTTGGCGTGGACGATGACGATGTCGGCGTTCCCGTCCCGGGCCTGCTTGAGGGCGGCACCCGTCCCGACCGCGATCCATTTGAGCGCGATCCCCGTGTCCTTCTTGAAAGCGTCGGCGAGGACGTCGAGGAGGCCCGTGGCATCGACGCTCGTCGTCGTGGCCAGCATAAGGCTTCGTTCGGCCGGCAAGACGGGGGATAGGCCGAGGGCCAAGCCGAGGAGTATGAATACGAAGCGGCGCACGATGTCTCCTTTTCGAATACGGAAGGAGGAGCCGTTTCCCGCTCCTCCCTGGCGGTCGAAGGGCCTGGCCGGCCTGGCTGTAGCGCTTTCGACTCGGAGCAACGTCTTAGATAGCACATCGGGCGCGGTCTGTAAAGCCTCAGACGGTGTAGAAAGAATCGATGACGGCGCGCCACTCGTCCTCGGTTCGGACGGCGATGAGCGCGTTCCGGAGGTCGGTCCGGCGCGGATGCATCTTGGCGTACTGGAGGCTGAAATGGCGGAGGATCTTGAGGCCGCGTTGCGGGCCGTAGGCTTCGCAAGCCAGGCGGAA
This sequence comes from Candidatus Aminicenantota bacterium, assembly GCA_026393975.1. Classification (GTDB taxonomy): domain Bacteria; phylum Acidobacteriota; class Aminicenantia; order Aminicenantales; family Saccharicenantaceae; genus RBG-16-66-30. The sequence goes on along the minus strand of JAPKZD010000009.1, from coordinate 225,032 downwards.
ATGGCGGTAGATCACTTCTCTCTGTTCGTCGAGACCCGGCTTGCGGGGCGGCCGTCCGGCGGCGAGGTCGCGGGCCTGTTCGAAGAACCAGGGGTTGCCGATGGCCCCGCGCGCCGCCAGGACGCCGTCGACGCCCGTCTCGTCGAGCATTCGCAGAGCGTCGGCGGGGGACATGACGTCGCCCGAGCCGAGGATCGTCCGGTCCGGGAACTCGCGTTTGAGAGCGGCGAGGAAACCCCAGTCGGCCCGGCCGGTGTACTTCTGCTCGACGCTCCGGGCGTGGACGGCGATCGCCGCGACGCCCGCCTCGAAGGCGCCGCGGGCGATTGTCCAAAAGACTTCGTGGGTTTTATCCGCGTTCTGGAACGACCGTCTCAGCTTGACCGTCACCGGCCGGCCCGGGACGGCCTCGACGACGGCCCGGACGATGGCCAGTGCCCGGTCGGGGTCGTTCATCAAGGCGCCGCCGCGCTTGTGGGAAACGACTTTCCTCACGGGGCAGGCGAAATTGAGGTCGATGATATCGAAGCCCATCCCGTCGAGGGACCGTGCCGCTTCGGCCATGACGTCCGGCTCGGTGCCCATGATCTGACCGGCCACGGGGTGGTCGGCCGGGTCGATCCGGATAAGCCGCTTGCGAAGCTTCCCTTCGAGGAGCACTTGGCGGTCGAGCATGGCTTCGGTGACGCAGTAGGGGACGCCTAGCGAGCGGCAGATGAGACGGTAGGGGAGGTCGCTGTATCCGGCCAGGGCCCCGAGGCCGACCGGGAAATCGATGGGGATTGCGCCGATCCGGAGCGGCATCTATTTGATGTCCGCCAGCTTCACGTCCACGGCGAAGGAGTATTTTCCCGTGCCGATAGACGGGCGCGACATGGAGTCGAAGGTGTCCAGGAATTCCTGTCCCCATGTCCTTCCGGTACCGGACATGTAGCCGCTCTCGGAGCTCGGGGCTTCCCGGCTGCCCTTGCTGGAGAGGCTTCCTCTAACAGTGCCGCCCCAATCGAAGGAAATCCGGATGGTCTGTCCTGGCTCCGCGCCGATCCCGCCCGGGACGGAATCCGGTGACGCGAGCGGGATCCGGAATTCGTAGGTCGCTTCGCCCGCTCCCCTGGAGACGACAAAATCCGGGGGGTCGGTCTCCGCCTGACGCCGGACGAGGGGCCCGTACATGCTTCCCTTCGCGCCGACGGCGAAGGCCAGGAAGAGAGGCTGCCGGGCGGATTTCCTGATCTCCGCCTTTTCCCCGTCCGTCAGGAGAGCGCCCTGGCTTTCGCGCCACCGGATGATATCTTCGGCCGGCATGTCCTTGGCCAGGAAGAGGACGCCGCTTCCCGGTTTTTTCCCTCTCCCGGGACGGTGAAAGATCGTCATTCCCGTGGCTTCGGCCGATTTCAGGGCTTCGATTTTTTTCAGGACGAGGAGAATATAGAGATTTCGGCCGTCGTTCTGGAAACGGAGCTCCGCCCCGGCTTTCGTCTCCAGGACCGGGTTCGCGGGAGGCCAGTCGTCGCCCCGTCCGTCGATCTTGACGGGCCCCGGAGCCCTGTGGCTTCCGACGGTCAGGACTTCCGAAAAAATGGGGGCCGCCAGGAATACAGCCAAAACGGCTAAAACCAACGGACGATGGGACCAGGTTTGCGACATCTTCGGCCTCAGGAAGATTCTATCATACAGTTCCTCGGCATCAAACTCGCGGCTGGCAAAAAGGGCAAGAAGGGAAAGAAGGGGTCAAACCTTAATTCCTATACTTTTTCTTTCAGGGCCCCGTCTACTCTGATAGGAAGTATACGAATTAAGGTTTGACCCCTTCTGAGGCCTTGCGACCGACCGCGGATTTAATTATGATGCGTGACTCGGGAGAGACGCATGAATGACCATGGACGCAAAATCGGCCTGTTCTTGATCGTAATTCTCGGCTTGGGCTTTGCGGGCTGGCTCGCTGTCGCCGGGACCGGGCAGGAGGCCGTATCCTCGCGGGCCTACGTCGGCCACGGAACGGACGCCGACATGAAGGGCTTCGTCCGGCAGTATCCGGCCGCGGCCGGGACGCGCCTGGACGACTGCCAGACCTGCCACCGGGGCGGGGTCCGGGAGACGGACACGGAGCGGGAGTACAGCCCTTGCGGCTACTGCCATCTCCTGGTCTACCCGAATCCGAGATACGCGACCGGCGTGCCGAAGACGACGACGGATACGCTCAACGCTTACGGGCTCGATTACAAGAAAGCCGGCCGGACATTCGACGCGTTCGCGGCCGTCGCCGGGCTCGATTCCGACGGCGACGGGCACCGGAACGGCGCCGAGATCGCCGACCTCCGGAATCCCGGCGACCCGGCCAGCCGGCCGGGGCTGCCGCAGGCCCCGACGATCGCCCTCGGCTGGGACGAGATCCGGAAGCTCCCCGTCCAGTCCCAGCTCATGCTGATGAACACGACCAAGGAACCCACGGACGATTACGTCGTCTACAAGGGCGTCAGGATCATCGATCTGCTCGCCTCGGCGAAGGTTTTCTTGACGGGGGCCGCGGGCATCACCGTTTTCGCTCCCGACGGCTACAGCGTCGACTACAGCCTCGAGGACATCGACAGGCCTTTCCCCAAGGGCGTTTTCTACGCGGGGCCCCGGGCTTTCGACGGCTCCGACCGGGCCTTCGTCAAGTATCCCGGGAATCTGCCGTCCGGGGTCAAGGATGGGACGACGATCCCGACGGCACCCTGGCTCCTCCTCGCCTACGAGCGGGACGGCCGGCCGCTCGATCCCTCCTCCTATGAAAAGGGGACGGGCCGGCTCACGGGCGAGGGCCCTTTCCGGTTAGTGAAACCCCAGCGCGACCTCATGGGAGACCGGACGAAACCGGGGCGGCCCGACCGGTCGCAGAAGTCAAGCACGTTCGGGGACGGCTGGGACTACGTCCCCGGTATCGACCACAACGCCGGGGCTTGCGTCCGCGGTGTCTGCGTCATCCGGATCAATCCCATGCCCGAGGGATACGAAGAATACGACTGGAAGAACGGCTGGCCGCTCATCGGGGAGAAAAAGATCGTGATCTTCGGCCGCGGCATCCGCTAGGAGGCGAGGCGGACGAGTGTCCGGAGGAGGAGGTTCGCGCCTTTCTCCAGGTCGCCCCAGTCGACCGCTTCGGCCGGGGAGTGGCTGACGCCGTCGGGCGAGGGAATGAAGATCAGGCCCGCGTCGCAGGCGCCGGCGAGGATCTGGGCGTCGTGGCCGGCCCCGCTCGCGAGGCGCATCGAAGGATAGCCGAGCGTCCGGCACTCTTCTTCTATCAGGTTCAACATCCGGGGGGCGATCGTCACCGGCGTCGTCTTGTCGACGATACGGGAGGCGAAGGTCAAGCCCCGCGTCGAAGCGATGTCTTCGGCCAGGGCGAAGACCTCTTTTTCGATCGCGGCCAGGGCCTCGAGCGAGGCGCTGCGGAACTCCAGGGTGAAGTCGGCCCGGCCGGGGATGACGCTGAAGGAACCGGGATGGAGGGCGGCCTTGCCGATGGTCAGCATGCTGCCGTAGTGCTTCACGGCCACGTGTTGTGTCGCCTTGAGGGCGAAATCGGCCAGCCCCAGGAAGGCGTCCCGCCTGAGCTCGAGGGGCGTCGTCCCGGCGTGTCCGGACTCTCCGATGAAGGCGCACTGTCGGTAGTGTTTCCCCGCGATCCTTTCGACGATGCCGACAGACACGCCTTCGTCCTCGAGGACCGGGCCCTGTTCGATATGAAGCTCGATGTAGGCCTCGAGCTCGGGCCTCTCCTTGTGCGCGGCCAGGATGCCGTCGGCCGTGAACTCCGTTCTCTTCAGGACGTCGTGGAAAGACATGCCGAAAGACGTCCGGCCGTTCCGGATTTCACTTTCGTCGAGAAGGCCCATGAAGGCCCGGCTGCCAAGGAAATCGCCGACGAGGTTTCCCTCTTCGTCCGTGAAGGAGGCGACTTCGAGGGCCTTCGTCACCGGGATCTTTTCCTCCATGATCCGGCGCACGGCTTCGAGCGCCGCGACGACGCCGACAGTGCCGTCGAACATGCCGCCGTTCGGCACGGTGTCGATGTGGGAGCCGGCCATGACGGTCTTGCCCTGGCACTCGACCCGGCCGAACTGGTTGCCGGCGCCGTCCTGGCGATAGCAGAGGCCTGCCTCTTCGATCTTTTTCTTGAGCCAGGCCCGGGCTTCGAAGTCGGCCGGGCTGAACGAGGGTCGGCTGACGCCGCCGTGCTCGTCCCTCCCGATCCGGCCGAGCTCCTCGAGGTCCTGTTTTAAACGATCGATATTGACGCGTATGTCCATGACCAGCCTCATATTCAAAAAGAGGGACAATCCCCGGTCAGAGCAGGTCGAGCATCTCCCAAACCGCGCGCTCGATGCCGACGACGGCCGCCCGGGCGACGATGGAAAAGCCGATGCTGAGTTCGCTGATCTCCGGGATGGCCACGATGGGGCCGACGTTCCTGTAATCGAGGCCGTGCCCGCCGTGGACCTCGAGCCCGATCTTATGCCCGAACTCGGCCGCCTTCCGGACGGCCTCGAGCGCTTTCTCCCGGGCCCGCCCTTCCTTGAAATCGGCGTACTTCCCGGTGTTGACTTCGATGAGGTCGACGCCGAGCTCCCGCGCCGCCGCGATCTCGTCGAGGTTCGTGTCGATGAAAATGCTCGTCCGGATGCCCGCCTTCCCCAGGGCCTTGATGTGGGGGCCAAGAACCTTCCTGTTCGCCGCGACTTTCAGCCCGCCCTCGGTCGTCAGCTCCTCGGGGCGCTCGGGGACGAGCGAAACGACGTCGGGCCCGATCTCGAGGGCGATCTTCTTCATCTCTTCCGTCGCGGCCATTTCCACGTTGAGCTTGGTCTTGACGGCGTCCCGGAGGAGGCGCAAGTCGCGTTCCTTGATGTGCCGCCTGTCGGTGCGGATGTGACAGACGATGCCGTGGGCGCCCGCCTGCTCGGCGAGCAGGGCGACGAGGACGGGCTCCGGCTCCGTCGCTTTTCGGGCCTCCCGGAGCGTCGCGAAGTGGTCGATGTTGACGGCGAGTCTCATGTCATTTCTCCCCAAGGTGTTTGCGAACGGCGTCGGCGACCCTTTTTGCGCAGGATTCGACGAGGTCCCGGTCGCGCGCTTCGACCATGACCCGGGCCAGGGGCTCCGTTCCCGAATAGCGCAGATCCAGGCGCCCTTCCCGGCCGAGGCGGGCCCGCGTCTCTTCCACGGCCGCCGTGATCTCCGGGAATTCCGCGAAGTCCGGTTTCCGCGTGACCCGGACGTTGACCAGCGTCTGCGGGAACTCGGTCATGTCCTCGACGAGCGAAGCGAGCGTTTTGTCCCGCTCGACCATGACCTCGAGCATCCGCAGAGAGGTCAGGAGGCCGTCGCCGGTCGGGAAATCGTCGAGGAAGATCGTGTGGCCCGACTGTTCGCCGCCCAGGTTTGCCCCCCGCGTGACCATCTCTTCGTGGACGTACTTGTCGCCGACTCTGGTCCGGACGAGCCCGAGGCCGGCTTTTTCCAAGGCCGCCTCGAGGCCCATGTTGCTCATGGTCGTGGCCACGACGTCGCTCGTCAGGAGCCGGCCGGTCTCCTTCATGTGCAGGGCCTGGACGAACAGCGTGTGGTCACCGTTAAGGAGGCGGCCGCTCGCGTCCACCCACAGGGCGCGATCGGCGTCTCCGTCGTAGGCGACGCCCAGCGCCGCACCCGTCTCTCTGACCCGCGCAGCCAGGCGTTCGGGATGGAGCGACCCGCAATCGAGGTTGATGTTCGTGCCGTCCGGTGCCGCGTGGAGCGCCTCGACCTCTAAGCCGAGCCCGCGGAGGATGCGGGGCGCCAGCGCGGAGCTCGCCCCGTTGGCGCAATCGACGGCGACCTTGAGTCCGGACGGCGATCCCGTCAGGCGGACCCGGCTCACCAGGTAATCCGCGTAGTCGCCGGCCAGATCGGGGTCGACGGCGACGTCCAGGTCATGGCCCGGCAGCCGCCCGCGGCCCCCCAAAACGTCGGCCTCGAGCTCGAGCTCCCAGGCGTCGGGGATCTTGATGCCGAGCGGCGAGAAGACCTTGATCCCGTTGTCGCGGAACGGATTGTGGGAGGCCGAGATGACCGCTCCGGCTGAAAATCCGTGCGTTTTTGTCAGGTAGGAGACGGCCGACGTCGGGATGACGCCGGCGGACACGGTTTCGCCCCCGGCAGCGCGCACGCCGCGGGCCAGGGCCCGTTCCATCCAGGGCCCGGATTCCCGGGTGTCCCGGCCGATGAGGACCTTCGTCCCGAGGTTTTTCCTCTCGAGGAGGCCGACGAGGGCCTGCCCGAGCCGAGAAATGGTCGGCGGGTCGAGCGGAAAAGCGCCGGCGACCGCCCGTATTCCGTCGGTTCCGAAGAGTTTTTTCTTCACTATTTTTTTTTGGCGGGAGGCGTTTTCGCCGCGCTCTTGTCCTGTTCGATGTGGACCGTGACCCGGGCGCTCGTCTGCGGCGAGACGAGGCGGAGTTCCGGCCGGGGGAGGATGATGTCCGCTTCGAAGACGGTGGACTCGGCCAGGCCCGACACGTCGACAGGCGCCGTCGTCGCCGCCTCCTTGCTCTGGACCCGGCTTTCCGGTCCGCCCACGCGGACGCTCGATGGCTCGATCTCGGTCCGGGCGATCCGGAAACCCGGGGCCGCTTTCCCGCGGATCGTGGGATGGAGGTCGAGGGTCGCCTCGGCCGTCCTCTCCAGCTTGATCGTGACCTTGTTCGGCGTGATCTTCACGACTTCGGCGCCGGGGGGAACGGCGATCATGGAGTTGTTGAGGGGGTATTCCTGCTGCAGGACCGTGGCCCGTTCGAGGTCGATCCTGGCCACGAGGCCCGACGGTCCGATCTCGTGGAGGAGCCGGTTGGGTGCCCGGAGCGTGACGTCGATCGTCGCTGTCAGTTTCTCGACGACCTCCAGCCCCGCCGGGATGTTCCGCGTTTCGAGGGGGATGGTCAGGGATTTCTCGGAGTACATTTTCTCGGCCGGGACGAGGATGAGCCAGAGGCCGAGGGCCAGGACGAGCGAGACGAGTTTCAGCTTCCAGTCCTTGAGGAGCCATCGCTTGGGGTGCCGTATCATCTGTCCCTCAGGTAGCCGAGCAGGCGTTTTTCCATGGCGTCCTTGTCGTCGTATTTTTCGAGCCGGCCTTTGATGGCCAGGGAAACCGTCCCCGTCTCCTCGGAGATGACGATGACCGCCGCGTCCGTCTCCTCCGATAGCCCGATGGCCGCCAGGTGCCGCGTCCTCGTCTTGAGCGGGTTTTTCAGCCGATGGGCGGCCGGCAGGGGCAGGAGGCATCCCGCCGCGACGATGTTGTCGCCCTTGATGATGACGGCCCCGTCGTGGAGGGGAGAATGGGGGAAGAAGATCGAAACGAGGAGGTCCTTGGAGAGGAGGGCATCGACCTCGACGCCGCGGTCGGCGTAGGTCGAGAGGGAGATCTCCTTCTCGATGGCGATCAGGGCGCCGATCTTCTTCTGGGAGAGGAAGTCGATGGCCTGGAAGAGGTCCTCGATCTTCTCCTGGAAGGACCGGAGGACGAAGGGCTTGTGGAACGTCCGCGAACCGATCTCGGTCAGGAACCTCCGGATCTCGCCCTGGAAAAGGACGATGATGGCGATGATGACGTAGTTGATGAAGGACCGGATGATCCGGTTGGAGACGCCGAGGCGCCCCCACACCGTCAGTAAATAGAGGGCGCCGATCAGCGCCAGTCCGACGGCGGCCTCGTAGGCCTTGGTGTTCTTGATGAGCAGGATGACGTAGTAGATCATGAAGGCGATGAGGAGGATGTCGAGGACGTCGAGGACCGTGATCTGGCGGAGGATCGTCCAAATGTCAGCGAACATCGCCCGCCTTCCTCTCGACGGCGTTATCGTTCATTTCGGCGGCCGCGGCGGCATCGGCCCTGAAGCCAAGAATGGCTTCTGCGGCGCGGACGGCCCTGACGACCGGCCCAACGTCGTGGACCCTCAGGATGTGGGCGCCGCGCTCGACCGAGAGGACGGCTGCCGCGATCGTCCCCTCCAGCCTCTCCTCCGGGGGGAGGCCGAGGAGCCGGCCGAGGAACGCTTTCCGCGAGAAGCCCAGGAGGAGCGGCCGGCCGAGCTCGCGGAAGACATCCTGGCGGCGGAGGAGGGCGAGGTTGTCCTCGAAAGTCTTGCCGAAGCCGATGCCCGGGTCGACGACGACGCGCTCCCGGGGGATCCCGGCGGCCTCGGCCACCCGGATCCTCTCCCCGAGGAAGGCGCGGACCTCGCCGAGGAGATCGCCGTAGCGCGGCGATTTCTGCATGGTGAGGGGAGTGCCCTGCATGTGCATCAGGATGACGCCCGCCCCGGAGCGGGCGACTTCTCCCGGCATGGCCGGGTCGAAACGGAAGGCGCTCGTGTCGTTGACGATGTCGGCCCCGGCGTCGAGGGCGGCGCGGGCGACGGCCGCTTTCGTCGTGTCGACGGATAGAAGACAGGGGGTCCGCTTCCTCAGCGCTCCAATAACGGGGACGACCCGCCGGAGCTCCTCGGCCTCGGGCACGGGGAGCGAGCCGGGCCGCGTGCTCTCCCCGCCGACGTCGAGGATGTCCGCGCCGTCGGCGGCGAGCTCGAGGCCGCGGTCGACCGCTCGTTCGGTGTCGAAGTACCGCCCGCCGTCGGAGAATGAGTCGGGGGTGACGTTGATGATGCCCATGATCCAGGTGCGAGGACCGAGAAGAAAACGCCGCCCCCGGATGTCCAGGCAGTGCGTTTCTCTGTTCATCGTCCTCAAACCTGTCCGGGCTCTTCGTCCTTGGTTTCCCGGGCCGGGACCTCGCCGCCGATGTCGGAGAGGGGCGCAGCCGCGCCCGTCGGGGCACCCGGTTTCGGCTTGCCGTCGACAACCTTGTTGATCTCCTCGGACGTCAGCACTTCCTTTTCGAGGAGAAGTTCGGCGATCTTGACGAGCTTGTCCTTGTTGTTCTCGATGAGGTCCTGGGTCCGGGCATAGTTCCGCAGGACGATCTTCTTGACCTCGTCGTCGATCCGCTCGGAGGTCCTCTCGCTGTAATTCTTGTTCACGGCCAGGTCGCGTCCGAGGAAGATGAGGTCGTCCCGCTCGCCGAAGGTCAGCGGGCCGAGGTCCGACATGCCCCACAGGCAGACCATCTTCCGGGCGATCTCCGTCGACTTCTCGAAATCGTTGGCCGCGCCGGTCGTCGTCTTTCCCAGAAAGAGGATCTCGGCGACCCGCCCGGCCATGAGCACGGACAGCTGGGCCTCGAGATAATCTTTCGTGTAAGTGTAGCGGTCGTCGAGGGGGAGCTGCTGGGTCAGTCCCATGGCCAGGCCGCGCGGGATGATGCTGACCTTGTGGATGGGGTCGGCCTCGGGGATGAGGGTGGCCACGAGGGCGTGGCCGGCCTCGTGGTAGGCCGTGTTCTTCTTTTCCTCGTCGCTGATGATCATGCTCTTGCGCTCGACGCCCATGAGGACCTTATCCTTGGCGAATTCCAGGTCCTTCATGGTGACGTTGTCCTGGCCTTTGCGGGCCCCGAGCAGGGCCGCCTCGTTGACCAGGTTGGCCAGGTCGGCGCCGCAGAAGCCGGGGGTCGAGCGGGCCAGGATCCTGAGGTCGACGTCTTCGGCCAGGGGGATTTTCCGGACGTGGACGCGGAGGATCTCCTCGCGGCCCTTGGCGTCGGGCATGGCGACGACGATCCGCCGGTCGAAACGGCCGGGCCGGAGGAGGGCGCTGTCGAGGATGTCCGGGCGGTTGGTGGCGGCGATGAGGATGACGCCCTCGTTCGAGTCGAAGCCGTCCATCTCGACGAGGAGCTGGTTGAGCGTCTGCTCGCGCTCGTCGTGGCCCCCGCCGAGTCCGGCGCCGCGCTGGCGGCCGACGGCGTCGATCTCGTCGATGAAGATGAGGCAGGGGGCGTGCTTCTTGCCTTGGTCGAAGAGGTCGCGGACGCGTGAAGCGCCGACGCCGACGAACATCTCGACGAAGTCGGAGCCGCTGATCGAGAAGAAGGGCACGTCGGCCTCGCCAGCCACGGCCCGGGCGAGGAGGGTCTTCCCGGTCCCGGGCGCGCCGACGAGGAGGACGCCCTTGGGAAGCCGGCCGCCGAGCCGCTGGAACTTGCGCGGGTCTTTGAGGAACTCGATGATCTCCTGGAGCTCGTCCTCGGCCTCCTCGACCCCGGCGACGTCCTTGAACGTCACTTTTTTCTGCTGGGCCGAGAAGAGCTTGGCCCGGCTCTTGCCGAAGGACATGGCCTTGTTCCCGCCGGCCTGCATCTGGCGCATGAAGAAGACCCAGAAGAGGATGATGAGGAGGATCGGGAACGAGCTGACGAGAATGGCGAAGAGGGGGCTCCGGGTGTTGTCCTTGACGATGATGTTGACCTTGTTGTCGCGAAGGATCTTGATCAGGTCGTTGTAGCCCGCGGGCAGGATCGTCTTGAACGTCTGGCCGTCGGTGAACTTGCCGCGGAGCTGGTTCTCCTGGATGGTGACTTCTTCGACCTTGCCCTGCTCGGCCTCGGTCATGAACTGGGAGAATGTCACGTCCTTATTGGCCATGGCGGGCGACTGAAGGAGGCTCCAGAGGAGGATGATGAGCACCCCGGCGGAAATCCAGAAGAGGAGATTTTTCATGGATTTATTCGGAGTCTTGGGCATGATTATCAATCCTTTTTAGGGGCTATTTTAGCACGTTTTCCGGCGGAAAAACAGGGGGGGGCGGATTAATAGGGGACATGTACTCTTTGTGCGTGTCCCCGTTCTTCCGTGTCTCTATTCTCCCCGGTTCTCAGCAGACGGCATATCGGAAACCGGGGATATGTACTTGTCTTACTCGTCCCTTGCTTCTGATTTCGTGCTTGACATAAGCATTCGATTTGAAAAATACTCAACTTCTCGGAATTCGAATATATCGCCCTTGAGTGGAGGCGGCTCATGGCATTTTGGAAGCGAAAGCCCGATCCTCTGGACCAGCGCTTTTTTTCGACGCTCCATCGAAATGAAGATTATCTGCGCTTGTTGAGAAAGCCCCAAGTTCCTCCTGGCTCCCCGTTGGAAACGATGATCCATTCAAGCTTGAAAATATTGAAGAACGCGACCTTCGATAATCTTATGGCCTTTAATGCGATCATTCCTTGCCTTTCGGGATCCAATAGTACACTCCGCATGGCAGCCGAGAGCGCTTTTTTGGGGATTCTTACTCGGGAGCTGCAAACGCATAATGAAACTGAGGTTTTGGACCGGCTGAAGGAAATCGTTAAAGAACTTGAATCTGAGCAACAAGCGAAGGATAATCCGACGTTTTTTGAGTACGTTAAACCATTCAGGGAGACTCTTCAAACCATCGGCAATTCCTGATGAACTTGAAAACATCAAAGGGGACTAGATTACCCCAATTCTTCTGAAAAAATCTTCATCGCCCAATGGCGTTGTGCTTCCCGAATGATCCCTGAACAGCCTTGTCTCCGATTCGATCAGGCCCTCCCTGAGGTAGATCGCCCATTCCTGACCATTCATCCCGAGGGGGGGTCGGGCAAGCAAAGGATTTGCTTCGCCAAGGACGTGGGCCCTGGCACTTGACCAACTGTATTCTATTGCGTTCTCGACGATCTTCGCCCGAACGGGATTGAGCTCGTCGTACCGCATGGCGCGGTAAAGATATGGATCGTCCATAGGATACGAGCTGAACCTGCCCTGCCAGAGGAATCCCCGCCAGCCTTCCCTTTCGTTAATCACCTTAGTATAGGCTTTGTGGGTTTGTCCGAGGGCTTCGGCGAGGCTGGCCTCTTTGAAGGGGACAGCCACGTGGTGGACGTGATTATCCATGAGGCAGTATGCCCACACGATGAGGCCCGACTTCTCCGCCCATTTGGAGAACAAACGGAGATAGAGGGCCTTATCATCATCAGAAAAGAAGACGCGTTGGCGGCGATTCCCGCGTTGGGTGATGTGATGTGGTATTCCTGGAATGACGATACGTGCGGCTCGGGGCATGGAAACCTCACAAGAAGGGGGACACGTACCTAAGGTACATGTCCCCACTTTTCCCCTCTGATTATTTAAGACGCGTCCAGTCAGCGGATCATCTCACATTTCCATGAGAGGGGATACATACCAAAGGTACATGTCCCCGATCCTTTTATTCTGCTCTACGACCTCGGAGTCGTTGACGCCGGCGGGCCCGAGATGATATATCTTTTTGACGTGAAGCGTGAAGAGGGGACGCGTACCGGGGGGACATGTCCCCGGCTGAAAGGGCGCCCATGAACCTCCATCCCGTCGACCTCGTCATCATCGCCGTCTACCTCCTCGGTGTCGTAATGATCGGTGTCGTCGTCCGCAAGCGGGCGACGAAAAAGCTCGACTCCTTCTACCTCGCCGACCGGAACGTGCCCTGGTGGATGCTGGGCCTGTCCGGGTGCTCGAGCTATATCGACATCGGCGGGACGATGTCCATGATCGGGCTCATCTTCTACCTCGGCCTCAAGTCGATGTGGGCGACGCACATCTTCTGGGGCTGGTTCATGATCTCGTTCTACATGGCTTTCCAGGCCAAGTACATCAGGCGGTCCGGCGTGATGACCTTCGCCGAGTGGAACGAGACGCGCTTCGGGGCGACGAAGGACGCCGAGGCGGCCCGCCTGGCGTCGTCGATCTTCCTCCTCGTCCTGATGATCTGCAACCTGATGTTCATCAGTGTCGGGACGGGGAAGTTTGCCGAGGAGTTCCTGCCCCTGCCGCGCTGGGAGGCGACGCTCATCGTGCTCGCCGTCGTCGGTGTCTACGTGACCCTGGGCGGCTTCTTCGGCGTCATCCTGACCGACGTCTTCCAGACGATCCTCATCGGCGCCGGCGCCGTTATCCTGGGCGTCATGGTCTTCGCCCAGCCCGCGGCGACGACGTTCATCCACAAGGACCCGGCCTGGTTCTCGCTCGCCCCGACCTGGAAGCTGTGGACGGGCTTTATGACGGATACGCCGCCGGCCTACCAGCATTTCGGGCTCTTCGGCCCGCTCATGGCGGCGGGCTTTTTCTGGATGGTCTTCCGGCTCCTCGCCGGGCCGAACGTCTGGGACTTCCAGTTCTTCCTGACGACGCGGACGCCGCGCGACGCCCAGCTCGCGGCCGGGATGTGGACGGTCGGCTACAACCTGCGCTGGGTCCTCGGCTGCGCCTTCATGGTCCTGGGAATTTTCTACCTGGGGTCGCAGGCGGGCTTCGACGCCGAGAAGATCATGCCTCTCGTCCTCCTGAAAATGCCGGTCGGATTGCGGGGGCTGTTCATGGCCGTGCTCCTGGCCGCCCTGATGTCGACGATCAGCGCCATGATCAATGTGACGAGCTCGGTCGTCATCAACGATTTCATCAAGCGCTACTTCGCCAAGAACATGACCCAGAAGAAGCTCGTCCGGCTGGGGCAGGCGGCTTCGGTCGTCGCGGTTCTCGTCGGATTCGTCTTCTCGCTGTCCTTCACGAACATCGTCACGGCCTGGGAGACCATGGTCTTCGTCGTCGTCACGGTCATCCTGGTGCCGGCGACCCTGCGCTGGCACTACTGGCGGTTCGGGGCCAAGGCCTTCGTCTGGGGCATGGGCGCCTCGGCGGGGCTGATCACGCTGCGGCTCCTTTTGCTGAAAGGCCTTCACGCCTCGGCCAGCCTGGCCCTCGACGTGGGCTTGAGCCTCGCGGCGACGCTCGTCGCGGCGGTCCTGACCAAACCCGCGGACATGGAGGTCCTGGTCAAGTTCTACGCCAAGGTCCGGCCGTTCGGGTTCTGGGGGCCGGTGCGGCGGGAGTGCGTGCGGCGGGGGCTCGTACCGACCAAGGACAAGATGCCGAAGATCGACATGCTCAACGGCTTGGTCACGGCCGTCTTCCAGTTCACGCTGGCCATCCTGCCGTTCTACCTTTTCCTGCGCAACTGGAAGCAGCTCGGCCTTTGGGCCGGCGCCGCGGCCGGGCTCGCGGTCATCCTTTATTTCACCTGGTATAAGAATCTGCCGGCCAAGGACGAGGTATGAGCCGGAAAAAGCAGCCCGAAGGAAGAAAGGGGACACGTACCTCCGGTACATGTCCCCGAGAAGAGGGCCGCAAGAAAGGACGCTGGCAGGAAGAAGGGGGACATGTACCTCCGGTACATGTCCCCGGAGAGCGCCGCGGCGGCCTCCGTGCTATACCGACGGTCCACCTGATTTGTACCGCCCACCTCGACCCGGTCTGGCAGTGGCGTTGGGAAGAAGGGGCCTCGGAAGCCCTGGCGACGTTCCGCAACGCCGTCGATATCCTCGACGAGCACCGGGACCTCGTCTTCTGTCACAACGAGGCCGTCCTCTACCAATGGACTGAACAGCTCGACCCGGCGCTGTTCGAAGCTATCCTCCGCCACGTCCGGGCCGGCCGCTGGGCCGTCGCGGGCGGCTGGTTCATCCAGCCCGACGTCAACCTGCCGGGGACCGAGTCGCTCGTCCGGACGATCGCCGAAGGGCGGAGGTATTTCCGGGAGAGATTCGGCGTCTCGCCCGGCGTCGCCTACAACTTCGATTCGTTCGGACACAGCGGCGGCTTGCCCCAGATCCTGAAGCTCGCCGGCTACGAAATGTACATCCACATGCGGCCCCAAGCTTCCGAGTTGGCCTTGCCCGCCGATCTCTACCGCTGGCGCGGCGTCGACGGCACGACGATCCCGGCCTACCGGATCGCCGTCGGGCTCTACCACACCGAACGGGACAACATCGAGGACAGGCTGCGGGCAGGCGTGGCGCTCGCCCTGGAGCTCGGCCGCGACGTGTCCGTGTTCTGGGGCCTGGGCAACCACGGCGGCGGGGCGACGCGCCGCGACCTCAGAACGATCGACGCCTTCATCGCCGGCGAAACGCGGGTCAGAGTCGTCCACAGCTCGCCCGACAGGTTCTTCGAAGCGGTGAAGGACGCTGCGGCTGCCGCGCCCGTTTTCGAAGGCGACCTGCAACGCTGCTTCACCGGATGCTACACCTCCCTCTCCCGGGTCAAGCGGCGGGCCGTCGTGAGCCTCGGGCGACTCGTCCAGGCCGAAGCCGTCGCTGCCGCTTCCTGGTGGCTCGCCGGGGCGGATTTCCCCGAGACCGAGCTCGGAGAAGCCTGGAACATGCACAATTTAAACGACTTCCACGACATCCTCACGGGCTCCTGCGTCGAGCCGGCCGAGCGGGACGCCCTCGACCTGTACGGCCGGGCCGAGGACGTGTCGCGGTCGGTTGCGCTCCGGGCCGCGGCGTCATGGAACAGAGGGAGCGTCGCGAACCCCGCTCTCCCCGTCACCGTCTTCAACGCCAACCCGTCCCTCCGCCGCGCCCCCGTCGAGTTCGAATGCATGGCCGACTACCGGCCTTTCTGGAAGGGCCAGTGGCGCCTGCGTCTCTTCCGGGCCGACGGCCGGGAGGTCGTCTGCCAGGAAGAGCAGCCTGAAGCGCTCCTGCCGTTCAACGACTGGCGCCGCCGCGTGAGCTTCATCGACGACTTGCCGGGCGTCGGTGTTTCGCGGTACTTCATCAAAGCGTTCGAAGTGCCGGAAGGAAAGAAGGAGAAACCAGAGAGGGGACATGACCCTTCGGTACATGTCCCCGGACCGGCCGCGCTTGTCCATCGCGTCGACCGTAAGACCGGCCTCGTCACGTCGCTCAAGGCGGGTGGCGCCGGGGAGGTTCTTGCCGGCCCGCTCCTCGAACCGCTCGTCGTCGAGGATACGGCGGATTCGTGGGGCACGGGCTGCGGCAGCTACCGGAAAATCGCCGGACGGTTCCGGCCGGCCGGCCGTCCCTCCGTCATCGAGCAGGGCCCCATCAGGACGGTGACGCGCTCGATCCTCGTCTACCGGAACAGCCGCGTCGTCATGGACGCCGTATCCTATCCGCGCTGGCCTGTCCTCGAATTCCGGCTCCGCGTCGTTTGGAATGAGGAACGGCGGCGGCTGAAGCTGTGCGTGCCGACGGCCCTGACCGCGGCCGGCCTCTTCTGCGAGGTTCCCGGAGGCGCCATCCGCCGTCCGGCCGACGGGGAGGAGCACGTCCACGGACGCTGGCTCGTCATTGAAGGGAAGTCCGGCAGGAAGGCCGCGGCCGTGGGGGTCGCGTCGGGCGGCCAGCACGGCCTTGATTTTCGGGACGGCGAGTTGCGGCTGTCCGTCCTCCGGAGTTCGGCTTACTGTCATGAACAGGGGTTCGACCTCGAACGCTCGGCGTCCGCCGCGGGGACACGTACCGGAGGGACATGCCCTCCGGCTTGGAAGTTCGCCGACATCGGCGTCCACGAGTTCCGCATCCTCGTCACCGCCGGCAGTCCCGCAGTGATCAAGGCGATGATGCCGGGCCTGGCCGACCACTTGGCCGCGCCCCCTTTGGCCTACGCCCATCTGCCTTATGATTCCGGGAAGGCCCCATCGGTCGAGTCGCTGATTACCCTAGCGCCGGCCTCCATCCGTCTCCTCGCCTGCAAGCGCTCATGGGACGGCGAGGCCCTCATCGTCCGGCTTCAAGAAGCTGTGGGAAGAAAAACGCGGGCCGCGCTACGAGTTGCGCGCCCAATAAAAATCATATCACTGGACTTCCGGTCCTTCGAAATCAAGACCCTGCGCGTCGAGAGCGACGGAACCTGGAGCGAGGTCCGGATGATCGAAGAAGCCGGGGAGTGATAGGGATTATCGCTATGCTATAATGGCGGCATGAGGCATTCTAGGGCGGTCCTCCTGGGCTTGCTCATTCTCCTGGGCGCGGCCTCGGCCCGGGCCGCGGACCTCAACCTCCTCCTCATCACGGTCGATACCCTCAGGCCGGATCGGCTGAGCTGCTACAGCCCGAAATATCTCCGGACGCCCCAGATCGACAGCCTGGCCGCGAGAGGCGCGCTGTTCGAGCGGGCCTTCGCCCACGCCCCGTTGACCCTCCCGTCCCACACGAACATCCTCCTAGGCGTGACCTCTCTGGCCCACGGCGTCGATGACAACGGAATAGGCATCGTGCCCCAGGGATTTCCGAATTTGGCCAAGACGCTCAAGGCCGCCGGCTACGCGACAGGGGCCTTTGTCAGCGCGTTTTCCTTGGACTCCCGGTTCGGATTGAATGAAGGATTTGACGTCTACGATGACAAGTACCCGGCCCGGCCCGCCACCATGCTCGACTACCCCGAGCGGCGGGCCGAAAATACGGTGGCCGCCGCCCTTGGCTGGTTGGCCGCGCAACACGGCCGATGGTTCCTCTGGATCCATCTCTTCGACCCTCACGCCCCCTACGCGCCGCCCGAGCCCTATGCGACCCGTTTCGCGGACGATCTCTATTCCGGTGAAGTGGCCTACGTCGACGAGATGCTCGGAAAACTCTTACGCGCGATCGACGCGAAGGGCGAGACGGGCCGGACGCTCTTCATTATGACCAGCGACCACGGCGAATCCCTGGGCGAGCACGGGGAAATGACGCACAGCTACTTCGCCTATAATGCGACGATCTGGGTCCCGCTCATCGTCGCCGCCCCAGGCATGACGGCTTTGCGGGTCAAGGACTACGTCAGCCATGTGGACATCTTCCCGTCGGTCTGCGATCTCCTCGGCCTCAAGACGCCCCCCTCCCTTAGCGGCCGAACCCTCCGGCCGCTGCTCGAAGGCAAAACTCGGGAAGCCCAGCCCATTTATTTCGAGGCCCTGGAAGGATATCTCCACCGCGGGGCTGCCCCCTTGCGGGGGTTGATCGATGGCGGCAAGAAGTATATCGATTCGCCCATCCCGGAGCTTTATGACCTCCAGAACGACTTCAATGAGGCGACAAACCTGGCCTCAAGAACGGACATCGCTTCCTACAAGAAAATCCTTGAGGGGAAGATGGCGCGCGACGCCGCTCCGCCCGGGGCTCAGGCCGTCCGGAGAACCGACCGGGAGACGGAGGAACGGCTCCGGAGCCTAGGTTACACCTCCGCGCCGGCCGTTCCCCCCAAGAAGACCTACGGCATCGCGGACGACCTCAAGACGCTCCTGCCCTTCGAGCAGAAGCTCGTGCTGGCCGGCCAATTGGCCAAAGAGAACAAGCCGGACGCGAGCGTCCGCCTCCTGGAAGACCTTATCAAAGCCCGTCCGGATTTTACCCGGGCTTATGCCCAGCTGGCCGAGCTTCACTATGCCCAGGGGCGGAAGGATGCCCACCTCGGCACGCTCGAACGGGGAGCTCGGGCCAACCCCGGCGACTTCACGATGGTCTCGTCGTACGGCATCGCCCTTGTCGAGCGACAGAAGTTCGACCGGGGGATCGAAGTCCTCCACCAAGCCCTCGTTCTCTTCAACAATGACGCGAACGTCCGGGGTTCTCTCGGAGAGGCCTACTGGAAGAAAGGGGACTTCGAGAAGGCGCTCGAGCACTTCAACGCCGCCCTCGGCCTGGCGCCGGGGGACGCGATCATCAACGGCAACCTCGGCAATTTTTATGTCGCCTGGGGCTTGAAAACGAGGAACCCGGAGTATGTGAAAAAATCTTTCGGCTATTTCGAGGCGGCCATCGCCACCGACCCCTCCTTGGCCTCCGTCCATAACGGACTGGGCGGGGCCTGGAAGATCGCGGGGAACACGGCCGAGGCGATCGCCTGCTGGGAAAAGGCCGTCGCCCTCGACCCGAATTACGACCTGCCCGTCTACAATCTGGCCCTGGCCTATCTCGAGACGGGGGACAAGACGCGGGCCCTCGCCTTCTGCCGGAAGTATCTGTCCATCAAAGGGACCGCCATCACCGAGGAAGAACGACGGGACATCGAATCGCTCATGGACCGGTGCAGGAAGTAGCTTAACCAGCCGGGACCTCGTCAAAGACGTCGTCGGCCTCCCGCCCGCGGACTTATTTTATCGCCACGCCCATCGTGTCCCGGTGCATGTCGATGAGCGTCCTCATGTAGGGGCCGATCTCGTCGGGGCTCGCGAAGCCGGCTTTGCGCGCCGCCGCCTCCCTCTTCTCCTTGGAAAGATCGCCCGTCCCGGCCCAGTGCTGGAGGTCGCGGTAGCATCCGAGCGTGAACAGGTCCCAAACGGCCCCCTGGTCCCGGACGAAGATCATGTTATAGGGCCGCCCCGTCTCGACCGCATAGATGTTCTCCATCTCGCGCTCCTTGAACAGCTTTTCCTGCTTTCCCGGGAGCGAGACGAAGATCTCGATGTGGTAATAGGCCGTGCCCTCGAACGCTTTTTTAACGAATTCGAGCGGAGGTCCCATGACGAAAATGTCCTCCCGCCAGGACGAACAGGCGTCGAGTTTTCGCGCGAACTCCTCCTGGGAAAGGCCGGACGCCTCGGCGGCTTTCTTCCTCCGGGCGATCTTGTTTTTTGCGTAGTATTCGGCGTAGCTCCCCATGGGGGAGAGGAGCATGAGGTCCCACTGGTCGCCCTGCGTGTGGCGCCACCAGAAAAGAGGTCCGTCTCCCGACGCGTCATCGACGGCCATCCGAATTTTGTAGAGAGCGATCAAGTCGAGGAGCTTCCCCGGGGCCGCCCGCACGAAAGTCGTCTTGTACAAGTATGCCGGCTTCGCCGACGGCGGCGGTCCCGTCACCTCCGAGGCAGCCAGGGACAAAAAGACGAGGGGCGTGAAAAACAACAAGACCAACGACGTTTTCCTTGAGCGGTTCCGCATGATTTCTCCTTGATCGAATGGATGACGGTCGTCCGACTTCGCCCGTATGATATCAGAAGCAGGAGACCGGGGGGAAGCGCGGACGCTCGGAGGGAGGCCCGGCGTTCTTGACACCGGCCCGCGGCCGGCCCTATAGTCTTTTCAGGATGGCCGCAATCGATCAAGCTCCTGGCCCCGTGACCAGCCGCGAGCTCCTCAAGGACATCGTCGCCCTTCGGTCCGGCCCGCGCTGCGGCCTCTGGCTCGGCAATCCCCACCCCGACAGCTGGCCCGGTCTTCACCGTTATTTCGGCACCAGAACCGAGGAGGAGTTCCGGCGCAAGCTCGGCGACGACTTCCGCTGGATCTCGCCGAGCTTCGTCGAGTCCACATTCCCGGACCCGGCCTCGAAAGGGATCTTCGGCTGGAGCGCCGGCAAGACGAGCCATGGCCAGGCGGGCCCGCTCGCCGGCGTCGAGGACCCGGCCGAACTCGACGCGTTCGACTGGCCGGACCCGCGCTCCCTCGATTTCACGGGCACCCTGCGGGCCCTCGACGAGGCCGGCCCGTATTACCGCGCGAGCGGGTTCTGGACGCCGTTCTTCCACGACCTCATGGATTTTTTCGGGATGGAGGCGTACTTCGTCAAGATGCGCACTCACCCCGAGGTCATCGAGGCGGCCACGGACCGGATCTGCGGGTTCTATTACGAGGCGAACGAGCGTTTTTTCGACGCCGCCGGGAGCCGCATCGACGCCTACTTCTTCGGAAACGATTTCGGCACCCAGCTCGACCTGATGATCAGCCCCGGCCTCTTCGACCGGTTCATCCTGCCCTGGTTCCAGAAGCTTACCGACCAGGCCCGCCGCCGCGGCACCCAGGTCATCCTCCACTCGTGCGGTTCGATCCACCGGGTCATCCCCAAACTCATCGCCGCCGGCGTGAACTGCCTCCATCCGCTCCAGGCCAAGGCCGCCAACATGGACGCCGGCACGCTGGCCCGGGATTTTGGCGGGAAGATCGCCTTCCTCGGCGGGGTCGACACGCAGGGCGTCCTGAACCTGGGCACGCCCGACGAAGTGAAGGCCGAGGTCCGTCGGATCAAGGACGTCCTCGGACCCTGCTTGATCGTCAGCCCCAGCCACGAAGCCATCCTGCCCGACGTCCCTCCCCGCAACGTCGCCGCCATGGCCGAAGCCGCGGCTGAGTGACGTCGACGATTCCCCTTCGGCTCCCGCCTCTTGACTGGTCGCTCGTCTGCCGCTACGTCCCGACCCTCCGGATCCGGGGGTCGGTAAAGAGGTCGTTCTCGTCCGTGCTCGTGGATGAGAATTCCGAGACGATGACACCCTTGTCGCCGGCCTGGAACCAGTGGAGGGCGTTCGGGGGGAGCGTGTACTGGTCGCCGGGCCGCAGGACGATCTCGTGCCAGACCGTCATGAAGGACCTGTATCTGTTCGGGACTTTCGCTTTCGGCTTCGGCGTGCGTTCGCCGGAGACATAGAGATAGATCTCACCGTAGCGGCAGCGGAACGTCTCCTTTTTCCCGAGGTTCCGGCCGTTCACGCGCGGATGCCTGTGTTCGGGGCAAATCTGGCGCGGGAAGAGGATGAGCTCCTTGGCGCAGTAGCGGTCGTTGTTCTCGTAGACGATGACCTCGAGCCCGATGTGCTTGATGTCGCCCAGGCCCAGGTCGGCGACCTCCATGGCCTCGATCTCGCTCCTTGTGACGGCGATCCGGGCTTTCCGGAGCATCGCCGCAGCCCGGACCCTGGCGTCTTCGACGTCCTTGGGCTTCATAGGACGACCTTCTTTCCCACCTTCCGGAGGGCGTACTGCTCCGCGATCCAGGCGTAGGTCTTGGCCATGCCCGCGCGGAGCGGTGTCGACGGCTCCCAGCCGAGGATCCTCTTGATCATGGTGTTGTCGGAATTCCGGCCGCCGACGCCCTTGGGGGCGCTGAGGTCGTAGCTTCGCTTGACCTTGAACCCGGCGATCCCTTCGATGATGTCCAGGAGCTCGTTGACCGAGACGAGCTCGCTCGAACCCAGGTTGATGGGCGATGCGACGAGCTCGTCGCAGTGCATGATCATATCGATACCGTTGAGGCAGTCGTCGATATACATGAAGCTCCGCGTCCGTGTTCCGTCGCCCCAAATTTCGACGGCGCAGCTGCCGTTATCCTTGGCCTCGATGACCTTGCGCGAGAGGGCGGCGGGAGCTTTCTCGCGGCCGCCGTCCCAGGTGCCGTTGGGGCCATAGACGTTGTGGAACCTGGCGATCGCGGTCTTGAGGCCGCGCTCGGCCCAATACTCCTGGCAGACGATCTCCGAGAAGAGTTTCTCCCAGCCATAGCCGCGCTCGGCGTTGGCCGGGTAGGCGTCGGATTCCTTGAGGGCCAGACAGCGGGTGTCCTTCTGGAGGTCGATGTTGTATGCGCAGGCCGAGGAGGAGAAAAAGTAGCGGTCCGCGCCCGCTTTCTGAGCGGCCTCGATCATATGCGTGTTGATGAGGACGCTCCGCAGGCATTCGACGCGGAAGCGCTCAATGAAGCCCATCCCGCCCATGTCGGCGGCCAGGTTGTAGACCTCGGCCGCGCCCTCGCAGGCCTTGACGCAATTGTCCCGGAAGCTGACGTCCAGGCGGAGGCTCTCGACGCCGGGTGTTCTCTGGTACCACTCGTCGAAGGACTTCTTGTCGACGGCCCGGATGCGGCTGAAGCCCTTATCGTGGAAATAGCGGACGAGGGACCCGGCGATGAATCCGCCGGCCCCGGTGACGACGAGCAGGTCGTCCTTTTTCCTCAGATCCTCGATCCGTTTGGGCTTGTTCTCGGCCATGGCCGTTCCTTCCGTCCGGATACAAGGTCATTATATTGCGAACGGCGGCTTCATCCAACCATTTTGTTCTCTCGAGTCCTCCCGGACCTGCCTCACGTTTTCTTTTTGGCGGCCTCGTGGGCCTTCTTGATGAAGTCCCAGATCTCCGGGCCGAACGGCCTCTGCTCCGCCGGGATGGCGCCGGTGTTGTAGGCCTTGGCGATCTTGGTCTTGAGCTCCGGGTGGCCGCCGTAAGCTTCGTTGAGGAGGTCCGTCCACCTCTTGCCGAGGTCCTGGGCCTTCTCGCTTGCGGGGTCGATCGTGAGATTCTGCTTGACCTCGTCGATGAGCGCCGTCCAGCGGTTCTGGTAGGCGGCCATCGTCTCGGGCGTGTAGTTCTTTCCGACCTCGGCAAACTCCTTGAGCTCCGCCTCCGTGTAGAACTTTTCGTGCCACGTTTTTTTGACGTCTTCGCCCATTTGAATAACCTCCATGATTTTTATGAGTTTTTTCCGGTTGATCTGGCCTTTGGTCTCGAGCAGGCTCAGAACCTGCTCGATGGCCCGCGAGGCCTCGCGCAGCCGGGCGATCTCGTCCTTGACCGCTTCGGCCTGGACCTTGAGGGACTTCACGGCTTCGTAGCCCTTGCTGTCGAGAAGTTTCCGGATCTGGCCGAGCGAAAACCTCATGAACTTCAGCGTGACGATCTGCTGGAGCTTCAGGAGGTCGGCGTCCGTGTAAACTCGATAGCCGTTGGCCCGTTCGAAGCTCGGCTTGAGCAGGCCGATCTGGTCGTAGTAGTGCAGCGTCCGGACTGTGACCTTAGTCAGGTCCGCGAACTCCTTGATGAGATATCCGCTCTTCATGGCCTTGTCCACGAGGCCATTATCAACTATGACGTAACGTCAGAGTCAAGTGTTTTTTAAAAATTCACCAGGCCGGCTTTCTTGAGCACCCCGAGAAGTCCGACTACGGCCTCGAGAGGCGTCTCCTGGCGGAACTGGGTATCAAGCATCTTCTTGATGTCCAGGGCGCTGTTCTTCCCGTCGCAAAGCAACTGGATCTCCGAGGCGTTGCGGGACGCCCCGCGGTCCGGCGCGACCGTGCCCAGGGCCTTTCGCGCCTCCTGAATGGCCGTCTGGTAGCCCTGGAATCCCTCCGCCTTGATCTTGGGTAGGGGCTTGGGGATGAGAGCGGCCGCTTTTTTCTCCGCGACGGACAACCTGAGATCGACCGGCTTCAGCCGCAGCGACACCGCTTGCCGGCGCATGGCCTGGTCTATCGTCCGCAGATGGGCCGCTTCGAGCCCGGTTACGGAGGCACTGAGCTCGGCCAGATATCGACCGAAGCCCGCCTTGTCCCCGGCGAGCTGGAGGACGGAGCCGACCGTGGCCCGCTCGTTCCGGGCCGTCGCCTCGATATAGCCGCGGACCCGCTTGTACATCGCGGGGAAGGCCGCCGCGTCCGTCCGTCCCATCTCCTCGAGTCCGCGGGCCAGTTGATGGCCGATCCGAGCCGAGGCGTTGGAGACGATCTCGGCGGCGATCCGGGCGGCCAAAGTGTCGTCGGCCGACGCAATCGTATAGGCGGCAGCGGCGGTGATGATCACGGCCCGCTTCATCTGGGTCGGATCGAGCTTGTCGGGCCGGTCCTCCGAAGTGTGATACCACTGGTCGGGCCAGGTGTTCATGACGACGCCGGGGATGCCGACGCCCCAGTCGTTGAAGACCTCGTGGTCGGACGACCCGAAGTGGGTGCCGATGTAATAGTACATCGGCTCCTCGCTCCCGGTCGGGGCGACGATCCTCCGGTTCATGGTCCCGCTCATTCCGTTCGTGACGTAGGAGCGGGTGGCCTCGCCCACGTAACGATAATAATTCTCCATGACATCGTTGAGGTAATGGGGATTGCCGTAGGTTGTCCGCATGACCGTGAAGAAGGCCAGGCTCCGTGTCAACTGATCGCCGACCATGTCCAGGTTGATGTCGCAAAGCGTCCGTTTCATCCGTTCGGCCTCGGCCTTGACGTAGGGGATCGTCCCGGAGAACTCGGGCGCCCAGAAGAAGCGGATCGTCCGCCTGGGCTTGGGCAGACGGCCCTCCGCGACGAGCCGTTGGAGCGTCCGTGCGGCCTCGAGGACGGCGGCCGACCCCGAGGAATTGTCGTTCGCCCCGAACATGCTGTAGCCCTCGAAGATGTGGGCCGTGACGATGACCTCCTGGGCGTTCGCGTCCGTGCCGGAGATGGAGGCGACGATGTCTTGGAGCTCGGCCTTTTCCGTTTTGGATTCGACCACGGCCCGGACGGTGATCTTCTCGCCGTGCTTGAGCCGGTCGCGGAGAAGGACTCCCTCGCGCGGCGGCAGGCAGAAGGCGAATTTCACTGCTCCGCTCCGCGCGTAGAGGCCGCCCCAGGGGATGATGAGCGCGTCGAAGAGGGGCCGCGGCGACGCGAACGAGATGACCCCGGCCGCGCCCTTGTTCAGACAGCCGATGTTGTGGACCGTGCCCGCGGAACCCGACGTGACGAGGATCTTATCCTTCACTTCGAGGCCTTCGAAGTCCTTCGGCTCGCCGTCTCCCACCCAGACGAGCTCGGCGGTGACGTCGGCCGGGGTGCTTCCCTGGGCCAGCATGGCCGTGAGGTCGACGTAGGAAGCGATCTTCTGGCGTCCGGGCTTGACTTCCCAGAGCTCGCCTTTGACCCCGTCCCAGGTCTCGCCGCCGGGGAAACGGAGGATGGCCGCGTCGGCCAACCCGTAGTCCTTGAGCCGGTCCAGGACGTACTGGGCCTCGGCGAACGTCCCGGCGTACTCGGCGGGCTTGCGATCGCGCGGAAAGCCGCACATGGCCATGACGTGGTTGAAGGCCGTCTCGCCGGAGGCCTCGCCGATGATCTCGTCCATCTGGTTCTGGGGCAAAAACGTCCATTGCAGCCAGGGGGTCATCTGAGAAGCGGCGGGGATCCCGAGAAATAGGACGATCAGGGCGACGAGAACGGCTCGTTTCTGGATCATGATGAGATTCCCTTCAAAAAAAACTTACCAGCGTTCTTTGCGGACGAGGTCGGTGAGAGGCCGTCTCTTTTTCGGCGCGGGGGAATCGGCCGGGTAGCCGAGCGGCGTGAAGGCGGCCGGAACGACGTCGACGGGCAGGCCGAGCACATCGCGGGCCGCGGCCGGGTCGAAGGCTGCGATCCAGCACGTCCCCAATCCTTCCTCGGCCGCGGCCAGGACGAGATGGGCCATGGCGATCGTAGCGTCGACCTCGGCGGCGTTCCAGCCGTCCGCCTTCCTGACCCAGCTTTCGGCGGGCAGGGCGCAGACGGCCAGGACGAGCGGGGCCTGGGTGAACCAGTCGCGGCCGTAGATGCGGCGGAGCTCGGCCTCACGGCCTTTCGTCGGCAGGACGACGACGCGGAAGGCCTGGCGGTTGGCCGCCGTCGGTGCCAGGCGGGCGGCCTCGAGGACGCGCGCGAGTTTGTCCTCTTCGACCGGGTCGGGTTTATAGGCGCGGACGCTGTATCGTGCCCTTATCAGCTCTTGGAAGTTCATTTTTATTCTCCTTCGAGAACGAAGACGTAGTGGCCGCCGCCCGTCTTGATGCGGATGGCGTTGTCCTTATCCACCGCGCCGGTGACTCCGGCGGCGCCGACGATGAACTTGTCACTCCCCCAGATCGTTTTGCCGCCCTCGCTGACCTTGATATTGCGGATGTTGAGCTTGGGGATGACGACTTCGGCTTCCGAACCGCCCGGGATGGTGACTTCGACCCGGATCGTCCTCTCCGTCCGCGACCAGGCGCAGGCGACCTCGCCCCGGACCGTCCTCGTCGAGCCCGAGGCGTGCATCAGGTCCCGCACGGTCTGCGGCTGGATGAGGATCTTCTCAAACCCGGTCGTCCCCGGCGCCAGGTTGATACCGGCCAGGGCCTTGTAGAGCCAGGACCCGACACTGCCGAACATCGGGTGGTTGTGCGAGTTCATCGACGGGCCCTCGCGCTTCTGCCACAGCTCCCAGAGGGTCGTCGCCCCGTTGACGATCATGTAGCCCCAGCTCGGATAATCGGTCTTGATGGCGATGTCGTAGGCCAGGTCTGACGCGTCGTTCCGGGTCAGAAGCTCCATGATGTATTTCGTGCCGACGATGCCGGTCGTCAGGTGCGAGTTGTGCTTGTAGACGATGTCGTCGAAAAGCCGGCCCCAGGTGCCGCCCTCTTTTTCCGTCGGGATACCGAGGAAGAGAGGCAGGGTGTTCGCGGTTTGTGTCCCGTCGGCGTAGTCGCCGGTTTTCGGGTTGTAATATTCCTTATTGAAGGCTGTCCGGATGTCGGCGGCGAGCTTGTCGTAGAGGGCGGCGTCCTGCGTTTTCCCCACCACTCGCGCCGCGTCCGCCATGATCTTGACGTCGTAATAATAATAGAACGACGAAACGATCGCCCCGGGACACTTCTCGACGGCCACCCAGTCGCCATAGGAGCTGAACTTGACGAGGCCGCCCTCGGCCTTGCTCCTCAGGAACTCGACGTATTTTCGGAGCCCGTCGTAGTGTTCTTCGAGGACGCGCGTGTCGCCGTAGTACTGGTACATGTACCAGCAGATCAGGGGATAGGCCGTCCCCCAGGCCGGGTCGGCGTTTTCCCCTCCCCAGATGTGAGGGACTGTGTCCGAGAGCCGCCCCTTTTCGTCCTGGACGTCGCGGATGTCGCGGACGAAGTTCGTGTAGAAGGCGGCCATGTCGAAGTTCAAGATGGCTTCCTCGGCCGTGCCCTGGGCGTCGCCCATCCAGCCCATGCGCTCGTCGCGCTGATTGCAGTCGGTCGGGATGCTGTGGAGGTTGGTCTTCTGGCCCCAGGTGATGATGCGCTGGAGCCCGTTGAGGATGTCCTTGGAGGCGGCGAAGCTGCCGATGGGCTCGACGGCGGAGTGGACGACCCGGCCGCGGACGCTGTCGAGCTTCGGTGTCCCAGGGAAACCCGTGACCTCGACGTAGCGGAAGCCGTGATAGGTGAAGCGCGGTTCCCACATCTCTTCGCCGTCGCCCTTGAGGATGTAGTGGTCCTCGGCTTGGGCCGAGCGCAGGTTTTCCCGGTTGAGCGTGCCGTCGTCGTAGAGGAGCTCGGCGAAGCGGAGGCGGACGTCGGTGCCTTGCGGCCCCTGCACTCTGAGGCGGGCCCAGCCGCTGAAGTTCTGGCCCATGTCGAAGACGTAAACGCCGGGTTGCGGGTTCGACATCTTGAGCGGGACGAGGGTGTCGGTGACCTGAATGGCTGGCATCATCTGGGCCGAAAGGACTCCGGTCGGCGCCTTGACGGCCTCGGCCGCGGGCCATTCCTTATCGTCGAATCCGGGCCGGTCCCAGCCCGGCGTCTCCCGGCGGGCGTCGTACGACTCCCCGTTGTAGATGCTGTCTTCGAAGATGGGGCCGTCGGCGACTTTCCAGGAGGCGTCGCTGACAACACTCGCCGTGGTACCGTCCTCGAGCTCGACGTTGATCTGGAGGAGGAGGGCCCGCGACTTGTACCAGCCGTTCCCGAGAGTCACGGCAACGGCGTTCGCCCCTTCGCGGACGAACGACGTAATGTCGTAGGTTACATAGAGGACGTGCTTGTCGTAGGTCGTCCAGCCCGGATCGAGGACGTGGTTCCCGGCCTTTCGTCCGTTGAGACGAAGCTCGTAGTAGCCGAGGCCGGCGATGTGCGCCCTGGCCCGCTTGACGCGTCCCTTGAAGCTGAACTCCTTGCGGAGCTGGTTCTTTTTGCCGATCCAGACGCCCTTCCAGTCGCTTTTATTGAAGAGCCCGGTGTCGAAGCGTGCGGTGTCGCTCCAGGGGCTTTCCCGTCCGTCCCGGTCCCAGGTGCGAACCTTCCAGAAGTATGTCCTGCCGCTTTCGAGCGACTTCCCGGCGAATACGACCTGGGTCGATTTGGCCGAGGCGACCTTGCCGCTGTCCCAGATATCTCCCGCGGCGGCCTTGGGGTCGGTCGAGACGAGGATCTGGCAGGCCGACTGGACCTGGCCACGCTCAGGGTGTTCGACGACCCAGAAGAAACGGGGTTTGGGGATGTCGACGCCCATCGGGTTCTCGAGGTATTCGCAGCGCAGAGCCGTCGGGGCGAGCGGCCCGGGACCCTCGGGGGCCGAAAGGGCGAGAGTTGCGGTGAGCGGTGCGG
This sequence comes from Candidatus Aminicenantota bacterium, assembly GCA_026393975.1. GTDB lineage: Bacteria > Acidobacteriota > Aminicenantia > Aminicenantales > Saccharicenantaceae > RBG-16-66-30. The sequence goes on along the minus strand of JAPKZD010000009.1, from coordinate 196,422 downwards.
AGAAGGCGGCTAAGGCCGCGATAAGGGTGAAAGCCAAGAGACCTAGAGTCAAATGGGTTTTCAGCCTAAAACGGATGCACGGGGTCATGGGGAACCTCCTACGGATATGGTTCCTTCTAATTATCACAGCGGTCGGCAGCGGGTCAATTCGGAATCGTGCTCCGCGGCTTCTTGACGGAAAAAGCCGCTTCCTGTAATATTAGGCATTCCCGGTGGGGCTGTAGCTCAGTTGGGAGAGCGCTTGAATGGCATTCAAGAGGTCGCCAGTTCGATCCTGGTCAGCTCCACCACCGAAAGAACCCCGTTTCCCCCGACGTGGAGTTATTGCACCGATGCGCAGCCGACGATATCCTATCGGCATGGTTAGGTAGGAGATTCAGCGCCAAGGGCGGGAATTCGCCTTGCCGCGGTCACTTTGCCAGCGCCGCCTGGCTGGTGGCAACGGTACAGGGAACCGTACCGATCGCCCGTCCAACAAGCCCTGCCAGCAGGCAGGCCGCAAGCGGCATGCCGCTGAAGAGTCGTTTTGGACGTCATAAAAAAGGTGTCTCTTCGGGTCCTCCTACTTGCTGGCTTTCTTCCGGCCCTTTGCCGCGAGCTTCTGGAAGCGTTTCTTCCCGAGGTCCTTCCGACCTATCCAGGCCGCGAGAGCATCGGGGTTTGTTGCACCCTTCTTCTCCAGCTTTTTGGAGAGGGTGGCAAACCTTTCGCCGGCGCCGAGAGGTGGTTCCTTTTTCTTTCTCTCTTCGATTCTCTGCGAGGCGGAGATGGCCTCGCTGCCAATTCCAAGGACTTTTCTCATTTTGCCCCCTGACCAAACTTGTTTACGAACGGGAGTGTCAGATATTCTATGCAAATCCCTTTTTTGCATTTGAGCACGTTCCCCCAAACGGTCGCCAAAATAGATTATCAGCTGGCAGTATATCATAGCCCAGTCCCGGTGGCGGAAGGTCCACTTCTTCGCCGCCTCTTCAACAGCCAGGTAGACCTGCTTGATGAGAGCCGGGTCGTTGGGAAAGATCGATCTCGGCTTAGTTGCGAGCGCCTTGCAGAACATCTATCATAGGAATGGAATCTCATATGAATTTTAGCTTACTTAGGGATCATCTTGAACTATGAGCAGACTACTATCTCCGATCAAAATCAGAAACTTGGAATTCAAGAACAGGATAGTTGTATCTCCTATGTGTCAGTACTCTGCGATGGATAGCGTTCCGAACGACTGGCATTTGGTTCATTTAGGGTGCAGGGCTGTCGGAGGAGCTGCCCTCGTATTCACAGAAGCCACGGCAGTATCTCCGGAAGGAAGGATTTCACCGGCAGACTTAGTGATAGGAAATGATGAACAAGTGAAAGCCTTCAAAAGAATCACGGCCTTCATCAAATCTCAGGGCGCGATTCCGGGCATACAACTCGCACACGCTGGTAGGAAAGCCTCCACAAAAATTCCATGGATCGGTGAAGGGATGGTACCGAAATCTGAAGAAGGGTGGGAGGTTATCGCCCCCAGCGCGGTGAAATTCTCGGATAACTATCCCCAACCGAGGGAAATGACACTTGCCGACATGAAGGCTGTCGTCCGACAGTGGAGTGAGGCAGCGCGACGAAGTCTGGATGCGGGATTCCAAGTGGTCGAGATCCACATGGCTCATGGCTACCTCTTGCACCAATTCCTATCGCGGCTTTCGAACCAAAGGAAAGACGAGTACGGCGGTGAATTAATTAACAGGATGAGAGTTCCGCTTGAAGTGGCGAAAGCGGTGAGGGAGACTTGGCCAAGCGATCTTCCCGTCTTCGTCCGCATCTCAGTCACCGATTGGGTCGAAGGCGGTTGGGATCTTCCGCAATCCATCGAGCTGGCTAAAGAGCTGAAAAAAGTCGGGGTCGATCTGATCGACTGTTCGGCGGGGGGAGTCGTGCCGGGCGCGAAAATTCCGATCGCGCCAGGATATCAGGTGACGTTCGCTGAGGAGATAAGGAGACAAGCCGGGATCATGACCGGAGCTGTCGGGTTGATTACCGATGCTGTGCAGGCGGAAAACATTCTGGTCGCTGGTCAAGCGGATGTCGTCATCATGGCTCGCGAGTTCCTGCGCGATCCGTATTTCCCGCTGCACGCGGCAAAAATACTCGGAGACGATCCGCAATATCCGAACCAGTACTTGAGAGCAAAACCGAAAAACAATTGATTTCACAGGAGATAATAGAATGGAAAAGCGTCAACTTGGAAAATCGGGATTGAGAGTTTCGGCGATCGGACTCGGATGCATGGGCATGTCCGAATTCTACGGGCCGAGAAACGATGAGGAATCAATTAGGACAATTCACCGGGCGGTAGAACTCGGCATTACGTTCTTCGACACCGCCGACATGTACGGCCCGTTTGTCAATGAAGAACTCGTCGGCAAAGCCTTGAAGCCCCATCGCGACAAAGTCGTCATCGCCACCAAGTTCGGCAACGTTCGAGGTCCAAACGGCGAGCGCCTGGGCATCGATGGGAAACCGGATTATGTGCGAAAGGCCTGCGAAGCAAGCTTGAAGCGGCTCGCCATAGAGACGATCGACCTTTACTATCAGCACCGCGTCGATCCAAATACGCCGATAGAAGATACGATCGGTGAGATGTCGAGACTCGTCGAGGAAGGGAAAATAAGATGCCTCGGAATGTCGGAGGCCGCGGCGGAGACGATCCGCAGGGCGAACAAGGTGCACCAGATCACGGCGCTGCAAACGGAGTATTCGCTCTGGACAAGAGACGTTGAGACGGGAATCCTGAAAACTTGCCGCGAGCTCGGCATAGGTTTCGTCGCCTACAGTCCGCTCGGAAGAGGTTTCCTTACTGGAGCGATCAAAAGACTTGATGTGCTGGATCAGACCGATTTCCGGCGTTCCAACCCGCGCTTTCAGGAAGAAAACATGCAGAAGAACCTGAAACTTGTTTTGGAAATCGAGACGATCGCGGCCCAAAAGAAATGTACTCCGGCGCAGCTCGCTCTGGCATGGGTCCTCGCCAAGGGGAATGACATCGTCCCGATCCCCGGCACGAAGCGCATAAAATATCTCGAAGAGAACGTGAAGGCGCTTGGCCTCAAACTAACTCCCGAGGATCTGAAGAGAATCGACCGCGTGGCCCCTCGGGGAGTTGCGGCAGGTTTGCGTTACCCGGAAGCGGCGATGCAGTCGGTGAATAGATAGATCAAATTTTGTGCGGCGGGCAGCCATCTTTTCAAAGTGTTTGTCACCCATCACCCATTCTTGCCTCCCCTGGATAACCCTTACGCCACACTGGTGGGACGGGGAGCCCTGGCCGCGGAAGCACTCGAACCCTGCGGCCTCGATCTACTGCTGGCCGGACATTACCACCAAGACTACACGGGAGATTTACAAAGTCACTACATAACGGTCAAGCGGTCGATCATCGTCGCGCAGGCGGGCACGGCGATCTCCAAACGAACAAGAGGCGAGAAGAATTCTTATGACAGGATCATCATCGATCCGCCTGACATTTGTTTCGATCGATATACGTGGGACGGCCGCAGGTTTGCTAAAACGATGACGACCCGGTACAAAAAAGTAAACGGCGCGTGGCAGCTTCATCCTCAAAATTGATGCCCTTCTCCTTATTGACTTCCCCCCTGTAAAAAGATATTTTGGACCCATACCCCCGGAATTCCGACAAAACTCATGAAGGAGGCCGTCCATGCCTGAGAAAGACGATTGGGACGCTCGGTACATTCCGGAGACGAAGCGGTCGCGACGGCGGGGCGGCAACCGCAGTCAAGGTCTCCTCCTGATCCTCGTCGCCATCGGGATCCCGCTCGTCGCCTTTTTCTTCCAGGTCGACGGCGCGCTGAGGTTCTATGAGACGGACAAGGTTTTCGAGAGGACCCTGACCCAGGCCGAAAAGCAGGAGATCCAGGCCGCAGTCAACAATCACAAGGCCAAGCTCGATAAGATCCAGAGGGTCATCGAAGAGGTCAAAGAGAAATACCGGGGCGAGACGGGGGAGAGCTACGACCGGGACGTCTGGGTCGTCCATGTCAAGGAAGGCCTGGCCATCCCCTTCAAGTACCTTCTCGCCTTCGGGGCGATCCTGTTCCTCATCGGCATCGGCAAGCTCATAATCTAGCGACGCCGGATGCTCCGCGCCTGAATTTCTGAAGGAGGGTTCGACATGATCATCGTTCTATGCCTTCTGCTACTTTCCCTATCCCTGCCCGTTTCCGCGCAAACTGCGAAGGCCCCGGACACAGCGGCACTCCGCGTCGGGTGGAACTACATCGCTACGCCCAGCTATTCCGAGGCCGCCGACAAGGCCGTTTTGGCTCTGTTCAAGGACTTAAGGGTCTCCGACGTCGTCGACGGGATGGACGCCGTGGGCCTCGTCGATACCGGCACGATGGACCCGGAGATCCACTCGCTCTGGCGCGACACCGTCAACTTCAGCCATCGGTTCGTCGGTCTGGCTGTCACGGCCCGCTACGTTCCGACCCAGAACCCGACGGCTGGAGTGTTATCGATCAAGGCTTATGACGACTGGGCCGGCGATTGGTACGACAAGAAATCCACGGAGTCCTACGCCGCTCTCCTCCGGCCGGGCACGGCCCTCGTCATCGAGGACGCCCCGAGCGCCGACGTCGGTTCGATCGGCTCTTACAACATCCTGGAATGGAAGTCGCTCGGCTGCGTCGGAGTGGTCACGAGCGGCACGGCCCGCGACACGGACGAGGTCATCACCCAGAAGGTCCCGCTCTACCTGAGGCGCGTCGGCCGCGGCATTCGTCCGGGAAGGAACGAACTCGAGTCCGTCAACCGGCCCATCGTCTGCGGCGGTGTTCTGGTCGTTCCAGGCGATGTCATCGTGGCCGACGGCGACGGGGTCGTCGTCGTGCCCCGGGCCAAGGCCGAGGCTGTGGCCAAGTACGCCCGGAAGATCATGGACGGGGACAAAGCCGGGCGGAGGGAACTCTACAAGAAGGTCGGGCTCAAGCCCGACCCGTCGGTCAAGAAATAAGCCGCGCTCCTCCGTCCGTCATTTCGGCGGGGGCGGGCTCTGGAACATCCTGACCGTCTCGGGGTTGAAGAGGACGATCATCGAGTAGACGCCCAGGGCCGTGCCGAAGGGGAAGTTGACCAGGCTGATGAAGGAGATGACCAGCATGAGGATCCGGGCCCATTCCTTGTGCTGGATGAGGCCCAGGCCGCCGGCGATCTTGGGCAGTCCGATGAGGGCCAGGAACGAGCTAACGACGAGTCCGATGATCCGCAGGACCCCCGGACCGACCTCCTCCACGTTGGGGATCTGGGCGACGCCGAAGAAGAAGAGGAAGGCGAACAGCGCGAGGCAGAGGCTCAACGCGCCGAAGATGACCCAGAGGATCCCGATGACCTTGATGTGATCTTGCATGACGACACCTCCTGTACCTCTCATTATACGAGAGAACATAGCACGACAGTTATTTTATTGAAATTTCGCTTTTGATGGCGGAGAATGGGGCCGCCAAAGAGGAATGCCGAGTGATGGTCCTGCTATCCGCGCTTCTGTCGGCGGTGACGTTCCTCCTGTTGTTCGTGCCGGGATCGGCGAGGGCCGCTACGAGCCCTCGTCCCGAGTCGAACCGGGAGATCGCCCTGTCTCCCGAAGAGCGCGCCCTCATCCTCAAGGGCAAGATCGTCCTCAGGGACCTGCCCAACCCCGGACGCAAGGGGAGGACCTACGAGGCGGTCGGCATCCTCCCGGGGTCGCTCGACGAGGCCTTCGCGGTCCTCACGGACTACGGCTGCTACGCCGATTACATGCCCAGCGTCGGGGCCGTCAGGATCTGCGAGGCGATCGGTCCATGCTCTGTCGTCGAGGTCAAACTCCACCTGCCGCTCGGCGTCAAAAAGCAGTATCGCTTGAGGTACACCTCCACGCGACACGAATCCGGGTTCGAAGTGGCCTGGGAAAATCTCCCCTGGCCGGAGCTCAAGCCGAGCCAGACGGTTGTCGATACGTCCGGCTTCTGGCTCATCCGCAAGTTCGAGGACGGAGGGCTGCTCGCGGTCTATCATATCTACACGGACCCGGGCCGCGTTCCCCTCGGCCTGACCAAGTTCGCCCAGGGAATCGCCCGAAGCAAAATCCCGGACGGGATCGTGAAACTCCGCGAGAGGATCCTCAGCGTCTATCGCCCGGGCAAAAAATAGCCTCCGGCCTCAGAATTCCGACCCGTAGCGCCCGGCCGAGCCGAGGACCTCGCGATTTTTCCTCTTGTACATTTCGACCAGGGCCGTCCGGGCCGGGCCGAGGTACTTGCGCGGGTCGAACTCCCCGGGCGATTCGGCGAAGACCTTGCGGATCGTGGCCGTCATGACCATCCGGCCGTCGGTGTCGATGTTGATCTTGCAGACGGCCGAGCGGGCCGCCTGCCGGAGCTGGTCTTCCGGGACGCCGATGGCGTCCTTCATCGCCCCGCCGTATTTATTGATCGTGGCCACGGCCTCCTGGATGACCGAGGAGGCGCCGTGGAGGACGATGGGGAAGCCGGGGAGCTTTTTCTCGACCTCGGCCAGGATGTCGAACCGGAGCGGCGGCGGGATGAGGATGCCCCGGGCGTCGCGCGTGCACTGCTCGGGTTTGAACTTATAGGCGCCGTGGGAGGTGCCGATGGAGATGGCCAGCGAGTCGACGGTCGTGCGGCGGACGAAATCGACGACCTCGTCGGGATGCGTATAAGTCGATTTCTCGGCCTGGACCTTGTCCTCGATCCCGGCCAGACGGCCGAGCTCGCCTTCGACCGAGACGTCGCGCGTCAAGGCGTAGTCGACGACCTGCCGCGTCAGCTCGATATTTTCCTCGTAAGGGAGATGGGAGCCGTCGATCATGACCGACGAGAATCCGTTGTCGATACAGGATTTTGCCAGCTCGAAGCTGTCGCCGTGGTCGAGGTGGAGGGTGACGGGGATCTCCCAGTCCGAGCCCATGTCTTTCTCCATGTCCCGGGCCATCCGGACCGCGCCCTCGGCCATGTAGCGGAGGAGGGTCTGGTTGGCGTATTTCCGGGCCCCGCTCGAGATCTGGAGGATGACGGGCGAACGCGTCTCGACGCAGGCCGTGATGATCGCCTGAAGCTGTTCCATGTTGTTGAAGTTGTAGGCCGGGACCGCGTACTGCCCGGCGAAGGCGCGCCGGAACATGTCGCGGGTGTTGGCCAGACCGAGGTCTTTGTAGGATACGGGCATCGTCACACCTCCTCGAAACTCGTTGGAACCCTTCCTCATTATAATAACCGATTGCCGGCCGCAATTCAAAAATCCGCCCGCCGTTTCCGGGGCCGGGGGGCGCCTTGTCTTTTTCCGGGGCGTCTGGTATAACCGCGGAAGATTGTGCGCTCGAGAGTTCCGAAGCGAGGGGAGCCCGAAATGACGAGAAAGGCGCTGACTGCCGCACTCTGCCTCGTGCTGGCCATCTCGGCTGTCGCGGCCGCGGCTCGGCAGTCGCGGACGCCGCCGGGGAGCCCCGTTGTCCTCGAGTCCTCCGACACTAAGTTGACGGCGGCCTTCGCCTGGGCCAAGGCTCAGGCCCTGGACTACGTCTTCCCCGCTTCGACGCATAACGACCCTGTGGGCGACTGGTACGAGGCCGCCCTTCCGTCGCGCTTCGCCTTCTGCATGCGCGACGTATCCCACCAGGCGAACGGGGCCCAGCTCCTCGGACTGGGCGCGTTCAACCTGAACATGCTGCGGAAGTTCGCCCTGGGGATCAGCCCGGCCCGCGACTTCTGTTCGTATTGGGAGATCGACAAGTGGGACCGGCCGGCTCCGGTCGACTACAAGAACGACAAGGACTTCTGGTACAACCTGCCGGCCAACTTCGATGTCCTGGACGCCTGCTGGAGACAGTACCTGTGGACGGGAAACCGGGCTTATATCGAAGACCCGGCGTTCCTCAACTTCTACGGTCTGACCGTCAAGGAATATGTCCAGGCCTGGGACAAGGACGGCGACGGGGTTCCCGAGCATCGAAAGGAATACGGCAACCGGGGGCTTGGAGGCTACGACGAGGGCCCCTCTTCGGATAGGACCCTTTACGGGGCGGACCTTGTCGCGGCGGAAGCGCGGGCGTTCGATTCTTACGCCGGGATCCTCGAGCTTCGCGGCGATTCGGGAGCGGCCGATTCTCTTCGCCAGCGGGCCGCAGGGCTGAGAGAGAGATACATGGAGGATTGGTGGAACGAAGCCCGGGGAAAGTTCGCCGATTTTGCCCTCGAGGATGGAAAGCTCGTTTTCGAGGAGATGTTCTGGGGCGGAGTCTTCCCGCTCTACTTTGGCCTTATCCCTGCCGGAGAACGCCGCGACGCGACCCTCGGCGGGATTCTCGGGAGAGAGCCGGAGGGGATCGAAGTCGAATCCTATCTTCCGGAGATCTTCTACGGATACGGCGCGGACGACGCGGCTTATGCCGAGATCCTAAGGCTTTCCGACCCGGCCAAGAAGCGGCGCGAATACCCCGCGGTTCCATTCGCCGTGATCGGGGCGGTCGCGACGGGGCTCATGGGCGTCGAGCCGGACGCCCGCGCCCGGACGGTCACGACGCGGTCTCGGCTCACCGGGAAGACGGAATGGGCCGAGCTCCGGAATGTGCCGGTCTTCGACAGCGTCGTGGATGTCCGCCATGATGGAAGGCGGGGGACGTCCTTCGCCGTCCGCGCCGGCGGGAACGTCGTCTGGAAGGCCGTCATCGAAGGCCGTTGGCAAGAGCTGCGGGTCAACGGCATCGCCCGGAAAGCCCTGCAGGGAGGAGACAAGGCCGGGCGGCCTATCTCCTGGGTCATGGTCAACCTGGCGGCGGGAGAGAAGGCCGTCGTCGTGCCGAACCGCCGGCCGGACGATAAACAAGCGCGGCGCTAGAGGAGGCAGGTCGATGGCCATTCAAGAGAACTGCGCGTTCATGCGGATGGGCGTGTTTTCATTCCTGGTCGTATTCGCCCTTTCATTCGCCCATGCCCAGCAACAGGGAGCGAAAGATCCGACCCGCCGCTGGAGCGAAATCAAAGCCCGGGCCTGGGCTGGGTCGCAACCGTGGGCTCTCGGCTGCAACTACATCCCCCGGACGGCCGTCAACACCCTGGAAATGTGGCAGGCGGAGACCTTCGACCCGGCGACGATCGACGAGGAACTCGGCTGGGCCGAAGACCTGGGCTTTGATTCGGTCCGGGTCTTCCTCCATTATCTCCTTTGGGAGCAGGACCCCGGCGGGTTCCTGAAACGGCTGGAGCGGTTTCTCGCGATTGCCGACAAGCACCACATCGGGACCATGTTCGTCCTCTTCGACGACTGCTGGAACGCCAAATTCCGGCTGGGTCCCCAGCCTAAGCCGCGGCCGGGCGTCCACAATTCGGGCTGGGTGCAGTGCCCCGGCCCGGACCTCGCCGAGAATCCGGCGCGTTGGGGCGTCCTCGAGGTCTACACCCGAGGGGTCGTCGGCTTTTTCCGGGAGGACCGGCGCGTCCTGGCCTGGGACCTCTACAACGAGCCGGGGAATTCGGGCTACGGCTCGAGGTCCCTGCCGCTCCTCGAGAAGGCCTTCGCCTGGGCCCGGACGGCCGCGCCCGCCCAACCGCTGACCGCGGGGATCTGGGACGAATCGAAAGAGTTCGCCGCGCTCAACCGGTTCCAGGTCGAAAATTCCGACATCATCTCCTTCCATGCCTACACGGACAGGGCCGGGACGAAGAGCAAGATCGACGCGCTCAAGGTCCACGGGCGCCCGCTCGTGTGCACGGAATACATGGCCCGGACGGCCGGCAGCCGGTTCGAAGACATCCTGCCTCTCTTCAAGTCCGAGGACGTCGGGGCCATGAACTGGGGCTTCGTGAACGGCAAGACCCAGACGATCTTTCCCTGGGGGTCGAAGGAAGGGAGCCCGGAGCCCGCGGTCTGGTTCCACGATATCTTCCGGGCGAACGGGAAGCCCTACATTGCGGCTGAAGTCGAGCTCATCCGCAAGCTGGCCGGGAAAGTCCGTCCGGCCGATAACGAGAAAACACGCGCCGTCACGGAACCTTTCCACGCCTGGGCCCTTACCCCGCCCCTGGGCTGGAACAGCTGGGATTCGTTCGGCCAGGCCGTGACCGAGGACGAAGTCAAGGCCAACGCCGACTTCATGGCCGCGAAGCTGGCCAAGCTCGGCTGGCGCTACGTCGTCGTCGACATCGAGTGGTCCGATCCGCAGAGACTCGGGCCGGACTATCCCGTCCATTCGAAATCGGAGGTCGACGCGTTCGGACGCTTCGTCCCGGCCGAGTCGAGGTTCCCGTCGGCGGCCGGCGGGCGCGGCTTCAAGCCTCTTGCCGATGATGTCCATCGGAAGGGGCTCAAGTTCGGCGTCCACATCGTCCGCGGCATCCCGCGGCTGGCCGTCGAACGGAACACGCCCATCGAAGGCACTCCTTATCGGGCCGCCGATATCGCCGACAAGGTCGATTTCTGCGACTGGAACGAGGACCAGTGGGGCGTCGACGTCAAGAAGCTTGGCGCGCAGGAGTGGTACGATTCGCTCTTCCGCCAGCTCGCTTCCTGGGGCGTCGATTTCGTCAAGGCCGACGACCTTTGCTTCCGGGGCGAGGAGATCGCCATGCTGCGCCGGGCCATCGGCCGGACGGGCCGGCCCATCGTCCTCAGCTTATCCTATGGGCCGATGCCGCTCGACCGCGCCGACGAGCTCGTCAAGAACGCCAACATGTGGCGTCTGCTCGGGGACCTCTGGGATTATTGGGACCAAGTCCTGCCTGCTTTCCGCGAGCTCCACGACTGGTCTCCGCACGCGGGGCCTGGACATTGGCTCGACCCGGATATGCTGCCCCTCGGGCATCTGCGGTTCCTCCCGGCGGGCTGGTCCAAGAACCGGACCATGAATCAAGGCTATTTCGAGATGACCTCGCACGGCGGCCGCGAGGACGTGCCCAATTTCCTCAGCCGTGACGAACAGAGGACGGTCATGACGCTTTGGGCCGTCGCCCGTTGCCCGTTGATGTTCGGCGGGCATCTCCCTGCGAGCGATGATTGGACGCTCGCGCTCATCACCAACGCCGAGGTCCTGACGGTCAACCAGAGCAGCCGCAACAACCGCCAGCTTTTCCGCGCGAACGGCCTGGTCGCCTGGACGGCGGATGACGCGGACGGTGGGGCGAAATATGTCGCCCTCTTCAATACGGGCGACAGGGGAGAGCACGGTCCCGAAGCCGGGACGGCCGTCCCGGTCCGGCTTTCCGAGGTGGGCTTCGACAGACCCGTCGCCGTCAAGGACGTCTGGAGCGGAAAAGAGGTCGGCGTCTTCACCGGCGAGTTCGCCCCGGTTGTCCCGTATCACGGAGCGGGGCTCTACCGCCTGACGGTGGTGGACGCTCGTTAGAACGGTTACGTTCCGGCGAGGAGGAACGGGGGGAAGAACGGGGAACATGTCCTAAAGGGCCCGGTAAAGGCCCTTTAGGGCGTGTCCCCGTTTTCTTAGCGTTAATCTGCATGGGCCCTGACGAAGGCGCCAAGAATGGGGACACGTACAAAGAGTACATATCCCCATTCTTGTCCGTCCGCACGAGATCGCCGCTAAGAAGGGACATGTACTTCCGGTACGTGTCCCCGTTCTTTCCTGCGCCTGCCGTACGTGTCCCCATTTTTTTAAAGCCGGTTTGAGGTAAAATAGAGCTAGAATGAGAGTTCATTTAGCCTACGGAAAAACGGGGCTGCCGATCGAGCTCGACGATTCGCTCAACGTCACCGTCGTCGAGCCGACCTTCGTCCCGGCCCTGGCCGACCTCGAGGCCGCTGTCCGGGCCGCCTTGCGCAAGCCCATCGGCTCGCCGCCCCTCGGCGACATCGTCCGCCCCGGCATGCGTGTCGGCGTCGTTTTCAGCGACATCACCCGGCCCGCGCCCAATCCGTTGCTCCTCACGGCCGTTCTCGAAGTCCTGGACGCGATTCCCGGTGTTGAAATCACGCTTTTCAACGCCCTCGGCACCCACCGGCCCAACACCGAGGCCGAACTCAGGGGCATGTTCGGAAACGCCATCTTCGACCGCCGCCGCATCGTCCAGAACAATACCTTCGACCCGGCCACCCAGGTCAGGGTCGGCGTGACCTCGAAGGGTCACGAGACCTGGCTCAACGCCGAGCTCATGGCCTGCGACCTGAAGGTCCTGACCGGCTTCATCGAGCCCCACCTTTTCGCCGGCTTTTCCGGGGGAGGCAAAGCGATCATGCCCGGAATGGCCGGCCAGCGAACCGTCCTCGGCAACCACGACGCCGAAATGATCGGCCACCCGAAGGCCATCTGGGGCGTTACCCAAGGGAATCCTATCTGGGAGGAAGTGCGCGAGGTCGCGGGCCAGGCCGGACGGCTCTTCCTGTTGAACGTCACCCTGAACCGCGACAAAGCCGTCACCGGGGTTTTCGCCGGTGACCTGGACCAGGCCCATGCGGCCGGCTGCGCCTTCGTCAAGCGCTCGGCCATGGTCGCCGTGCCGCGGCCGTTCGATATCGTCGTCACGACCAATTCCGGATACCCGCTCGACATCAATCTCTACCAGTCGGTCAAGGGGATGAGGGCTGCCGACCAGATCGTCAGGCCGGGCGGCGCGATCATCATCGCCACCAGCTGTTGGGATGGAATTCCCGAGCACGGGCTTTACGGGAAGATCCTGCGGGAATCACGAAGTCCGCGGGAGCTCCTTGATAAGATCTGCGCCCCCGGATTCCTCGAGCAGGACCAATGGCAGGCCCACATCCAAGCCCTCATCCAACTCAAGGCGGATATCTACGTGAAGTCGGACGGCTTGACGGACGATGAGATCCGCTCGGCCCTCCTTCTGCCGTGCCGTCGCATAGAAGACACGGTGGCCGAGCTTCTCGCAAAATGCGGCCGCGGCGCATCCATCTGCGTCATGCCCGAAGGCCCGCAGACGATCCCATTTTTGGTCTAACTATGCAGGTCGGTTCACCAGGTCCGGACGCGGCCGACGTCGACGTGAACGAAATCCGAAGCGGGATAGATGCCCACACCACCGCCGTGAAGGGCCACCGCCGCCCGATAGAGGTCCCGGAGCTTGAGGCCGGGGACGCGGATGTCGATAGCCTGCCCGAGAAGGTGGAGGCTATTCGCGGCGACGCCACCGCCGCCCGCCCGCAGGGCGGCGTTGGTCCGGGGCGACCGGTAGCCGGAGATGACATGGAAGGGCTCGTCCGTCGAGATCTTGCGGGAGAGGGCGTAAAGGAGGTCGAGGAGGCGGACGTCGATGTCCTTTGTTTCCCCGGTTAAGTGGTCCCTCAGGATGTGGTTGATCTTCTCGAGGGAAAGGGGGATGAGACAGCCCGAATGGCAATACTCGACGGTCGCGGATTCTCCGGTGTGGGTATTGTAAAAGGACAGGCCGCGGTCGGGAGGAAGCGTCTCGGGAGCGGCAAAGGCGGAAAGCCGCGATAGGAACGGAAAGGACAGCGCGGCCGCGCCTAAGCCAAGGAACCGCCGCCGGCTCGCCAGCGTGGGAGCATTCGTCATCCGGTCTCTTTCTTCCATCAACCTTCCTTGAGGTTTCGGTCCTTTATACCATCCAGTATAGCGTCACAGGGAAACGTGGCCGTGCCCTTCACAACAAGAAAAGTGCCGCGAGAGAAAGCCCGATGAGGACCAGGGAGAGCTTGTAGAGCTTGCGCCATGCGGCGTTGGCCTCCCGGAGGATCTCGAATTCCGTGACGTAGACGACCTCGCAGGCGCCGTTGCCCCGGTCATCGCGGACCGTGCTCGAACCGCGCGAGTAAGGCGTGCCCTTCTGGCCGTAGGACACGAGCCAGCCCTTGAAGCGGACTTGGTCGCCCTTGCGCGCCTTCAGGACGGCATCGGCGACGAGCGGGTCGGCCGGGAGCAGGTGGTTGTTGGACAGGCAGTCCTCGGTGAAGAGCTCGCCCGTCTCCCGGTCGGGGTAGCGGTAGAAGCAGGTGAAATCGCGGTTCAGGAACGTCATCCGCTTGTAGACGCCGGTCTCGACGTTTTTCCCCCAAATGACACAGACGTCCTTGACGTTGATGTAATCGTTCCACAGTTTGTGGGAGAGGTCGACGAAGGACCCGGAGTGATGATAGGAGACGACCATCCCCCAGAGTTCGTAGCTGAAAAGGGGCGTGACCGTGTAGGTGACGTCCTTGCGCGTGACCTCGAACGGCTCGGGAACATCGTCTTTCGTTTGGATGGGGTTCTGGAGGAGCGATTCGTGGATCAGGCTTTTGTCCGGCAGCCGGTTGCGCATGAAAAAGGAGGCGGCGAAGGCGATGGCCGCGATCGGGAGGATGACCTTCGCCAGCCGCCGAAGTCTCAGCGCTTTCTCTCTCTGCAAGACGACCTCACTTGACGAGGAAGATGTCCTTCTGCGGCCGGCCCATCCAGTCGGCGCCGTCTTTGGTGACGACGACCATTTCTTCAATGGTGACGACGCCCCTGCCGGGAACGGTCAGGCGCGGCTCGATGGTGAAAACCATGCCCTCCTCGAGCTTCTGGAAGGGCTTCTGGGCGTATTTTTCCCATTTGGGCCCGAGCAGGGCCGTTCCGTCATGCGCGTAACGGCCGACTTGGTGGCCGAGCGCATGCGGGTATTCGGCATAGCCCGCCCCGACGATGATTGACCGGGCGACGGCATCGATCTCGAACCCCGCGATGCCCGGCTTCATGGCCTTCTTCGACTCCTCGACGGCCCGGACGATCGTCCGGAAGCCCTTCATGACGTCCTCGGGGGCCGCCGTTTCGCCGGGCTTGAGAACGTAAAACGTCCTTTGCATGTCCGAACAGTAGCCCTCGACCTTGACCCCGAAGTCCATGTTGAGGACGTGGCCGGGCTCGACGACGCGGCCCGTCGGCGAGTAGTGGGCCTGGGCCGTGTCCGGTCCGGTGAAGACGGCCGGGCAGGTCGCCGGACCCCAGGCCGTGGGGAGCTTCCGCCGTTCGGCCTCGCCCAGGATGAAGGCGGCGATCTCGTTTTCCGTCTTTCCCGGCGCGATGAACCGGCCGACAAGGTCGAAGATCTCCTCGGTCGCCCGCACGGCCTGCTTCATCCATCCGACCTCGGCTGCGGATTTCCGTTCGCGGAGGGCCGAGACGATCTTCTCGGCGGAGAGGAGACGGTCGGCCATGCCGGCTTCGGAGAGGAACTCGTGGAGTGTCAGGAACATGCCGTGGGTCAGGCCGTCGCAAATTTCGCTCGTCTTGGAGTAGTTTATAGCGATCGTCCGCGGGTTTATCTCCTTCAAGTACTCGAGGAGCGGCTCCTTGATCCCGGTGACGTAGCCGACGACCGTGTCGTAGGCGCCTGTTTCCTCGACGCCCTTCTTGTCGTAGAGGCCGACGATGGCCCGCGTCCGGCCGTCGGCGCCGACGATGAAGGCCGAGTGCCAGGTGACGTGTCCCGGGGCGAGGAAGACGAGCGTCGGGTCGCCGCAGATCTCGCTCTCGCGGGTGAAGGTGATCCAGCAGTCAACACCGAACTCCTGAAGGAGTTCGGTGGCCTGTTTGACTTTTTCCTGGATGAGCGTCATGTGCGTCCTCCGGTGATCAAGTTGAGAAGCGGTTGAGCTTCTTGAGAAAGACCATGACCAGGACCGCGGCCACGGCCATGAGGGCCACGAGGAGGAGGAAGAACTCGTGGTGGGCGAGCCGGCTGTAAGACTTGCCCAGCATGCCGCTGCCGTAGCTCCCGGCCGCGGTCGCCGCGAACCAGCCGCCCATCATCAGCCCGGCGATCCTCGGCGGGGCGACCTTGGAAACGAACGACTGGCCCATGGGCGAGATAAGGATCTCGGCCATGGTGACGAAAAAGTAGGTCCCGATGAGCCAGGCCGGCGACATGATGTTCTGGTCCCGGTTCCCGCCGGCGAGAGAGGCGCAGACCATGACGATCATGGCCAGGCTCATGATGATCATGCCCAGGAGGATCTTGACCGGCGTCGAGGGCTCCTTTCCCTTAAGGCTCAACCGGCCGAAGAGGGAGAGGAGGAGCGGGGTCAGGGCGAGGATGAAGAACGGCTCAAAGAACTGGTAGGTCTCGGGCCGGAGCCAGCTCAGGACGATGGTCGAGCGCTCGGCGAAAAGGGTCAGGCCGAAGAAGTTCTGGTAGAAGGCGACCCAGAAAAAGATGACGATGAGAAAGAGGATGACCAGGGTGGCGATGCGCTGGCGTTCCTCCTGCTTTTCCATGGTCGCGCGGACGGCAGCGGGGGCGGCCCCTTCGGCGGTTTTCAGCGCGGCCGTTCCGCCTGTCCCCAAGCGGCTGTCCATGGGCCGGAGGTGCGGCTCGCCGGCGCGGAAGATAATCAGGGCGAAGACCATTCCCCCGGCGGCAATCCAGAAGGACAGGTTGTAGCTGTGGAAGACGGCATTGTTGACCGTGGCGATGATAGGCGCGACCATGGCCCCCAAGTTGACGCCCATGTAGAAAATGTTGTACCCGGCGTCCTTGAGCTGGGCCTTGTCGGCGTAGAGGTTGCCGACGAGGACGGCCATGTTGACCTTAAAGATGCCCGTGCCCAAGGCGATGAGGAGGAGCCCGACGTAGAACGTGGTCACCCGGCCGGGTCCGGACACGGCCAGGCCGACGTAGCCGAAGGCCATGAGGAACACGCCGGCCCGGACGGTCCTGATCTGTCCGAAGACCTTGTCGCCGAGCCAGCCGCCGAGGAGCGGGACGAAATAGCAGAGGCCTAGGAAGAGCCCAAAATAATCACCCTTGCGGGCGTCGGGCCACCCCAGGACCTTGTCCATGTAGAGGACGAGGATGGCCATGAGCGTGTAGAAGCCCACGCGTTCCCACATCTCGGTGAAGAAGATGAAGGCCAGGGCGCGGGGGTGTTTCTTCAGCATGAGGCCGCCTTTCCCGTAGCGATCATAGATACGGGAGGTATCCTAATAAAAAACGAAGAAGGGGTCAAACTTTCCTGTGATTGACTTCGCCCAACGCCCAAGATATATTCCGGGACTCATGGAGGAGCGATGAATCCCAGTCCTTTTCTCGGGGTTTTTCTTCACGCCCTGGGCGGTTTCGCCGCCGGGAGCTTTTACATTCCGTATAAAAAAGTCCGCGGCTGGGCCTGGGAGACCTACTGGCTGACGGGCGGGTTCTTCAGCTGGATCATCGCGCCCTGGGTCGTGGGCTTCCTGACCTGCCCCGACCTTCTCAAGGTCCTGACGTCCGCGTCTTCCAAGACGCTCCTTTGGACCTATCTCTTCGGCGTGATGTGGGGCATCGGCGGCCTGACTTTCGGCCTCAGCATGCGCTATCTCGGCCTCTCCCTGGGCATGGCCCTCTCCCTCGGCTTCTGCGCCGTCTTCGGCACCCTTGTCCCGCCCGTCTTCGAGGGCCGCATCGCCGGGCTCGTCGCGACCACGTCCGGCCGGATCGTCGTCCTCGGCATCCTCGTCTGCCTCACCGGTATCGCCATGTGCGGCAGGGCCGGGATGAGGAAAGAACGGGAACTCTCCGACGCCGAGAAGAAGGCCTCCATCGCCGAGTTCAACTTTGCCAAGGGCGCCTGGGTCGCCGTTTTCGCCGGGATCATGAGCTCCTGCATGGCCTTCGCCTTCGCCGCCGGCAAGCCCATCGCCGAGGCCGCCATCCAGAGCGGGGCCAAGCCGCTTTTCCAGAATTTCCCGGTCATGATCGTCGCCCTGCTCGGCGGGTTCACGACCAATTTCATCTGGTGCACGGCCCTGAGCGTTCGCAACAAGTCGGGGCGGGATTATCACCGCGTCAGACCGGCAGATCTGGCCCCGGCCCCGGCGAGCCCGGCTTCGCCGATGCCGTCTCTTCTCTCGAACTACCTCTTCTCGGCCCTGGCCGGGACGACTTGGTATTTCCAGTTCTTCTTCTACGGCATGGGCACGACGAAGATGGGGAAGTACGACTTCTCGAGCTGGACGATCCACATGGCCTTCATCATCACCTTCAGCAGCCTGTGGGGGATCTATTTCCACGAATGGAAGGCCACAGGGAAGCCGACGCGCCGCCTCGTCGTGGCCGGGATCGTCGTCCTCATCCTGTCGACGATCGTCGTCGGGGTCGGGAATTACGTCGCGACCATCCCCGGGAGCGCTTCGCGTCAAGGTCAGTCCCTGGCCTCCGTTCCCGGGACGTCCGAAGTCTGCGTTATGGAAACAAACATGGGGACGATGGTGTTCGGCTTCTTCGAGGCCGACGCGCCCAAGACCGTCGCCCAATTCAAGAGCCTCGTCCGGAAGGGATTCTATGACGGTAAGGACTTCTACCGTGTCGTCCGCGGGCACGTCATCCAGGCCGGAGGCGGCGACGCGCCGGCGCTGCCGCCCGAATTCAACACCCGACCGCATGTCCTTGGTACGTTGGGCCTGGGCCGGACGGGGAACGAATGGAGCGGCGACTCGGAAATCTATGTCTGCGTCGCGCCCCGGCCCCATCTCGACGGCCGGTACACGGTCTTCGGCCAGCTCGTCGAGGGGGTCGACGTTCTCGAGAGGATCGCCGTCGTCCCGGTCGAGGAGAGGTGGGAGGGGCCGGACAACAAGATGGCCATGCACAAGCCGCTCCAGCCCGTCGTCATCCGGAGCGCCCGGATCGAGTCGCGTTAGCCCCTTCTCAGCGGCTGGATTTGAGGCGGTCCCAGACCTTGACGTAGAGGGCGTTGGCCGCCCCGATATCGGCGATCATCTCGCTCCGGGCCCGGATCTCCGGCTTTAAAAAAATCCCCGGGTTGTCGCGGATCTCCGCGGGAAGCAGGGGGTAGGAATCCTTGTTCGGGCAAAGATAGTAGATGAACTCCGTGTTCTCGGCGGCGACCGCCGGGTCGTGGAGGAAGTTGATGAACGCGTGGGCCAACGCGACTTCCCGGGCGTCGGCCGGGATGGCCAGGTCGTCGCAGGAGATGATCGTCCCTTCCTCGGGGATGAAGAAGCGGACGTCCGGGTTTTCCTTGCGGACCTGGAAAATGTCCCCGTTATAGGCGTGGACGAGGAGGAACTCGCCCGAAGCCAGGCCGATCTTGTACTGCTCGTTCTCGAACTTGGCCAGGTTCTTCTTCCACTCGAGGAGGAGCGTCTCTGCCTCGGCCAGCTCGGCTTCGTTCGTCGTGTTGATGCTGTGGCCCAAGCACTTGAGCGCCGCGCCGATCGTCTCGCGCATGTCGTTGAACATCGTCATCCGGCCGCGGAGGTCGGTCCGGCCGAACATCCGCCACGAGGGGACAACGTCCTTGACCCGCCCCTCGAGATAGGCGATGCCGGTATTGGTGATCATGTAGGGGACGGAATGGTCCATCTCCGCGTCCGCGGCGATCTTGAGGTAGTCCGGGTCGACGTGGACGAGGTTGGGGAGAAGGCTCCGGTCGAGACGGCGCAGCAGGCCCTGGCTCTGCATGAGGCTGACCATGTAGCTCGAGGGCGTCAGCAGGTCGTAGCCCGACGCGCCGGCCTTGAGTTTGGCGTACATGGCCTCGTTCGACTCGAACGTGTCCAGGACGACCCGGCAGGCGTGTTCGCGCTCGAAGCGCCGGACGAGCTCGGGCTTGATGTAGTCGGACCAGGTGTAGACGCTGAGGACGGGCTTGGCCTTGCCGCAGCCGGCCGGCGCGAGGAGGATGGGGACGAGCAGGATGGCGCCCGTCGCCGCGCGCAAGACTCCGCCTTTCTTTCTCATCCGTTTTTCCCGCTTTTCAACCGGATGAGCCGCTGGCTCAGGAGGACGGTCGTCAGCGTGACGGTGAGGAGGAGCGTCGACAGGGCGTTGATCATCGGCGGCGCGCCGTACTTGATCATGCTGTAGATGCGGAGGGGCAGGGTCGTCGAGCCGGGCCCGGCGACGAAGAAGGTGATGACGAAGTCGTCGACCGACAGGGTGAAGGCGAGCAGGGCGCCGGCGACGATCCCCGGCATGAGCATGGGGATGAGAACCTTCCGGGCGCTCTGCCACGGGCTCGCGCCGAGGTCCTGGGCCGCCTCGATCACCGAGAAGTCGAAATCCTGGAGCCGGCCGAGGACGGTCATGGCCACGTAGCTGACGCAGAACGTGACGTGGGCCAGGAAGATCGTGAACAACCCCAGCGGGACGCCGGCCGCGACGAAAAACATCAGGAGGCTGATGCCCATCAGGATCTCGGGGACAACGAGAGGCGTGTAGATCAGGGTGTAGTGGATCCGCTGAAGCCGGCTCGCGGCGTAGCGATGGAGGGCGAAGGCCGCGGCCGTCCCCAGGACGACCGACACGGCCGTGACCGAAACGGCGATGATGAGCGTGTTCCTCAGCGCTTGCCAGACCTCGGGGGACTCGAAGAGCCGGGCGTACCAGACGAGCGAGAAACCCTGCCAGCGGCTGGAGAAGCGGGCCGGGTTGAAGGAGTTGACGACGAGGATGAGGATGGGCAAATAGAAAAAGGCCAGGACGAGGGCGGTGACGACGAGCGGAAAGCGGCTCCTCCTCACGGTGCTTCCCCCATGATGATGTCGGACTTCTTGTTCTTGCGCTGGAGGGCGAGGACGGCGATGAGGGGCGCGAGCACGGCCAGGACGAGGACGGCCGACAGGGCGCTCGCGTGCGGCAGGTTGCGGTCGGTGAAGACCCGCTGGGCGATCTTGTTCCCCAGCATCTCGCCGTCCGGGCCGCCGACGAGGTCGGGGATGATGTAGGACCCCAGAGCGGGGATGAAGACGACGAGGAACGCGGTCAGGAGTCCGCGGCGAATCCCCGGGAGGAAAACCCGGCGGAAGGCCTGGAAGGGCCGGGCGCCGAGGTCGCGGGCGGCCTCGACCAGCCGGAAGTCGAACTTTTCCGCGGCCGCGTAGATAGGCAGGATGGTGAACGGCAGGAACGTGTAGACCATGACCAGGACGACGGCCGTCGGGTTATAGAGAAGCGTCGACGTCGTCCCGACGAGCCCCAGCGCTTCAAGGGCTTTCTTGATCAACCCTTCGGGATGGAGGAGGGACTTCCAGGCGAAGACGCGGACGAGAAAGCTCGTCCAGAAGGGGATGATGACCAGCATGAGCAGCCGGTTCCGCCACTTGGCGGAGGCCCGGGCGATGGAGTATCCGGTGGGCACGGCCAGGACGAGGCAGATGGCGGTCGTCAGGAGGCTTATCCAGAGCGTCCGCCAGGCAATCGCCAGATAGCTCGGCGTCCACAGGGAGCGGACGGTGTCCAGGGTCCAGCCGCCGCCGATCCCGCCGTAGGGATTGGCCGGCCGGAAGGCGATGACGAAGACGAGGACGGTCGGGACGACGATGAACAGACCGAGCCAGGCCAGGGTGGGCAGGGAGACCAGCCACTCGGTCCGGCGCGCCCGCTTGGCCCCCGTCACGCTATTTCTCATTCTCGCGCCCGCCGTTAAGGGGTTCGCCGACGCTCTGCGGCGGCACGGCGAGCAGACCCTCGTCCGATTTCCGGAAGTGGTCGAGCATGAAGCCGTCGTCGGCGTGCCACCAGATCCAGGCTTCGTCCTTCCAGCGGAGGGGCTGCTCGTCGAGGAAATAGCGGGCATGCTGGCGGAAAACCTGGATCCTGTAGCCGCCAGCCCGGACCCAGTATTTCGTGTTAGAGCCGAGGTAGATGACGTCCTCGATGACGGCCGGGAGGTAATTCCGCTGCGGCTTTTCCTCGGGCCGCTCCCGGGAGATGTGGATCTTCTCCGGCCGGATGCTGAGATAGATGGGCTGTCCAGGCTGGAGGGACTTGTCGTTGAAGCAGAGGATCCCCGGGAGCCCGGCGATGGTCAGGCGGCAGTACTCGCGGTCCGGGCAGGCCTCGACCCGGCCTTCGAGGAAGTTGGTGTCGCCGATGAAGGCCGCGACGAAGCTCGTCCGTGGCGATTCGTAGATCTCCGCCGGCGCGCCGACCTGCTCGATGCGGCCGCCGTCCATGACCGCGATCCGGTCGCTCAGGCTCATGGCCTCGGCCTGGTCGTGGGTGACGTAGAGGAAGGTGATCCCGACCTCGTCGTGGATGAGGTCGAGCTCGATAAGCATCTTCTGCCGGAGCTTGAGGTCGAGCGCGGCCAGGGGCTCGTCGAGGAGGAGGACATCGGGCTTGTTGACCAGGGCCCGGGCCACGGCGACGCGCTGTCTTTGGCCGCCGGAGAGTTGGTCGGGTTTTTTCGCCGCCTGGTCGGCCATGCGGATGAGCTCGAGCATCCTGTCGACCTCGTCCCGGATCTCCGCCTTGGGGCGCTTGGCGATGGTCAGGCCGAAGGCGATGTTGTCGCGGACGGTCAGGTGGGGGAAGAGGGCGTAGCTCTGGAAGATCGTGTTGACCTTGCGCTTGTTCGGGGGGAGCCCGGTGATGTCCCGGCCGTCGAGAAAGACGCGGCCGGCGTCCGGATCCTCGAAGCCCGCGGCGAGGCGCAGCATGGTCGTCTTGCCGCAGCCGCTCGGCCCGAGCAGGGAGAAGAATTCGCCCTTCTTGATGTCGAGGGAGACGTTGTCGACGGCCTGGACGGTCCCGAAACGCTTGGATACGCCGCGGAATTCGAGGAACTCAGCCAACGCAGGGGCGCTCCTTCGGCGGGCGGGATGCGGGGCGGAAGAGGGCCGGCGTGTTCAATGCCGCCCTATTATGGAAAAAACGGCCGGAGAATTCAAGGCCGAGGATTGCGCCCCTCCCCGCGATATGCTAGATATTCGCTGACCCGTGAGAAAGGAGTCGCCATGAAGAACCCCGCAAGAGTAACTCTCGTCCTCCTCGTCATTTTCCTCATAGCCGTTTCCGGTCCGGCCGTCGCCGCCGCCCCGCAGGACCTCGCCGGTCACTGGGAAGGGGCGATCGAAGTCCCCGGCGCCAAGCTCGAAATTAACCTCGATTTCGTCAAGCAGGCCGACGGCACCTGGAAAGGCGACATTTCCATTCCGGTCCAGGGCTCCAAGGACCTGCCCCTCGCCGGCATCAAGGCCGAGGGGGCGGACGTCGCCTTCGCCATCTCCGGCATTCCGGGCAACCCGACGTTCAAGGGGCAGATGAGCGCCGACGGAGCCAGGATCACGGGCAAGTTCAGCCAGAGCGGCGGCATTTTCCCCTTCGAGCTCGCCCGGGCCGCCGACCCCGCGGCCAAGGCGAAAAAGGCCCTCGAAGGCTTCGATGAGATCGTCGCCAAGGGCCTGGCCCAGCTCAAAGTCCCCGGCGTTGCCATCGCCATTGTCAAGGACAAGGACGTCATCTTCTCCAAGGGATTCGGCTTCCGCGACGTCGAGACGAAGCTCCCGATGACGGCCGACACGATCGTGGCCATCGGCTCGTCCACCAAAGCCTTCACGGCCTTCACCCTGGGGACGCTCGTCGACCGGGGCCAGGTCGAGTGGGACAAACCCGTGCGCAATTATATCCCGTGGTTCCGCCTCTACGACGCCCAAGCCGGCGAGCGCCTGACGCCGCGCGACCTCGTCACTCATCGCTCGGGGCTGCCGCGGCACGACCTCGTCTGGTACAACAACCGCACCTCGACCCGGGAACAGCTCGTCCGCAGCCTGGCTTACCTGCCGCCGACGGCCGACCTCCGGGAGAAGTGGCAGTACAACAACATGATGTTCGTCACGGCGGGCTTTCTGGTCGAGACCCTGACGGGCAAGAGCTGGGAGGAGGCCGTACGGACGCTCGTCTTCGACCCCCTGGGCATGAGCCGCAGCAATTTCTCCGTCGTCGAATCCCAAAAGGACAAGGATTTCGCCCTGCCCTACGACGAGCGGGAGGGAAAGGTCGTGAAGATCCCCTTCCGCGACATCTCCATCATCGGACCGGCCGGATCCATCAACTCGAGCGCGAACGAGATGAGCCGCTGGGTCACCGTGCATATCAACGGCGGCAAATACGGCGACAAACAGGTCATCGGCGCCAACACCCTGGCCGACCTCCATACGCCGTACATGACCATGGGCGGCGTCTCGACCCGGCCGGACATCACGGCGCCCGACTACGCCCTGGGCTGGATGGTCGACAACTACCGGGGCCACGGGCGCGTCCACCACGGCGGCAACATCGACGGCTTCTCGGCCATGGTCAGCTTCCTGCCCAACGACGGGCTCGGTTTCGTCATCCTGACGAACAAGAACGGGACCGGCCTGCCGGAGCTCCTCATCCGGACGGCCATCGACCGCATCCTGGGCCTCGAGGCCGTGGATTGGATCGGCGACGCCGCGAAAAAGCTGGCCGAGGGCGAAGCTGTCGGCAAGAAGGCCGAAGAGAAGAAGACCACCCGCCGGCGGCCCGGAACGGCCCCGGCCCACAAGCTCGACGAATATGGCGGTGATTACACCCATCCCGGATACGGAGACCTCAAGGTCACGCTCAAGGGCGGTCAGCTCGGTTTCGTCTACAACGGCATCGCGACCCCTCTCAGCCACTGGCACTACGAGACGTTCAACGGCGGCAAGGCCGAGGACCCGACCTTCGAGGACATGAAGCTGACTTTCCGGACCGACGTCAACGGGAACGTGGTCGGCATAGCCATACCGTTCGAGCCGTCGCTCGACGATATCTATTTCGTCAAAAAGCCGGATGCCCGCCTGTCCGATCCGGCCTATCTCAAGAGCCTGGTCGGTGCGTATACGCTGGCTTCCCAAACCGTAACGGTCAGTTTGAAGGGCGACATGCTGACCCTTTTCATTCCCGGACAGCCCGTCTACGACCTCGTGCCCGAGGTCGGCGGCGAGTTTTCCATGAAAGTGGCCAAGGTCGTCCGGGTCAGGTTCCTGGAGGACGCCAAAGGGCAGGTGACCGGCCTCGAGGTCAGCCAGCCGGGCGGAGTTTTCGAATATAAGCGGACGAAGGGGTGATTTTGACGGATGGACGGTCGCGGCCTAGAATAGGTGATACAGGGCGAGAGACAATGATATTCCGAAGCGCGATCCCATTCCTGATACTGGCCGTCCTGTTCCTGCCTCTGCCCTTTATCCTCAGCTTCTTCTTTTTCGGCGTTCTACTGGCTGTCGGGCCGCGCGGGGAGCCCGACGGCGCCTGCGCCGTCATCTCCCGCTTCGCCGGGCCGACCCTCCTCAGAAGTCCGCCTCGTTAACCTCCTCTATTTTCTCGGCGTCCCGCA
Source organism: Candidatus Aminicenantota bacterium (assembly GCA_026393975.1). Classification (GTDB taxonomy): domain Bacteria; phylum Acidobacteriota; class Aminicenantia; order Aminicenantales; family Saccharicenantaceae; genus RBG-16-66-30. Next base: position 171,354 of record JAPKZD010000009.1, on the reverse strand, counting down.
GAGAAACCCGTTTTTTGAACTGAGGAGGACCATGATGAGCGATGACATGCCTGCTGCCCGCACGGTAATCTTTTCCGCCAAACTCAAGACTGCCTTCAACCGGTTCCGCGGCGTACCCGTCGAAACCGACCTGGCGGGGTACGCGCGGACAGTCCGAAAAATCCGCGCTTTCCATGAAACGGAAGGCTTCGTCCGGAAAGCCGACGAAGCGCTCGGGCGCCTGGCCGCGTCCCTGCGCCGGCGTCTCGAGGGAGAGTTATCGACTGAGGACGGGGTTCTGGCGAGGATCGAGGCCTTCGCCCTTGCCGATGAGGCCGCCCGCCGCGCGACGGGCCTTGCCGCTCACGACGTCCAGATGATCGCCGGTCTGGCCATGGCCGACGGCAAGGTCGCCGAGCTGCCGACGGGGGAGGGCAAAACCCTGGCCGCCGTCTTTCCGGCCTCTTTCTTCGCCCTCTCCGGCCGGGCCGTCCACATCCTGACTTTCAACGATTACCTGGCCCGCCGCGACGCGGCCTGGATGGGGCCCGTCTACCGCCTCCTGGGGCTTTCCGTCGGTGTCGTCCAGGAGGGCATGGACAAGCCGGCGAAGAGGACGGCCTACGCCTGCGACGTCGTCTACGCCACGGCCAAGGAAGCCGGCTTCGACTACCTCCGTGACCGCCTCGCCTACGAGCCCGCGGAGCTCGTCCATCGGCCGTTCGACGCGGCCCTCGTCGACGAGGCCGATTCCATCCTCATCGACGAAGCCCGCATCCCGCTCGTCATCTCGGGGAACGCCGGAGCGCCCGGCGCCGACGCCGGCCGCCTGGCCGAGGTCGTCCGCGACCTCGAACGGGGGAAGGACTACGAAACCGACGCGGAGAACGCCAACGTCTTCCCCACGGACGCCGGCATCCGCAGGATCGAAAGCCTTCTCGGCTGCGGCAACCTCTTTGACCCGGAAAACGAAATGCTCCTGGCCGCCGCCCACTGCGCCCTCCACGCCGAGACCCTCCTCGAGCGGGACGTCGACTACATCATCCGCGCCGGCCGCGTCGAGATCGTCGACGAGTTCACCGGCCGGGTCATGGACAAGCGCCATTGGCCCGACGGCCTCCAGGCGGCCGTCGAAGCCAAGGAGGGAGTCCGCCGCGGCTCCGAGGGCCGCATCCTCGGCTCCATCGCGCTCCAGCATTTTTTCCGCCTCTACCCGGCGCTCTGCGGGATGACGGCCACGGCCCGGACGTCGTTCCGTGAGCTCAAGGAATTCTACGGGTTGGGCGTCGTGGTCGTTCCGCCCCACGAGCCCTGCGTCCGCCGCGACCTCCCCGACGTTGTCTTTACCCACAAGGTGCCCAAGCTCACGGCTCTGGTCGATGAGATCGCCGGCGTTCACGGGAAGGGCCGCCCCATTCTCGTTGGGACGTCGAGCGTCAGGGAATCGGAGCAGCTCGCGGCGGCCCTGAAAGACGCGCGGGTCGCCTGCGAGGTTCTTAATGCCAAGAACGACGAGATCGAGGCCGCGGTCATCGTCCGGGCCGGCGCCCCCGGTGCGGTGACGATCTCGACCAACATGGCCGGCCGGGGCACGGACATCAAGCTCGGCGGTGCGGGTGAAGAAGAGCGCGATCGGGTGGCGGCCCTGGGCGGCCTCTACGTCATTGGCACCAACCGCCACGAGAGCCTGCGCATCGACAGTCAGCTCCGCGGCCGGTCCGGCCGTCAGGGCGACCCCGGGTCGTCCCGATTTTTTATCAGCCTGGAGGACGATATTTTCGAAAGATACGGGCTCAGCCGCAGGCTTTTCAAGCGCCACCGGCTCGACCGCCGGGCCGGCGCCGTTGACGACGAACTGCTGCGCAAGGATATTCTCCACGGCCAGCGCGTCATCGAGGGCCGGAACCTGGACATCCGCCGGGCTCTTTGGGATTATTCAACGCTGGTCGAGACGCAGAGGCGGATCGTCGCCGGGTGGCGGGACGGCGTCTTCGACCGGACAGCTCAGTCGGACGCGCCATTCTATCCTTCTCCGGAGCTCCTCGCGGCCGGATCGGCCCGCTTTGGACGTGAGGTGTTCGACCGCATGGCCCGCCGGGCCGCGCTCTTCCATATCGACAGCGCGTGGGCCGATCACCTGGCTTGGCTGGCCGACCTCCGCGAGGGCATCCACCTCGTCTCGATCGGGCGCAATGAACCTCTCCGGGAGTTCCAGAAAGCCGCGACCGAGGCCTTCCTCGGCCTCCAGGAAAAAATCGGATACGCCGCGAGGAAAACGCTGGAGTCCTTCGTCGGACGGGAAGGCCCCGTCGACCTCGACGCCGAAGGCCTGAAAGGCCCGTCCTCGACCTGGACCTACCTCGTCAACGACGATCAGTTCGGCTGGGGCGTCGAGCTCATCAAGGGAACGAACATCGGCTTCGCGGCCGGGGCGGCGGCTTTCGCCGGCCCGCTCTTCGTGTTCGCGCTCCTCGCCAACCGCTTCAGGCGGAAGAAGGCGAGCTGAAGGAGGGCTTAATCAGGAAGGGGTCAAACCTTAAATCCTACACTTTTCCCCCGCGGGCGCCTCCCGGGAGCCCATTCATAAGAAAAGAGTATAGGATTTAAGGTTTGACCCCTTCCTGAATTGACAGGCGGTTCCCCCGTGGCATATATAATAGTGCCGCCCGCGACGGCAAGGAACCGGAGCGGCCACCGCGACGTTAGAATAAGCGAGACCGGTGAAGAAAGGGCTGAAACATGATCTCTGAGGCCCCCGCGAACGGACTCGAACGGAAACTCGGGCTGTTCCCCTTGACCAATATCGTCATCGCCAATATGGTCGGCGCCGGCATCTTCACGACGTCGGGGCTCCTGATGAAAGACCTCCATCATCCGGGTGTCATGCTGGGCCTCTGGGTCGTCGGCGGCCTGGTCGCCCTCTGCGGTGCCCTGAGCTACGGCGAGCTCGGCGCCGCCTTTCCCCACGCCGGCGGGGAATATGCCTTCCTGTCGCGGCTCTACCACCCCATCCTCGGCTTTCTCTCCGGCTGGGTCTCCTTCTTTGTCGGTTTCTCGGCGCCCATCGCCGCTTCGGCCATCGGCTTCACCGAATACCTGACCCGGGCCTTCCCCGGCCTTCTTCACCCCGGCATCATCGGAGGGGCCTCGGAAGCGGCGGTCATGAAAAAGCTTTTTGCCATTCTCATCATCGCCGCCTTCACCTTCCTCCACACCCGCGGCCTCGAGACCGGGGCGCGCGTCCAGAACGCGCTGACCGGGCTGAAGATCCTCCTCATCGTCGGCCTGGTCGTCGCCGGCTTCGCCGTCGGGAAGGGGAGCATGGGCCATTTCGCGGCCGTCGCGCCGTTCCGGTTCGACTTCGGCGGCTGGAAGACCCTGGGTCTGTCCCTGATGTGGATCATGTTCGCCTACAGCGGCTGGAACGCCTCTGCCTATATCGGATCCGAGGTCAAGGAACCCTCGCGCAACCTGCCGCGTTCGCTCCTTCTCGGGACGGGCATCGTCATGCTCCTCTACACCGCCCTGAATCTGTTCTACATCTACGCCATCCCGCCGGCCCAGATGGAGGGCGTGATCTCCGTCGGGGGCCTGGCCGCGGGCAATCTCTTCGGAAAATCCGCGGAGACGGTCCTGTCGGTCTTCATCTCCTTTGCCCTTTTTTCCTCGCTCAGTGCCTACCTCATCCTCGGGCCGCGGGTTTACTACTCCATGGCCCGGGACGGCATCTTCTTCAAATCCATCGCCTATGTCGACTCGAAATGCTCGGTGCCGACGCGGTCGATCGTCCTCCAGGGGGCGATCGCCTCGGTCATGGCCCTGTTCGGGACCTTCGAGCAGCTCCTGACCTACATGGGCTTCTCCCTGGGCATCTTCCCCCTCCTGGCCGTGCTGGGCGTGTTCAAATTGAGACGCTCGGGCCGGAGCGCCGTGAAACTGCCCGGCTATCCCGTGGCTTCGGTCGTCTACATCCTCGTCGGAGCGACGATCCTCGTCCTGGCCTTCCTCGAGCGCCCGGCCGAATCGCTCGTCGCCGTGGCCACGGCCCTGGCCGGCATCCCCGTGTATTTTTTCTTCAAGCGGAGCGCCGGGAAGAGCGCCGGATCCGGCCCATCGCCGGGGCCCGGATGATTTGACTAATACCGAGCGTGGGACTATTCTGGATGCCGGTGGCAGGGGTCGGCACAGGGGGAATTTAGTTGTGGAGGAAGGCTTGCGGGGCTCTTCGATGACAGCCGGAAAAGCGAGAGCGGCGTCGGCCGCGATCGGACTCGTCGCGCTGCTCTCTCTGGGTTCATGCTCCCTGGAAAAGTTGGCCATGAAGAAGGTGGCCGGGATGCTTTCCGGCTCCTCGTCGACCGACGTCTTCAGCTCCGATAACGACCCCGATTTCGTCGGGGAGGCCCTGCCCTTCGCCGTCAAGCTCTACGAATCTCTCCTCGGCTCGATCCCCGAGCACGCCGGGCTCCGCCTCCGCACCGGCAGTTTGTACATCATGTATGCCAATGCCTTCGTCCAGACGCCCGCCGACATGACGCCCCGCCGGGAAGGGGAGACCAAAGAGTACCTTCTGGCCAGGGCCAAGAACCTCTACCTGCGGGGGCGCGACATCCTCTTCCTCGGGCTCGAAAAAAGGAATCCCCTGATCCGCAAACAGCTCAAGGAGCGGAAATACAGGGAAGCCATGGCGCCCTTCAAGAAGGAGGACGTTTCGCTCCTCTACTGGACGGCGGTCGGCTGGGTCGCCGCCTTCGCCGTCAATCCCTTCGACATGACCCTCGGCCAGACGCTTCCCCAGACCGCGGCCCTGATGGCCAGGGTCTCCGAACTCGACCCCGGCTTCAACCAGGGCGCCCTCCACGTATTTTACGTCAACTACTACGGATCCCTGCCCGACTACATGGGCGGCGACGCGGCCAAGGCCCGGGAGCATTTCGCGAAGGCGCAGGCCGTCGCCGGGACGAAGGACACGTCGGCCCTGATGGCCTTGGCCACGACGGTGTGCGTCAACGAGCAGAACGCAGAAGAGTTCAAGAAGCTCCTCCGCCAGGTCCTCGAATTCGACCCGGACAAGAACCCGGAGAACCGCCTGGTCAACATCCTCAACCAGCGGAAGGCGCGCTGGTTCCTCGCGCATATCGACGACTTCTTCATCGAACTGGAACGACCATGATCAAAAAACTCATCGCCGCCCTTGCCGTCCTCGCGTTCGCAGTTTCGAACGCGCCGGCCTCGCCGGCGTCCGCCGGGGCGGTCGTCATCAAGATCGGCAGCATCGCCCCCAGCCGTTCGCCCTGGGACAAGGCCTTGGAAAAGGTCGCTCGGGACTGGGAAAGGATCTCGAACGGGACCGTCCAGGTCAAGGTCTTCCCCGGCGGCATCGCCGGAAGCGAGCTGGACATGATCCGCAAGATGCGCCTGGGGGTGCTCCAGGGCGGCGTCTTCACCAGCATGGGCCTGTCGAAGATCGAGTCGTCCGTCACGGTCCTCAACATCCCCCTCCTCTTCCATTCGGCCGAGGAGTTCGGGGTCGTTTTCGACAAGATGAAGCCCGCGTTCGAGAAAAAGATCGAGGAGAAGGGCTTCAAGGTCGTCCTCTGGACGCTCGCCGGCTGGGTCAACTTTTTTACCAAGGAGCCGGTCATCTATCCCGAGGACCTGAAGAAGCTCAAGATCAGCGTCACGGACAGCGACCCCGAGATCGAGCAGATCTGGAAAAAAATGGGCTACCAGGTTGTCCCCGGCGACTTCAAGGACCTCATGGTCCAGCTCCAGAGCGGCATGGTCTCCGCCGCCTACTTGCCGCCCCTCCTGGCAGGGTCCGGGCAGTACTTCGCCGTCGTCCCCCATATGCTCTCCATGACCCTGGCGCCCCTCGTCGCCGGTCTCATCCTTAGCGACAAAGCCTGGGAGAGCATCCCGGCGGACCTGCACCAGCCTTTTATCGCGGCTATCGACGAGGCCTCCCGCGGCCTCTTCGAAGAGGCGCAGGGCCTCGCGGCCGACGCCGTGAAAATGATGAAGGAGAACGGCCTCATCGTCCACGACGCCCCCCCGGCCGCGCTCGAGAAATGGCGGCAGGCCGCCGCCGAGGGCGTCAAGGACCTCATCGGGCCGAGGTTCTCCAAGGAAATGTACGACCAGATCGTTGGGTATATCCAGGAATTCCGGAAAGCCCGTGGCAAGTAGGGTCGTCCGCGCCTTCCACGCCGTCGAACAATCGCTGGCTTTTCTCTCCATCTTCTGCCTGGCCCTGGTCCTCCTCTTTGAGGCCGTAGCCCGCAAGGTTTTCCACACGGGGGTCCCCGACTCGACCGCCTACGTTCAACACCTCGTGCTTGTCGCTACCTTCATCGCCGCGGCCATCACCTCCCGGGAAAAGAAGCACCTGGCGCTGGCGACGGCGATGTCGCTCCGCGAACCGCTGAAGTCCATCGCCGCGGTCTCCACGGCGGTGCTGGCGGCCGCGCTGACGCTGGCCTTCGGCCTGAGCTCCCTGTCGTTCGCCCGGAACGCCTTCACCGCCGCCGACCGGGTCGGTCCCTTCCCGAAGCGCCTCATCGTGATGGTCATGGCCGCGGGTTTCCTGGTCATGAGCGCCCGGTTCATCACCACGCTCGAGAAAAAGAAAGCGCGTTTGCCGGCGGCGGCGGGGGCGGCGCTCCTGGGGCTTTTCTTCGGGTTCGGCCCGCTCACCCAACTTCTGACTGGCGGCGGGACGGTTTCCCTGCCGTTCCTCACGTCGGTCCAGGAGTTCATCCGGCCCCTGCTCTCGGGACTGGGGACGCCGCTCATCATCCTTCTGATCGCGTCGGCCTTCCTGGGCCTGCCTATCTTCCTCGTCCTCGGCGGCATCGGGTTCCTCCTTTTCGCCAAGGCCGGCCAGCCGCTGGAGATCATCCCCAACCAGGCCTACGAGGTGCTTACCGGCAGCGCCATCCCGGCCATACCGCTCTTCGCCGCCGTGGGTTTTTTCCTGTCCGAGAGCAAGGCGGGGGAGAGGATGGTCCGGTTTTTCCAGGCAGTTTTCGGCTGGTTCCCCGGCGGCCTGACGGTCATGGCCGTCCTCGTTTGCGCCTTCTTCACGACGTTCACCGGCGCTTCGGGCGTGACCATCCTGGCCCTCGGGGGGCTCCTGTCCGTCATCCTGGAGAAAGCGGGTTATCCCAAAAGGTTCACGGTGGGGCTTCTGACCGCCTCGGGAAGCATCGGCCTGCTCTTCCCGCCGAGCCTGCCCGTCATCATCTACGGCGTGACGGCCCAGACGAGCATCAAGGACATGTTCATCGGCGGGCTGCTGCCCGGCCTCTTCCTCGTATTCTCCGTCATGATCCTCGGCATCGTCTATTCCTGGAAGCACGGCATCCCCCGTCATGGCTTCAGGGCGAAGGAGGCGCTGGCCGCCTTCCGAGAATCCTTCTGGGAGCTCCTCCTGCCGCTCGTCGTCTTCGGCCTGTATTTCGGCGGCCTCACCAGCCTGCAGGAAAGTGCCGCGGCCGCCCTTCTCTATGTTTGGGGCGTAGAAACCTTCATCAAAAAGGACGTGAGGTTACGCGACCTGCCCCGGATCTTCCTCCGCTGCGTTCCGATCATCGGCGGCGTCCTGATCATCCTCGCCCTGGCCAACGGGCTTTCCTATTACATCATCGACGCCCAGATCCCGCAGAAGCTCAGCGCCTGGGTCGCGGCGACGATCTCTTCGAAGTACGTCTTCCTGCTCATCCTCAACCTGGCCCTGCTCGTCGTCGGCTGTTTCATGGACATCTACTCGGCCATTCTCGTCGTCGTGCCGCTCATCATCCCGCTCGGCAATCTCTTTGGCATCCACCCCGTCCATCTCGGCATCATCTTCCTGGCCAACCTGGAGCTGGGCTATCTCACGCCGCCCGTCGGGCTGAACCTGTACCTGGCGTCCTACCGGTTCAATGAGCCGATCCACCGGGTGTACAGGGACGTGCTGATGTTCCTGTTGCTGGGGCTGGTGGCGGTCCTGCTCATCACCTACGTGCCCCTCCTCACCACCGCCTTTCTTAATCGCGGTTGAAATGGGGCATGTCCGAGGGGATTTCGAGGGACAGTTCGAGGAAGCCGGCGTAGACCCCATCCTTAAACCAGGGCGCCTGGTAGATGAGCTTCTTTTTCCCGTTCTTCTGGATTGTGTAGACGTTCGTCCGGCGCTCGTCCACCATCTTTTTGAGCTTGGTTCGGCTCGGCTCGGGGTGGCAGTCGAGGACGTCCGTCCCGATGAGCTTCCCCCCGCCGTCGGCTGCGAATACTTCGAGCGACCGGCTGTTCATCTCGACGATCCGTCCTTCGGTGTCGCAGACCGTCACCGCTCCCGGAAATTCCTCGACCCAAGCGTTTTCGCTCATGAATTCCTCCATACCGATCGCGAGAATTCCGGATGTGTTGCCCGGAGTTATACCACAGCGCCTCTATCCCTGGCAACGCGGATTGCCTGTAAGTCCCCCGCAAATGATAGGTTCTTTTCCCGCGAAATCAGGAGAAGAACCAAATGATATGGGCGGGGACGGGCCGTTCTGATAAAATACCCGGCGGGAGGCGACCATGGCCGACGACGCCGTATTTTCCGGATTCACAAAAGAGACCGTCCGTTTTTTCACGGCCCTCCGCAAGAACAACAATAAAGAATGGTTCGACAGGAACCGGGAGACCTACGACCGGCACGTCATGGGCCCGGCCAAGCTGTTTGTCACGGCCATGGGGAAGAGGCTGAAAAAGATCGCCCCGCACATCGTCGCCGTGCCCAAGGTCAACAAGTCCATCTTCCGCATCAACCGCGACACGCGTTTCAGCCTGGACCCAACGCCCTACAAGACGAACCTGGGTATCTATTTTTGGGACGGCGTCCGTTCGCGGCTGGAATCTTCGGGTTTCTATTTCCACCTCGAGCCGCCCGACCTGATGGTCGGCGGGGGCATGTACATCATCCCCGACAACCTTCTCGGCCGCTTCAGGAAGGCGGTGTTCGATGCTAAGAGCGGCGCCGAGATCCGGAAGATCGTGACCGCGATCCGGGCGATCCCGGGCTTCTCCCTCGGCGGCGAGCACTACAAGCGCGTTCCGGCCGGTTTCGACCCCGCCCACTCGAACGCCGCGCTTCTCAAGCACAAGGGCCTCTACGCCAGTTTCGAAGCGAAGATCCCGGCTGAGTTTTTCTCGGCTCGTCTCGTCGACTACTGCTTTGAGCGCTTCGAGCCCTTGGCGCCGCTCCATCGCTGGCTGATGAAGCTCTTCGGATGAAAAAAATCCTTTCATGTCCTTGAATTGAGAGGACGAGCCCTTGTCAGGAGAGCCAGTCCTCGACGGCGAGGCCGGGGATCCTGCGGAATTCGCGCGAATTGTGTGTTATCAAAGTGGCACCCAAGCTGAGGGCATGGGCTCCTATCTGGGTGTCGAGCGGGCCGATCGGCGTTCCGGCTTTTTCGAGCGCGGCGCGGACCATCCCATAACTTTCCGCGGTTGGCTCATCGAAATCTGCCACCTCCAAGGGAAGCAGGAATTCGTCCAGGGCCAGGCCGTTTTTTTCCTGTTGCGCGCTTTTTGCGACCCCGTAGCGGAGCTCGGCCAGGGAGATCGCAGAGATGCCTGCCTCTCCGGGGGAGAGGGAGGTCAGCCGGCGCAATATCGAGTTGGGTTTCCGTTTGATCAGGGCGATGCAGGAGTCCGTGTCGAGCATGAAGCGCATTAGAGGGCCTCGCGCTCCTGCGGATCGGGCTGATTCCGGCTGGTCATGAAATCGTCCGAGAACTTATCAAGGCTTTCGACGAGCGAATTCCAGATTCCCTTTGCAGGAAGCAGAACGACGGCATCGCCGGATTTCTTGACATAGACGAAATCGCCCTCGAAACGGAACTCCTTGGGCAGGCGCACCGCCTGGCTTTGTCCGTTGCGAAAGAGCCGAGCCATCTTCATCGATTCGCTCCAAAAGTATATACTATACATATATACTTATCCTTTCAATAAGTCAAGTTTTTTTACTACCCATAAAGACGCGTGTCGGCCCTCGGAATTCTCGCCTGTGCGACCTACCGCTCCGTGAGGACGAGCAGCAAGCCCTTGCCCGGTTCGACGCGGATGGCGTCGCCCGGCCTGAGCTCCGCGGCCGGCTGGAAATTCTCGATCGCGGGCGCGCGCAAAATGACCTTCTTCGGGTCGAGGCCGAGTGTCTTCCAATCGATCGCGAGCCGGGCGTCGACGGGCTCTTTGGCCCAGCTGGCCAGCGCGACGAGAACCGACGTCCGCGCCGCTTTCCCGTCGCCCCGCTTGATGTAGGCCGTCGCCAGAACCTTCGCGTTCCCTGTCTTCACCGGATTCTTCTCCACCCACCAGCCGACCATTTCGCTCGCCGTTATCCCGAACTCGTCCCAAACTTTCCACAGCGGCCGCGGGTCGCCGGCCCAGGGCAGGCGGCTGGTCATGCCGAAGACCATGCCCCGCCAGGGGTTGCCGCCGTCCTGGAGCATCTCGCCCATGAGCCCGAAGGGGATGCCCGACATCTCGACCAGCCAGTAGTCGGAGCCGCCCCCGTTGTAATCGAAGTACTCTCCGAACCAGAGGCGGTTGAGGAAGGGGAAGTGCTCGAGGTAGAGGTTGGCGCTCGAGGCGAAGCCGTCGCGCACATTGTACTGGTTGGCGCTGTGGAGGTCGATGAGAGCGCCCGGACGGCTGCGGTCGAGGACCTTGCGGGCGCGTTTCATCGTCGTCCGGTCGAAGGCGACGTCGTCGAGGTAGAGCCCGTCGATGCCGACGTTGCGGGCGATCCAGTCGAGGCCTTCGATATAGTAATTGTGCCAGCGCGACATGCCGCTGTTGATGACCGCGGAGTCCTTGAGCTCGGGGACGAACCAGGCGGCGATGTAATCACTCGCCAGATGCTCCTGGAGCCAGGAATACCCGCCGCCGGGGCCGGGCGAGAAGATCTCGTGGCCTAAGCTGCGCAGGGCGAAGAGCTCGGGGGCGTGGTTGGAAAGCTCGCGCACGGTGTCGTAGATCTTGACCTTGAAGCCGCGGCCGTGGGCGTCGTCGATGTAGGCCTTCATCTCCCGCGTCCGGAGGAAAGGATAATTGATGAAGGGGTTGATGTCGTTGGCGTGGTGGACGTTGATGACGTTGGCCCCGGTCGCCGCGACCTCGTCGAGGGGCTTGAAGGCGTGGAAGTAGCGCTCGCGGAATTGGGATGCCGGGTCGAGGGGTTTGAACGGCGTGATGAGAAGAGTGAAATCGAAGTGGAGCGTCTCGCCGGCCCGCATGGTGCGCGAGCCGGAACGGGCGGACAAAATTACGGGCCGGGGCCCGGGATCGCTTTTTACCCCCTTGACTCCCTCTGCGCCGACCGTCCGGACCTCGATTGTGCCCTTGCCGTCGTTCCACCAGGAAGGCGGCAGGTTGAGGGGCTTCGAGAGATAGAAGTTCGTATTGAGCGGCCGGGAGTAGTTTTCGGCGCGCAGGGACACCTGCATCCCGGCGTTCACGGCGCCCAGCCAGAGGGCGTCCTGGTTTTTCTTCTGGTCCCAGGCCCAATCGAATGTCTCCGGCCGCAGCCCGCCCTTGAAGCCGAGGCCCATCATGTAACGGGCGCAGTCCTCGCTGAAGGGGACCTCGAGCCGGATGTCCGAGACGGCCGTGTCGCGCCGGGCCGTGACGGCGACTTTGTAATCGACGAAGCCGTCGAATTCCATCCGCGCGGCGACTTTCATGACGAGGTCCCCGGCGCGGTTTTCCGTCTCCCAAACGACGGTGCCCGAGCCTTTCTGGATCGGGCCGGGGCCGGGGGCGTTTGCGCCAGGGACCCAGGCGAGCTCTCGGCCGCCGCCGTCGGTGACCAGGAGCTTCATGGGAGCGACGGTCAGCGGGGCTGGCTTTGTCTGGAAACGCGTCATTTCGGGCGCGAAAAAGCTCTGGATGCGGGCCGGGAATCCGTCACGGCCGACAGTCAGCGAACGGCCGAGGCAAGAGACGGTGAGACCGTCGATTCCAAGGGGGGTATAGGGGGGAACGATGCCGTCGTCCTGGGCCAGGGTCGAGTCGAGCCAACGGAGGCGGGTCATGCGGGATGGGTTGCCGTCGCCGGCGTCCTCGAGGACGTCGGCCGTCACTCGGAGCTCGATTCCCAGGATCGTTTCCGGCAGTCCTTTGGGTGCGACCGTCACCGTGCCGCTGAAAACGCCCGGCCGGGCGTCGCGAGGCACCTGGATGCCGCACCAGAGGGCCTGGATCTTTCCATGCTCGACGGGAATCGCCTTCCGGAATGATGTGCCGTCCCAGTCGATACCACCCTTGTTGAAACAAGTCATGGCCGAGGCGGCGATGAGCGTCCGCGGGGCGGGAGAGCCGTCCTCGATCCGCGGCACGGCCTGGACGAGGTCCGAGAATCTGAGTTCGACGTCGGCGATAGGCTCCCGGGCCGCCCAGAGCCCGATCTGGAACGCGAAATACTCGCCGCGCCCCGCCTCACCTTGGAACGCTCCGCTCGGTCCGTCGACGGCCCAACGGAAGGGGAGGTCGTCCCCCATGCGGATGGATAGCGCGCGGTCTTCGGGGAAGAGGAGATACGCGGCGCGGGGATGGGCCTCGAGAAGCGCCTTCGTTTCCGCGGCCGTGGCGATTCTCTCCATCGGCGTGAAGGCGCTGAATTCGTCCGCGGATTGGAGCTCGACGACCTCGGCGCGGGGGAAGGCGTCGGGGCGGAGAGCCGGGAGTCTATCCGGCGTGAGGCCGTTCGCGGCCAGCCAGGCCGGGTCGGCCGTTGCCTGCGGCGGGTCGTATTTCACGTTCGGGTAGTTTTTCCGTCCCTCGGATTTGTAGGGCATGTAGTAGACGAAATAGTCGCCCGGAACGGCTCGGGGCTCGAAGAGGAAGTCGCCGTATTCCCGGTTGACCGCGAGCGCGAGCACGTTAATGACCCGTTCGCCCGACGCGGCGTCGACGACGACGATGTTTTTCTTTTCCGGCTCGAGGTCGCGGCGGCGCCAGGGGATGATGACGCGCACGGCCGCGGGCTTCGTCAGCGTCGGGGCCGCAGCGGCCTTTCTTGCGCCCTTCTTTACCGGAATTACTTTCGGTGTGGGAAGTGTCGAGACCCGGACGACGGCCCGGTGATTCCCGAGCCCGGATTCCGGGTCCCATTTCCCGATGCCGTGCTTAATCTCCTGAGTTGGGACGGCGCTCGCCGTGAATGCGATAACGAGCAGAGCGAAAAGGCCGAGCGCGAACCGCGCTCCTGCCGTGGTGCATTTTCTTGATGTCTCCAGCTTTATCATCAGAACCACCTTGAATTGGGGACATTCCCCGATTTAGCCACGAGGGGACGATAACGGGGGAGACGGAGGTTGTCAAGGCGCTATCAAACAGTTAAAAAACAGCTTGACAAGCCTGCTACTGTGTATTACATTGTATTTGGTTATAACATGGAAAACAAAATAACCCAGTTGAGAAAAGGGATCTTGGAGCTGGCCATCCTAGCCTCTCTCTCTCGGGGACGCCACTACGGATACTCCCTCGTCAAGACGATCTCCGGCGACAAGGAGATCGTCGTCCAATCCGAGTGGGTCGAATCCAGCCAGGGACCTCCCCGAAAATACTACACGTTGACGCTCAAGGGGGAGGAGGCGTTCCGAGTGCTCGAAGGGGAATTCAGGAAGCTCTCCGCGATCGTCGTCAACGTCCAGAGCGGGCCGGTGCCGGGAAACACGGACGAAGATCACCATGTCCTTTCCGTGAAGAAGGAGACGAACAATGGCTAACGGTTTCAGCGGGCCCGTCGCCCAGATCGTCGATAATTACCTGGCACGATTGAGAAAAGGCCTGAAGGGGTTCCCATCCAAAGATCAGGAGGAACTCGTCAGGGAGATCCACTCGCACATCTACGAGTCCTTCCGGAACGACTCGACCGAGAACGAAGTCGACAGGATCCTCAAGGTCCTCGACAAGCTGGGCGAGCCGGCGAGCGTCGTTTCGGCCCGCATGCCGGAAGCCATGGTCACGATGGGGAAGAAGAAAAAACTCCCATTCTACATCCTGGCCGGAGTTCTCATCGCCTTCTTCGGCGTCCCGCTCGGCATGAGCGGGCTGGGCCTCGCCGTCGGCCTCATCATCGGCGTCCTGGCCCTCGTTTTGGCCTTCTACATCGTGGCCTTCAGTCTCATCCTGACCGGCTGGCTGAGCGCCTTGGTCATGATCGTCCGCATCTTCAGCCCGGGATTTCTCGACCCTTGGATCGACATTTATCCCCTGGTTCCCGACCCCACCCTGAACACGGTCATCTATATCTTCGGAGCGCTCCTGATCGCGGCGCTGGGTTTCGGTCTGCTCTGGCTGGGAACGAGGATGTTGAGAGGCGTCCGCTTCGTCTTCCGCTTTCTGTTCGAAAAGATCCGGAATTGGCGGAAGCGGGCACCCGCCCCGGCGCCCGCCCAATAAAGAAAGAAAGGGGACACGTACCGCCGCGGTACGTGTCCCCTTTTAATTGTCCGTCCGAAGGGGCGATTACTTCTTAGCCAGCTTGCCCTCGATTTCCGTAAACAGCGACGGGGCCTCCCGCTTGCTCTTCCAGATGGCCCAGATGACTCCGGCGAGCAGGACGGCCACGACCGCCGCCAGGCCGATGCTCATCTTGCTGTACTTGACCATGATGGGCGCAGCGATGAGGCTGACCAGGTTCGTGACCTTGATCATGGGATTTAGGGCCGGGCCGGCCGTATCCTTGAGCGGGTCGCCGACCGTGTCGCCGACGACGCCGGCCTGGTGCCGGTCCGAGCCCTTGCCGGTGCAGGCGATCGCGTCCTTGGGCTCGTCCTCGATCGTTTTCTTGGCGTTGTCCCAGGCGCCGCCCGCGTTGGCCATGAAGACGGCCAGGAGCTGGCCGCTCAGGATGATCCCCGCGAGGAAGCCGCCCAGGGCCTCGACCTGGAGCACCAGGCCGACGATGATCGGCATGAGGACCGAGATCATGGCCAGCGGGACGAGCTCCTTCTGGGCCGCGGCCGTCGAAATCCCGACGACCCGGGCGTAGTCCGGCTTGACCTTGCCTTCCATCAGCCCGGGGATCTTGAACTGCCGCCGGACTTCCTCGACGATGAGGCCGGCCGCCCGGGTGACGGCCCGGAGCGAGAGCGAGCTGAAGAGCCAGGGCAGGGCGCCCCCGAGGAGCAGGCCGACGAAGACCTTGGTATCCGAAAGGCGAATGGAGGTCATGATCTCCTTGACGCCGAGCTGGAGCTGGACGCGTCCGACGTCCGTGATGTACGAGGCGAAGAGGCTGACCGCCGCTATGACCGCCGAGGCGATGGCCACCCCCTTGGTGATGGCCTTGGTCGTGTTCCCGACGGCGTCGAGGTCGGCCATGATCTGGCGGGCCTTGACGGTCTCCTCGTCGCACTGGTCGTGCCAGGCCATCTCGGCGATGCCGTTGGCGTTGTCGGAGATCGGGCCGTAGGAGTCCATGGCCACGTTGTTGCCCGTATGGCTGAGCATGCCGATGCCGACCATGGCCACGCCGTAGAGGACGTAGATCGCTCCGGCCGAGCTGTAGAGGGCCAGGGCGATGATGAAGCTGACAGCGATCATGACGACGGCCCAAACGCTCGACTCCATCCCCACGGCCAGGCCGGAGAGGATGGTCGTCGCCGGCCCAGTCTTGGTCGACCTGACGATCTCCTTGACCGGTCCCTTGCGCGTCGAGGTGAAGTAGGACGTCAGCGGGTTGAAAGCTACGGCCAGCCCGACCCCGACCGAGGTCAGCATGGCCAGCCGCCAGTCGTGGGCGTAATTGACGGCCACGACGAAGGACCAGAGGATGGTGTTGACGCTCGAGACTTCGTAGGAGCGGAACATGGCCTCCTCGGCGTCCTTGGCCCGGAGGAACTTGATCGGGAAGCGCTCCCAGATCGGGACGGTGAACGTCCCCAGGATCGAGGAGATGACGCCGATAGCCCGGATGATCAGGGGATAGACGATCCACTTCAGGGCGTGGGCCGGGTCGAGGGCCACCAGGGCCAACCCCAGGATCAGCCCGGAGACGATGGTCACCTCGTAGGACTCGAAGATGTCCGCGGCCATGCCGGCGCAGTCGCCGACGTTGTCGCCGACGAGGTCGGCCACGACGGCCGCGTTCCTCGGGTCGTCCTCGGGGATGTCCTTCTCGACCTTGCCGACGAGGTCGGCGCCGATGTCGGCCGCTTTGGTGAAGATGCCGCCGCCGACGCGCATGAACAGGGCGAGCAGGGTGCCGCCGAAGCCGAACCCGAGCAGGGCGTCGGGGGCGGCTGTGCCGAAGACGATGAAGATCAGGGTGCCGCCGAAGAGGCCCAGGCCGTCGGTCAGCATCCCGGTGATCGTCCCGGCGTAGTAGGCGATGGACAGAGCCTCGTTGAAGCCCCGCCGGGCGGCCGACGCGGCCCGGACGTTGGCCTGGATGGCCATGCGCATGCCGAGCTGGCCGACGAGGAGCGAGAAGCCGGCGCCCATGATGAAGGCGATCGTCCGGCCGATGGCGACGATGATCTGGGCGTTCCTGGCGCCGAATTCGGCCACGGCCTCGCGGCTGGCCGGGACGACGTAGACGCTGAGGAACAAGGCCACCGTCAGTCCGCCGATGATGGGCAGGATCTTGCGGAGCTGCGTCTTCAGGTAGCTGTCGGCGCCGATGCGGATGGCGTTCCAGATCTCCTGCATCTTCGGCGTGCCCTTGTCTTTCTTGAGAACGACCTTGCGCAGCATCCAGGCATATAAGAGGCTGATGAAGGCCGTCAGCATGACGCCCATGATGGCGATCTGCTCGAACGAATTCAACCCATGGCGGGCCAGACCCAGAATGTTCATGCGTGTCTCCTCTGAAAATAATAAAAGCGGGGAGAAGGGGCCTATTTTACATAACTCCAGGCAAAAATCAACCCAGGCGAACGTCTCAACGGTTAATATGTTATAATGCCCCTCTTGTCCCTGGAGAATGGGCCAAGCCTATGAGCGAATATCAGTTCAATTTCAAGCCGTTCGCCGAAATGACCGACGCCGACTACGCGGAGGTCGGATTCCGCTCCGGCCTCGAGATCCACCAACAGCTCCTGACCGAAAAGAAGCTTTTCTGCCGCTGTCCGGCCGGACGCTACAGCGATAAATACGACGCCGAGATCCTCCGCCACATGCGCCCGACCCTGTCCGAGCTCGGCGAGTACGACGGCACGGCCCTCATGGAGTTCAAAACGAAGAAGGAGATCATCTACCGGATCAACCGGGAGACGGTCTGCACCTACGAGATGGACGACACGCCGCCGTTCATGATCGACGAGCGTGCCCTCGACATCGCCCTGGGTGTGGCCATGCTCTACAGCCTCTACCTCGTCGACGAGCTTCACATCGCCCGTAAGCAGTATCTCGACGGCAGCATCCCGACGGGTTTCCAGCGGACGACGATCGTCGGGGTCAACGGTTGGATCCCTTATAAGGACCGCCGCATTACGATCATCCAGCTCGGCCTTGAAGAGGACGCCTGCCGCGAGGTCAGCGACGTCGGCCATCGCCGGACCTATCTCACGGACCGCTTGGGCATGCCCCTCATCGAGACCGTGACCGGGCCCGACATGCGGACGCCCCAGGAGGTCGCCGAGGTCGCCCAGATCTGTCGCCGCCTCGTCCGGAGCACGGGCGACGTCCGCACCGGCATCGGCGCCGCCCGCGAGGACGTCAACGTCAGTGTCCGCGGCGGCACGCGCGTCGAGATCAAGGGCGTGCCGCGCATCCCCCGCATCCCGCTGCTCACCTACCACGAGGCCATGAGGCAGTGGAACCTCCTCCGGCTCCGCGACGAGCTCCACGGCCGCGGCGTCACGCCGGAGACGTTCAAGGCGGAGACCGAGGACGTCACCCGCCTCCTCCAGAAGACGAGCTACCAGCCCATCCGCGACGCCCTCGACGCGGGCCTCGTGGCCGGCTGTGTCGTCCTCCACGGCTTCCGCGACCTCCTCAATTGGCAGACGCAGCCGAACACCCGGTTCTCGCGCGAGATCTCCGACCGCGTCCGGGTCGTCGCCTGCCTGACGAAACTGCCCAACATCGTCCATTCCGACAGCTCCTCCGAGACCCTCTCGAGCGCCGAGTGGCTGGCCGTGCGGAAAGCCGTCAAGGCGACCGAGGACGACACGCTCGTCCTCGTCTGGGGCGGCCGCGAGGACGTCAAGACGGGCGCTCAGGAGATCGCCATCCGGGCGCGGGAGGCCGCGACCGGGATCCCCTCCGAGACGCGCCAGGCCCTCCGGGACGGGACGAACGGCTTCGAGCGCATCCTTCCCGGCCCGGACCGGATGTACCCGGACACGGACCTGCCGCCGAAGCAAGTCACCGAGGAGCGCCTCGAAACGATCCGGCGGCGCCTCCCGGTGCCGATTTGGACGCGGGAATCGTGGTACAGGGAGATCGGCGTCCCGGCGGATGTCGTCGAGCCGCTGGCCGCGTCGCGTCTGGCGGGCCTGTTCGAAGTCCTGGTCAAGGATTGGAAGATCAGTCCGGTCGCCGCTTCTGTGGCCCTCGTGCAGTTCCGCAAACGGTTGAAGAAGAAGGGGATGGACGTGAGGCGCTTGGACGAGGACAGCCTTCGTTGGATTTTCGCCCTTTTCAGGGACAGGAAAATATCCAGGGACGGCGTCCTGGCGTTCATGGAGACGGTCTCCCGCGGCGGGACCCTGCCCCAGGCGGGCGAGATCCGACCGGCCTCCGAGGTCGAGGTCTATGCGCAGGTCCAGGCGTCGTCCGCCGCCCTGCGATCTATTAAGATCCACAACCCTGACAAGAAAGTCCACGCCCTGATGGGTTTGGTCATGACCGCCCTGCGCGGCCGCGTCGAGGGCGCCTCGATCGTCGAGCGTGTCCGGGCGGCCGCCGAGGAGAAATGCTGATGGCCGGCGACGACTCTTACAAGGGCTACCGGGGCGAGGCCCTGGCCGTGCTTAAGAGCTTCGGGGCCATGGTCTGGAGCGACGTCGAGATCAAGACCTCCCGGGGCGCCTATACGGGCATCATCCTGCCGCGCTCGGAAACCGCCGACCCTCACCATGTCGTCATCAAGCTCCGCTCGGGCTACAACATCGGCCTTCTGGCCCGCTCGATCGAAGCCGTCGCCATCACCGGCCGCAAGGAAGCGCATTACAAGATCCCCGAAAAGGAATTCCCCTTCGACCCTGGGAAACCCAGGGTCAAGCTCCTTGGCACGGGCGGGACGATCGCCAGCCGCCTCGACTACCGGACGGGGGCCGTCATCCCGGCTTTCTCGCCGGGAGAGCTCTACGGCTCTGTGCCCGAGCTCGCCGACATCTGCAACCTCGAGACCGAGAAGCTTTTCGGCGTCTTCAGCGAGAACATGGGCCCGGAGCAGTACATCGCCACGGCCAAGGCCATCGGCCGCGAGATCGAGAAGGGAGTCCAGGGCGTCGTCATCGGTCACGGCACCGACACCATGCACCACACGTCGGCCATCCTGTCGTTCATGGTCCAGGACTCGCCCGTGCCCATCGTCATGGTCGGCTCCCAGCGCTCCTCCGACCGGCCATCCTCCGACGCCGCCCTCAACCTCATGCACAGCGTCAAGACCGCGGCCGAGAGCGACATCGCCGAGGTCATGATCTGCATGTTTGGGCCGACCTCGGACACCTACGGCCTGCTCCACCGGGGGACCCGCGTCCGTAAGATGCACTCGAGCTATCGCTCAACTTTCCGGACGATCGGCGACATCCCGATTGCCATGGTCAGCCGCGACAAGATCACGCCCCTCCGCCAGGATTACAAACGGCGCCGGGCCGACCGGAGCGTCAAGATCGACACCTCGTTCGAGGAGCGCGTATCGATCGTCTACTACTACCCCAACATGAAGCCGGACATCATCGACGCGCTCATCGACAACGGCTACCGGGGGATCGTCATCGCCGGGACGGGCCTGGGTCACGTCAACAAACCGCTCTACCCCGCGCTGGCGCGGTGCCGGGAGAAGGGCATCGCCGTCTACATGACCGTCCAGACCCTCTGGGGCTACGTCCAGATGTACGTCTACGACACGGGACGGGACATGATGGAGCTCGGAGTCATCCCGGCGGCGAACATGCTGCCCGAGGTGGCCTACGTCAAGCTGGCCTGGGCCCTGGGGCGGACGACCGACCTCGAGGAGGTCCGCAAGATCATGCTGACGCCGGTCGCGGGCGAGATCACGGAGCGCGAGCCCTCCAACGGCTACCTCATCTTGCAGGGCGGCATCCCCGAGGTCGAAGCGTTCATCTCGACCATCAAGAAGTAGCCTCTCCCGCTCGAACTCAGAACTCGAAACGCACGCCGAGCCGCCAGACCCGGGGGTTGAGGATCTCGTTGTAGAGAAGGTTGCTGGGGTTGGCGGAGGATTCCCCCGTGTCAACGTAGTACGTCCCTAAATAAGCGTCATAGGCCCGGTTGACGATGGCCGAATTAAGGACGTTGAAGACGTCGGCCATGACGTACATCTTGCCGGTGCCGATGGCGATTTTCTTCTCGATCCGGAAGGTCAGGTTGTAGAACGTCGGCAGGCTGGCCTTCGTCGCGGTCTGGAGGAAGATTGTGTTCGATTTATAGAGACCCGGCCAGGCCTCGTTGCTGGAGTAGGCGAGGGTGACATAGGTCGGGATCTTCCAGCCCTCGCGCGCGATGAGCGTCCCCGAGACGTCTAAGCCCAGGGGCAGCTGGTAAAGGGCGCTGACCTTGGTCATCCAGCGGGTGTACATCTGGACGGACGTCTTGCCGCCCGCTCCGCCGCCCAGGTTCCCAAATGGCTTGCCGTCCAGGGCCCACTTGTTCGTCGGGTCGATGTAGGAGTCGTTCCAGTGGACGCGCTGATCCTGGAGCGTGACCGAGGCGTTCAGGAACCAGCGGTTTGACAGTCTCTTGGTGAGGACGAGGTCGAGGCCGAAGTAGGTCCTGTAAGCGTTGCTCTTGTCGATCATCCGGTAGGGGGTCGCGCCCGGGAAGCTGGCGATGGGGAGGTACCAGGGTTTGCCGGCGGCGTCCCCCATGTCGTAGGTCACTTCGCCGATCTTCACCGTCGCGGGGATCGTCCCGGCGGTCGTGTACCACGTCTGCGTGTTGTCGATGACCAGGTCTGGCGTCGCGGGATAGATATTGGCCGGATAGAAGGCCTTGGCCCAGTCGAAGTTGTCGTAGCGCCGGTAGGTGGTGTTGACGGAGAGGGCTAGGTCGGGGCGGATCTCCCGCTCGAGAAAGAGCATGATCTCGCGCGTTCGGGGGGAGGTCTTGACGCTCTTCGCCCCGGGGTCGATGTCGCTGCGGAAAAAGGTCGTCAGGTTGTCGTAGTTGACGGCCGTGGGATTTTGCCAGTCGAAATTCCGGTAGTTGCCCGCGAGGTAGGCGTCGCTCGTGAAGCCCCCGACGAGCGCGGCATTGGCCGCGTCGCTGGGCATGCCGTCGCTGTCGTAGAGGCTGTAGAGCTCGTAGGGATGGTCGGCATTTGCGGAGGAATACTGCCAGAAAATCTCGGCAAGCTGGACCTTGCTGTCGCCGCTCGTGTCATTCCACCAGAAGTCCATGCTGCCGCCCAGGCCGAGGGGCTGGGGCGTGTACGCGCCGACGGGCATGACGTCGCCGTACTCGGAGTAGGCGAGCTTGGCTACGTTCTTTCCGTCGCCCGAGATGTCCCAGCTCAGTCCGATCCGGGGCGACCACGTGTTCCAGTGGTACTTCGGGTTGATGGCCCTGATCGCGATTGGCGGGAGGTCCGTATTTAGGGAGGTCATCACGGCGGTGTCGAACACGTTCGTCCAGGCGGAGTTCAGCCCCTTGACCGCTTCCAGGGTGTAAGCGCCCGTCGAGGGAGCCTGCTGGTCGTAGCGTAAGCCCAACTGCAAGGTGAACCGCCCCTTAGAGAGGGTATCCTGGAGGTAGGCGGAGGTCTGCTTGATCAGGGAGAGGTCGCGGCTCTCACGGCCGAACCGGATTAACTGCCAGGCTGCGGGAGGGACGACCAGACCCTCGCCCAGGTCGATGAGCGGGTCGACGAAGTTGCGGAAAACCTCGTAATTTTGCGCGTAGCCCGATTGGGTGTCCGATTTCTTGTCAGAAAACTCGAGGCCGGCCTTGAACTCGTGGGACACGCCGAGAAGGGAATCGCGGAAATACGTGGTCGTGAGCTGGAAGTTTTTCCTGGGCCGGCTCACGGAGGACCAGTCCCAGGACCTGCCGTAGGCCGAGCTGAAGGGGACGTAGGTCGCGTTCCCGATGTCCCAAGTCACGGGATTCGACACGTTCTCGTCGACCATCGGCCGGGTGGCGGACCCGGCATCGTTGAAGGAGTATTTCAGGGACAGATAGAAGTTGCTGCCGATGACCTGTTCGTCCTGGAGCTTGATGATCGGGCTGCCCCAGCGATTCTTGCCGGTCAGGTGGTCGCCTTCCGGCTTGGCCAGGGAGGCGTTCCG
Organism: Candidatus Aminicenantota bacterium; assembly: GCA_026393975.1. GTDB lineage: Bacteria > Acidobacteriota > Aminicenantia > Aminicenantales > Saccharicenantaceae > RBG-16-66-30. Next base: position 148,912 of record JAPKZD010000009.1, on the reverse strand, counting down.
GCCGAATTGTTCCTTCGCGCCCGAGGTGACCAGAGCCTCGAACCGGTTGCCGGAGAACGGCTGGGCGTTGAGCTTGAAGTTGTAGTTGGCGAGGAGCGACTGGTCCCGGGTGTTATAGATCGTGTAGGTGAAGATGTCCTGGACGCCGTAGGCGCCCCACCACCAAAGCCTGTCCTTGACGATGGGGCCGCCGGCGCTGGCGCCGAAGTCCTTGATCTGCTCGATCCTGTTGGTGTTGCTGACGCCCCGCGACCGGAGGGCGGTGGTCAGGTTGCTGCTTTGGAAAGAGCGGTCGGTCAGGTAGAACCGGGCCGTCGCACTCACCCTGTTGCCGCCCCGGCGAGTGACCATGTTCAGGGCGATGCCGCCCGTCTGCATGGTCACATCGGCCGCGCCGCCGGTGGTGATGCTCAGCTCCTCGAACGTGTCGAAGTCGTAGGGGATGGCCGAGCTGCCCAGGTCCAGCGGGTCGGTGACATCGACGCCGTCGAGCGTCAAGATGTTGTTGGCGCCGTTCCCGCTGTCGCCTTTGGACACGAACGCGGCCTGCTGGGCGGATTCATTGCCGCCGACGTTTTCGCGGTCGAGCATGACGGCCGGGACGAGCTGAAGGATGGCCCAGGGGTTACGGGCCGTGGGCAGCGTCTGAAGTTCGTCCCTGCCGAAGCTCAACCCCGCCGTCATCTTCCGGACGTCGACGATGGGCGTGACCGCCTTCGAAGTGACCTGCTCCTCGAGTTTGCCGGCCTCGAGGGTCAGGTTGATAGCGGCGTTCGCGCCGATCGTGACGATGACGTTGGCCCGGTTCACGGTCTTGAAGTTGACCAGCTCGGCTTTGACGCTGTAGTCCCGGCCCGGAAAGATGGCCAGGAACCGGAAGATGCCCGATCCGTTCGAGACCGTCCTCATGCTGGCGGTCAGGGGGCCCGAGAGGGTCACGGCGACGCCGGGAAGAGGCTTGCCCTGGGTGTCGACGATCCTGCCGTAGATCGTCCCCGTTCTTTGCTGAGCCGGCAAGGATACCGCGAGTACGAGAACAACCAGAATCAGCGCGGCTTTTTTCAATGGAGCCTCCTCATTTGGATAAGACAATGCTCTCTGATGTTAAGTTATGCTCTATCAAACGATTATGATACAGGAAGGGTTGCGGGAATTCAACGCGTTCAGCCAAGTTATTTCATCTTCAGGAAATTGAGCGTCCGCGGTTCCCGCTCCATGTGATAGACGATCATGGCCTGGAGGGTCTTGCGGATCTTGGCGATCTCGTCCGGCGCGAACGGCTGGACGCACGCTCCCGGCGGCGGGTTCTTTTTGGTCCAGCGGAGAAAGGCCTGCGTTTCGACCGGGATCTCTTCTTTTTTTAAGGAGGCGCAATCCGTGCAGTAGGCCCCGTCCCTTTTGGGGGCGAGCCAGCCGGGGACGAGGGGTTTTCGGCATTTCCGGCAGGCGGAGAGGTCGGGGAGGAGGCCGTTCCATTGGAGAAACCAAGCTTCGAAATAGGCGGCCGCGAAGGCCCGGTCGCCGCCCTCCTTGAGACAGCGGAGGACGGAAAGAAGGAGCCGGTAAAGGACCTCCTCTCGGGCCCGGGCCGGGGCGAATTCCTCGACGAGCTCGGCGAAGTAGGTCAGCAGGAACGCCGTCTCCGGCTGCGCCTGGATCTCGAAGAACGACTCGACGAGGTCGCAGCCGGAAACCGTGACCAGGTCGCGCCGCTCTTTTTCGTAGTAGAACACTCGGACGACGGACATGGGCTCCAGGCTGCTCCCGAAGCGGTTGCCGAATTTCCGGGCCCCCTTGGCCACACCCCGGAGGATGCCCTTGTCCCGGGAGAAGAAGACGGCGATCTTATCCTGGTCGCCGACGTTCATCGTCCGTAGGACGATCGCTTCCGCCTGGTCGGTGGGCATGGGCTTACGGGCTCGGGGGCATGAGGCGAAAACTCAGCCGGCCGGCCGGCCGGCCGTTTCGGCCTCGAGGAAATCCTTGAAGTTATCGGGCGTGATCGTGATGTCGGTGAGGACCTGCCCGGAACGGCCGAGGGGCTTGGCCGGCTTCCCGTTCAGGAGAAAGCCGAATCCCCCGGCGTTGCCGGTGTGGATGAGGATCCGTTGGTCCGCCTGGGCCTTGGCCGTGGTGCCCGGGGGGAAGAGGCCGTCGACCTTGAGGACGCCGTCGGCGTAGATCTGGATCCAAGTCTCGGCCTCGAACGCGATTTCGATCGTGACACCCTTCCACGCGACTTCGACGACGGGCGGCGGTTCGGGTATGGGCTCCTGGACGAGGGGAGAGATGGGCTGGGCGGAGACGGTGGGCGCCTGAGTCGTGGCCTGGGCAGAGGCCCGGGGGGGGCGTCGGAGCATCGGAAGGACGATAAGAAAGATGACGGCCAGGACGACGAGAATCCCCAGCGCCGCCCAGACGACGGTGCGGGTGCGCAACACTGTTCCCAGGGCGAGCTTCAGACGAGAAGGCCGCGGCGCTTCCACAGCGGATTTCACGATGAGGCGCTCGGCCCGGTCAGGGGCGGGACCGGACTTCGGGGCGGGCGGGATAGGCAGTTCCGGTGGGAGCTTCGGGACATGTCCTTGCGCCGGCTCGGGCGCCGGCTTCTGGACCGGGGGCGGCGGAGGTTCAAGCGAGGCTTTGGGAACGGGCTGCTCCGCGGGTTCCGCCGGCTCGGATCTTGAGAGGAGATGCCGCTTGTGCTCGGGTTCCCCGATGAGGCCGGCCGCCTTGTACCTAGCTAGGACGATCTCCCCGTCGAGGCCGATGGCCCGGGCATAGGTGCGGATGATCCCCTTGATGAAGAATTCGCCGGGCATGATATCCAGGTGGTCGGCCTCAAGGGCCTCGAGGTAACGGGCGACAATCTTTGTGGCCGAAGCGATCTCCCCGATGGAGATGTGGCGTGCTTCGCGCTCTTCCCTGAATTCCTGCCCCAACGACGCCATTTGCCCCGATTTTAGGGTAATCCCCGCTGACTGTCAACCAATGACGACAAACCCCAGAAGGTACCGGGTCTACGCAATGCCAAATCTGGCATTGCGTAGACCCGGTACCTTCTTAGACCTTCAGGAACTTGGATACCGAGGTGGCGCTGCCGACGAAGCCCGTCGCCGCCCCGCCGAGAAGGAGGCCGGCGGCCTGGGTCAGATCGGGGTAGCGGAATCTCAAGAGCTCCTGGAGGGCGCCGAGCGACGAGCCCAAGTAAATGGGAAAGAGATTGATGACCACGAACAGGAGCCCGAGTGAAAGCAGGCTCCCGAGAAGTCCCAGGACGATCCCCTCGAGCCAGAAGGGGATGCGAATGAAGAGATTGGTCGAGCCGACGAGGCGCAGGATCTCGATCTCGTTCTTCCGGGCGAAGACGTTGAGCTTGACGACGTTGGAGATGATGAAGAAGGACGTCAGGAGGAGGATCCCGCCCATGAAAGCCCCGATGGCCCCTGCCAGCCGGCTGAAGCCCTGCATCTTTTCCACCCAGTCCTGGTTGAACTGGACGTCGGTGACGCCGGGACGTGTTTTCATAGAATCGACGAAGGCGACGACCTCTCCCGAAGCGGAGGCCTTGCTGTTCACCCTCAGTTCAATCGAAGCGGGGAAGGGGTTGGCCTTGAGGCCGGTCACGATGTCGGCGAGCTCCGGGAAGCTCAGGCGGAACTTCTCCAGGGCCTCCTCCGGTGTCACCATCCTGACGCTCTCGACGAAGGCGGGCTTGCCGACCTCCCGGTGCAGGGCGTCGACGGCGGCCGCGGGCATGCCCTTGTCGAGATAGAAGGCCACGGTCATGTTGCTTGACAGCTCCCGGGCCGTGGCCCGGAGGTTGTTGGAAAGCGACATGAAGATGCCGACAGTGAGGAAGGACAGGCAGATGATGGTCACGCTGAAGATATTCCGCGTCCGGAACTGCCAGAGGTTGTTCCCCGTCAGGCTCAGGAAGAACTTGACCTTCTCGATCACGGATGCCCTTCCTTCCCGACGATCTTGCCCTTCTGGAGGAAGAGGATGTTGTCTCCGAAGTGGCGGATGAGCTCCCGGTCATGACTGCCGATGACGACGGTCGCGCCCTGCCGGTTGATGTCCTTGAACAGGCTGATGATCTCGAAGGCGAGCTCGGGGTCGAGGTTGCCGGTCGGTTCGTCGGCCAGGATGATCTCAGGGTTGTTGACGACGGCCCGGGCGATGGCCACCCGCTGCTGTTCGCCGTAGGACAGGCGCGAGGGGAGCTCCCACATCTTCTGGTGGAGGTTGACCTTCTGGAGCGTGTTGAAGACGCGGCGGCGGATCTCCTTGCGGGCGACGCCGATCACCTGGAGCGGGACGGCCACGTTCTCGAAGACCGTCCGGTGAAACATCAGCCGGAAGTCCTGGAAGACGATGCCCATGCGACGCCGCAGGGTGTAGATCCGGGAATCGTGGATCTTGAGGATGTTGACGCCGTTGATGAGGATCTGACCCTCGGTCGGCAGGGTCTCTCGGAAGATGGTCTTGAGGAGGGTCGTCTTACCCGACCCGCTCGGGCCGGTGATGAAGTAGAAGTCGCTGTCCTTGATCTGGAGGGAGACGTCGTTGAGGGCCCAGAACGGCTTCTGGTATTGTTTCCAGATGTGAAAGAGCTCGATCATGTCTTGGCGCCCCCGCTTCCCGAGGCCGGGAACCGGACGATTATCGTTTGATGAACAGGAACATGAACCAGCCGAAGGCCAGGGCGCCGGCCGTCATGATGGCGAAAAGAGTCAGGCCGTAGCGGATGCGGGCCTTCTTGTCCGGGCGGCGGATGAGGGCTAGGACGAGCGATACGAAAAAAGCGTAGACGACCATCGACAGGAGGTGGCTTTCGAAGATCATGACTTCTTCCCCGCACCGATGTCGTAGGCGTCCAGGGCGATGAGGAAATTGAGCAGCCCGGCCCCGGCGATGTAGGCGGTCCCGAACTCGAACGTGGCCCGCTCGAGCTCGCCCCCGCCCAAGCCAATCAAGCGCGAGAGGCCGTAGAAGAGGCCGTTGCCGAGGTCGGCGAAGAAGGCCAGGATGGTCAGGGGGTTGTCGGTCTGGAATGGGTATATGCGGCCGCCCATGGCCAGCCCGAGGCCGGTCATGGCGAAGATGGAGATGAAGAAGAGGGCGGCCCTGAGGTATTTCTTCTGGACCGCGTGGCCCAGACCCGGGACGGCCCACCCGAGGATCATGACGACGATGCCCTTGATTTTCATAAGAGAGCATATTAGTCGAATCGTGCGGGCAAATCAAGTAAAATGCCTTCTTGTCTCTGGTAGAATATCCGAATGCCCGAACTGCCCGAAGTCGAAACGATCGCTCGGACGCTCGAACCGGCGGTCCGCGACCGCGTCATCGCGGGGGTCGAGCTTCTCTACCGGCCCCTGCTCCGGAGAGGCGGGCGAAAGGGCCTCGAGGGCCTGAAGGGACGGCGCGTCCTCGCGGTGAGGCGGCGGGGCAAGATGCTCCTTATCGCGTGCGAAAGCGGCCGGACGCTCGTCTTCCATCTGAAGATGACCGGGCAGTTCTTATTCGCGGGGGCGGCGGAGCCGCGCGACAAGCATACGCGGCTGGTCATGCGTTTCGTGGACGCGAAAAACGAGCTCAGGTTCCGCGACGTCAGAAAATTCGGGTTCTTGCTCTGCCTCGAAGGCGACCCGATGGCGGCGTGCACGGAGCTCGCCTGCCTGGGGCCTGAGCCGCTCGACATTGGACACGCGGAATTCGCCGCTCTCATCGCGCGAAGAAAAGGCCGGATCAAGAGCCTCCTCCTCAACCAGACGGCGATCGCCGGCATCGGCAACATCTACGCCGACGAGATGCTTTTCGACGCCCGGATCCATCCGGAGGCCCCGGCCTCGTTACTCGGGAAAAAGGCGGTCGAGCGGCTTTACGACTCCATGAAGAAGATTCTCACGCTGGCCATCGCCGAAAAAGGCTCCACCCTCCAGGATTACCGCGACGCGGAGGGCAAGGCTGGCCACTTCCAGTTCTTCCACAAGGTCTACGACCGGAAAGGGGAGCCGTGCGTTACGTGCGGTACGCCGGTCCGGATGAAACGGATCGGCGGACGATCGAGCCATTTCTGTCCCAAGTGCCAGAGGAATAAGGCGAAACGGAGGCGCTGAGCGAGACAGCGGGCCCGCTCGAACGGACACGGCGGGTAAAATTGAAAACCAAGGTCGATTCGGCTATAGTTAAGTCCATTCCGCCGAGGGCCCCTGTAGCTCAGTTGGATAGAGCAGCGGATTCCTAATCCGGAGGTCGCCTGTTCGAGTCAGGCCAGGGGCACTTCTCATCTTCCCGTAATTTCAATCGTTTATCCTGATTTTCGGTTCTAGCCTGAGGCTAGACTAGGGAGGAAAGACGCTATACTTTCTATACTTCTTTAGCGGTTACTCGTCTTTGATGTACCGTATCGAATACCCATATGTTTTATCGTTAGGATTTGAGCGCACATATGGAGAGATGTCTTCTAAGTAATAGTGCCAGAAGTGGCCAGCGTAGGACTCCGTACTCGACCAGAAATTGGCTTCAGAGTTCAAACTGAAGAACTCGCCATCCGGGCTTCGGGCACCTCCTGGCAAGGCAGAAAAACCACTGCTATTATCAGCATTAAAATGACAATTTTTCCAATATCCGGTATCTACCTCTTTCATTTTGTTTCCATCCTCAGCCCTGCCCCCGAAATATCGAGCTAGTGAAACCCAGTCCTCTTCGCTAGGTAGATGCCATCCATTGGGACTAATTTTCACAGCAGTTTCCCAATCGTATAAACATCCGTACGTTTTATAATTTTCAGCAGATATGGATGCTTCAACATCGGAACCATCGTTACCATAGACCCATATTCCACCCTGTACCGGGCCTGGGCTTACGTGTGGGATATAGGCAAGATTCTCGGCGAACCAAGTTTGGCTGCCAATTTTTATAGTTTTATAGACTCTCCCGTCGCGCAGGTCTGCGAAGGTTCCGAAGTTTAACATAATCCCACCTCCGTTTACCTTACACACTGCGGCTCATCGTGAGAAGACGCGTACGTCGTTGTCCCACGGGTTGCTCGTCGGCACTGCATTGATAACCCAACCGTAGTTATCCTCTTCAGACGAGTGAAGCTCTGCCCAGTATACGCTGACAGCCCAAAGGTTCCCATCCGTCCCGCGGATGAAGAAGACGTTCTGGATGAACGGGAGAGATTGGCGCTCAGAGTAAAGAACGCCTTCGCGGTCACTTGGGCTCGGCTGCCGGGCGAGCAACTCCCACACGTACGCCAGGTTTGTCTCGGCCCGATCCCCAAGCTCCTTGATGAGGAGGTCGCCTTTCCCGATCATCGCGACTCGATGGATGCTCATCGTTGTTGCGGGAACGTTTGTCTCGACCTTGCCGAGTAAGTGCTTCTCGAACTCATCAACCACTTGGAGGATCATTGGACGCTTGTAGTCGAACGCGGGCGCATCCGGGTTGTTGTTTCCTTCCCGGAAATACTTTGCGGCAACGAACCTTACGACGGCCGGCATCTCCACGGTGCCGAAAGATTCCAGGCGTTTTTCTGCCTTGGGCGTCGGACCGCACGCGATGGCTCCAAGTAACACGAACAGAGTGCATCGCTTCAACATGTCAACCTCTGAAAAACAATATCCCATGCAATAAGCATATTGTCAAACTGAGTGGAATTTCCATATCTCGCCCATTTCTGACTAATGGTGTTTAAAAGGAAAGGTGAAATATGTGTCGCCTGTTCGAGCGAGGACTAGGACACTTCTCCCGAATGAGGCGATCGAGGACCCCCCGGCGCGAGTCAACGCGTCGGCGCGGGAGGAGGCCCATCGGGAATAAACGGTTTGTAAACCACGCCCTTCGTCTTCTCCCGGAACTCGGCCTGAATGGCTTGGAGAGCCTTCGCGTCCTCGAACAGGTCCACCATCGTTGCCGCCAAGACCTTGGCCGCGTAGACAAGCCCTTTATGTCCGATCGACATTCCTCCGCAGGCGACCACGGGCCAGGCGTGCCAGGGAGCGTCCACGGGCGCGGTCGTGGCGTTCATGCTCAGCGTGGGAACGATCCAACTCACGTCGCCGACATCCGTCGAACCGCCCTCGGGATCCGCCTTCGGCGCCGTCCAAGGCTGAACCGTGCCGTCGAGGCCCTTGGGATCCACGCCCGCCGCGCGCTGGATCTCTTTGGCGAATTCCTGTTCCTCCGGAGTGAACTGGATCGGGCCGAGCCACGTGAGGTTCGCGAACATCACTTTTTCCCCCGTCATATTGACGAGGGTTTCCCAGTCGCCCCCCTGCACCGTTAGCTTTGATCCGACCTCGGCCATCATGGCCGCGCCCTCGGCGATCCGGCGCGCGCGGCCGAGCAGCTGATCGACTCCGGCGCCCTTCGAATCGCGAAGCCAGCACCAGAGCCTGGCGTAGGCCGGCACCACGTTAGGCACGTCGCCCCCGTTCAGAATCGAGTAGTGCATGCGGACGGTGGGTTTGACGAATTCGCGCATGCGGTTCAGGCCCGTGGCGAAGAACTCCAGACCGGCCACCGCGCTGCGCCCGTTCCAGGGGTCGCCCGCCGCGTGCGCGGTTTTGCCGGTGAACTCGACGATGAAGTCGATGATCGCCTGCGAGCCGTCGACGGAGACCCGGGTCTTATCGTCGGGGTGCCAGGTCAGACAAACGTCAAGGTCGTTGAACAGCCCCTCGCGGAGCATGTACACCTTGCCGCCCACTGCTTCCTCGGCGGGCGTGCCGTAGAAGCGGATCGTGCCTTTGAGTTTTCCCGCGGTCATCAGGTCTTTGACGGCCAGGGCCGCTCCGAAGGCCGCCGTGCCGAGCAGGTTGTGCCCACAGCCATGGCCCGGCGCGCCGGCCTGCAGGGCTTCCTTCACGGGCTGGGCTTTCTGCGACAGGCCCGGCAGGGCGTCGTATTCGCCAAGGACGCCGATGATGGGCCGGCCCTCACCGAAGCTCGCCACAAAAGCGGTCGGCATTCCCGCGACACCTCGTTCGACCGTGAAGCCCTGCTTTTCGGCATAGTCCGCGAGGGCCTTCGACGAATGAGTCTCGAGCAGCGCGGTTTCGGCAAAGCCCCAGATCCGGTCGCTGAGATCGATGATTTCGGCTTTGTGCCTTTCGATGGAGGCGACGGCTTCCTCTTTTTTCTTGACGGAGGCGCCGGCCGCCAGCTGCGAAATAACCAGCAGACCGGTGAGCAAGACCGTGGCGCTTGAAAAACATTTTTTCATAACCACCCTCTCTTTCGTCACAAGCCGGAATTCCAACCGAATGCGAAGTGACCCTGCCCCTTAGGAAGAGACTATATAGCCCCGACCGAACGGCTGTCAATAAGACGCGCGCCGTTATCCACTGTGAGAATTCCAGGTGCGGATGCAGACCGCCGCGCCGTGTCACAGCCGTGTCACAAAAAATGCTTAAACCCGCTTAATTCTGACTAAAGGTGCGTAAAGAAAATCGTAGTTCAGACCCCGTTATTTCTTCGGAGGGACACGGTCTCCCTTGGACGGGTCAGGCGGAAAGACGTCCTGGACCGAGAAATCCACCCAGATCAGCGTCTCGGTGTTCGGCGTCGTGGCCAGAATGCGGTCGCCGATCTCCTTGACGGGGTCCTTCATCTTGCCCCACCACGGCTTGTCGGTCTGGTAGCCGTATTGGAACCCGACGGGCGCCGGGGCGAAGGTCTTGCCCCACTCGGCGAAATCGTCGATCATCTCGTCCGCCGACTTGAAGATCTGGCTGTCGTTGACGAACATGATGCCGTCGCGGACGGTCGGGGGCATGACGTTCTCGCGGAAGTGCTTCAGGAACATGCGGTAGGAGGGGTTATGTGACCGGGCCGCCGCCAGCCAAGTCCTGGCCATCTCGTCGGTCACCGGGTCGCCAAAGTCGGGGTTATTGGAGCGGTGCCACTCGATGTCGACGCCGACCCCGATGACACACTTGTGATGGCCGTAGTGGTTGAGCATCACGTGAAAGGCCTTGTCGACGGGCGCCCAGCCCGGCTCGGTCTGGAGCCAGACGCGGTAGCCGAGCTTGTCGAAGAGCTGGAGCACGGGCTCGCTGATATCTTCGGGCATCCCCGTGATGAGCGGGTCCCCGCCGGGAGGGACCGGGAACGACATTTCGGTGCCGCGGCCCTTCAGCCGGCTCACGATCCAGATGGCTTCCGGTTTCGCGCCGGGGAACTTGGCAGCGATCTCGGTCCCGGTGCGTGCCCAATACCCCGGGCCGGGGTCGTTCGGGCGGCCATAAGTGGAGCTGCGGATGCCCGCGCCCTGGAGCTTGTCCGTCCGCGCCGCCAGTACGGACACGCAGATCGCCACGGCCAGGAGGACCGTCAGCCCCGCCGCCGTCCTTGGCCACACCCCGCGCCTGCTCGTCTGCATCATAGTCATGTCAGATTCCCTCCGAGTTTCGGTTCGATGACGTCCGGCAGATGCGACTATATCACGGGGAAGGGGCAGGTTCAAGGCTCCGCGCTTCCTTTGACTGCCCGTCACGAAAAGTCTATATTGACTTACGTATCAGACGCGGAAAAAAATGGACGCCCCTGTCAATACGGCCTCTCAGCCAGGCGTTGCCCTGCCGAAACGCCGAACCCATTGGCACGTCCTTATGACCCATTTTCCGATCTCGCTGTTCGGCGGCGCCTTTGGCTTCCAGATCCTCCATCTTTTCCTGGCGCCGGCCTGCTTCGAACTCGCCACGAACGTTGCGCTCATGGGAGGAGCCGTCCTGTTGCTGCCCACGGCCGCAACCGGATGGTCGGAATGGAAGACCCATTATCACGGTGCGAAAGGTCTGATCTTCAAGCGAAAGATCGCGACGGCGTTCGGCATGGCGGCCCTGAGCCTGCCGCTTGTCGTATGGAGGATAGCGGCTTTGGGCCTCTTCGAGGAGGCCCGGGAAAGCCCGGCGCATTGGATCTTTCTGGCCGGCAATACGCTCCTCATCCTGGGCGCTGTAATAGAAGGCTACTATGGAGGACGCCTAAATCATAGGTGACGGACGCAAGCCCCGTGGCTGGCCAAATGGCATAAGTAGATCAATTTGCAGTTGATTTTAAGCGCCTCACCGGGTCCGGCGGCGGGCACGTCGGTCTTAAAACGTTTGGTCAGCCGCCCATCGAAGATTGCCAGCGGGAACCACTCCCGAAGTTTTGTGACGACGATCTTGAAGTTCGCCGGAGTGGAGGGGGTCAGCTCGGGGCCTAGGAGGGTGTAGTCAACGTGGCTCTGGGACATCTCTACGCGTGGATCAGAGGATCTTCTGTCGAAGATCCTCACAAAGTCCTCAGCTGGGAACGACTCTTTGGTGGTTTTTTGGGTGACTCGGCGCATGATAGGGATGCCACCTGTCAGCACCGTCGCCGCCACGTTGAGTTTCATTTTTGTGGTTGAGGTCTTTTCCTGCGTCGTGCTCTGTATCCTTCCCCTTATGATCAGGAATGCGTCGCCTGCTTCAACTCTGACCTCCCCGCCACGCCTGTCCCAGAATATAACTTCTCTATCTCCGGATTTCGCAGTGCGCGCCACGAAGCTGGCCGAGCGGTTTCGAAGCTCGGAATCCCTGCATACGAAGGCCACAAGTCCCGCATCCCTCAGGCTCTGAGCTATCGAGTCCGCTATGTCGGTGTTGGGGTAGGAGGCGATGATTCTGGGAATCTCGCCGACGAGCAGGAGGCGCGTGTCAGAGATCTCTTTGCCGACGAGGGAAGCCACCCTCTTTAAGAGGTCTCCATCGAGCGTTTTCGGGGGAGCTACGGCAACGTGGACCATGTCGTTCGGTATCATCGAATTACTTGACTGTCCCGCGAATAGTGACTTTGGCCTATTATCCGCCAAGGCTCGCAGTCTGGCAAGGGCGGCAAGGCCGTTCAAGACGGTCAAGCCTAGAACCGTGGCATCACGAGATTTTCAGATCAATGCCCACCCGCGCTCGAAAAAAGACGATTTTACGGCGACAATTGACATCCACGATTCACCCCAATATGATTCTGGCCGGACCCGCAAGGAAGGTGAAAGATGAAACGAATCGCTATGACGGCGCTTATCGTCTTTGTCGTTCTCGCTACGGTCCTCGGTGCGCAGACCAAGTTGCCGGCGACCTCTGCCGACTTCGGCAAATGGGAGTCCCTGGCCCCGGCGGGCGCGCGGGGAGGGTTCTCGCCGGACGGCCGGTGGCTCGCCTACGCCATCAATCGCTCCAACCGCGAAAACGAGCTGCGAGTCGCCAAGCTCGCCGACGGGACGACGAAAATCGCCGCCTTCGGCGCCCAGCCGGCCTTTTCGGCTGATTCGAAATGGCTCGCCTACAGCATCGGGCAACCCGAAGCCGAGCAGGAAAAGTTACGGAGCGAACAGAAGCCCGTGCAGAACAAGCTCGGCCTCCTGAACCTCACGACAGGGGAGACCTCGACGATCGAGGGCATCGAGTCGTTCGCCTTCAGCTCTGACGGCACTTTTCTGGCCATGCAGCGCTACGCCCCCGCTCGCCCCTCGGTTCCCGCCTCGGCCCCCGCGGCCCGGAGCGGTCCTGGTGCTACGGGCGGGTCGGGGTCGGACGCTGCCGAGGAACGGCCAGGGACGACGCTCATCGTCCGCCAGCTCGCCGACGGCCGGGACACGACCTTCGGCAACGTCTCCCAGTTCGTCTGGCAGGATGCCGAGCGCACCCACCTCCTGGCGATCATCATCAGCGCCGAGGGCAAGACGGGAAACGGCGTGCACGTCTTTGATCCGGCGACGACCTCCCTGCGCGTCCTCGATTCGACGTCCTCGATCTACGCCGACCTCGCCTGGCGGAAAGACGCGGCCGATCTGGCCGTCTTCCGGGCCAAGACCGACGAGCGCAAGGACGGCCCGACGCAGGGCCTGCTGTCCTGGACGGAGCTTGGCGCCAAGACCGAACGCCAGCGGACCTATGATCCCACGGCCGATCCCGCGTTCCCGGCCGGGTTGAGGACGGTGACCTTCCGCCGGTTATCCTGGTCGGCCGACGGCAAAACGATTTTCCTCGGAATGGCCAAATGGGACGACAAGCCCGCGCCCCTGGCCAAAACGGAAAAAGGGACCGACACCCCCGTTGCCAAGGAGCCTGCCGCCTCGTCGCCCCGTGGCGGCGCCTCCGCCGCCGTCGACGAGCCTTCGACCGTCGAGATCTGGCACTTCCAGGACGTGTTCGTCATGCCCTGGCAGAAGACGAACGCCGCCTCGGACCGGCGGCGGAACATGCTCGCAGCTTGGCACCTCGAGAGCGGCAAGCTCGTCCCGCTCGGCAAAGACCCGATAAACGAACAGGTGACGCCGGTCCACCGGACGAATTTCGCCACCGTCGCCGAGTGGTCGAAATACGCTTTCGACCGGACGATCGGCCGGCCGGCCGCCGACCTCTATCTCGTCGACATCGCGACCGGCGCACGGACGAAGCTCAAGGACAATATCAACGATCGCTACGTCCAGGCGAGCCCGGGCGGAAAATATCTCCTGTTCCTGCAGAACGATCACTACTGGACGGTCGATCTGGCCACGCGGGCGATCACGAACATCACCAAGTCCGCGCCGGTATCCTTCATCAACAAGGAGTCGGACGAGACGATCGAGCAGAAACCGCCCTTCGGAGTCGCGGGCTGGACGAAGGACGACGCGGCCGTCTTGTTCTACGATAAGTACGACCTCTGGAAGGTCGCGGCCGACGGTTCGAAAGTCCAGAAGCTGACGAGCGGCGCGGCCGAACAGGTCCGTCACCGGCTGGTCCGATTGGACGCCGCGGGCGGCGGCGGCAGGGGAGGCGGAGGGTTCGGACCGTCCGCGGCCGACCAGGAGATCGACCTCGGCAAACCCCAGTACCTGAGCCTCTACGGCGAATGGACGAAGAGGTCCGGCTACGCCCTCCTCAAGCCGGGCGGAGAGGTCACCCGCCTCATCTGGCTCGACAGGGGCGTCGGTTCGCTGTCCAAGGCCAAGGACGCCGAGATCTACGGATACGTCTTGCAGGACTACGACGTTTCACCCAACATTTTCGTCTGCGGCCCGGATCTGAAGGAGGCCAAGCCGGCGACCAAGACCAATCCCTTCCAAAGCGACTATGCCTGGGGCCGGAGCGAGCTCATCGAGTACAAGACGGACCGAGGGCGCCGGCTGCAAGGGGTTTTGCTCTACCCTGCCGGATATGTCCCGGGCAAAAAGTATCCGATGATCGTCTACAGTTACGAATTGCTGTCGCAAAGCGTCCATAACTATGTCGCCCCGTCCGATCGCAGCTATTACAACCTCAGCGTCTTCACCAGCCAGGGCTACTTCGTCCTGGAACCGGACATCGTCTTCCGGCCGCGTCAGCCCGGATGGTCGGTGGTCGAGTGCATCACGGCGGGAGTTCGGCAAGTCGTCCAGATGGGGATTGTCGATCCCAAGCGCATCGGCGCCGTCGGGCATTCGATGGGCGGATTCAACACCGCGTTCATCGCCACGAACACGCACGGGATCTTCGCCGCCGCGGTCGCCGGAGCCCCGATCATCGACATGGTCAGCTATTACGGCGACCATCACTGGAGCTCGGGCATCGCCGAAACCGATCACATCGAAACAGGCCAGGAGCGCATGGAAGTCCCGCTCTACGAGGACTTGAAGGACTACATCGATAATTCCCCGTATTTCAACACCTATAAAATGACGGTGCCCCTCCTCCTCGAGGTCGGCGACCAGGACGGGACCGTGGCCTGGCATCAGAGCATCGAGCTGTACAACGTCGCCCGGAGGGCCCATAAGAACGTCGTCATGCTGGCCTATATGGGCGAGGACCACGGCCTGCGCCAGGCGAAGAACCAGACCGACTACCAGCGCCGCATCCTGGCCTGGTTCGGGCATTACCTCAAGGGGGAGCCCGCCGAGCCCTGGATCGTGAACGGCCAGAGCTTTCTCGACCGCGAAGCGGAGATCAAGCGGCAAACAACGAAAAAATAGGGCCTTTTTCTGCGAAAAGATTGTTAGGAGCGATCTCGATGCGAAGAATATTCAAGCTGAGCTTTGCCTTGTTCCTTCTGGTTCACGGTCTTTGGGTCCTGGCCGCGAGCCAGGTCCCGACTCCCGAATCCGCCCTCGGGTTCAAGCCGGGCGCGGACATGAAACTGGCGACCTACGACCAGACGATCGACTATCTCAAGAAGCTGGCCGCGTCGAGCCCGGGCCTCAAGCTCATGGAAGCCGGAAAGACGACCCAGGGCCGCGTCGCTTACTACGCCCTGATCTCGAGTCCGGAGAACCTGGCCGGGATCGACCGCTTGCGGGAGATCGCCCAGCGCCTGGCCCATCCCCGGGGCCTGACCGATGAGGAGGCCCGCGCCCTCGCGCGCGAAGGCAAGGCCTTCGTCCATATCGACGGAGGATGCCACGCGACCGAAGTGGCCGGTCCGCAGATGATCCCTCAGCTCGCCTATGATCTTCTGACGCGCCCGGAGGACCCCCGGATCCGGGAGATCCTCGAGAACGTCGTCGTTATGCTCTGGCCGACCTCGAACCCGGACGGCCAGCAGATGGTCGGCGAGTGGTTCCTGAAGAATATCGGCACGCCGTACGAGTCGTCGGGGCTGCCGCGCCTTTATCAGGAGTATGTCGGCCACGATAACAACCGCGACGGCTACATGATCAATATGATCGAATCGCGCCTCATGGAACACGTTTGGCGCCAATGGGAACCGCACATCATCTATTTCCATCACCAGACGGCGCCGTTCCCGGCGCGGATCTGGCTGCCGCCGTTCTCCGAACCCGTCGGGCTCGAGGCGCCCTATCTCTCCGCGCGCGAGGTGAACATGATCGGCATGGCCATCGCCAAGGGCCTCGAGGAGCGCGGGCAGACCGGCGCCATTCACATGGGTACTTCCTTCGACGCCTGGTATCCGGGCTATGTCGACTACGCCCCCATCTTCAAGAACATCCCGGCCTTCTGGACGGAGACGGCGGGGAACATGGCCGCCCCCCGCGAATACACGGTCAAGGACCTGCCCCAGGCCTTTCGCGACCTCCGGCCGCAGAGTCTGTACTCCAGCCCTTGGCGGCCCGGCTGGTGGCGGCTGGGCGACGCCGTCGCCTACGACGAAACGGCCTCGCTGGCGGTGCTGGAGTACGCGGCGAAGTACAAGGCGTCGCTGCTGTACAACCGTTATCAGGCCGGCCGCGATCAAATCGCCCGCGGGAAAAAGGACGCTCCGTACGCTTACGTCTTCCCGCAGGACCAGCGCGATCCCGTGGCCGCCGTCGAACTTCTTCGCCGCCTCGCTTTCGGAGGCGTGCGCGTCTTTCAGCTGACGGCTCCCGTCACTCTGGACGATGCGACCTATCAGGCCGGAACCTGGGTTGTCCCGACCGACCAGGAGTTCGCCGCGATGGCCCGCGAAGTCCTCGATGTCCAGAAATATCCCGACCTGCGCCAATATCCGGGCGGACCGCCGATGCGGCCCTATGACGCGGCCGGCTGGACCCTGCCCCTGCAGATGGGCCTCAAATGGGCGGCCGTCTCGACGCCGCTCGACGATGAGGTCCGGGCGAAAATGAAGCTCTTGGGCCCTCCGGCGGAGCCGAAGATCGAGCTCGCACCGTATAACATCGCGGCGTCCGCCGACCCGGCCCCATTCGACAGCGTGCCGGGCATCGGTTTCGATTCGAATCCCTCCGCGGCGGCCATCATTCCGCCGGCCGGCAGGATCACTGGCAGGGGACGGTCGCTCGCGGTCGATCCCGCCCAGAACAACGCCTTCCGGGCCATCAACCGCGCCTGGAAAGAGGGCGCTTCCGTTCAATACGCGGCGGGCTTGCCCGGCCGGGGCGGTCGCTATCTGATCCGGGGACTTTCGAAGTCGGCCCAGTCGGCGCTCGTCGGATCGCTGGCCCTCGTCGCCGAGCGCACGGCCGCCGGCGGCACGCCGCTGAAGAGGTTGCGCCTCGGCCTCTATCAGCCGTGGAGCGGCAGCATGGACGAAGGGTGGACCCGCTGGCTGCTCGAGCAATACGGTTTCGAGTTCGTCAGTCTGCATCCCGAGGATTTTCACACCCCGCTCCGCGGCAAGGTCGACGTGATCATCCTCGCCGACGATGCGCGGATCCCGTTGGAAGGCGCGGCCCGCGCCGTTCGGCCGGAATACGCGTACGCGCTCACGGCCGACGATGTTAAGGGATTCGACGCGTTCATCCGGGGCGGCGGCACCGTGGTCTGTTTCAATGCGGCCTGCCGATTCGCCATCCAGCAGTTCAAACTGCCGGTCAAGAACGCCGTGGAGGGCCTGAAGGCGGAGGAATTCTTCCTGCGCGGATCGATCGTCGAAGTGAGCGTGGATGCGACGCATCCGGTAATGGCCGGCATGCCCGAAAAGGCGGCCGTCTTTGTCGACGGCAGCCCGGTCTTCGACTTGCTCGATGGCTTCAAGGGCAGGGTTCTGGCTAAGTACGCGGAAACGGGCTCCCCCCTCCTGTCGGGGTACCTGATCGGTGAAAAGTATCTCTACGGAAAAGCGGCCGCGCTCGATGTCGAGCTCGATCGAGGGCACGTCATCCTTCTCGGTTTCCGTCCCGAGTGGCGAGCCCAATCGTTCGGAACGTTCCGCGTCGTTTTCAACGCAGCGTTGCATGGAATATAAGGGACGGGGATCCCGATAGGAAGTTGAATGCGGAAAGTCTCGCAGCCGATTTACGACCGCATCGACAACGGCGTCTACAACGTTCAGAGCGACCAGTGGTGGCAGCCCGATTCCGCATTTTATCAGATGAAGGTTGCCCTCAATCCCGTCCGCGTGGGATATGCGAAAAGAAAACTGGTCGAGGAGCTCAAGATCGATCCCCAGGTCACGGCCGCCCTGGACGTCGGCTGTGGCGGCGGATTCCTGACCGAGGAGATCGCCCGGATGGGCTTCGACTCGACCGGCGTCGATCCCTCCGAGCGGTCCGTCCGGGCCGCCGCCTCCCACGCGCGGGAGAGTGGGCTGGACATCCGTTATGGGACGGGCGTGGGTGAATCTCTCCCGTTCGAGGACCGCTCCTTCGGCGCCGTTTTCTGCTGTGACGTCCTGGAGCATGTCCGCGACCTGCCGAAAGTTATCTCCGAAATCTCCCGGGTTCTGAAGCCAGGAGGCGTGTTTTGCTACGATACTCTCAACCGCACCTGGGCGAGCCTGCTGGGCGCCATCAAGATCGGCCAGGTCTGGAAGCCGTGGGCCTTCATGCCCCCGGACCTCCATGTCTGGAGGATGTTCATCAAGCCCGGCGAAATGAAATCGCTCCTCCGGCGAAACGGCCTGGAGTGGAAAGGGCACCGGGGCATAGTGCCCGACGTCCCCATCCCCCGGCTCCTCGGCTATTTGCGAAAGAGGGCCAGGGGCGAATGGACCTACGGCGAACTCGCCGGCAAGGTCCGGATGGTCGAAAGCCGCGTCACGGTGGTCATGTATATGGGTTATGCCGTGAAAAGATTTCCGTCCGGCGCCGATCTGAAGAAACAGGAGTGAGAACATGGATGACGTCCTGAAAATCGCCAAGAATTGCCGGCACTACGCGATGTGCAAGATCGATTTTCTGGGGAGCGGCGTCTGCGCTTCGGGATTGGAAAAGCATTATGTGAGCTACTATCCGGAGGGGCGGATGGACCTCTATGCCGCCTTGGCGGAGCACAAGATTCCCGTCACCGAAAAATGCGTCGACATCGCCGCGAGCTGCGACCTCTGCGGCAAGTGCGATTACCAGTGTTACTTTGTCACGGAGCTGCGGCCCACCCGGGTCATGGAAGCGCTGAAGGACCTCGTTGCCGCCCATGTGCAGGGGGGCGGGGCGGTCGAAAAGGCCCCGGAGGATCCGCTGCTCAGCGATATCCAGCGGATCGTCGGCGAGGAATGGGCGACGAACGACAGGGCCGTCGCCGTCACGTATTCCCACGATCCGGGCCCCTTGTCGGTACCCAAGATGCCGGCCTATGTCGTCCTGCCCAAAACCAGGGAGGAAATATCGGCGCTCCTGAGGCTATTCAATGACCATCACATCCCATGGGTCGCCCGCGGCAACGGGTCTCAGGGCGTGGGCCTCAGCCTCTGCGAAGGCGCCGTCATCGACCTGAACCGGATGAAAGACATTGCTTTCGACGAAAAAAATTGGGCGGTCAGAGTGGGGGCCGGCGTCCCGGCCTTCGATCTCCAGCGCGAGGCCGCCCGGCGCGGCTACCGCGTCAACGTCGCCGAGCCGGCGGCCCTGGTGTGCTCCAACATGATCTGCTCGGGGATCTTTTCGACCTTCCTGACCGCGTACGGGACGGCCGCCGACAACTGCGTCGACGCCGAGTTCGTGGCCAGGGACGGCTCATTTTTCTCGCTCAGCGACAAGAATGCCCCCAACCTGTTCGCCTTCAAGCAGGCCGACCAGGAGGCCCCCGGAATTTGCACAGCCGTGAGCATGAAGCTCCATCCCGTGACGGGCGACGAGGCGGGGGTTCTCGTTCCCTTCGATTCGCTGGAAAAAGCCCTCGGCTTTTCCAAGGAATGCGCGATCCGGCGGATCGGCCTGGCCATCGGAGTCCTCGGGGGGGGATACATCTCGTCCTTCCTGGCCCCGACGAAGCAACTGGCCGCGGAGGTCAGGGACGTCTTTGAAGAAAAGCTCGGCATCGCTTATTTGGTCCTGGTGATCGGCGATCGCTACGCGATCCAAAGCGTCCTGGCCATGGGCCGGCCGGTTTTCGACGAGCGGCTCTTCAAGGCCCTCAGCCTGGGCTTGCCTTCGTTCCGGTCGGCTGAGTGGCCGAGCCTCCTAGGCGAGCTTTCCACCCTCGAACCGTTCTCTTATCTTCGAGTCAAGGGTTTCGCGGATATCGTGGAAGCGGCCCTGGCGCCGTCGGCGGCGAACCTCGCGCAGGCGGTCGATGCGGACCTCCGTCCGTTCTTTGAAGAGGTCTTCGGCCGTCCGGAAATGACGGACCTGGTCTGGCTGAACATGTTCAGGATCCTGAGCTCGAGGATGGGACGAGACAAACAGTTTGCCGTCAACATCATCTATCTCCCCCTGGAACAGGAGTTGATCCGGGAGATCAGCGAAGGATTCAAGCGGATCGCCGATCGCCACGGGCTGGCGAACGACCTGGGATTCATCACCCCTCTCGACGGCGGAAAACGATGCATCCTCGAATACGATTACTTTTTTGATCAGACCGATCCTGACGAGATCTCACGGGTCCAGCGGGCCGCGATAGAAGCCGGCGGCCTGATCATGGAGTATTCGGCCAAGCTGGGGACCATCCGCTGGATCCGACACGTCGTGAATCAGGGCTTCAGCCGCATGGAGAATCTGCTATATACCGGAGGTCCTCCCGCCATGGACGACGCCGGCGACGGCCGGAAGTCCTGAGACATCAACGGGTTCTATGCCAGCCCTCATCGTGTCGCCTGTTCGGGCGAGGCCAGGGGCACTTATGATAACCCGTTTATTCTGAAAAAAATCTCTTGCAATGTCTTGTCGATAGAGCTGAGTGTCGGCGATTGTGGTACGCTGGAGGCACGTGGACCAGAAGCAGGGCCAGAAGCGCCGACCGTGAACCAGCGCATGCGAATGCTTTTGAGGCAGGTGGCATATGGATGACTCACGGAATCTGACAACTCGCGTAACTCGCGTGGCGCTCGCCCTAGTCATTTTGGGGGGCCTCCTTACGGCCGGGCTCTCGGCCGCGTCACGGGATCCGAGTCAAACCGCCGCCGCCGGGAACGTCAAGGAGAAAAAGTTATCCTACTTCACCCGGCTCTGGGAGCTGGACAAGGAAGCGCGCGAGGGAAAACGCGGCGTCACTTACCACCGGTCCAACTACGCCCTGGCGTTCTCGTATAACACCTGGCCCAATGTCGCCGCCGTCCAGGAAGCGGACCCGACCAAGACGCTGACGAAGCCGGAGGTCACCTTCCAACTGAGCTTCAAGGCCAAGCTCTGGGAGGACGTTCTCGGCCGGGAGATGGACCTGTGGTTCGGCTATACGCAGAGGTCCTTCTGGCAACTGTACAACTTCGGCGACTCCTCTCCGTTCCGGGAAACGAACTACGAGCCCGAAGTCCTTCTCAACTTCAGGACCCGTTTCCGCATTCTGGGGCTTCAGAGCCGCTTCGTCACGGTCGGCTTGAATCACCAGTCCAACGGCCA
Source organism: Candidatus Aminicenantota bacterium (assembly GCA_026393975.1). Lineage (GTDB taxonomy): Bacteria > Acidobacteriota > Aminicenantia > Aminicenantales > Saccharicenantaceae > RBG-16-66-30. The sequence goes on along the minus strand of JAPKZD010000009.1, from coordinate 127,746 downwards.
GTCCGAGCCTCTGTCGAGAAGCTGGAACCGCATCGTAGCCCACCTCGGCCTGGAACGGGGCGAGTTTTCTCTTCTTTTAACGGGCTGGTACCCCATTCCGGGGAGTGCCGCGAATGACGACAATCGCCGGATCGACAGGTACATCGGATACGGCGAGGTCTGGGCCTTTTATTTTCTGAAAAAACACCGGCTCGGGGTCATGCTCCGAAACAACTTGAATTTTGTTACCAACCGCGGCGCCCTCCAGCTCGAATGGAGCTTCCCGCTCCTTGAGCAGTTCAGCGGCTATGTCCAGTATTTTCTCGGCTACGGCGAGAGCCTTCTCGATTACAACCACCGGGTCAACCGGATCGGCATCGGCTTCATCTTGTCGGATTGGAATTAAGGCTCTGGTAGACCAATTCCAGCCACTGGGGGGCTTTGAGGAATCCTTTTGTCCAGGCAGCCAGCTTTTCCGGCACGCCCGCGGCCTTGATCTCGTCCAGCGTTTTTCCCGCTTTCATCTGTTTTCGGACCAGGTCGGCGGAATCGACGAGCATGCCGCGGAAGGCCTTGAGCTCGGCGATGCCGGCCAGGGGGCCGTGGCCCGGGATGATCTTGGCATCCGCGGGCAGAGCGCCCAGGATGACATCCAGCTGTTTCACCCAGTTATCGATGTCGCCGCCGTTGGCTGAAAATTTCCGTTTCACGGCAGACCTCTTATAGCCTCTTTGATGCCTTGGAGATTCGCGGCCGCAGCCTTTTCGCCCTTCAAGGCGATCCTGCGGGGCTCTGAAAAATCGAGGGTCCTGAGGTCGACGGGGACCCGAAGGACGAAATCGGCATGGCGCGCCCTCTCTTCAAAGGACGCGGCCCAGGCCACATCGATCATCCTCTGGACGACCTGGAACGTGTTCTTGAGCTTTTCCGGCGACATCTTCTTGATGGGCCGATGGATGTCCACGAGGACCGTGACCTCGGCCCCCGCTTTCTCGGCGGCTTCGACCGGCGCGCTGTTGAGCAAGCCGCCGTCGAGAAGGAGCATTCCCTGCATCCGGACCGGGGCGAATACGAGCGGCAGGGACATTGTCGCCCGGAGGGCCGTGGCGAGCGCGCCTTCGGCAAACAGGACTTCCTTGCCGGACACCAGGTCGACGGCATTGCAGAGGAACTTGATGGGCAGGTCTTCGATGCGGATGTCGCCGACGCATCTCTTCAAATAGGTTTCGATCGCGTCTTCCTTGCCCAGGCCCATCTTGCTGAAGAACCTGTTCTTGTAGTCCGAGAGCATGACGTAGTCGAAAAGGTTCTTCGGGCGTTTGAAAAGGTTGCGGCGCGCCGGCTTGTCGACGTCGTTGTCCAGGCTCAGGCCGCCCAGCATCTCCGTCATCCTCGCCCCGGAGAGGCCGGCCGCGAACAACCCCCCGACGATCGCCCCCATAGAGGTTCCGGCGATGATGTCCGGGACGAGCCCATTTTCCTCGAGAACGCGGAGAACGCCGATATGGGCGAGCCCGCGCGCGCCGCCGCCCATGAGGACCAAGGCCCAGATTTTCTTTTTTTCCTCGGGGACCGCGATCATCGCTTGCCCTCCAGATAGATACCCGCCACTTTGAGCGACAGGTCCGGGGCGTCGATGTCGGCGCGGTTGCAGAGGACGACGACGGTCAGCCCGTCGTCGACGAAGCGCTGTATGGCCGTGCGGAAGCCGGCCGTTTCGCCGTAATGCCACATCCGAACATGGCCCTTCCACCCGTTCAAGAACCAGCCGAAGCCGTAGTCCGCCGGAGTCCCATCCGGCCCGGTTGGCCCCTTGGAGGGGACGCGGACGGGGGTCAGCGCGGGGCGCATCTCCGGTTCGCTCAGCAGGCTGTGCCGGCGCAGAGCCTCATCCCACTGAAGCAAGTCCGCCAGGGAAGAATAGACGCCCCCATCGCCCAACGTCGCCGACGTCGGGCTTTGGTCCGTCACGCTCCAGCGGCCGTTTTCCTTGGCGTGGCCGAAGGCCCGGTTCGGCACCTTGTTCTTGCCGCGGACGTAGGCCAGCGTGTTGATCATGTTCAAGGGCGTGAAGATGCGCTCCTGGAGGAACGAGGGAAAGGAGCGTCCCGAGGCTTTCTCGACGATGAGGCCCAGCAGGACGTAGCCCGAATTGCTGTACTGCCACTGCGAGCCGGGCACGAACCATCCGGCCTTCTGCCGTTTGAGCAGATCCAGGACACCGGCGTCATGGATCTGGACGTCCTCCACGGGAACGGAACGATCGGCGGCCGGCATGAGCTCCTCGTAGTCGGGCAGGCCCGAGGTGTGGTTGAGGAGATTGCGGACGGTGACGGCCCGGCCGTATTCGGGGAAATCCGGGAAGAGATCCGTCAGGCTGTCCTCATAGCGAAGCTTGCCGTCGCGTACGAGAAGCATGACCGCCGCGGCCGTGAACTGCTTCGTCACCGAGGCCAGGCGGAAGTCGGTCCGGCCATCGATCGGGCGCATGGCCTGCAGGTCCGCGACGCCGCGGGCGCCGATGTAAACGGCGCGGCCGTCCTTGGCTACGAGCACCGCCGCCCCCGGCTCGCGCTCGGCGATGAGGCCCTTGAGAAGCGTGTCGACCTGTTTCGCCCGCTGGTCGGCGCCGTCCAGCCGGCACAGGGAGATCAGGAGGAGCACCAGGCCGAAAATCCCGAATGCCCTTATCGCCGGTTCCAGGGAGATCTCCATTGCAAATGAATCGTAATGCATGCGGCCGGGGAATATCAAGTGAATATCGTCTGCCGAGGCCGGGAGGGTGAGGAATCACCGCCCGAATCACCTCTGAAGGCGATTGCCTTCGGCGGGCCGTCAACGGACAATCTCGGGTAGAGCAAAGAATGCCTCGCCATGGGAGCGCGCGATGGTGAACAAACGTAAAAGAAGCCGGTTCGTCGGACGCAACGAAGCCCTTATCCGGACTTCCTTGAACAGGTACCAGGGGACGGGGATCCCGGCCTACACCTATGATGTCTCCACGGGCGGGGCGCGGCTCATCACGTCGAAATGCTATGCCGTCGGAACCGCCGTCAGAATCAGGATAGACCTGGCCAGAACGAAGGAGTCCGTCACCCTCGACGGCGAAATCAAATGGCTCAAGGCCAAAGAAGGGGAGGATCTGTATGAGCTCGGGGTCGGATTCAGAAATCTGAAGTCCCACACGATCCTGGCTCTGCTCAGGCACCTCTACGGCCAGAATACGGGCATCCCCTCGTCCATCGCCTAAGACGCGAACCCCCTCACTCGAACTTGAAATTCTTTTCCCCCGGAGGGGGAGCGGTCAGATGCGGAGGAGATAGGAGATCTTCAGGGTGATGGAGTATCCGCCCACCCGGCCGAGGAGCTCGTTCCGTTCGCTCTTCTTGAACGAGACCTGAACGATGTTGCCGGCCCCGAAGTAATACCCGACGAGGAAATCGAGGCTGTACTGGTTCTCCCTGGTCTCGCCGAGGAAGCGGGTGTTGAGGAAGAGGCTCCGGGTGAGCTGGTAGTGGAGGGCCGTCTGGTAGGCCAGCCCGTTGAAGGCCTCCGCCCCGGTGCCGTCGATCGTCTGGCGGATCCAGCCGCCCTCGACCGACCATTCGAGGTTGCTCCGCGGCCGCAGGACCAGCTGGCCCTCGATGTTGGTTTGTGACCCGGGAACGACCGCGGTGAACTCCTCGTTGTAGACGCCGCGTTTTTCCCATCCTGTCTCGAGGCCGACCTCTTTCAGGAAGCCGCCGCGGTCCCAGCTGAAGTCGAGGTTGCCGCCATAGGTCTTGATGTCGTCCGCCGTCCAGGCGAGCTCGTCGGTCTCGTCGCGGACCTGGTACTTGCTCTTTCCGAGCTGGAAGCCGCCATGGACCTCGATCCGGTTCAAAAATTGCGTCCAGACGAAAAACTCCATGTTGTTGCCGGCCGGGTTCCCGTGGGAATCCTGCTTGAGGCTCCCGCCGACATCCAGGCTGAAGCGCTTGAGGAGCCCCTTGTTGTAGCGCCAGGCGTAGCCGGCCATGAGGTCGAAGGATTGGACGTCGACCTGGTCGACGTAGCCCGTCCGGATGTCGACATTGTCCTCGACCCGTTGGAAGCCCGACATGATCTGCAGGCCGGCGTCCGGCTCCGTCTGGAACTGGATCTGGTGGATGCCGTTTCGAGCGGACGGAGCCCCTTCATTGAAGGTGAAGGCGCTCATCCCCCGGATGTAATAGAAATCCTTGAAGTTGAAGTTGTAGTCGAGGGCGACGTTCTGATTGCGGTCCGCGCCGTCGTGGATACCGGCATAATAGACCCCGACCTGGGAGTTCTTGAAGATATCCTTTTGGACGCGGAAGACGCCGAAGAACGAGTCGCCGGTCTCCTCCTTGTTGAGCGCGCCGAGGATGCCGAAGCCGAACCCGCCCGTCTTTCCGGAGATCTTGGCCGCGAACCTGGGGTTGCGGATTCGCCGGGAGTAGAACAGGCTGACGCCGCCTTCGTCGTATTCATCTCCCGAGGACAGGTTGAAATAGCTACTGCCTTCGGTGAAGAAAGGCCGGTTTTCTTGGAGGTAGTTCTCGTAGGGGGAGAGCTGGAAGATGAAGGGGTCGGATTCGACTTCGCTGAAGTCGGGGCTGGCCGTGACGTCCAGGTAGAGGTTGGGCTGGATGCCCCACTTGGCGTCGAGGCCGACCGCGGCCTTCGTCTCGGTCTTCGTGCCCGTCGCTTCGTCCCATTTGGACGTCCTGACTCCGGCGTAGGGGAAAAACTCGAGGTTGTAGCCGGGCCGGACGCCGGAGAGGCCGACGAGCTCCCCGGTCTGCTGGAGATTGGGCAGGTCGCGGTCGACGTCGGTCCAGTAGTCGGTTTCGTTCAGCCGGTGGATGTACCTTTCGAAATTGACGCCCCAAACCTGGCTTTCCCGGACGGAGAAGCGCAGCGACTTGAAGGGGATGGCCATCTCGGCGCTCCAGCCGTCCGGCCGCACGGCCGCTTCGGACTTCCAGATCGTTTCCACGGAGTTCTTCTGGATGCCCTTGGGGTTCAGGGAGAAGGTGATGCTCGTCCGTTTGTCGTTGTAGGCGTCCAGGATGAGAGTGATCGAATCGTTGTTTTCGAACTCGTTGCGGGGCGTGAGCTCGGCCCAGATCTTGTTCGGCTGGGAGTCCTTCATCAGGAAGGCGAAATAGATGTAGTTCTGGTCGTAGGCGGCCCAAACGAGAGTTTCTTCAGACGCCTTCGAGCCGTTGACCGGGTCGTATTGGAAAAAGCCGGAGACGGGCTCCCGGCCGCGCCAGCATTCGTCGTCGACGAGTCCGTCGATCCGGGGCGACGTCTCGGTGCGGCTGATGGTCAGGGTTTTGGACCGTTCTTGGCTGAAAAGAGAGGGGGCAAGACCGGCGAGGAGCGCAAGAACGCCCATCCAGGCGAGGGGACGGTGTCGATATCTCGGCATCATTCAGTCTCCTGGAAATTAAAATCCACCGTTCCTTTTGACGGCAGGAGGTGGCCTTTCTTCCCATGCGTTAAAAAAAAAATCCCCCGCTGCGATTCTTCATGGCCAGCGTCGCCATCCGGATGATCATGAAAATGATGCCGCCGCCGAGGGCGGCGGCGTAGAGCGTCAGCAGGGCTGCGTTCAGGCGGGGGAGTTTCTTCGAATACACCCAGGGATAGATCAGGTCGAAGAGCGTCTTGCCGAAGAAGATGATCAGGAGCGTCAGCCCGAGAACGGACCGGTAGAGGTACGGCTTGATGTTGGACATATCGACTCGGTCGAGGTTGACCAGGGGATAGAGGAGCCAGGCCGCGAGGGACCAGAAGGCGAGAGTCAAGGCGATGACCCAGCCTTTGTCTCGCGCTTTCTTCGGCATGTCCGCCGCCGGCCCTAATTTATCTCAGCGCGGCGGCTTTTTCAACGGTTAGTGCGCCCCTTTCGGGTGGCAGGCGTAGCAGGCCGGGGAGCTGTAGGCGTATCCGGTAGTCCTGCTGTGCTTGTCGTTCGTCGCCGTTTGTTCGTGGCACTCGAGACAGCTGAAGGATCGGAAGTCGCTCGTCCGGTGGCATTCGGAGCAGGCGAGGCCGGCGTGCTTGCCCGACTGGATCGGGAAGTCGTGGATAAAGGAGGCCCCTGTCCAGCCGTTCGCCGAGTTCCCATGGCATTCCGTACAATCGAGGGGGAAACCGGCGGCCCTGTGGTCGGGGTCGGCCGTGCCGTTGTAGTCATTGAGATGGCAGGCGGCGCAGGCGGTCGGCCGGGGGGCGAAGCCGCCGCTTCCATGGCAAGCCTCGCAGTCGAGGGTCCGGTGGACGCCCTCGAGCCGGAATCCGGCCTCAGCCTCGTGGCTCCACTTGGCCGGGTCGACCTTCTTCCAGGACATGGGGTTGTGACAGTCGGAGCAGCGCGTGCCGAGCCGGAGGCCGTACCGGTCGTCCTGGCGGCGCTGCCAATGGCAAACCTCGCAATCCGTCGGGGTGCCTTCGAAGACGTTGTTGACGTGGCACTCCCGGCAGGTCAGGGTTCGATGTTTTCCGATGAGAGGGAAGTTCGTCTTGTCGTGGGACTTGGCGGTCCATTCCTGGGCGGGCTTGGCCGTGGCGGCCCTAACTGCCTTCTCCTGCCCCGTCCCTTTTTGCGCCCCAAGGACGAGGAGGAGAGGGAAGAGCGCTCCGGCCAGAAGGACGATCAGTCCGGGTTTGGGACGAAGATAGATCATGGCTCCCTCAGCGGCTCCTGTAGATCAATCGGACGAAGAGAAAATGTTCGTTCAGGCCGGATTGGAGGAACCCGCCGTACTCGATGGACGCCGAGAGGTTGCGGCTGACCCGGACGAGGGCCCCGAGCGAGACGTTCCGGGCATCGTTAAGATGGATGACCAAGGGCTCTCCGCCGTTCGAATCGAAACGCACGCCGTTGAAGGAATTGGAAAAACTTCCGTTCAGGGAGAACCGCCCGAAATCCTTCGTCAGGGAGACGTAGTAGGTGTCGGATTCGGACAGGTCGCCCCGGTTGAGGGCGTAGTCCCCGATGACGGAAATCCCCTGGCCGAGGATGTTCCAGACGGAGGCGCCGAACTGCCAGGTATGGTTGAGGATGCCGAGGTCTTTCTGTTCGCTCTGCTGGCGGCTCACGGATAGGCGAACGGTGGCCGTCGGCTTGACGCTCAGCCGGACGCCGTAATAGCCCGTGTAGTAGAACCTCTCGACGTTCTGGTCGTAGATCGTCGGGTCTTGGGAGGCGGCGATGAGGTAACTGTGGAAGTCGAGGCCCCGGCCCGAGCTGTAGCTCGCGGTCAGGTCGGCCCATCGGCCGAGGTCGAGCCTGACGTTCCCGAAGAGTCTCGACAGACGGTTCGCGCCGTCGACGTGGTTCCCCAGTTCGTATTCCGCGTCGCCGTAGACGACAAGGACCTTTTCCACGGGAAGGAAAAGGTTGGCGTAGGCGTACTGCCGCTCGGCACGGCCGTCGTAGGCCAAGTGGTTGAAGCTCAAGCCGAGCGCCCGGCCCTTCGGGCCGAGCCAGCGGACGAAGGCGCCGGCCTTGAGATACTTCGCGTCGAGGCGGTTGATGTAGGGCGTCGATTCGAGGCCGCCGTAAGCTCCGGCCAAAAGATCGCGGCCGACCTTGAACCCCGCGACCCCGCCCAGGAGCGCGCCGATCCCGGCCGTGTCGTAGAGGTTCATCTGGCCGAGGGACAAATAAAAGGGTGAGCCGGCTTTGTCGAAGATCAGGCGGGCGTTGTAGAGGATGGCTTGGTTCGTCGCCGTGCCGCGGATGCCGACGCGGTCGCGGGCGTCCAAGGTCAGGGTCCAGCCTTGCCCAGGCCGGTTGATGAGGTCGAACCTGAACCGGGCGGAGATCTGGTTGAAGAAGGTCCCGTCGGAATAACGTGAACCGTACCAGTCAAAGTAGACGGTCCCCCTTTGGTAGAAGCCGGAACCGGCCGTTTGGCCGGTCAGGGGCATCCATGAGACGAAAAGTGCCGCTCCCAGGATGGCGATCAACGACTTCGCCCGGTGGGACATGGCTCAGTTCCTCGCTTCCCGATATTCGACCATCCAGCTCTCCTGGGTATGGCAATCCAGACAGTTATCCTGACGGCCCGGATGCGGGGAGGCGTGGCAGGCCCGGCAGCCCGGCTCCTTGAGGAGGTAGGACCGGCCCTTGGTTCTGGGGAAGGAGCTCGACGGCGTGTGGCACATGTTGCAGTCCTTGGGCTTCAGGTGGGCGCCCAGCAGTTCGGCGCCCGTTTCGGCGTGATCGAAGCTCGCTCTGTCGAGAACGACGATACTGGCCTGACGGCCCTGATGTTCGGCGTGGCAGAGGGCGCAGTCGCCCGGCTTGTCCCGGTGATAGCCCTTCTGGGCGGCGATGCGGGAAGCGATCTCTGCGTGGCAGGCGAGACACTTGGCTGCGGCCATCTTGCCCCCCTCGTCGTGACAGGACGAACACCCGGTTTCGCCCGGCTTGGGAACGTGGGCCGCGCTCAAGGGACCGGGGATGTCCTGGCGCCCGGGCATCGGCAGGCGGGAGGGGGCGAAGCCGGCATAGGCCGTGAACCCACACAGGGAAACGAGCGCCCCCCTCAACAGATGTTTTTTCCAAGCCGTAGACACGGGCATGGCCGACATTCTCTCCTACTAATATTATATATCCTATCAATTTAATATAAATGCGTCAAGCGCGGTCCGGGACTCTCTACCCAGGCGCGGCGGGAAATTCCTCCCGGGGTTCATCTCTAGGGGTGATTGACCGGGGCTGGGGGGTAGCCGGATGATAGGGCCGGAAAATAGGCTGACAAACTCTTGTCCGGGCGTTCCCGTGCTATAATCCGCCCGGCGCACTTCGAAAGGAGCCGGCCCATGGCCAAGATTCTGCTGCTCGATTTCAGCGAAGCGGAGAGGGACCGTCTGGTCTCCCAGAAATACGACGTGGAAGCCCGGTTCACGGGTTGGACGACGGGGAAAGCCGGGTCCCTCGACCTGCCCCAGGAAAGCGAGATCGTCTTCTACCAGGTCGGCGGCGTTGCTGCCGAAGGCCGGGCCGACCTCCATGCCGGGGTCCACGAGGCCCTCACGGTGCGGGTCAGGGAAGGCGCCCGGGTTGTCTGTTTTATCGGCGGCGGGGAGACGCCCCAGCTGACGAACATCGTTGGGCCGATCGAGGGACTTCAGATCAAGGACAGCGCCCGGGCCGACGCGGTGGTTTTCAATCCCCGCGCCCTGTTCCATGTCCCCTTCGAACGGTTCCGGCCGTTCATCGCCAAGGCTTACCGTCTGCTCCCCGAAACCTTCGCCGAGGGCGTCTGGGAGAAAGAAACGGCCTCGAACGGCAAGTTCGAATTCCTGGCCAAGAGCACGGACGGCGCGCCCGTGGCCATGATCCTGAGGAAAGGCAAGGGTCATATCCTGCTCCTGCCGTCATTCGGGCCGAAGAACGTCGAAGTCGTCGACTACATCCTGAAGGACAAGCTGCCGCTCGGCGCCGAGCTCCCTGCGGGGCCGGCCGGCGATTGGCTCGACGGCGAGGACTACGCCTTCCCGGACCTCAAGGTCTTGATCCTCAGGCGGGAAGAGGAGCAGAAGCGTTTCGACGAGGTCCTCGCCGACTTCGACCGCCAGATCAAGGAGATGAAGGCCGTAGGCCAGGAGGAGTTTCATCGCCTTCTCAAGGGCGAAGGAGCGGTCCTCAGGAAAGCCGTCGTCCACGCCTTCCGCTATCTCGGCTGGGGCCGGGTGGTGGACGTCGACGAATACTGGAAAAACGTCATCCGGAGCAAGGAGGAGGACGCCTGGCTCATCGACCCCGGCGACTGTCCCGTCGAGGCCGGCATCCGCAAGGGCGAGCTCGTCATCATCCTCGTCCGGGTCGGCAAGAACTGGGCCACCGACGACGAGTGTGCGCTCCTTCAGAAGTACAAGGGCCGGCGGATGCAGGAGTTCGACAACACCCGGATGAAGGCCGTCCTCGTCGGCAACTACTTCGCCGCGACCGAGGCCAAGCTCAGGGACAACCCGTTCTCCGCGTCCCAGATCGAGGAGGCCCAGAAGGATGGAAACGGCCTGCTCACCACCTACGAGATTTTCCGGGCGATCAAGGCCGAAAAGGAAAACCGTATCTCCAAGGACGCGATCCGTGAGCAGATCAAGCTCAAGACCGGCCTGATCAAGTTCGACATCTGAACCCGCGCCCGTCCTGTCGCGTCGGCCCGCCGCGGACCCCTTCTGTTTGACCCCCCCTTATTTATATGCTACAAAAGAGGGCTGTCGATTTCCGGCGCGGGAGAGAGAAATGAAGAGAACGGAAAGGCACCACCTCCAAGAAGACCAGATGGCCCATGGCCTGAGCTGGCTCATCGATTACGCGAAAAAGTGGAAACGGGAGTTCATGATCGTCGCCGGAGCGCTGGCCTTCGCGGCCGTCGTCTTCGTCGCCCTCGTCCTCATCCGGTCCCACGGCCGGAGCGTCCAGAGCGGGATCATCGGTCAGGTCGGCGACGTCGCCGCCGAGGCGGCCCTGAAACCGGAGAAGCTGGCCGAGCTCGAAAAGCTCGCCGGCGAACGGCGCACCGCCCGGCTGGCCAACCTGGAGCTGGCCAAGTACTGGGCGGAGAGGAGCGATTGGGCCAAGGCGGAATCCACCCTGGGCCGTATCGCCGGTGCGCCTAAGGACCTCCTCTACTACCAGACCGAGGACATCAAGGCCCGGGTCGCCCTCGGCAGGAAGGACTTCGACAAGGCCATCGCCATCTACCAAAAGATCAGCGACGAAAAGCCCAAGGTCTATCCGCTCGACGCCGTCCTTTTCCGCCTCGCGGAGAGCCGCGAACTCAAGGGCGATACGAAGGAGGCCCTGGTGATCTACAAGAAGCTCCAGGAGGAGTACTCCCAGTCCTACTTCGGCTACGAGGCGTCCCTCAAGGCCGGCCGCCTGGGTCTCCGGAAATAGTATGATATAATATCCCCTGAATAACCCGAGGAGGAATTCCATGGCTTACATCATCACCGAAGAATGCATCAACTGCGGCGCCTGCGAGCCCGAGTGCCCCAACCAGGCCATCACCACCGGCGAAGAACGCTACCTCATCGACCCGGCCAAGTGCACGGAGTGCGTCGGCCATTTTGACGCGTCCCAGTGCGCGGCTGCCTGTCCCGTCGAAGCCTGCGTCCAGGACCCCGAGAACAAGGAGACCAAGGACCAGCTGATGGCCAAGTTCCACAAGCTCTCGGGGAAGTAATCCATCACCGATCGGGCTTGTTTTGAAGAAGGAGTGAACGCGGTTCACTCCTCTTTTTTTCCCCGGGACCATGAATGACGCGCTGCCTCAGGGCAAGACCTGGCTGAACGGGCTCCTCTTTGTTCTGACCGTCCTCTCGACCTGTTTTGTCGGCCTCGGCTGGAGCGCGAGCTACCTCTTTTTCGAGTCCGGGGCGAACCCCATCACCGAGGCGGGGCGCGTGCTCAGCGACCCCCGCGTCTTTCCGCTGAGCGCTCTCTATGCTGCCGTCCTGATGACCATCCTCGTCGGCCACGAGCTCGGCCACTATTTGACATGCCGCCGCTACGGCATCGCGGCGACCTTGCCGTACTTCATTCCCGCTCCGACGCTCATCGGGACCCTCGGGGCGTTCATCAGGATCAAGTCGCCCATAAACTTCAAGCGCCACCTCTTCGACATCGGAGCCAACGGTCCTCTCGTCGGGTTTCTTCTCGCCGTCCCCGCGCTAGTTGTCGGCCTGGCCTTTTCGAGGGTCACGACGTATGTCCCCGCGGGGGATACCATCTCCTTCGGCGAGCCGCTCCTCTTCAAGCTCCTGAGCGCTTTCTTCTTCGGCCGGACTCCGGAGGGGTCGGTCCTCGTCCTGCATCCGGTTGGCTTCGCCGGCTGGGTGGGCATCCTGGTCACGTCCTTCAACCTCATCCCGTTCGGTCAGCTCGACGGCGGACACATCGCCTACGCCCTCCTCGGCCGTAAGGCGCGGCTTGTTTCGAAGGGCGTCGTCGCGATCTTCGTCGTCATGGGCGTTTTTTTCTGGATCGGCTGGTTCCTCTGGGCCGCCGTCATCCTTTTTTTCGAGTTCAAGTCCAAGCTCCGTTTGAGACACCCCCCGGTCTTGGACGAGGACGTGCCGCTCGACCCGAAAAGGCGGTTCCTGAGCGTTCTCATTGTTGTCATTTTTATCCTGTCCTTCATTCCCGATCCGGTCAAGGGATTCGACCTGCTGAGTCTTTTCAAGGGCTTAGCCGGGGGTGGTAAATGAATTCCGCCGGCCGACGAAGGGTCCGGATTTATTCACAGGATTTGAGGAAAAGCTGTGGAAAAGGAAGTGTTTTGAAAGGGCAATCGCCTGTCCTGCTTGAACATAACTCGGATTGCACAAGAATTCGTCACGGCCGCAATTCCTGTGTTTTCAATCGTTTAATAACTCATTGAAAAGATTGATGTTGTGGCGTTAAGATATAGGAGGGCCAAAGGAGGCTCGCATGGGTGACCAGTTCCGGGAAGCCGAGGACACTTTCGCCCTTCTGCGGGAGAAATTCAACGACAGGAGAATCTCCCAGAGGGAGTTCGTCGATTCCTTGAAACAACTCCGGATCAAGGACGAAGAGGGCCGTTTCTGGGTCATCGGGGCCCAGAGCGGAAAATGGTACGCTTTCGAGGGTGGCGAGTGGGTCGAGGCCAAGCCCCCGTCCCAGATGGAACGGAAGGCGATCTGTATTGCCTGCGGTTTCGAGAACGACCTCGAAGCCGAATTCTGCGTCCGCTGCGGCAACCGGGGCGAGGACGAGACGTCCAAAAAGCCGGCGGCGTCCGACGCGGCGGGTCCGGCGGGGCCGGAGGAGGCGGCCCGGCCCCAGGCGGGAGGCGAGGTCGTCATCCGCTCTTTTCACCCGGTTTCGTTTTTCTGGTTCTTCGCCGTCCTGGGGATGTTCGCCGGGGTCCTCCTGGGTCTCCTCGCCGGGGTGACCAACCTGTTCACCGGTTTCGTCGCCGGCTTGCCCGGGTTCTTCGTGGATCACCAAGGCGATCTCCTGGGCGGGCTCGTTTTTTCGATCCTCGGCGGCATCGCCGGCTTCGGCATCGGAGGGGCGGCGGGGGCCGCCGCGGCCGTCGTAGCGAACGGCATCCTGTCGCTCGTCGGCGGCGTCAGGATCCGCCGTTCTTGACCCTGGCCAAGCCCCGGGCGATCTGACCGAGCGATAACGACTCGTCGTTGGGCGAGTAAGCCACTGGCCGGAAAACCCGGAATCCCTTGGCAGCGAGCCGTTTTTCCGTCCGTTCGAGAAGCCTCCTGTTGAGGAAGACCCCTCCCGCGAGCGAAACTGTATCGGTCCCGTGGGCGCGCCGCGCCCGCTCGGCGACGCGGAGGACGAGTCCGGCCAGGGAATCGTGGAACCTGGCCGACACGACCGAAACGGGCGTCCCCTTTTCGATATCGCGGACAAGGGTCCTGATAAGCGGACCGAAAGATATGTCCATGGGCCGGCCGGGCCCCGGGCTGGAAAGGGGAACGGGATAGACGCCGCGGAACGCCTTGTCGGCCGCGGCCTCGAATCGCATCGCCGCCTCGGCCTCAAATTCCATCCGCTCGGGCGCCGTGCCGGCGAGGAAAGACGCGGCGTCGAAGAGGCGGCCGCAGCTCGAGGCGAGCGGACTCCGGACGCCGCCGTGGACCATCTTCAAGACGGCGTCCGCGCGCCGCCTGCCGACCCTGCGGATGACGGCGAGGTCGGGCAGGGCCGCGCCGAAGGCCTCGTCGAGGTAGGCCAAGGCCATCCGCCACGGCTCGCGCGCGGCCAGGTCGCCCCCGGGCAGGGGGACGGGCTTGAACCGGGCGAAACGCTCGTAACCGTCGTAGCCGGCCAGCAGGAACTCCCCGCCCCAGGCCGTCCCGTCCTCGCCGTAGCCGTAGCCGTCGAGGGCCACGCCCAGAACGCGGCGGCCCGGCTGGTGCCCGTGCTCGAGGAGCGGGGCGAGGACGTGGGCGAAGTGGTGCTGGACGCGATAATGGGGCAGGCCCATCTTTTCGGCATAGCGCGTCGTCCTGAAGTCGGGGTGAAGGTCGGTGACGACGGCCTCCGGCCTGGCGTCGAAGAGTCGGAGGAGATGGGCCAGTGTCTCTTCGAAATAGCCGAAATTCCGGTAATCGTCGAGGTCTCCCAGGAACTGGCTGGTGACGACGTAGCCGTTCTTGTACAACGAGATGGTGTTCTTGAACTCGCCGCCGAGGGCGACGAGCGTGGCGTCGACCCGGAGCCCTTTGGGGACGGGTTGAGGGTAGGGGACGTAGCCCCTGGCCCGGCGGACGAAGAGAGGCCGGCCGCCCGCAACCTTGACTACGGAATCGTCGGCCCGCATGGCGATCGGGCGGTCGTGGGCGAGGACGGCGTCGCAGAGCTTGCGGACGCCTTCCTCCTCGTCCTTCATGATCGGGGCGTCCTTGGCGTTCGAGCTTGTGGCCACGACGAGCTCGAGCCGCTCGAGAAGGAGATGGTGGAGCGGCGTATAGGGCAGCATGAAGCCGACTTCGTCGAGGTTGGGGGCGATGAAGGCGATGTCCTTCTTTTTTTTGAGCAGGACGATCGGCCGGCGAGGCGATTGGAGAAGGCGCCGTTCGGCCGGGCCGACGGCGGCGAAGCGCTCGACGACGCCAATGTCACGGGCCATGAGGGCCAGCGGTTTGGTCCGCCGGGCCTTCGCCCGGCGCAGACGGGCGACGGCCTTCCGGTCGAACGGGTTGCAGACGAGATGGAATCCGCCGAGTCCCTTGACGGCCAGGATCTTGCCCTTGAGGATGAGTTCGGCGGCCTTGGGGACGGCGCCGCCGAGCGCGCGCCCCGTCCGCGCGTCGTTGAGCGTCAGGCGCGGCCCGCAGACCGGGCAGGCGATGGGCTGGGCGTGATGCCTGCGGTCGAGGGGGTCTTCGTATTCCCGCCGGCAGTCCGGGCACATCGCGAAACCGGCCATGGTCGTCCGGGGCCGGTCGTAGGGCAGGTCCCGGACGATCGTGTAGCGGGGCCCGCAGTTGGTGCAGTTGGTGAAGGCATAACGGTAGCGGCGCTCTCCGGGCGTCGTGATCTCCTTGAGGCATTCGGGGCAAGTGGCGATGTCGGGCGAGATGAAGACGAACCCTCCGGCGTCCCGGGTTTTCCGGATCTCGAAACCCCGGAAGCCCTCGACGGCCGCGGCGCGAAAGTCGAGATTCTCGATGACAGCCAGGGGCGGCAGGCCCCTGCGGAGGGCGGCGGGGAATTTTTCGAGGGCGGCGGCGGACGGCCCTTCGACATGGATCTCGACCCCCGAGCCGGTGTTCTCGACCCAGCCGTCGAACCCAAGGCGGCGGGCGAGGCGGTAAACGCAGGGCCGGAACCCGACGCCCTGGACGACGCCGAAGACGGTTAGCCGCGCCGCGGCCTTCCGGCGGCGGCCAGAGCCCCGGGCTTTGCCCGGGGGTCTACTTCCGCCGTACTCGCCCGTGGATTTAAGTCTCGGGCGAGTGGCGAGTCGAAGGCTCGGCCCTTGGCTCATGGGGATCTCTTCTTGGCGGCAGCCAGGCTGTAGAGACAGCCGCAGTAGCTTTGGCGGTAGAGCCCGTGGGTCCGGCTGAGGTCGACGCTTTTCTTGAAGCCGTCCTTCTTTTTGAAATCCGCTTCGAGGAAGGCGAGGCCGTGGCGGGCGGCGAATTGACGGCCGATCCGGTTCATGACCGCGGCCTTTTTCCAGGGGCTGAGGCTCATGACCGTGGCGAAGGCGTCGAAGCCCTCCCGGGCCGCCCGTTCCGCGGTCCGGCCGAGCCTCGCGGCGTAGCAGACATCGCAGCGGCGTCCCTTCTCCGGCTCGTCCTTGAATTTCCGGGTGAGGAGAAGCCAGCCGTCCGGGTCGTAGTCGTCCTCGATGAGGGGGACGCTGTGCGTCCGGGCGACCTTCCGGGCCTCTTCGAGGCGGAGGCCGTACTCGACGCGGGGATGGATGTTGGAGTTGGAGAAAAAACCGGCCACCTCGTAGTCCTCCTTGAGGACCCCGAAGACGAAGAGGGCGTCGGGCGCGCAACAGACGTGGACGAGGATACGGGGCTTCGGCATGCGACTATTCTATCGGCCGGCTGTCCCTACCGCAAATGTTCGAGGCGGGACCCGAGGTCGGCGATCGTCTTGTCCACGCCGTCGATCTGGAAGTATATGACGGCCAGGTCCTCGTTCGGGACCCGGGCCCCGTCGAGGATGAGGCCGACGTTCTCGAACAGGGGCTCCATGAGCCGCTTGACGTCGACGATCTTGTCCTGGGTGCGCTCCTTCGCCTTCTGCCACTCCCGGATCTCTTTTTCCCGGGCCCGGAGGCGTTCGCGGTACTCCTCTTCGATCCGGTGGATGGCGGCGTTGAAAACACGGACCTGGCCCTCGATCCCCTCGAGCTTGCGGTCCAGCCGATAGCGTTCCTCCTGGAGAAGGGGCGACTTCTCCCGGAGCGCGCGGACGAGGTTGGCCAGGGGCGCCGCCTTCTCCCGGGCCCTGTCGACCCGGGCCGTCCGGTCGGCCTCGCTCATCTTCGGGTTCTCGTCGGCCTGGCGGACCTCCTTTTCGACCGCCTTGATCTGGGCTTCGGCGGCCTCGGCTTCGCGGAGCGAAGCCTCGAGGGCTTCCAGGACCTCCTTTTTCCGGTTGGCCAGGGCGAGCATCTCTTCCTGGTGCGGCCGCCGGCCCTCTTCCTGCTCGGCGACGAGCTCGCGGAACCGCTTGAGCGCGGCTTCGTGTTCGCGGCCGAGGACTTCGATCCGCGAATAGACGTCGTGCCACGTCTTCCGAAGCCGGCCGATCTCCTCTTCGAGCCCGGCGAGCTTGCCGCAGTCCTCATCGATGCAGGACGCCTGCACGTCCTCGCTCCAGGCGAGCTTTCCGAGCTCCCTCCAGAGCGCGGCCTTCTTCTCCTTTTCCTTCTTCAGCTTGACCTGGAGCCGGAGCCGGCTCATGTGGCGGCGGGCGCCCGACAGGAACGCGCTGATCCTCCGGCGCAGGTCCTTGTCCCAGAGAAAGATGAAAACGACGAGGAGCAGGATGACGCAGAGAAGGAGCCAGAGCAGCCAGAAAGGGAGCCCTTCCGTAATCTCGGCGGACGCCTGGGCCTGGAGGGGCAGACTGTCGATGATCGGTCCCGTCATTCCGTTTTTCCGGGCTCTGGGCCCAGTTTAGATTCAGGGGGAAGGGTTTGTCAATCGCCCGAGGAGCGTCATTTCGAGAACTTTTCGAAGAGACGGAGGAGCGTTTCCTTGTCCATGAGGTTCGACTGGCGGTAGCGGATACGGCCGCGGAGGTCGATGACGATCGTGGCCGGGATGAACTCGCCCGGCTGGTAGTCCGCGATGATTTTCGCCGTGGCCAGGGCGACGGGATAGTGCATGCCCGCTTTTTGGGCCAAATCGCGGAGGGCCTCGGTGGAGAGGTCGTCGACCGAGACGCCCAGGATCTCGAGCCCCTTGTCCTTGAAGTTCTTGTAAGCTTCGATGAAGTCGGGGATCTCCCGGCGGCAGGGGGGGCACCAGGTCGCCCAGAAGTTGAGGACCAGGACCTTGCCCTTATAGGAAGACAGGGAAAGGGAGTTGCCCTGGAGGTCTCGGAGCGAGAATTCCGGGGCCGGCGTGGCCTCTTCCCGGGCGCCGGCGCAGGCGGCCGTGATGGCCGCGGTCATCACGATTATCGTCAAGGCCGCCAACGCGGCAACGAGCTTCTTCATACGGCGCAGTTCTTGAGCAGGCGCTCCCAGCGGGCATCGACTTCAGCCTGGATCGACGCGACCTGGGCCTCGGTCAGGTGCCGGAACCTTCCTTGGATCCGGATGTAGTCGTTGACCGGCTTCTTGTCCTTGAGCTTCAGGTTCAAGGTGACCTTATCCCCGTCCTCAATCTCGCAGAGCGGGAAATAGGCGTTTTGGACGGCCATCCGGGCGAGCTTCACGGTGTCCTCGGGCCGGCTCTTCCAGCCCGTCGGGCACGGCGCGTAGACGTGGAAGAAACGGGTCCCCTTGATGTCCTTGGCCTTCCTCATCTTCTTGACGAAATCCTCCGGGTGCGAAATGCTGGCCGTGGCAATGTAGGGAATGCGGTGCGCGGCCATGATGGCGACGATGTCCTTCTTCGGCCTCGTCTTGAAGTGCTTGACCGGGGTCGTCGTCGTCCAGGCCCCGTAAGGGGTCGCGGACGAGCGCTGGATGCCCGTGTTCATGTAGGCCTCGTTGTCGTAGCAGACGTAGATGATGTCTTCGTTCCGCTCGGCCGCCCCGGACAGGGCCTGGAGCCCGATGTCGAATGTCCCGCCGTCGCCGGCCCAGGCGACGACCGTCGTCTCCGAGTCGCCCGTCATTTCGAGCCCGGCCTTGACGCCCGTGGCCGTGGAAGCGGCCGTCTCGAAGGCGCAGTGATAGATAGGGACGTCCAGGGAGGAATAGGGATACGGCCCGTCGATGACCGCCCAGCAGCAGGCGGGGATGCAAAGCGCGGTCTTCTGGCCGAGCGCCTTGAGCATGTAACGCATGGCCAGCGTCGCACCGCAGCCCTGGCAGGCCAGGTGGCCGCAGGCCATCAGCTCTTCGGCCGGGAGCGTCAGCGTCATCTTTTTTTCTTTTTTCATTTCTTGACTCCGATCCAGACGATCTCTTCGTCGGCCTTGTCCTTGGCCAGGGCGTGGGCGGCGACCTCCTTGAACGAATCCGTGGTGATGTCGCGCCCGCCGAGCCCGGCGATGTAGCCGAAGACGGGCGGCATGCCGGCCTCGCCGTAGAGGGCGGATTTCACTTCCTGGTAGAAGATGCCGTGGGCGCCGTAGGAGCAGTTCCGGTCGACAACGGCTGCCTTCTTGACCTTCTTGAGGACCTCCCGGACCTTAGCGAAGGGGAAGGGGCGGAAGACCTTGATCCGCAGGTTCCCGGCCTTGAGGCCGGATTTGCGGAATTCGTCGACTACGACGCGGGCCGTGAAGCCCGCTGTCCCCGAGGTGACGAAAACGAAATCGGCGTCGTCGCAGCGGTAGGCGTCGACGAGGCCGAGGTTCCGGCCGAATATTTTTTCGAACTCGCGGCCCGTCTCCTCGATCAGAGCCGGCGCCTTCTCCATGTCCTTCTGGAGCTTGTAGCGGAGTTCCATATAATGCTCCGCGCCGGTCAGTCCGCCGAAAGCCCGCGGGTCGCTTGGCGTCAGCCGGATCGCGGGCTTGAACGGCGGCAGGTATTTGTCGACCGCGGCCTGGTCCGGGACGTCGACGACTTCGTAGGTGTGCGATAGAGCGAAGGCGTCGAGGATGACCATGCCCGGGATCATCAGCCTCTCGGAGACCTTGAACGCCTGGATGACCGTATCCAGGACCTCCTGGTTCGACGCACAGTAATACTGCATCCAGCCCGTGTCCCGCTCGGACAGGCTGTCGTTCTGGTCGGTCCAGATCGACCAGCCCGGGGCCATGGACCGGTTGATGTTGCCCATGACGATGGGGTGGCGGCCGCCCGCGGCCCAGTGGAGCATCTCGTGCATGAGGGCCAGCCCCTGGGACGAGGTCGCGGTGAACGCGCGCGCCCCGGCGACCGAGGCGCCGATGCATGCGGCCATGGCCGAATGCTCGGATTCGACCTTGATGAACCTGGCGTCCAGGGTCCCGTCGGCGCACATCTCGGACAGGAGCTCGACGACCTGGGTCTGGGGCGTGATCGGGTAGGCGGCGATGACCTGCGACCGGGAGAGCATGGCGCCGTAGGACAGGGCGTGGTTGCCCATCATGACTTTTTTCATTTCCGCTCCTCCACCATGACGATGCACTTGGCCGGGCATTCCTCGGCGCAGATGCCGCAGCCCTTGCAGTAGTCGTAGTCCACGACGGGCCACTCGTCGACGATGTCGATCGACGGCTCGGGGCAGAATTTCCAGCAGATGCCGCACTTGAGGCACTTGGCTAGGTCGATCTCGGGCCGGATGTTCCGCCAGGCGCCCGTCAGGTTGTGGGTCTGGCTGCCGACGGAAGCTATCATGGTCGGCATCTCCTCGGCCGAGTTGAAAACGATTTTTTTGGCTTTCTTTTCCCTCATGTGGATCCTCTCTCAGGCCAGCTCGTAGGCTTCCTCGGCCGCCTTGACGTTGTCCTCCGGTTTGATCGAGATGCCCTCGCGGATGGCCGCGGCCAGGGATTCGAGCTTGGTCAAGCCAAGGATCTTGATGACGGCGCCGGCGATGGCCGTGTTGACGATCGGGGCGGCCAGGCTCCCCAGCTTGTTCTTGACGGCGATCTCCGTGGCGTTGATCGTCCGGACATTGAACTTGCCGTGGAAGGGGAAATCCTCCGGCCGCCGGTCGCTGTTGATGATGATCGTCCCGCCCGGCTTGAGGCCGTCGGTGATGTCGATGGCTTCGACGAGCGTCGGGTCGACGACGACAACGCTGTCGGGGGTGTAAATCCGGCTCTTGTCGTAGATCTGCTTGTCGTCGATGCGGATGAAGGCGACGACGGGCGAGCCCCGCCGCTCGACGCCGAACTCGGGATAGGCCTGGACCCAGTTGCCTTCCTTGGCGATGGCGTCGGCCAGGATCTTGGAGGCGACGACGGTGCCCTGGCCGCCGCGGCCGTGGAAACGGATTTCGACCATGTGCCTCTCCTTGACGATGTTGGATGAGGCGTTATTATAAGCCCGGGTGATATCGGGGTCAAACGCAAGGTGCGGGCGGCGCCGCAGGCATCAGGGCGTCCTCCTCGAGGTTGGGGCTCTCGCAAATGACCAGGCCCTCGACGGCCAGGTCGCGCAGGGCTTGGAGCCATTCGTCGTAGCGGAAATCCGCGTCTTCGAGGTTGAGGTGCTTGATCTCGCCCTTGTCCCCGTAGTGAATGCCGGCGATGTGGATGTGGACGTTGCGCAGGGCCCGCGGCCCGAGCTTCCTCGCGACCTTGCTCAGGACCCTGTGGAAGTCCGTGTACGAGTTGACCTTCCCCTCGCGGGCGTAGAGGTGCGAGAAATCGAGGCAGGGCTGGAGCCCGTCGACCTCCCGGCAGAGCGTCAACACTTCGTCGAGCGATCCGAACTGGGACCGCTTGCCCATGGTCTCGACCCGGAGGGTGATGCCGAGCCGTTCGGTCCGGACGATGGACTGGATCGTCCCCAGCTCTTTCTTTACGGCGGCGTAGGTCTTTTCCGCCGAGTCCTTTCCGTAGAAGGCGGCGTGGAAGACGACGCTCGCCGCGCCGCAGGCGGCCCCGACGCGGGCCGTGTTGAGGAGGCGCTCCTGGCTCGAGAGGCGCTTGCCGGGGTCCTCGGAGTTGAGGTTGATGAAGTAGGGGGCGTGGACGCTCAGCCTGACGCCGCAGGCGGCGGCCTTCTCGCGGACCTTGCGGGCCGTGTCAAAGCCCATCTTGACGCCCTTGACGAACTCGATCTCCAGGCAATCCAGCCCGAGGGCCTTGATGCGTTCGATCGCGGCCAGACTGGAATCCTCGGATGTCGAGAGCGGGACGCCCGCCGTCCCGAAAAGCAGGCCCTTAGGAGCAGTCGCCATCGGCCTTCCCTCCGGAGTCGAGGAACTCGCCGACGATCCGCATGGCGCAAAAATCCCCGCACATGGAGCAGGCCTTGGACCTGGTCTTCCTCCGCTTCCGGACCGCCGCGAATTTCGCGGGGTCGATGGCCAGCTTTCTCTGGGTCTCCCAGTCGAGACGTTTTCGCGCCCGGGCGAGCTCGAGGTCGCGCTCGAGGGCGCCGGGGACGCCCTTGACGATGTCGGCCGCGTGGGCGGCGATCCGGGAGGCGATGAGACCCTCCCTGACGTCGTCGTCCGTGGGCAGGCCGAGGTGCTCCGCGGGAGTGACATAGCATAAGAAATCGGCCCCGGCCGCGGCCGCGACGGCGCCGCCGATGGCCGCGACGATGTGGTCGTAGCCCGGAGCGATGTCCGTGACCAGGGGGCCGAGGACGTAGAACGGGGCCCCGTGGCAGACCCGTTTCTCGAGATGTATGTTCATCTCGACCTGGTCGAGGGGGACATGGCCCGGGCCCTCGACCATGACCTGGACCCCGGCTTCCCTGGCGCGCTTGACGAGCTCGCCGAGAGTCAGGAGCTCCTCGATCTGGGGACGGTCGGTGGCGTCGAGGATAGAGCCGGGGCGGAGGCCGTCGCCCAAGCTGAGGGTGACGTCGAAGCGGCGGGCCATCTCGAGCAGGCGGTCGAACCGGGCGTAGAACGGGTTCTCCTTGCCGTTGTGGAGCATCCAGGCGAGATGGAAGGCGCCCCCCCGGGAGACGACGTCGGCGACGCGGCCCTGCTGTTTCAGGCGGTCGATGGCCTTCATGGTCAGTCCGCAATGGACGGTCATGAAGTCGACGCCTTCACGGGCCTGGGATTCGATCGCCTCGAAAAGGTCGTCTTCGGTCATGTCGACGATCGTCGCGCCGCGGTCGATGGCCTTGACCGCCGCCTGGTAGATGGGCACGGTCCCGAGGGGCACGGGGGTCCGGGCGAGGATGGCCTTGCGGATCTTGCGCAAGTCGCCGCCCGTACTCAGGTCCATCAGGGCGTCCGCCCCGTACTCGAGGCTGATCTTGACCTTGCGCAACTCGTCGGAAAGGAGCGGAAAATCCCGCGACGTGCCGATGTTGACGTTGACCTTGGTCCTGAGGCCCTTGCCGATCCCGGCGGGACGGGCGGGGGAGTGGTTCGGGTTAAAGGGGATGACGACGAGCCCGCGGGCGACGAGCCCGGCCAAGGTTTCGACGGAGATGCTTTCAGCCGCGGCGACCCTTTTTAGAACATTTTTTGTCAGCTTCATGGAGATCCGGGTCCGTCTGTTAAAAAGGAAATTAGAGAAATTAGAGTATAGAGGAGGGCCCGGGAAGTGTCAAGGAAACGGGGGGAGTAGCCGGGCCCCGTTTTCCCTCACCCCAAAGGGTTATGTCCGGGGGTGATTTTTCACCCCGGGATTCATCCGGCCGGACGATTGTCCAGGGGTATCGGGGGCCCTATCATGGGTCCACTATGATACGGCATGCCCTGTCCTCTTCTCCGGCCGAACATTCGGCTATAATAGGGGCATTCCGTCATTCGCAATAGCCGATAAGACGCCCGGAATTTCTGCCGCGAGGTGCGGCGTTTTATCCACCAGCGGTAGCCTGCCGCGAAAGGTCTATCTGTCCGCCCATGGACGTCCGTAACAAGATCATCGTCCGGAACACGGTCCTGAACTTCTTCGGGCTCGTCGTCCCGCTGGCCGTTGGCTTCGTCACCATCCCCATGGTCGTCCGGGCCCTGGGGAACGACCGCTTCGGGATCCTGGCCCTCGTCTGGGTCGTCTTCGGCTACTTCGGCCTCTTCGACCTCGGCCTCGGCCGGACGACGACGCGGTATATCGCCGACGCCCTGGGCCGGAACGAGAGCGACAAGCTCGCCGGCACCCTCTGGACGACCGTCTATCTCCAGACCGGGATCGGGCTCCTCGCCGCTTTCCTGTCATACCTCGCCGCCCCCCTGATCGTCCGCCGCGTCCTCAACATCCCGGAGGGGTTCGTCGGCGAGACGATCCTGACGATCCGCCTCGTCGGCCTGTCCCTGCCGGTGATGTTCATCAGTTCGTCCTTCCGCGGAGTCCTCGAAGCGGCGCAGAGGTTCGACCTGGTCAACGCCGTCAAGGTCCCGGTGAACATTCTCTTCTACGTCCTCCCCCTCGCCGGGGTGGCCCTGGGGTTCGGGCTCCCCGGCATCGTCGTCCTTTTGGTGGCTTCCAGGGTTGCGGCGCTCGTCGTCTGGGGGGCTTTGAGTCTACGCATCATGCCCGCCCTGCGGACGCGGCCGGTCCCTCGCCGGAAACTCGTCCGGCCGCTATTCTCGTTCAGCGGCTGGCTCGGCCTGTCCAGCATCCTCTACGCCGTGACCTCCTCGATGGACCGGCTCGTCATCGGTTCTCTGATCACCGTCGAGGCTGTCACCTTTTACAGCGCGCCCTACGAAGCCATCAACCGGGTCGGGGTCGTCCCCGGCAGCCTGTCGATGGTCCTCTTCCCGGCCTTCAGCTACCTCGACGCGGGCGGCAGGACCGACAGGGCGGAGACGCTCTTCGCCCGGTCGATGAAATTCCTTCTCCTCTCGACCGGCCCCGTCTTCCTCCTGCTGATGTTCTTCGCCGGGGATTTCCTCCGACTCTGGCTGGGAGCGGATTTCGCCGCGAAGAGCGCCTTCGTCGTCCAGGTCCTGGCGGCCGGCTTTCTCATCAATACCGTCATCGCCGTGCCCAACAACTACCTCCAGGGGATCGGCCGGGTGGACATCGCCCCGAAATACCAGGCCTTCGAGCTCGTCGCCTTTACCGCCATGACTTGGGCGGGGGCGAAGTTCTGGGGCATCAAGGGCGTCGCCGCGGCCTCGGCCGTCAGGCTGGTCGCCTTCACCCTTTTCCTCTCGGCGGCGTCGTTCAAGGCCGGCCGTGTCCGCTTCGGGTTCGTCTGGAAGAAGGGTCTTGCCGGGGCCTTGGCCGCCCTGGGTCTTTTCGCCGCCGGCCTGGCCGCCAACGCGGCGCTCGGTTTTGGCGTCTGGGGCGCGGGAGTCCTCGTCCTCGCCTTCGCCGGGGCGGCCTACTTCCGCCTTCTCGACGCCGAGGAACGGGCGTTCATCGCGAGCATGCTCGGGATCCGGCGCGGGGCCGGCCGAAAGGATGCGGCGGAAACGGAGGACAGGCGATGATCCCGCGTGTGGCCGTCGTCCATCCCCAGCTCGTCCCCGGCGGCGGCTCGGAAGCGGGCGCGATGTGGACGCTCCAGGCCCTCCAGGATGAAAGCCGCCTGACCCTGGTCACAATGGGGCGGCCCGACCTCGAATCTCTGAACCGGAAGTACGGGACGACGGTCGACGAGAACAAGCTCGAGGGCCGGTTCCTCCGCCTTCCCCCCGGGACGCGGAAACGGTTCGATGCCCTCCGGGGATTCCGGCTGGCCCGCTACTGCCGCCGTCACGCCCGGGACTTCGACGTCATGATCTCCGCTTACAACGTCATGGATTTCGGCGTGGCCGGGATCCAGAGCATCGCCGATTTCTCGTTCGACGACGCCCTCCGCCGCGAGCTCCACGCCGAAAGCGGCGCGGCGGACGGCGCGCTCTACAAGGCCTCCCTGGGGAGGTCGCTCTACCTGGGGCTGGCCCGGGCCCTCGCCGGGAGCCGTGGCGACGGCTGGAAGAGAAACCTCACCCTGGCCAATTCGGAGTGGACGCGCGATCTGCTTCGGGAGAAGTTCGGTGTCGCCTCTGATGTCGTCTATCCTCCCGTCGCCGGCGGTTTCCCCGCTGTCCCCTGGAACGAGCGCGAGGACGGGTTCGTCTTCATCGGCCGGCTGGTCCCCGAAAAGGGCGTCCGCCGGGTCATCGAGATCTTGGGTGATGTCCGCAAGCAAAAGTCCGTTCATCTCCACATCATCGGCCGCCGCGAGCGGACCGCGTACGCCCGCGAGGTCGAGGAGCTCTGCCGGAGGAACCGGGACTGGATCCATCTTGAAGGCGAAAAATACGGACCGGAAAAGGCCGAGTTCCTGGCCCGGCACAAGTATGGCATCTCCGGCTGCCGCAACGAGGCCTTCGGCATCGCCGTGGCCGAGATGGTCAAGGCCGGTTCGCTCGTCTGGGTTCCGGACGGCGGCGGCCAGAAGGAGATCGTCGCCCATCCCGGACTTATTTATTCCGGGCGCGGCCACGCGGCCGCCCTCATCCTGGCGGCGCTCGGCGAGCCGGCCGCCGAGGCCGCGCTGAGATACCACCTCGAAGCCCGGGCGGATCTCTTCTCCTCCGGCCGCTTCGTCGAAGAAATGAGGGGCATCGTCCGGGGATTTCTATCGGAAAAACATGTCCGCTTCGCATGAGATCGCCTTCGTGGTCGCAACCAAGGACAGGCCGGGGGAACTCCGCCGCCTGTGGCGGAGCTTGTGCTCCCAGAACCGGCTCCCCGGCGAGGTCGTCATCGTCGATGCCAGCGCCCGGCCCTTTCCTCTGGCCGATCTGGAGCCTGTCCCGATCGTCCTCCGCTATCTCAGGACCGGGTTCGCCTCGGCGACGCGGCAGCGCAACCTCGGTCTGGACGCCGTCGGCCCGGCCGCGGACCTCGTTGGGTTCCTCGACGATGACGCGGTCCTCGAGCCTGGGGCCGTCGGGGCGATGCTCTGTTTCTGGAACGGCGCGGACGCCGGAGTCGGCGGCGCCGCCTTCAACATGGCCAACCATCCGCCGCTCGGCTGGCCGGTTCTCAAGCGGACCCGCCTTGCCGAGTCCCTCGGGCTTTACGCCAAAAGGGGAGGCGCCGTCACGACCTCCGGATTCCAGACGATGATCGGGCCGCTCGCGAGAACGGAATGGACGGACTGGCTTCCGAGCGGGGCCTCGGTCTGGCGAAGAGAGGTCGTCCGGGACTACCGCTTCGACGAGTGGTTCGGCGGCTACAGCTATCTCGAAGACCTGGACTTCAGCTACCGTGTCGGCAAGTCCTTCAAGCTGGCCGTCGTCGCCGGCGCCGAGTATTCCCACCTGCCGGCGCCGGGAGGCCGAGGCGGAGGCTACGTTTTCGGTCTCCGGGAGGTCCTCAACCGCGTCCATTTCGTGAAAAAGTACCCGGAGTTTTCGCTCCGGAAATGCTATACCGCGCTGGCCGTGAGACTTCTGATGAGCCTCGCCCTCGCCGTGCGGGAGCGTCAGGCGTCCTTCATCGCCCGGGCCTTCGGCAACACCATCGGCCTCATGAGATCGGCGTTAGAACGCCGATCTCATGAGGCCGACGGCTTTAGAGACCGAGTGAAACCATGACCACCGACAGACCCAAGGTCCTCGCATCCGCCTACGCCTGTCATCCCAACCCCGCCACCGCCCATTTCCCGGGGGAGGCCATCCTGGGCTGGCATCTGGCCAAGGAGATCGCCGGCTTCGCCGACCTCCATCTGATCACCTGGGCTTTCAATCGTGAGGGCGTCGAGGGAACGCTCGCCCGGCCTGACGGCCGTCCGGCGACGGTCCATTACGTCGACCTGCCGCCCCTGCTCCACCGGACGCTCCGCGACAGGCACCTGGGTACGCGGATCTATTATTACCTCTGGCAGCGCGCGGCGGCAAAATGCGCCAGAAAGCTGTTTGGACAGGAGCATTTCGATCTCTTCCACCAGATCACGTTCTCGAACGACTGGATGCCGAGCTTCATCGCCCCCGCGCTTCCCATCCCTTTCATTTGGGGCCCGATCGGCGGCGGACAGAGAGTGCCCAAAGAATTGATGGGAACGCTCGCCCGCCGCGACAGGCGCCAGGAGAGGTCGAGGACCTTCCTCCAGTCTCTCTGGCGCGCGACCCCGGCCCGGCGCCGGTGTGCCCGGAAGGCCTCGGCCATCCTCGTCTGCAACAAGGAAACCAAAGGCGTACTCTCCCGATGGGGGGATAAAATCGTCGATTTTCCGGTCAACGGCATCTCCCGGGAGGATATCGCGGCCGAGACTCCAGCCCCCGTCCGACACCACGGTTTCCGCCTGCTCTATGCCGGCCGGTTCGACCCCATCAAGGGCCTGCCGCTGGCCTTCGAGGCCCTGCGCATCCTCCTCGAGATCTCGCCCGGGACGACTCTCGAGCTTGTCGGCGAAGGCCCGGAACGGCCGCGGCTCGAAGCGCTGGCAGCGCGCCTGGGGATCGCCGACCGCCTCGTCTGGACCCCGTGGAGTCCCCGGTCCGAGATCTTCGCCCGGATGCGGCAGAGCGACGTCTTCCTCTTCCCGTCCTTGCGGGACGGGGGAGGAGCCGTCGTCGTCGAGGCCATGGCCAGCGGCCTGCCGGTTGTCTGTCTGGACCTTGCCGGCCCGGGTCTCCACATCCGGGACGAATACGGAATCAAGGTCCCTTCGGGCCGGCCGGACGCGGTCGCGGCCGAGCTGGCCGGTGCCCTTGGAAGGTTCTGGAGCGACCCCGGCTTGAGGGCCAGGGTGGGCCGCGCGGCCAGGGAAAGGGCCGCCTCGTTCTACGAATGGGGCCGCCTTGGGGAGAGGCTTCGCGGGATATATCGCGACGCCCTGGCCGGGAAACCGCCGGGGCAGGGGGATCGTCCGTGATCCTCTCGCTCATCCTCTGGTTCATGGTTTGGGGCGGAGTGTTCACGGGCATCTACAACCTGACGCCGCTTCCTTCGATCCACGACCCCCTCGCCTTCTTCCAGGGTGCCCGCGCCCTGCTTCCGGTCATGGCCGCCTACTTCTGCCTCCTGTGGGCCCTGGCCGCGAAGGCCCGCTTCCGTTTCGGCCTGACGTCGCTCGGTTTTCTCTGCTATTACGGAGCGCTGGGCCTTCTGGCCTCGGTTTTCTATTCTCCCGACAAGGTCACGGCCCTATACTGGGGGTCGGCGTACATCGCGCCCCTGCTTGCGGCCTGGTTCATCACCGAGAGACCCGACCCCCTGCCCATCCTCAGGACGGTCGTACGGCTAAACGCCGCCATCATCATCCTCCTGATGTTGGCTGTCCTCCCCGAGGCCTACCGGTTCGGGTTCGGCCGGGCGGCCCGTTTCGAGATCTACATGCTGCCCTTCGGACTCGGTGAGGTCCGGGCCAACGGCGTCGGCCGCTACGCCCTCATCGTCCTCATAATCGCCTTCGCCAACCTGGCGACCTCGTCCGGAAAGAAGCGTCTTCTCTGGCTGCCGCTGACGATCCCGGCACTCTTCATCCTTATGCAGACCCAGTCCCGCTCGGCTCTCCTGGGTTTGGCCGTGGCCAGCATGCTCTTCGTCCTGATCAGGGGCATCAACCTGCGCTTCCTCGTCGCCGGACCCGTGGCGGCATACGCCATCTGGGTGTCCGGGTTCACTTGGCGGGCCAAGGGCGAGTTCAGCTCCCTCGTTTTCCTGACGGGCCGCGACAACACCTGGCAGAAAGGCCTGGCCCAGATCGGGCACTCGCCCTTTTTCGGCTGGGGCTTCCACGCCGACCGGCTCCTCCTCGACTCGGAGCACATGCACAACTCGTACCTCCACGCCGGGATCCAGGCCGGGCTCATCGGCACGCTGCTCTTCGCCGCGGCCGTCGGGGTCCTATGGGCGTTCCTGTGGAAGAGCGGCGTCATCCGCAGGATCCGGGCTGTCGAAGGACCTGACCAGGCCCTGCTCATGCAGTCCGTCCTCATCCTCGGCTTCCTTTCGGCCCGGAGCTTTTTCGAGTCGACCGCCGCGTTCTACGGCGTCGACCTGCTCCTCCTTGTCCCGGCCGTCTGCTACATTTATCAGTGGGCCTTTGAAAACCCCCTCCCAGAGACATGAAGATCTTCCTCCACACGATGTACTACCTCCCGGATTTCGGGAGCGCCCCGGTCCTCATGGACGAGCTCGCCGGCTATCTGGCCGCGGCCGGCCACGAGGTCGAGGTCGTGACGACGATGCCGCGGGCGCGCGGACTGGAGTTCCGCGGCCTCATCTATTCCCGGCGCAAGGACCGCGGGTTCGTCGTCAAACGCTTTTGGACCAATAGCGCGCCCTTTCCGCTCGGACGGCTCCTAGCCTGGAACATCTACACGGCCGGGGCCATGCTCAACCTCCTCTCCGTCCGGAAAGGCGACGTCCTCTTCTTGCGGACGCCGCCCCTTCAGCTCGGCGTGCCGGCCTTCTGGGCCAAAGCGGTCCGCGGGGCCCGGGTCCTCGTCAACGTCCAGGACATCCATCCGGACCTGGCCATCGAATCCGGCATCCTGAAGAACCCGGTCGGCATCAAGTTCGCCAAAGCGCTCGAAAAGTGGGTTTACGGCCTGGCCGACAGGATCGCCGTGATCAGCGACGGCTTCGCCCGCAATCTTCGCGAAAAAGGCGTCCCGGCCGGCAAGGTCGAGGTCCTGCCGAACTGGGTGGACACGGATTTCCTGAAGCCCGGACCCAAGGACAACCCCGTTTCACGCCGGCACGGGCTCCACGACAAGTTCGTCGTCATGTATTCCGGAACGATCAGCATCAGCAGCAATAGGGCCCTGGAGCGCGTCCTCGAAGCGGCGAAACTCCTGGCCGGCAACCCGGACATCATCTTCGTCATCGTCGGAGAAGGGCTGAAAAAGGAGGCCCTGCGAAAGAAGGCGGCTTCCCTCGGCCTGAGGAACGCGACCTTTTTACCCTTCCAGCCCTACCGGGACCTGCCGGACCTGCTCGCCTCGGCCGATGTCCTGCTCGTCCCCCTGGACAAGGAGAAGTCCCAGCTCTCCGTGCCCTCGAAACTCTACACCTTCATGGCCGCCGGACGGCCCATCCTCGGCCTGGCCGAGCCGAATTCCGAAGTGGCCATCCTGCTCTGCGAGAAGGAATGCGGTCTCGCTGTGCCCCCCGACGGGGCGGCGGCCATCGCCGAAGCCGTGCGGACGCTCGAGCGGTCGCCGGAGAGACGGCGGCTTCTCGGCGGGAACGCCCGCGAGCACGTCGTCCGCCAATTCGCCAAGGACAAGATCCTCGGATCCTATGACAAACTCTTGAGATCCATGGTATCCTGATGGCTAAGATGTCCGCCTGGAAGAAATTCGCCGCCTACGGCCTGCCGCCGCTTCTCTGGATGGCCTTCATGTTCCCGGTGGGAAACCGGGCTTTCGGCTCGAGCCGCATATTCGAGGTCTTCGCCGACGTCTTTAAATGGTTCGCGCCGCAGGCCTCCGCCCACACGCTCGGCCTGGTCTACATCGTTATCCGCAAGACCCTCCACTTCATGGCGTACGGGTTCCTGGTCTTCCTTCTCTACCGGGCCTTCCGGGCCGGGCGCGGGCCGGCTTGGTCCAAGCCGAAGGCGCTCCAGGCGGCCGCCGTAGCCGTCGCCTACGGTTTCCTCGACGAATTTCTCCAATCGTTCGTCCCGAACCGGTTCGGCAGCCCGTTCGACTGGGCCGTGGACACGGCCGGGATCCTGGCCGTCATCGCCGCCATCGCCTGGGCGGGGTCGAAGCGGGCCACCGGTCCGGACCGCTCCGCCGGCCGGGCCCTTTTCGTGAAGAGGCCGTTCGACGTCATCCTGTCGTCGGTCGGGCTCCTCCTGTCCGCGCCGCTCTGGGCGGCCATCCCGCTGGCCGTCTGGCTTGAGGACCGGGGCCCCGTTTTTTACGCCCAGGAGCGCGTCGGCCGAAACGGACGGATCTTCAAGGCGCTCAAGTTCCGGTCCATGGTCAAAAACGCCGAGACCGTCAGCGGGCCGGTCCAGGCGGTGGCCAACGACCCCCGGGTGACCAAGGTCGGCCGGCTCCTGCGGGCTTCGGCCATGGACGAGTTGCCGCAGCTCGTCAACATCCTCAAAGGCGACATGAGCTTCGTCGGCCCCCGGGCGCTCCGGCCGAACGAGAAGGAAGTCCGGGGCGGACATGGGCCGGAATCGATCTCCGAGATCCCGGGCTACGACGCCCGCCATGCCGTCAGGCCCGGCCTGACCGGCCTGGCCCAGGTCTACCTCCCGGGCGAGACGCCGCGGCGCAGAAAATTCCGCTACGACCTCCTCTACATTCGCAAGAGGAGCTTTTGGCTCGACCTCAAACTCGTCGCCCTGTCGTTCTGGATCACCTTCCGCGGCAAGTGGGAATCGAGAGAGCCGAAGGTTTGATGAATGAAGCGAGCTGACGTGATCGTGATCGGGGCCGGGCCGAGCGGGTTGCGCGCGGCTGGGCGTCTGGCCGCCGCCGGCCTCGACGTCCGCGTCCTCGAAAAGAAATCCCGGGTCGGCGCTGACGTCGTCTGCACGGGGATCGTCGGCAAAGAGGTCTTCGACAACTTCGGCCTCGACAGGCGGTCCGTCATCGAAGAACTGCGGACGGTCCGTCTCGTCTCGCCGTTCTCGACGGTCCTGACCTACGAGCACCCGCGCCCGTTCGCCTGCGTCGTGGACAGGGAGAAGTTCGACAACGCCTTGGCCGACGCGGCCGTGTCGGCCGGAGCGGCCGTCGCCTGCGATGCCCGTGTCGACGACATCGCCATCGGCCGCGAGGGCGTCGAGGTCACGGTCCGGGACGGGAAGGGCGGCGTTTCGCGGCAGGCCGCGGCCGTCGCCGTCCTGGCCACGGGCGTCGACTTCGGCCTCCAGAAAAAGATCGGCCTGGCGACGCCCCGGGATTTCCTGAAGGGGGCCCAGGTCGAAGCGTCGCTTCCCGGCAGGGACACGACGACCCTCTTTTTCGGCCGTGACGTCGCCCCGGGCGCCTTCGCTTGGTCGGTCCCGGCCGGCGAGGGAAAGGCGCGCGTCGGCCTGCTGACCAAGAAGGATCCCAAGGTCTGTCTCCGGAAGCTCCTCGACGCGCACTTCGACGGCCGCCGCGGGACGGAAGAAGAGGCCCCGATCAGGACGAAGCCCGTCGCCCAGGGCCTTCTCTCCGGGACATTCGGCGACCGCGTCCTGGCCGTGGGCGAAGCGGCGGGCCAGACCAAGACGACGACCGGCGGCGGGATCAGCTACGGCCTGACCTGCGCGGACCAGGCCGCGGACGTCATCCTGGAGTGTTTCGGCCGGTCGTCCTTCGGCGCCGCGGACCTGGCCGAGTACGAACGCCGCTGGAAGGGCCTTCTCCAGAAGGAGATCGTGGTCGGCCACTACACCCGGCGGATGTGCGCCCGGCTGAGCGACGGCCGGATCGAGAGCCTTTTCCACCTGGCCCAGACCGACGGCATCGTCCCGATCATCCGCGAGAAGGCCGATTTCGACTGGCACAGCGGGCTCATCTTCGCCCTTCTGCAGAGACTCTCGTTCATGAAATTCTTCCGCGACGTCAAGGACCGTCTGGGGCCCGTCGGCCTGTCCTGACCGGAAACGCGGCATACGATGAAAAAGTTTTTCTGTTACGCCGCCTTCCTGCTTGTCGTGCTGAGCGGCGTCCGCCTCTCCGGGCAGTCCTACCGGAACTTCCGGGAGGAATACGACAATATCAAGGAAAGGGCCAGGCTCCGTCTCGGCCCCCTGCGGGTCATCCCCGTGTTCCGTCTGTCCGAGGTCGGCCGCGATTCGAACGTCTATTTCCGGGAAGAGGGAGGCGAAGTCATCCCGGACTTCACGGCGACTTTATCGCCCGAGGCCAGGGGTTACTGGCTCGTCGGGAGCTCCGTCATCGTGTCTGTAACGGAAAATCCCGAATACCTCTTCTACGCCAAGGAAAAAGAGTTGCGCGCCTTCACGAACAGTTTTTCGACGGGCCTGAGGCTCCTCGTCCTGAGGAGTTTCTCCCTCGCCGCTGACTATCATATCCTGAGCCATGTCCGCCGGGCCACGAGCGAGCTCGACCGGAGGATCCGGGACACGGCGACGGGCGCCGGGGCCGGGTTCTTTTTTGAGACCCCTCGGGGGACGGCGGTCGGGTTCACGGGGTCGATCGAGGACTTCCGGTACAAGGATGTCGCCTCCGACGCTCCCGATGACATCTACGCCACGTCGCTCGACCGACGGGAAACCGCGGCCGCCTTCGACCTTTACTACCGCGTCTTTTCGCAGAGCTTTTTCTTCACGACGGTCGGCTGGACGCGCTACGAATTCGTCTTTCCGGAATCGGCCTGGCGCGACGCCCGGTCCCTCGAGGTTTCGGGAGGCTTCCGCTTTCCTTTCTTGGGGCGGGCCCGGGGGATGATTTCGCTCGGCTGGAAATCGTTCAAGCCCGATTCGGCGGAGCGGAAACCGTTCTCCGGCCTCGTCGCCGCGACCGACGTCTCCTTGCGCTTCGGAAGGCTCGGCATCAACCTGGGGTACGCCCGCGACAACGCTTTTTCCTACAACGAGAGCGCCTACTATTACGTCGACGGCCGGGCCCGGGCCGGACTCTCATTCTACGTCGCGCCGTTCCTCCGGATCGACGGAAACCTCCAGTTCGGGACGATGGCCTACCCCGAGCCGCAGGAGGTCTGGTATGGCGGCGAAGTCTTCGTGATCGACCGCCGGGAAGACGTCAACAGGACCTTCTCCGTGGGTCCGGTCGTCCGGGTCGTCGGCACGGTCGGGCTCGGCCTGACCTACAATTTCTACAAGAGGACGTCGAACGCCCCGGGCTTCAATGTCCGGCGGAACTTCGTTGGGGCATTTCTAACCTACGAATTTTAAGGAGACGCCTATGAAAACCTCCATGAGAATCGCCGGGCTCATCGCCCTGGCCGTGACCCTGGCCGGGCCGGCGGCCGCTCAGCAGCCGGTGAGCGCCGAATACAAGATCGGGGCGAAGGACCTCCTCGAAATCACCGTCCTCGGCGTCCCGGAGATCAGCAAGCTCGTCGTCCGCGTCTCCGAAGAGGGTCGGATCACCCTGCCCATGCTGGGGCAGGTCGAGGTCGGCAACCTGACCAAGTTCGAAGTGGAGAAGAAGCTGACCCAGCTCGCCGGCGAGAAGATCGTCCTCAAGCCGCAGGTGACGGTCCATATCCTGGAATACCTGAGCCGGCGCGTCTCGGTCGTCGGGGCGGTGGAGAAGCCGGGGCCGTTCGAGCTCCTCGGGCGCCAGACCGTCCTCTCCGTCCTGTCCGCGGCCGGGGGGCTGACCCGCGACGCGGGCGAGGAGATCATCATCATCCGCCAGCTCGCGGTGGGCGACAGCAAGGCCATCCGCATTCCGATCGACGGCTTGTTCGTCAAGGGCGACCCTAAGCTCAACGTCGTCCTCGAACCTGGCGATGTCATCAACGTCCCGGTCGACAAGGTCGTTCCGATCTACGTCTTCGGCCAGGTCCGCAACCCCGGCGCCATGCAGGTCAAGAGGTCCAGCCTGCCGACCCTGACCCAGGCCATCGCCCAGGCCGGGGGCTTCACCGACCGGGCCAACAGGAAAAGGGTCCAGATCCGGAGAAAAGACGTCACGGGCAAGGAGTTCGAGGTCAGCGTCAACGTCCGGGATATCCTCAAAGGGAAGATCAAGGACATCCCGCTCCAGGAAAACGACACGGTCTACGTCCCGGAAAGCCTCCTGTGAGCCGGGACGCGGGGAGAAAAGCCATGAAGGGATTCGCCAGCAAGACGGACAAAAAGGAGATCGACGTCCTCGAGTACGCGCGGGTCGTCCTCAAGAGGAAATGGGTCCTGGTGACGTTCGTGGCGGTCCTCGTCGCGCTCGCGGCCGTCCTCTCTTTCACCACGACGCCACTCTACCGGGCCACGGCCACGCTCCTGATCGACGAGCCCGGGGCGAGCCTGCTCAACATCCAGGACGTCCTCAACTCCGGTGGCTACTACCGCAGCGATTACATGGGGACGTACTTCAACACCCAGCTCCGCCTCCTCACCAGCCGGTCCCTGGCCGAGCGGGTGGCCAAGAAGATCAACCTAGGCGCGCGGCCCGAGTTCCAGGCGGCCCGGACGTCCAAGCCCGGCCTCATGCAGGGGCTGAAGACGATCGTCAGCTTCCGCTGGCTCTTCGGCGGCAAGAAGGCGGCCGCCGCGGATGAGGCAAGGGCGACCTCGATGCCGGCCTATTCGAGCTACGCGTTCTCCATCCTGGGCGGGTTGAGCATCGCGCCCATCACGGAGACGCGGCTCGTCTACGTCAGCTATGTCTCGACGCACGCCGCGCTCGCGGCCGATGTCGTCAACGCCCTCGTCGAGGAATTCGTCAGCTTCTCGGTCGAGACCCGCTACGAGGCCACCAAGCAGACGTCGGAGTTCCTGTCCGAACAGGTGGCCCTTCTCCGGGAGGACCTCAAGCGCAAGGAGGAGGACCTCCAGAAGTACGGCCAGGAGAAGGACCTCCTCTATCTCAGCGGCGACGAGAGCACGGTCGTCAACAAGTTCTCCGACGTCAACACCGCCCTGACCACGGCCCAGATCGAGCGCTATGCCAAGGAGTCCGCCTACCTCGAGCTGAAGAACGTCGGCGTGGACTCCTTGCCCGAGTCCGTCAGCAACCCGACCATCCAGGCCTTGCGGACGACCTACACCCAGGTCAAGTCCGATTACGATGAGAAGGGCCGGATCTACAGGCCCGAGTACCCGGAGATGGTCCAGCTCAAGGCCCGGCTCGACGCCACCCGCAACACCCTCCAGGGGGAGATCCGCAAGGCGGTCGACTCCGCCGAGGCCGAATACCACGCGGCCCTGAATAAGGAGACCTCCCTGCAGGGGCTCCTCGACGAGCAGCGGGGGGACGTTACCCGGATGAACAAGAACGCCATTTTCTACCACACCCTCCGGACCGAGGTCGAGAACATGCGGACCCTCCTCAGCACTCTCGTCTCCAAGCAGAACGAGATCCAGGTCTCGAGCCAGCTCGGCGGCCTGCGGACGAGCAACATCAAGGTCGTCGACCGGGCCCTCGTGCCCGGCGGTCCCTTCACCCCGAACGTCCAGCGGAACCTGGTGACGGCCCTCCTCCTCGGCCTGTTCGGCGGGCTGGGGTTGATCTTCCTCGTCGAATACTTCGACAACACCGTCAAGGGCCCCGAGGACGTCGAGAAGCTCGTCGGCCTGCCGTCCCTCGGGGTCATCCCTTTCCTCTCGGCCGACGGCCTCAAGAAAAAGTCCGATCCCTACGGGTCCTACCGCTCTTACGGGGCGGAGGGCGACAAGCCCGGCGAGGCCGTTCTCGAGGTCCGGGAGATCGAGCTCATCAACCACCTCTACCCCAAGTTCTCGATCGCCGAGGACTACCGGACGGTCCGGACGTCCATCCTCTTCTCTCACGCCGACAGCGCGCCCAAGACGATTTGCTTCACGAGCACCCTGCCCCAGGAAGGGAAGACGGCCACGATCTCCAACCTGGCCGTCTCCTTCGCCCAGCTCGAGGGCAAGGTCCTGCTCGTCGACGCGGACCTCCGCAAGCCGCGCCTGCATAAGATCTTCAACCTGCGGAACGTCAGCGGCCTGAGCAGTTACCTGGCCGGCAAGAACTCCTTCGAGGAGGTCGTCCAGAAAACCAGCATCGATAACGTCTGGACGATCCCCAGCGGTCCCCATCCGCCGAACCCGGCCGAGCTCCTGAACTCGAAGAGGATGAAGGAGCTCTTGGCCCTGGCCAAGGACAAGTTCAACATCGTCCTCCTCGACACGCCGCCCGTCCTGGCCGTCATCGACCCGGTCATCGTCAGCTCGCTCGTCGACTCGACCGTCTTCGTCGTCCGGGCCGGGAAGACGACCCGGCGGCCCCTCGTCCGGGCCATCGGGGAGATCCGCAAGTCCAAGGCCGACATCATCGGCGTCGTCTTCAACGAGGTCAAGATCGGCCACCAGGGGATGGGGATGCCCTTCTACCATTATTACCAGTACGAGTACGCCGAAGCGGGCGCCCCGGCCGAGAAGAAGCCCCTTTCGGCCAGGGAACCGGAGAAAACGGGAACGGAAAAGAAGACGTGAAGAAAAAGATCGTCGAGTTCGGGCTCCTGGCCCTTCTCCTCTGGAGCCCCCTCCCGGCCGCCTCCGTCGGGGAATGGTCTGTTTTCGTCATCGAGCTGACCGTGGCCGCGATGGCCGCCGCTTACATCCTTCTCGACGAGAAGCCCTTCCTCAACGGCCATCTGCCGCCCGTCTTGCGGCGGCTGAGGTTTTTCGCGGCCGGCTTCTTCGGCTTCGTCGGCTTCCAGATCCTGCCGCTTCCGGCCGCTCTCGTCCGGCTCGTCTCCCCCGGGAGCTACGAGTTCCAGCGGCTTTATTCTCCCGGCTTCGCCCGAATGAAGTTCATGAGCCTGTCGATCGCC
Organism: Candidatus Aminicenantota bacterium; assembly: GCA_026393975.1. Classification (GTDB taxonomy): domain Bacteria; phylum Acidobacteriota; class Aminicenantia; order Aminicenantales; family Saccharicenantaceae; genus RBG-16-66-30. The sequence goes on along the minus strand of JAPKZD010000009.1, from coordinate 90,173 downwards.
CCATCCGCCACCCTGCGGGAGGGGCTTTTTCTCGCGGCCTGCTTCCTCCTGGGTTTCCTCGTCCTCAAGACCGTTACCCGTGGCCGCCAGATCCGGACGATCATCTTCGTCCTCATCGGTTCGGGCGTCTTCCAGGCCCTCTACGGCCTCTTCGAGCTCACCCGGGCCAACCCGCGCCTCCTTTTTTATAAAAAGATGTTCAGCCCCGATTCCGTGACCGGGACGTTCGTCAACAGGAGCCACTTGTCCGGTTACCTGGAGATGATCATCCCCCTGGCCGTCGGCCTGGCCATCGCCCGGATGAACCTCCTGACCTTCGGGGTCAAGGGCTTCCGGGAGAAGATCATGCTCTGGACCTCCAAGGGGGTCCTGGAGAACGTCCTCATCATGGCCGGCGTCGTGGTCATGTCCCTGGGTATCGTCCTCTCCAACTCGCGGTCCGGCCTGGTCGTCCTCGTCTTCACCTTCTTCCTCTTCCTTGGATTGTCCGTCCTGACATTCAGCCGGACCGGCACCCGCCAGGTTTGGGTCAGGAAGTTCATCCGGACGACCTTCCTCATCGTCACCATCCTGGCTGTCTATATCGGCGTCGGCTCGACCATCAAGCGCTTCGCCCTCGACGACCTCCTCCACGAGGACCGGCCGCTTTATTGGGCCAACACGGCCGACATCGTCGGGGATTTCCCGCTCTTCGGGACGGGCCTGGGCACGTTCGCCTCCGCCTACAATGCTTACGAGAAGCGTGGCGGGTCGGAGATGCGGCTCGTCCATGCCCACAACGATTACCTGGAGTACGTCGCCGAAGTCGGCGTCCTCGGCGCCCTCATCCTCCTCGGCGGCATCCTCTATCTCGCCGTCCAGGCGTTCCTGGCCTGGAGGAACCGGAGGAGCACGGAAGCCCTGGGGCTCGCCCTCGGCGGCATCGTCAGTCTCGCCGGCATCGGCGTCCACACGTTCACCGACTTCAACCTGCATATTCCCGCGAACATGGTCGTCTTCACCGTCGTCCTGTGCCTGACCCTGGTCATGGCCACCTACCGGAAAAGCTGAGGTTTTCCCTTGAAAAAAAAGATCCTCTTGTTGTTCGGGCTGGGCGCCCTCGTCATCTTCCAGGCCGCTATCGCCTGGAACGCGCGCCTCTATTGGAAGGCGAAGGCGCCGGCCGCGAGCTCCGAGGAGAGGGTTCGTCTCCTCCTCCGCGCCGAAGCGGCTTATCCCTGGAACGACCGCGTTCCCTTCGAGCTCGGCAAAGCCTACTTCGAGCGCGGGGCCGAGGCCCTGGGGAACCCGGCCGAGCGCGACGCTCTCTTCTCCCAGGCCGTCGGCTCGTTCCTCCGCTCCCTGCGCCTCAACCCGGGCTCTCCCGAGGTCCACTTCCATTTCGCCCAAACGCTCCTCTACATGAACTACCTGTCGCTCCCGGCGCCGGTCCCGTATTTCGAGGAATACAAGAAGGCGGCCGAGCTGACCGGCCACAACAGCCAGATCTATTTCGAGGTCGGCCGGGTCCTCCTCGCCCGGTGGGAGATGTTGTCGGCGGCGGAGAAAGACTTCACCCTCGACATCCTGAGGAAGACGCTGTCCGGCAAGGACGAGGAGCGCCTGCTCGACCTCCTCGAGACCTGGAACCTCGAGGTTCGGGACACCTCGCTCATCGACCGGATCCTCCCCGAAGACGCCGCACTCCTCCACACCTACGCCCGGTTCCTGGGAGAGAAATCGCTCGCCCTCGAGGCCCGGCAAACGGCCATGGCCAAGGCCGAGAATCTCGATTTCCTCCGGGCCAAGAACGAACTCGACCTGGGCCGGAGGGAGGCCGAGGTTTTCCGCAACGCCGAGGCCTCCGCCCACTACGTACGCGCGCTCGAGGCGCTCGGGGCGATCAAATTCTACCAGGCGCTCGCCGGGCCGGAGCTCTTCGACCCCCGGGAATACGCCGAGGTCCGCAAGTTGGCCCGCCGTCTCCTAGCCATGAACCGCATCGAGGAAACGCGTTCCCTGGCCGACGCCGACGGCACGATCGCCGCCTATCTCGCCCTGGAGGACCAGGTTACGGTCCTGGGCGAGTTCGAGGCTTTCATCAAGGAGCGGGGCCTCCTCGGTGAGGGCCCGACCGCGGCTTCCCCGGTCAAGGACCTCCAGACGCTGGCCTTCCGGATGGCCCTCGATTTCCAGCAGAACCGCTACCGGGACATCGTCCGGGTCGGCGATCTCCTGGCTTCGAGCTCTCTCGTCATCTCCCCGTCCGGAAAGGCGAGCTACGTCCGTATCCTCGGCTTGATCGGCGAATCCTACTTTAAGCTCGACTACGTCTACGAAGCGGAGAACTATTTCCGGATGGCCCTGGAGATCGAGCCGGAGAACCTTGGTATCCTCCTGGGCGTCGAGAGATGCTATGACCGCCTGAACGACGAGGATAAGGCCGCCGAAGCCCGGCGGACGATCGAACGTCTGGTCACGCCCGGGACGATCGACCTCGGCGGCCGGCTCCTCCGGAAGGGGGAATCCTTCGAGGAGGTCCTGGTCACCGACGGCCGGCCGCGGACGATCCGCGTCGAATTCGCGCCCGCCGCGGCCGGCCGCCGTCCTCTCGTCGCCGTTTTCTTCAACGGCCGGGTCGTCTGGGAAGGCACCGCTGACGCCGGGTCGGCGAGTTTCCCAGCCTCGCCCCGGCCGGGAGGGAATTCCCTCGAGATAGCCGCCGTCAGCGACTCCGTCGCCCTGGCCGGGATCACCCAGGACATCTTCCCGGCCCGTTAGGGCCAAAAGGCCGGGACTGCCGGTTTCCAGCACCGGCACTGCAAAGCCGGTGGTAAACCCTGCCCCGGCCCGCTAGGGTCAACAGCCGGGAAAAAAGGCCTACCTTACACAATTACAAACATTTACGGGACTTGACAAGCCCCGGACAAGACGCCTATCATATTCATCGCCAAGGAGGAAGCCCATGAGGCGAGGTGCCAAGGTCGTTCTCTCATGGGGGTCGGCGCTAGCGCTGATTCTCGTCCTATTCCCTTCGACCCTGCGTCCCCAGGAAGCAGGGAAGGGAAATCTGATCGGGTTCATCTATGCGCAGGACGGTTCGACCCCCGTCGAGGGGGCGGTCGTCATGGTCAAAAACCTGACGACGGGAACCGTCGCCGAGAGCCCGAAGTCCGACGCGCTGGGCGTGTTCAAGTTCCAGAGCCTCGGGGCGGGGTTGTACGCCCTCGGAGTGAGATCCGACAAGGGCAGTTATAACTCCCAGGATTTCTTCGGCGTCATGGCCGACCAGACGTCCAAGATCTCGATCGCCCTGAATGTCTATGACCCCGCCGCCGCCTCAGCCGCTTCGGCAGTCATCAAGGAACAGCGGGAAAAGGGCGAGGCCTATATCGGGAAGGTCGTGAAGTACACGCCCGAGACGAAGGAAGCCGAGGTCCTCGTCGAGATCGGGCTCCTCCAAGCCGAGGACCGCATCCACGTCAAGGGCCAGGCCACGGACTTCTACATGGATACCCGGGGGTTGAAGGCCTATGGGATCAAGGCCAAGCGTGTCCTCTCCGGCCACAACGCCAATCTCCGGACGTCGAAGGCCTGCGAGCCCGGGGATTTCGTCTACATCGTCTGCAAGCGCGGCGTCCCGCCCTTTTTCCTGGCCCCGCTCGGCATCGCCGCGATCGTGGCCGGGGCGACGCCCCTCGTCGCCATCTACGAAGAGGAACCGGTTTCCCAGTTCAAGATCAAATAATGACCGCGAACCGTTTTTCCTGGTGATCGACAGTCCCCCTGCGGGGCACACTCCTTGAGCGAACATTCCCTCGCCCGTCTTTTCGTTCTCTGCTCCCGCCCGGCCCCGGGCCCCGGAGCAAGGGGGGAAGTCCTCCGTCTCGCCGGCTCCGTCCGGGATTGGGACCGGGCGCTCGGCAAGGCCGAGGAAGAAGGTATCCTTCCTCTTCTTTACTGGAACCTCCGGGACAATCCCGGAGCCGTGCCGGCCGCGGTCCTGGAAACCCTCCGGCGCTCCTTTTTGCGGAACCTGGCCCGCACGACCCAGGTCTATCGAGAGCTCGAACTTTTCCTGGAATCCGTCCGCAGGGCGGGACTGAGGGCCGCGCTGACCAAGGGCGGGCGGCTGGCCCTCGACATTTACCCCGAGCCCGCCCTGCGCCCCTTTTGGGACGTGGACTTCATTGTCCATCCCTCCGACTGGCCCGCCCTGAAAAAGATCCTCGGCGGCATCGGCTACACGGAAGCTGCCGACTCAGGCGGGGGCCCCGCCGCGGCGGACCTGCCGCTCGACTGGGCCTATTCTCCTTATTACCGCAAGGACTCTCTTTTCCTGGAATTCCATTTCACCCCGCTCGGGCTCCATTTCCGGAACCGTGAGGAAGATGGTCTCTGGTCCTCGGCCGGCCGGCTGAGCGTACGCGGGACCGCGGCCATGGTCCTGCCGGCCGAGCACGAGCTGTGCTATCTCTGCATCCACGCCCAGCAGCACTCCTACCAGCGGCTCGTCTGGCTCTCGGACATCGTCGAACTGGCTTCGCGTCCGGGGCTCGACTGGGATCGGGTCTTGAAGATCTCCCGGGCTGAACGGGTCAAGGGGCCCGTGTTTTACGGCCTCCATCTGGTCAATACGCTCTGGCCGGGGGCGGTCCCTCCGGGTCCCCTGGCCGAGTTGCTGCCGGGGCCTTTCGAGAGAGCCGGGCTGCGGATCCTCTGGCCCGAGGCCGCAACGGCCGCCCGGCGTGCGGCGCCGCCCTGGCCTTATTACATGCCCTCGCTTTTCTCGCTCTGGGAGCGGAAGAGCCCGGGCCTCGCAGCGCGGACCCTGCGGGGCATCCTGTTCCCGCCGCGGGCCTGGCTGGCCGTGACCTGCGGCCTGCCCCCGAATTCGCTGCGGCTCTACGGCCGTTACTTCGACCGGATCCTGCGGCCGGTCCTCACGGCCGCCAAGCGTTTTACGGCAGATCCATGAACCCGACCCCGGCCATCCTCGCCGAAAACCTGGTCAAGAGGTATCCCGTTGTCCGGGGTTTCCGGGACCTCGTCCGCAGGCCCTTCGAAAGGCGGACGACGACCGCCCTCGACGGCCTCGACCTCCGTGTCGAGCGCGGCCGCGCGTTCTGCCTTCTCGGCCCGAACGGCGCGGGCAAGACGACCCTGATCAAGATCCTGGCCACCCTCGTCCTGCCGGACGGCGGGCGGGCGAGCGTTGACGGGCACGACGTCGAACGGCACCCGGGCCCGGTGAAGAACGCCGTCGGCTACGCCATCAACGACGAGCGCAGTTTCTACTGGCGGCTGACCGGCCGGCAGAACCTCGAATTCTTCGGCGCGCTCTACGGACTCCGCGGACCGGCCCGCGACCGCAGGATCGACGAGGTTCTGCGCCTGACCCGGCTCGAGGCCGCGGCCGACCTGCGCTTCAACGCCTATTCGACGGGGATGCGTCAGATGCTGGCCTTCGCCCGGGCCCTGCTCGCGGACGCGTCCATCCTCCTCGTCGACGAGCCGACGCGGTCCCTCGACCCGCAGGCCGCAGACAGGATCGGATCGTTCCTCCGCGGCGAGCTCGTCGAGGGCGAGGGGAAAACCGTTTTCTGGGCCACGCACGACCTCGCCGAGGCCGCCGAATTCGCCCACGAGATCGCCGTCATCGGCCGCGGCCGGATCCGGCTGCAGGGCACGGTCGCGTCCCTCACCGGCGAAGGCCGGATGTCCCTGCGCCAGGTCTACGAGAAGGCCGTCGGCGATCCTCCGGTGAGCCGATGAGCGGCGGGTCGAGGACGACGGCGCTCCTGCCGGGCCGGCTTTCCGCCTTCCTCCGCCGTGATTTTCGGGAAGCCCTGACCTACAAGTTCTCGTTCGTCTCGTCCTTCGTCGGCATCCTCCTGTCCTCGGCGACGTTCTATTTCGTGGCCAAGCTCGTCCCGCCGGGGACGCCGTCCCTGGGGCCTTTCGGCGGAGACTATTTTTCCTTCGCCGTCGTCGGCGTCGCCTTCTCGAGCCTCCTCGGGATGTTCCAGGAAGGCCTGTCGGCCGTCGTCCGCAGCGCCCAGGTCTCGGGGACGCTCGAGGCCCTTCTCGTCACCCCGGCCTCGATCCCGACCGTCCTCTTCGGCTCGTCGCTCTACTCCCTTATTCTCCAGGTTTTTCGGACGCTCCTCCACCTCGGCGTGGCCCTGGCCTTTTTCGGCATGATCCTCGGCCGGGTCAACGGGCCGGGCGTCCTCTGCGTCGGCGTCCTGACGGTCCTCTGCTTCCTCGGCGTCGGCGTCCTCTCGGCGAGCTTCATCCTGGTTTACAAGACCGGCAACCCCTTCGGCTGGATCCTCGGGACCGTCTCCGGACTGCTCGGGGGGGTCGTCTTCCCCGTCGCGCTTCTCCCGCCCTGGATCCGCTGGGTCTCGAGCCTCCTGCCCGTGACCTACGCGCTCGACGGCATGAGAAAAAGCCTCCTCGCCTCGGTCGGCTTCGCCGAGATCCTGCCGGACATCGCCGCCCTGGCGGTGTTCAACATCATCCTCGTGCCGGCGAGCCTACTCGCTTTCCGGCTGGCCGTCCGCAAGGCCAAGAAGGACGGCACGCTCTCCCACTTCTGATCCCCTTCTTTTGGTTCTTCTTCCAATAGTGGGGAAGTCCGTCGTGAGGCGGCGATGGATATTGCCCTGACGACCGGCGGGAAGCGGAGTCCTCGGAGCGACCAACAGAATAGCGGCGGAGCAACTCGGAGCCGCTATTCTGGGAAGTATCTGTAAAAATGAGTTATTGCGCCGGGGGGCTAAGGGCAATATCCTTCGCCAAGCCGAATGGAGGACTTCCCCCCTCCTGTTTTCTCGGCTCCCCTAATCTGCTAACATGGGAGCGTACGCCTGACCGCCATGAGAAAAACAGCCGTTCTGACGCTAGCGACGCTTCTCTTCGCCCTGTCGGGCGTTACGGCCGAGGTGCGGCCGGAGGTCCGGGCCAAAGCGGCCGGGATCCTGGACGCCCTGAAAAGGATCGAGACGGAACGGGGCCGGCCCGCCGCGGCCCTCCGCAGTTTGACGTTCACCGAGGCCGAGTTCAACGCCTACGTCGTCTGCCGCCTCGACGACGAGAACGAACCCTTCGTCAAGGCCGCGGAGTTCAAGCTGCTGGCGGACGATCACATCGAAGGGCGGATCACGATCGACCTCGGCGACCGGCAATCCTACGGTCTGCTCCCGAAGCGGCAGGACCTGTTGTTCTCGGCCGGCATCGAGACCCGTGACGGCAAGATCAAGATCTCCATGGACAAGCTCTTCCTCGGCACCCAGCCGATCGCGCCGGCCGTCGTCGACGTCATCATCGGCGTCGCCTCCCGTCTGCAGGGCGTCGAGCCGACGAGCCTCGAGGACTGGTACGACCTGCCGCCGGGAGTCCGGAAACTCGAATCCCGGGCCGGTCAAGTCGTCGTCTATTACTAGGAAAGGATGGGAAAGGGAGCGCCATGATCCGCATCATCACCGGTAGCTACAAGGGCCGGCGGCTGAAGATGGTCTCCAGCCCTTCGGTCCGGCCCATGCAGGACAAGGTCAAGGGGGCCCTGTTCAGCATCGTCCGGGACCGGCTCAAGGGGAGCGTCTGCCTGGACGGCTTCTCCGGGACGGGCTCGGTCGGCCTCGAGGCCCTGAGCCGGGGCGCCGACCGGGTCGTCTTCGTCGACGAGTTCTATCCCTCGGTGAAAGCCATCCGGCTGAATGTCGCCAAGTGCGGGGCGGAAGAGAAGGCCGTCGTCCTCCACCGGGCATTCTCAAGCCGGACGGCCTCATCGTCCTCCGCCACTACTTCAAGATCAAGCCCAAGCTCGGGGATTTCAAGCTCGAGCGGCGGGTGGCCCTCGGGGACGACATCCTCTGCCTGTTCGTCCCACCGGCGGGGGAGTCCGGGGGAGAGCCCGGTCCCGGCGGCGCCGGCGCCGCCGGGAAACCGGCGGAAACGGGCTTGTCTGCCGCGCCGCGTTCGCCTAAAATGGGAAGACCACGGCGAAAGGACACGGAGACCCGGCCATGAAGAGATCGGAGAGCAAAGCGGTCCCGTTCTGGAAGGAGACCCCGCTCGTCGACGAGCGCGAGATCTTCACCGAGCTCGCCTCGAAGAAGGGCAGCTCCCTTTTCCTCGGCCGCTATTCCCTCAGCGAGGTCCTGGCCGTCCTCAACAAGAAGGGCTTTCTCAAGGAGGCGCGCAAGCGCTTCCTCTGGCCGCTCGCCTACGAGATCGACTCGTCCGAATACCCGCTCCAAAGGCTCCAGATCTATCTGCGCGAGCCCGGGCCCGAAACCCTCATCGTCGACGTCAAGGTCAAGGAAACCGAGTTCGTCCCCAAGGAGCTTCCCGACGGGCCCGTCCCCCTGCCGCCTCAGAAGGCCTTGGCCTTCGAGTGGCTGACTCTCCAGAACCCGCTCGTGAAGTTCGGCGAGCAGTTCACGCCCCTGCCCGGCCAAACCCGGCCCGGACTGAGCATGAGGACGAGGATCATGGACCTGTTCCTCTACCTCGCCCGTCTGACTCGCAAGGACTGCCTCCTGGCCTTCCCGGCCTATTTCCACAACGCCGTCCTTTTTTCACGCTATTTCCACTTCTGGAACCCCCGCAAGGAGGCGGAGGTCCTGACCATCCGCCGGTCCTTCAGCCACATGCCCTTCAAACAGGTGGCCTGGGTCGTCCACCTGAACTGCCTGAGGCGCGAGGACGGCACGGTCTACGAGTGGGCGGCCGAAGAACAGCTCTACCCCATGACCCGGCCCCTCAAGGAGTACTTCGATTCCCGGCGCTACAAGGACATCGTCAAAAGCGGCCGGAAATCCCCAGCTTTTTCCGTCGATTGGGCCGAATTCGAGAGGAAATCCCTGGACCTGCCGACGTTTTGCGGCGGCGCCTAGAATCTGCTATAATACCGCGCTCAAGGAGATCGTTTCATGAAGAAAGACGTCCATCCCGAATACCAGGAATGTACCGTGACCTGCGCGTGCGGCAGTACGTTCAAGACGAGGTCCACGAAAAAGGAGATCCGGGTGGAGATCTGCTCTCAATGCCATCCTTTCTTTACCGGCAAACAGAAGTTCATCGACAGCGCCGGCCGCGTCGAGAAGTTCAAGAAAAAGTACGGCGACATCAAGAACATCAAGAGCATCGCGAAGCCCAAAAAATCCTCGCGATGATCCAGGAACTGCAGGCGATCGAGGACAAGTACCGCCAGCTGACAGCCGCCCTCTCCGACCCCGCGATCGCCTCTAATCCCCAGAAAATCCGCGACCTGGCCAAGGAAAGGGCGGAGCTCGAGCCCGTCTTCCGCAAGTACGAGGAATACAAGAGGGTTCATAAAGACGGCGAAGAAGCCCGCTATATTCTGGCCGACCCCAAGACGGAGCCGGAGCTGCGCCGCATGGCCGAGAGCGAGGCCGAGGAGCTCGGGAAGCGGGCGCAGGCCATCGTGGCCGACCTCCGGACCATGCTTCTCCCCAAGGATCCCAACGACGAGAAGAACGTCATCCTCGAGATCCGGGCCGGGGCGGGAGGGGACGAGGCGTCCCTGTTCGCCCAGGACCTTTTCCGGATGTACTCCCGGTTCGCCGAAAAGAAGGGCTGGAAGCTCGAGGTCGTGGACACGAGCTTCTCGCCGATTGGCGGTCTCAAGGAAGCCATCGGCAACATCCGCGGCAAGGGTGCCTACTCGGTCCTCAAGTACGAGAGCGGCGTCCATCGCGTCCAGCGCGTGCCCAAGACCGAGGCCTCCGGACGCATCCACACTTCGACGGCGACCGTGGCCGTCCTGCCGGAGGCCGAGGAGATCGACCTCAAGATCGACCCCAAGGACCTCAAGATCGAGGCCTTCGGTTCTTCGGGCCCGGGCGGCCAGAACGTCAACCGGAATTACACCGCGATCCGCGTCACCCACAAGCCGTCGGGCCTCGTCGTCTCCTGCCAGGATGAAAAATCCCAGCACCGGAACAAGGAAAGGGCCCTGCGGGTCCTGCGCTCGCGGCTCATGGACATCGCCCAGCGCGAGCAGCACGCGAAGATCGCCCAGAACCGGCGGTCCCAGGTCGGGACGGGGGAGAGGAGCGAGAAGATCCGGACCTACAACTTTTCCCAATCGCGGATCACCGACCACCGGCTGAACATGAACTTCCATAACATGGAGGGCTTCCTGGACGGGGACCTGGACGACATCCTGGCGAAGCTCGTCCTCCAGGCCCAAGCTGAGGCCCTAGGCGAAACGCCCGGGGACCCGGGCCAGGCCAAGGAAGTTGGAATCTAACAAGACGCTCGCCGACCTCTACAGGAGCGGAATCGCCCTCCTTCAAGACCGGCCCCAGGCCATCCTTGAGGCCAAAGTCCTTCTTCTCCGGGCCGCCGCCCTGACCGAAGAACGATACCTCGCCGCCCCTGACAATCCATGCTCGCCGAAGGCGGAAGCCTATTTCCATAGGCTCGTCGACAAGCGGCTGGGCGGGGTGCCGCTGTCCTATCTCACCGGAGTGAAGGAATTCTGGTCCATCCCGTTCGAGGTGACGCCGTCCGTATTGGTGCCGCGGCCCGAGACCGAAGTCCTGGTCGAGAAGGTCCTCGAGCTCTCGACGCGCGAGAGCGAGTCGATCCTCGACGTCGGGACAGGCAGCGGCTGTATCGCCGTCGCCCTGGCCAAGGAACTGCCCCGGGCCCACATTCAGGCCGTGGACATCTCCGAGAGAGCGCTGCGCGTCGCCCGGCGGAACGCCTCGATCCACAAGACGAGGCACGTCCAGTTCCACAAGAGCAATCTCTTCTCGGCCTTCCGGGGGACGGGGATGCGCTTCGACTTCATCGTCTCCAATCCCCCTTACATTTCGAGCGCGGAGTGGGATGGGCTGTCGCCCGAGGTCCGCGACTTCGAACCCCGGCGGGCGCTCCTCGCGGGGGAGTCCGGGCTGGAGATGATCGAACGATTGGTGCGCAGGGCCGGGACTTACTTGAGATCCGGCGGCTACCTCATTTTCGAGATCGGGGACGGCCAGCGCGACAGGGTCCTGTCCCTTTTCGGAAAGCGCTGGACCGAGATCGAGACGGCCTGGGACATGGCCGGCAAACCCCGCGTAATCACAGCCAGGAGGGCTTAGAGCGGAAATTCGGAAACGGGTATTGTGTCCCGGAATAAGAAAGGGGGCCTGGCCCGGCCCCCGTGAAGACTAAAGCGATTGCTTTTTCTACTTGATGACGTTGCCGTCCGCGTCGATGACGTAGATCTCCGTGATGCCGAGCTCGCGGATCTTGGGCTCGATCTGGGCCCTGTCGCCGACGACGATCCAGGTCATCGCCTCCGGATGGACCGTTTTCTTGGCGGCCTTGGCCAGGTCGTCGATCGTCAGCTTCTGAACCTGGGCGGAGTACTTCTGGTAGTAATCGTCCGGCAGGCCGTAGCGGACGATCTCGGCGAGGGAGCCTTCCACGGCGGCCATGGTCTCCCACTTTCCCGGCAGGCCCAGGACCTTGCTGTTCTTGGCGTTTTGGAACTCGTCGGTCGTGATCGGCTTCTTGCCGAGGACGCCTTCGAGCTCGTTCGTGATCTCGATCATCGTCTCCTTGGTCTTGTCCGACTGGACCGGCGCCAGGACGAGGAACGGCCGCTGGCCCTTGGCCCCGACCAGGGCGGACTGGGCGCCGTAGCTCCAGTGCTTGTCCTCGCGGATGTTCAGGTTGATCCGGGAGACGAAGCCGCCACCGAGGATATCGTTCATCGTCTCGATGGCGATCGCGTCAGGGTCGGCCGAAGGCGGCGCGGGGGAGCCGCAGATAACCATCGACTGGGGCGCGTTCGGCTTGTCCATGATGTAGACCACGGGCTTGGCCTTGAGGGCGACTGGACGGATGTCCTTGGCCGGGACGGACCCGGGTTGCCAGGCCTTGAAGAGCTTTTCGACCTTGGGCTTGATCTCGGCCAGGGTTGTGTCCCCGACGACGATCAGTGTGGCGTTTCCCGGCTTGAACCAGGTCTTGTGGAACTTGGCCAGGTCGTCCCGGGTCAGCTTGGCCACCGTGGCCTCGTAGCCCGACCCCGTGAACGGGACGGCATAGGGGTGCCCCGCGCCGTAGATGAACTTGGGCAGGACCCGGAGGGCCATGCCGAAGGGCGAGTCCTTCTCCTGGGCGATACGGGCGATCTGGATCTTCTGCATCCTGCGGAAGTCGGCCTCGGGGAAGGCAGGGTTGAGGATGACGTCGGCGTAGATGTCGAGGGTCGGGTCGAGCTTGTCCTTGAGCGTCGAGAGCGATACAACGGACGTGTCCAGGCTCGAACTTGTCCCCAGCTCGGCGCCTAGCTGGGCCAGCTCTTCGCTGATCTCGAGGGACGTCCGCCGGGCCGTCCCTTCGTCCAACATGGACATGGCCAGGCTGGACGTTCCGGCGATTCCGGAGACGTCCGAGGCGTAGCCCGCGTCGAGCAGGAGCCGGAAGTCCACGACCGGTATCGAGTGCCGTTCGGCCAGGACGATCTTCAAGCCATTCGCCAGGGTCGCCCGCTGGATGGCCGGGAATTGGACCGTGGGCGGGGTGCCGACGGCGGGCATCGTCTTGCGGTCGGCGCCCTTTTTCGCGGCGGCGTACTGGGGATAGGGAGTGACCTCGAGGATGTAAACGCCGTCGGAGAGCCAATAATTTGCGCTGCCCTTGAGGGCCTCGGGGGTGGCGTCTTCGATGTGCTTGAGGGTCGTCTTATAGGCGTCGGGGGAGCCGCCGTTGACCATGCTCGAAGCCAGGATATCGGACTTGCCGCCGAAGCCGCCGATGCGTTCGATGCCCTTGACGAACCGGGCCGAGTACTGGGCCTTGACGCGTTCGAGCTCCTTGGCCGTCGGGCCCTCGGCGAGGAACTTCGCCAGCTCTTCATCGATGGCCTTCTCGACCTTCGAAAGTTCGACGTCGGGACGGGCGTCGGCCTGGATGGTGAAGAGGCCGGCGATCTCGCGCGTGTTGACGAAAGCACTCACGGATGTGGCGATCTGGTCGTCGTAGACCAGACGCTTGTACAGGCGCGATGTTTTCCCGTCCGCCAAAATGGAGCTGACGAGGTCGAGGTTGTCGGCGCAGACCGTGCCCCAGCCGGGGATGTTCCAGACCTTGTAGATGCGGGCCTGCGAAACGCGGTCCTGGGCGCTTTCGCGGTGCGTGCCGGTCCGCTTGGCCACCCAGGCGGCGTGCCGGGAGATGGGCGGCGAAGGCGGGATATCGCCGAAGTACATCTTCACTTTTTCGAGCGCCGTCTTGGCGTCGATGTCGCCGGCGACGACGACCACGGCGTTGTTCGGCCCATAGTAGGCGGCGAACCACTTTTGGACGTCCTCGAGCTTGGCGTTGTTGAGGTCCTCGATCGAACCGCCGACCGACCACGAGTAGGGGTGGCCCGGCGGATAGGTCCCCTTGACGAGGAGCTCTTCGGTGACGCTGTAGGGCTCGTTGTAATATTGCCGGAGCTCGTTCTGGACGACGCCGCGCTGTTCGTCGAGCTTGGCCTGGCTGATGGCGCCCTTGAGATGGCCCATCCGGTCGGACTCCATCCACAGGACGAGGTCGAGGGCGGAGACGGGGACGTTCTCGAAGTAGTTCGTCCGGTCTTCGTTCGTCGTGCCGTTGAGGTCGGTCGCCCCAATCTTCTTCATCGGCTTGAAATAATCGTCGTTGTAGTTCTCGCTGCCGTTGAACATCAGGTGCTCGAAGAGGTGGGCGAAACCGGTCTTGCCGGCGACCTCGTTCTTCGAACCGACGTGGTACCAGACGTTGAAGGCGACGATGGGCGCCTTGTGGTCCTCGTGGACGAGCAGGACGAGGCCGTTGTCGAGGGTGAACTTCTGGAAGGGGATGTCGACCTTGGCCGTCTCGGCCGCGCGCAGGGGCGCGCCCAGGACGAAAAGACCGACGAGGAGAGCCGCGACGGCGGCCGGGAAAGACAAGGACTTGCGCATGGGGGTCTCCTTTGGCCGAAATATTCAGAATTATACGCTAAAAACCTAGCTTTTGGCCGAGCGCGTAGGCGTTCTTCATGAGGGTCTTGTTCGCCCTGACCTCGCCGGGCTTGTCGGCGCTGCCGTAAACCATCCCTGCGATCGGGGCGCCGACGTAGGCGAAAGCGTCCTGGAAGGCCCTGATAGCGTTGACCGCGCCTGACACGAACGGGTCGGCGTCGCCGTAGGTCAGGATGATGCCGATGCGCTTGCCCGCGAGCGGCCGATAGCTTTCCGCGCCGAAGGCATAGAGCCGGTCCATGAACAGCTTGATCTGGGCGCTCATCGTGAACCAATAAACGGGAGAGGCGATAAGGACGGCGTCAGCGGCGCGCAATTCCGCGTAGAGGGTCCTCATGTCGTCCTTCTGGACGCAGCCGGCGGCCTTCGGCTTGCGGCAGCCGTCACAGCCCATGCAGGGCCCAATCTTCATCTTGGCCAAGAGGAAGGTTTTGACCTCCGCGTCGGCGTCTTTCGCCCCGCGGGCGGCCTCCGTTGCCAGGATGGTGCTGTTGCCCTTCGGCCGGGGACTGCTCGCGAGGACCAGAAGCTTCGACACGGCGGCCTACTTTTTGGAGATGGAGGGCCGATAGTCTTCGATGGGGGGCAGGAGCCGCGTCGTTTCGAACCTGATTTTCTCCCAGACGGCCAGGTCCATGCCGCAGAAGACGTCGACGACCTTCGGGTCGAACTGCTTCCCCGCGTTCTCGACGAGCTCGCGCCGGGCGACGCGGAAGTCCCGCGGCGCGCGGTAGGGACGGTGGGAGGTCACGGCGTCGAGCGTGTCGGCCACGGCGAAGACCCGCGCCTCGAGCGGGATGGCCTCGCCCTTCAGGCCCTTCGGGTAGCCCGTTCCGTCGTATTTTTCGTGGTGGCAGAGGATGATGTTCCCGACCTCGCGGACGAGCTTGACGTCGCGGACGAGACCGTAGCCGAGAGCGGGATGCCTGCGGATGACCTCCCATTCCTTCGCCGTCAGCGGCCCGGGCTTTTTCAGGATGGAATCGGGGATGGCCATTTTTCCCGAGTCATGGAGGAGCGCCCCCTTGCGGATGCTGTCGAGCGCGCGCGGGTCGCGGACGCCGATGGCTTCGGCCAGGACGTGGCTGTAGCGGGCAACCGTTTTGGAGTGGCCGTAGGTTTCGACGTCCCGCAGGTCCAGGGCGGCCATGAAATTCTCGAGGGTCGTGTCGTAGGCCTCCTCGAGCTCCCGGGACTTGCGGAGGTGGAGACTGAACTCCTTCTTGAGGCGGCGCAGATTTTCCTTGGCGGCTTCCTCGCCGCGGCGGGCCTCGCCCTTCAGGCGCTCGCTCCGGATGGCCGAATAGAGAGTGGCGGGATTGGCCGGGTCGGCCACGTAGTCGACGGTCCCGTCTTTGAGGGCCGGGATAAGTCCGGCGGCCAGGTCGGGGGGAGAGAGGACGATGATGGGCAGAGCGGGATGGATCTTTTTCCATTCTTTGAGGATGGCCGGGACGCGGCCCTTCCAGTCGTTCAAGGCGACGACTAGGGCGAAGAGGCCGTCCGCCAGGCCCGAGCCTGGCGAAAGCTCGGACGGCGTGGCGAGGCCTTTGACTTTGATGCCCAAACCGGACAAAAATACGGCTAAGCCTGCCCGTTTTTTGTCATTTTCGACGACTAGGACGACCCGCTCTTCGCTCATCCTGTTTTTTATACCTTTTTCTTCATTTCGATTCAAGTTTACCTTTCTTCCTTCTTGACATGGAAGCGTCCGAATCATCATAATATAGACGCTAAGGATAAGGAGTGGCCATGGAACACGATTCGAATATTTTCAGGGATTCCTCGCAAGTCATTCAGGAAGTCGAAGACCAGTTGGAGCGCATCCTCCAGAATAAGTTTCGCGACGTCGACTCCGAGCTCGTCGAGCGCATCAACCGCGAGAAAGAAGCGGCCCGCCGGCGTAAGGAAGAGATCGAGCGGGAGTTCGACAAGGAAAAAACAGCCCTGACCGACTACCGGGTCATGGTCCGCGATTTCGAGGAGCAGAGAGCCGGCCTTCTCAACGAGGCTCGCGACCGCTTCCAGAAAGTCATCAAGTTCCAGGTTGAGATCGAGAACCTGGCCAAGTCCACGGTCGACGAGATCAAGCGGGTCAACGAGATCCAGGAGCGACTCGAGGGTCTGCGGACGAAGACGTCGGAACGGGCGGCCTTCCTCAAAAACGACCTGAAGGAACGTTTCGGCATCGTCGCCGAGGTCATGGAGGAGGAACCCAAACCCCTCGGCCTCGATCTCGACGTGGAGCTCGAGAAGCTCCGCAAGATCAAGGACCTCCTGGCCATCGAATCGGCGGCCGCGAACCTGGGCCGCATGGGCGGCGAAGCGGCCCGCCGGGAAGATCTGGCCGTTATGGACGCCGCCGCGGATTCGGCCGGTGTCGAGATCCCCGAGCTCCAGGACCTCATCGCCGGGCCGGCTGTCCCGGATAACCCCGAAACTCCGGTCGAAGAGGCGCAGCCCGTCGAAACGGCCCTCGAACCGGCGCCCGAGCCCGTCCCCGACGCCTGTGAAATAGATTCCGAGGAGGATCTGGTCGCTTTCCTCGAAAACTGCCGCCGGACGGAACCCGCCAATGGCAACGGCGAGATCCACTACTTCCAGAAAGACAAGGTCATCATCGCCGACCCGGAAAAGATCCTGGCCGCCGTGGACAGGACATTGGAAGAAGCCCAACGGCTGTCCCTGAAGCTCGGCCAGACGGAATCGCCCAAGGACCAGTTCTTCATCAAGCAGGAACTCATCAACTGGCAGGAGGGCCTGCGGGCGCTTTTCCTGCGGGTCATCAAGATGTGCGAGAAGAGCTCCTGGTCCCTGCCGCGCTACACCCAGGAGATCTTCAATTCTCAGATCCTGCGGAGACTGCTCGAACGGCTGAGCATGGAGAATTGGAGCAACCTCGAAGAGTTCGCTTCCTTCTCCGCGGCGATGTTGGAGATCAAGAAGGCTTTCAAGGCCAAGGTCGAGCCGCGCCTCGCCTATCTCCTGTCGCTCAAGCGGGAGATCGAGACCGAATAAGATCCGGCCGGGAAGTCCGGACGGGGGGTCAGGGGAGGATGTCCCTTCTCCTGAAATGGAAGAGATAACTCTCGAGCCCCTTGATCTCCTTGAAGGTCAGGTCCTTGAACTTCAAACCCGAATAACAGAAGCCCGAATCGCCCCCGCCTTTCTCCGAATAGACGACGTCGCTCCGGATGAGGGTGGCCTTGTTTTCGATGACGAGGATCGTTTCGAGCGTCTTGGCCAGGGGGAGGGCCGTGTCGGAGATGATCCGCGCCCCTTCGAGGCCGATGTTGACGGTCTTGGCGACCTTGAAGCCGCCGTTCTCCCGGAAGAGGAAGGGTGTCGAGACGTTGTAGCGTTCGTATTTCCTCTTCTCCCGGACGAAGCGGCTCGCCGCGGCCGGGGCCTCCGTTTTCTTTTTTTCGGCGACCTCTTCCCAGACGAAACTGCAGACGCGGTTCTTGTCGATGGGGAGGTCCGCCGGCCCGCGGGGTTTCAGGTCCGGCCGGCACTTTCCCTTCGCTTCGGCCATGGCCAGGTCCGCTTCGCCGGCCAGACGCTTGAGATCTGCCTTGGTCAGCGGGGCGTGCTGCTCGCCGTCGTCCTTGGGGGTGACCGTCACGCCGAACGACATGGTCAGGTTGCTGCGCGGCTGGAACTCCTGGAACTCGAAATAGTGGTCCTCGACGTTCTTGCGGATCCGCTCGGTGAGCAGGGTCGCCTCGTCGACGCTATTGACGCCCTTCAGGAAAAAGAGGAATTCCTCCCCTCCGTAGCGGCAGATCAAGTCCTCCTCGCGGATGGACAGCTTGAGGACGTGGGCCAGCTCCCGGAGGAGCTTGTTCCCCGCTTCGTGGCCGTTGCGGTCGTTGAAGGCCTTGAACCAGTCCACATCGCCCATGACCAGGGCCATGGAGCCCTCTTCGCGGCGCCGCTTGCTCAGGGCGTTGACCTTCTGGAGGACTTTTTCGAAGAACGGATCGGGCCTGAGGAGGCCGGTCAGGGGGTCGAACTGGATGAGGTTGAGCTTGGCCATGGCCATGGCCATGTGCTCGGAGAGGCCGCGGAGGATCTGCTGGTCTTCCCGGGTGAATCCCTCGGGGCTCGCCTTCCCCCCGGCCGTCTTGTTGTAGACCTCGAGGACGCCGATGACCTTGCGGCCGTGCATGATGGGCACGCCGAGCAGATTCTTCAACGGGGCCTTGAGGAAGGCCGTGTAGCGCTTGCTCAGGCGCCTGTCGAAGGCGAGGCCGGCGACGCCGATGCTGTGGCCGAACCGGGCGACCGAGGCGGCGAAATCCTGGGCCTCGAGCGGGGCGATGTATTTGGAGAAGTCGGAGTGGGCCAGGAAGGCGTTGTCCCAGACGAGGGGCTTCAAGTAGGGGCCGATGACCTCGTTCTCCTCCAGGAGGTAGACCGTGACGCTCTCCGCCTGGACGATGTCCCGGATCTCGGGCACGACGTCGAGGAGGCTGCTGACGTCGTCCGCCCCGTAGATCTTCCGCAGGATGCTTTCGACCCTCTGGCGCTCCTTCTGGGACCCGACAAAGCGGGCCTCGATGGCGATGCGTTTTTCGACTTCGCGGAGGAAACCCGTGTTGAGCAAGCCCTTGATCTCGTAGATCTCGGCGAGGACGTCCTTGACCGTGGCCTCCTGAAGGCCGAGGGACCGGCGGAGGGCGACCGCCTCCGTCTTCAGCCGGGCGTGTTCGACGGCCCGGTCGAGGGCGTGGAGGAAGGCCAGTTCGCGCGGGTCCCCGGGAGAGGTCAGGCAGACGTCGACGTCGACGCCCGGCGGCCATTCGTCGGCCGCCCGGGCGACGAGGTCCTCGTCGGCGCCGGTCAGGAGGACCCCGGTCGGGGGGTGGACCATGGCCCGGAGGGCCGTCGATCCCGCGAAGGCGACGTCAATGACCGCCACGGCGAAATCCCCCTCGACGAACATAGCCATGGCCGCTTCGGGGTCGGTTTCAGACAGGGCCAAGCCGTACTTTTGGGCCAGCCGGGCCAGGCGGTCGGCTTCCGCAGACGACGGGTTGACAACGAGGATGCGCTTTTGGATCATAGCCCTCGCCGCTTCAGAAGTTCGCTGACGACGTCAGTCCTTTCCTCTTCGCACGAAACCTTGGCCCGAACGTAACACAAAGAGCAAAAAAGCTCTTCTCTTCCTGAAATTAATGTATACCAATTGTCCGGCCTTCGTCAATCATTATTTTACCCCCGAATCGGCCCTGTCGGGGAGTGGTTCCCGGCGTTTGAACAGAGCCCGGCCGGTGTGGTATATTTCCGAAAAGTGACCCGTTCGAGGAGAAAAAGAATGGCGCGAACGAAAAGCGAACCCATCGTTTCCATCCGGGCCCCCAGGGGCTCCCGCCTGACCACCAAGGGCTGGTCCCAGGAGGGGGCTCTGCGGATGCTCATGAATAACCTCGACCCCGAGGTGGCCGAAAAACCCGGCGAGCTCATCGTCTACGGGGGCACCGGCAAGGCCGCCCGGAACTGGGAGGCCTACCGGGCCATCGTGGCCAGCCTCAAGAAGCTGGAGAACGACGAGACGCTCATCGTCCAGTCGGGCAAACCCGTGGCCGTCTTCAGGACTCACCCCGAGGCGCCCCGGGTCCTGATCGCCAACGCCCTGATCGTGCCCCAATGGGCGACCTGGGATGAGTTCCGCCGCCTCGAAGCGCTGGGCCTGACCATGTACGGCCAGATGACGGCCGGGAGCTGGATCTACATCGGGACGCAGGGCATCCTCCAAGGGACCTACGAAACGCTGGCCGCCGTCGCCCGGAACCATTTCGGCGGCTCGCTCAAGGGCCGGCTCACCCTGACCGCCGGCCTCGGCGGGATGGGCGGGGCCCAGCCCCTGGCCGTGACCATGAACGGCGGCGTGGCCATCGTCGTCGAGGTCGACCCCCGCCGCATCCAGAGGCGCCTCGACACGAAGTACGTCGACGTCATGACCGACAGACTTGACGAGGCTCTGCGCCTGGCCCGGGAGGCCATGAAGAAGGAGGAGCCGCTTTCGATCGCACTCCTCTCGAACGCCGCCGACGTCCTGCCGGAGTTCGTCCGCCGGGGCATCACGCCGGACATCCTGACCGACCAGACTTCGGCCCACGACGAACTCAACGGCTATGTGCCCCACGGCCTCGCCTACGAGGACGCGCTGGCACTCCGGGTCAAGGATCCGGCCGACTACATCCGGCGGTCCTACGTCTCGATGGCCGTCCACGTCGAGGCCATGCTCGAGCTCCGGAAAAGAGGGGCGAAGGCCTTCGACTATGGCAACAACATCCGCGGCCAGGCCCGCAAAGCGGGGGTCGAAAAGGCCTTCGACATCCCCGGCTTCGTCCCGGAATACATCCGGCCCCTCTTCTGCCTCGGCAAGGGCCCGTTCCGCTGGGCGGCGCTCTCGGGGAAACCGCAGGACATCTACGCCACGGACGAGGCCGTCCTCAGGGAATTTCCGGAGGACGAGGCCCTGGCCCGCTGGATCAGCAAGGCCCGCAGCCAGGTCAAGTTCCAGGGCCTGCCGGCCCGCATATGCTGGCTCGGCTACGGCGAGCGGGCCCGCTTCGGCGCCGTCATCAACCACCTGGTGAAGAAGGGAAAGATAACCGCGCCCATCGTCATCGGCCGCGACCATCTGGACACGGGGTCGGTCGCCTCGCCGAACCGCGAGACAGAGAGCATGCGGGACGGCTCGGACGCCATCGCCGACTGGCCGGTCCTCAACGCCCTCCTCAACGCGGTCAGCGGCGCCTCCTGGGTGTCCGTCCACCACGGCGGCGGCGTGGGCATCGGCCTGTCCCTCCACGCCGGCATGGTCGTCGTCGCCGACGGCACGCCCATGATGGGCCGCCGGCTGGAGCGCGTCCTGACGGTCGACCCGGGCTTGGGCGTCGCCCGTCACGCCGACGCCGGATACCCGGACGCCATCGCCTGCGCGAAAAAGAACGGCATCAAGATCCCCATGATGAAATAAGCCCGGCCGCGGCCGGCGGGCCCGCCCGGGTTTGTGCCGATCGTCAAAAGCAAGCGACGCGCCGCGGCGCGCGCGCCCGTCCGATGTCAACCCGCCTTTCCGGCGACTTCCGGAGTCCGATCCCATCCTGAGTTATATCAACGGCTTGGGCCGCGCTCCGAGTGCCTCGCCGCTGGCACGCTGCTTGCTTTAGAGAGGGCGAAAGGAGATACCGATGAAAAAGCTGGCAGTCTTAGCCCTGGCCGGGCTTGTCCTCGTTTCAGCGGCCCTTTTTTTCCCCACGTCCCTCGCCGGCCACGATGTCAATGAGTGCTTCAAGAACCACCAGGATTGCCGGGAGAACGCCCTCAACATGGACGCTCCCTGGTTCAAGGTCATGCTCATCCTGACGGTTTGCGACATCGCGCTCGGCAAGTGCGCGCTGGCCCTGTGACGGAGACGAAGAGGGCTCTCGCCTTCGAGGGCCCTCGACTTTTTTTCCGGGGAGGCACGACAGGCATGAAAAGAGAAAGACGCTGGATCATGGCGGTCATCGTCCTTTCGCTGGCCGTCTTCACGGCGGTCCGGGCGGCGGACAGGCCCGGCGTCCGGCAATGGAAGGTGGTCGAGGTTGCCGTCCCCGCCAACGACGCGGACGAGGCCTGTCTCGGGCGGCCCATCGCCTTGGCCCTCGACGCCGATCATCTCTACATCGTCGACGCCCAGGACGGCGCGGTCAAGATTTTTTCGAAGGACGGGGAGTTTCTCAGGGCGGTCGGCCGGAAAGGCCGCGGCCCCGGCGAACTCACTTTCCCGTCCGGCGTGTCCGTCATCGACGGGCGGCTCTATGTCGCGGATAAATTCAACTACAGGATCCAGGCCTTCGACCGGGCGGGGAAGCCCTGCGGGGGATTTTCGGTGCCCTTCGCGCCGGACAAGGCCTGGGCCCTCGCCGGCGAAACTCTCCTGGTCACGAGCAACCCGACCGGCCGGGCGGCGGCCGAAAAAATGCTCCACATCTACGATGTCGGCGGCCGCCTCCTGTGGGAAGGGCTCGAGGCCCGGGCGTCTTCCGACTCTGTGTTCGACGCTTTCCGCAACATGATCCTGGTCTGCCCCGGCGCGGGCGGAGAATTTTTCGTCGTCTTCCGGAGCGGCGAGCGGAGCATCCTTCACTTCGCGGCCTCCGGGGCCCTCGTCGGGAAAATCCCTGTCGACGAGCGCCACGCCTTCCAGCCGATAAACCTGCCCTTCCAGGGACCGAGGAAGCGTCTTCTCGGTTTTTGCTGGGCCGCGGCCTGGGACCGGGGATTCTTCTATATATCGGCGCCCGCGCCCGTGGAGGGGAAGGACCTCGGGCCGGGCCGGCTCCTGTCCGTCATCGACCGGGAGGGCCGTCTGAACGCTTCCATCGAACTGCCGTGCCCCGTCCACCGTTTCGTCGTCGAAGGAGGGCGGATCTATGCCGTTGACGATGACGGCGGGCTGAGGATCTTCGAGGTCGTGCGATGAAACGCGGACTGCTCCCCATCGCTCTCGCCGCTGCCCTAGCCGGAGGCATGATGGGCGCGGGCCGGGACGCCGTAGAGATCCGAATCAGTGCCTCGCTCGAAGAGGCGTCCCGGGGCTCGCCCGGCCCGGTCCTTCTCGTCTTCTTCTCGACGGATTGCACGCTCTGCTACGACGACCTCTTCGAGTCGAGATACCTCGTCGATAAGGGCCATTGGCCCGTGTCCGTGGTCGGCGTCTTTTCCGGGCTGCGGGATGATCTCCGGGCCTTTCTCGAGAAGTACGCCTGGACGCTGCCCGTCGTTTTGGATAGGCGGAAGGTCCTTTTCAAGAAGTACAAGGTGGATGCCGTCCCTTTCAAGGCCCTGCTCCTCGGGACGGAGGCGGTCTACCGGGACGATCCCTACAACGATCCCGACGGCCGCCGGGAGGAATTGAAACGATGTTTGACACGGCTCTTCTACCGCTGACCTGGCGCGTCACCCGGCGCCGGCTCGTCGCCTCGCCGCTGACCTTGGCTGCCGGCCTGGCCTTCCCCGTGTTTGTCGTTTGGATCGGCCTCCGCGACTCCTACGAAACGGCGGCGAAGTTCCTCTTTTTTTTCTTTCCCCACGTGTTTCTCATCGCCGCCCAAGACATGGTCCGCACGGATATCGACGGCGGGGCCCTCGAGAACGTCCTCTTCCTCGGGGGAAGATTCAGGCGCTTTTTATGGGCCAAAAACTTCGTTCTGGCCGGGGCCGGCGGAGCCTACGCTCTCCTGTTTTTCGCCCTGTTCTCGGCCTGGGGATTGGCCGCGGGCGAGTTCAGGCCCGTCTACGCCGCCCAGTTCGGCATGGGACTCCTGGCCGGGTTTTACTATATCGGCCTGGCCGGGGCCTTGAGCTATTTCCTCAGGGCCGGCTCGAATACGCTGGTCCTGCTCCTCGCCCAATCAGCCGCCCTGGTCGCGCTCCTCTTCTCGGTCACTTCGCGGACGGGTTTCCTCGACTACGCGGCCTCGGGCCGCTTCCCCGGCCTCGGCTCCAAGCTCCTTTTCGGCGGGCTCGTCGCCATCCTACCCAACCTGGTTGTGTCCGGCCGCATGTCCGCGTTCGGGGCCGAGGTCCTGGCCGGGCTCGCGCTATCCCTTTTCGTCCAGAATCGGTTGGCCCGGGCGCTCGAGCTCGGGAAATAGGAGGCGAACATGATCGAAGCGCATCGGCTGTCCAAACGATTCGGCCCGGTCCAGGCCCTGCAGGATGTCAGCTTCAAGATCCGGAAAGGGACGATCACGGCCATGCTCGGCGAGAACGGCGCGGGCAAGACGACCACGCTCAAGATCCTCCTCGGGTTCCTCAGGCCGGACTCGGGGACCGTCATCATCGCCCCCGGCCGCGTCGGGTACGTCCCCGACAGGCCGGCCTATTTCACCTGGCTCGACGGGCGGACGATCCTGGGGCTGTCCGACGGACAGGCGAACGGGAACGGGAAAGACTCAGGGGCGCGCATCCTGGCGGTCGCGAGAGACCTCCTCTTCGACCCGGCCCTCCTCCGGCGCCGTCCCGGCTCGTACTCGGCCGGGAACGCGAAGAAGTTCGCCTATCTTCAGAACCTCGCCTTCAAGCCCGATCTTCTCGTCGTCGACGAGCCCTTTGCCGCCCTCGACCCGCCTTCGATCAAGTGCGTCCGGGACCTCTTCCTCGAGCTGAGAGGCGCCGGGACGACCCTTCTCCTGAGCTCCCACATGCTGGCCGAGATGGAGCGGATCGCCGATGGCTTCATTGTCCTCCGCCGGGGCACGGCCATTGCCCACGCAACTCTCCGGGAGTGGCGCCTCATGCGGGCGGCCTCGACGGCGCCGGACCTCGAATCTATATTTCTTCGCCTCACCGGGTCTTGAAAGGGACGGGCTTAGATGATCGTGCCGTCGGGGATGACGGCGCTCTTAGGAACGACGATGATGCCGTCGACAATGACGTAATTCTCGGCGGATTCGTCGGCTGCCCCGTTCCGGTTGACCAGCTTGACGCCGTGGCCGATCCGGGCGTTCTTGTCGACGATGGCGTTCCGGATCTCGCAGTCGCGGCCGACGCCGATGTCGGGGATGCCCCGTTCCCGGTTCAGGGCCATGTCCTCCTGCGACTCGTAATAATCGGCGCCCATGATCACGGTCCGCTCGAGACGGGCGTTGTCGCCGATGCGCGACCGGATGCCGATGATGGAATCCCGGATCCGGGAGCGGTTGACGATGCTCCCCTCGCAGAGGATGGCGTTCTCGACGTCGGAGGCGAGGATCTTCGAGCCGGGGAGAAAGCGAGGGAATGTGAAGATCGGCCTGTCCTCGTCGTAGAAGTCGAACTTCGGCAGGGGTCGGGTCAGGTCCATGTGGGCATCGAAGAAGCTCGGGATGGTCCCGATGTCCTCCCAGTAGCCGTCGAAGAAATGGCCGAAGACCTTCCTCTCGCCGATCGCGCGGGGGATGACTTCCCGACCGAAATCCCGGTGGTCTGTGTGCTCGAGCAGGTCGTGCAGGACGTCCTGGCTGAAGAGATAGACGCCCATCGAGGCGAGGTGGGTCCGGCCGTCGGCGATGACGCCGAACTTGGCAAAAACGTCTTCCGGGACCCGCATCCGGTCGATGTCGGCCGCGGCCTTTGGCTTTTCGAAGAACTCGGTGATCCGGCTCCGGCCGTCGACCTTCATGACACCGAACTCGGGGGCCTGTTCGGCCCGAACGGGCGACACGGCGATGCTGATCTCGGCTCCCGAGGCGATGTGGAAGTCGACGAACTTGCGGTAGTCCATGCGGTAGAGGTGGTCGCCCGAAAGGATGAGGATGAGCGCGCCGGCCTCCTTGATGAAATTGAGGTTCTGGCGGACGGCGTCGGCCGTGCCCTGGTACCAGTTCCTGTTCTCAAGGGTCTGCTGGGCGGAGAGGAGGGTGATGAAGTCGCGATGGAAATTATCGAAGCGGTAAGTCGTGAAGATATGACGGTGGAGGGACTCGCTGGCGAATTGGGTCAGCACGAAGATGTTACGGACGTTCGAGTGGATGCAGTTGGAGATCGAAATGTCGATGAGCCGGAAGCGGCCGGCGACGGGCACGGCCGGTTTGCTCCGGACCTTGGTCAGAGGGTAGAGCCGGCTGCCTTGACCTCCGGCCATGATGATGCTGACGACGTTGGTCATGCCGCTCCTTCTGCCGCCGGACCTATTTTGCCGCGTTCTGGATCGGGGCGAGGTCGTCGATGATCCACATCCCCCGGCCATTTGTCGCGATGATCATGGCGTTGTCCCTGGGGTGGATGGCGATGTCCCAGACATAGCTCGTCGGGAGTCCGCCGCCGAGGACGCTCCAAGTCTTGCCCGCGTCCCGGCTGACGTAGACGCCCGTGTCCGTGCCCGCGTAGAGGATGTCCTTTTTCTTCGGGTCCTCGCGGACGACGTTGACCGGACCACCGGGAATGTTCGCCGCGATCGAGACCCATGTCTTGCCGTAGTCGGCGGACTTGAAGATGTAGGGGTTGAAGTCGTCGTCGTGGCGGCCGACGAGCGTGACATAGACCGTGGCCGGGTCGTACTTCGAGGCGACGACTTTCCAGACGTGCTTGTTGAAGGGGAGCCCGGCCGTGATTTCCGTCCAGTTGTCGCCGCTCGTCTTCGTCACCCAGACCCGGCCGTCGTCCGTGCCCGCGTAGAGGAGGCCGAACTTGAACGGCGATTCGTCGACCGCCGTTATGCAAGCGAAGGGGATGGCGTAGGGCCATTTGCCCTGCTCGGCGGGATTGTTATAGGTCAGGTCGGGGCTGATCTTCTCCCAGGTTTCGCCCTTATTCATGGACCGGAAGAGATACTGGAAGCCGTGGTAGACGACCTGGGGGTTATGGGGCGAGAGCATGGTCGCAGCCAGCCACTGGCCGCGGTGCTCGGGTTCTCCCTGGGCGGCCTTCGGATAGATCTCCTTGCTCGTCCACTGGCCGTCCTTGTACTCGGACCGCTCGAGCCGGCCGTAGAACGACGAGGAATAGACCGTGTTCGGATCCGTTGGGTCGACGGCGATGATCGTCCCTTCACCGCCCGGCGCCGTCTCCCATTTCGGCTGGGCCAGGCCGAAGCGGCGCCGGCCGGCCGGAGCGCCCGCGGCAGGCTTTTGGAGCGGGATGAGGCCTCGGTACGTGCCCTGGTCCTGGACCGAGCCGTAGACCCAGAAGGGCGTCGAGAAGTCGAAGGAGACGTTGTAGAATTGGACGCAGGGAATGCCGTCGTGGAAGTCCCGCCAGGTCTTGCCGCCGTCGTAGGAGATGTTGACGCCGCCGTCGTTGTTGTTGATCAGGTGCTCGCTGTCGCCGGGGTCGATCCACAGGCCGTGGTGGTCGCCGTGAAGCCCTTCGGAGTAGAGGTTGACGTAGGTCTTGCCGCCGTCGGTCGACTTGGACAGGCCCAGGCCCATGATGTAGATCGTCTCCGGCGTGTTGGGGTCGACTCGGATCTGGCCGAAGACCCAGCCGTAGGTGCCGCCGAAGCGTTCCATGCCCGGCGGGCTGACCTTACGCCAGCTCGCTCCCGCGTCGTCGGAGCGGTAGACCTCGGCGCCGACGATGCCCCGCTGGCGAGGCCGGCCGTAGGAGTCCCGGTCTCCGGCCCGGGGCTCGGTGCCGGGCGTGTGGTTGTCGACGTAGGCGTAGATGACGGACGGTTTCGTCCGGCAGAGGTCGATGCCGATGCGGCCGGTGAAGTTCGTGTCGGGAAGCCCGCTGTTGATGGGCGTCCAGGTCTTGCCGCCGTCGGTCGTCTTGAACAGGCCGTCCTCACCGCCGGGCACGGGGTCGCTCCAGCGCTTGCGGATGCGGGCCCATGTGGCGGCGTAGAGAGTGTCGGGTTGTTGCGGGTCCATGACGAGGTCGTTCGCCCCGACCTTCTCGTTGACGTAGAGGACCTTCTGCCAGGTCGCTCCGCCGTCGGTCGTCTTGTAGACGCCCCGGTCGGGGTTGGTCGTCCACTCGTGGCCAGTGGCCGCGACATAGACGATATCGGGGTTTTTCGGGTGGATGACGACCCGGGCGATCGTGTAGGTCCCTTCGAGGCCCATATGCTTCCAGGTCTTGCCTGCGTCGGTCGACTTGTAGATGCCTATCCCGGGCTCGGAGGCCCGGAAGATGTTGGCCTCGCCCGTCCCGACCCAGACGATGTTGGGGTCGGACTCGGCGACGGCGATGTCGCCGATGGAGAGCGTCGGCATGTCATCGAAGATGGGTTCCCAGGTGGTGCCGGCATTGACGGTCTTGAAGACGCCGCCCGTGGCGGCTCCGGCGTAGAAGACGGTCCGGCTGCCGAGCGGAACGGCGACGTCCGTGCAGCGGCCGCCGAGGTCGGAGGGGCCGATGAAGCGCCACTTGACGTCCTTCGTCGGCGACTGCTGTTTCAGAGCCGTGTGCTCGTCGAACCATTTGAGCCGCTGGGCCGGGTCGGTGTTCTCGATTTTCTTCTGGCCCTTGGCCGGAGCCTTGCCCTGGGGGGCGGCCGCGAGAAGGCCGGCCAGAAGGGCGACGACGCCGAGGGCCAAAATCGTACGCTTGGATAAACGCATAGGAGACCTCCCTATTATGCTCATGGCGAGATGTTAAAAATATGATATTTCAGAGGTCCCTGTCAACCAGACCCCCTCCCGCCGGAGCCTATTTTTTCGACGGAAGGATGTCGAGAACCTCGATTTCGTAGACGAGCAGGGTGTCGGGCGAGACAACGAAGCGCTTTTCACCGGGCCGCTGTTTGGCGTAGAAGCCGCTCGTTTTGTAGCCCTGCTCCGAGGGGACGATGACGAGCCGTTTCTCGCCCTTTTTCATCAGGGCGATCGACGCGTCTAGGCCGGAGTTGACGCGCGGCAAGCCGACGATGACTTCGAATGGCTCCGGCGTCTCTCCCCAATAGGGCTTGCCCTCGTCGGCCGTGCTGACGAACGACTTGCCGGCGAGCGGCGCCTTGCCGGAATAGGTGACTTTGACCCTCGCCCCGGCGACCGGGGTCTTACCCTGCCCTGGCTTCAGGACGACGTATTTCACGCCGTTCCCGGCATCAACGGCGTTTGGCCACTCGGTCTTGACCAACTCGGCTTCCCGGGTCCTTTTTGCGGCGTCATCCTTGACGACGCGGATCCGGGCCGCATCGACCATGGTCTTGAACGACGCCGTTGTCGGTTTGAACGCCCGGGCCTTCTTGCCGACCCGGACGATTTTCACGGTCCGGACCTCGCCGTCATGGCCTTCGTCCAGGACGATGGCCATGACGGCGTCCATGCCCTCGACGACATGGCCGAAGACGGTATAGTCGCCGTCGAGGTAGGAGCGGTCGCCGAGCGTGATGCACCACTGGCTTGCGTTCGTGTGCGGCCCGCCGTTGGCCATGTTGACCATGCCCGCCCGGCCGTGGTTGAGCTCGGGCAAGACGATTTCGTTCGGGAACTCGTAGCCGGGGTCCTCCGCCTTGCCGCCGGCGGCGATGCCGCACTGGATGACGTGACCGGGGACGACGCGGTGCCACTTCGTCCCGTCGAAATAGGGACGTCCGGGGGGGAACGCGGCGTTCTCGATCGTGCCCTCGGCCAGGCCGACGAAGTTGGCCGCGGTCATCGGCGTCTTCTCGAATTCGAGTTGGAGGACGATCAGGCCCTTGTTCGTCGTGATCTCGGCGAAGAGTCCTTCGGGATATTTCGGGCCTCGGCAGGCGGGGGAGAAGGCCACGGCAAGAAGCGTCAGGGCGAACAGCGCATGCTGGACTCTCTGCATTTCAGATCTCCCTTGAAGAGCTTCAGGTCAGCCGTGGGCTAGGGGCCGTCGTGAAGGCGGACGTGGATGACGAGGATCTCGGAAGCGCCGACGGTCCGGACCGGAGGGCCCCACAGCTGGGCGCCGCTCGTGACGATGAAATGCGTGTTGCCTATCTTGCGATGGCCCCAGCTGAGGCCGTATTGGCGCTGGGTGATGAAATTGGCCGGGAAAAGCTGGCCGTGGTGGGTGTGCCCCGATAGATGAAGATCGACCCGTGTCCGGCCGACCCGCTCCATCTCGGCCGGCCGGTGTTCGAGCATGATGATCGGCAGGTCGCCGGGGGCATCGAGGAGAAGCTCTTCGACGGACTTCCGGTTCCTCGAGCGGCCGTCCTTTCGCCCGATCAGATAGAAGGCGTCGTCGATCTTCTCCCCGGCGTCCTGGAGGAGCCGGATCCCCGACCTATCGAAAAACTCCGGTCTGGTCCGGGCGTAGCCTTCGTGGTTTCCAGGGACCGCGAAAACGCCGTAGCGAGCCTCGAGCCGCCGGAACTGGGTCTCGATGGCGCCCATCGCCCCGTCGTTGCCGTGGCCCTCGAGGATATCGCCGCCGATGAGGACGATGTCGGGCTTTTGAGCGTTGACCTTGGTCACGAACCTCTCCATGAAGTGCCGGGGAGTGATGGCGCCGAGATGGAGGTCCGCGGCGAAAACGACCTTCATTTCCTGGACCGCCGCCGACCGGCGCGGGACTTCGACCGTGTATCCGCGGACGCGCAGGACGTTAGCATTGACGATGCCGGCGGCCACGACGAGGACCGGGAGGGCCAGGACCAAGGCGAGCCGCCCGCGCCGGAATTTCTCGCTCTGGACCGTTTGGCGCGAAACGGCCTTGGACAGGCGCAGCACGGCGATGACCAGGTCCACGAGGAGGACGGTCAGTGTCAAGTAAAGAACCAGAGGCAGGGCGTAATATCCGGCCAGGATGAGGACCTTCTTCGCGCCTCCGACCGCGCCATGGGAGAGGCTCTCGGCGGCGGGGTAACCGGCCGCGAGGAGGGCCAGCAGGACGGTGGAAAGGTTCTTCAGAGCTCGGCGGGCAATGAGCCGGCGGAGCCGCCAACCGGCATAGACGACCAGGGGGACGGACATGAGGAGTTCGTTGAACAGGTACATGACGATTAGGACAGGACCTTGAGGAGGTGGTAGTCCGATTCGATGTCGGTTATTTTGACCTCGCCCGCCGTCCCGAAAGGCAGAAATTCCACCCGGCCGTTCCGGAGATGGACGCAGCCGCCGGTCCGGCCGTCGGCAAGGGCTTCGACAGCGGCGTGCCCCAACCTTGCCGCCAGGATGCGGTCGACGGCGGTCGGTCGGCCGCCCCGCTGGACGTGGCCGAGGACGGCGATGCGCGTCTCGAGGCCCGTCGCGGCCGTTATCGCCGAGGCCACCCCGGAGGCCGTGGACCGGCCCTCGGCGACGACGATGATCCAGCTCGCCTTGCCCCGGGCCCTCCCGGCTACTATCTCCTCGCACAGGGCGTCGATCGGCACGTCCTTCTCCGGGAGAAGAACTTCCTCACAGCCGCCGGATAGGGCGACCTGCATGGCGATCCAGCCGCACTTCCGGCCCATGACCTCGACGACGAAGATGCGTTCGAGAGACGTCGCCGTGTCCCGGATCTTGTCGACCGCGTCCAGGGCGACGTTGACGGCCGTGTCGGCGCCGATGGCGCTCTCGACGCCGGGGACGTCGTTGTCGATGGTCGCCGGGATGCCGACGACCGGGAAGCCGTATTTTGAGGCGAGGACGCGGGCGCCGGAAAGGGAGCCGTTGCCGCCGATGACGACGAGCCCGTCGATGCCCCGGGCGCGCATGCTGGCCAGGGCCGCCTGCTGTCCCTCGTCCGTGGTGAACGTCTCCGACCGGGCCGTCTTGAGGATCGTCCCGCCGAGACCGATGATGTTCGAAACGGAGCGGCGGTCGAGGGGCACGAAATCGCCGCGGATGAGTCCCTCGTAGCCGCGCAGGACGCCGTCGACCAGGAGGCCCGAGGCCGCGGCCGTGCGGACGACGGCCCGGATGGCGGCGTTGACCCCGCCGCAGTCCCTCGTCAGGATGGCGATTCTGTTCATGGACCGGATTATATCAAAAAACCGGCATGGCCGGCCCTCCGTATGATAAAATAGCTAAATTGAGACGGAAAAGGAGAATGACCGCAATGGCCAACAAGAAATTCTTCGCCATCGGCTGCCTCGGAGTGATCCTCTTGGGCGTCCTCGTCGTCGTTCTGTTCGTGACGGGCACCTACAACTCTCTCGTCGGGCTCGACCAGAAGGCCCAGGCCCAGTGGGGCCAAGTCGAGAACACCTACCAGCGCCGGGCCGACCTCATCCCCAACCTGGTCGAGACGGTCAAGGGCGCCGCCGCCTTCGAGAAGGACACGTTCACGGCCGTCACCGAGGCCCGGTCCAAGGTCGGCCAGGTCCAGGTTTCGGCGAAAGACCTCAACCCCGGCACGTTCGCCAAGTTCCAGGAAGCCCAGGACGGCCTCTCGTCGGCCTTGTCCCGGCTTCTCGTGGTCATGGAAAAGTACCCCGACCTCAAAGCCACGGCGAATTTCAAGGAACTCCAGGCTCAGCTCGAGGGCACCGAGAACAGGATCACCGTGGAACGGATGCGCTTCAACGAGACGGCCCAGGCCTTCAACACGCGGCGGATGAGGTTCCCCGCCGTCCTCATCGCCGGCTTTTTCGGCGACCGCTTCAAGGAGAAGCCCTACTTCAAGGCCCAGGCGGGAGCCGAAACCGCTCCCAAGGTCAAGTTCTGACGTGCGCCGGCTGATCGCTGACTGAACCGTGATCTTCTCCGGGTTTCGGCGAGCGTTCGTTTTCCTGGCTCTGGCCGGGTGTCTCGCGGTTTCCTTCGCCGGGGCCCAGGCCAAGATCCCCCCGGCGCCCGACCGCTGGGCCACGGACGAAGCGGGCTTTCTCTCCCGGCAGGCGCTCGCCGCAATCGACGCCCGCCTCGAGAATTTCGAGAGGCAGACGGGACACCAGGTCCTCGTCTATGTCGGACGGACGCTCGGCGAGGGCGCGGTCCTCGAGGATTGGACGGTCAAAACCTTCGAAGCCTGGAAGGTCGGCCGCCGCGGCCTCGACGACGGGCTCGTCCTCTTCATCATGGCCGAGGATCGGAAGGTGCGGATCGAGGTCGGCTACGGCCTCGAAGACCGGGTCCCCGATGCCCGCGCGTTCCGGGTCATAAACGACATCCTCGTCCCCGGTTTCCAATCAGGCCGGCAGGACGAGGCCGTGGGCAACGCCGTCTCGGCCCTGCTCGGCTACATCACCGGCGGGGAGGCCCCCGCGGCCGAACAGGGGCGGCCCTCCGGCGCCGTGCCCCGAGCCAAGTCCATCGTCAACATGATCTTCTTCGGCCTGGCCGCCCTCGTCTTCCTCGTCCTCCTCATCACCCATCCCGCCCTGGCCTTTTGGCTGCTCATCAACATCCTGAGTGGCGGCCGGGGCGGAGGCGGCGGAGGAGGAGGGGGATTCGGAGGCGGTGGTGGTCGCTCGGGCGGCGGCGGCGCCTCCGGGTCGTGGTAGTAGAGGAGGGTGGCAATGACCTTTCACAGCCGGCGCAAGCTCTTGAAGGCGATCGACGTCGAGCGGGTCAAAGCGGCCATCGCCGTTGCCGAGCGATCGGCCTCGGGCGAGGTGCGAGTATCCGTCGCCCCGTTTTTCTGGGGGAGCGTCCGCCGCGTTGCCGAGAAGGCCTTCGTCCGGCTGGGCATGACCTCGACGAAGGACCGCAACGGCATCCTCTTCTTTATCGTCCCGGCACGCAAGAAGTTCGCTGTCCTCGGCGACGAGGGCATCCATGCCCGGGTCGGTCAGGAATTCTGGGGCTCCCTGGCCGGCCTCCTGTCCGGGCATTTTCGGAAGGGCGAATTCACCGAAGGCCTGGTCGCCGCGATCGAAGAGGCCGGACGCCGGCTCGCCGCACATTTTCCCTGCGACCCCTCGACCGACGTCAACGAGCTTCCCGACGATATCGATTTCGGGCTAAAATAGGCACCATCAAGGAGAGGAAATGAAGAAAATGGCTTTGATGTTCGTATTGCTGTCCGTTGTCCTGGCCTTTGCGGCCTGCCAGAAGGGAGCGGCCAAGCCTTCTTATCCGGTGACGAAAAAAGTCGACCAGGTCGACGATTATTTCGGGACCAAGGTCGCCGACCCCTACCGCTGGCTCGAGGACGACAACGCCGGAGAGGTCAAGAAGTGGGTCCAGGCCGAGAACGCTGTGACCTTCAGCTACCTCGAAACGATCCCGTTCCGGCCCAAGATCAAGACTCGCCTGACCGAGATCTTCAACTATCCCCGCTACTCGTCGCCGTTCCGGGCGGGCGAGTATTATTTCTTCTACAAGAACGACGGCCTGCAGAACCAGTCGGTCTGCTACATCCAGAAAGGGCTCGGCGGGACGCCCGAGGTCTTCCTCGACCCCAACCTCCTCTCGACCGACGGCACGGTCCGGGCATCTCTCCTTGGCGCG
Source organism: Candidatus Aminicenantota bacterium (assembly GCA_026393975.1). Classification (GTDB taxonomy): domain Bacteria; phylum Acidobacteriota; class Aminicenantia; order Aminicenantales; family Saccharicenantaceae; genus RBG-16-66-30. Next base: position 56,389 of record JAPKZD010000009.1, on the reverse strand, counting down.
TCCAACGACGACCGCTACGTCGCGATCTCACGCGGCGAAGCCGGCTCCGACTGGTCCGAGATCCGGGTCATGGAAGTCGCCACGAAACAGGAGCTTCCCGACCGCGTCCAGTGGGTCAAGTTTTCCGGCGCGGCCTGGAAGGGCGATGGCTTCTACTACAGCGGCTACGACAAACCCGCGCCCGGCGAGGAGCTTAAGGGCAAGAACGAATACCAAAAGATCTTATATCATAAGCTCGGCGACCCCCAGGAGAAGGACACGCTCGTCTGGGAAGACAAGGAACATCCCCTGCGCTACGTCGGTGCCGGGACGACCGAGGACGAGAAGTGCCTTTTCCTCAGCGTTTCAGAAGGAACGAGCGGCTCCGAAGTCTACATCAAGGACCTGACGAAGAAGGATGCCAAGCTCGACCTCCTGGTCAAGGGCTTCGCCTACGACAGCGCGCCGGTCGAGATCGTCGACGGCAAGGTCCTCGTCTACACGAACGAGGATGCCCCGAATTTCCGGGTCGTTCTCGTCGACCCCAAGAACCCGGCTAAGGAGAACTGGCAGACCGTCATCGCCGAGAAGCCCGAGGTCCTGACCGGCGCCGGGGCGGCCGGCGGATATCTATTCACGAACTACCTCAAGGACGCCAACTCCAAGATCTTCCAGCACAAGCTCGACGGGTCGCTCATCCGCGAGATCGAACTTCCGGCGCTCGGCTCGGCGGGCGGCTTCGGCGGCAAGCGCGACGAGAAAACGCTCTTCTACACATTCACCTCGTTCACCTATCCGCCGACGATCTACAAGTTCGACCCGGCCACGGGCGCCTCCGAGGTCTTCCGTACGAGCGAGGTCAAGTTCAACCCTGCCGACTACGAGACAAAACAGGTCTTCTACGCGAGCAAGGACGGGACGAAAGTGCCGATGTTCATCGTCCACAAGAAGGGACTCATTCTCGACGGCAAGAACCCGACCTTCCTCACGGCCTACGGCGGCTTCAACATCAGCGAGACGCCGGGATTCAGCGCGGCGAACATCATCCTGCTCGAGAACGGCGGCGTCTTCGCCCAGCCGAACCTCCGCGGCGGCGGCGAATACGGTGAGGCCTGGCACAAGGCCGGCATGCTCGACAAAAAGCAGAACGTCTTCGACGACTTCATCGCCGCGGCCGAGTACCTGGTCAAGGAAAAATACACGTCGAAGGATCGGCTGGCCATCGCCGGCGGCTCGAACGGTGGCCTCCTCATCGGCGCGGCGATGACCCAGCGGCCGGAGCTCTTCGGGGTCGCCTTCCCGGCCGTCGGCGTCATGGACATGCTCCGCTACCACAAGTTCACGGTCGGCTGGGGCTGGGCGGTCGAATACGGCTCGAGCGACAACGCAAAGGATTTCCCCTATCTTTACGCCTACTCGCCGCTCCATAACTTCAAGAACGGCGTCTGTTACCCGGCGACCATGGTGACCACGGCCGACCACGACGACCGCGTCGTGCCCGCCCACTCGTTCAAGTTCGCGGCCACGCTCCAGGAGAAGCAAGCTTGTGCCAAACCCGTCGTCATCCGCATCGAGACGCGCTCCGGCCACGGCTCGAGCAACATCACCAAGGCCATCGATTTGTTGACGGACCAGTGGACATTCATGTTCTTCAACATGGGGATCAAGCCGATCTATAAGTAAAAAAAGAGGGACAGCCCCTCTTGACCTATTTCTCGGCGAAGGCCTGCTCCTCCTCGCTCCAGGCGGGCATTCCGACGAGCTCGCGGATCGTCCGGCGCCATGGGGTGGGCGGCGGCCGCACAATTTTTGACATCTGGGGGAAAAAAGATTAACCTTAAGATTATTGAAAAGGTCCGTCTAAGGAGGTACCACGATGATCGCCTTCCTGGGGGCCTGTAAGGGGAAGGCCGTCGAAGAGGCCAAACCCGTTGTCCCCGCCGAGATCGTTAGCCTCGAAACCCTGCAACCCGTTCTCGGGGAGGCCAAAGAGGATGTGCCCGGAGTCGTGGATGTCACCACGGGCGCGGCAGAGGTTGTCATCAATTACCGCTACTACGACGCCGACCTGCAGAATATCGACAACGACATGGTGACGGAATTAGCTCCCAAGATCCAGGCTCTGTACAAGAATTTTAATACTCTCGACCGGGTGGTCTTCCGGATCTCCATCAACGACGTTACTCCCGGCGAATGGAAGCCGTATTCGAGCTTCGCCCTGACCCGGAAGATCGTTGGTGAGATCCAGTGGAGCGGCATTCTGGCCGAGGACTTCGTGCGGTACGCCCTGGAGCATCAGCGGTATTAGCATATCCTGCTCAGGTCGTCCCGCGGGCGGGCGCAGTTTGACCGCCTTTTTTATCCTGTGATATAACTACGCGGTAGAATCACGGCTTCCCCGACCGGGGAGGGCCGCCATCCGAAGGCCGGAATGAAAAGCGAGACGACCATGGTACGCGTTCGATTTGCCCCCAGCCCGACGGGCTTCCTCCACATCGGGAGCGCCCGGACGGCCATCTTCAACTGGCTCTACGCCCGCCATGCCGGGGGAAAATTCCTGCTCCGGGTCGAGGACACCGACCTGAAGAGGTCCGAGACGAGGTTCCTCGACGAGATCCTCGAGGACCTCAAGTGGCTGGGCCTCGACTGGGACGAGGAGCCCATCTTCCAGAGCCGGCGGTTCGATGTCTACCGCGAGAAGGCCGCGGAGCTCGTGGCCAAGGGCAAGGCCTACAAGGACGGGGATGCCGTCCTCTTCAAGGTCGAGCCCGGCCGGACGATCGCTTACGAGGACCTCATCCACGGCCGGATCGCCGTCGAGACGGAGACGATCAAGGACCAGGTCATGATCAAGTCGGACGGTTCGCCGACCTACAACTTCTCCTGCGTCGTCGACGACGCCCACCTCGGCATCACCCACATCCTCCGGGGCGACGACCACATCAGCAACACGCCGAAACAGATCATCTTCTACGAAGCCTTCGGCCTGGAACTGCCGCGGTTCGGCCACATGCCGCTCATCTTGGGGACCGACGGGGCCAAGCTCTCCAAGCGCCACGGCGGCGTCTCGGTCGAGGAGTACAAGCGCGAGGGCTTCCTGCCCGAGGCCCTGGCCAATTACCTCGTCCTCCTCGGCTGGATGCCCAAGGACGGGCGCGAGGTCATGCCCCCCGCTGAAGCCGTCCGGCTCTTCGAGATCTCGGAGATGAACGACGTCCAGGCCAAGTTCGACATCCAGAAGCTTCGCTGGCTCAATGCCGAGTACATCATGAAGGCCGAGAATGCGCGCCTGCTCCCCCTCATCAAGAACCGGATGGAGGCGGCCGGGTTCGAGACCGCCGGGGTTCCGGACGACTACCTGTCGAGGGTCCTCGACCTCTACAAGGTCCGGACCAAGACCCTTGGCGAATTCCCGGCCATGACCGATTATTTCTTTCGCGAGGATTTCGCCTACGAGGACGAAGGGAAAAAGCACCTCGAGAAACCGGAAAGCCGCGAGTACCTGGCCCTCCTGGCCGACCGCCTGGCCGGGACCGGTGATTTCACCCACGACGCGATCGAGGCCGTCTTCCGCGAATTCGCCGAGGAGCGCGGCATCAAAGCCGGCCAGGTCTTCCACCCCGCCCGCATGGCCATCAGCGGCAAGACCAAAGGCGCCGGCCTGTTCGAGATGATGGAAGTCCTCGGCCGCGAGCGCGTCGTCGCCCGCATGAGGAGAGCCGCTAATGGATGAGACGCCCAAGCCCAAGTCCAATTTCGTCCGTGACATCATCGACGAGCACCTGCGGAACGGCCGGTTCACGAAGGTCCACACCCGCTTCCCGCCCGAGCCCAACGGCTACCTCCATATCGGCCACGCCAAGTCGATCCATCTCAACTTCGGCCTGGCCCGCGACTATAAAGGGCTCTGCAACCTGCGCATGGACGACACCAACCCCGAGACCGAGGACATGGAATATGCCAACGCCATCAAGGAGGACGTCCGCTGGCTCGGCTTCGACTGGGAAGATCGGGATTATTACGCCTCCGACTACTACGGGAAGCTCTACGAGTGGGCTGTCTCCCTCGTCAAGAAGGGCGTCGCCTACGTCTGCGACTTGAGCGTCGACCAGGTCCGCGAATACCGGGGCACGGTCACGAAAGCGGGCAAGGACAGCCCCTTCCGGAACCGCTCCGTCGAGGAGAACCTCGACCTCTTCGCGAGGATGCGGGCGGGAGAGTTCCCCGACGGCGCGAAAACCCTGCGGGCCAAGATCGACATGGCCAATCCGAACATGCTCCTGCGCGACCCGCTCATGTACCGGATCAGGCGCGAACATCATTATCGGACGGGCGATGCGTGGTGCATCTATCCGACCTACGACTGGGCCCATGGCCAGAGCGACTCGATCGAGGGTGTCACCCATTCCATCTGCACCCTCGAGTTCGAGGTCCACCGGCCGCTCTACGACTGGTTTCTCGACCAGCTCGGCGTCCACCATCCCCAGCAGATCGAATTCGCCCGGCTCAACCTGAGCCACACCGTGCTCAGCAAGCGGCGGCTCCTCGAGCTCGTCGAGAGCGGGCTCGTCAGCGGCTGGGACGATCCGCGGATGCCGACGATCTCCGGCTTCCGGCGGCGCGGCTTCACGCCCGAGGCCATCGCCAATTTCGCCGATATCATCGGTGTGGCCAAAGACAACAGCATCGTCGATATGCCCCTGCTCGAGATGTGCGTCCGCGAGAATCTGAATAAATCGGCGCCTCGGGTCATGGCGGTGTTGCGGCCGCTCAAGGTCGTCATCACCAATTACCCCGAGGGCAAGGTCGAGGAATTCGACGCCGTCAACAATCCCGAGGACGAGTCGGCCGGGATGCGGAAGGTCCCCTTCTCGCGCGAAGTCTGGATCGAGCGCGACGACTTCATGGAGAACCCGCCGTCCAAGTTCTATCGGCTATCGCCGGGGCGGGAAGTCCGCCTGCGCTACGCCTACTTCATCAAGTGCGAAGAGGTGGTCAAAGACGCGGCGGGGAACGTCATCGAGCTCCGCTGCACCTACGACCCGGCGACGAGGGGAGGGGACACGCCTCCGGATGGGCGCAAGGTCAAAGCGACGCTCCACTGGGTGTCGGCCGGGCAGGCGATCGATGCCGAGGTCCGGCTCTACGACACCCTGTTCACGGTGCGGGACCCGAGCAGTGTCGCCGAAGGGGTCGATTGGAAAGCCACCCTCAATCCCAAATCGCTCGAAGTCGTCAAGGGTGCCAAGCTCGAGCCGAGCCTGGCCGGCGTCGTGCCCGAGAGCCGCTGGCAGTTCGAGCGGCTGGGCTATTTCTGCGTGGACCGGCGTGATTCCAAGGCCGGTGCCATCGTCTTCAACCGGACCGTGACCTTGCGCGACGAGTGGGCCCGGCTCATCAGCTCGGGTCGGGAGAACAAGTAGCTCCTTATAGATATCGCCTCGGGTGTCAATGTCGATTATCTTGACCATATCCGTTTCCCGCAAATAGAGTATTCTGTATTTTCCGAAGCGGAGAGACCTCTTTCTCCATTTTCGAAAGGCGCTTCAAGCTGGTTTTGAGGACCCGCTCCAGTTCTACAGCTTCCCCGAGATCGACGCCAAGAAGACCCCTTCAACGAACATGTCCGAGTGGGCCATCCGCAGCGAGGGTTAGTGTTTTCAAACCTCCGGTTTTTGCTTGGAGTTCGCGGCGATAAAGGAAATCTCCACCTTTGCGCCCCTGACCAACTTGGCAACTTGGACGCACGCGCGCGCCGGAGGATCTGACGGAAAGAATGTCGCGTAGACCTTATTCATCGCATCGTAGTCATTGATGTCGGTTAAATAAACCGTGCAGTTGACGACATCGGCAAGGCTCATTCCTCCCTGGTTTATAACCGATTTGAGCTTTTCGAGGCAGAGCCGGGTTTGGTCAACGACGTCATCTGAGACGAGTTGATTCGTTTTTACGTCAGTTCCGATAACTCCAGAGACAAACATCACGTTTCCGACTTTTACGGCCGAGCTGAACGGAAGCCCCGTAGTTTTTGCCCCGGGCATAGAGATGATCTCTTTTGCGGCCGAAGCGAGGCCCGTCGTTTGCACCGGGTTCCCGTGTCCAAAAGTGATAAGCGATGTTCCCAGAACGAGCAGAATGATAAAGGAATTTTTCGTGAAACTGAACATATTGACCTCCTGTCTTCTCTGATTCATGGGACCATAAGCATCATTTTTTTCCATAGACGGCTTTTAACCCTTCGAGAAGCGTGTCTATTTGCTTAAAAGAAATAAAAATGTGGGTGCATACTCTTATGGCATTTTTCTCGTTGAACGTGCGGGCAATGACGAGGTTATATTTTTCGAGCATGTAATTGGCGAATTGGTCATTTTTCATGCCTTCAAGCGCCAAAACGGTCAGCCCTCCGCTCAGTTCGGGGTCATTTGGAGTCAAGACCTTGACATTAGAAATCTTAGCGGCCTCCTCTTTGAGGTAGGCCGCGAGCGTCTTGATCCGCCTTTCGATTCTCATTTTGCCGATGTTCGTCTGAAAGTGGATTGCTTCTCCGAGAGCAATAGGAAGAGGATCGGCGATTCGTCCGACGTAACTGTATTTGAGAGCGCCAACAGCCGGATTTTCCCAGTCTGCTTCGACGATGTTGGGCCAAAGGTCTTTCTGAAGCTCCTTTTTGACATAGAAAATCCCCGTGCCCGTGGGTGCGCCGAGCCATTTGTATCCGCTGTTGGCATAGAAATCAACTCCCAGGTCGCGCATATTGAGGTTGAGCATCCCGATGCAGTGGGCTCCGTCCGCGCAGACCAATACGCCCCTGTCTTTCGCCAGCTGGCAAATTTCTTTCAGGGGCGTGATCAACCCGGTTTTGTAAACGGCATGACTGATCAAGATGACCTTTGTGCGCGGGGTAATGCCGTCGCGGATGGCGGTCAGGATTTCGTCTTTGTTTCGAGGCGGAGTATTGATCGTGACCTCTTTGATCTTGATTCCGTAACGTTTTTCCCGCAGCTTCCAGGGGAAGATGCCGGACGGGTGCTCCAAATTGCTCATGAGGACCTCGTCCCCGGGCTTCATGTCCAGTCCGTAGGCCACGATGGTCAGGCCCTCGGTGGTGTTTCTTAAAAGGGTAACTTCCTCAGGCAGGGCGCCGATAAACTGCGCGGCCCTGACGCGCGCTTCCTCCCGGTAGGCGTCAAAAGTCGAGTAGCACTTGAACGGGTTGGCGGCCTGAATTCGAAAATACTCCGTCAGAATGTCGAACACGACTCGGGGCATTGCCCCGGCTGTCCCATTGTTCATCATAATGAGTCCGGGCTCAAACATGTACTGGTTGGTAATAAAATCCCAATAAGCACCGTCGGGGGCTTCCTGGTCGACGTTTTGCTTGTCCCAGGCGGCTAGCTTTTGGTAAATGGAGCGGTCGAGGCCGTCTGAAAAAACTTTGCCCAGGGCGAACCCTCCCACCAGTTTCTTTCCGAAATCCCTTCGTCCCATAATCTTAGGCGTGCCGATATTCAGGGATCCTATCATTCCGTTCCTCCTCTTAAGACTTTTTGCAAACCCTAATCTGACACAAAAAAGAGTCAATGGGAATATCCAATTTTGAGATATTTTGACCTAGCCAACTTTGTACGTCGGTGACGAGCCGGCCCCTCGTATACATAGAGGGAGATGTGGCTCAATAGGAATTGGACTGTCCGGAAATCGTCGGTATTGGCTATTGACTTCCTCCAATATTCGCCCTATTCTCGGGCCAAAGAATGACTGGCCGCGAAAAGCGGGCTACGGGCTAATGGAAAGCGGCCGGATCTTGAAGGAGAATTTAAATGAAGTCGCGCGCGAAGTTTGTTCTTTCGTTCTTTGTCTTCAGTCTTTTTCTCTCCTTTATGCTGTTCTCTCAAACCCAAGAAAAAGGGGATATTTCGGGAACGGTTATTGATGAGCAAGGTGCCATCCTGCCAGGGGCCACGATTACCCTGCAGGGGGAGAAGCTGTTACAAAAAGCTATTTCGGCGGTGTCCAACCAGAGGGGCGGTTTCCGCTTTTTGAACCTGACTCCCGGAGTGTACAAGTTGGGAATCTCGCTGCCGGGGTTCAATACGCTGGAGCTTCCCAATGTTCCTGTCAACGTCGGGAAAACCACTCCGGTCCAGGCAAAAATGACAACTGCCAAGCTCAACGCCGAAACGACTGTTATAGCGACGGCACCGCTAATAGAAACGAAGACTCCCCAGCTAACCACGAGCTTTAGCAGTGAGGTGATCGAAACAACCCCCTCCCGCTCGCGCGACTTCAAAGACATCATGAATGCCGCACCGGGATTCTATGACATGAGCGGCTTTGGAGCCGGGGGAAACAACGGCTGGGCCGGGCTGGCCATGGGTTCAGCGACCACAGGGTTCCAGCTGAACGGTGTCGACGTTGGAAAGCCGGATTACGGATACACCACGGTAAACCCCCTTTACGAGACAATTGAAGAGATTCAAGTTATCGCCACCGGGGCTTCCGCCGAGTACGGGAACTTCATCGGTGCCTCCGTCAATGTCGTCACGAAGAGCGGCACTAACGATTTTCACGGCTCGCTTTCGGTTGGCTATACCGGAGGGCGCGGCTGGTTTGCGGACAACTCGGGAGGCCTCGTCAACTTGAAGCCGGATTCGTATAAGTACGACGTGCCGATTGCGGGGACCTTTTCGGGACCGCTGATCAGGGAAAAACTCTTCTTCTTTCTGGGCGCCGGTTATGAAGATTTCAATTACAAACGGAAAGGAGGCTCGCCCTTTTACGAATCGAACCAGAAGCAGCAGTACTACGCCAAAGTCGATTGGCTCGTCAACAACCGGAACGCGGTGACTCTGCTCTGGAATGGAAATCCGGTTTCCATTAAGAACCGGCACGTCCTCAACGGCTGGCAGGACTCCACGGGATACGATTTTCCGATGCAGATGAATACCATTTTCGCGAGCTGGAACTCCACCCTCGCCGCGAACTCGGTTTTGTACGTGAAACTTGCCGGCTACAAGGACAACATCACCAAGCACATGTATGCGCCTGACGTCCCGATGTACTACGACGCGTCGAACGATGTCTATTACGGCGGATTCTCCGAGATGATGAGGGACTATTCCCAGCGGATTCAGGTCAATGCGGCGTTGACCCATTACGCCGACGATTTCCTCAGGGCCTCCCATGAATTCAAAGTGGGAGTGGAATACGAGAGATCGCAGGCCGGCGAGTGGAGGCAGTACACAGGAGGAGGCTACTTTCAGAGCTACAATTATGAAGATGGAACGACGTTATGGTACGCGGAACAGTGGGCCGGTCGTGATAACCTGGGTAAACTGAGCCGTTTTTGCGCTTTCGTTCAGGACGACATCAAGATCGGAAAGAAATTCTTCTTTAACCTGGGGGTACGCTTCGAGAACCCGAGGTTAACGGCTCGTTATTACAGTGGAACTTTGGCTAAGTTTAATCTCTTCTCTCCCCGGGTGGGATTTTCCTATGATCTCGGAGGCGACGCGAGGAATGTTTTCCATGCCAGCTACGGCCGGTATTACAACAAGCCCCTTATCGGGACTTACTACAGGGCGACTCCCGGCAACAACAATTATTATTTCTATGAAACCTTTCTGCCGACCGCTCCTTTCGATACTTCGGCCGAGAATCTCAAGGCGATGCTTGCCTATCTCACTCAACCCGAATTCCTGGCCTTCGTTCAGCCCCAGGGGACGCCGGTTGCGATCGATCCCAACCTCACGGTCAACAACACCGATACATTCAACGTCGGATTCGAAAAACAGTTCGGGGCGAATTTTGTCCTGTCCATCGATTATATCTACAAGAGAGACCGGGACCGTTATCAATACACGTCTTCAAACGCGGCCAATCACGTCTACAGCGAGAGACAGTGGACCGACCCCTGGCTCAATAACACGATCACGGTGTGGGATCAAGTCGATAGCCTGTCCGACGATGATCTCATGCTCACGAATTCCAAGCTCGAGAAAAAGAACCACCACCTCATCATGATCGTGTTGAAGAAGCAGCAGAGCAGACACTGGGCCATGACGCTCTCCTATTTCTACCAAAACAGCAAAGGGAACACGCCGGGTTTGGACGGAGAGATGGACATCTTCGGAGAATCCTATATCAATTTTGATACCGATCCCCAGTTCTCTCAGAATACCTTCCAGTACGGACCCGTCTGGAACAGGACTCACCAGATCAAGCTGCTCACCAGCTATTTGGGGCCCTGGGGGCTGTCGTTGAGCGCGGACCTGCGGATCATGTCCGCCCTGCAATGGGAAACGCAAGTCAGTTCTCGTTTCGCCGACGTGGCGCGTTCGTACGGCTGGGTCACACTTTTCCTGGATCCCCGGGGCAGCCATCGTCCGCCGGCATCGTACAACCTCAATCTCCGGGTCGCCAAGATATTCAAGATCAAGACGTCCCAGCTGGAGCTGCAGGCAGATATGTTCAATCTTTTCAATTCAGATTATTACTATCGCGTGGGGACAACTCCGTACGGCGTATATTCTCCATCGGGAATATCGAACTATGGAAAACCCACCTCCCTCTTCCCGCCACGGACCTCGAGAATTGGGCTGACCTGGAGGTTTTAGACCGGTTCTCAGGGGCATTCCAACGCGTATGCGCTGCTGAATTTCATTCCGGTCCAACGCCGGACAGGAGAGACGGCCCGACGGCTGACACCCAGGGCCTCCCCTGAGTTAGACTCGGAAAAATGGAGTGGAGAAAACGATGATCCGAACTCCGCGTCCTGACAGAGCAACGACGATCGGCATGGGAATTCTGTTCGCCGCGACGGCGGTCTTGGCCTGGGGCGGCGCCGCCGATAAGAGTCCAGGAAAGGCCGGACCCGTCCCCGATGTTTCGGCCGTTGTCGGGGGGACGATCATCGACGGCACAGGCGGGGCTCCTCTGGCCGACGCGGTCATCCTGATCCAGAACAAAAAAATAATCGCCGTCGCGAAGAAAGGCCAGATTCTAATTCCGAGAAATGCGGCCAGGATCGACGCTTCCGGCAAGTACATCATCCCGGGCTTTATCGATGGCAACGTCCACTTCACGTTCGGCACTTCGGTTGAGTACCTGGCCCGCTACGAAGGTCGCTTTGAAGATCTCGCCGAGGAGTCGGCGCAGGTCGCGCTGAAGGCCGGGGTCACGACGGCTTTCGATACGTGGGGCCCTCTGCAGCCGCTCATGAATGTGCGGGACAGGATCGATAGGGGAGAAATCGCCGGAAGCCGGATGTTTGTCGCGGGCAACATCATCGGCTTCAGCGGCCCCCTTGGCCGGGATTTCAACCCGGACCCGGCGGCGAGCAAAACGTTCAGGAAACGGATCAATTCCATCTGGGAAGAGAATGTTGGTCCGGAACTCGGGTTCCTTCGACCGGACGAGGTCGCCCTGGAAATTCGGAAATACATATCCCGGGGCCCTGATTTCCTTAAGTACGGATCGAGCGGGCACAACGACGATGCCGTCCTCCTATTCTCCGAGGAGGCGCAGCGGGCCATTGTCGAGGAAGGGCACAAATCCAATCTTACCTCCCAGTGCCACACCAGCAACGTCGAGAGCCTGAGGATGGCGGTCGAGGCGGGCGTTGACATGATCACCCATGCCGACATCACGGAAAATGAGCCGATTCCGGCGGCGACGATCGCCAAGCTGAAAGAGAAGAACATCACCTGCGGCATCCTGCCGAACACCAAGAAGAAGGATGAGGCCAGTCTGAAGAGGTACGCTCAGAACCCGGCGGCCAGGCGCTCTCTTGAGAGCAGGAATCTGAACATCGCCCATTTCATGGAGGCCGGGATTCCAATCATGATGACGACCGACGCGGGGATCTGGTCGCCGGAGGTCGTGGCGGATATGCCCCCTGAAGTCAAGGTGGACCGGTTGGACACGCTGGGAAAGGGCCATTTCATCTGGTGCCGGGCCATGGCCGAGCGCGGGATGAAGCCGATGGACATCCTCCTCTGCGCCACGCGCAATGTGGCGCGAGGCTATCACAAGCTCGACCGGTTCGGGACTCTCGAGAAAGGGAAGGCGGCGGACCTGGTCATCCTCGATGCCAATCCCCTCGATGACATCGGCAACCTCGAGAAGATTTCGCTGGTGATGAAGGACGGCCGGATCGTCGAGCGCGACAAACTTCCGATCAAGAAAGTCGTCGAGCTTCTGGAGTTTTAGGTTCGCCGCAGCCGGGCGGTCCGCTGATGCGCCGGATCCTTTTGACTGCGCCTGCCAACCGTGGTATTGTCATGCGCGTAAAAATCGAGTTTCCAAGCTGGGTAAGGACCGGGATGAAGAGCCTTGGACAAAACAAAACTTGCCGGAGGAGGAAAAACTTGAGAAATAAGAGACCGGGAACCAGGATTATGATCGCAATCGGCGCTTTTTGCTTCCCGTTGATTTTCTTTTACGCGAACACGGCGGGGGACGACCTGGAAAAGGCCGCCGCGAGGATCATGGGAGACGTCTTCGTGAAGAACAGCGGAATTCGAACACTCAGGGTCCTCTCCGATGAGATCGGCCCCCGCCTGACCGGTTCCGAGGCGGCCCACCGCGCCGCCAGCTATTGTCTTGACCTCCTGAGAAATTACGGCCTGACCAACGTGCATGCCGAGTCCTTTGGGATCGGAGATTGGCTCCCCGGGCAGGCCGTCGCCGAAGCCCTTGAGCCGTTTCACAAAAGACTCAGGGTCGATACCCTGGGGTTCTCGATCAACACCTCTCCCGGGGGCCTTGTAGCGGATGTCATCGATGTCGGTCACGGGACCCAGGAAGACTATGAAAAGGCCGGCCCGCTCATCAAGGGAAAAATCGTTTTGGCAGGCCTGCAGGATCCGGCCGACCCCGCTTTCGCGACCAAGGAATGGCAGAAAGTCGATTTCGCCGCCAGGAAGGGAGCGGCCGCCTGCCTCATCATCGCCGGAGCGAAAGGCGGGCTGACGCGGACGCGGGCTTCCAGTTATGGAGGATACAGTCCCATTCCTGCGGTTTCGGTCGCCTACGAAGACGGAACGTGGATACGACGACAGCTCGAAGGCCGTAAGACGCTGAAACTGAGACTCCTCACACAAAACACAATGACCGGTCGGGCCGTGGCTGAAAACGTTGTTGGGGACATAGCCGGAAAGGAGAGACCCGAAGAATTGGTCATCCTGGGGGCCCACCTGGACAGCTGGTTTCTCGGTCCCGGGGCCGCGGATAATGCCCTGGGGGTTTCGATCGCCTTGGAAACGGCACGGATCTTAAGCGCTCCGGACCTGGCTTCGAAAAGGACGGTCAGGATCGTCCTGTTCTCGGGTGAAGAGGAGGGACTGCTGGGTTCTTTTCAATACGTGAATGACCATGAATCCGAACTCGACAAAGTCGTTTTAATGGTCAACCTGGACATGACGGGTCTGATGTATCCCGGGGTCATCAATCCTTACGGCGCTTGCCCGATCGGGGACAAGCTCGGGGAAGTCCTGCCCATGCTCGCCGGACTGGGTGTCACTCAGATCGATGCCCGCTACCCTTACGACAGCGATGATTTCAATTTCGTGGCTAAGGGTGTCCCAGCCTTGGGTCTTCAGGGCCGGGGAGTGCGCGACTGGAGCTGGGGCCACAGCTACGCCGATACGTTCGAAAAGATCGAGGCGGACAAGTTGAACATGAACACGGCCGCTGTCGCCACAATTATCTATTTTGCCGCGAACCGGCGGGAAGCCCTCTCCAGGCGTCTCTCCCAGCCAGAGGTTATAAAGTACTTCAAAGAGCGAAATCTGGATAAGATCCTAAAGCAAGAAGGGACATGGAAAAAGCTGGGATTTCCTGGTGAGAACTGAAAACAGGAGAACGTCAGACCAGTAACTCTCCGTTCTTCATGAGAAGGAAGCCATCCACCACGATCGTCGGTTTCTTTAGGACCCCATCCAGATGGAGAGGCACATCATTCGTCCCGTTGTAGCTCAGGTCATTCCCGAAAGCAAAATGGACGGTGCCAAGGACTTTTTCGTCCTCTAGGACAATACCGGTGATTTTGCAATTGGGGTTAGTGCCGATGCCCAACTCTGCCAGCTTGAAGGCGTCAGGACCCACTTTTGCCAGCATCTCCTGCAGTTGTCGGGCCTGTTCCGAATTGGGGCAGATTTGGCCAATCCCGCTCTCGACCGTAACCCGGATCGGTTTCGTGAGAAGGCCTATCTGAGGAAAAGAACCGTCGAACAAAATCGTTCCCTTTGACTTGTCGCGGACGATCCCGCTGTCGATCTCGCCCATGGGCAAGTTGCCGAAGGTGCCGGGTTTGTCCTTAAGGATTTGCTCGCTTTGGCCGTGCGTATCGTGAACGGACGTCACGATGTCGGTTCCGAGATCGGTTGTGATCCGAATCTCCCGGGAATTCATGATGAGCGGGCGCACTTTTTTATGAAGTTCAATGAGGACATCATAATCAATGTCAATGCACCTGTTGGCGATATCGGCGGTCAGCATCGGAGAGGAGATGACCCGGTGCCCTCGAGCGATGGCATTCCTCCTCGCCCGAGTATGGGAGAGCGATTTCGTGGTCCAATAGAACTGGACATCATATTCGAGCATAAGCTCCGCAATATCGGGTCCGGGTTCCTGGCCGTTTTGTTCGAGTTCAGGCATGATTTTGAACAGGACCCGATCGGTGATCTTGTGGGAGAAGTCGGCGAGTTCGCGGGCCAGTTCCACCTTGGGGGGGTCGGCGATCACCAAGAAGGATTCCGCAGGCTTCAGCGCCAGGACTTTGTTGAGAATCGCGTCAAGGATTCTTGCTTCGAGTTTCATGTCGATGTCTCCATGTTTAGGGTTTAGGGGCTAGCTGCTATTTTATGCAATGAATCGGGGAAATCAACCTCAAAGTTTGCGGCCTGAAAATTGGCATGGATTGGAAAGCGGAGAATTGGCTATTGACGGAGGCCAATAATAGAAGTTATCCTAAGCTTGGTTTATTAAAGTCTATCTCCAGGAAAGCGGCCGAAATTGAGCGAACCCGGAAAGAGACGACCAAAAAACTTAAGAAGGGAGGCACCGTGAAGTACCAAAAGACGCTGAGTTTGTTTGCCTTGGTTCTCATTTTCTCAGTTCTTGGCTATGGCCAAGTCAGGGAGAAGGGGGAAATTTCGGGCACAGTAACCGATGAACAAGGGGCTGCTTTGCCCGGGGCGCAGATTGTTCTAACCGGCGCAAATCTGTTTCAAAAATCCCTCGCGACAACCTCGGATGCGAACGGAGTTTTCCGGTTTGTGTTTCTGAATCCGGGGACGTATTCCGCCGAGATATCGCTCCAGGGATTCGACACTGTGAGGTTTTCGAGCATCCTGGTGGGTGCTGGAAGGGCAACCTCCATCCAGGCCAAAATCGTGCCTTCGAAACAGCAGAAGGAAGTGACCGTGGTGGCCAAGACTGTCCTGGTAGAGACAAAAACTCCCCAGATTTCGGTCAACTTTGAGAACGTCCTCGTCCAGAATGTCCCCAACAGCCGGAATTTTATTGATATCGTAAATGCCGCTCCAGCCATCAATGACAACGATGCCTATGGCGAAGCCGGAAACGTGAGCTGGGGGGGAGGGGGCGTTTATCTGGCCAGAGGGTCGATGACGAGCACGTTCAAGATCAACAGCGTCGACGTCAGCAACCCCGCTTATGGGATGACTTATGTGAACCCTCTCTACGAGACGATAGAAGAAGTCCAAATTACTTCCATCGGAGCTTCGGCGGAATACGGGAATTTCGTGGGAGCCTCGGTCAACATCGTAACTAAGAGCGGCACCAACGAATTTCATGGGGCTCTCAGTGGAAACTATACAGGGAATTTCCTGTATGCAACCAATATATCCCAACATCCCGATTATGAATACCAAATTGACTGGGGCTACAACTCTGAGGTCGCGGCGATACTCTCGGGACCCATCATCAAGGAGAAGCTCTTTTTTTCGATCGCCGGGGGCTTTGCCGGGTTGAAGACAAAGTACAAGACAGGCGAGACCTGGGAGACTCAAAACCGGCCGCGCACATACGGCAAATTGGATTACCGGATGAACAACGCGAACACGTTCTCCATGATGCTGAATGTCAATCCCTCTAATCACAAGAACTACGGCCTCTGGGGGCCCCTCTACTCTCTCTCGACGGCATTCACCGAGAACCTGGCGATGAACGCGATCTACGCCAGCTGGAACTCGGTCTTGAGCAGCAAATCTTACATCTATGTCAAATTCGCCGGGTACAAGGACCACATCAATTGGGACCCGACGAATCCCGGCATTCCCCAGTACGTTGACGGCAGCAACTATGCCGCCTATGGCGGAAGCCAGGTCGAGCGGAAAATCTTTTCCTCGCGTTGGTCTATCAACAGCCAGTTGTCCTACTATGCCGACGAATTTCTGGGCATGAACCACGAATTCAAGCTCGGTGTCGAATACGACAGAGCGCAGGCGGGAGAACAGAAGGAGTATTCGGGAGGCGGTTATCTCTATAGCGTTCCTTCTGGCGACACTACGATATGGCAAGGCTTTACCGGCGGTGGTCTGAACAACCTCGGTATCATCAAGACTCCGCGGGCCTATATCCAAGACAATATGAAGGTCAACAAGCACCTGTATTTGAACCTTGGCCTGCGGTACGAACGCCCGGCCCTCAGCGCAAGATTCTTTTCGGGCGATGTGGTCAAGTTTAATGTCCTCTCTCCGCGGCTGGGATTCTCCTATGACATCAAAGGTGATGCGACCACCGTTATCAGGGGGAGTTTCGGTATCTACTACAACCAAGTCCTCACCGGGACTTATTATTATTGCCTGCCCGGCAATGATGATAAATCTGTGTATCTCTTAGAGCTCCCGACTGGATCTTTCGACCCAACGGCCCAGAATATACAGGACCGCCTGGATCTTGTGACTCAACCTCAGAATCTGGTGAGCGTCTACTCATATGGAACACCGGTTCCGGTGGATCCCAATCTCAAGCTCAACGGAACAACCGTCTTCAGTATGGGTTTCGCAAGGCAGTTGGGGAACAATTTTGCCGTTGAGGTGAATTACATTTACAAGAAGGGCATGAACAGGTACCAGATCAAATCCCTGGCTCAGCATACCTATGTCCCCTACGAGTGGACAGATCCGTGGATTGGGGACACGATAACCCTCTGGCAGCAGACCGATAGTAACGCGGACGATCAGCTGCTCTTTGCGAATTCCACCTGGCAAAAAACGCAGCACCATTTTATCGAATTCATCCTGAGGAAGAACCCGACCAATAAGTGGGCCATGATGTTTTCTTATGTTTATCAGAACAGCAAGAGCAACATGCCGGGCCTTGGTTCGAATGACATTTTTGGATTCCCGGACTACAACGTAGATACAGATCCCCAATATTTTCAGAATCCGCTTCAGTGGGGCAGACAGTGGATGCACGCGCACCAGTTTAAGTGGATTACGACATATTTTGGTCCTTGGGGGATCAATCTCAGCGGAGATTTCCATGTGATGTCGGGTCAGCCCTGGGCTCCGGAGATTTCGCCCTATTATATCCCTGAGGAGTCCAGGCCATACCGTTCGATTGGCAGTCCCAGCATCCTGCTCGAGCAGAGAGGAAGCCATGGATCGCCTCTCAGTGCGATCATGAACGTGAGGATCGGCAAAGCCTTCAAGATCCGCGCAACCACGTTGGAGTTCCAATTCGACATCTTCAACGCCCTTAACGGCAAGTACTACTACAGAGTGATCACTCAACCCTGGCGCGTATACAGCGACGGCACGTCCGCTTATGGACAACCCTCCAGCCTCTTCTCTCCGAGAAATTCCAGAATCAACGTCACTTGGAGGTTCTAAGGGAAGAGTTGCCTGAGCTACAGGAATCCCTGGAGGGCACCGGAAGGCGCAGCCCCGGTGCCCTCCCTTTTTTCTCCCGGGAAGGGGAGACGGGATTTCGAAGGCAGCCCTACTATTCGGTCGGATCAATTCCAAAATGAAGAAACCAATGAAACGAACAATCATCATCTTCTTTTTGTCGCTTTTCGCACTGGCCTATTGGGGATATGGGGCAAGAGCTCAAACGGGCCGGGAAGAGAAAAAAGAGACCGTTCTCGACAGGGTCACGCATATTGAGAAAGACCTGCATCTCGAAGTTCCCCAGGTCGCTCGGCTTTGTGACCAACTCGATCTCAAGAGGCAGAGAATAAACTTGGGCGATTGCGAATTGTATGTGGAAGAGGAGGGGACAGGCGTCCCGATCGTTCTTCTCCACGGCGGACCTGGCGCCACACATCACTACTTTCATCCCTTCTTCTCCCGAGCCAACGGCTTTGCCAGGGTCATTTATTACGACCAGCGCGGCTGCGGGATCTCAGGGTATTGCCCCGGCAGCGGGTACACGGTCGGCCAGGCGGCGGATGACCTGGAAAACCTCCGGCGGGCGCTGAAAATAGAAAAGTGGGTCGTGCTCGGGCATTCGTACGGGGGACTGCTGGCTCAGGCCTATTCCCTGAAGTATCCTGAGAGCCTGTCCGGATTGATCCTGGTCGGGGCGAGCGAGGGGATGCACGTCCCTATGAAGCCCTCACGGCAGTACGATTTTTTCTCCGATGAAGAAAAGGCGAAGAAGAGGCAGATTCGAACCGAACTTGGCCAGCTTATCCAAGAAAAGAAACTCCCTCAAGAAAAGTTCGTGGAGATCCTTGTCTATAACAATTTTCTAAACGGCGACTGGAAACGCCAGAATTTTTACAAACCGACCGTGGAACGGTTTGCCCAGATCGCTCTCTACGAATGGAAGCAGGATACGAATTTCAACGGGACCATGAGCCAGGACGCCGACAGGATCGACCTCCAGGGAGCGTTCGAGGGCTTTCCGGTCCCGACGTTGATCATGGAAGGCGAATGGGACCTGACCTGGAATACCGACAAGCGGGAGATCCTTCATCGGAACCACCCGGGTTCCCGCTTGATGATGTTCGAGCATTCTTCGCATAGTCCCTTCGAAGATGAACCCGAACGATTCTTTCCTGCGTTGAGGGATTTTATAAAGAGCCTGCCCCAGGTTTCAGCCGAGCGGGTTTCGACCTGGAAGCAATACGTCGCCGGATGGAAGAAGCAGCAGGAGGCATCCTTCAGTTATGTCCTGCGCTCGGCCGGGTACGGCCGGAAATCCAACGAGAAGATTGTCGGGCTGTATTCTCGGGAATGGCTGGAGAAGCTCGAAGATCCAGACGCCCTCCTGAAAATAGGCTTTGCTTTGTATGATGTTGCGAGATATGAAGACGCTCTGGCCATTTTCAAGAAGCTGCACGAGATCTTGGACAAAGGGCCCGGCGATAAGAGTTTTTCTGCCCTGGCCCTGATCTGGCAGGGTTTCATTCTGGATCTCTTGGGCCGGCGGAACGAGGCGATCTTTGTTTATAGAGTCGTCGCCGACATGAAGGTCACGGGTGAGCAAACCCTAGACCAGTTCGGCCTGACATTCGCCCCGAGTCCCTACGCGGCCGAAAAAATCAAAGAGCCGTTCAAGAGAGCCGAAAACAAGCTGAAAGATTAACCGGGGTTCTTCTTAGCCAGCTTCTCGATGTCGGGGAGAAGGTTCTTGATCGTCGGAGCCTGGAGGTCGTCTGGCGCAAGCTCCAGAAACTTCTTCAGGCTGCTGAGGGCAGCGTCGTATTGGCCCCTGTTAAGATAAGCGTAACCCAATCTCAAGTAGGGGGGAGCCCAGCTGTCCTTGAGCCTGGTGGCCAGCTTGAGGTACTCGATGGCCTGCTCCATCTGCCCTTTTTTGAAAAAGATTTCCCCGATATTGTAGGCCAGAATCTCGCTTGTCGGAAAATTATCGACGGCCAACTTAAAGTACCCCTTGGCCTTCTCTGGATTTCCCTGGTCCAGGGAGATTTCCCCCATGCTCAACAGAACAGTCGCCGTGACGGGCTCAGCCGAAAGGGAGCCCTTGTCCGCCACGACCTTGTCAAGGTATGTTTGATACGAAGCAACGGCCTTTTCAAAATCCTGCATTTCCCGGTAGCTGTTGGCGATGTTGACATAGACCGGGTAGATTCTTGGGTTATTCTCCAGAAGCTCCAAATAGGCCTCCACGGCTTTTGCGTATTGTTTCTCGGCATAAAGCTGGGCGTCGGCTTGGAGGAGCGCCGCCAGGGCTTCGCTTTCGCCATTTTTGGCTTCCGGCGCGGCCGGCGCGGCGGCCGGCACGGTGCCTTTCGTGCTGAGTTTGACATCCCAGAAAAACTCCCGTTTGGTAACTTCCCTATATTCAATCTGGTCCGTTCTGTTCTCGTATCCTTCGAGCGTCACCTGGACCGTATAGGATCCCGACGACAAGCCCACCAATGACCAGTGGCCTCTCTTATCTGACGTCGCGGCCAGAGCGTTTTTGTACATTACATTCTGAACCTTGACCTTAGCTCCGTGCAGGGCCTGCCCCTTCTCATCGTACACGGTGCCCTGGATCCTTCCCGTCCCCATCCCCAATTGGGGATAGAGCCACACACTGCAGCCGATGAGGGCGGCAACGAACAGGATGATTTGTTTTTTCATGGTCGCTTCCCTGATCTCCTGGTTTGGTTATGAGCGGATTTTGTCTTTCTTGACCGACTCCAGAAGCCTTTTCAGGTCTCCCTGGTCAGGATTCATTTCCAGGGACCTTTCCCAGGCCCGTATGGCTTCGTCTCGATTTCCCAGTTTGTAATAACAATCCCCAAGGACCGTCAGAACGGGATAAGTCGGGCCGAAGTGAGAGATGTAGCCCGTGAGGCAGAGGATGGCCTTGTCGAACTCTCCTGAGGCATGATAGGACCGACCCAGGAGCTCAAGCACCTCGGAGACGCCTTTCCCGGAGAAAGGCTCGAGGATTTTTTCAGCGGACTTGTAGTCCTTGAGACTGAAAAGCGCTTCGCTCAAACTTAGGGCCAACTGGGGAGAGTCCGGGTTCAAGCGGTAGGCCCTCTCCAGCGGCTCTTTCGCTGCCGCGAATTCCGTCTTCTTGAGAAGCTCATCGCCAATGATGGCGAGATATGCTGGGTCATTCGCCGACCTGTGGACGACGGAATGGACCCATGGGCGGGGCAAGGTCCCGGCTGGGGAAATGATAAAGTGGCCGTCCCGGCCGAGAATTTCGCTTTTCCCTTTGTCGAGCACGGAGGCCCTGATTTCGTAGTAGCCGGGAGGAATATCGGCCGTCGAGAGCGTGACCATGAACGAATCCGGGGATTTCTGCTCGCTGAGCGGTTTTTCCCAGGTCCGCAGTTCTTTTCCCTCCTGAAAGATGACCAGCCTGAGGCTCCCCTCCCGGCGGGTCTCCTGGTTCAATCCGAAGATCTGAAGAAAAACGGTCAGATCGTCGTTTCGGCCGAAGTCGCAGAGTGGCGCCGGGTAGAGCTGGAGGTTGTCGACGGCGAATGCCCTTTTCTTGTCGACGGGAACAGCTTCGCTCTTAAAGGAAAGAACGAGGTCCCCCATCGTCAGGGCCAAACCCTCGGGGACGCTCAGTTCCTTCTCGACCGAAGTGAATTCTTTGGAGGCCTCGTTCTTCACGAGCAAGTTGAACTTGTACTCACCGCCTGTCAAGGGGAAGAGGTCGTGGAAACTGTATTTTTGGGCCTTCACCTTGTCGAACTGGTCCTGATCCATCTCGACCGGGAGCGACCTCTGATATTGGAAGATCGTCTTGCCCGATTTGTCCGTGACGTTCCCGATAATGTCGATCTTCGTATAATACTTGTTGTTGATAAGGTTGACGGAGAACCGATCCAGTTCAACGAGATAATTGACGAAGAATATCCCCGTCCGGTCCCTGATGAGCACGACAAGAGACTCGTTTCCGATATAATTCGCGCTGTATTCCACTTCGACGATGTCTTTGTAGCGCAAGAACTTCTCGGCATAGGCATCCTCGACGGCCCTTTGAGGAGCGGAGTTGATATCAGCGAGCAGCCGGTCCGAGGACAGGCTGGTGACCCCGAGGGTCGATTCTCCCGGGATAAGGGAAAGCGAGACTAGGGCGAGATCCGGCGATTCGGATTGGATCTGTTTGAATGCGGCATCTGCGTCCATTTGGGATCCGGAGAAGTTCGCCACCAGGCTCTCCGGGCCGTCCGCCGAAGGGCTATAGAGACGGTAATCACTTACTCCGTGCCGTTTGTAAAAGACAATATCGAACGCATCGGGCAGACCATATTTACTCATCCCCTGGTACGACCAGACCTCTGCCGGATAAATCGAAGAAAGGTTATCGTAGTGTTGGACTGATAGGGGAGCGCCCAGAATGATGTAGACTCGTCCCCGGTCGGTTTTCCAGCCCGGGAGCGCCGAGATTCGGCCGAAGTTACGATTGGCGTAATCAATCCTCTCTTCATGTCCTTCCTTGAATTCGTTGATTTCACTGAGAGGATTGGGGTCCCGCTTTTTCCAAAAGGCCTGGATAAAGAGTTCCCTCTCCCGGTCTGCGCTGAGTTGCAGAAAGACTTTCTTTTCTATGGGGGTTATGATGTAGACGACTTCTTCCTCCAGCCAACTCTTGTACCGGGGCGACAAGCCCGCAGAATCCCCCTTCTGGGCGTACAGGGACCCCGCGCCCATGATGACCGCCAAAAAAATAAGCAAACAGCGACTTTTTATCATGCCCACATCAAGTTAACTATTATAGCTAAGTCTTCTCCCCCCGGCAACCATCACTATCCCGGGAGGCCCCGTTCATCTCTTCGAAGGCACGCCGGCGAACCTGACGACATCGGCCTTTGCGAGAACATCCATGAACGTCTTGATGTCCTGGAGCGGAAGGGGAGAATATTCCGCGCTCACGGCGTTCCTGATGTCCAAAACAGAGTTCTTCCCGTCGATAAAATTGAAAATCTCGTAGAGCACGCGTTCGTCGCGAAGGCTTTCGGAAGCCTCCTTTATCGGACTGACCCCGGCTTTTTCCGAGACGTACTTCAATCCCAGCGGGCCCCTGAGTTTCTCGTTCCTGATCGGGACGAGCTTCTGCGCCGCCAGCTCTTCCGGACTCAACTTCGGGGTTTCCGGCCGGAGTCCGTTCCGCTCGCAGAGAGCCCGGTAATGATTCCAGATGTCCTGCACGACTCCGTTGAGTTGAAAGTCCAGGCGGGCTTTGAGCGTAGAAACATATTGCGCCAAGGCCGCGTCTTTGGGAGCCAGCATGAGGACGCTCTCGACTGCTGTTTTCTCCCTGATGAAGGACCGGCGGACGACGATTTCTGCCTCCTGGTATGCCAGGGCCAGCTTCGCCTTCTCCCATGTATTGAGGTATTCGAAAGATTTCTTGATATCCCGGCTGATCCTCCCCAGACCGCGGGAGTAAACCTCGGAGGCGAGCGCGAGGGCCTCCGGGCCAGCCGCGCTGGCGACGAAGACCGCGGAGGCGACGGCCACGACGGCCTCTCTCCTCATCGTTGTGGGATCGCATCTGTCGGGGGTGTCGAGATCCGATTCGTAGTAGGGGTCGGGCCAGACATTGAAGAAAACCATGGGAACGTTAACCAGCCGGTCGTTGTAGATCTTATGGTCGCTTCCCCCCATAAAAGGCAGAACCTTGTAGCGGAAGCTGTCCCGGCTTCCCTGGACCGACAGAATCGGCTTGATGAAGTGGTAGGCCGAATAGTAGTCGTCCTCGGTGTTCGTTTTTCCGACGAAATCCGCAAAATTGGCGACGACATCGTTGATGAAATGGGGCAGAGAATCCGGCGTGCAATGGAACGCAAACCCGCTGTTGTTGCGGTTGAGGTAGCTTCCGACCATGTCCAGGTTCAGGCCGCAGATCATGTTATCCGTCTTGTCCGGATGCGTGGCCGCGTAGGCAAAGCTCCCGCTCATCTCGGGAACCCAGATGAAACGGATCGTCCTCCTCGGACGCTCGATCTCGCCCGATGTGATGAGCTCTTTGATGGCTCTCGCGATTTCCAGGATGGAGGCGGCCCCGCTGGCATTGTCGTTCGCCCCGGGGTCAAAGTGACAGAGATGGGCCGTGAGCACGAACTCTTTGGCGCTCGGGTCCGTGCCGGGGATCGTCGCGATGACGTTTTCAAATTGGCTCGGGTAAACCCTGGCTTTGACATCGACTTCCATGGTCAGTTTCTGCCCGGTCTCCAGGAGGCGAACGAGTTCCTGGCCTTTTCGGGAGGAAATCTTGAAGGCGAACGTTGATTTTCGGCCATCTCGGGTTTCGTAGTGGTCGATTCCGCTCCTTTCTACCGCGTCGGGGTAGTCCTGCGGACGGGGATAAAAGAAGGAGATCACGCCCAGGGCGCCTCGGTTGAAAACCGCCTCTTCGTGGACAGAGCTTGGGTCGCTCGAAGTCAAGACGATCTTGTTTTTGACCTCCTTTCCTGCAAAGTCCTCCGGCCTTCCCTCTCCCACATAGACGAGTTCCCCCTTCGCGTGAGCAGAATTAGACCACCGGCAGAGGCTGGCCGGCATCTCGGCGAAATCACAAACTTTTTCCCGGTACGGGCTCGTCATCCATACGACGCCCGATTCCCCGTCCCACCCGTAGAACGATTGGAACATGAGGTACCATGCCTTTCCGTCGGCCGGGTATTGTTCGATTTGCGCTTCGTCGAGACCGTATTTCTTAACCTCGCCCAAAACATATTCGGCGGACCGATGGTAGGCTTCCGAGGCAGCCAACCGGTTGAAAAGGCTGATTCTTCGGATGTATTGAAAGGCCATGTCGCCTGAGGTGTGGGCGATGACGGAATCCATCGTCCTGGAGGGCAGGAGAGTTGTAAGATTCTCCTGTGTCCCGGGTGCCGGCCTCAAGAGCACAAGACAGAGGCCAAGTCCCATAACGGCGGTGAGAACAACCTGCCTTCTTTTCATCTTGATTCCTTTCTCTGAGAAGTCGCCCCCGCGGCCTCTCGAATCTCTACGGCTGAGGGGGCTTCACATATCCCGCCTGGAGAGTTTGCCCAATTACGTCCAAGCAGTTTTCTAGATGAGCCCGGGTCATAAGATCCAGCTCGGGGTGGGAGCTCAGTTCAGCAGAAAGGGTTTTGCTCAGCTGCTTGAGCTCGTACCGAAAGAGGATCGCGGCGTCCTCGGGAAGCGACGGTGAGGGCTTGAGAAGAGCCTGGCGGACTTGCGCCAAGGTCTCCTGCTGTAAAATCCTCCGGTAAAGGGTCACGGGTTTCCCCTCGGTGACCTCTCGCCAGACGGCCGAATGGAGCCCGGTCAAAAACTCGCTGAGTCCGAGGACCTTTCCCGCCGACAGGAGGGCGTTGTCCTGAAGCCGCCGCAGCCTCGCTGGGTCATAAAGACTTCGCAGGATGCTCCTGTAGGACTGCTGGATATAGGAGGATAAGGAAAAATCCATCCTCAACGGGGATCGTTCGTTTCCGGCGGCTTCTTCCAAAGCGTCGAGGTCGACAAAGCGTTCGAACTGGAGTTTCTGCATGAAAGCCGGATCAAACGTGAAGGATTCGGGGTTGAGCAGGTTGGCTTCAATGATGTCAATGGCCCTTTGCTGCTTTTCGTATTCGGCCACTCGGAAGGGCAGTTCCTTCCCTCCTTCTCCGACGTGTACCCGGGTATGGTAGATGCCGCCGATCCAGCGAGTCAACCGGGCCAAGGTTCCGAAGTAGCGCGAAAGGCTGGACTCAAAGGCTTTGCGGAGATAAACGTAGCTTTTCCCTTCAAAAAGCACCCTGTCTTCCAGCTGTCTCCAGAGCTCACGTGTCCTCTGAAGGTCCTGTTCGGCATAAGCGAGCGGATCTCGGCCCAGGTCGAACGTCATGGCTAGGGGGTCGATGGATGTGGAATACGGGCCGAGATCATAAGCGTCTTCATCCGTCCCGTAGACAAGCTCGGCCTCGGTCGATCGGCCGGCGATCTTGTCGAGTTGCGGGCCCTCATCTTTAGGGCTTTTCGCGTCCATGGGTCTGTACCCGTATTCTATGGCCCAGTAATCCCAGGCTCCTATCGTTTTTTGGAAATAGTCGCCTTGCTTGACCCCCTTTGGAGCAAGGTTCACGGGCAGGTACTCCATGATCGAGTTCCCGATGCTCTGCTTTGACGTGAGCGCGGTGTTGTGCAAGTCTTGGAGCGAAATTGTGCTCGATCCCTTAAAATTGTGCCGCAATCCGAGCGTATGGCCGACCTCGTGACAGGCAAGTTGCTTCAAGGCATCATAAATGTATTCCCTGGGAACGTCTCGAATGTCCCTGACCTTGCCGCTGGCCAACATGTCCAGAACCCCGAAGTCCCGCTCGCCCCCAAGGACAAGATTATCCTTATCCCAGGGGTTAATTGTCCCGGGAAGAGCGGGATTCGTCTCCCCGAGTCCACAGAAGTCCAGAGGCATGTTGACGGCGTTGTACGAAAAAATGAAGTTGAGAGGCGCCCGGATCGTGACATCCGCGTCGAGGATCTGGCCCGTGAGGGGGTTCACCCGGGAGGGCCCCATGGCTCCTCCTCCAGCGCCGGTTAGAGACGGAATCCAGCGGATGGTGTTATAGCGGATATCCGCCGGGTCCCATATCGCGTCGTTCGGCATCTCTTTCACGACCAGGGCGTCCTTGAAGCCGATCCTCTCAAACGCCTTGTTCCATTCCAGGATTCCGTCCCGGATCGGCTCGCGGTACTCAGGAGGAATGGTGTTTTCAAGCCAAAAGACAATGGGTTCCTTGGGAATAGATACCTTCTCTTTTGGATCGGCCTTTTCCAGATTCCACCGGTTGATGTAGTGCGTCACGGTTCCATCGAGGTCGAGCTTGTCGTAATCGTAGACCTTGGTCAAAAAATACCCCACGCGGTCGTCGGCCAGTCTCGGCCTGTAACCATTGTTCAAGGGCACCTCGGACATACTGTAGCGCACGTTCAGAGTAAAGACCGAGGGATCCGGCACGGCCGGCATCGGGCCGGGCTTTGAGGATGTGAGCGTGTACCTCACTTCGAGTTCGATGTTCTTCGGAAAGGCCGTCACTTTGCCCCACACCGTTCGCGCCCTGTCCACAGAATAAGACTGACTCGGATCACTCAGAGAACCAAGTCTTTCGAGGTCCGTGAAAAAGCAGTCATCGAGACAGATGAGCGTGCTTTTTCGTTCGGGATGGGGTTCGCTCTCCTTTTGAAAAGAAAAGGCAATAGAATCGGGAACAACGTTCTTTAGGGCCCGTTGGTATTCAGCGGATTTGTCCGCGGAGACATTGGTGTTTTTCCAGAGGAGGAGGACCTTTTTCTCCAGCTTTTCCCAGACAAAGACCTTGAGGGGCAGATAGCTCCCCGCGCCCCCGTTTCCCATGGAGGTCCAGAGCGTTGGGATAAAAAGGTACATCCGGCCGAACTGTTCGGGCCTGATTTCGAGATAGAGCTTGTCCTCTTTGAGATATAAATTGAACAGTCCCTCCAGGACTTTGGAGCCCTTGACGACCCCTTCAAAGCTTTTCTCAGGCTTATCCGGGGTTTTTGCCTCTTCCACTTTGGCGGTATTCGACTGGGCTTGGACCGCCTTGTTCTGCCCTCCGTCGGCTCCTGAGGCTGCGGACAACAAACAGGCCGTCAGGCAAAGTAAGAGGCCAAGCGCGAGAGTCCGGCATGGAGTTTTCACAGATGTCCCCTTCCAGGCAACATGAGAATGTCGATCGCCATGTGTCCACTTCGCAACGAAGAAACCGAATTCTATAAAGGATATTGGACAAAAGCAAGGGCCAATTGGCGAGCATTTTTATCAGTCCAATTCAGCGACAAAATGGTCTGGCCTAATATAAGCCGGATTGATTGTTGACAAAGACCACCAACTTTGGTTATGTTTCCTTATGGAGGCGCGTATCCGTTGGCTCTCCGCGAGGTGACATGATTCTCAAATCTCTGATGATCAAGATTGACAGGGCCAGCCGGATTCCCATAAAAGATCAGATCGTAGAGGAAATCAAGAATCTCATCAACCAAGGCCTGATTAAAACCGACACGGCTTTACCTTCTTCTCGAGTCCTGGCCGTCAAACTGGGGGTGAGCCGGTACACCGTCTATCAAGCCTACGAAGAACTCCAGGTTTATGGCCACCTTAAGAGCCGGCCAGGGTCATACAACGTCGTTCAGAAAAGAAAAAAAGAAGCCCCCTTCGATCCGGAAAGAAAGAGCATTATTTCCTGGGAAAAGGTATGCAATGAGTCATCCGAGAGGCTCTTTGCGGGCTACTTGAAAAACTTGGCCGACATTCCGACCCGGTCACAACAAAAAGACCCTACCGTCATCAACCTTACGGAAATGCAGCTCGACCCGAGTCTGTTCCCAGTCGAGAATTTTAGCCGTTGCCTCAGGCATATCCTCTCCGAGAATGGGCAAACGGCCATGGATTTTTGCTCTCCCGAGGGGAACGAGGCTCTGAGAGATTATATCGCTCAGCGCCTGGGGCTTCATGGGATTTCCACGTCGCAGGACGAAATTCTTATCACTTACGGGTCGCAGCAAGCCCTTGACTTGATTATGCGATTGCTTTGCCGGAGCGACAAGAAGGTGGTCATTGAGTCCCCCACCTACTACAACATTATCCCTCTTCTCCAGTTCTACAATTCTTCCATCCTCGGGATTCCCATGAGACACGATGGGATGGACCTCGGTCAACTGGAGAGAGTCCTGAATGAAGAGGCCGTGAGCTTTGTCTATACGATCCCGAACTTTCAGAATCCGACGGGTCTGACGACGAGCCACAATCACCGAGAGAAACTCCTCAATATCTGCATCAAGCATAGGGTGCCGATCGTCGAGGATGGGTTCGACGAGGAAATGAAGTATTCGGGCATATTGCCCTTGCCGATCAAGTCCATCGATGAAAAGAACATTGTCCTCTACTTGGGCACGTTTTCCAAGATCCTCTTTCCCGGATTAAGGATCGGCTGGGTCACGGCCGACAAAGACTGTATCAGAAGGCTGACCGCCTTGAAGCGGACCTCAGACCTGAGGTGCGGAAATCTGACCCAGACGGCCTTGGCCTATTTCTGTCAACAGGGGTATTATGACCTGCACCTAAGGCGCCTCCATCGCATTTTCCGCAATCGTCTGGAAGTGGCGCTCCAGACAATGAAGGATCACTTTCCCAAGACGACGAGTTGGACCCGGCCCAAAGGGGGGTACTCCATCTGGGTAAGAATGCCCAAGAAAATGAGCCCGATCCAACTCCACGAACACATGTCCCGATACAAGGTTGGGGTCTCTCCGGGAGGCTATTACTTTCTCCAGCAGTCCGAATCCGAATACTTCCGTCTGTCCATCGCGAGGGTCGGGGCAGAGGAGATCAGAGAAGGCATCAAGCGGCTCGCGTGCGCGTTACGCGAGCTCTCTTTGGAAACGGACCTCCCGAGTTCCAGTTAGGAAGGCCGCCCAGGATCGTCGAGTTGATCACGCTTCTCTGGTGCCCGGGGGACGAGCGCCGGGCGATGAATACCGCGGAGTGGCTATCCCAATAGGAATCCGTCCTTGAGCGGGTCTTCGGGGGAGATGAACAATTCATTGCGGCCGATCATATTGGCGCTTCCCGTGATTTCCGGGATCACCGCAGCGTAGGGGCCGAACGTTGTCGTTTCTTTGATCTTCCCCTTAAACGAGGTTCCCAGGATGCTCTCGACAATAAACGTCTCCCCCGGTTTTATCTCTCCCCGAGAATGGAGAAGCGCGGCTCTGGCGCTTACGCCTGTGCCCGTGGGGCTCCGGTCGACTTCTCCATCAGCAAAGATACAGACATTCCGGCTGTGGTGGCCCTGCTCGAGGGGCGGCCCGACGATGATCGTCCCGAAAAGAAACCCCAGCTCTTGTTCGAAAGGATGGAGGATGGGCACCGTCTTCGCAGCCGCGTTCTTGACCCTCATGCCGACATCGACCAACTCGCGGGAATTCTCCGGCAAGAGATCGACGTTTAAGTCCTTGGCTTGGCAAAATGCATAGAACGCTCCGCCGAAGGCGATATCGATCGATAGTTTCCCCAGCCCCGGAACGTCGATTTTTTGCTCCAGGGCGTAAGCGAACGATGGAACATTCTGGAAGGAAACCTCGCTGACTCGGCCGTTCCTGAAAACGGCTTGGGCGATCACCTGACCGGCCGCCGTATCGATCTTGAGCACTGGCATGTCCCCCTTGGCTTTGACCATCCCGGTCTCGAGCACAAGTGTGACCAGGCCGATAATACCGTGTCCGCACATCGTTCCGTAGCCGCTGGTGTGCATAAAAACAACGCCAAAATCGCTGTCCGGCTTTTCTTTCTCGGTGAGAAGACAGCCATACATGTTTGCGTGGCCTCGAGGTTCCCAGAGGAGCGCCCGGCGAAGAACATCATGGTTCTTTTCCATGTCCCTTCGTTTGAAGAGGATACTTCCGCCGGGAAGCTTAGGAAAGCCATCGCAGACAACGCGCAGCGGTTCACCCGCCGTGTGCATATCGAAGACCGTTATTTTCAGCCATTCTCGCGGAGGATGCCAATTCATCGTATTTTCCTTATCCTAAAAGGCGCGGTCCGCTCCGTGCCCGCGGCGGCTTTTACCGTGGCGTTGGACGGGCAACTCGATTCTCGCCGAGGTTGGGACGAGCGCCGTTCTCGAGCGTAACCATGCCTCCCATTTCGAGGGTTTTGATATAGTTCTCGACGTCGCGGAGAGGGACCGGCCTGAATTCCGCGCTCACGGCATTCCTGATCTCCAGGATGCTGCGTTCGTCATTAATAAAGTTGCGGATCTCGAAGTCCTCGTTTCTCCCCAGTTTGTATTCAGGGGCTTTTTCGCCCTTGAGCCGGTGCAGGAAAGCCCGGCTGTCAAAATAGCCCTTCATCAGGCTCGTCCGTTTTGGAACCAGAGCGGCGAGCCTCCGCTCTTCCGAGGTCACTTTCGGAACCGCTGCTTTGACGCCGGCCAGAGCCGCCGTGACTCTGTATTGATTGGCGAGAGCGTCAAGAGCCGATTCCTCCTGACTGGCCAGGCTCTTGCAGACGTTCCCCAGGTGCAGGGAAAAGGCGTGATCATTCTGAGCAAAGAACGCGATAGAATTCACGGCCGCGCGTTCTCTGAGAAACGACTGATGGATGATGTTCCTCGACTCCTTGTAAGTCTCAGCTAGCTTCTCGGGTTCGCTGCTTGAGAGAAACGCGAAGGCCCGCTTCTCTTCCGCACCGATTCTGGAGAATCCTCTCGCCAGGACCTCCCCAATCAGTGGGAGAGCTTCCTTCTTGGAGGCTCCGGCCAGATAGACGGCGGATGCCGTGGCGATGAAGCTCGCCCTTTTGAGTTGGGTCGAATCCGACTTGTCGGGCCGATCGAGGTTAGTGTGGTACCACATATCGGGCCAGACTCCGAGCTGGATCGCCGGAATTCCGATTCCTCCCTCCAAGAAAATGGCGTGATCGCTTCCTCCGGAGTACTTATCGATATGATAATAAAAGGGATCCTTCGACCCCGCCGGAGAGAGAATCGGCTTTACGAACTTGACCGGACGATTGATGATATTGTCTCGGTTTGTCTCACCCACGTATTCGAAGAAAGCCGCCAGGACGTCGTTCAGACAACTCGGCAGAGAGAAGGGGGTTTGCGTCAGATGAAAACTGGAGGAGTGTTGGCGCAGGTTTTCTCCCACCATGTCCTCATTGATATTCGCGAAAATCTTCTTCTGGAGCTCGGGATACTTCAGGAGATAGCCAAGCGTCCCGGCCCCTTCATCGACCCACAAGAAACGGACGGATCGTTTGAGCCTGGGGATTCTGCCTTCGGAAACCAGCTTCTGGAGAACCCGCGCCGTCTCCAGAATCGAGACGCTGCCGCTGGCGTTGTCGTTGGCCCCTTGATAGGCCTTTTCCTCGAAGAGATGGGCTGTGAAAATGAGCTCTTCCTGAGGCCTTTCACTTCCCTCGATCAATGCCCAGACGATCTCGTTCCGAAAAGGATAGTAATTGGTTTGACACTTGGCCCGCAAAACGATCCTGGTCCCATCCGCCAGCATCTTGCAGAGTTGCCCGCCTTGGCGAGCTGAAATCATAAACCCGAAGGAAGGGGCCTTGGCATCGAGGGCCGTGGGATCGAAATTCCGCGCCAGCGTGTCTCTGCCGACCTCATCCGGGTCATAATCGGAGTTAGAGGCCCCGGCGATCAAAACACCTTTGGCTCCTCTCTTGGCGACGGCCAAGTTGTGGACATCGTAGGCACGCCCAGTGGCCAGGACGATCTTGTCCTTGACGTCTTTCCCCTGATAATCTTCGTCTGTCGAACCCGATCCGACATAGACAAGTTCAGCGGTGACGTCGTTGGTCTGGCTTTGCTCGGCGAGGCAGGCGGGGACGTTGTCCAGGTCGATGAGTTTCTTCAGTTCGGGCTCCAGCATCCAGAGTTCCGCGCTCTGGGGATTCCAGGTTCTTGTGCTGAGCAGAGCTGCGGGGACCTCTTCGACCCCGCAGTTTCGGATTCCGTACTCTTTGAGTTTTTCAAGGATGATCTTAGACTCAGCGAAGACCTTCTCATACTCTTCGGCCGACCTCCGGTGTTCAAAAGAAGCCAAGAGTCTTTCGTTATTTAGCGGGATCTCCCCGGACACTTCATCGATCAGAATATCGATGATCCCTTCGGGCAGAAGCGGCGCAGGAACAACAGGTCTTCTTGCTTCCTTTTGCTGACCGAAGGGCATGGTCGAATACATCATGAACAATAAGAAAAAGGCAGGCGCAATCAGGATTCTTTTTAAAAAAAACGTCGTTCTCATGCTTGACCTCCTCCTGGTCCAGGTGCGTGCTTGGAGAGGAGAAGATTAGAAGTCTTTCGACAGCTTGTCAAGCTGCGGGGAAAATCTCGAAAGTCACCAGCCATTACGCTGGCTATTGTATTTTGGCGCGACAGAACTTATATTAGGGGAAAAAGGAAGACCATGAAAAGCCCAGTCAAGCTTCTCCCGTGTGTTTTGATCGTCTTGATATCAGCGAGCCTGTTTTGCGGTGACGAAGGAATGTGGACGTTCAACCTGCCGCCAAAATCGATTCTCAAATCACGATACAACTTTAACGCCGATTCAGAGTGGCTGACCCACCTTCAGCTCTCCTCCGTGCGTTTCGGAGGGGCCTCGGGATCGTTTGTTTCGCGCCGCGGACTTGTCATAACTAATCACCATGTCGGACGCGCGGTCATCCAAAACCTCAGCACGAAGGAAAGAGACCTGATGAAGATGGGGTTTTTTGCCCCAACCGGAGCCGAAGAGCTCAAGTGCCCCGGAGTTGAACTCTCGGTCCTCCAGGATATCGAAGACGTGACGGAAAAGGTCTTGAACGTCGAGAAGCCGGGCATGACATCGGCAGAAGCCGCCGCGGCGCGAGAGAAGACGATCGCTGACTTGGAAGAGGATTGCCTAGGGAGATTGGGGCTCAAGTGCGCTGTGGTCAATCTCTATTCCGGTGGGATGTATCACCTTTATAGATACAAAGTCTACACCGATGTCCGGCTCGTCTTTGCGCCCGAGTTCATGATCGCCAAGTTCGGGGGCGACCCCGATAACTTTTGTTTTCCCAGATATGCCCTGGACATCTGTTTTTTTCGCGTCTATGAGAATAACAAACCCTTGAGCACTCCCCACTACTTGAAATGGGGGGCCAGAGATCTCAAGGAAGGGGACCTCGTTTTTGCCTCTGGCAACCCCGGCTCCACCGGTAGACTCCTGACCTATTCCCAGCTCGAATTCCTGAGGGATGTGAACTATCCTTTTTTCATTCAAAGTTATCATAGGCGGCGAGCCCTCCTTCAAGCCTACAGCGGCCGGGGCAGCGAAGAAACGAGGGTTGCTCTGACGGCGCTGTTGGGGATCGAAAACAGTCTCAAGGCCATGACGGGATATCAGTCAGGACTCCTTGATAAGAACCTCATGAAAACAAAGGCTCAAGATGAAAGGCAGTTAAGGGAGGCGGTCGAAAAGGACCCCGATCTTGACAGGACGTGCGGAAAGGCCTGGGACGAGATTGCCGAAGCTCAAAAAAAACACGCTTCCTTTTTCAGGGCCTATCAGTATCTCGAAAAAGGCCTTGCTTTCAACAGCATTTATTTCGGCTACGCCAGGAACCTCGTCCGGTTAACGCAGGAATCGAAAAAGCCGAACGAAGAACGGCTCAGAGAATTTCGCGATGCCAACATCGCATCTCTAACACGGACTCTCCTTTCCCCGGCTCCGATCGATGACGATTTCGAGATCGCCAAGCTCGCCGACTCCCTGGCCGCGCTCAGCGAGGAGCCGGGAAGCAGGATCGACGTTCAACGGATCATTGGGGACCGCCCACCTGACGAAGTGGCGCGGGAACTCGTTTTGAATACAACACTAAAAGACCCGGAGGTGAGGAAGAGATACGTTGATCAAGGGCTTGAAGCCGTTGATCGGTCGGCGGACCCGATGATCAAGCTCGCGCTTCTGGTAGACCCCCAATCGAGGGCGTTGCGGGCACGCTATGAGCAAGAGGTCGAGGCCGTGGAGGTCGTGGACGGCGCTCATGTGACGCGGGCTCTGTTCAAGCTCAGAGGGACATCGATTCCCCCGGATGCGACTTCAACCCCGCGGTTCAGCTTCGGCATCGTCAAGGGCTATGTCGAAAACGGAACGAGGGTGCCCTTTCAAACGACTTTCGCCGGGCTCTTTGAGAGGTCAAGAAAGTTCGACGAAAGGCCTCCCTTTGATTTACCGGCGAGTTTCAAAACCAGGAAATCGGCTCTGCGTCTCGATTTGCCCCTAAACTTCGTAGCGACCTGCGACTCCATCGGCGGCAACTCGGGCTCGCCGGTCGTCAACCGAGAGGGCGAGTTTGTCGGAATCCTGTTTGACGGGAACATCCAGTCCCTGCCCGCCCGATTTGTTTACAGCGATGAGCTCAATCGTTCGGTGATGGTCCATTTCCAGGGCATCATCGAAGCCCTGCGCAAGGTTTATGACGCAGGGCCGCTCGTCGACGAGATCCAAGGCGCGAGATAGGCCCAGGGGCTCCAAGAGGAAACTCCGGGGCAGAGAGAGGAAGGAAAAACCCATGACTCAGCTCAAGTGTGCGAAATGTCGGCAACGGTCGTGCCAGTCGGAAATTAAGAATCAAGCGGCGTTGCCTCCGTTTTGCCCGATGAAAACAACGCCCGCCCTGGTTACGAAGATCTCTCAGAGGTATCGCCAGAAGAGGCTTAACGATTTTTACGTCAGGGCCGCCCAGACCGAAAAGGACTGCTACGACGAAGGCGAGGCCCAGGAAGGCCGGACGCTGCCCCTCAGGCCCAGGATCCGAGAGGTTGCCGAGTTTGCGAAGACGATCGGCGCAAGAAAAATCGGTCTTGCGTTCTGCAACGGCCTGGCCGAGGAAGCCTCACGGATCTCAGCAATTCTGGAAAAACACGGGCTCGAAGTCGAGTCGGTCGTCTGCTGCTGTGGCGCGGTGGATAAAACCAGGCTCGGGATACCTCCTGATTACAAGATCAAGGGGAAAGACAAGTTCGAGGCCGCGTGCAATCCTCTACTTCAAGCCGAGCTCCTGAACAGGGCCGGGACGGCTTTCAATATCCTTGTCGGTCTGTGTGTCGGCCATGATATGCTCTTCACATCAAACTCCAAGGCGCCGGTGACGACTCTCATCGTCAAGGATCGCTTCACGGGCCACAACCCCGTGATCAGTCTCTACACGAAATATCATAAGGACATTGTTTAGGCCTTTCCTGCGGAAAAACATCGTATCAACAGGGCAAGATTCAAGAGGCTATTAATCAATCAGCGCCTTCCTGACGGCTCAAACGCTTAGCTTGAAAAAACCACGATGGTTACGAGGTTGCGGACTCAGTAAGTCGTTAGCTCAACTTGACATGCCCTTGCCCATTCCGTAAAATAAATATTTAAAATATGCTTGAGAAAACCAAAATGCCCATTCGCACGGCTGGAGGAAAAAAGAAAGCCGGCCGTACGAAGCTTTTCCTTCTACTCTCTCTAATCGCCCTTATCATTATTCCTTTGATTGCTTATTTTCTTCTTTCCAGCGGTATTCCGTCGCAGGAGGCAAGAGCGGCGAGCGAGATTAAGAAGCTTCTTGCCCCCCTCAACCCCAGAGAACTCAATATCGTCTTCTTTACGCTCGACACGACCCGGGCCGACCACCTGGCCTGCTACGGGTACCCGCTCATCGAAACCGGCAACATCGACCGCCTCGCGGCCCAGGGGTTCCTTTTTAAGCATACGACGTCGCAGGCTCCCTTGACGCTGCCTTCCCATGCTTCGATCTTCACCGGCACCTATCCTTTTTACCACGGTGTCCGTGACAATGGAGGATTTTATCTCGAGCGCGACAAGACGACCCTGGCTAAGGTCGTTCAGCAGGCCGGATGGGCGACCAGTGCCTTCATCGGGGCGTTCGTCCTGGACTCGCGATGGGGGATCGATCAGGGGTTTGATTATTACTACGATCATTTCGACTTCTCCAAGTACAAGACGATCAGCCTCGATTCCGTCCGGAGGAAGGGGGGCGAGGTCGTCCAAGCCTTTTTCGATTGGCTCCAAGAGAACCGGCACAAGAAGTTCTTCAGCTGGATCCACCTCTACGATCCTCATTCTCCCTACGAGCCTCCCGAACCGTTCAAAACCCGTTACGGAAACCGCCCCGGGGGGCTCTACGATGCGGAAATTGCCTATGTCGACTCCCTGGTTGGCGATGTGGTTAAAGAACTCGAAAAGGACGGGCTTCTTAAGAAGACTCTCATCATCATCGCCGCCGATCACGGCGAAAGCCTGGGCGAGCACCACGAGAGCGGCCACGGGTTTTTCCTCTACGATGCGACCCAGTCCGTGCCGCTCATCATCCGCATTCCCTCTCAAGGATTCCAGGGCAGGGTCGTTGAGCCCCAGGTTCGGAACGTGGATATCATGCCCAGCCTTCTCGAGCTGTTGGGGCTTCCCATTCCAAAGGAAGTCCAGGGGAGGAGCTTCCTTGACCTGATGGCGGGCCGAGGACGCGGCCCGGAGCGCCTTGCCTACAGCGAAACTTACTATCCCCGCTACCACTATGGCTGGAGCGAGCTCAAGAGCCTCAGGAGCTCCAGGTACAAGTTCATCCAGGCCCCCAGCCCTGAGCTCTATGACCTCGTCCGCGATCCCCGGGAACAGGACAACATCTATGGCCGCAACCTTGAGGAAGGAAAGGTGCTGGAGCGCGAGATCCAAGACCTCCAGCGGAAAGGGTCGGCCAAAGGGATTGAGGACAAGGGTCCCAAGAACCTGGATCTCGACACCAAAGAGAAACTGATGGCCCTCGGCTACATCGGAGGGTTCACATCGAGTTCAAAAATGGCCAAGTCCGGCACGTTGGGCGACCCCAAGGACAAGATTATTCTCTACAACAAGATCAGGCAGGCAGAGGGCGCTTCGGCCAACAGGGAATTCGGCGATGCATTGAAATTGCTCGACGAAGTGCTCGTCGAAGACCCGGGGATCATGGAAGCCCGTCACGTCAGGGCCACCGTTTATCTCCAGCTCGACCGGGCGGAAGAGGCTGTCGCGGAATGCCGGGAGGCCCTCAAAGTCGACGAAGAATACGAGGCCGCGATTTTTACGATGGCCCGGGCCTACAAGAGTCTCAAGAAATATGACGAAGCCATCGCCGGTTACGGCCGGATTATCCAGCTCAACCCGAGGGATCCCGGCCCATACGTCAGCCTGGGCGACATCTACTGTGACATCAAGGACTTTGACAAAGCCATCGCCAACCTCCAGACGGCTATTTCCCTGGATCCGGAGCACAGCGCCTTGGCCCACAATCTCCTCGGTTCGGCCTACCTCGAAAAAAACATGTTGGAGCCGGCCGAGAAAGAGCTCACGCTCGCCCTGCAAGACCGGCCGAAGATTCCAGATGCCCACTACAACCTCGGCATTCTCTATGAGCATACAGGTGACGTCGAGAAGGCCATTCTGGAATACCGGAAGGAAATCGAGATTCACTCGGGCGCCTATCCGGCCCACTTTAACCTGGCCCTGATCTATGCCAAAAGGGGTCTTTTGCGGGAGGAGGTGGCGGAGCTGCAGGAGGTAATTACGGCGAACCAGAAATTCGCCAGGAGCTACCTTTTCCTGGCCAAGGCTTACCTGGACCTGAATGAGAATTTTGACGAAGCAATCAGCCTGGCAAAGAAAGGGCTGGAGCTCGAGCCTGAAGCCGAGTCGGCTCCCCTGGGGCATTTTGTCCTGGCCGATATCTATAACCGGCTCGGCCGGTGGGCGGAATACTCAGCTGAGGTTGAAAAGGGCCGGGCTATCGAACAGAAACTCAAGCGGGGAAGACCTCAGGCCGGGACCAATTCATAGAGCTCTTGAAAACATCCAGGTCCGGACCGCTTCTCCGGACGATTCCTGCCACCTGTTTCCGAGGAAGGCAACGATTCTTCGGAGAGGAGCGGCGATGGACATCTTCCTTGGGAATTTTCCGCGATGAGTCCCAAAAAATTCCGAAATTGTCGGTCGATAATTGGTCTGGAGAAAAATCGAACGAATTGGGACTTTCTTTTGGCCATGCTATGTGTTAAATAATTTTCCTATGGGAATAAACGACTTCTTAAGGAGAGGTCATCATGCATGAGCGGCGACGGACGGACTCTTTTCTTGGTTTTGTTTTGGTCTTTTCTCTGGCAGTCGGTTTTGGGGGAGTCCGGCCGGTTTGTGCCCGGGAAGGATTCCTGCTCCCGACGCACCCTCCCCAGGCCCAGTATAAGATCGAAGTCAATCTAGACCTAGTGAACAAGGTGCTGAGCGGAACCGAAACGATCAAGTTCATGAACGATACTCCCCGTCCCATGGAGGTCATTGCCCTGGATTGGCTCCCGCAAGCGGGCTCAAGGGCCGTCGAGATCACCGAAGCCGGGACGCCCCTCCACTGCATGAACCAGGAACGCGGTCTTCCGGTCAGCCCGCCCCTCTTCTATGCTCTGGCTAGGCCCTTAAAGACGGGTTCGGAGCTCGAGCTTCATTTGAGGTTCACGAGCAAGCTCCCGGATGGCTCCTCCTCCGTTATGTCTTTCGTCGGGAACTGGAATCCCAAGCTCTGGTGGGAGAATATCCCGGTCCGGGATGCCTACAAAGTCAAGCTCGATACCCCGCCCGGCTATGTGCTGGCCATCAGCGGGCGCCTGAACGAGGCTTCCGGATACTACGAGAACGAAAACGTCACGACAAGCTTCGGGATCTACCTAGCCAACAACTTGAAGGCAGCCGAGAAAAAAAGCGGCGATGTCCTGATTACCGCCCTCTTCACCAAAGAAGGCGAAGAGTGTGCCCGGTTCTGCCTGGACAAGGCCGTGGACATCATCACCTTTTTCAGAGATTCGTTCGGCTTCTTTCCCCGCCGGTTTTTGTACATCTTGCCCGGAGCGTCACGGCCGATGGGCGGGTATCCTTTTGCATCTGGCATCGTCGTGATCCACGGCGAAGAAGTCTTCAGAACCATGCCCCCGCTCCACTGGGAATGGATCACTTCCCACGAGATAGGCCACCAGTACTGGGGTGAGTACGTGATGTCCGATGATTTCCCCTATGGCTACACAGACTCGTGGCTAATGATCGGGATGGGGATCTGCACGGATCATGAATACGTCCGCCATAAAAAGCTGGGGGAAGAGAATCACCAGGCCTTCCTGAACGGGTACAGGGCCGGCGTTGAGAGGCGGGTCGACACGACCGAGGATGCCCCCGCCTCGCTTCTCAAACAGCAGAATTACGACAGGAACAATATTCTCATCCACGGCAAAGGATTCAGCATCTTGAGCGCGCTCGAATCCGTGCTCGGGAAGGAGATGTTTGCCAAGATTCTTCTGGAAACGCTGAAAGACTACGGTGGAAAGAGGCTCGGTTATCGCCAGTTCTGGAAAGTTTGCGAAGACATCAGCGGCGAGAATCTGAACTGGTTTTTCGAGCCATGGGTGCGATCGAACAATTATCTCTGCTATCAAATCGTCTCCCGGGACTCGGCGAAGAAAGAGGATCGCTATGTCTCCAGGGTTGTTGTCGAAGCTTCCCTCGATTCGATCCGGATGCCGGTCCTCGTCAAAGCCGTTTTCGAGGATGGGACGAGCCAAATCAAGTCAACGGACCGTTTTCTTGAGACCAACGAACTCACGTTCGAAAGCCGGTCCGCGCTGAAAGACGTGATCCTGGATCCTGAAGGTCAGCTGGCCATGCTCAAGTCCCCGCTTCCGACCCTGCCCGAAGACTTGCCTGGCCTCATCAACCGCCTGCCTTGGCAGGGGGCGGGCAAAGAGGCCCTGAAAGCTTTCGAACTGGCCCGAAGCTCACAGCTCAAGGACGCAAACCTCTGGTTCTCGCTGGGAATCAAGCTCGTTGATGGAGGCTCTTATGCCGAGGCCTTTGAATCCATGAGGAAGATCACGGAGTCCGGGCCGGCGAAAGAATTGAATTTTATCGCCCTGACCTGGATGGGAAATCTCAAGGATCTCATGGGACAACGAGAGAAAGCCATTGAGTACTATCAGGAGGCCCTGAAATATGATCCGGGCGAAACGGCCATTCGGCACGACCAGTGGGGAATCAGCATAAACCGGCAGTGGATCGAGGACAGGCTGAAAACTCCTTTTAGGCTCCAGAAAAAGTAGCGAAAGCGGCCCCTTTGGCAATCATTTAGAAGACCTTTCTTGAAGGCGCGTCGAAATTATATATAGGATGACCGAGCCAAACCTTGAAAAGGAACGAAGATGTCTAGATGCTTGAAAGAAACTGCAGCCTTCTCGGCTCTTGTTTTTCTTTTTTCTCTGCCTCTCTCTGCTCTGCCTCGGGAAGACTCCCCCCAGAGCCTTGCGGCCCTGACTGGATTGGCCCCCGCCCTGACCATAACAAATTATGATATCTCGTTACGGACGGCCCTCGAGTCCGATACCCTTTTTATAAGTGCCGTCTGCACGATCCGCAACGAAAGCCCCGAACCGGTGGAACAGATCGATTTCGACCTTTTTGCCCGGGAACGGTACTATGGAGTCAAAGTCAATGTCGCGAAGATCGTCGGGCTCGTCAACGGCCGCGACGATCCTTTGGCTTTTGCTCGCGCCTCCCTCACCACGCCTGCCGATCCCGCCCTCGAGGGAAGTGACGAGTTCCCGAAAATCACGCGCGTTTCGCTGTCTTCTCCCCTGAAAAAAGGCGAGGCGGCCAGCCTTCAATTCGAGTACACGATCACGCCTGTCGATTCAAAGAGGAAAGATCTCCCGTACCGGATTATCGACGAGTTCTCTCCAGGCCTGAAAGAAATCTGCCTGATCACAGATTTTTCCTGGCTTCCTTGGATCACTTGGACAGATTATGAAAAAGTCCAAATGCTCGACAAGAGCAATTTTTTCACGAAAATGCCGCGCCCAGCCTGGAGAATGGTCGTTCGCCACCCATCCTCGTATCAAACCCTGGTTGTGGACGGCCGGCTCGAGAAAACTATAGACTCGGGGAATGATACGGTATCGACCTGGGCATGCCGCACCGGCGGGATGCCGCAACTCTTGATCGGGCGATCGGATAAGATCGTTGTCAAGGATGGTTCGGTATCCGTGGTATTTCTCGTGGCGAAGGGAAGGTATGAGCCGAGCGCCGTCGAATCCATGGGCAGATTCCTCATTCGCGCCTTTCGGTTCTATTCGCAGCTCTTCGGTGAGCTGTCGGGAAACGAGATGCATATCGCCGTGAGTTCGGCGGGGATGGGCGGCCACGGGGCGTTCTTGGGGACATTCCTGGATATCCAGTCCTTTCAGAAGAAGAACCAAGGATCCCCGCCCGAAGGGACCTTTGATGAAACGGCCGCTCACGAGCTGGCCCACTCTTGGTTTGGGATTTCCATCAGCTCCTATGGGCGCGGAACCAAATTCCTGCGCGAAGCCTTCTGCAATTTCGCGACCTGGCTCTTCGCCAAAGATGTCTACCAACAGGACCTTTTTCAGGACAATCTGGCCTACCTCTTTTTCAGAGGGACCGCGAAGAATCGGCTCTTCGAGGACGCGAGCGACAATGCGAATCTTGCCTATACGAAGGGAGCCTTGGTCCTGGATATCCTCCGGCAGGAAATGGGGAACGAGACATTTTTCAGGATCCTCAAACTCTTTGCGGCGAAATATAAAGATGCTTATGTCACTTTCACGGATTTCGTTTCCTTATGCAACGAGATCACAATGAGAGATTGGATGCCCTTTTTCATTCGATGGTGCTACGGCGAAGGCTATCCCGTTTACCACCTGCAGAAATTCGAATCTAAGCCCGATCATGGCCAATGGAAAACAGCCGTGATCATACGCAATGACGGGAAGGGGATCATCCTCTGCCCCCTCGCGCTCGTCCAAGGCGAACACGTCCGGGAAGAAACGTTCTTTGTCCCGGAAGGAGAGGAAAAAATGATGACCTATGAGACCCCGGATCGAGTCGACCAGGTCATGATCGATCCCCGGCACCGGGTTTTTCAGGGTGACCAGCAAGAAGCCCGGCTCAAGATGCTCGGGATCAAAGAGACAAGTTGGGCCTGGATGAACTACTTCATGGGCGTCCTTTACGAAGAACGAGGCGAGCGGGGAAAAGCTCTCGAACTCATATCCAAAGCTATTGCCGGTCACGAGGAATTCCTCGGTCCGCGGATGGCAAGTCCGGCCCTCTACTTTTCCAGGGGAATCCTTTTACTGCGGATGGGCGAGGGGGACAAAGCCGAAAACGATTTGAAATTCTTTCTCGATGGGATTCTCGGCACACAGAAACGTCCAAAAGATTTGGCGGCCGCTATGAGGAGTCTGACTTATGCCGTATTAGTCTCGGGCACGGATCAAGAGAAGCAGGCCCAGCTTTTGCAGTTCCTGACGGCCGTCACCGGACAGAAGATCAGCCTCGACTCCGAACTGAGCGACTGGCGAACTTGGTGGGAAGCAAATCGTTCGGTGTTCAAACTCCCGCAGAGTGCATATTCTCTCAGCCCGAAGGGGTTCGGAAAATAGTGCCAAACGGAAAACAATCGTTGATCCTTGAGCTCGGCAAACGCCGGAGGAATTACGGCATGGCTAGGTCACCTCGAGGCCCTCTACAGTTAGGCTGAGCTATTCTGATGGGAGAGCGTTCGCGAACAACAGGCGAGGAAGGAGGCTTTCCTCGCACCAGTTTCGGAAGCAGGAAGATTTTGGGAGCCTCAGTTTTATCGGCGGTCCGAGAAGCATCCTGGAGACCATGAAGGGAGCCGGCGTCGAATTACAAGTCCTTCCGCTGTCGGACCGCGAGACATATTTCCGAGGCCTCGAAATAGCTGGCATCGGTTCTTAAAGGAGGATATCGTGAAGACTATCGGATTGCTCGGTGGAATGACGTGGGAATCCAGTCTCGAGTATTACCGCATCCTCAATGAAATAATTACAGAAAAGTTGGGTGGATTTCACTCGGCGAAATGCGTCCTGATTTCCCTGGATTTTCACGAAATCGAAATTTCCCAGCACCAGAGAAGATGGGATAACGCAGCAGAGATCATGGCCGATGCTGGAAGAAGGCTGAAAGACGCCGGGGCGGATTTTGTCGTGATCTGCACGAACCTCATGCACAAGCTGGCGGAAGATGTCCGACAGGCCACAGGTTTGCCACTTCTTCACATTGCCGATGCAACCGCGGCTCAAATCAAGGCTTGCGGATTAAAAAAGGTAGGGCTGCTGGGAAGTCTCTTCACCATGGAGGAGGATTTCTATAAAAAGCGATTGGTGGATAAACATGGCCTCCAAATCATAATCCCCAACAAGAGGGACCGGATGACCATTCATGAGGCGGTATACTACGAGCTTA
The DNA here is from genome assembly GCA_026393975.1 of Candidatus Aminicenantota bacterium. GTDB lineage: Bacteria > Acidobacteriota > Aminicenantia > Aminicenantales > Saccharicenantaceae > RBG-16-66-30. The sequence continues at coordinate 12,626 of JAPKZD010000009.1, read as the reverse complement.
AACCATCGACGTTCAGTCAGAAGACGATGCGCAATTTTCGGGACGTCATTTCCAGACTCGAGGAAAAGGGAGCAGAAGGAGTCATTCTGGGTTGCACCGAAATCCCCTTATTCATCAAGCAAAAAGACTTCGATTTACCCCTTTTTGACACGACAACGCTACATGCCCAAGCGGCCGCGGCCGTTGCCTTGGGAGAACTCGAGATCGATGATTGACACATAGAGATTGTTATCTTTATAGCTCTCGGGAACTGGCCCAGTGCCCGAGAGATCGCTTATCGAACAGGAGGGGATTACCATGAGTTTGAGATCGACTGCTGAGATTGTCTCCGACTGCCTTGAACGCGCAGGAACGCAATACATTTTTGGATACCCGGGAGGCCAAAACATCCGGTTTATCGAGGCCCTCTACGGGAGCAAAGTCAAGTTCATTTTGGTGACGCACGAGGCTTGCGCAGGCTTCATGGCCGATGTCTATAGCCGTTTGACAGGCAACGTCGGGGCATGCTTGTCGACTCTGGGACCGGGTGCGACAAACATGACAACCGGAGTGGGGAATGCCTTTCTAGACCGTGTCCCCGTGCTCGCCTTCACCGCGAAGATGGGGCGAATCTGGAAAGGCCGGACAGTCCAGATGCAAATCGATCATCGAAAACTATATGCCCCGATTACCAAATGGAGCGCCGAGCTCGAAACGGGAAGGATTTATCCCGTTCTCACGAAGGCCATAACCGTCGCGCTTTCCGAACAGCCGGGCCCCGTTCACTTAGACTTTCCTGAAGATGTCGCCGAAGAGCTTTCCCCAGAGACCTGTTTTGGATTTCCGAGTGCTCCTCCAGCCGTGGGACGGCCGGACGACCAAGCCCTTCGAGACGCAGAAAAGCTGATAGCTCAAGCAAAACGCCCACTCGTGGCCATTGGGCTGACAATGAACAGGGCTCGTGCAACCCCAGAGCTCAGGGAGTTCATTCAAAAACATAATTTGCCTGTTGTTAGCACAATGATGGCTAAGGGGCATATTGACGAAGACAGTTCCCAATTTGTGGGAGTCCTGGGCCGAGCCAAACGTGATATCGTGGGTGAATATTGTCACCCCGCGGACCTGGTGATTGCCATCGGTTATGATCCAATAGAGTTCAGTTATGAGGATTGGCTACCTAAGGATGTGCCCCTTATTCATATCGACAGTGTCCCCGCGGATATCGCCCCAGGCTTCTCTGTCGCCTGCGAGATTTGTGGAGACATTCGGACGAGTTTACAGCGGCTTCTGCAGATACCCTTGATCAACCATCAGTGGGAAGACTACCATCGGGAGGCCCATCGAAAGAAACTAAAGGAAGCATTCAAACCGGTCTCCAAAACATTTACCCCCCAGCAAGCACTGTCAGCGATGAGAGAGGTTCTCCCTGCGGATGGGATTCTTGTTTCAGACGTCGGGGCACACACCCATATCATCGGACAGTTGTGGAACCCAAAAGAGCCCGGCAGGCTGCTCGTGTCAAACGGCTGGTCGTCGATGGGTTTTGCGATTCCCGCAGCTATTGCGGCCAAACTAGTCCACCCTGAACGACCTGTCATGGCCTGCACAGGAGACGGTGGATTCCTCATGATGGTCGGAGAAATCAGCACCGCCGTCAGGCTGTCGTTGCCCGTAATCTTCATTGTGCTTCGTGATAACTACCTAAGCCTCATCAACGTCAAACAACATCGCAAAAAATATCATCCCTCGGGCGTAGCGCTTTTTAACACCGATTATAGATCGAGCGACAACTTTTTCGGGGCTGAGGTCATCGTCGCCGCTGAAGAAGAGGAGTTTCGCGCAGCTTTGCACAGGGCCTTGAAATGTGAAAAGCCTATCGTTATTGAAACCCTTATCGATCCTCTCGAGTATCAAAGGCTAATTTAGACGTATGAAAAAGCAGGCCTCGCCTCAGGCGGTTGACGGCTTTCCTTGATCCACAAGATTATCTGGCCTCAATATTGCCAGCTAGTTGTGTCAGCTCCGGGAGGCGCGGTCTTAAGGATGTGTTTTTTCATTTCCGGGGCGAACCGCTGAATGTAGGTGAAGGCGGCATGAAAACAAGAATTCACGTGGTCCCCGCTCCAGCAATGGCCAAATCTGTCGCCATATTCGACATTTCCATCGTAATACGGGTCCTTTGTCGTCTTGAGAAAGTCTTCCATAAGATAAACGGCATTGTTCAAGTAGAAGTAATCCATGTCTCCGACGTAGATCCTTATCTTGCCCTTGAGCTTTGGCCCGAGCGTCTTCCAGTCCCGTTCGAGAATATAGCGAAGGTCATAGTGCTCCTTCCAATACTCGGCCACGGTGTGATCGATGACTCCTGTCAATTTATCCCAAATGGGCAAGGGATAACCGTCCTGGTCGACCGGACTGTAAACTGCCTGCCAGATGTCCCATTGCTCGCCCGACCTGCCTCTGGTTCCGAGCACGAGTTCTAGCTGATTGCGTTGCTGTATGGTGGAGGAAATTTCTCCGATCTCATTCCTTTTGGCCGGACGCGGCGTGGGTTTCCATTCGCTGTCGGAGTAGTAGGCATTCTTGTGCTCATAAATGTTTACGAGTTCAAAAGCCCGGAAGTCGATGGGATCGGGAGCGCATGACCAACAGCCGTTGTACTCGTCGGGGTAGAAAATTTGGGCCGCTATCGCCTCCCACCCCCCGGTAGAGCCTCCGGTCAGGGTTCTCGCCCAGCCCTGGCCGATGCAATGGTACTTTTTTTCGATAAAAGGGATAAGCTCGTAAGTGATAGCGTCTCCGTAAGGGCCTAGATTGGCCGAATTCACCGCATATGAATCATCATAATACGGCGTCGCGTGCTGAATCTTGATGACCACCATCCTGGGGAAGTTTGGGCTTCTCCAATCGTTATAGAGCTGATATCCGAGCTCCTGTACCTCTTTATCGCGGCCTTTAGCCTCGGGGTCGGGCGGGTTTTCACTGAATCCGCTGATATCGTACGAAAAATGATCGTGAAAAATAAAAAGGGGAAAGTGTGCCTGCGGATGTTCGTCGTAGCCTTCGGGCAAGAGCACTGAGGCTCCGATGTAAAAGGGCCGGCCCCAGAATTTGGTGAGGAGCTGGCTTTGGAGCTTGACATGCTTAATGTATCTTGTGTCCTCGGGATCGGGTAGCGGTGGAATGACTTTATCGAGGAGGATTAAAATCTTTTCGTCCTTCCTTGGGTCGATGGCTATTTTCCTGGGCGTGCTATAATAATTGCCAGGGGCTAGGTTCCATTGCCGACCCTCTCCTCTGTCCATCGGAAGCTTCACGACATGACTGTCTGAACGGTGGAATGTCTCATAGCGGTCAAGCATAGCCTGGACCCAGTACTCGCCGGGGGGAAGCTCTGCCATGCTCTTGAGAGGGTAGCCGAAAACTTTGGCATCGAAGAGCGCTTCATCGTTCGGCTTGAAATCCTCAACGTCGACGCCAAAGGCTATTTGGGTCTTTTCGCTGACCGAGATCTGAAACCGCGGCTCAGAGCTTCCGTTACTGGAGAACATTAAAAGCACCCTGCCGTTGAGTGGCTCTTTGGATAACGTGTCGGGAAATGACACGCCAAAATGCAGTCCGGCCGTTTGTTTGACTCCGCGTTGACATGCGAATAGAAAAGCGAGAATAGCGCCAAGAAAAAAGACGAAAAAAACGTTTCTCTTTAAATTCATTGAGTTCAAAGCCATTACCTCCTTAAGGGGCATAATCCCGAGTTTTATCGAACATTAAGAGTGCAGTCCTGATATGACACGGCTGTTTCTTCCAAGGTTAAGAAACGTTGAAATCTTTTTCAGTTCATTCACGCATCCACTTTTGAGGCCAGAACCAATGCGGGAGCTTCTATGCGTTTTCATGCCTATAGAGTGGACAAATAAATATACTAGAAACATATCCATGCCGCTGGCCTCTGTCAATAGCCAATATTACCATTTTCAGACCAGGCCGTTATTTAAGCGGAAATCTATGAGGCAGATTTATTGGCAGTGTTATTTTGTCAGGTTTTTCGGTAAACCCAAACGTGCTTTAAACAGAGAAGATGAATGAGAGGAGTTGGATATTTTCGGCCACATGTAGGTTAGCCGAGCTTCCGCATTGCACACATCTGACCTGAACCCCGGAGCGCTTTGAAAAGCTCGCTAAAAATTATCATGTTGATGAGCTTCCAAGATTTGGGCCTCGAAACGCAGATTTCCGGTGGTCAAAGTTGGGCGGCTTGTCAGGGTCGCGCCAGAAAAACCCCTCCTCAAATCTAAAATTCACCTTTCAGGGCCCAAAAAAGGCCCAAAACGGGGAGTTTCGAGGGCCTCCTAGAGGAGCTCAGCCTGGGCGGGTCCAAAAGAGGCCGGAAACCTTGATTTCAGGGGCGTTTTCCCATATCATCATGGAGGTTAAACTTTGGGCATCTACCAAAGAAAAAACGTCTGGTGGATTGACTATTACTTTATTGATGAGTATGGTGCGTGCCTGTAGCTCAGCTGGATAGAGCGTTGGACTCCGGATCCAAAGGTCGGAGGTTCGAATCCTCTCAGGCACGCCATTCCAATCGTGGCAGCGAGAGGGTAATCGCGCTTAGACCACCTTGACACGGTTAGGCTTTCCTAATATACTTTCTATATGAAACCATTTCATAATGAAAATAGGCCCGCGTCTTCTTATATGGAATGTGCGGCCATCCTCATGGATCTAGTCCCCATAATAATGGACCTCATGCGCAAAGAGATGCGCCGTAGCCGTTCGACAGGATATTCGCTACCCCAATTCCGTACGCTCGCCTATCTATATCGAAACAAGAACGCCTCTCTATCAGAACTTGCAGATAACATTGGGTTACACTTGCCATCCATGTCGAAAACCGTCGATTTCCTGGTTACCCGAAAACTGGTCGTCCGCCGGCCGTCACCCGAAGACAGACGGCACATCAGCCTAAGGCTGAGTTCGCGGGGGCTCACTGAACTCAGAAAGGCCGAACAGAATACGAAAAAGCGCTTGGCCGAAACATTGGGAGTTCTCACACCTCCACAGCTAGCCCTAGTAGTGAAAGACCTGCTGATCTTGCACCCGGTCTTCGCAAGAGAGCAATCGCCTGAGGTTCAAGAAAAGCAAGATGATAGTCATGTTTGATAGGCAGCATTTTCGTCATTGGGGCCCGGAGCGCATGTCCCAACAGGGAGATTTCAGGTATCTGATCCTCGACCTGCTCAAAGACAAGCCCAACCACGGCTACGAGATCATCCGCAAGACGCCTCGAACGCGGTGTCTGGGGAGGAGAGGGTAGTATGGCCCACGACCAGGGAGCGGAAATCCCATCACAGCGGCGTGCGAGCTCGCCCGAAACTGGCAAAGAAGGCGATGAGGACATCGGCCAGGTTCCCCTGTACCGCAAAAAACGCGTCCTTATTCCTTTTTTCATCCTGATCCTGGCCCTCGCCTTCGGGGCCTGGTACTGGTACAAGAACCTGAGGAACTTCGTGTCCACCGATGACGCTTATGTGGACGCCGACCGGGTCTCAATCAGCCCCAAGGTCCTGGGCCGCATCGTCCTACTGACGGTGGACGAGGGGATCCGCGTCAAGCAAGGCGATCTTCTCGTCCGCCTGGACGATACCGACCTCCAATCGCAAGTGGAACAGGCCAAGGCGAACCTCGCGTTCGCCCAAAACAGCCTGCCTCTCGCCAAGGTCAACCTCGACCGGGCGACGGACGACTTCGCCCGTGCCGATCTCCAATTCAAGGGCGCGGTCATCACGAAGGAGCAATACGTGCATGCCCATGAGGCCCTGGAGGGCGCCGAGGCCGAGTACGGCATTGCCGTCTCCCGGATCGCCGTGGCCAAGGCGCAACTGGGTGTCGTCGAAACACAGCTTCAGAACATGACGCTCTTCGCTCCATTCGACGGGATCGTCGCCAAGCGCTGGCTGATGGCCGGAGATATCGCCCAGCCCGGCCAGCCGATCCTGACCATCTACGAAACACACCTGCTTTGGGTGACGGCCAACCTGGAGGAAACCAAGCTGGCCATGGTCAAGCTTCAGGACCCGGTGGAGGTCACTGTTGATACCTACCCGGGGCGGCCGTTCGCCGGAAAAGTGGGCCTCATCGGCGATTACACGGCGGCCCAGTTCTCCCTGATCCCACCGAATAACGCTTCTGGCAATTTTACCAAGATCACCCAGCGCGTACCCATGAGGATTTTCCTCGACGACCGGAGTCCCGAGAACAAGGCGACCTATCCGTTGCGGCCCGGCATGTCGGTGGAGATCAAGATCCGCCTTCGCTAGGAACCGGCCATGGTTCTCAAAGCTGCCCGCTCGATCCGGAGGCAGGCCGTAGGCCAGTTCCCGTCCCTGCACCACGAACATTCCATGTACCGTTGGTGGGTGCTTGCGAACGTGATGATCGGCACGTTCATGGCCGTCCTCGACTCGACCGTGGTCAACGTCGCCCTGCCCAAGATCATGGGGGTCTTCGGAGTGACGCTCGACCACGTCGAATGGGTCATCACCGCCTACATGCTCGTATTCGCCATCATGCTTCCGACGTCGGGCTGGGTGGCCGATCATCTCGGCTACAAGCGCACGTATCTGCTCGCGCTCGTCCTGTTCACGGCGGGTTCGCTCCTTTGCTCATTATCGTGGAGCCTCGACACCCTGATCATCTTCCGCATCATCCAAGGGGCCGGGGCGGGCTTCCTGCTGCCCGTCGGCATGGCCGTCGTAACACGCGAGTTTCCCGTTGAACAGCGGGGGATGGCGCTGGGGTTCTGGGCCATCGCGGCGGCCGCCTCCGTGTCCCTGGGCCCGATGATCGGCGGCTATCTCGTCGATAATTTTTCTTGGCACATGATCTTCGACGTGAATCTGCCGGTGGGCCTCATCGGGGTCGTGGCGACCGTCCTCATCCAGCGGGAATACAAATCCGAGAGGATCCGGTCGTTCGATTTCGTCGGGTTCATATCCATCGCCGTCTTCCTCGCCTTCCTTCTGCTGGCCCTGACCAACGGCAACGCGTCCTGGAACACAGGCGGCTGGACATCGACTTATATCCTTACGTGCTTCTCGCTCTCCGCTCTCGGGCTCGTCGTTTTCCTGATCACCGAGTTTAGTGTCAAACATCCCCTGATCGACCTCTCGTTGTTCAAGGACTTCAACTTCAGCGTCTCCAACTTGGCCTTGTTTATTTTTGGCCTGGGCATGTTCGGGAGCACGTTCCTGCTTCCCCTCTACCTCCAGAATTCTCTGGGCTACACGGCCTTCCAGGCCGGGCTGTTCTTCCTGCCCGTCGGAATCCTTCAGGGTGTCCTGGCGCCCATTTCCGGCGTCGTGTCCGACCGGCTCAGCCCCAAGATCCCGGGCTTTATCGGAATCGTCCTGATGGCCTTCAGCTTCTTCCAGAATCATCTGCTGTCACTTTTCTCCGAACACGCCCAAATCGCCTCGGCCCTCGTCTTGCGCGGCATCGGGATGGGACTTCTCTTTACGCCCCTAAGCACGCTCGCCCTGGCCCGGATTCCGAAGGAGCGTATGGCCCAGGCGTCGGGATTGTTCAATGTCATCCGCCAGATCGGCGGCAGCTTTGGCGTGGCCATCTTCGGAACGCTGATGACGAGGCGGGTCATCCTCCATCTGACGAACTTCGGCTCGGGCGTCAACATCTACTCGCCTGTGTTCAGGAATACCGCTATGCGGCTCCAGAGCTTCGCTCAACACGCCATCGGAGGCACGGCGTACGACGCCGGAACCCGGGCCAAGGCCCTGATCTCCAGTCATATCGCCAATCAGGCCACCGTGGCCGCCATCGACGACGACTTCCTGATCGCCGCCGGAATAACCATCCTGTGCACCGTCTTCTTGTTGATCCTGAAGACGCCGGGAAAGAAGCGCGCAAGAGGGTAGGCTTCGCTCGAATAAGCGCATTCGAAAGGTGAACAAGCATGAAAAAATTAATCGTATGCCTCAGCATAATTTTCGGATTGGCGGCGGCCGTGCGGGGACTCGCGCAGACGCCCCAGCCGCGTACGCTGACTTTGGCAGAGGCGGTCAGGACCGTTCTCGCGCGCAATAATTCCCTGAAAGAAGCCGAGGATACCATGGCCGTGTTCGAGGCCCGGGTAGGGCAGAGCAAGACCCGCCTGATGCCCAATGTCCGGGCCGACCTCGCCTATACGCGGATCGCTCCGACCGAAGAGATCGACATTCCCGGCTTCGGTGTCTTCCAGCTCTTCCCCGCGAATAACTATGATTTCCACGCCGGAGTGAACCAACTCGTCTACGATTTCAACCGGACCAAAGAAACCGTCAACCTTTCCCGCTCCCAGGTGGAGAGCGCCGCGGACCGCTGGGAAATCCTCAAGCGGGACCTCGCCTTTCAGACCTGTCAATTGTTCCACTCCATCGTCTTCCTCCAGGACACCATCCGCGTTCAAACGGAAACGATCAAAACTCTGGACGATCACCTGGCCGTGGCCAGGAAGAAACTCGAGGCCGGAACGGCTACAGAACTCGAGGTCCTCAATACCCAGGTCCGTCTCGTCACCGCCCAAAACCAAGTCGTGGATCTGAACGACGCCCTCGAGAAACAGATGCTCGGCCTGCGCCGCTTGATGGGAATCGAAGACCAGACTCCACTCGAGCTGCAGGGCGGGTTCAAGTATGAACCTCAGGCTCTCGATCCGGAAGGCTTGGTCCGCGAGGCCGAGCAAACGCGGTTAGAAACCAAAGCCGTCCAGGACGTGATCCGTTCTGCCGACATCCAGATCCGTTTGGCCGAACTTTCGGATCGGCCATCCCTCAGCGTGAATGTTTTGGCCGGGTGGAAGAGCGGCTACATCCCCAACCTGAATGTCTGGAAGCTTAACTATGTGGCCGCCGTGCAAGCCAATGTCCCTATTTTCAACGGCCACTTGGCCCGTTCGATGAAAGCAGAGGCCGAAGCCAATCTGCGAACGCTCCGGGACCGCAACAAAGACGTCGAAGGCATGATCCGGATGGAGGTGCTGCAGGCCGCCGCCGACGTCAAGGCCGCCGCTCAAAAGCTCGAGTCGGTGGAGATCAATGTTGTGCGGGCCAAGAAGGCCTCGGAGTATGCGAAATCGCGCTATGAGGCCGGCACGGTAACGAACCTGGATTTGCTGGATACCGAAGACGCTTATGCGCAGGCGGAATTGGTCAGGCTCCAGGCGCTCTACCAGTTCGTCCTGAGCAAGCTCACGCTCCAGCGGGCCGTCGGGAATCCGCTTTCGGAATGAGAAGAAAAAGCCCAGGCGGACTGGGCTGTGCGCTGGTGATCTGCTCCCCGGTTCCTGGTCCAAAAGTGATGTAAATAGCGGACCACTCCGCCGTGTCACAAAAAATGCGTAAACCCGCCTAATTCTGACTAATGGTGCGTAAAGGAAAACAAAACATTTCCCCCTGGAAATCGGGTTTTCCCCATATATCCAGGAGGGTAGAGTAGGGGACTCCGGATCCAAAGGCCGGAGGTTCGAATCCTCTCAGGCACGCCATGTTTCCCCCTGATCTTCTTATTTTCCCTTCAAACACCTTTGGCCAAGATAAGGCGAGATTGCACACTTCATTTGACATATTTGTGACGCGGCGGGGTGGTCTGCCTGCAAATCTAGGCCCTTAAGATGGACACTAAGCGAGCCGTTGCTGGATAACTGACCCGTTGCCCCCAATTTAAGGAAAAAGGCGGGGATAACCTGCTCGGAAATGTGCGATACTAAGCCTAGGCATATGGATCAAACCAGGAGGCTGGTCACTCAGGAGAAACTCTTGCTAAAATGTTCCCATCAAACCTTTCGCTGCATCAAGAGCCTCTTGCGTTCCGATAACCTTCAGACAATCCACTGCCATTGCTCGTATGCTGCTGTCTTTATGATGGAGAAGATTGATCAGTGGTTTCACGGTCCGCTCACTCTTGATATTCCATAGGACCATCAGGCAATTTTTCAGCCTTGGACTCCACTCACTTTCCTTCTCGATGATAGCGATGATCGCTGGGACGGACTTTTCTTTCATTTTGATAAGGACGCCCATTTTGGGAACGCACATCGACGGATCGCAATTCAAGTAGCCTAAGATATATTCTGCCGCTGGTTCTCCGATCTCGACCATTTCATCCCAACGTTCGTTAATAAAACAGTACTCTGCTCCGAGTCGATCTGGACTGGCCTTCCAGCGGAGCTTGGCCATGGATCTGGCCATTTCTTTCTTGGCTTCCCAATCCTCTTCAGAAATGAAGGCCTTCGCAAGCTGATCCAACGCGACTTCTGCCGGTAGGCTTCCCATGGCCAGCGCCGCGCTTTTCCTGACAAAAGATTCTCGATGATGCATAGCTTCCATAATCAGAGGCGCGGCTGTAGCACTTCCTATGTTGCCGAGTGCGGTTATGATTGACCCTTGGACGGCATACTTGCCAGACCGATGGTAAGCATCCATCAGTTCTTTTACGACACATTCATCCTTGAAATTGCCCAAGGCTTCAGCTATGGATCCGGTCTCCTGAAAAGAGTCATCCCGTAGCATTCGTGTCAAAGGCTCAATAGCCCGAGGATCTCCTATGCGTCCCAGGGCATTTTCTACACTTACGCGAAAGACGATGTCCGAGTCTTTAAGCTTTTTAACCAGCGGTCGAACGGCTTCCTCCCCAGCTTCAACCAATGCACCGATGGCCAGTTTTGCCAGATTATCCGATGGAATCTTTCTTAATACCAAAATGAGCTTTTTTATCTTCTTTTTGTCCGCCCAATCTTTAACTTGTTTTTCCGTTAACCGCATTTTTCCACTCCTCCTCGTTTGGATATGCTACTTTTGTTCTAAAATCTTTAGAATGACATGATCGGCGAGATTGACAGCCCCTGTATTACCGATGCTCATGAAGTATTGCTTTCGATCTATTACGTCTTGCATCGCCTCCCGGCCAATTTTGATCAGGGCTGCAGCTGCCCCCTTTGGAACCTGGCTGTCATTACTGCCGAGCGCTATGGCGATGCGGAGAATTGCCGCTCCGCGGAGAAGGGAAAGCCCGATTACTGCACGGTCAAAGATCTCGATGTCGCGGCTTTGGAGCTGTTCAAGAAGGACACTGTTTGCTATCGGACCCATTGATGCAAGAATGTGCGCAATTCTCCCCAGAGTCTCTTGATCTTGGCCCGCCATTTCAGCCAGCCGAGTCAGGGATGGGATGGCAGCAGATCCCTGTCTGGAAAGAACGGCAAGCGAAACATCGCGGAAATTTCCGATTCCCTGGGCGATGAGGCTATCGATTATGGGTACGCGTTCGACTCCTAGATTAGCTAAGGCGTCCGCCGCCGAAAGAGCCTCGGTCTCTTTCCCGGCAACGATTGCGCTTTGAAGTCGAGCGATGAGCGGGTCGACCTCGGACTCGGCCGGGGGCCTATTCTTAGCCGAGGCTTCAGCCTCTTGGAGGGAATCAATCGCCCGCTGGGCGGTCCATCGAACTTTATTACTGGCGTGCTGAAGGAGCTCACGCAAAGGGGCGAGGGCGGGCAACCCGATTTGTCCGAGTTGGCCCAAGGCCTGGGCGGCGGAGAGAGCCTCTTCATCTCCTTGTCGCGTGGCGTTGATGAGCGCCTTCAAATGGGCCTCGGGCTGCTCACCCATTCTCACTAGCCCGGCGTGCGCCATAACCACAACTGAGGGCGACTGATCGGTCAGTCTTTGCTTCAACGCTGAAAACAGCGCCGGGTCATTGCCTCCTATGTTCCCCGCGGCTTGTGTGGCAATCCAGCGTATCTGCTCGTCAGGATCGGCCAGGGTGGAAATAAGCTCAGGCAGCGCGGGGCTTCCGGCATTTCCCAGCTTTCCCAATTCCTTTAGGGCCGCTATTTTTGTCCCCCAGCTCGGCTGGGAGAGGTCCTTCTTGATTTGCTCGAGGACTTTGTCTATCGACATTTCATTTCCCTCCTTGAGACTATCGAAGGCTTGCGCGATAGTTGAGTGATGCGAATCCTTCGGGAGCAATATTGATATGCGGTTGCTCCCATAGTTTTGAAGAACCCATTTTTAAAATAGTATGGTTCCTCCTCATCAAAGTCAATGCTCAGACGTAGTTTGAAGGCGGCAAAATATTATAAGGCGTTACATCCATTCTCTGGATTATGAAAATGGAGATTGCCGCCCTTTCTTGTGCTTGTAAGGCAAAGCTGTGAAACTTTTTGAAGATAGGAACTTCCTTAAGGCTTGAAACCGATAGCCTCATCACGAAATGATGATGTTCTCGGCAGCGGAATAATGTCAAGAACGCAAAAACGGGGAGAGCCCAAATCTCTCCCCAGGTCACAGCCGTGTCACAAAAAATGCGTAAACCCGCCTAATTCTGACTAATGGTGCGTAAAGGAAAACAAAACATTTCCCCCTGGAAATCGGGTTTTTCCCCATATATCCAGGAGGGTAGAGTAGGGGACTCCGGATCCAAAGGCCGGAGGTTCGAATCCTCTCAGGCACGCTGCTCTCGTTCAGATACATAGGTGACACCTTGGGCTATGATAGGAGTCGCCATGTATCCGAAGTCATCAACGATTTACGGGTCAGTCATTCCGGGGTCGGAGTTCATCCGGTCCCTGGTCCGCCAGGGGACGATCTCCC
>JAPKZD010000024.1 GCA_026393975.1 Candidatus Aminicenantota bacterium | reverse complement strand
TCCGTTTGACTTGCATGTGTTAAGCACGCCGCCAGCGTTCGCTCTGAGCCAGGATCAAACTCTTCAATTATCAGAACTCTTGCGAGTTCCTAGCGAATTTGATTTTGGCAAAAAAGATCAAAAACTGGTCGCTCCGCTTTTTGTTTCAAAGAACTAACTTCTCTCTAACCCGAGAGAGAAACCTCAAACATCTATCGAACTCTGACGATTATTACAACCAGTGACGGTTGTCAGAATGATAGTCTAAAAGGCCCCCTTATGATAGGGCTTCCCGGGGGGCTTGTCAAGAGCCGGGAGAAAAAAAATTCTACGATCGCTGCGCGTCGCCGCCGGTTGACGCAAAAAGCCATATTTTTCAGCTAATTAGCCATCCGGGTTGACGCTCGGCGGAAGGGATTTTCCCACTCCCCCCAGGGATTATTTTCGGCCGTTCTGGCACGCCGTCCGCTTGAGAGGGGGGCAAAAGCGGAAGATGGAGGCGGTCATGAAGCGGCGCGGATTCAGTCTCATCGAAGTCCTGGTGGCCATGGCCCTGGCTCTTCTCCTCGTCGTCGGCACGGCCGAGCTCCTGACTCTTTCGCTGGGAGCGAAGAGGAAGGGCGACATCACGGCGGCTCTCACCCACGCGCTCACGGCGAGGCTCGAAACGCTGAAGTCCCGGCCCTTCGAAGACGCCGCGCTCTCGCCCGGGGAACACGCGGAAATCGTCCGCTGCGAGCCGGGGGGCTGTCTCATCGCGGAGGAGTGGAAAGTGACCGACGACGGGGACAGGATGAAGAGGGTCGGGCTCAGGATCCGGTACGCCGGGCGGCCGGGACCGGAAACGACGGCGGTACTTTTTATCTCGCGGGACCTGGGGTTCCGGCCATGAGAAAGGGCGGGTTCTCCCTGGTCGAATGCCTGCTCGGGATGGCTCTGTCGCTTTTCGTCATCACGTCGAGCCTCCAGCTTTTCGGCCTGGCCCAGAAGGTCTTTTTCAAGCTCAAAGAGAGAGAGGAAGCGGGACAAGGCGCGCTGGCGGCCCTCGACAAAATGAGGATCGACCTCCTCCATGCCGGCCGGGGGCTCGCCGGCGAGATGGCCATCGGCCTCACCGAGGCCGCGCGAGCGACGGAGGATGAGCTCCGGACGACTTCTCTTGAAAAGCCCCTGATGCTGACGGAAACGGCGCGCGCCGGGGACATCCGGCTTCTGCTGGCTTCGACGGCGGATATCGCCTCCGGACAGGAGATATGCCTCAGCGACGGCCGTGAGGGCGAACTCAGGAACGTCGAGAGAGTCGAGCGCGGTGCCGTCATCCTCAGAGAGCCGCTCGAGCATGATTATTCTCTTGACACGGCGGCCGTCTCGCTCCTCGAAAACGTCTCCTATTTCCTGGACGGGCCGGCCCGCACTCTGCGGCGGCGGGTGAACGCCGGTTCGGCCCAACCCCTTCTCGAGAACATCGCGGCAGCGATCTGGATTTGCGATCTCGAGGCCCGACTCATCCGCGTCCGCCTCGAACTCAGCGTCGAAGGAGCGCACCCCTATGAAACGACAGTCTTCCTCAAGAATCTCGCGCTCGCCGGGCTCCGGTGAAAAGGGCCGGCGCGGCGAGTGCGGCGCCGTCAGCTTGGCCGTCCTTCTGCTCTTTGTCGTCTTTTCGGGGCTCGGCCTGGCCATGATCCACGCCTCGGGAGTCCACCTGAATATCAATGGATTCCGCAAGTTCGCGATTCTCCTCGACTGCGCGTCGGAGAACGGCCTCAAGCGGGGGCTCAAGGACCTCACGGAGCGGCTCGAAGCCGCGGGGCCTCTGGCCGCGGTGACAGCCGAACGCGTGGAGGGCCTGCGGGTGAATCCGGCGGCGGAATTCCCCCTCCTTCTCGAGGACGCTCTGGGCGCCGCCTTCCCAAGGGTCGTTGAAGAAACATTCGAGGAAATGACCTGGGAAAGCCGCGCCACCTGCGGTCTCGGGGGGCTTACCGACATGGGCGGCTACTTCCGGATCTCGGCGGCTCTGCGGATCGAGGCGTCAGGCGGGCTGAGCCGCGTCAAGGCGAGGCGCCTATCCGTCCTCGAGAGCTCCCTGGGGCTCCTAGCCGGACGTCTGCCCATGCCGGCCATTCCTCTCTTTATAGGGAAAGACATGACGGAAGGGCAAAAAGCCGCCTTCCTCGGGGAAAACCGGATCCGGCTCTTGTCGAGACCCGGCGAGGTTCTAAGGCCGGGGCTCGCGGCGTCGGCCGAGGGCGTCCTCCCGGGCGACCCGGGTCCGGTCGTCGCGAAAGCCTTGAATATCGGGGTCTTCCGCCCCGGAGACCTGACGCCCGCCCGGCTTAGGGAGGCGCTCGGGCTCGAACCATCCACCGAACCCGTCCCCGCCGGCGTCACCCTCATCCAAAACGACTTGGGGCTCGGCGGCGTCTTCGTCCAGGGGGATCTCGAAGAGATGATCCTGGCGACGAGCGGCGACGCCCAGGTCATCGCCTTCCGCTCAGACGGCGTGGAATGGATTCTCGAGTTCAGTCCGGCGCGAAGCCGAACGGATTTCCGGGCGCCGGAAGGGAGTTTCGCCTATGACCTCGTTCCACTGCCGATCGTCATCGTCAACGGGAAGATCGAATCGCTCGGCGGCGGATACGTCGCGGGCGACGGCCGGGTCGAGATGGCTCTCGACGGGGAAACGCCCTCCGTCCTAAGCGGCGTTGACCTGACCATTGTCTCCTCGGATAAAATCACCATCTCCTCGCACCTCATCCTCCAGGGCGTCCGCTGGCAGGACGGTGTCCCCTACGTCAAGGACTCGCGGGCCCAGCTCGTCATCTATTCGGCGGGGCGGGACGTCGTTTCCGGCGAGGCGCTCGACGGCGGGATCGCCGTCGGCGAAGGGGCCCCTTCCGACTTGAAACTCCAGGCCTCGATCACCGCGGCCTCGGGAGGGTTTTCGATCGGAGGCGCCGGGAAGAACGTCGAGATCCTCGGCGCTCTCCACGCGGACGGCTACTCCGGGAACGGGAACACGCTGGCCATCGCCCGGGACGAGAGAGCCATGGCCGGAGAATTCCCGGAAAATGCCCCTCTGACAGCCGCGCCCCAGCTCGTCTTCACCTCGCTCAAGGTCCTCGCCTGGAAGGAGTATTGAATGGAAAGGGACCGGAAGGGATTCACGCTGGTCGAAATCGTCTTGGCGCTCGCCCTGGCTGGCCTCTTCGTTTACGGCGGCGCATACTCATTCCAGCGGCTCGTCCCGAAATTCCAACTCCAGTCGGGGATCTGGGAAGTGACGTCCGGCCTCAACCAGGCCCGTTTTCGGGCGATCATGTCCGGCGAGCCGGTCCGGGTCCGGTTCGTCCCGTCGGGGTTCGTCTTCGAGCGCTACGACGAGGCCGCGAAAATCTGGCGGATGGCGAGGACGGCCTCGCTCCCCGGCGTCGCGGTCCGGGCCAACAACAGCCCCGTCTTCCATCCGCAGGGCACGGTCTCCGACCTGGCTTCGATCACGGTGTCCAACGCGCTGGGAACGTTCAGGATCACGATCGCAATAACGGGGAGGGTCAGGACGACGCGGGTCGGTTGAGTCCGGTTTCCCCGGGCTTAAGCCGTCGCGCAAAAGGGATTCAGAGCCCTGCGCCGTGGAGGTTCTTCATCAGGCTCGTGACGGTCAGCGCAGTATCGTGATCGAATTCGACGCCCAATTCAAAGACATTCTCGGCTTCGTCGCGCTTGACCCATTTGACCTGGCCCTTCAGGCTGACGGTTTCCCGGGACCGGACGAATTCGATCTTGAGCCGGAGTACGGTCCCCACCTCGAAGCGCTCCACCGAGTGAATCCGGGCCCCTCCAATCGAAAGGTCGTAGGTGAAGGCCTTGACTTCGGCCGGGGGAAGGGAATCTTGGCCCTGCGGTGCGGCCTTCATCACGGCCTTGTTCCACTGCCTGATACGTCGGTCTTTGCGCTTTTGCATGGTGTTTTTATTAAATCTGCCTGGCGCCCGGCCGGGATTACATGGCCCCCTTGCCCAGGGAGATTTGGGGCTGTACGGCTCTCGCCTTCCGGCCTGTTTCACGGTAGAGGTTTTTCATGATGGCCTGGAGGACTATCTCGTTGCACTCCTGGAACTCGACCCCGAACTCGTAGATGTTTTCCTTCTCGTTCCACCGGGACCAGCGGACGGCGCCGTCGACGCTGACCGCCTCCCGCGACCTGACCAGCTCGAGGTGGAGACGCACGATGGCGCCGACAGGGAAGCCCTCTTCGGACTGGATCCTCGCCCCGCCGAGCGACAAGTCCCAAGCGTAGGCGTCGATCGGGCAGCGGGGCAGGATCCCCTCCCCTCCGGAGGCGGACTTGATGATAGCCTTGTTCCACTGCTGGAATCGGCTGTGCTTGCGTCTCTCCATGGATACCATTATGCCAGGGGGGGCGGGCCGGGGCAATCACCCTTGGGGGTGATTCCCACGGTGAATTCTCACCCGTTCCGAGAGCGGCGGACGAGACGCCGGATCCGCCGGATCTCCCCGAGCATCCCGAGAGAGCCCCGGACAAGCCTGACCCGGCTCGGCCGCGAATCGCTCCAGACAACCGGGACCTCGGCGACACGGTAGCCGAGCTCCCGACAGAGGACCAGGACTTCGACGTCGAACCCGAAGCCTGTGGTCTGAAGCCGGGAAAAAAGGTCCAGCGCCGCCGCCCTCCGGAAGGCCTTGAAGCCGCACTGCGTATCGCGGTAGCCCTTCAGGACGAATAGCCTGACCAGCAGATTGAAGGTTTTTCCCATCAGCTCGCGCGGCCGGCGCTGGCGGACCCTGATGTCCGATTCCGGGAGGGCCCGCGAGCCGATGGCGACGTCGGCCCCGGCCTGGAGCGCGGCGAGCAGTTTGTCGAACTCCCCGATGGGCGTCGATAGGTCGTCGTCCGAGAACAGGATGACCTCCCCCGAGGCCGCGAGAACGCCCTCCCTGACCGAGGCACCCTTGCCCCGGTTCTTTTCGCGCCGAATCACCCGCGAGGGGACGCGCCCGGCGAGTGCGGCGCCGGCGGTCTCGGCCGTCCGGTCGCGGCTCCCGTCGTCGACGACGATGATTTCCGCCGCGAACGGCTTGCCGGCAAGATAGGCGACGGTCGCATCGATGCTCGCGGCGATCCGTGTTTCCTTGTTGTAGGCGGGGAAGACGACTGAGAGAAAAATACTTTTCGGGTCGCGGTCGCTCATGAGGCCTTTCCGGGAATGCGGCACGGGCATTCTATAAGATAAGCAAGAAGAGAATCAATCAAAAAAGCGGCTTCCCGTTGCAACCCGGCCGCGCGCCGGTATAAAATGGCCTTCCTCGACCATGATTAATAATCGCCAGGAGAGTACCCCGTGAAAAAGACAGCCGTCCGTCTGGCCGTTCTCTGCGCCGCGCTGCTCGCATTCGTCCCCGCGCTAACCGCCCAGGAGCCCTACAAGCTTCCGCCCAAGGAGATCATCGACATCGTCGACGCCCCGCCGACCCCCACGGTCTCCATGAGCCCGGCCGGCGACGTCATGGCCCTCATCGACCGCGAGTCGATGCCGTCGATCGCCTACATCTCCGAGCCCATCCTGAGGATCGCCGGGATGCGCATCACGCCCGCATTCAACAGCCGGCAGGTCCTGAGCTTCTCGACCGGCCTTTCCCTCAAGGACATGAAGACGGGCCTCGTCCGGAAGATCGCCCTGCCCGAGGGCTTCAAGTTCACTTTCCCGTCCTGGTCGCCCGACGGGCAGACGATCGTCTTCCTCCGCTATGTCGAAGGCGGCGTCGAGCTCTGGGCCGCCGCCGTCAAGGCGGGCACGGCCAAGGCCCTGACGCCAGCCGTGGTCAACGCCGTTCTCAGCGGCATGGATTGGATGCCCGACAGCCGGCGATTGGTCGTTTCGCTCGTGCCCGAAGGCCGCGGCCCGGCCCCGACCGCGCCTCGCGTCCCCGTCGGACCCGAGATCCAGGTCTCCGGCGGCCAAGAGACCAAGGTCGCCACCTATCAGGACCTGCTCAAGAACTCGTTCGACGAGCTCCTCTTCGACCATTACGCCGCGTCCCAGACGGCCATCGTCGACATCGCCACAGGCGCGCTCCGCAAGGTCGGAAAGCCCGGCATCTACGATTCGATCTCCGTCTCCCCGGCCATGGACTACATCCTCGTCGAACGGATCAAGCGGCCCTATTCCACCTCGCTTCCGGCCTCCGGCTTCTCCCATTCGGTCGAGATCTGGGACATGGACGGCGGCCTGGTCAAGGTCCTGGCCGACCTGCCGCCGGAAGAGAACGTCCCCATCAACGGCGTCCCCAAAGGCCCGCGCGGCGTCAACTGGATGACCCACAAGCCGGCGACGCTCATCTGGACCGAGGCCCTGGACGAGGGCGACCCGAAGAAGGTGGTCCCCTTCCGCGACCACTACCTGACGCTCGACGCGCCGTTCGCGGGCGAGCCGGGAGAAGCCCTCAAGCTCAAGGAGCGGGCCGCCGGCATCACCTACTTCGCCACGCCCGGAAAAGCCCTCGCCTCCCAGAGCGAATGGAAGCGGAACTGGCGGACGACGTTCCTTGTCGACCTGGCCAACCCGGCCGCCGAGCCGGTCAAGATCTGGGACCTAAGTACCCAGGACAGGTACAACGACCCGGGCCGGCCCGTAACGACGAACCTCAAGACCGGCGAGCGGGTCATCCTCCAGGACAAGGACTGGATCTACCTCGCCGGGGCCGGCTCGTCGCCCAAGGGCGACCACCCCTTCCTCGACCGGATGAACCTCAAGACGATGAAGGTCGAGCGGCTCTTTGAGTGCCAGGACCCCGCCTATGAAAGCTTCGTCGATTTTTCGGGGGCCTTGCGGACGAAGATCATCACGAGCTACGAGACCAAGATCGATCCTCCAAACTACTACCTCTACGACCTCAAGACCAAGAAGCGGACGACCCTGACCGATTTCAAGGACCCGGCGCCCCAGCTCACCGGGATCCAGCGCGAGCGCGTCACCTACAAGCGGGCCGACGGCCTGGAGCTCAGCGGGACGCTCTACCTGCCGCCGGGATACAAACCGGGGACCCGCCTGCCGGTCGTCGTCTGGGCCTACCCCATGGAATACGACACCGCGGCCGTGGCCGGCCAGGTCCGCGGCTCGATCAACCGGTTCACCTTCTTCCGGGGGGCGTCACAGCTCTTCTTCGTCACCCAGGGATACGCCGTCCTCGACAACGCCGAGATGCCCGTCGTCGGCGACCCCCAGACCGTCAACGACACCTTCGTCCAGCAGATCGTCTCCAACGCCGCGGCGGCCATCCGCAAGCTCGACGAGATGGGCGTCGGCGACCCGAAGCGGGTCGGGGTCGGCGGCCACAGCTACGGCGCCTTCATGACGGCCAACCTGCTCGCCCGCTGCGACCTCTTCGCCGCCGGCATCGCCCGCAGCGGCGCCTACAACCGGACCCTGACCCCGTTCGGCTTCCAGAGCGAGCGGCGGACCCTCTGGGAAGCCCCTGAAACCTACATCAAGATGTCGCCCTTCATGCAAGCAAACAAGATCAACGAGCCCATCCTGCTCATCCACGGCATGGCCGACAACAACTCCGGCACGTTCCCCATCCAGTCCGAGCGGCTGTTCGCGGCGCTCAAGGGCTTCGGGGCGACGGCCCGTTTCGTCTACCTGCCCTACGAGAGCCACGGCTATTCCGCCCGCGAGTCGGTCCTTGACGTCCTCGCGGAAATGTTCGAATGGTTCGACCGCTATGTGAAAAATAAAAAATGAAAGGGGGATTTCCACAGACTTTGTGCATAACCCTGTGGAAAAAGCGGCTGACCGAGATTCTAAAGAACTGTCAGACGCGTACTTTTGATAGATTGCACATTGAATGTGCAAAGGGAGCCGCGGAGCAAAGGAGCGAGCGATGAGAAGACGGCGGCGGTCATCGACGGGCTTCGTCGTGTTGGCCCTTCTCTTGGCGGCAGCGTGCGGCGGGACGGCTCCCGAGCCGTCTTCGAGACCGCTCAAGATCCTCGTCTCGAACGACGACGGCATCGAAGCGCCAGGACTCCAGGCCCTCACCGACGCCCTCATGCCTTTGGGAACGGTGACCGTCGCCGCTCCCAGGGACCCCCGCAGCGGCGTCAGCCACGGCGTCACCTCGGACAGGTCGATCGCCGTCGAGGAGAGCGAGAGACAGGGCGCGACATGGTTCTCCATCGACGCCCTGCCCGCGACCTGCGTCCGGCTGGCCCTGGAGAAGCTCCTTCCCGAGAGGCCGGACCTCGTCGTCTCAGGGATCAACAGGGGCGAGAATCTGGGCACGGTCACGTTCTATTCGGCCACCGTCGCCGGCGCCCGGGAGGCGGCCTTCCTGGGTATTCCGTCGATCGCCGTCAACCTCGCCGCGGGAAAGGGCATGGACTATAAAGTGGCGGCCGGGATCACGGCCGCCATCGTCCGGACGGTCGGCAAGGACGGCATCCCGAAAGGGACATTCCTCAACGTCAACATCCCGGCCCTGCCGAGAGAAAACATCCGGGGCGTACGAATCACGAAACAGGACACGCGGGCTCCGCTCGAGTTCTTTGAGAAAACCGTTTCTCCCGAGGGGGCGACGGAATACAAGCCGTCCTGGAAGCACCACGAGCCGGCCGGCGAGGACACGGACATCTGGGCCGTGCGCAACGGCTACGTCTCGATATCCGCGTTCGGTTTCGACCAGTCGGCGGGGGCGACGGCGCGGAAGTCGCTCAAGCGCCTGGAATTCCTATTCAAGCCCTACCGGACGACCTCGGTCCAGATCCAGTAGAGGAAAGCGCCGAAGTAGACGGCGAGCAGGACCCAGGCCAGGATATTGATGGTTTCGTTGATCCGCTTGAGAAGCGGAAAGGCGTTCCGGCGGCCGCGCGTGTTGAGCTTCGGTAAGGCGTAGAGGAGCGCGATCGCCAGGAGCAGAACGAGCCACTTACGCATCAGCCGGGATTATCCCAGAAACGCACGCCGCCGCGCAACTCCGGAGCGTTGACAGACAGCCGCGGGGAGTGCTATCGTCCGCGATACAGACATGTGAACCTGATCGCCGAAGGAGGCCCGTCATGAAAAAACTGCTGTCCATGCTCATCGTCCTGGCCCTGGTCGTGCCCCTGGCCGCCCAGGACGTCACGGTCAAGGACGTCGAGCCTTTCCCCTACTGCGCCGTCAGCCACAAGGGCCCCTACACGGACATGACCGCGGTCATCGGCGAACTGATAGAAGCCATGCAGGCCCAAGGGCTGTTCCCCCAGATCCGTGGCCCCATGGTCGGGGTCTATTACAACTGGCCCGGCGATACCAAACCCGAGGACCTCTCCTGGGAAGCCGGGTTCGCCATCGCGGCCCAGGCGACGCCGCAGTTGCCGCTGGTCAAGAAAATCTGGGAGCACAAGACCGTCGCCGTCGCTCTCCACGTCGGACCCTACGACAAGGGCGGCGCGGTGGTGGAGAAGGTCATGGCCTGGATGGCCGCCCAAGGTTACGAAGCCGACGGCCCGGTCCTCGAGCGCTACCTCGACATGAACCCCATGGCCGTCAAGCCGGAGGACCTCCGCACCGAGATCTGGGTCCCCTGCAAAAAGAAATAGCTACTTCTGGAACTTGTAGCCCGACCACGGCACCGTGACCAGGTGCTTCGGCGCGGCCGGGGCATCCTCGACCTTCCGCCGCAGGTTGTACATGAAGGTGTCGATCGTGCGCGTCGTCGGAAACTTCTCGTATTCCCAAACCTTACTGAGGATGACCTCCCGCGAAACGACCTGGCCCTCGCAGGCGGCCAGGAGCTTGAGCAAGCTGAACTCCCGGGCCGTCAGGTGAATGTCCCGGCCGCCCTTGGTCGCGATCTTCTTCCTGAAGTCGATGGCGACATCCCCGAAGGAGCAGTCCTCGATCTCCGGGACCTCGGGCCGCGATCGTCTCAGGACGGCGTGGACCCGGGCGATGAACTCGTCGGCGCCGAAGGGCTTGGTCAGGTAATCGTCCCCTCCGAGCTCTAGCCCCAGGACCTTGTCCACTTCTTTTTTCTTCTGCCCGGACATGATGATCACGGGCACCTGCCGGCCGGCCTCACGGAGCTTCCGGCAGACCTCGAGCCCGCCGAGCGTGGGCATGACGATGTCGAGGACGACGAGGTCGTAGTTGCCCTGGAGCGCCTTGTTCAGGCCCTCCCGGCCGTCGCCGGCCTCTGCAACTTCGTACCCCTCCGTCTCGAGCGCCGCGGCGAGCGTCTGGCGCAGGACCCGGTCGTCGTCGATGATCAGGATCTTCTTCATGGCTTCCGCCTTTTCGGGAATTTGAGCGTGAACGTTGTCCCCTTCCCCGGCTTGCTCCGAAGGTCGATCGTCCCGCCGTGGGCATCCATGATGTGCTTGACGATCTTCAGCCCGAGGCCCACGCCCTTCGGATCATGGCGGACAGCGGCGGGAGAACGGAAGAAGGCTTCGAATATCTTCTCGCGGTCCTCGGCCGGGATACCGATGCCCTGGTCGCTGACGCTGACCTCGACATTGCCGTCATCCTCCGCAAGCCGGACGGCGACGCGCTTCCGCCCGGCGCTGTACTTGATGGCATTGTCCACCAGATTGAGCAGGGCCTGGCGGACCGCGTCGGCATCGGCCTCGATCCAAACCGGCCCCTCCGGCGTCTCGACCTCGACGTCGAGGTCCTCGCCCGCCGCTGCCGACAGAACGATATCGGTCACTTCCCCGACGAGCGGCTTGAGGTCCGTTTCGCGGAACTCGTAGTGCTTGGCGTCCTGCTCGATCCGGCCGAAGTCGAGGACGTTGTGGAGGAAGCGGCCGAGCCGCCCGCATTCGCCGGCCATGAGCTCAAGGAGCCGCTCCCGGCGCGCTTCGTCCCCGGCCTTGCCCGACTGGAGGAGCTGGGAAATCCCCTGGAGGGAGGTCATCGGGGTCCGGAGCTCGTGAGACACGGAGGAAATGAACTCGGTCTTCATCCGGCCGAGCTCCTCCGATTTCTCCCGCGAGGCCCGTTCATAGACGACCTCTTCCTGGAGCCGGATCCGACGCAGGGCCGCGGCCGTTTCGACGGCCAGGGTCTCGAGGAGCTCCCGGTCCTCGTCCGTGAATTTCAAACCCGACTTTTTCCGGCCGACGAAAATCCAGCCGGCAGGAGCGCCCTCGACGAGCGGGAGCGGCAGGGTGACTTCGTAACCGGGGACTTCCGGCCTCACGTCCGTCCAGGAGGCGCCCGACTCCGGACGGCGGGCAAGGAGCGAGACGGCCGCGTCGTCGAGCCCTCGCCGCAGGACGATCCCGGGCGGCCCATCGCCCGGCTCGAGGACGAGCCCGCCGACCTTCCCCACGGGGAGGATATCGGCGAGGGTGTTTTCGAAAAGATCCAGGAGCTCTCCGGCGCCGCAGGCCTTCCCGGCCGCCGCGTTGAAGCCGAAGACGGCCCTCCGGTAGTCGTAGCCCCTGCGAAAAAAGGCCTTGTCCACGAGGACCTGGATCCTGTTCCGGGCGGGCGCGAAAGCCACGGCCGCGATGACGGCCGCGCCGACCGGGACCCAACCCCGGCCCGGACGAGCCGGCCCGGCGGAGATCTGTTTCAGCCCTTCGATCGACAGCAGGTAGACGCCGACCGTGACCATGGTCAGGAATGAGTAGACGAGGCTCCGGTTGATGATCAGGTCGACGTCCATGAGCTTGTATTTCAGGATGGCGAAGGCCAGGGCGAACGGCAGGAGGACGAAAAAGGCGCTGGCAAACTCCTCGCCGAGCGGCGGGGACAGGTTGAGGCTGAGAGGAAGCTGGAAGAGGAGCACGAACGGGCCGAGCCCCATGACCAGGCCTAACAAGACCCACTTGATCTGGTCCCGGCGCTCGCGGGAAGCCGAGGCCCGATAGGACCGGATGAGGCTGACGACCGCCGCGACGCACAGGGCCAAAAAGTAGAGACGGAAGATGACGAAATATTTCTTTAGGCGGAAGATTTCGACCGACGGCAGGAGGAGAGACGAGGCGAACACGGCGCTGAAAAACCCCCCAAAAAGAAGGGATGCGCCCCAGATCGCGAGAAACCCGCGAACCTTGCCGCGGGGGGCAAGCGTCAGCGCAAATCTCAGGAGGAGGGCCGGCGTCAGCAAATAGGCGAAGAAAAAGAGCACCCCGGGGACGAGATAGAGCACCCTCCCCCGGACACCGTACCACTCTCCGCTGATCATCACGGCCGAGGAGAAGGCCATGCACAGCCAGAAAAAGATGCGCGCCCGCGCGTCCTCGGAGCGGAGGATGAAGACCGCGAAGCCGAGGATAAAGCCGAAAACCCCCGTCAGCAGGTAGACGACAGGGAACGTCCCGTTGGCATAATGAGGAACGAGGCGCTCGCGGACGGTCTCCTCCCGGCCGTTCTTCACGAAGACGAAATCGACCTGGTCGCCGATCCGGTGACGGGCCACGACGAACGTGAAATCGAACTCAGGCTCGCTGATTTCGAATCCATCGGCCCGGACGACCGCCTGGGGCAGGAGTTCGCCGGGGATTCCCGTCGCCTGAGCCAGCGCGTCCCAGGGTATTTCCGCCCGGCCGAGGAGGCCGACGAAGGCGACGACGCTCAGCCCAAGGATGACGGCCCCGGCAAGGAGAGAAAGACAGAATGCCGCTTTCTTGCGTCCCATCTATTGCCTGACTGGCCCATTATAAAATATTGCGCCTCCGGATTTCAAGGAGACGGGACGGGCGGGCTTGAACGCGGGCCGGGACCGTGTTACATTTTAGGTTCACCCGAGGAATCAAGGGAGAGGAAATGGTCCGAAATCCGATCGATAATTCATCCATCATCACCATCGAGCGCCACATTCTCGAGGAACAGGCCTTCCACCCCGAGGCCACGGGCGTCCTGACCAATATCCTCTACGATCTGGCCCTGGCCGGGAAGGTCATCGCCAGCAAAACGACCCGGGCCGGCCTGGCCGAAATCCTCGGCCGGACAGAGGACATCAACATCCAGGGCGAAACGGTGATGAAACTCGACCGCTTCGCCGACCTGACGATCTCCCGGCTCACCGATCACACGGGCCGGCTGGCCGGTCTCGCCTCCGAGGAAAACGCCGAGTTCATGCCCATCCCCGACAAGTACCCCATGGGGAAATACCTGCTCGTCTTCGACCCTCTCGACGGCTCCTCGAACGTCGACTACAACATGCCCATCGGCACGATCTTCGGGATCTACAAGCGGACGGGCGAGGACGGCCCGGTGAGCGTCTCCGAATTCCTCCAGCCCGGCCGGAAACTGGTCGCCTCCGGCTACATCACCTACGGGACGAGCACGATGTTCGTCTATACGGCCGGTCACGGCGTCCACGGCTTCACCCTCGACCCGCACGTCGGCGAGTTCCTCCTGTCCCACCCCGACATCAAGATCCCGCCGGCCAAGTATTTCAGCGTCAACCTCGGCTACCTGCTTTACTGGAGCAAGGGTGTCCAAGCCTACACGGAATACCTGCAGGGGCGCGGCGGCGGGATCAAGGGCCTCTCTTTGCGCTACATCGGGACGCTCGTCTCCGACTTCCACCGGAACCTCCTCGCGGGAGGCGTTTTCTATTACCCGGCCGACTCCAAGGACCCGCATCTCCCGACCGGAAAGCTCCGCCTTCTCTACGAGGCCGCGCCGCTCGCCTTCATCGCCGAACAGGCCGGCGGCTACGCCTCCGACGGCCTCGGGCCGATCCTCGACCTCGAGCCCTCGTCCCTCCACCACCGAACGCCCCTCTACATCGGCAACAAGGAACTCGTCGAGAAAGTCGAGGAATTCATCCGCGGCCTGGATTCATCAAGATCCCTCTGATCTTCTCCGCGTAAGTTTCGCTGGCCGCGTCCGGGGTATCGATGACGATGCCCGCCGCTGAGGAGATCCCCAGCCCGAGCTCGACGGCACGGGCGATCTGCTCCTGGGCGAAGACGGCCGGCTTCATGATGGCGTCGTTCGACCCCAGGTCCTTGAGGATGGCCACCCCCACGGCGTCGACGGCCACGCGGTCGGTGCCGGCCACGAAGACGCCGGCGTCTTTGCGCGGCCCGGTCATCGGACCCTGGTCGACGAAGGCCTGAAGCCCGTCGAGGACGATCAAGGCCGGGCGGTAGGCGAAGTTGATCTCGGCGATCATCCGTCTTTGATCGGGCGAGGAGTGGAGCTCCCGCATGTAGGTGTTCCCCTTGCGCGGCACGACCCCGACGGAATTCTTGAGGGACATCGTAAAGACGCCGCCGTACTGATGGGTCTTCAGGCAGCAGGTGGAGACGACGCACTCCGTCTCGACGACCGGCCTGGCGACGAGAAAGCCGTCCTTCCAATGCGAGCCCGGCGGCGTGATCTTGACATAGCCCGTCTCGCCGAGCTCGTCGAAGTTCAGGATCGCGGCGTTGAATGAGCCGGCGAGCGCGCGGATGCCTTTCTTATCGAAGACCTCTTCTGTCGGCTCGGGACCGCTCCGGTCGCCGATGGCCAGGTCCTTCGCTCCCATATCCCGGATCCGCGCCAGGAGCGCTTTCAAGGTGTCGTTGTGGGTCGATCCCGGCGTTTCGTCGGAGGTGTTGAAATTCGGCTTGACGAGGACGCTTTTGCCCTTGAACGGGTTGATTTTCAACAGGTCCAGGCATTTCTTGACGCCCTCGGCCCGATCCTGGGTTTTTACGAGGACGACACGCGTTTCGGACGGAGCTAAGAGCAAGGGCCTCGGCGAACCCCATCCGCCCGATGCGCGGCTGCGCGAATAGGCGTTCGTCGACAGCACGGCCGCGCCGGCCGCACCCGCCCCGGCGGCGAGAAACTCCCGTCTTGTCATCTCTTTGAATTTTTTCATTGTTTCTCTAATCTAGCACAATCGAACGCCCCCCGGCTATTCCATTGGGAGAGCTGTGAGAACCCGGCCTGTGCAGAAGCGTCATCATCAATAAGCCATCTTGACTGCCCAAAGGAGATGCTATATGGTTAGCCATATGAAGACTACCATACATATTCCCGATAGCCTGTTCAACGAGGCCCGGAAAGTCGCCAATCAGGAGAAAACGACGTTGAAAGCCCTAGTCGAGGAAGGGCTCAGGAAAGTCGTTGCCGAACACCAGGACCGCAAGCCCGAGGGGTTCAAGCTTCGCCAGGCCGCATTCAAGGGTCAGGGCCTCCAGCCTCATTTGGCGGGTGTGACCTGGGACCAGATCCTCGACCTCAGCTACGAAGGACGGGGCGGATGATCGCCGTCGATAGCAATATCCTGGTTTACGCGCACCGCGAGGATTCGCCCTGGCATGCCGCCGCCTCCGAGTGCGTGCGGGGACTCGCCGAGGGCCGGGCGCAGTGGGCGATCCCCTGGCCCTGTCTCCACGAGTTCCTGGCCGTCGCGACGCACCCGCGGATCTACTCCCCTCCCACGCCCCTCGACCTGGCCGTCGACCAGGTCGAGGCCTGGCTCGAATCGCCGAGTCTCGTCCTGCTGGCCGAAGACGAGGGCTATTGGCCGCGACTCCGGTCGCTTGTCCTTGCGGGACAGGTGGCCGGCCCGAAAATCCACGATGCCCGGATCGCCGCCGTTTGTCTTCAGAACGGAATCGGCGAACTGTGGACGATCGACCGGGACTTCAGCCGCTTTACCGGGCTGAAGGTTTGGAATCCCCTCAAACCGCTCTAGGGATTACGCCTGGCCCTTCGGACCGCGGCAGTCGCGGACGCAGATGCCGCAGATGAACTGGGTCGTGGTGCCTTTCTTGCGGAATTCCTTGAGCGTCTCGTAGCAGGCCAGGTGGTCAAAGGCCTCGCGCGTGTCCTTGATGGCCCCGGCGGGACAGGCTGCGGCGCAGGCGCGGCAGGGGCCGCAATCACGGTCGAGAGGCGCGTCCGGTTCGAGCGGCATGTCCGTGAGCACTGTGACCAGCCGGAAGCGCGCTCCGAGCTCGGGGTTGACGAGAAGGTTGTTGCGGCCGAACCAGCCCAGCCCGGCGGCGCAGCCGACGTGCTTGTGCGAGAGATGGGCCTTCTGCTTGTCCCAGTCGATGAGTTGGGAAGCGGCGATGGCCAACGACCCGAAGCCCTGTTTCTGGATGTCGTCGGCGATAAGGAAGGCACCCCGGTCCAAAAAGAAGTTCATCTGCCGGTAGTGGTGGAAATAGATCTGGGTCGGGTGGTCGGCGATGTCGTCGAGCACGGCGTCGCTTAGCCGTTTTCCGAGCGAGACGGCCAGCCCGAATCGGTCGCGCGTCGCCGGCTCTAGGAGGAAATTCCCTCGCATCCCCATGACGTCGGCGACCCCAAACAAATCGAAGCCGAGATTGAGGGCAAAGGCCTTCAATTTCTGATAATTCGCCGCTCTGTCCGACTTGTCCATGGGCGAGGCCCATTCTATCGGCGCCCTCCCCTTCATGTCAACGCGCAGGACAACCGCGCCCGTTTGACTCCCCTCGGCGCCTGCGGTATACCAATCGCTGGCATGGCGAATTACGCTTGGGCCTTCCGGCTCGCGCCTTTCCAGGAGGAGCAACGATGAACACGAATTCGCGCTGGCAAGGGTTTCCCGTTGCACTTCTGATTATCACCATAATCATCGCCGCGTCGCTCGGCCTAGCGCAGGCCCAAGCCCGCGCCACGGCCGCGCCCGCCATGTCCATCACCGTGTCCATGGACCGGCCGACGACCCACTATTACCACGTTATCTTCCGAGCCGATGGCCTCAAGGGCGAGACCCAAGACTTTAAGATGCCGGCTTGGACGCCCGGCTACTACCGGATCATGGACTACGCCAAGTACGTCAAGGATTTCCGGGCCGAGGACGGCGCGGGCCGCCCCCTCGCCTGGGAAAAGACGACGAAGAACACCTGGCGGGTCCACTCCGGCAAGGCCGCGTCCGTCGTCGTGAGCTACGACGTCTACGCCTTCACCCGCTTTGTGGCCGACAGCTACCTTGGCGACGACGGCGGCTTCATCACCCCGACCGGAATGTTCATGCACGTCGCCGGCCGCCTCCAGAACCCGGTGACGGTCGCGGTTCTCCTCCACCCCGATTGGAAGCAGGTCTCGACCGGCCTCGACCCGGTCGCGGGCCGACCCAACACGTTCACCGCGCCCGACTTCGACACCCTCTACGACTGCCCCATCCTCATCGGCAACCAGGAGATCCTGACCTTCGAGGCCGCCGGCCTCCCCCACGCCGTCGCCGCCTACGACCTGGGAGCCGCAGATAGGACGAAGTTCGTCGGCGACCTCAAGAAAATCGTCGAGGCCACGGCCACGCTCATGGGCGAGCTCCCCTACCGCCACTACACCTTCCTCATCATCGGTCCCGGCGGCGGCGGGCTCGAGCACCTGAACTCGACGGCCGTTACGCTCAATCCCGCTTCGCTTACGAATCCCCAGGCCTACAAGGGCTGGCTGAGCTTCATCGCCCACGAATACTTCCACCTCTTCAACGTCAAGGCCATCCGGCCCATCGCCCTCGGCCCCTTCGACTACGA
This sequence comes from Candidatus Aminicenantota bacterium, assembly GCA_026393975.1. Classification (GTDB taxonomy): domain Bacteria; phylum Acidobacteriota; class Aminicenantia; order Aminicenantales; family Saccharicenantaceae; genus RBG-16-66-30. The sequence goes on along the minus strand of JAPKZD010000024.1, from coordinate 6,117 downwards.
CCGCGAGAACTACACGAAAATGCTCTGGGTCTCGGAGGGGATCACGGTCTACTACGAGTTCATCCTCCTCAATCGGGCCGGCTTGATGACCCGCGACGAGGTCCTCGAGCGGCTCGGCTCGACCATCGCCGACTACGAGAACGCCCCCGGCCGCCGCCACCAGCCAGCGACCGCTTCGAGCTTCGACACCTGGCTCAACTTCTTCAGCCGCGGCGAACACGCGGCCAACACGACCATTTCTTACTACGACATCGGCGCCGGGCTGGGCCTCCTCCTCGACCTCAGGATCCGCGAGGCGTCGAAGGGCCGCTCATCGCTCGACGACGTCATGCGGACTCTTTATCGGACTTTCTACAAGGAAAAGAAGCGGGGTTTCACCGATGGGGAATTCCGCGCTGTCTGCGAGCGCGCGGCCGGCATCCCCCTTAACGAGATCTTCGACGTCTACGCCACGACCGTCAAAGAATGGGACTACGCCAAGTATCTCGGTTACGCGGGGCTCACGGTCGACCTCGAGCCCCGTCCCGCGACCGGACCCTGGTTCGGCGCCTCGACCCAGGACCAGAACGGAAGCCCGGTCGTCTCGTCGGTCGACCCCGACTCCCCCGCCTCTCTCGCCGGCTTGACCATCCAGGACGAGCTCCTAGCCCTCGACGGCGCCCGCGTCACCCAGCATTCGCTCGCCGGGACGATCAACTCCCACAAGCCCGGCGACAAGGTCAAGGTCCTCTACGCGAGGCGCGGCGCCGTGCGCGAAACCGAGGCCGTCCTGGCGAAAAAGACCGAGAGGAGCTTCCGCATCACCCCGCTCGCGGACCCGACGCCCGAACAGAAGGCACTCCGCGAGGCATGGCTGAAGTAGAGACGCGAAACTCCGAGTAGGGCGATTCCATCGCCCGGGACTTGCCGCCCTAGCAAATCTTTTCTATGCCCTATATGGGGAAATCCTACTATTTTTATAGGATTTTGGAACCTTTTGCTCCGACCCGACGTCTAAAGAGATGTAAGGATAGAAAAAAGATATCAACGAACAGAGGAGAATATCATGAAACTCAGAACAAAACTCACTATCTTCGTGGTCGCCACGATCCTGTCGCTCGCCGGTTTCGGCATCCTCACCAACGCTTTATCGGTGGACAAGGTCATGACGGCCGCTACCCCGGCAACCCAGATCTCCGTCAGCATCACGAGCTAGAAGCCGCTGTCCTGACGCCGACGATCCTGATCAGCCGGCCCCGGGAAGTCAACGCCGGCGACCTCGGCTAAATTCTCTCCGGCCACGCGGATTACGCGTCGGCCGAAGCGTTCAATCCCAAGATGCGCATGATCCGGACGAAGACCCTCATGCAGGGGAACGACTGCTGCAACAACCCGTATGTCATCGAGGGATAGGAAGAATTAGCGGCTGTCAAGAATCGTCCTGACTTGAAAACACCCTGCCTTAGGAAGTACATTGGGGCCATGAAAAACGCGAAAAGGCAGACAGCCGCCCTCGTTTCGCTTTTCCTCGCCCTGGCCCTGCTCGCGCCGGCCAGCGAACGCCCGGACGGCGAGTGCTTCACTGTGCTCGTCGGGAAAAAGGCCAGCGCCGACGGCTCGGTCATGGTCGCCCACAACGAGGACGACCAGGGCGAGATCATCGTCAACCTCCGGAGGATTCGGACCCGCGACTACGGCGCGCCCCAAAAAATCAGCCTCGGCAAGGGGGCCTTTTTCGAGACCGACGGCAAGACGGCGGGCTTTCTGTGGATCGAGGCAACAACCCAGGAATTCGCCGACAGCTTCATCAACGAGCACGGCGTCCTCATCACCTCCGACAGCTGTCCGTCGAGAGTGAAGGCGGAGGACTACACCGACGGCGGCATCGGCTACATGCTCCGCAGGCTCATGGCCGAGAAGGCGACCTCCGCGCGGGAGGCCGTACGGATCGCGGGCGAGCTCGTCGAAAAATACGGCTACCGGGCCTCCGGAAGGACCTACTCGATCGCCGACAAGAACGAGGCCTGGATGCTGGCCGTCCTCAGGGGGCGTCACTGGTTCGCCCAGCGGGTCCCCGACGACGAGGTGGCCGTCATCCCCAACCACTACACGATCCGGCAAATCCGCCCGGACGACACGGACCACTTCATGGGCAGCCGGGACATCGTCGAATACGCCGTGAAAAACGGCTGGTACGACGAAACGAAGGATGGCCCGTTCGACTTCAAGAAGGCCTTCGAGAGGCCCTCGAACCGGGACCTCGTCTCCGACGGCAACGCCCTCCGCCACTGGCGGGGCCTCGTCCTGCTCAGTGGGAAGGACTGGGAGCTCGGCCGCGATTACCCGTTCTCATCAAAACCCGGAAAAAAAGTGGCTGCGGAAGCCCTGATGACGATCCTCCGCGACCACTATGAAGGGACCGAATACGACGCCACGGACGGCTATAAGACGGGCACTCCGAACCGGACGAAGTTCCGGACGATCTGCACCTCCTCGACGATCAATTCCTTCGTCGTCTCTCTCGACCCAAAGCTCCCGGAGCCGATCTCGGTCTCGATCTGGCTGGCCATGGGCAAGCCCGACACGACAGCGTTCCTGCCCCTTTACTACGGGGTCGAGAACCTGCCGCCCGGCGCGGGCCTCGGAACGACCACGCACGACTACGAGGTTTTCTATAAACAGCATTTCGACGACGCGGAGTTCAAGGCCGCGAAGGGCGGGCTCCTCCACACCAAGGTCCTCGAGCTCGAAAAGGCCGCCGAAGCGAACTACGGCCCGATGTACGAAACGCTCAAGAGGGAGCTTTTTCCCGCGGAAAAAGCGTTCATCGAAGGCCGGCGGAATTTCGAAGCGGACTTCAGGGCCCTTTACACCAAGAACAAGAAGAAAGCTATAAAAAAGCTCGATGCGTATGTCGCCGCCGCGTTCGAGAAGATCTCGGGCCTCACCGCGAAGCTCCTAGCGAAACCGCCGAGTTCCTGAACCGGGAAAACCACCTCGGACGAATTTCGCATCCACCAATTCCTGAAGTCCGTACTGGAGCCGATTCCGCCTGGTTCCAAGTTGAACTGAGATCAAACGGCGCGCAACGTCCAGTCAGGGCCGTTTGCGGCCGTAGACGTGATCTCCGATGCGGCGCATCCGGGCTAGCTCTTCTTCGCTCATGGGCCCGGCATCCAAGACGGCCAGGTTCCCGCGCATCTGCTCGGCCGTCTTCGGCCCCGACATGCACACGTCGACCGCGGGGTTGGAAAGAACGAAGCGATAGCAGTCGGCGGCCGTCGGCGGCTTTTCGCCCGGCAGCATCTTCTTCGGGTCAAGGAGTTTCCCCCATCGGGTGGCGGTGAAGGCCACGGTCCCGGGCCGTTTTTCCCCGCTCAAATTTGGAAAAATATCCGTCTCCGCGCCGCGGTGGGCGGCGTTGTAGCGGAGATGAAGAACATCGAACTCCCCGTCCCGCCCCAGCTCCCCGAGGAGCTTCCGGCTGTGGCTGGAAAGGCCGATGAAGCGAACGAGCCCCTTCTCCTTCATCCGCAGGGCCCCGTCAATGAGGCGCCGCGATGGCCGCCGGGAGAAATAGCCCAGGATGAGGACGTCGGCGTGGTCCAGTCCGGCGCTCTTCAGACCGCGCCTGAGCATCCGCTCAGTGAAAAAATTGTTGTGGGCGTAGGTGAACATGGCCAGGACCAGGCGGTCCCGCTGGCCCTTGGCGACGATATTCTTCAGCGCCTGACGCATCTGCGGCTTATAGCCTTTAATGACCGTGCCCCAGGTGAAGTAGTTACAACCCTGCTCGAACGCCTCTTCGATGCCCGCTGTGGGCGCTCCGTACCCCGAGGCGATGCCCAAGCGTCCGACCTTAAGTCCTGTCCGGCCTAAGATGATGGGTTCATGGAAGCTCATGGTCTTTACGCTCCTTCGGGGTTATTCCGGACTTCGCCCAGCCGGGACTCCAGGTCGTCCAGCCATTCCTCCATGGCCCGGAGGTGGAGGGTGATCGATTCGTCGATCTCCGCCGGCGCTTCCAGTTCCTTCACGGCGCAATATTCTTCGAGCGATGCGTCGATGTCCTGCCAGGAGGATAAGGGCGTACGGTCCGGCTCTTGTCCCGATCCCGCGGATCCGGAACCCGCTTGCGCCGCCTCCGCGGGCGCATCGGCCGCAGGAGCGTCGACCTTGCCCTGTATATCGAGGCGGTCGAGAAGCCCGATCATGCGCCGGTAGAGCTCACCGTAGCGGCGCGACCAACCCAGGTAGGGCGCGATGCCCTGCGACTCCAGGAAGGCCGCGACCGTCCCGTCGCGCCCCACGACCGCCTCGCAATCGGGTTGCGCGGGAAAGACGGCGAACCGCTCCTCTCCCCTCTCGTTGGTTGTCCTGCCCAGGGGATAGAGGCGGCAGACCAGGGGTCGCCGGGGATGGACCCGGCACCCGGAAGGCGTCAGGAATACGCAGGGGCCCTCCGCTTCCGCGCGGAGGGTCGTGCCCCCGTTATCGGTATAGAGGGCGAGAAACTCGGTCGTACCGATCCCCAGGACCCTGGACATGCCCAGGATCTCGTGGGGGCCGGCCATGATGACCTTGCCCGAGCAGCAACGTCCGCACACACGGCAAGTGAATGAAAAGCGGCTCTCGCGGTCGAGGCAAAAATCCAAAGGCGCCGCTTCAGTGTTTGGCTTCGAGCGTCCCCAGGTTCTTGAACATCTGGCCGGCCCGGAACAGCTTGATCTCGACGGCCGCCGTCTCGTCGGACTGGAGGTGTTTCAGGACCTTCGCCGGGAACGGCGCGGAGTACAGAAGCTCGCTGCCCTTGTACCACTTGATCTCGGCCTGCTGCCACCTGGCCTGGAGATGCTTGTCCTGCTGGATATGCTTGTCCTGGACGACCCCGCCGGTCTGGCTCCCGTGCAGGAAGCCGAAGGAGGTGCAGAAGGCCGCGGCTGTCCCGGCGAGCTTGAGGACGTCCCGCCGAGTGATGGTTTTAGGATCTTTTAGTTTCCCCATAATTTTATGTTAATTCTGGAGGGAACGTTTGTCAACCCCTAGACTTCCGTGCGCCTCCGAGGCGGCGTCCAAGTTGACGGCCCTGCCCCCTCCGGGGTATAAGATGTCCTCTAGACCCGCGAGGAGAACGCCCCCATGGACAAGACCCTGGCCATCATCAAGCCCGACGCCACGAAGAAGAGGATCATCGGCAAGATCATCGAGCGCATCGAGGCGGAGGGCTTCACCATCGCCCGGATGAAGCTCGTCCACCTGACCAAGGACGAGGCCAAGGGGTTCTACATCGTCCACAAGGAGAAGGGCTTCTACGACAGCCTGACCGAGTTCATGTCCTCGGGCCCGGTCGTGATCATGGTCCTCGAGGCGGAAAACGCCGTCCGCCTCTGGCGGGATGCCATGGGGGCGACCGACCCCGCCTTGGCCAAGCCCGGCACCATCCGCCATGCCCATGGCTTTTCCATCGAGCGGAACGCGACCCACGGCTCGGACGCGCGCGAAACCGCCGAGTGGGAGATCGATTACTTTTTCAAGAAGTAGGCCGCAAGGCCGCGCCGCGGCAGCGGCACAAACCGGGCCGTTCAGCGCAGATTCTTCGCCGGCAACACCGCCGGGATTTTGGCCCTGCCCTACCGCTTGTTTCTATCGATAAGACGTTCTGCTCTCGTTCAGATACATAGGTGACACCTTGGGCTATGATAGGAGTCGCCATGTATCCGAAGTCATCGACGATTTACGGGTCAGTCATTCCGGGGTCGGAGTTCATCCGGTCCCTGGTCCGCCAGGGGACGATCTCCCAGGACGCCGCCAGGCGCCTGCGCTGGTTCGATTATTACAAAAGATGTGAGGATGCCCGGCTGACCTGCCGTCATTTTGGCATCTCGCCCCAGACCTTCTACCGTTGGAAGAACCGGTTCGATTCCTATGACTTGACCACCCTGGAGGCTTGGAGCCGACGACCCCACCATGTCCGGAAGCCCCTGACCCCGGCCCCGATCGAAGACCGGATCCTGGAGCTCAGGACGAAGTATCCCCGGTGGGGGAAGGACAAGCTCGTCGTTCTCTTGAGGAGAGAGGGGATCCGGGTCTCGACCTCGACGGTAGGACGGGTCATGAAGCGGCTCAAGGAGCGCGGAG